>CAVTYC010000003.1:0-391097 GCA_963738855.1 uncultured Acidobacteriaceae bacterium | reverse complement strand
CCAGCGGGTAGTCGTTGTGGGCGTCGAGGTCGATATAGAGGTAGTAATGGCCGCCGGTGCCGGGCGGCAGGGTCACCGTGTAAGTGACGCTGTAGCTCGCGCCCGGCTGGAGCGGCTGGCCCTGATCCTGGAAGTGGGTCGTCTGGCCGAGGAAGGAGCGCGGGTGCGGATGAAGGTCGTGTCGGTGGACAGCCAGATGAAGTCGGTCCAGTAGGCCGTGCCCGACCACACCGGGATCGTGCCCTCGTTGGTGACCGTGTAGGTGAACGTCATCTGCTCGCCGGAATAGTTCACCGCGGGGATCGACACCTTGGTGACGACCAGGTCGGCCGGCACGGGTGTGACAGCGGTCGCGACCGCCTTCAGGTTGTCGGCGGCGACGAGCACCGAGGCGACGATGTACGGCGGTTCGTCCGACTCCTTGACGATGTTATACGGGTTGTCGACGCCGAGTTGCCGGCGCGTCGGTGAAGACGACGATGTACTGGCCCCACGGCGGACGGCGAGAGCTCGACGGTCAGGCTGGCGCTGTACGAACCATCGGATCGAGCACGCTGTCGTGCTCGACCGACCCGAGGGTCAGGGTGATGGCGTGCTGGTCCAGGGGGTTGGCCGGGTCATTGGTCAGATACACGGTGTCGATCCAGCCGACCGGCTGGGCGACCCCGGTGCCCTGATTCTGCACCGTCCACGACACCGTGATCGTGTCGCCGCCTTTGGCCTGCTTGGGGGCGGTGACCGATGTGACGGCGAGATCGGGCTGCGGCGCCAGGATGTCGACCGACCGCGCCTTGTAGTTGTCGCTGTACAGATTGTTGGGATCGTCGGGGTTGACGTTGACCGCCAGGGTGTCCTGGAGGACCGTCGAGTACAGGTCGGTCCAGGGCGTGATGTAGTAGGTCCCCGGGTCGAGGTTCGCCGGGCAGGGTGACGCTGACGGTCTGGTCGTAGCCGGCCTTCACGTCGAGGCCGCCGGTGTGCGTGAACTGGGTCAGCAGGATGTCGCCCTGGGCCGGGATCGGCCGCGTCTTGTCGCGCATCAGCCAGATCGAGTCGGTCCAGGTATTCACGAGCGTCGGGCCGGCGCCCAGGTTGGTGACCGTGTAGGTGACGTCGAACGTGCTGCCGGCGATGAGCCTGGTCTGGGGCGACGACGTCGCTGGTCACCAGGTCGGGCAGCGGCAGCGGATTGACGTAGATCGGCTGATACTCGGTCGACGTCGTGCGCACCGTTGGGCCACTGGTCGACCTGGTGATTGGCGTCGGCCACCACGATCACGTAGACCTGGCCCGGATAGCGATCCGGCACGACGACCGGGACGGTCGTCGCCTCGTACTCGTCGCCCGGGCCGCGCCGCCTGGTTGGGGAGTTCCTGGATCAGGATCGAGCCGCCCTCGACGTCCGGGGTCAGCGAGAGGTAGACCTTGTCGTCCCAGTTGACGGTCGTCGGGGCATTGCCCTGGTTGATGATGGTGTACGTGACGGAGAACGTGCGCGCCGGCGTTGACCTGCGCAGGGATGTCGATCGCGGCGACCTGCAAGTCGGGCCGCGGCATGACGGTGACCGTCGTCGGCGCGGGGCGACGCCGGTGTTGTTGGCGGTCGCGCCGTTCTCGAACAGGCTGCCGTCGGAGTTGGCGATGACCTCGACGTTGTACAGGCCGCTGATGTGGACCGGCAGGGTGATCGCCTCGGTCCGGCTGTACGACTTGCCCGGCGCCAGCGCCGTGAAGTTGTCGTAGGTGCCCGCCACGACGAGGGGGCGTTGGGCTGGCCGGCCGGCTGGAGACCGCGTCCTGCACTAGCGCGCCCGCGTGCCGGCGGCCGCGTCCTGGACGGTCCAGCTGCACCTGGATCGTGCTCCCCTCCTCGGCGGTGGTCGGGGCGCGACCACGCTGCTGACGGTGAGGTCGGGCGGCGGCGTCAGGTTGATCGTGAACGGGGACGAAACCGTGACGTTGTCGGTGCCGTTGCCGTAGATGAACTCGAACGGCGGGTTGTCGCCGCCGCGGTGACCACGAAGTAGTAGGTGCCGTTCAGGCCGTCCGGCAGGGTGATCTCGGCCGTGCGCACGTAGTTCTCGCCCGGGCCGATCGGCCCGAGGTGGTTGAACAGGCCGTAGTCCTTGATGATCGTCTTGCCGGCCGGGTCGCTGGCCAGCGCGAGGTCGTCGTCCCAGCTCGGCACGCTGGTCAGGCCGATGCCCTGGTTCGTCACCGTCCAGGTGACATTCAGCGGCTGGCCGCTGCCGGCCGGCTGCGGCACGTCGATCGACGAGACGACAAGGTCGGCATACGGGATCGGCATCACGTCGAAGTGGTTGGCGGCGCTCGGCGACGTTGTTGGCCTTCAGGCCGTCCTCGAAGACCACGTCGTCGTGGTCGGCCTCGACGAACAGGTGGTAGCGCCCGCTGAAGCCCGGCGGCATCGCGAACGTCTGCGTCTGCGTGTAGCTCTGGTTGACCGCCAGGCCGCCGGAGTGGACGAAGGTGCCCAGCACGACCGCACTCGAGTCGTTGACGTTGTCGGTCGGCGACGCGATGACCGCGTCGGTCCAGACGGACGTCTGGCCGGCACCCGTGCCGACGTTCGACGTCCCAAGCTGATGACCGTTGTTGCAGTTTGCGCCAGCCTAGCGCCGATTCTTGGGAGTCTGGTATCGGCTCGGACGTGATGAAGCCGATTGCCGCCCCCCATTGTTGGAGGCATCATTACTTCGGCCATTCACGTCCTGATTCTGGTGCCGGTCTTCTTCGTGATGATGAAGGAGCGAGCGTTCAAGAACGGAACGCTGAAGGCAGTCCAGACATCTCAAGATGTAGAGCGTTCGGCGTCAGTGGGTCATGAGATCGTCAAGATATCGACTTGACCAGACCAATCCTTAGTTCCAGGCCTATCATTAGTGACCGCCTGACATTGGAAATTACAGAGAGGTAGATGTGCAATGCAGATTAGTAACCGTGAAACCCCGACATCCGAGTCTACCGAGGTGATAGACCGGATGATGGGACACCATGCGAAGTTCTTGAGCTTCCTCACTTCCCGAGTCGAAGACAAGGCAGTGGCGGAAGACTTGCTTCAGTCGGCATATATCAAAGCGAATCGAACATGGTTCGGAGATTCGGGAGCACGAGAGACCGTGGCCTGGTTCTATCGCATCCTTCGCAACGCGGTAACGGATCATTACCGAAGGTTCGGCACAGACGAGGGCGCACGAAACATATACTACGGAACTTCCCGTTAGCTTCGAATTGGACTTTGCTGAGACCGCATGTGCGTGCATCGGAGACGTAATTCGCGATCTTAAGGACGAGTCCGCGAAGCCATCGAACAAGTAGACCTTGGCGGCGTGACCATCGAATCGTTCGCTCAATCCCGACAGACGAGCGCGAATAACGCATCGGTTCGCCTGCATCGAGCACGCAAGGCTGTCGCGAAAAAGCTCATCGCGGTCTGCGGGGCCTGTGCCGAGCATCGATGCCTCGATTGCACTTGTCGCCGGAGCCAACTGTAAGACTTCTTCTCCTCGTTCGTCAGCAGCATTAGAGGAACGAGGAGGCGATATATACTGCTACGACAACGAACGAAGAAGGGAACAGCTAGACGATGCCAACGATGGTTGATCCGACAAATCAGCTTCTGAAAGACCCGGTTTGCGATGCCATTCGACCCCACAAAGGCGATCTCCGTGGATCATAGCGGCGACAAGCTTTATTTCTGCAGCAAGAGTAGCGCAACGGAATTTCAGGCGGACCCGGACAAGTATCTCCAGAAGACTCAGGCAGTCCCGACCAAGGAACAGTCGAAGGATAATGATGCAAAGGCAGACTACACCTGCCCCATGCACCCGGAAGTCCATCAGGCCGGCCCGGGGAGTTGTCCCAAGTGCGGGATGGCATTTAGAACCTGCGAAAGTCGCGGCACCCGCCACTAAGACGCAATACACCTGCCCCATGCATCCGCAAATCATCCGTGATGAGCCAGGTAGCTGCCCGATATGCGATGTGGCGCTAGAACCGATGACCGTGACTCTCACCGAGGCCAATCCTGAACTCGACAGCATGACCAGGCGTCTCTGGATTGGCATCGTTCTCACAGTTCCATTGCTCGCTGTCATGGTTTCCAACGCGCTGCCAAGCCGTCCCATCCAGCATCTTCTACCCGGTAGAAGTCTGGGCTGGGCCGAGTTGATCGTCGCGAGCCCGGTTGTTCTATGGGGAGGGTGGCCTTTCTTCCAGCGCGGCTGGGCTTCGATCATCAGCCGTCACCTGAACATGTTTACCTTTAATCTCGATTGGCTCGGGGGCGGCCTATCTTTACAGTATGTTCGCAGTGGTCTTTCCCAACTGTTTCCGCCATCTTTCCGAGACATGTCCGGGCAACCGGACTCTACTTTCAGGCTGAGGCTATTCATTTCCCGGTGCTCGTGCTTCTTTGGCCAGGTCTTGGAGCTCAAGGCGAGAAGTGCCACCAGTGGCGCAATCAAAGCGTTGCTCGGCCTCTCTCCGAAGACGGCACGCCGTATCGCTCCTGATGGGTCAGAGGCCGATGTTGACTTGAACGCCATCCAGGTCGGCGACAAGCTTCGCGTACGTCCCCGGCGCAAAGGTTCCCATTGACGGTGTCGTGCTGGAAGGCAGCAGCTCTGTGGACGAGTCAATGGTTAGTGGTGAGCCGATCCCTGTCCAAAAGAATGCCAACGACAAGGTGACCGGCGGCACGATCAATGGGACTGGCAGCTTTGTGATGAAGACCGAACGCATCGGCTCGGATACTTTGCTTGCACAAATCGTGAAGATGGTCAGTGAAGCACAGCGCACCCGCGCTCCTATTCAGAGGCTCGCCGATGTTGTGGCTTCCTACTTCGTACCCGCCGTTCTGCTTTCGGCGGTCATTACCTTTGTCGTCTGGGCTATCTTCGGGCCGCAGCCCCATTACGCTCACGCTCTCATCAACGCGGTGGCCGTGCTCATCGTCGCTTGCCCTTGCGCTCTGGGTCTTGCAACGCCGATGGCCATCATGGTGGGAACTGGTCGAGGCGCAGGTGAAGGCATTCTCATCAGCAACGCGGAGGCTCTCGAAACACTGGAGAAGGTCAATACTCTCGTAGTCGATAAGACCGGCACTTTGACGGAAGGCAAGCCGAAGCTGACCAGCGTCGTCGCTGTTGAAGGCATTGACGAGAATGTGTTGCTGCAAGCAGCGGCAAGCCTTGAGAAGGCAAGCGAACACCCACTCGCCGCTGCGATCCTCTCCGGCGCAAAGGAGCGCAAGCTTGAACTGGGTTCGATTGAAGGCTTCGAGTCGGTCACGGGTAAAGGAGTCAAAGGCAATCTCAATGGCAAACAAGTCGCCATTGGCAATGCAGCCCTCATGACGGACCTCAAGACCTCTGCGGAGCCAATGCGGACGAAGGCTGAATTGCTCCAGGCCGAAGGTCAGACCGTCATGTACGTCGCGATGGACGGCAAATTCGCTGGGTTGATCGCCGTCGCAGATCCGATCAAATCCACCACCGCCGAAGCCATAGAACAGCTCAAGAAGGAAGGGATCAAGGTCGTCATGGTGACCGGCGACAATCACACCACGGCGGAGGCCGTGGCCAAGAAGCTCGGCATCGACTTCGAGGCGGACGTACTTCCCGAAAATAAAGCAGAAGTGGTCAAGAAGCTACAGGACAGCGGAGCCATCGTCGCTATGGCCGGCGACGGAGTCAACGACGCGCCAGCACTCGCGCAGGCCCATGTCGGGATCGCGATGGGAACCGGCACGGACGTTGCCATGAAAACCGGCGGGATAACCCTTGTAAAGGGCGACCTGCGCGGAATATCGTGAAGGCCCGGCGAGCTCAGCCACCTCACGATGAACAACATCCGGGAAAACCTGTTCTTCGCCTTCATCTATAACGCGCTCGGAGTTCCGCTGGCCGCAGGAGTGCTCTATCCAGCCTTCGGCTTGCTCTTGAGTCCGATGATCGCCGCTGCGGCGATGAGCTTCAGTTCCGTCTCGGTCGTCGGCAATGCACTCCGCCTACGACGCGCTAAGCTCTGATGATCCGAACACTAAAGCAAGATCAGACAAGGCTAAACTAGCCAGTCGTCAGGCACGCGGACTGAAGCCTGCTGCGAGAGGGCGCGTAATTATTGAAAGTCCCTTGCGGTCGGGCCGTTACGGGTTAGGGTACCATCCGCAATCCCTTCGAATTCGACCGGTATCGATTTCTTCATCGAGAACTCGTTCCAAATCAGTAAGTTGAAGGCGAGATGACAGACTTTAAACTGTACCGAAACTGTACCGAAAGCGAATTTAAGGCGAAACGTGGAGCGCCCTTAAGGTACTGCGCTGCCCTAAAGATGCATTTAAGTGGTTACATATAAACAACTTACAGTGGTGCCGGGAGGGGGGGTCGAACCCCCACGACCTTGCGATCGGCGGATTTTGAGTCCGCTGCGTCTGCCAGTTCCGCCATCCCGGCGTAGGAACAAAAACACTACGCTTTAAAGTATCGCATAGTGTTACGAATCAGGTGTTCTTCTGAACATTGATTGCAGGCCAAAGCCAGGCTGCTCCCCGAACTCCGCTCGAATCCCCATATTTGGCCGGTAAAATCGGCGTGTCCGCTTCACCGCCAAACACATAGGCCGCTATTCTTTTTGGAATGCTCTCATAAAGATGCTTCGCCTTTGAGAGCCCTCCTCCAATCACCACCGCATCCGGGTCAAGAATATTGATCATATGTGCCAGTCCTCGCGCCAAACGATCTTCCAGGCGTTCCACAACTGCAGACGCCTCAGCCTCCCCTGCCTCAAAATCTGTCAAAATCTCCCGCGCAGTCCGATCCTTGCCGGTCGACTCCTTGTAATCCCGCGCTACGCCTGTACCGGATACCCACATCTCCATGCATCCTCGCTGGCCGCAGTAACATATCGGCCCGGGATATTCCTCCGGCCGCTGCCACGGCAACGGATTGTGCCCCCACTCTCCAGCAACTCCATCGGGGCCAGCGTGAACCTGCCCACCAATTGCAAGTCCACCACCGCATCCAGTTCCCAAAATCACGCCGAACACAACATGCTTGCCCGCAGCCGCACCATCCGTAGCCTCCGAAACCGCAAGACAATTAGCATCATTGGCGACCCGCACCTCGCGAGCAAGCGCAGCGGACAAATCTCGATGGAGCGGCTGGCCATTCAGCCATACCGAGTTCGAATTCTTCACCAACCCAGTCTTACCCGAGATACTCCCCGGAATCCCTGCCCCGACTGTACCCGTGTGTTTCGTCTCCTGCTCAATCCGAAAAACCAATCCTGCCATCGCATCGATCGTCGCACGATAGTCATCTCGCGGCGTATCAACCCGATATCTCGCCAACTCCACGCCACCTTTGTCGATAGCGAGCGCTTCAATCTTCGTTCCACCTAGGTCGATGCCAATTCGCATCGTTGCATTTGTTACAGAGTCTCTGCCAAGCAAGTAAGCATCTCCCTCTAAATGGCACATTTCCTGCGATTCCGGCCCAATTTCAAGCTAACAGTACAAGCATCGCACAGGTCATCGACCTATGACGAGGAAGCCACGATCCTTAATCCCACACAGACACTACTGCACCTTGCCCAGCGGACGCAACCGACGCAGCTCACTCGCGCAGGCAATTGCATTTAACGCCGCAAACTTCAAATTATCTGCGGCCAGCCACAACCAGAACCGCGTTCCCGGCTTTCCGCCATCCGACTCGCCTGTCACGCGGATCATGATGTCCTCCTGCCCTGCCGCGCTCAGATTACTCGGCGGCTCAGACTCTTCTCTCACAAGATCAATATGCTCGCCAGATAACGCCTCTTCCACCTCAAGAATCGAAGCCGGCTGGGCAAACTCCACCAGTGCTGAAATCACATAACCATGGAACACGGGCGCCTGCACAATCTGCAACGCCAACGACGGCAACAACCCTGAAGAAATCGAGACATATTGACTACGAATTCGTCGCTCCGTCTTGTCGAGGTTTATCTTCGCGGACTCGCCAAGCGTTGGCAGCAGATTGAACGCCACCTGCGCGTCGTATTGTTCTCGCGGAAGGCTCTGGAAGCTCAGCAAATTCACCGTCTGCTGATGCAATTCATCCATCGCTACCCTGCCATGTTCGGACGCCGGCTCCATCACCGTCGCCGCAACGCTCGCCACCGGAAGCTTCGCCTGCAGCCTCGCCGTCGTCAGTGCCAGCATCACAGCCACAGGATGCGCCGCAACTACACCAGGCGTCTTCAAATCTGGCTCTGGCGCCGTCCGTGGAATCCTTGCCTCAAGCTCTTCGGCCACCCACGGGGCACGCACCAGCACATCCTTCTCTCCTTCCAGCGCATAGGTTAGATCGACGATGCTTGCCCCCGCCCGCCGAGCATCCTGCCAGTGTTTCTTCGTCACATCCGCGTCACCCGCAAAAAAAACAAAGTCCATCCTCTCGAACGAAGAAGCTTCAATCCGTTGAATAAACGCAGGCTCATCGCCAGCGGTAGTAATCTGACCGGCAACATCTTCATCGTCGAGCAGCACTACATCCGATGCCGCAAGCAGGGACTCGCCTAACTCATCGCTCAACTCCTTGCCGGCGAGAGACGACGCCCCAACAATTCCAATCCGAAACATTCTGTTCGACATATCCACCTGCAACTTTAATTTCTTTGCACCGGCAAAGCTGGCCCTTCACAACCCACGCAGAAACGCTAACCCTGCGTCACACCCGTATGATGCCGCCGCTCTCGACTCCATGAGTACGCCAGCCGTGCAGCACGCCCGACACCAGATATCCCAACGCAATCACCATCAGCATGTACTCCGAGTACAACGCAACCAGTGCAATCAGCGCTCCCACCACCGCCACCAGTTGGAACGGGTGCCGGCTGCCAAGGCTAATCTCCTTGCCACTCCAGAACCGCCAACTGCTCACCATCAGAAAGCCCGTAAACAAAATCAGGCAGAGCCACACACACGCCATCCGCGGATCGGAGATCGGTGACCCATTTTCAAAGTGAACCACCGAAGCAATCACTCCCGCCCCCGCCGGAATCGGCATTCCCACAAAGTACTTCTTTCCCGGACGCCCCGGATTGCGCGGCTGCGGATTGACGCTGATGTTGAATCGCGCCAGTCGGCTCGCCCCACAGATAAGAAATAGAAAGCAGACGAAGACCCCAAGATGAAGAATCTGCTCACGCAGATGTGGATGCGCCATCATCGGCAGCATCCGGAACCCCCAGATATACGCCAGCAAACTCGGAGCGACTCCAAACGTAATCACATCCGCGAGCGAGTCCAATTCCTTGCCGAAGTCGCTCGTCGTATTCGTCATCCGCGCAATGCGCCCGTCGAGTCCGTCGAACAACACCGCAAACCCAATCGCCAGTGCCGCTCGATCGAAGAACGCCGGGTCCGCCACCGATCCCTGCACGCTCTGCGTAATCGCGTAGTAGCCGGCGGCGATATTGCCCGCCGTAAACAGCGACGGCAGAATATACATTCCGCGACTAGGCTGCCGTTTTACCTTACCGTCAGCCCCCTACCTGAGCCTCCATCGCCATTAGGCACCGGCCTCAGGAACTACCGCCAGCACCGAAGACCCACCACGCACACGCGAACCTGTCTTCACCTTCAGATTAGCCTCCGCAGGCATCAGTACATCCACGCGCGAGCCAAACTTGATCAACCCGACACGCTGCCCGCGCTCTACTCGATCGCCCGGCTTCACATTGCACACAATCCGACGAGCCAGCAGCCCCGCAATCTGTTTAAAGCTTACGTCATATCCACCGGCGTCAATCACAATCAGCGTCTGCTCATTATTCAGCACCGACTCAGGCTTCATCGCATTCATGAAACTGCCCCTTGCGAAACTCCACCAGCTTCACCGTTCCACTCACGGGCGAGCGGTTCACATGCACATCGAACACATTCAGAAAGATGCTCAGCCGCAGCCTGCTCCCACTCGTCGTCTCGATCCACTCCGCCTCAGTCACCACACCATCGGCAGGCGAAACAATCTCGCCCTGGCCCTGCCGGAATCGTCCTGTTCGGATCACGAAAGAACCACAAAAAGAAGGCGGCCAGCACTATCGGCAAAGCGCACCAGGACAGAGGGCATCGTGTCAGATACCAAAGCACCGCCGCCACAACACCGAGCCCAAGCGCGTAGAAGAATCCATCACGAACCATAAGTGACTCGATTATAAGGCCACGCACACCTTCGTTCGACGCGCCCTTCAGCGCCTGTCGTCCGCCAGCCCCCGTTTAGTCCGAGGGAAGACCAGCCCCCATCCGCCGCAATCTCTCCATCTCGTCCTTTAGGCTCAACTTGAGCTTCTTCAATCG
This sequence comes from uncultured Acidobacteriaceae bacterium, assembly GCA_963738855.1. Classification (GTDB taxonomy): domain Bacteria; phylum Acidobacteriota; class Terriglobia; order Terriglobales; family Acidobacteriaceae; genus Edaphobacter. The sequence continues at coordinate 380,734 of CAVTYC010000003.1, read as the reverse complement.
CACCTCTTCCATCTGCTCAGCATCCGTCAGGAACATCTTCGAGCGCAGCGTCTCCAGCCTGCGGTCGTACAAGCTATGTTCCTGCTTAAGTTGATGAATGGAAGGCAGAGGGGACTGATTTGGAAGGTTCGGAAGCTCAATGAACTTCGCAGTCTGCATGAGAGAGTACCTCCAGCCGGACAACATCTCACTGCTGGCCCAAAAAGCTACCACACCCCCGACGACGCTGGCAAAGCTCTTTCTCCACAATTTCCTAACTCCAGCCGCATCAGCAAAGCATCGTCCGCCGGATCGCGATAATACCCTCGCCGACGCCCCACACTCACAAATCCGAGCCCCGTATACAAAGCAATCGCCCCGGCACTCGCAGCCCGAACCTCCAGCTCCACCGACGCGACACCCAGCCCCCGGCACCACTCCACCACAGCCCTGCAAAGCGCCCGTCCAACGCCCATTCTGCGCACGGCCGCATCCACCGCCACACTCTCCAACTCACCGGAACCCTCAGCCCCCACACCAATCGCCTTCCCCACAGCAAACCCCACCAACCGCCCATCCCTCTCCGCAACTAAAAGACACCGTCGAACCCCACCGTCCTCACTCGCAACAATCGCCACATACTCCGCTGCACTCCAGTGTGGAGCCTTCCCCGCAGCGCGTTCCAGCGCAACCACCGCATCGACATCCGCAACGCCAGTCACCCGAACCCGAACGCTGACACTCATCCCACAACACTCTTCGGTTTAGCAAAGATCTCTGCCACACTCCGTCGCAGATAATTCGCATCCAGCGTAGCCGCATCATCAAAATCCCCCACCGCAATCCGTTCCACCGCAAACGACAGAGCATCCTCCGCCAAAGGCTCCCGCACCATACGCACAGACATCCCCGCTAAAGCCTCCGCTACCTTCGCCTCACACACCACCACCACATCGCCACCCACCGCAGCCGCAACCTCTTCCCTCGTCAGCAGAGCCTCCCTTACACATCGCCGTCCAGCATACTCGCCGTAATAAAACTCCCCACGCCCCGCATCGAGCACCGCATGAACCACCGTCTCCCCTTCACCCGTACCCGCAGCCAGCAGCGCCAGCCGAGATACAGCAACCAGCGGAACCCCACTCGCCTCACTCAAACCCTTAGCCGCACTCAACCCCACCCGCACCCCAGTAAACGACCCCGGCCCATGCACCACCACCACCGCCGCCAACTCCCGCTGAGCCCAACCACGCGACTCCATCAACTTCCGCACCGCCGGGACCAGCCGCTCCGAAGAAGTCCGCCCCGGCAAAATCTCGGTCGCCACAACCACCTGCGCCGCCTCCGTATCAACCAGTGCGACACTCCCCTCGCTCCCACATGTATCGATCAACAAGAGCCGCATCACGCCCCACCCTCACGTGCATCGCCGACAATCTCCAGCAACACGCCACCCGTACTCGCCGGATGCACAAAAAAATACCGATGCCTACCCGCACCCACCCGCACCGCATCGCTCGCCAATCTTACCCCCTGCATCCTCAGCCTCTCGAACATTTCATCAATCCCCTCCACCCGCACAGCAATATGATGCAGCCCCTCACCCCTCTTCCCCAAAAACCGCCCAATCACCGACTCCTCTTCCGTCGGCTCCAGCAACTCCACGCGACTCTCACCCAGCGGAAGCATTGCTGTCCTCACCTTCTCATGCTCCACCGTCTCCTCATGCGTCACACTCATCCCCAGCGCCTCATAAAACACCCGCGCCGCTGCAATACTCTTCACCGCCACACCAAGATGATCCAGCCGCAATCCCTTCGCACCCAACCGCGAACGCACGCCATGCTCCTTCTTCCAAACAGCACACCGTTGAACCGCCTCCATCAACTCCGCCACACCCTCCCCACTCGTCGCCACAGTGCGCACAACCGGAGCCACCCACTCCTCGCCACCCACACTGTCATTTCGACCGGAGCGCGAAGCGCGGAGCGGAGAAACCCACTTCTCGACCAACCCCTGCATAGCCAGAATCTCCGCCTCCACCCGCTCCGCTCCACCCGCATCGCTTTTATTCACGACAAAGATGTCCGCCACCTCCATCACCCCGGCCTTCAAACTCTGCACCTCATCCCCCATCCCCGGCACCAGCACCAGCACCGTCACATCGGCCACCCCCACGACCTCGACCTCATCCTGCCCCACCCCCACTGTCTCGATCAAAATCGTTCCCCGTCCAGCAGCCTCCATCACCGAACACACATCCCCCACCGCCTTCGCCACTCCACCCATCGCCCCCCGCGAAGCCATACTGCGAATAAACACCCCCGCGTCCCCGGCAAAACCCTGCATCCGAATCCGATCCCCCAACAGTGCACCACCCGTATAAGGACTAGACGGATCCACCGCCACCACTCCCACAGCCTGCCCCTGCCCGCGCAACCATCGAGCCATCTGATCCACCAGCGTGCTCTTCCCCGCTCCCGGAGGCCCCGTCACCCCCACCCGCAGCGCCCCTCTCGCATTCGCTCTGCACCGCGCAACAATCTCAGCCGAACCCGCCGCACCATCTTCCACCAATGACAATGCACGCGCCAGCGTCCGTACTTCGCCAGCGCGCAACCGCTCCATCATTTTCGTTATCTCAGAATCGCTCACCGTCACGTCAGTGATCATACCCCGCGTCGCAGCAGCAAGCGATTGCAGCCGCGGAAGCGATCTTCGGGATCAGCCACAGCACTAAAACGAAGCCAGGCCCTTCAATTTCTAGACGTGGAAATTTCTTCAGGGGCCTCTTCTTGCGGCTCATCGGGAGCGGGAATGGCGGTTAGATCGGTCTCTGCCGCCTGGGCCTTGCTGGCTAGCTTGAGATGCTGTTCCATAGCCTGACGGGCCTGGGCTGGATTATGAGAGCGGATAGCGCGATAGATCTCGCGGTGCATCTCCGCCGATTCCTTGAGGTCCTGCGCGTTCCCGACGGTTTTGCTGCGGTAGCCATAGAGATTGGCGGTAATGGTCTCCATCAGAGCGCCGAGGATGGGGTTCCCCGCTGCGCGAGCAATCGTCCGGTGGAAACGAACATCGTGGATAAGGTACTCCTGGGGATCGTCCAGTGCCGCGTACATCTCGGCGACCTCTTCAGCAAGTTCAGCGATGTGCTCGTCGGTAGCACGCTCGGCTGCCAGGGCGGCAACGGAGGATTCGAGGACAAGGCGCGCCTCGAACATCTGCCAGGGCAGAAACCCATGGAGCGCCCCAAGGACATGCAGGGAGCTGGAGTCGAGAGCGGGTGGTCCGCTCGAGACAAAGGTTCCGGCGCCGTGGCGGCTCTTGAGAACACCCATGGCAGAGAGGAAGCCAATCCCGGCGCGGAGGCTGGACCGGCTGATCTTGAGCTTACGGGCCAGTTCACGTTCTGGCGGAAGACGGTCGCCGGGCTTTACCTCGCCCTTGGCAATGAGTGAGCGGACGTGTTCTACAACCTGCATGGTGAGCTGGCTGTGGGTAGTTACGTCGTCCTGGATCTCTTTGGTGACCTCTTTTTTCACGCCGGATTTAGCTCCTTGAGCATAAGTGGGAGAAGAGTAACACGAGGTAATGCGTCTAGCTAAGCAAAGTGGATATTGGGTTTGAGCCCATCCACGCGCCGATATGCGATGGGCCGTCTGCGTTTGGATGCCGCAAAAAACTAGGCGTTCTGGCGTGCTCCAAGGCGTGGGACGAGGATTTGAAAGATGAGGAGCGCCAGGACATAGGCAGAACCTCCGAGTGTAAAGATGAGCAGCGGATGGCGAGAGAAATAATGTGAGACGAGCCATGTGAAAGCGGCCCCGCCGGCCGCACCCGCTGCTCCGCCGATGCCGACGACGGTAGAGATGGCAGTAGAGGGGAACATATCGGTCGGTGTGGAGAAGAGGTTCGCAGACCAGCCCTGATGTGCGGCGGTGGCGAGGCAGAACAGTGCGATTGCGGGCCATGCATTGTTTGGAAAGAGCGTGTGCATGTGCGGGACGAACATGATCGGAATGACGCAGAGGGCGCAGACGAGCAATGCGATCTTGCGTCCGGCGTTGATGCTGAAGCCGCGATTCATGAGGAAGCCGGAGAGCCAGCCACCGGAGATAGAGCCGATGCTGGCCGCAGTGTAGATGACGAACAACGGATATTTGACATGGCTCAGGTTGAGGCCGTAGTTATCGTTGAGGAATTTGGGGAGATAGAAGAGATAGAACCACCAGATGGGATCCGTGAGGCCTTTGGCGATGAAGAAGGCCCAGAAGCCTCGATGACGGAACAAGATCGAATAGAGGGAGCCGCCCTCTGTGACGGGAGCCAGGGTGGCCTGGGTCTGCGTAGCTCCGCGGCGAAGCTTGTTGTACGGGAACAGGAGCCAGACGACGAGCCAGACCATTCCCATCGATCCTGTGCAGAGGAAGGCTGCATGCCAGCCAAAGCGTGCGGTAACGACAGCAATAAGGATAGGAGCGATAAAGGCCGAGGCGTTTGAACCGGAGTTGAATAAGCCGGTGGCGAGAGCGCGCTCTTCGGACGGGAACCACTCGGTGGTGGCTTTGATGGCGGCCGGGAAGTTGCCCGACTCGCCGAGGCCGAGGAAGATGCGGGCAATGCAGAATCCGATGACGGTGGTAACGAGCGAATGGCTCAGAGATGCCATGCCCCAGACGAGGACGGCGATAGCGTAACCGGTCTTGGTGCCAAGCTTGTCAATTAGACGACCGGCGAAGAGGAATCCTACGCCGTAGGCGATTTGGAAGCAGATGAGAACGCGGCCAAAGTTGATGTCATATGCGGGTTGATGGGCGGCGTCAAGGCCGGGAATCCAGCCCATGAAAGGGAGATGCAGCAGCGGCTCGATCAGCGAAAAGACCGAACGGTCCATGTAGTTAATGGTGGTGGCGGCGAAGAGAAGGAAGCAGACGAACCAGCGGACGTTCGACTTTTCAGGGATGGACGTGGTGAACCCCGAGTCAGGAAGGCTGGCGGTTTTCATGGACATTAAGTCGAAACTCCTGCTGCGATGCTGGTCTGACCATTGTTCGTCGGACCTGTTAGTCCGGAAGATTAGGTAATTTATCTGACGTGGATGAGGATAGTCGGTCTTAGGCTATCTGTGTCAAGCAAAGAGGAAGAAAGGGGTGGCCAGGTGGTCAGGCCATTGATTGCATGATGGATGGGTAGCAGGCTACGCTGCTTGGCAGGATGGAGGAATGGGATGAGAGGATTGTGGGCGCTGGTTGTCCTCCTGGTATCTGGAGTGGCTTGGGCTAGGGAGCCGAAGGTGATTACGGTCGGGGCTTCGGGTGGGGACTTTACGACGATTCAGGCCGCGGTGAATGCGGCTCCCGAGGATGGTGCCGTGATTCGGATTCGGCCGGGGGTCTATCGCGAGGTGGTGCATGTCGATAAGCCGGGGATTCAGTTGAGGGGAGATACGGACGACTCGAAGAAGGTCATGCTCGTATATGGAAACAGTGCCGCGTCTACGTGCGGGACGAGGTGTTCGGCGACGTTGTTTGTTACGGGCAAGGATTTTTTTGCCGGCAATATGACGATCGCCAATGACTACAGCAAGACGAGCGATGTGCCTTCGCAGGCGGTGGCGGTTTCGGTGCGGGCGGACAGGGCGGTGTTTCGCAATGTGCGGCTGCTTGGGGCGCAGGACACGTTGTATGCGTCGAGTATGGGGTGCATGAATGGAGCGCTGCCGGGAGATAACTGCGTGACTGGGAGGCAGTATTTTGTGGACTGCTACATCGAAGGGCACGTCGACTTTATCTTTGGCGATGCGAAGGCAGTGTTTGAGGGCTGCGAGATACGCAGCATCGCACACGCAGACGGCGGCTACGTGACGGCGCAGAGCAATACGCGGGCGGGACAAGATGCGGGGTATGTGTTCAACCATGTCAAACTGACAGCGGATGAGGGTTCGGGGCCGGTGTATTTGGGCAGGCCCTGGCGGGATTATTCGACGGTAGTGTTTATGAATACGGAGATGGGGTCGCATATTCAACCGGCGGGTTGGTCGGAGTGGAAGGGTGCTCCAACGCAACGGCTGGAAACGGCTACTTATGCGGAGTTTAACTCAAGCGGGCCGGGGGCGAATGCGAAGGCACGGGAGCCGCTTTCAAAGCAGCTTACGACGGAAGAGGCTAAGAAGTATGAGACGAAGACGTTTCTAGCAGGGGCCGATGGGTGGGATCCTACGACGGTGAAGTAGGTTTTTGTGGTGGATTTTTTTGTGGGGTGGATGGTGGTTTTTGCTTGCGGAGTTGGTGCGTAGAGCGTGGTGATTTGTGGTTAGTTCGTGGAGAAAAGTGTGGCAAGTGTGGTTTGCTGACTGCTTGTTTTTGAGGTGGATTGGCTTCGCGAGGATGGTTTTGGACTGACCACTTTCGGTAGCTCTGAAAGCGGTTGGTAGAAGTAAGCGAGAGCAATACAAAAGCAGGTCCCCTGCGGGGATGACAAGCAAGAAAAGCAAAGACGACGACAACAGCAGGGGTACGGCTGTGACCGTACCCCCTCGCTTTGGTTAGCTGGCTGTGTTAAGGACGAGGACGGTCGCGATGGGGTCAAGGGGTTTGTCAGGAAGTTGGATATCGATTGAAGATCCCAAACCATCTTGAGAAGCGCCGATCTTGAGCGGTGTGTGATTTGGATCGGCGAGGAGATAAGCACCGGTTATGGGACGAGGTGGGTTTGCAAGGTGGAAGGACCCTTTAGGCCAGGTAAAGATCTCGATGTAGATCTTGTTCGGGCCGGTGGTGGAGCGCCAGTTCCAGGTGGGGGTGTACTTGGGATAGCCACGCTTGTCCCTCTCAGTGGTGCTGAAGGTGCCCGTGGGGGTGTCGAAGAGGGTGGCCTTCGTGTTGTAGATGGCTTCGCCGTTGACCTTGAGCCACTGGCCCATCTGCTGGAGGCGCTCGACCTCGGGGGCCGGGACGACACCGTGCGAATCCGGGCCGATGTTCAGGAGATAGTTGCCGCCCTTGCTGGCAATGTCGATGAGGTTGCGGAGGAGAGTCTCGGTAGATTTGAAGTTCGTATCGAAGGACTTGAAGCCCCACGTGTCGTTCATGGTCATGCAGGACTCCCAATCGCGGCCGGGGTAACCCTGCGCGGGGATGAACTGCTCGGGGGTTTCGGTGTCGCCTTTGTAGGTTCCGCCCAGGCGATTGTTCCAGATGAGGTTGGGATACTTGTTGAGAAGTTGGACGACCTCGGCAGCGCGCTCCGGCGTCATGGTCTTTCCGGGTGTGTCGAACCATACGACGACGGGGTACTGCTTGTAGTTCTCGAGGAGCTCCTTGATCTGCGGAATGGACTTGTTCTTAAGGTAGTCGTCGAAGGAGCCGTCCTGGGCCTTGTCCCAGTGGCCGGTGTCCTTGTCGTGATCGCCGCGAACGGCTGCGGCTCCGCCGGGAGCGGTCCAATCCTGCGACTGGGAGTAGTAGAAGCCAAGTTTGACGCCCTGCTTGCGGCACTCTTCGGCGAGTTCGCGGAGTGGGTCACGCTTGAATGGCGTGGCGGCGACGATGTTGAAGGGATCGACCTTCGAATCGAACATGGCGAAGCCGTCGTGGTGCTTGGAGGTGATGACGATGTACTTCATGCCGGCGGCTTTGGCGAGGGCAACGATGTCATGCGCGCTGAAGCCGGTGGGGTTGAATTCTTTGGCAAAGGCCTTGTAGTCGGCGACGGGGATGGAGAGGTCGTTCATGATCCACTCGCCGATGTGGTCGGTGCGCTTGCCGTGCCACTCGCCTGCGGGGATGGAATAGAGGCCCCAGTGGATGAACATGCCGAAGCGCGCCTCGCGCCACCACTCCATGCGTGCGTCGCGCTGGGCCGGGGTCTCGGTGTCCTGAATGGCGGCGACGGGATGGCTGATGGGCGTTGTGTCGGGCTTGCTGCCTTCGAGCTGCGCGTAGGTAAAGGATGTTGAAGCCATGAGGAGTGCAGTGGCGAGGCTGACGCGCTTTAGGTTCACGGAGAGTCCTTGGGCTGAAGTGACGGCAGAGGAATTATAGGTGAAAACTGTTATTCATGACTGGAAGTACACACGGAGATCGTTCCGGATTCAGATCCGCAATCATCTTCGGTTGAGAATAGACGTTTTGAACTAACGATCGTTGTAAATGCGCGAAGCCTTGGTTCAGCATTATCTTCTACAGTCGCGCTGACCACTACTTGCTCGCAGTAACAGGCTCCTTGGTCACCGGGCCGCCTTCACCAGCAACATGCGCCTCTGCCCCTGCCAGCGGCTTCAGGCGAATCAATGAAGCCACTCCCTCCTTCATCAGGTCGTCGGCCTTCACGCTGTCGAACAGATGGATCATCCGCGCCACAAGGCCGGTCCATCCCGTCTGATGGCTCGCCCCGATGCCTGCTCCATTGTCGCCATGGAAATACTCGTAAAACAACAGGTGATCGTGCCAGTACGGGTCCGTTTGAAATTTCTCCGTATCTCCATACACTGGACGACGTCCATCCTTGTCCTCGCGAAAGATCGTAGCCAGACGGTCGGAGAGATCATTCGCTATCTCGAACAGGTTCTTCTCTACCCCCGAGCCGGTTGGGCACTCCATCTTGAACGTGTCGCCGTAGTACTGATACAGCAGCAGCAGCGCCTTCATGATCAACCCATTCACCGGCATCCACACTGGCCCGCGCCAATTCGAGTTACCGCCGAACAGTCCCGTGGAAGACTCCGCCGGTTCGTACTGCACCGTGTACTTCTTTCCATCCAGATCAAACTCATACGGCTTATCCAGATACTCCTTCGAGATCGACCGGATACCATGCGGGCCGAAGAACTGCTTCTCATCGAGCATCCGTGACAACACGCGCTTCAAGTTGTCACGGTTCAGCACCGAGAGCAGATACCGTCCATTCTCTCCCGGCACCTCGGGGTCGTGCAGATTCGCCGCCAGCTCCGGCCTTCGCTGAAAGAAATTTCGCACCCGCTTCATCAATCGCGGACACCGCTCGACCATTTCCGGCGGAATGATCGCCACAGCGCACAGAGGCAGCAGTCCCACCATCGACTTCAGCTTCAAACGGCACGCCCCGCCATTCGGCATGTTCAGCACGTCGTAGAAGAAGCCATCTGCCTCGTCCCACAGCTCATTGTCGAAATCGCCCGCCGGGTCCATCGCACCGGCGATCCACAAAAAATGTTCGAGGAATTTGTCTGCCATCTGCTCATAGCTCGGATCATGCGAAGTCAACTCCAGCGCGATGCTAAACATGCTCTGGCAGAACATCGCCATCCACGCCGTTCCATCCGCCTGCTCCAGAAATCCACCATCCGGCAACGACGCGCTGCGGTCGAAGACCCCAATATTGTCCAGCCCCAGAAATCCGCCTTCAAAAATATTCTTTCCCGAGCGGTCCTTCCGGTTCACCCACCACGTGAAGTTCAGCAGCAGCTTACGGAAGCAATCTTTGAGGAACTCAAGATCGCCCGCCTTCCGGATACTCTTCTCCGTCATGTACACATACATCGTCGCCCACGCATGCACTGGAGGATTCACGTCGCCGAAGTTCCACTCATAAGCAGGCAGCTGCCCATTCGGATGCAGATACGGCTCGCTGACGATCAGCATCAGCTGTTGCTTCGCGAAGTCGATATCCACCATCGCCAGCGACACCGTATGAAACGCCAGGTCCCACGCCGCATACCATGGATACTCCCACTTGTCCGGCATCGAGATCACATCTTCGTTCAGCATGTGGAACCAAGGCGCATTGCGCATCGTATTCACACCCCGCCCTGCACCCGTCGCGTTGTAGCCGTGCTCTCTGAGCCAGATATCCAGATCGAAGTAATAGAACTGTTTCGACCACAGCATCCCGGCCAGCGCCTGCCGCACGATCCGGCGGTCGTCCTCATTAGTGCAGACCTGCATCACCGATGCGTAGAACTCATCGGCCTCGTGCTCCCGGTCCTGGAAGATTGTGTCAAAATCCGCACCGCACCCGCCGCCTTTCAACGCATCGGCCCGCGTCAACCGCAACCGCACCTCGGAGCTCTCCTTCGGCCCCATCGTTACCTGATAGTGCGCCGCCGCCTTCGTCCCCACGCCCGCAGGATTCACCGCGTCCTTGTTGCCGTTTACAACAAACTCATGGAAGCCGTCCTTCACATAAGGCGTCGAATTCGTTCCGCCGGAGATATGCTTCTCATTCGTCTCGTTGTTCGTAAACAGCAGCGGAACCCCGCCCTCGCAGTGCAGATAAAACCGCCCCATTGTCTCGTGCTGCGCTGCAATCACCGAAGCCTTGCCGCCGGTCTTCAATGCGCGCAGCTCCGGCACCTTCGCATCGCGGCTCCGAAACCATGTGTTGCGAAACCACAGCGTCGGCAGCAGATGCAGCGTGGCCACCTGAGACCCGCGATTCGCCACCGTAATCTTCACCAGGATGTCATCCGCATCGGCCTTCGCATACTCGACAAACACATCGAAGTACTCATCCCGATCGAACACCCCGGTATTGATCAGCTCGTACTCCTGCTGCAGTCTCGTCCGCTTGTGATTCGTCTCCACCAGGTCTTCGTACGGATACTCGCCCTGCGGATACTTGTACAGATACTTCATGTACGAGTGCGTCGGTGTGCTGTCCAGATAGAAGTAGTACTCCTTGCAATCCTCGCCGTGATTGCCCTCCGAGTTCGTCAGCCCGAACAGCCGTTCCTTCAGGATCGGATCGACGCCATTCCACATCGCCAGCGCAAAACAGATATGCTGCTTGTCGTCCGAGATCCCCGCGATGCCATCCTCGCCCCACTTGTAGACATGCGATCGCGCCTGATCATGCGTGAAGTAGTTCCACGCATCCCCATTCGGGCTATAGTCTTCGCGGACCGTCCCCCACTGCCGCTCGCTCAGGTAAGGCCCCCACTGCTTCCACGCCTTCACCCCATCCTTGCTCTCACGCAAACGAACCTGTTCAGCTTCGGCCATACCTCACCTCGTCTCAACGTTCGACCCGATCCAGCTTGTGAAAATGACACTAGGACCACTCGAACCTGACGTCAACTCTCCCTTCCCTTCCGATACAAAATTCATCGTCAATTCTCGAAAAACTGCAAAACCTGCATCGCCGATAGCGCCGTTCTCGCTCGTCTTTCCCCTCGTCTTAAAAATTAAATCGACATAACTCGCTTTGATCCCACCATTTACCCAAACCCTGCATCCAACTTTTCGTCTTCAGAAAGAAATCGACCCGGGCCCCCAAAAAAGCTAGCAAAAAGACTGGCGGTGACCATGCACCCTTCTAGGCTTTTAGGCTCTTTCTTCCTTTTTATCTTCGGGCTTAGCTTGACTCCAGCCCACGCCTTCACCGTTCGCAACGTTCCCACCGCCCAATATCCGACCATCCAGTCTGCCATCAACGACTCCGTCGATAGCGACACGGTCCTCGTCGCCCCCGGCACCTACACCGAGAACATCGACTTCAAGGGCAAGGCGATCACCGTCACCACCATCCCAGCCGGCACAACGCCCCCGTTGATCCCCGTAGCAACCATCGACGGAGGCGCGCTCGCCACCACCGTCACCATGACCGTCCCCGCCTCTGGTCCGCAGGCCGTCCTCTCCGGATTCATCGTGCAGAACGGCAGCCCCGGCACCAATCGCCAGTCCCTCGGCGGAGGCATCGTCGTCAGCGGCAACGCCCTCATCCAGCAGAACGAGATCCTACACAACACCGCCTGCGGCATCTACGTCCGATCCGGCACCGTCCTCATCAATAACAACTTCATCACTGCTAACTCTTACGACGGCGGCGGCGGCGTCAACTGCCAGGCCAGTGGCTACGGCATCTTCGTCGAACAGGCCACCGACCCGACCAGCGCCACGATTCAGCGCAACCTGATCGACGGCAACCAATTCGGCGGCATTATCGCCGCCAAAAACGCCTCCGCCCTCATCCTCCACAACATCATTCGCAATACCACCGGATCCTATCCTCCCGGCACCTACTTCGGTGCCTATGCCAATGGTTATGGCATCGTCAGCTCCAGCTCAGGCCAGCTCAACATCGACGACAACCTTATCTACAACAATGCCGGTCCCGGTATCACCTTCTACTCCCCCAGCGCTGCCACCACCATCACCAGCAACACCGTTTACGGCAACGCCACCTTCCTGTCCATTCCCTTCACCGACCTCGGCGCGCAGGTCTCCATCTTCGCGCCTGGCGTACCGCCCATCCTGGCCAACAACATCGTCGTTGGCACAACGGCAAATCCCACAGTCTACTGTCAGGCTCCTACCCCCGCCACGGATCCCTCGGTCTGGGACCACAACGATGTCTTCAATGCCACTCTTGCCCCCACGCCATCGCCTTACTGCGACTTTACTTCCGGCACCTACGGCAACATCGCAGCCGACCCCCTGTTCGTCTCGACCTCTGACTTCCATCTCCAACCCGCCTCACCCGCCATCGACGTGGGCAACAACAGCGCCATCTCTCCCACCGATCTCGATGGCGTCACCCGACCACAAAACTTCTCTGGCAAACCCACAGCCATCACCGACCTCGGAGTCTACGAGCTTCCCGGCACCCTCTCCGCGCCAACCAGCGTTCTCCTTACCGTCTCCTCACCCCACCTCGCCGCCGGAGCCGACCTTACCCTCACCGCCACCGTCAGCTACACAGCCCGCGGCGTTCCCTCCGGCACACCAATTACCTTCCTTCAGGATCTCCAGCCCCTCACCCCTACCGTCGCTCTCGACTCCAACGCCGCCGCCGTCTACACGCTCCATAACGTAAAACCAGGTCTCCACACCTACGTGGCCCAATACCCCGGCACCGGAGCAGTCGACCCCGCCTTCTCGGTTAAGGTTTACGTCCTCGTCGACCCCTACCCCACCACCCTCACCCTTATCTCCACTCCGAACCCCTCTGAGGTCGGCGGATCCGTCACCTTCACCGTCACCAGCACCTCGACCGACGGCACCAACCCCGGCCCCATCCAACTCACCGACAACGGCAGTCCGCTTGCCACCATCGCCACCCCCAACGCAGCCGGAGCCTACACCTTCAGCACCACTTCGCTCACGGTAGGCTCCCACCCCATTCAGGCCATCTTCGCGGGCGACAACAACCACGCCTCCGCCACCTCGAATACCGTGATTCAGGTCGTCACTCCCCCGACGCCGACCAGCCCATACTCCGTCACCATAAAGGCCACTCCCAACCCCGGCCAGGCCTTCCACCCAATCACCCTCACAGCTCACGTCACCACCACCGGCACAACCACGCCGACCGGCCAGATCAGCTTCACCGGCCCAGTCACCGTCAGCTGCATCCTTGACGCCACCGCCACGTGCTCCGCCCCGGTCGTGCTCGTCGGAGGCCCCGCCACCTTCATCGCTCACTACGGTTTCGATACCTCCAGCCCGCTGACCATCGCCGTCAATCCCGCCCCATCGGCCACCAGCCTCACCGCCGGTCCCAACCCCGCCGCCCAGCGCGCGGCCATCCAGTTCGTCGCAACCATCAGCGCTCCCGGAGCCACTCTCCCCACGGGAAGCTCGACCCTGCCGCCCGCCACCGGCTCCGTCACGCTCTTTGAAAGCGGCGCACCCATCACCTCAGCCATCGTCTTCACCAACGGCTCCGCCACAATCCCCATCTCCAACCTCGTCCCCGGAACCCATCTCATCTCCGCCTCCTACTCCGGCGACATCAACTACAGCCCCTCTATGTCCGTGCCCATCTCCGTCGTCGTTAACGTCTCCGACTACACGCTCTCGACGCCCAATCCCAGCATCACCCTCGTGACCCAGCACCACGGAACCTTCCCGGTCGTCGCCACCTCTCTCGGAGGCTTCACTGACCAGATTGCCCTGACCTGCTCCAACCTTCCAGCCCACGCCACTTGCCTGCCCATCAACGGAACCCTGAACGGCGGCTCCAGCCTCACGCTGAACCTCTACATCGACACCTCTGATGTCATCGGTTATGCCCGTCTCCACCAACCCGCCGCTCCCACACGGCCCTTCCGATCTTTCCCCACCCAGCCGACCCTGACTCTCGCCACAATCCTCGGCTGTCTGACCCTCCGCCGCCGCACGCTCGGCCTAACCCGCTCCTTGCTCGGTCTCGCCCTGCTCGCAGCCCTCACCGCGACCACTCTCACCGGTTGCAGCGGCAAACTTCCAGCCTCCACCGCCCCCGGCAGCTATACTTTCCAGATCACAGCCACGGCCCAGAACACCGGCGTAACCAAAACCGTACCCTACACCCTGATCGTCACCCCCTAAAATGCTGTCAAGCCCTAAAAATCGAAATTATTGCGTATCGTACTGAAAAAAAATGAAATATAGATGGCGCAAATTGGCAGGATTACCCCATTCGATTCCTTACAATAGAAGGAGTGGAGGGAAGGCCACACTGGTTCAGAGCAGGTCAGACTGGGGTCCAGACCGAAGTCCAGACCTAACAGGCAAAGAATCAAGACTTTAGGACCAAAGTATACCAGGGGGGATACCCCTCGAAGATGCCCCTAGCCAAACTAACAATCGAGATCGAGATCCCCCACGCGCAATCCCTCAAGGACCGCAGACAGGTCGTCCGCTCCCTCAAGGACAAGCTCCGCCATAGCTTCAACCTCTCCATCGCCGAACTCGACGACGGAATCGTCTGGAACCGCGCCACCCTTGGGATTGCCGCTATCTCCTCCTCTACCAGCTACCTGACGGGCCAGATCCAGCAGATCGACAACGCTGTTCACCGCCTCGCAGCCACCCTGGGAGCCGAGATCACCGACTCCTACGCCGATATCGTCTCTGAGTAGAGACCGTAACCCCTGCGAATGCAGCACGCGCACATTACACTAGAGTGAATTCCCAGACTTTGATATCCTCAACCGTTCACCCCTGTAGAAAGCACTATGCCCGAGCAAAGAGCCAGAACGTACCACCGCAACCGAGTCGCGAATACCTTCTCTGAAGAGATTGGCGCAATGCTCGAAGGCGAACTCTCCGACCCACGTATCGCACCCAGCTATGTGACCGATGTCGTCCTTGCACCCGGCGGCAAATCCGCCCGTATCTTCGTCGCCGTCCACGGCACCGAGGAGGAGGAAACCTCCACGCTCGAGGGGCTTATTGCCGCACGCGCCTACATCCGCTCCCAGCTTCGCGACCGTATGGGCGTACGCCACGTCCCCGAACTGACCTTCGCCATCGACCGCTCCGAAAAGATGACCGGACGCATGGACGAACTCCTCGGCCGCATGCGCAAACGCGAGAAGAAACGCACCGCAACAGAATCCACTCCAGAATCGGCCCCAGCCCCCAAATCATGACTCCAGAAGCCCACATCGAAGCTCTACTGGAGTTCTTCCGCTCCAACCGCCGCTTTATCCTCACCTCCCACGCCCGTCCCGACGGCGACGCCATCGGCTCCGCCCTCGCCCTCGCCGAGGTCCTGGATCAACTAGGTTGCGAAGCCGACATCGTCTTCGCCGACCCCATCCCCTTCACCTACCGCACCCTTCCCAACATCCACCGCATCCACCACACACCCTCCGCCAACGACGTCGACCCCACCGGCACCACCCCCGCGATCCTCCTCGAGTGTGACGGCATCGCGCGCACCGGCCTGCTCGGCCTCGAAAATCGAACCCTCGTCAACATCGACCACCACGCCAGCGGCCGCCCCTTCGCCGCCCTCAACTGGATTGACGAACACGCCTGCGCCGTCGCCGCCATGGTTTACCGCATCGCAGTCGCAGCCAAGGTCGAGATCACGCCTGCGATGGCCACCTGTCTCTATACCGCCATCCTCTCCGACACCGGCTCCTTCACCTACTCCAGCACCAACGCCGAAACCTTCGCGCTCGCACACGATCTCGCGGCCCGTGGCGCCAACCCCAGCCAGATCGCCCGTGACATCTACTTCTCTAACCCGGCCAGCAAGATTCGCCTTCTAGGCACGGCTCTTTCTAACCTGCAGTGCGATGGCCCCCTCGCCTGGAGCTGGGTCACCAATGACGAAATGGATCAAGTCGGCGCCGAAGCCGAGGACTGCGAAGGCGTCGTCAACTACCTCATCAGCATCGACGGAATCGAGTCCGCGGTCTTCCTCCGCGAGCTTCCCTCCGCCGACCAGTTCCGCCTCAGCATCCGCAGCAAGGGCAAGGTTGACGTAGCCCAGATCGCCGAAGGCTTCGGCGGCGGCGGCCACCGTAGCGCCAGCGGTTGCACCCTGGATGGGCCCCTCACCGAAGCCACCGACAGAATCTTGGCCCAGCTTCGGACAGGACTCTGTTAGCCTTGTCACGCTCCACGAATCAATGAACGATCTTCAACAATCCGCCGCTACCGGCGCGCTGCCACAGCCTGCACGCTTTGCCTGGCTGCAACGCTTCTGGGAACACCCCGAAGCAACCGCGTCCCGCGAGATGGTGATCCTGATCCTCGTCAGCGGCTTCTTTCTGCTTTATGGTCTTGTTCCCGTCTTCGGCGGTGACCAGCTAGGCCTCGTCGGCGCCGACGAGCCTCGCTACGCACAGATCTCCCGCGAGATGCTCGCCGCCCACTCCGACGCCTGCCACGAGGTCAACGCCAAGGTCATCCCGCGCAGCCTCCGCCTTGCCGACCTGCGCAACTCCTACCACTGCCTGGTTGGAGGATCGATCACCCCAATCCTCTACGGCCAACCCTGGCTCGAGAAGCCCGCCCTTTACTACTGGCGCGCTATGGGGTTCTTCAAGGAGTTCGGCGTCTCCGACTGGTCAGCCCGCCTCCCATCCACCTCCGGAGCCTTCGTCCTCATCATCCTGATCTTCCTCCACATGCGGCGATTCCGCCCCGGAGGCCACCTCGACGCCGCACTCATCACCGTCTCCTGCGTCGCAATCGTCAGCTTCTCGCGCGGAGCCTCCACCGACATGCAGCTCGCCGCCCCATTCTGCATCGGCATGTTGGGCTGGTACGCGTGGTATGAGACCGGCAAAAAGTTCTGGCTCTTCGACCTCTACTTCTTCGGAGCCGCAGCCACCCTCGCCAAAGGCCCCGTAGCTCCCTTCCTCGCTCTCGCCATCATTCTGTTATTTGCCGGCCTGCGTCGCGAGTGGTCGCTCCTGCGCCGTACCATCTGGCTTCCCGGCGTGCTTCTTTACCTGGCGATGGTACTTCCCTGGTACATCGCGGTTCAGAGGCGAAATCCCACCTTCTACCGGTCCTTCTTCCTCGAACACAATCTCGAGCGCTTCGCTACCAACCGCTACCAGCACCATCAGCCCTTCTGGTATTACCTGGCGATTCTCTTCATCGGCCTGATGCCCTGGACGGTCATTGCCATCCGCGCGCTCGTCGACTCCATCGCCGTCTCTATCGCCGAGTGGAAGGTACGCCACAATCCTCAGCGCTATCTTGGCCACTCCCGCGCGGGCGACGCCTTCCCTGAGTTCCTCGTCCTCTGGGCGCTCTTCCCCATCCTCTTCTTCTCTTTCTCGGGCTCCAAACTCCCCGGCTACATTCTTCCCTCCATTCCGCCGCTCACCATCCTTACAGCTGACTATCTGAACCGCATTCGCCGTCCCGGTCTGCCGAAGTGGCTGCTCTGGTCCCACGCCGCCATCTGCGCCATCCTTGTCTTCGTTCTCACGCTGGCTCCGCAACACATGAAGTACGAGACCCTTGTGCCCTCCGCACAGTGGCTGACTATTGCCGGTGTCACAGCAATCGCATTCGGAGTCGCGGTCTTCCTGATCGTCCGTAGGTGGGGGATCGCTCAGATATGCACTGCGACTCTGCTTCCCGTAATCGCGATGCTCGTCTTCCTGCTCGGCTTCCATGGCAGGGATCTGGACCTGAACTACTCGGCACGTCCTCTTGCGCAGGAGATCCAGCGGCAGGCGCCCGGCGTTAAGCCTCTCGCCATCGAAGGCGTCAAGCGCGATATGGACTACGGTCTGGCCTTCTACCGCAACGAGCCTCTAATCCACTACACCAAAGACGGCGTTCCAGCCGAAGAGCATCTGCTCGTCATCCGTTCCAGCGATGCCGGAGCCCTCGATCATTGGCTCGCAGGCCGCGTTTATAAGCCCTTATTCCTCTATGACTCGCAGGGACTCGAAGTCTACCGGGTCTCCGCCCGTCCGTAAGTAGCTCGTAAGTAGTAAGACACTCACACTCCAATCCCCTGCCCGCGCCGCTTCGATTGCTATAACCTCGACGAAGACTTTCAGCGAAGCCATGGCAGTCGATACCCAACTCGAGATTCTCGACCTCAGGCATTTTTCCGCGCGCCAGTTACGCCCCCTGCTCGAGACCGAAGCACGCATCTGGGAGCAGCGGCTACGCTGGAACTACCAGGGCTCGACCGAACTGCTGCTGCAGTACCTCGACTCCCGCATCCTGCCCGGCTTCGTCGCGCTCGACCGAGGACGCGTTTGTGGCTTTACCTTCTGCGTCTACGAGGGACACAAGGCCGTCGTCGGAGATGCCTTCGCGATAGCCGACGATCCGTCCGTAGCCCTGAACATCACCCACACCCTGCTGCATCCTCTGCTCGATCTGCTGCTGCACTCGCCCAACATCAACCGGATCGAATCGCAGCTTCTCCTCTACACCGCCGGCTCCATTGAAGAGCCCTTCGTCCGAGCCGGCTTCGTGATGCATCCGCGTCTCTACATGGAGTACGACTTCCCGCTCGCGAAGCCTTCGATGCCCTCAAACGAGCCCGGCTTTGCTTCCACGCTGCCCTCGCACCTCGAGCTCTGCCGATGGTGTCCAGCGCACTACCAGCCAGCCGCAGAGCTGATCCACGAGTCCTACGTCGGACACATCGACGCTGACATCAACGATCAATACTGCTCCCTGCACGGCTCCCTGCGCTTTCTCCACAACATCGTCCGCTTCCCCGGCTGCGGCGTATTCGACGCGGACCAGTCATGGGTTCTACAAGACAAGCGCAATGGCTCGCTGGCCGGGATGGTCCTCTGCTCCCGCGTGGCCGACAACGTCGCTCACATCACGCAGCTCTGCATCGCGACAGCTTATCGCGGCAACCGATTCGGAAGCTCCCTGCTGAGGCACTGCATGAGCCGTCTCGCAACCTCAGGATTCGCCGCCATTACGCTGACCGTAACCGAAGCCAACCGTCAGGCAGTTCAGCTCTACGAGAACCTGGGCTTCTTCACCCGGCACCGTTTCGACGCTATGGTACTCGACAAAGCTCAACCCTAACCTCAAGCAAAGTCCTCGCCGCCGCCGATGATGCTGTTCCATTGTTCTCCTCCAGTGATCAGATATCCGGGAAGCCGAAATCGATTGACGTCGCGGGAAATCCAGGAACTTCGACGTCGCCGGACGGGTAGACAAAGTAGGGTTCGCGGTCAGGTGGCGGCCCGACTTTGCGGATCCTATTGAACGTGTGGGTGAACGGAGTGTTTGTCGTGCCCACCTGTAGCCCGTCGACTTTCACCACGCCGGCAACCGGGTTGTTGTCCACCGTGACATGAACTGTCACCGAGACCGCGTGACCGACGGGGACTGGGAACGGAGTCACAGAGACATTAAGAACAGATATATTCGCCCCTGCCGGCAGGCCCGCGAGAGCTCCGTCAGGAACAACACGAACATCTGCCCATGTCTTTCCAAGTGAAAATAAAGCGGCAGGCGTCGTAATCCAGCGCTTGGTGCCATTCTGAATCAAATATACGTTCGGTGTTGAGTCTTCCTTGCGAAGTGACCCGTCGGGCAGATCCCAGATTCGAACCGTCGCCGTACCAATCGTCGAGTCGATCGCCGTGACGAGGACCGAAACGGCGGGGGCAGGCGTGGTGAAGGTCTGGCCCTGGATAAAGCTGCTTCCTCTGGTTGGTTGCAGGTACGATAGCGTGTCTGTCCGGATCTCGTGAATAGTGACCACGTCTGCCGGAATAGCCTGATCCCATCCCGCTTTGTGGTGAAATTCGACCGTGTATGAGCTGCCGTTCGCACGAACGGGACGCGTTGAGGTGGACAGAATCTTCGCGAACAGAGACCCGTGATTTCCGATGGGAAGTTGACTCATCGGGTCCAGCGTGACGGTTCCACTGAAGTCCGGGGTCGGCTGCCACACTCGTCCCGGCGGTACGGCTCCCAGAACCTCGAGATTGCGTGCGTTAAGCCCTACCGTTGCAAGGCCGGACGCTCCCTGGAATGTGATGTTGAAGTTGAACGTCGAGGTCTGCCAACTCATGAGATCCCAACCGTCGCCGTACTGAAAGTCCGGGTTTGCAGACCATGAATGGGGAAGTCCAAACCCGTGGCCCATCTCGTGGCCGACAAAGCCACATTCAAATGCGTTCGGATCGGCGTGAACAATGACGACCTCGCCAGGGTTGCCGCCGATCGTAACGGCACCGTGGTCGACGCCGAAGTTCTGGAGGACGAGTATAGCTCTGAAGGGCGCGAGGTTGATACCCGCCGCATGGGCCGCGTCGAGACCCCACTGAAAGAGCGTTGCGCGACCAGCAGGATATTGCAGGGCTTTCGCTTCAGCAGACGCGTGCGTCATGGTGAACCATCCGAAGACCGCCGAACTCGATATGTCGATCGCGCCACTTGTGATAACTCGCCAGAAATCGCACAAGCCACCGGTTCCGTTCCGCGCGAACATATCCCAGTAGAAGTTAGCGGGCCGCGTTTCGGCGGGCATGTCGTTGTACTTGCAGAGAACAATCGCCCAGGGCCAGTTGATGGACGGCATAACAGCCTCCTCGTGATGCAGAGTCTTCGCTATCAGGCACCGGTAGTCGTGACGCTTAAGATCCGTAACGCTTACAAAGAAGGAGTTGGCCCATACTCTGTCGGATCGCTCGTAAAAGCGTGGATCAGCGAGATCGTGATCATACGCAGCGAAGCGTTTCAGAGAGTTGCAGATTCTGTTTGGATTGTGTCTTGAGTGACCGAAAAGATGAAGGGCCGATTTTCCCGCGACTATTAAACCACTAGGGCGAGAGTTGCACAATAAATAACTCCCGCTTCGATGCCATCGTCCTTACCCGCGCATTCCGCTGTCCCTATTCGACGTGATAGTTCGGAGCCTCACGCGTGATGATGACATCGTGGACATGGCTCTCACGCAATCCAGCATTGGATATCCGGATAAACCGCGCCTTCGTCTGCAGATCAGCGATCGTCGCGCAGCCGAGATAACCCATGCCCGAGCGCAACCCGCCAACCAACTGATAGACCATGCCTTCCAGCGGCCCACGGTGCGGAACGCGGCCTTCGATCCCTTCAGGGACAAACTTGGCAAGCCGGTTCTGCCCAGTGCCCTCACGGGCGGTCAACGACGGTCGCTCCGTGCTGGCCGCGTCCTCCATATCGTCCTTGCCCTGGAAGTACCGCTCGCCCGAACCCTGCGCCATCGCCGAAAGCGACCCCATTCCGCGATACGCCTTGAACGACCGGCCCTGATACAGAATCGTCTCGCCCGGGCTCTCATCCACCCCGGCAAACAGCGACCCCATCATCACCACACTCGCGCCCGCTGCAATCGCCTTCGTCACATCGCCCGAGTACTTGATGCCGCCGTCCGCAATCACCGGAACGCCATGCTGGCTCGCCGCGCGATACGCCTCTGAGATCGCCGTAATCTGCGGCATTCCGGCTCCAGTTACCATACGCGTCGTGCAGATCGACCCCGGGCCGATGCCGACCTTGATAGCGTCTGCACCGGCTTTGATCAGTGCAAGCGCACCTTCATAAGTCGCAATGTTGCCCGCCAGAACGGCAATCTCAGGAAACTTCCTCTTGACCTCAGCGACAGCCTCGAGCACCCGTGAAGAGTGCCCGTGCGCCGAATCGATCGCCAGCGCATCCACCCGGTTCGCAATCAGCTCCGCCGCGCGCTCCAGAAAGTCTCCCGTTGCCCCAATCGCACCAGCCACACGAAGCCGTCCCTGCGAGTCCTTCGAGGCGTTCGGATACTTCAGCTTTTTCTGAATATCCTTGACCGTAATCAAACCCTTCAGCTCATAGTCGTCATTGACCACCAGCAGCTTCTCCACCCGATGCTGATGCAGAATCTGCTCTGCCTGTTCAAGCGTCGTTCCCACCGGAACCGTAATCAGGTTCGTCTTGGTCATCACCGAATCGATCGAAAGGTCCGTTCGCGAGACAAACCGCAGGTCGCGATTCGTAAGAATCCCCACCAGCTTCTTGTTCTTCGTCACCGGCACGCCCGAGATCTTGTACCGCCGCATCACATCCAGCGCGGCCGCAATCGTCTGCTCCGGCGCAATCGTCACCGGGTCGACGATCATGCCGCTCTCAGACCGCTTGACCTTGTCGATCTCTCCCGCCTGCTGCTCAATCGAGAGATTGCGGTGCACCACGCCCATGCCGCCCTGCTGTGCCATGGCAATTGCCAGGCGCGACTCAGTCACCGTGTCCATGGCGGCCGACATCAGCGGCGTATTAAGGGTGATATCTCGGGTCAGCTGGGTCTGGGTACTTACCTGGGTTGGCACCACATCGCTGTAGGCAGGTACGAGAAGGACATCATCGAATGTAAGGGCTTCGGGAACGGGAATTTCAATCATATTTTTATGGGTCGGGCGGTTGCCACGGGTTTGATTGATTGTAGAGTTGAGCGGGGAACACGGCAAATGAGAGCCCTATGGAACGCCTAACGCCTTACTCCTCAGTCTCAATGGCCCATTGAATTCGGGCGAAAATCGGTGTAGCATCAACATTGCAGACGATTTTGTTCCGTCGTACGAGTGGCCGTGAACGTACCGGCAGATTTGGCGGAGGAGATGAGTGGGCCAGCGCCCACTTTTTATTTGCTCCAAAAAACGTTCTGCGCAAGCAGCAAAACGAGTGAATTTACCGTTATGGCAGTGCAGTTAGACTCAATTCGGGCCACGGCAGAGCGCATCGCCGCATCGCACAACCTGGACCTCGTCGACATCGAGTTTCAGGGCGGCGCGAAGTTTCGCACCCTGCGGATCTTCGTCGAAAAGAATGCAGCCGAGCGGGCAAAGCTGGCTTCGCCACGCCGAATCAGGCGAGGCGGAAGACCTGCCCAAGGGTGTTCCGGTCGAGATGCTCTCCGGCGTAACCCACGAGGATTGCACGACCTTTGCGCAGGACTTCGGCACCGTCCTGGACGTCGAAGACCTGATCCCGGGCGCCGAGTACACCCTCGAGGTCTCCTCCCCCGGGCTCGAACGCAAGCTGCTCCGGCCAGAGGACTACACGAGGTTCCAGGGCAGCCTGGTCAAGCTGCAGACGTTTTCGCCGGTCAACAAAAACCGGCAGTGGCAAGGTCGTTTGACGAAGTTCGCGGACGGGGTTCTCACGATCGACCTCTCCGCGGTAAAGCAGAAGGGTAAGGCAAAGAAGGCGGCGACAGAGCAGATCGTCGAGATTGCTCTGGCAAACGTCGAGAAGGCAAACCTGGTGGCGGAGATTTAACAGCTTCGACACGCGACGCGTGTAACAGACCGGATCGAGAATATTTTCGAACCGACAATGAAGGAATAAGCGATGGCAAGTGTTTTGTATCAATCGATCGAGATGTTGAGCCGGGACAAGGGCATCGAACCGGAAGTAGTGGTTGGCGCCGTTGAGGACGCAATCGCCCTCGCGACCCGCAAGTACTACAAGACGCAGGAGAACATGCGCGCCGAGATGGATCGCGAGACCGGCGAGATTCGCGCCTACGTCTTCAAGACCGTCGTCGAGACCCCCGATCAGCTGGAAGACGAGATCAACCAGATGACCCTCGATCAGGCGCGCGAACTCGCCCCTGAGGTTGAGGTCGGCGGTGAACTCCGCTTCTACAAAGACACCACTCCTCTCGGACGCATCGCCGCCCAGATGGCCAAGCAGGTCATCTTCCAGAAGGTCCGCGAGGCCGAGCGCGATACCGTCTTCAATGAGTACAACCACCGCGCCGGCGAGGTCCTCACCGCCACCGTCAAGCGCCTCGAGCCCATGGACGTCATCTTCGACCTCGGCAAGGCCGAAGCCCGCATGCCCAAGCGCGAACAGAGCCGCCTCGAACAGTTTGCCGTCGGCGAGCGCGTCCGCGTCGTGCTCCTCCGTGTCGACCGCGCTGCCAAGGGCCCGCAGGTGATCGTCTCCCGCGCCGCCCCGGCACTCGTCCAGAACCTCTTCCAGAGCGAAGTTCCTGAGATCTACGACGGCACCGTCAGCATCAGAGCCATCGCCCGCGAGGCCGGTGAACGCACCAAGATCGCCGTCATGAGCCGCGACAAGGACGTCGATCCAGTCGGCGCCTGCGTCGGCATGAAGGGCATGCGTGTGCAGTCCATCATCCGCGAGTTGCGCGGCGAAAAGATCGACATCATCGAGTTCTCGGAAGAGATCACCACCTTTGCCGAAAAGGCGCTTCAGCCCGCGAAGGTCAGCCGCGTCTCCATCACCGACCTCGGCGAAAAACAGATCGAAGTCATCGTCGATGACACGCAGCTCTCGCTCGCCATCGGCAAGAAGGGCCAGAACGTCCGCCTCGCCGCCAAGCTCCTCCAATGGAAGATTGACATCAAGAGCGAAGAGGAGAAGCGCCAGGAGGTCGAGCAGCAGATGCAGGCCATGTGCGGCGGCCCGTCTACGCCAATCGAGCAGGTCACCGAGCTCGGCGAAAGCGTTCTCGAAAAGCTCATCGCTGCAGGCATCACAACCGTCGAAGCGCTTGCCGACATGACTCCGGAGCAGCTCGAAGAAGTTCCCGGCATCGGCGAGAAGACCGTCGAGAAGATTTCCGTTGCCGTTCGCCACTACTTCGGCCAGTACGAAGAGGGCGAAGAGCGTCCGGTCGTCGCAGCGGTTGAACCGGCATCTGAGGAATCAGGAGAGATCGCCATGGGAAAGACTCCGGAAGCAGATTCTTGAAGAGATTGGAATAGAAGCAGGCAACGGCCGCGTCGAAGAAGTTCACGACATTTCGACAGAAGATATCGCGGACGCCGAAGATGCAACCTCGGCCAGCGATGCCTTCAGCGAAGCCGATGCGCGGGAAGAACAAATTGAGTTAGACAACGACGCCGTAGACACCCTGGTCGATGAAGCCCAGGAAGTCTCCGACGAGGGCATCGACACGGACGGACACGATCGTGGCTAGCAAATGCCACGCAGGACAGCAATCCCGAAGCCGCGAAGACCGCAATTTCAGGGATAATACATATAACAACGATTCCTACCTCGATGAGGCTGATATGAACAGCTAAGGGCGCAGGGAAGCGAAAAGGGACGGATGAGCAAAGTTCGAATCAACGATCTGGCACGAGAACTGGAAGTAAAGAGCAGGCCCATTCTGGACGCACTCGAAGCAATTGGCGTGACCGGAAAGACCCACTCCAGCTCCATCGAGGCCGACCAGGCAGAGAAGGTACGCGAGTACTTCAGCGGAAACCGCGGCGCAACTGCGAGCAAGCCCGCTGCCGAGACGAAGCCGAAGTTCGACCTCTCCAAGGTGTCCAAGCCCGGCGACGCGCTGAAGGCGATTCTCGAGCGCAAACAGGCCGAAGCAGCCGCCAAAGCCGCTCCACCGCCTCGTCCGGCTGCGGTCGTCGCACCTCCGACCCCAGGACACGTCGCCGCAGTACCGGCCCGCCCTGTCGCAGCCGTAGCTGCCCCACCCGCTTCGTCGATTGCCGCAGCAGCGCCGAGCGCTCCAGCACCGCGCCGCATCGTTCCTTTGCCTCGTCAGGGCGCAAATATCGTCGCTCCACCTCAGGCTCCGGCAATTGCCAGCAGGCCCCCCGTCGGCCCGGTCATCGCGCGGCCTCCTGCAGGTGCTCCAGCCTCGGCACACCCGCCTGTTCATGAGCGTCCTGCAGTCGTGGCTGCTCCTGCCGCCGCTGTGCCAAGCGCTCCGACGAAGCCTGCCGTGACCGCTGCGCCTCCCGCCGAAGCGCCGGCGACACCAGCCGTCTCCGCTCCAGCAATTACTCCCACTGTGACCGCCGCTGAATCACCGGCTCCGGTTGCAGCAGCAGCGCCGGAAGCTCCGTCAGCACCCGCCGTCGAAGCTCCACCCGCCGCGCCCGCAGTTCCGGCACGCCGGGTGATCATGCCGCAGACTGGCCCGCGTCCCATCTACACCGCGCCCGTCGGCGCCCCGCCCACACCGCAGCGCGGCCGCCCCATCTTTGAACGGCCTCGGCCGCAGAGCCCCGGCGCACCCGGCTCGCGTCCGCCTTCACTCGCTCCGGGCGCTCGCCGTCCGATGCACCCCACTCGCACCTTTCCAGGCGGCCCCGGCGGAGCACCAGGCCGTCCCGGCTTCGCTCCAGGCGGAGCACGTCCCGGCTTCGGCGCGCGCCCAGGCTTCGGTGCACGTCCAGGCGGCGCACCAGGCGCCCCAGGCATGTTGCCGGGACCCGGCGAGGCCCCAGGCGGCACGCGTCCAGCGGCCCGTCCGGGCCAACGCCGCGGTGGCCAGCGCTACGAGAAGACCAAAGAAGGCCCCATGAAGGGCTTCCAGCCGCCGCCGCGTTTTGGCGGTGCGCCCATCTCGCGCGAGCCCCTGCCCATTACCCGTACCATCACGGTCACCGAGGGCATCAGCGTCAAGGACCTTGCCGAGAAGCTCGACGTCCGCGGCAAAGACCTCATCGCCACCCTGCTGATGCGCGGCGTCTTCGTAACCGTCAACCAGTCGCTCGAAGGTGAACTGGTGAAGGACGTAGCCCGTCAGTTCGGTGCCGACGCCACCATCATCTCCGTCGAAGAGCAGCTCGAGAACGAAGCCATCGAAGGCTTCCTCGAAGACACCACAGGCATGGTCGAGATCGACCGCTCTCCCGTGGTCACTGTCATGGGTCACGTCGATCACGGCAAAACCTCACTGCTCGACGCCATCCGCTCCACCGACGTAGCTTCGGGCGAGGCCGGCGGCATCACCCAGCACATCGGCGCCTACAAGGTCCGCATCACCAAGCCCGATTCTCCCGCCTTCGGCCGCGAAATCGTATTCCTCGATACCCCCGGTCACGAGGCCTTCACACGCATGCGTGCCCGTGGAGCCAAGGTCACCGACATCGTCGTCGTTGTCGTTGCAGCCGATGACGGCGTTATGCCCCAAACCCTCGAAGCTATCGATCACGCCCGCGCCGCCAAAGTACCAATCATCGTCGCCGTCAACAAGATCGACAAGCCCGAGGCAAACCCCTCAAAGGTCATCCAGCAGCTTGCCGTGCGTGGCCTCCAGCCCTCCAACCAGGGTGGCGACACCGAGTTCGTCGAGGTCTCCGCGAAGAAGCGCATCGGTCTCGACCTTCTCGAAGAGATGATCTGCCTCGTCGCCGACGTCAACGCACCCAAGGCCCAGCCCGATCGCCCTGCCGTCGGCACCGTCATCGAAGCCAAGCTCGATCGCGGCCGCGGCGCCGTCGCCAGCGTTCTCGTACAGAACGGCACCCTGCGCACCGGCGACAGCTACATCGTCGGCAACACCTACGGCAAGATCCGCGCCATGTTCGACGACCGTGGCCGCGCCATCACCGAAGCCGGCCCCTCCACTCCAGTCGAGATCCTCGGTCTCGAGGGCATGCCCGACGCAGGCGATACCTTCCTCGTCATGGCAGACCGCGACAAGGCCAAGGGCATCGCTCAATACCGCAAGATGAAGGAGCGCGAAGCTCAGCTCGCTAAGAGCTCCCGCGTCTCGCTCGAAGGCCTCGCCGAACAGATCAAGCAGGCCGGCATGAAGGACCTCAACCTCATCCTCAAGGGCGACGTGCAGGGCTCAGTCGAAGTCCTCGCCGACTCCCTCGAGAAGATGTCGACCGAAAAGGTTCGCGTTCGCGTCCTGCGTGCAGGTGTCGGCGCCATCACGGAATCGGACGTCCTTCTGGCCTCGGCCTCGAACGCAGTCGTCATCGGCTTCAACGTCCGGCCCGACCGCAAGGCCACCGAGATCGCCGAGCGCGAAAACGTCGAGATCCGCCTCCACTCCATCATCTACGAGCTGCAGGACGAGATCACCAAGGCCATGTACGGTCTCCTCGAACCAGTCTTCAAGGAGAACTACGCCGGCCGCGCCGAAGTCCGCAACGTCTTCAAGATCACCAAGGTCGGCCAGATCGCCGGCTGCGTGCGTCACCGACGGCCTCATCAAGCGCGAGTACCAGGTGCGCGTCCTCCGCGGAGGCAACGAGGTCTGGAAGGGCAAGATCTCCTCGCTCAAGCGCTTCAAGGACGACGTCGCCGAAGTCCGGCAGGGCGTCGAATGCGGTATCGACCTGGCAGGCTTCAAGGACATCCAGGTAGGCGACCTCATCGAAGCCTTCACCACCGAAAAGCTGGCCGCAGAGCTAGGCCAGAACTCGGCCGCCGCCCGCAAGGCCGAAAAAGCTGCCCGCGAAAAGGAAGCCTCCGAAACCTCCGTCAACGCATAATCTCAACCCATCATCAAATAAGAGGCCGGGAGCAATCCCGGCCCTTCTCTTTTCAGGCGCGTCTCACAGTCACCGTACTAATAGAATCCGCCAGAAGCTGTGCCGTCACCGCATCCCCACCAGCGCGAATCTCCACCGTCTGCGCACGTGGAGTCTCATTACGCATCAGAAACACCAGCGTGCCATCCGGATTCACAAACCCAATCGCGTCGTCACACGTCCCCGTGGTCTCCAGCCTCTTCGCACCCACATCCACAAAGTGGCTTAGATGCTTCATCAGGTAGTAGTCCGAGTTGTAGTGAAAACTCTTCGCCGCATCATCCACGCCCACCAGTGCATTCTGAGCCCATCCCCACGTGCTCTTCCCTCCCTGGTCCACCGAAATGTTCCAGTACATATAAGCACTCGCCCCCGAGCGCATGTAGTGCTTCATCAGCTGCCAGCAATACCCCGTATAGCTCCAGCTATTCGACCCATCCCCGCACTCCTGCTCCGACTGATACACCATCAACTTCGGAAACTCCCGATGCACCGCTGGCAGCGCATTCTTCCCTGCCCACTGCATCCCCACCCCGCTGATATATTTCGCCGCCTCAGGATCCTCCATCACCGTCCGCAGCATCTTCGGATCGCCCCGCTCCAGCGTCCCAAAGAACACCGCAACCTCCCGCGCCGACATCTCCGGCCCCAGATGCCTGATGAACTTCGCCAGCCCCTCTGGAGTCCACGTACAGCTCGGAAAGTTCTGCGCCGAGTTGAACTCATTCTGCGGCATCACCATCCCCACCCGAATCCCCTCCGCCCTGTACGCATCAATGAACCGCCCAAAGTACTTCGCATAAGCCTGCAGATACGGCTCCTCAAGGATGAACATATCCTCGCCCTCATGCCCCACCTGATCCGGACGAATCCCATTCTCCTTCATCCCCGCGCGCCCCGGAGCCTCCGCATAGAACCCATTCCTCTTCATCCAGCTAGGCGGCGACCAAGGCGAAGCCCACAGCCGCAGCTTCGGCTGATACCGCTGCGCCGCATGAATAAACGGAATCAGCGTCGCGCGATCATTCTCAATGCTGAAGTGCTTCAGCTCAAAATCACCCTTCGTCTCGTCATACGAGTAAGGTCCCAGCGCAAAATCATTCGCTCCAATCGGCATGCGGCAAAGCGTAAACCGAGCACCCGCACTCGGATCAAACAGCTCCCGCATCACGCTCTCACGATCCCCCTCACTCAACTTCTGGAGCGAAGTCCACCCAAGCTCATTGAAGCACCCTCCAAACCCCTCCATCGTCTGCGCCGTAGCCGAAACATCGGCATTCAAATTCAGCGTATCCCACCGCCACCCCGGCCCGGCCAACGGCCTCTCCTGCCACGCCGCATCCTTCGTAGTCGTCACACACGAAGCAACAACTTTTTCCTGCGAAGCCCCCTGCCCCACCAGAGCCCGCAAAGGCCGCCCCACACCAACCGCCCAAGCCGACCCAACCCCCTGCAAAAACCGCCGCCGATTCCACTCAATTGTCATCATGGTCGAAAAGCATACCGCATCACACTCGCATTACACGCGCCGAATCCGCTACGGTAGATAAGTTCCGACACTGCTAACTAGATGAGACTACATGAGTCCCTGTTGCAGATACGCAATATCTTTCATCTTGACTTACATTCCGAACTCTGCCACAGTTGCGGCCGCTTGCAGTTCATACCATTTACGTCTTCGTGAAACGGAGCGAAGGGGAGAGTTTAGCCCCTGGTCTGAGCCACAAGTTGCCAACTCGACTATTGCCAAGTACTGATATTGCAGCGCAACCGGCCCACTAATGGTCGTTTCGTTCCCCACAATAACTGTAGCGATTAAAAGTAGAGCGGGGATTCAATAGTGGGACCCAGTTTGCAAGCGTGTTACTACACATACTCCTGTACAAATCATGCACAACCTGTGCGGCTACCTACTATAACGTCCAGTCCAATAGCGATGCTTGTCCCAATAACATGCGGGTCTGGTCGTTATACGTCACGAAAAACGGGGTCGGACAGTGTGAAGAAGGCGCGCTGGCCTCACCAGTGGCGGTCAACGGGGGCGATTGTGATTAGGAGGAGTTTCCAATGATCTATGTGAAGTCAGTCATAGGAGGGTTCGCAGCACTGGTGTTGGCTTTTGTTCTCTTTATCGTTTGGATCAAGCATAATTTGATTCCTAAGGGTGCGAGCTTTGGATTCAATCCAGCGGACCTTCTCCTACACAAAATGCTTATCCTTGAGTTGACAATCTTCCTGGCCGGTTTTGTACTTGTCTGGTTGACACTGCGTCATGGTGAACCGTGACACTGAAGCTTTGTTCGCGCCGGGTGCCCCTCGATAAGGAAAAAGGCGTTGTCAAGTGCGCCGGGTACCCCATTCATGCGCGCGCCTTTTGCGCATGAGTGGGCCAATCGCGCGAAGCGCGATCCGTTTCGCTTAAGGGCACGGCTTCAGCCGTGCCGTACATGAAAGGCCGTGAAGCGGTCTACCACTCTGCCGAAGGCTGGAGTGAAGTCCGAAGGACGAAGCGACTGAATCATTGCCCTCTCTTCCCAGCCGCTAAACCCTCATCGCCACAGTCCTGATCGAATCCAGCAACGACCAGGGCTATGATTTCTTGTTAAGGTCGTCGTCCTTGTAGTACTTCGTACCCTGCAGCGTCAACTGCAGCGCGAGACCATTCTTGGTAATTTGATAGACCCAGACGCCCGGGGAGACCTCGGTCGCTCCGGAGAAAGCTCCGCCCGATTCGCCTGCCTTGGCTGCCGCGTCCGCCTGCCCAGAACCCGACCAGCCGGAGTTCAGGAAATCGTTAAACGCTTTGTCGTTTTCAAACACGAAGATCACGCTATAGTCCTTCACTCCCATACCCAGACCGGCACCGGCCGAAACCATCTTCATGAAGGTTTCCTGCTTGCTACTGGTGTCGACGGCGATGCCTGAGCCACGCGCTGTGCTCAACACGAAGAGGTTCGTCCCAAAGTTGTCGAAGACGGCATATCCCGCCGACTTTTGGATAGCCGCCTGGGCTCCGGGTTTCAGTTTGTAAAGGTCCTGCAGAGTTTTATTAGCCATCTTGCGAGTCTTGTCGCGTTTCTTATCGGGGGAATCTCCGGCATTTGCCAAACTGGTAGCCAGCAGGATCAATGCGAGGCTTGTAGCGATTGTTCTAAATCTCATTGGCGCTCTCCTTTATTTGAGGAACCGCTTGCGGGTATGTCACGACGTCGGTCTTCCCATAACCTGCCCTAATCACTGGAACAGGACATAAGGCGCTTTTCTACTGCCAGAATCGACAGTTTCTTACGCACGACCTGCGCAGCACTCAGGTCACGGCGCGAGTGAGCCTAACTGCAAATAGCCGATCCATCAACGTACATGGACGATGGTGCAGACTAGTAGATTGGCCCTCGGAACCCTTTACAGCGGTATTCACCCTTACCAACTCAGATATTTCTACCGGGATACGGTAAAGATCGAGTGCGTTCAGAACCTGACCACATACGTTACGCCCAAGTTGTGCTGATGTCCAAACCCGGAACCGTGTTTTCACTCCTGAGGAGATAAAACAGATGCCGGGTGCGCTCCCTAAGGGCACGCCACACGCCTTTCCACAACCAAATCCTTGACACGCCTGATAATCTTAAATCTAGAGAAAGAGCCCGGCCAGATGCCGGGTCTTTGCATTTAAGCCAGTTAGACTAGACCCGGAAGTCCGGACTCATGTCTCCTGTTTTGAAGACTTTGCGTACTCAAGTACGGGGGGTGGGGTACCATAGGGCAGACCAACACCGAGACCAAACCATGGACCTCGCAGCCATCCAATCCGCTCTCCGCGAAAATAAACTCGACGGCTGGCTCTTCTACGACCACCACAACCGGGACCCCCTCGCCTACCGCATCCTCGGCATCCCCGGCGGCCACATCACCCGCCGCTGGTACTACTTCATCCCCGCGCAAGGCGAGCCAAAAAAACTAGTCCACCGCATCGAGTCCGGCAAACTCGACCTCCTCCCCGGCGCAAAAGACCAGTACTCATCCTGGCAGGAACTCGAAGCCAAACTCGAAGCCATGCTCACCGGCGCGACTAAGATCGCCATGCAGTACTCCCCGCGCAACGCCATCATGTATGTCTCGCTCGTCGACGCGGGCACAGTAGAACTCCTCCGCTCCCTCAACAAGGAGATCGTCACCTCCGCCGACCTCATCAGCCACTTCGAAGCCGTCCTCACCGACGCCCAGATCGCGACTCACTACGAAGCCCAGCGCAAGCTCGACGCCATCCTCGCCGAAGGCTGGCGCGAGATCGGCACCCGCGTCCGCGCAGGCGGCACCGACGAATTCGCCATGGTCCAGTTCCTCCAGCGCGCCATCGAGCGCGGAGGCATGGTCACCGAGTTCGGCCCCAACGTCTCGGTAGGCCCCAACTCCGCCGACTCCCACTACGAGCCCACAGCCTCCTCATCCAAACCCATCCGCTCCGGCGACTTCCTCCTCATCGACATCTGGGCCAAACTAGCCAACCGCCCCGAAGCCATCTGGTACGACATCACATGGACCGGCGTCATCGACCGCGAGCCAACCGAGCGCGAACACCTCATCTTCAACACCGTCCGTGACGCCCGTGACGCCTCCATCGCCACAGTCCAGCAAGCCTTCGCCACCAACACCCCCATCGCAGGCTGGCAGGCCGACGACGCCTCCCGCGAGATCATCCGTAAAGCTGGCTTCGGCGAATGGTTCACCCACCGCACCGGTCACAACATCGCGACCGAACTCCACGGCAACGGAGCCCACCTCGACAACCTCGAGACCCACGACACCCGCCTCATCCTCCCCAACACCTGCTTCTCGGTCGAACCCGGCCTCTACTTCCCCGGCGACTTCGGCGTCCGCAGCGAGATCAACATGATCACCCGCCCCGGCAAAGCCGAGGTCACAGGCCTCATCCAAACCGAACTCCTGCGAATCTAACCACCCCGAAACCCCGCAATCCGACAAAACCTACTCAACTGATATCATCAGGACTGAAATGACGAGCAACGTACAAGCGCAAGCACGAGCCGCCAGCAAGCCCACAACCCTGGCGCCAGCCGTAGTTCTGTTAGCCGGATGGCTGGTCCCCGGTCTAGGCCATCTCTTGCTGAAAAAGTGGGTTCGGGCCTCGCTCATCTTCATCTCCATCGTCTCGATGTTCGGGATCGGCCTCGCGCTCAAGGGCAAGATCTACTCGCCCAACACAGCCGAACTGCTCGACATGCTCAACTTCGCCGGCAACCTCGGCACCGGACTGCTTTACGCCATCGCCCGGATCTTCGATCTCGGTCAAGCCTCCGTGCAGGTAGCCATCGCCGACTACGGCACCAAGTTCATCGTGGTAGCCGGGCTTCTAAACATCATCTCGGCCGTCGATGCGCACTCGCTGGCAACAGGGAGAAAAGCATCGTGACCATCTCGCACTTCGGCGCCGTCCTCCTGTTCTCGCTCTTCACCTCAATCATCTTCGGAATCACCCAACGCTCCGAGCCGCGTATGATGATCCGCTTCGGCGCCTTCTGCTTCGCACTCTTTATTAGTGGTACGATTGCCGCCAGTTGGCTGATGTGGCTAATCAAACACTAGTTCCCTGTTCTGCATAAGCACATCCCATCGAAGAGCCGACGCAATGCAGCCTCCGGGCCGTTCTAACTCATTGGTAATGCACGTTTGGGTGATTGACCTACCCCCCTCCCAGGATGCTTCATAGACAATTCAGAGATGTCTCAGACATTTTGCTGAATGAGCTTTGCTTAGCAAGAGAGGTCATCGGATACCGCGAAAGATGCAGTTACTTTGGTCAATAGAAAGTAAAAACCAATGGTCTTAAGACCTTAGTGCAAGATATCCTAACGATTCCACGGTGAATGATGAGTGTTCGTCGATCAGAGTCCGAAGAAACAAGAGCAAGGGCCCTCTGGACTCGTGAGTTACTAAACTCCCAACCCGAGCCGGAGTGCGATGAACTCGTGCGCCTGACCGCAGCCATCTGCGGCACTCCCATCGGCCTCCTCACCCTGCTCGACGAGCGCCAGCAGTGGTTCCGCGCCTCCGAAGGCCTCAAACTCGGCGATACCCCGCGCGAGATCGCCTTCTGCGCCCACGCCATCCGCCAGCCCGAGATGCTAGTCGTCAAGGACGCTCTCATGGACGCCCGCTTCGGAGCCAACCCCCTCGTGGTAGGCGAACCCACCCTGCGCTTCTTCGCAGGAGTCGGCCTCCATACCACCGAAGGCCACCCCCTCGGCACCCTCTGCGTCATCGACACCACCCCCCGCATTCTCACCGCCGAGCAAGCCCAGGCCCTAGCCGTCCTCGGCCGCCAGGTCAGCGCCCGACTCGAACTTCGCGTCCAGCGCAAGATGCTCGAAGAGGTCGTCAAGGAGAAGGAGAAAGCCACCGCCGGTCTCCGCGCAAGCGAAGAACTCTTCCGCGCCTTCATGAATGCCAGCCCCTTCCTCAGTTACATCAAGGACGCCGCAGGCCGCCTCCTCTTCTACAACCGCAGCTTCGCCCAGCGCTTCGGCGTCAGCGAGTACGCGTGGCTTGGCCGCACCGATGAACAACTCTGGTCCCGCAAGCTCACCAAGTCCGTCCGCACCCACGATCTCGAGGTCATGGCTGGCGGGCGTATGGTCGAGACCGAAGAGCACATCCGCGGAGCCGACGGCACCATCAGCTCCCTGCGCTCCTTCAAGTTTCCCTGTCACGACTCCGCCGGAAACGTCCTTCTGGCAGGTGTCGCCGTCGACGTCTCCGAGGAAGTCGCACACAAGGCCGAGCTCGAGCGCTACCACCGCGAACTCGAAGAAGCGAATGACCAACTCCGGCGCCTCGCCGTCACCGACGAACTCACCGGCCTCCGCAACCGCCGCGCCTTCGAAGAGCGCCTCGTCATGGAGTTCTCCATGGCCCGCCGCCGCAAGCGCGAACTGGCCGTCCTTCTCCTCGACGTCGACAACTTCAAGCTCATCAATGACCGTTGGGGCCACGCCGCCGGCGACGAAGTCCTACGCCGCCTCGGCATGATCCTCCGCACCACTGTCCGCCTGCCCGACCTCCCAGCGCGTTACGGAGGCGAAGAGTTCATCGTCCTTCTCCCAGAGAGCGGCGAAGACAGCGCCATGGGCCTCGCCCGCCGCCTCATGCAGCGCGTAGCCGAGGAAGCCTGGGAGAACGGCCCCGTTACCATGAGCATGGGTATGGCCGCCATGAACGAGTCCCTCCTGAACGGCTACCAGCTCGTCGAACTAGCCGACGAAGCCCTCTACGCCGCCAAGCGCGCTGGCAAAAACCGCGTCATGGTCCACAGCGGCAGCCTATCCTGATTCGAATCGCAGAAGAGCTCCAAAGATTACTGCCGATTCGCCAAATCAACCACCATCGCACCAATCTCTTGCACAGCCTCGGGATGCGCTAACGCTTTCGCACGTCTCCCCATCTCCGCCCGGCGAGCATCGTCCCCCAACAGCCCCCGCAGTGTTCCCAGTAACCGCTCATCATCCAATCCGGACTCAACGATCATCTCCGCCGCCCCGGCCGCAACAAACACGTCCGCATTCTTCCGCTGGTGGTCATCGGCAGCCTGCGGAAACGGCACCAGCACCGCCGCTCTCCCCGCCGCAGCCAACTCCGCCACAGAGCTGGCCCCGCTCCGGCAAAGGATCAGGTCCGCAGCCGCCACTTCCTCGACCATCTCATCCAGATACGGTTGCACTCGCACTCTCAGGCCGACATGTTCCCCCAGCAACCCGGCCCGCTCGTACGCCTCCTTTGTCGACACCCCATGCCGACCGCCAGCCTGATGCAGGATCTCCAGCGCAGGAAACTCCTTCAACAGGAGCCCTGCAATCCTGGGCATCACTTCGTTCAACACCCTGGCACCTTGGCTGCCGCCGAACACCAGCAGCCGCAACGCCTCACCCGTTCTCGGCGGAATCGCAAAGAAAGCTGACCGCAGCGGAATTCCCGTAACCCTCGCGCCGCGAAAATACCGCTTCGTCTCCTCAAAGTTCACCGCCGCGGCACTCACCCACTTCCCCACCAGCCGATTCGCCAGCCCCGGCACCGCATTCGGCTCAAATGCCACCGTAGGCATCCGCAGCAGAATCGCCGCCATCATCGCCGGCCCAGAAGCATACCCCCCAACCCCAACCACTACATCCGGCCTGAAACTCCGCAGCAATTCAACACACCGCAGCACCCCCAGCGGCAGATCGAACAGCGTCCGCACCCGGGTCGTCAGGCTCACATTCTTCAACTGCCCCACTCGGATCAACTCCAACGGAAACCCAGCCTCCGGAACCAGCCGCGTCTCAAGCCCCCGAGCGGTCCCGACAAACCGTACCTCGGCCCCATGCGCATCCCGCAGCTCCCGCGCAATCGCCAGCGCCGGAATCACATGCCCCCCGGTACCCCCACCCGCAATCAATACCCGCAGCCTGTATCCTCTTCCCTCTTCCCTCTTCCCTCTTCCCTGCATCTCAATCGATCTCACGCGTAATGTTCAGCAACACACCCATGCTGGCCAGCGTAATAAAGATCGACGTCCCGCCCGACGAGATAAACGGCAAAGGAATCCCCTTCGTAGGCAGCAGCGCCAGCACCACGCTCATATTGAAAAAAGCCTGAATCAGGATAGCTGTCGTCAGTCCAAACGCCAGGAATCGCGCAAACGGATCGGTCGAAAGAAAGGCCGCCCGCAGCCCGCGATAACCGAGCGCCACAAACAGAGCGACGATAATGACCGCCCCAATCAGCCCCAGCTCTTCGCAGATGTTGGCAAAGATAAAGTCCGTCTGCACCTCCGGCAAATAGAACAGCTTCTGCCGCCCCTCCATCAACCCAAGCCCGTGGATCCCACCTGTCCCCACAGCAATCAGCGACTGCAGAATATGAAATCCCGTTCCGCGCGGATCCGCCTCCGGATTGATGAACGCAAACATCCGATCCCGCCGGAACTTCACATGGAACAGCATGTAATACATCACCGGCGAAGCTAGTGCAGCTCCAATCGCAAAGTATCTCGTCCGCGCACCGGCCAGATACAGCATCAGCGCAGTCACCGCCATGCACACCATGGCCGTACCCAGATCCGGTTCCTTCAAGATGAGAGCCGAAAACACCAAGGGCACCGCAACAGCTCGCAGAAGTGTCCCCTTCACGTCATCGATCAGATGGATGCGTGTCTGCAGAAAATAAGCCAGAAACAGAACCAGCACAGGCTTCGCCAACTCCGACGGCTGCAGCGTCGTACCCGCAATGCGAATCCACCGATGCGCTCCGTTCATGCCGCTCATCACAAACACGCCCAACAACAGCAGCGTCGTCACCGCAACCGCCGGAAACACCACCCTGGGATTGTTATAGCGCCGGTAGTCCACGCGCATCATCACAGTCAACGCCATCATTCCCAACAGCGCCCAGACCGCCTGCCTTCCTACATAGGCATAGGGCGACCCCAGTGTCTCCTTCGCCATCACCGCCGAAGCCGAGAACACCGTCACCAGCCCGAACAGAACCAGCATCAACACTACTCCGAAGAGCCACTTGTCCACCCCTACTCTCTTCGCCATACCATCACATCCACTTCTACGCTGAGATCTGTCTAGCTCAACTCGTTCACAAGCTGCCGGAACACCTGTCCACGATGCTCATAATTTTCAAACTGATCGAAGCTCGAGCAGGCCGGCGCCAATAACACCACATCACCAGAGACCGCCGCAGCCGTAGCCTTCGCGACCGCCACCTGTATCGTCTCCGCTGACACCATCTTCACGACTCCCTGCAACTGACGCTCAATCTTTTCCGCAGCTGAACCAATCGTATAAACAGTCTTCACCCGCTCCTTCAGCAGCTCAGCCATCAACGTATAGTCCGAGTCCTTGTCCTTTCCACCCAGAATCAGGTGAATCCCACCCGCAAACGAAGCCACCGCCTTCATCGCCGCATCCACATTCGTAGCCTTCGAGTCGTTATAGAACTCCACTCCCTTGACACTCTTTACAAACTCCAGCCGATGCTCCACCGCCTTGAACGACGCCACCGAAGCCCTTATCTTCTCAGCCGAAACCCCCGCCAACCGCGCGACACACACCGCCGCCAGAACATTCTCCACATTGTGCGAACCCTTCAGCGGAATCTCCGCCACAGGCATCACTGGCCCCGCTTTGGCTCCTTCCTGCGGGACGAACAGGATGCTCTCCCCATGCACAAACGCTCCCTGCTTGATCGGCCTTCGTCCACTGAACCAATAAATCTGAGCCTTCGTCTTCAACGCCACCATCTGCGTTGCTTTATCTTCCCCATTCAGCACGAGGTAATCGCCAGCACCCTGGTTCTCGGTGATCCTCGTCTTAGCCGCCGCATAAGCCTCAAAGCTTCCATGCCGATCCAGATGATCCGGTGTAATATTCAGCACCACTGCAATCCTCGGATGGAACTCCTCTACCGTCTCCAGTTGAAAGCTCGAAACCTCCAACACGCTCGTCGTCTCCGCCGTGCTCTTCTCCACCAAATCGATCACCGGCAACCCAATATTCCCACCCACCAGCGTAGGCAAACCCGCATCGCTAAGGATCTTTCCCACCAGCGTCGTAGTCGTCGTCTTCCCATTCGACCCCGTAATCGCGACCACTCGCCCCTGCAGATACCGGCTCGCGAGTTCTAGCTCCCCAATCACCGGCATCCCAAACCCGACAACCTGTTTCACCTCAGGCGTATCCATCGGCACACCCGGCGACACCACAATCAGATCCTGCCGCCGAAACGTCAGTAGCCCATGCCCACCCGACTCGACCATGATCCCTGCCTCTAGCAGAGCAGGAATCTCCTTCGCCAGCGCCACCGCACTGCGCGTATCGCTCACCGTCACTCGGGCTCCCTGCCTACGCAGAAACAGCGCCGCAGAAATACCCGACTTCCCCAACCCAACCACCAACACCCGCTTATTCTTCAAATCCATCGTTGACTACCTTCTTATGTTTCGAAATCTCTTCTGATTGTCGCAAGTACGAGTCCCACAAAGAGGTACAAGACTGAATTTGCAAATGACATAGAAATCACAGTCTTGATTCTCTCAGAAGCTACGGTGTGATCGAAAACAGTAGAGAGAAAGTATGGAGGACAGAAAAGAAGGATCAGCCCGCCTCCCGATTCGAAGAATCGTTCGCCCGATGCAACTTGGCTAACCGCGTAAATGACGAAGGGAAGAGCAGCACCGACCAGTGCGCAGCAAATAACGACGCGCCAGGGTGATCGAATATTTCTGATCGGGCCAAAACGATTACTCATATGTGCTTCCTCATCGCAACTTCAAAGTCGTCAAAGCGAACAGCGCAAACACCAGCGCCAGAATCCAGAACCGCGTAATCACCTTCGACTCCGACCATCCCATCAACTCAAAGTGATGGTGCAGCGGAGCCATCTTGAAGATGCGTTTCCCCTTACGAAGCTTATAGCTCCCCACCTGCAGAATCACGCTCAACGCTTCAAGAATAAACACGCCGCCAATAAACGGGAGCAGCAGCTCCTGCTTGATCGCCACCGCCACCGTCCCAATCGCTCCACCCAGCGCCAGACTCCCCACATCCCCCATAAAAATCTCCGCCGGATGCGCGTTATACCAGAGGAACCCAATGCTAGCCCCCACCATCGCCCCGCAGAACACCGTCAGTTCGCTCACCATCGGCATCCGCTGCAGTTCAAGGTAGTCGGAGAACACCACATGCCCACTCACATACGTCAACACCGTCAGCGCACCTGCAGCAATAATCGTGCAGCCAATCGCCAACCCATCCAGTCCATCTGTCAGATTCACCGCATTGCTCGCACCCGTAATCACCAGCACGACGAACAATACAAACGGCAGAAACGCCAGCCAATGCATATGTGGAACATGCCCCAACCAATCCCACACCAGATCCGGCCTGTACCGCTTGAGAAACGGAAACATCAGCCGGGTCGAATACCCATGATGCAGGTCCATCCGTACCAGCGTAATTGCCACTCCGGCGCTCGCCAGAAACTGCAATCCTAACTTAGCCTTGGCCGTCAGCCCCAGGTTCCTGCGATGCACCACCTTGATGTAGTCATCCGCAAACCCGATCGCACCAAATGCCAGCGTCGACAGCATCACCAACCAAACGAATGGATTCGACAGATCCGACCACAACAGCGTCGGCACCAAAATCGAGATGCAGATCAGCACGCCGCCCATCGTCGGCGTCCCACTCTTCTTCTGGTGCGACTGCGGTCCTTCCTCGCGAATGTACTGTCCTATCTGAAACTCGCGCAGCCGCTCAATCACATATGGCCCAATCAGCAAGCCGATCAGCAGCGCCGTCAGACTCGCAAACACAGTGCGAAACGTCAGATAGCGAAAGATGCGAAAGAGACGAAAGTAAGGGAACAACTTCTGATACAGCAGCCAATAGAGCAAAACGTCTCCGCCTTTAGTTCACGTCGATATCCGGATCGATCGCGTCCGCGAAAACAGCCGCAATCTCTCGCTATCTTAACAGGCGTCACCGCAGAAGCCCCGCGTCAATTTCCTCAGCGAATCAAGACACATTCGCCCTCGGCGACTTAACAGGCAACCCGGCCAGAGCCCGCTCCAACCTCACCCCCCGCGAAGCCTTCAGTAAAACCGCGTCTCCCGCCCGAACATTCTCCCGGAGCCACTCCCCCGCTGCATCCGCATCGGCCACAAATACCGCGTCTACCCCACCCTCTCCCGCAGCGCGCGCAAGCTCTTCGGCCACCCCACGAACCCCGACCACCACCGTCACCCCGCGCTCGGCCATCCGCCTCCCACAAACGGCATGTAGCGCAGCAGCCTCCAACCCCAACTCAAGCATCTCCCCTGCTACCACCACATGTCGCTCAGCGGGCATCGCCATCAGCGCATCCACCATCGCATCCAGCGCCCGCGGGTTCGAATTGTAGCAATCATTAATCAGCGTGGCCCCACGCCACTCGAGCACCTCACCGCGCTTGTCCCCGGCGCGCATCTCACCTACTGCCGCCGCACACTCCTCCAACCCCATCCCGCTAAGCAGTCCCACCGCAATCGCCGCCAGAGCATTCGAAACGTTATGCCGACCCAGCATCTTCAACTGCACGCTGGCCCGTTCCCCCTTCGCCTCCACGGTAAACACCACGCCCTCCGCACCTACCTCAGCCACATGCACGGCCCGCACATCAGCCCCCTCACCCAAGCCATAGAAAACCGCACCGTCTCCCATCCCACGTCCGAACTCCTTCACATACGCATCATCAAAATTCAGAACCGCGACGCCGTCGTTAGGCAAAGCTTCTACCAATTCATACTTAGCCCGCGCAATCCCCGCCAACCCATCAGGAAAGAACTCCATATGCACCGGCGCAACATTCGACACCACCGCCCAATCCGGCTCAGCAATCTTCGCCAGCGCAGCAATCTCTCCCGCGTGATTCATCCCCATCTCAATCACCGCCACCTCATGCTCTCGCTCGAACTTCAGCAGTTGCAGCGGCAACCCAAATCCATTGTTCAGATTCCCCTGCGACTTCAACACCTTAAAACGCGCCGACAGCACCTGCGCGACCGCATCTTTGGTCGTCGTCTTCCCCGCTGATCCAGTCACTCCAATCACCCGTCCGCCCCACTCGCGCCGAACCACATGAGCCAGCTGTTGCAACGCCTTCAACACACAGTCTTCGCAAGCGGGAACCCGCAGCAGCTTCGTCGCATCCACCTCCGACGGAACCACCCAACCCATGCTCACCACCGCAGCTACCGCGCCATCAGCCAGTGCCGTCGCCACGTAGTCATGCCCATCCAGGCGCTCTCCCCTCACCGCAAAGAACAACTCCCCAGCCCCAATTGTCCGGGAGTCAATCCCATACCCCAGCGCCTCCGCCGAAGTATCAAAGTCCCCCTCAGCATGAATCCAGTCCGCAATCTGCCCTAACGTCAACTTCACGCCATCTCCTTCAGAACACTTGCCGCCACAGCCACATCATCAAACGGCACAGTCCCATCCTTCAAAATCTGCGCCTTCTCGTGCCCCTTACCGGCAATCAAAACAATATCCCCCGCATGAGCCGCACGAATTGCAATCTCAATCCCCGCCGCCCGATCTTCCTCGACAAGGCACTCCGTCCCCGTCGCCTTCACCCCCACCAAAGCCTCTTCAATAATCGCCATCGGCTCTTCACTGCGCGGATTATCACTCGTCAGCACCACCAGATCACTCCCCTCACCCGCAGCCCGACCCATCCGAGGCCGCTTCGTCCTGTCGCGATCCCCGCCGCACCCAAACAGCGTAATCACCCGCCCACCGCGTTCCTTCACCAACTCCCGCGCCAGCGAGATCAAGTTCCGCAAAGCATCATCCGTATGGGCATAATCCACCACCACCGTCACGTCATTCGTCGAGGGCACCACCTCAAACCGTCCCGGAACCTGAGCCCCGGCATCGGCGCCCCTAACAATCTCCTCCATCGTCAACCCACGAGCCCAGGCCGCCGCACTAGCCGCCAGCACGTTGTAAACATTCACTCGCCCCGGCAGCGGAGACCGCATCTCCACTACCCCATGCGGAGTCGCCATCCGAAACCGAGTCTCCCCCGCCCGCATCCTCACACCCTCAGCAACAAAATCTCCCTTGCCCTCCATCCCATACCGCACCACCTGAGACCGCTCAATACCCGCCGCCAACCGCTCACCATAAGCATCATCCGCATTGATCACCGCAACCCGAGGCGGAGGCGAACCTACCCCATCAAACAACCTCGCCTTCGCCGCAAAGTAGCTTTCCATCGTCCCGTGATAATCCAGATGGTCCTGCGTCAGATTCGTGAAGACCGCGACCTCCACCGGCAACCCCCAAATCCGCTCCT
The DNA here is from genome assembly GCA_963738855.1 of uncultured Acidobacteriaceae bacterium. Lineage (GTDB taxonomy): Bacteria > Acidobacteriota > Terriglobia > Terriglobales > Acidobacteriaceae > Edaphobacter. The sequence continues at coordinate 337,413 of CAVTYC010000003.1, read as the reverse complement.
GTTCCAACGCATGCGAGCTCATCTCCATGACCGCCTCCGTTGCCCCAACCTTCACCCCATCGGCAAACAACGCAAGCACATCCCGACTCTCCGGCGTCGTATGCGGAGACACCCTCACCTCATCCCCAACATGCGTTTCTATCGTCCCGATCAGCACGCACCGCCGCCCCACGCTCCGCAGCATCGCCTCCAGCAAAAACGCCGTCGTCGTCTTCCCATTCGTCCCCGTCACCCCACTCAGCGCGAGTTTCTTCTGCGGATGCCCCATCACAGCAAAACTAGCCTCAGCCAGTGCTCGCCGCCCGCGCTCCACCAGCGCCACTGCTAACTCAGGACGCTCCCCCCGCAGCCTCGCATAAACCTCACGCGAGTCCGTCACCACCGCCGATGCCCCCTGAGCAATCGCCGCATCTACATAACGATTTCCATCCGCGCTTCCCCCACGCATCGCAACAAAAACATCCCCACGGCCCGCCCGGCGCGAATCATACTGAACCCCAGCAATCTCTACCGAGCCACCGGCACATTCCAGCACCGACACCTCACGCAATATCTCATTCCAATCCATACCCACCGATTCTAAGCCGACACCGTCCCTCTTCCCTCAAAGCCTACCGCACAAACCGAACCACAACCTCAGTCCCCTCCGGAACCATCGTCCCCGCAGCCGGAACCTGTTCTCGTGCCAGCCCACTCCCCACCGGTTGCACCCGCAACCCCACAGCGTCAGCCCGCTCCACAACCGTTCGCAGCGGAGCTCCATCGAACGAAGGAACCGCCACTCGTAGCGCGGCATTCACCACCACAGAACCGTTGTCCTTCACCTGCACCGCCGGGACAATCTTCGGAGCAGGCAGCTGCGCCCGTTCACCCGCATCAACATCACTCTTCGCCTGAAACTTCGCCAACACCTTCGCAGGCAGCAGGTTCAAAATTCCCTGAGCCTTATCCGAAGCCTTCGACGCAGCAACAGGCTTCTCTGCCCCAATCGAAGCTGCCTCCGACGACGCAGCAGCAGCAGCATTCGCCGGAGCACGCAGCGGATCATCCGCCGGCAGACTATTCACATCAGCGAACATCGCATTTAGATCAGCCCCATCGTCCGAAGGCCCATCCTCCAGCCCATCCTTCGGCGTTGCAGCAGCCAGCAGTTCCTTCTTCGTCTTCAACGGCTGATCGTGCGGCACCCCCAGGTACTCCAGCACCTGCTGTGCCACCTCCGCAAATACAGGAGCGCTCGTTTCTGCACCATATCTTGTGCCCACCGTCGGCGTATCAATCACCACCGCCACCGAGATCGCGGGATTGCTCACCGGCGCGAACCCCGCAAAGCTTGCCACCAACTTTGTGTGCGAGTAGGTATGCGTTACCGGGTCTACCTTCTGTGCCGTTCCCGTCTTGCCGCCTGCGCTGTATCCGTTCAGCGCTCCCTTCCGACCCGTTCCCTCCACCACAATACCCTGCATCATCATCCGCATCTTGGCCGAGGTCAGCTCTTTGATCACCCGATGCGCGCCATCCGGCAGCTTGTCCGGCAACTGGTTCGACGGGCGAAACGCCACCGGCTGCAACCTCGGATCCCCCTTCATCTGGTCCGTCGACTGCAACAAAATATGCGGAGGCATGTACACGCCGCCATTTGCAATGGTGCTCACCATCGTTACCAGCTGCACCGGCGTCACGCCCACCTCCTGCCCAATCGACATCGACAGAATGCTCGTCGCGCCCCACTTCTTCGGATTGCGTAACAGCCCGCGCGTCTCACTCGGTAGCTCGATCCCCGACCGGTCTCCAAAGCCAAAGCTCCGCATATAGTCGTAGAACTTCTGGTTCCCAAGTTTCAAAGCCATCTTTGCCGCGCCCACATCGCTCGAGTGCTCCAGCGCATATTGAACTGTCACCACGCCAAAGTGGTCGCTCTTGTCATCGTGGAGCGTCCGCCCATACATCGTCATCGCGCCGCCCTGGCAGTCCACCAGGTCCGTCGGTTGTACTCCAGCTCCGTCCAACGCCGCAGAGTACGTCACCAGCTTGAACGTCGACCCCGGCTCATACACATCGCTCACCGCCAGGTTTTGCAACACACTCGCATCCATATGCTTCTGATCGTTCGGATTGAATCGTGGCGAGATCGCCAGCGCCAGGATCTGTCCCGTATGCGGATCCTGCACCACCACGGTCCCGTGCGCCGCCTTCATCTTCTCCATCTGAGCATCCAGCGCCCGTTCCGCCATGTACTGGATATTCGCGTCGATCGAAAGCACCAGGTTCTCGCCCGACATCGGCTGATTCTCTTCACTTCCCAGCACATGCCGCTTGGCATCCAACGCCGTCAGGACATGCCCCGGGGTTCCATGCATCTCATCATCAAACTCGCGCTCCAGCCCACCCAACCCCGTATCATCGGTGCCTACATACCCCAGCACCTGTGCCGCCAAGTCATTGTTCGGATAGAACCGCTTGAACTCTTTCTGTAAGTAAACCCCCTTCAGATTCAGTTCCTTCACCCGTGTCGCCGTCTCAGCATCTACCCGACGCGCCACCCAGGCAAAGTTCCGCGAAGCATTGAACCGTGCCAGCATCTGCTGCTGCGACGTGAAGTTATCCCTCGCATCGCTGTGAACGATCTCAGCCAACAACTCCGCAGCTGTCCCGCGGTTATCACCCAGCTCGCTCGGTACCGCATACACGCTGTCCACCAGCACCGTCATCGCAAGCTCTTTTAGGTTGCGGTCATACAGCACCCCACGCCGCGGAGCCACCTCAAACGTCCGCTGCTGCTGCTTGGCCGCACGCTCCACAAAATCGCCATGCCGCACCACCTGCAGCCACACCAGCCGCAGCCCAATCGCTGCCGTCCAGAAACAGAAAAAAAGCGCCACATAAGCAAACCGAACTCTCCGTATAGGAGCGGTCAATGTCTGCCGTGGCGCCTTATTCATCTCAATCCTTCGCTAACTTGCTAACTTGCTGACTTGCTAAGCTACTGAGCCACCATCGTAGGAGCACCCGCCTGGGCCAGTACAGCAGCATTCGGATCTCCACCCTCAGGCCGCACAACCTGTCCAGGCTGAGGCGCATCCAGCCCAAGCTGCTTGGCAATCTTGTCGATCCGCTCCGGATCCGTCAGTTGAGCCTCCGACAAACGCAACTGCCGATTCTCTTCCCTCAGCTGCTCTACCTGCTGCTTCTGCGTCTCAACGTGATACCCAATCTCGATCGCCGAAAAGTGCTGCCAGACATAAACCATCACCAGCACAAATAGGACGCTCATCACCGTCGCAAACTGCCGCATCTCCCGCCGCCGCTCCGGATCGTCCGCCTTCACCAGTCGAGTGTTGTCGATGTGCTTGGCAAAGAAAACCTCAGGCGTGGGTCCGCGCCGCGCCTTCCGCTGCGCCTCATACAGTGCATGGTTCCGCTCTGCCAGCGACTCGGTCCGGCTCTGCGACTGCCGCCGCGCACCCATCATCTCCATCTGTTGCCCTGCCATCGCCGTCGCTGCCATCGCGCACCTCGCTTGCCTCTGAACTCTCGCCTCTCCTCAACGTACGAACGGGCCGGGATTGCTATTGGAGGAGGGGACTTGTACTACAGAGTTGTCTTTCGCCTGAAAGAAGGTGGGACAACCCCGACCCGATCACTTGTCGTTACATATCTCCTAAATATGTAACTAAAATCGCTACTAAGTTCTCTGTGCCGCTCGCATCTTTGCGCTTCTCGCTCGCGGATTCCGCATCTCTTCTTCTTCTCCGGCTACAACCGGTTTCTTCGTCAAAACCTCAAACACCTTGTTCCGGCCGGCCTCACGGAACGCATCCTTCACCAACCGGTCCTCCAACGAGTGGAAGCTGATCAACACCAGCCTTCCCCCCGGCTTCAGCAGAGACGGCGCGCTCTCAAGCAGCGTCCTGATCTCTCCCAGCTCATCATTCACTCGAATCCGAAGTGCTTGAAAGGTCCGCGTCGCTGGATGAATCTTGTCCCCTTTCATTGATGGGGCCGCGGCCGATACCACTCTGGCTAACTCTGCCGTCGTCGTTATCGGCCGGGCCCTCACAATGGCTCTGGCGATTCTCCGCGACCTCCTTTCCTCTCCGAATTCGTAAATCAGGTCGGCGAGTTCGTTTTCGTCTTCCTGATTTACCACTTGCTCGGCCGTCTCTCCTCCGCGCGTATCCATCCGCATATCAAGAGGTCCGTCGGACCGAAAACTGAATCCCCTCTGTGCCTCGTCCAGTTGCAGGCTGCTCACCCCAAAGTCGGCAAGCAAACCATCCAGGCTTCCCGCCTTAATCTGGCTACTGGCCTCCGAAAACGCCTTCGGCACATACACAACCTCCGGCATCTCCTCGCCCAGCTCGGCCTTTACTTCATCAAGGCGTGCCTTGGCCAACTCCATCGCCTGCGGGTCGCGATCAAAGCAGATCAACCTGCCCTTCGCGCCCAGCCTCTTCGCAATCTCCGAGGAGTGCCCCGCCAGACCCAGCGTCGCGTCCACATAGACGCCGCCCGGCCGCACATTCAGGTACTCCAAAACTTCATCTAAAAGAACCGGCACATGTTGCGGTCTCTTCATCTCGTCCCGCCTTGTGCTGCCCCTGGGGGCCACATCCAACGCCTAATCTCTATTCACTAACCTTGGTCTTCTCGGCCAAAGCCGTCAGGTCGCTTACCGTCAACTCAACCGCATCGCGTTCGCCCTTCATCTCGGCCTTGAACGACTCCGCATTCACCACTTCCAACATCGTCTGCACGCCGAGCACGTTCACCTCGCCCGTCGCCTTCGCCGACTCCCGCAACAGTTGCGGCAACAACAGCCGACCCTGCGCATCCATCTCAACCATCTGGCCGTAGTAGTTCGTCACGTCCAGAAACTTCTTCCTTACCGGATCCATCGGTGAGAGCCTGGCCAACTGCGCCTCGATCTTCTCCCACTCCTTCAGCGGCCAGATCTCAGCCCGCCGTCCGTCCTTGCTCGTAATAAAAAACTGGGGCCCATACAGCTCATCGACCCTGCGCTTGAACTCTGCCGGCAGCTTCAGCCGGCCTTTTTCGTCCACGCGTGTTGGGTGATTTCCCCGAAACATGACAACCTCGATACCCGTTCCATCTCAATTCGTTCAAAACTTGTTCAGCGGAGTAGACTTCGATCAGTAAATGCATCGGTTCAGTCCCTTTTGTTCCACTTTGTACCACTTCCGTCCACATCGTCTCGCAGCAGCATCCCGCTGTAAAGCACTAAATTGTGCAAATCAGTGCAATTCCTATAATGAAATGTGGAAAACTCACCAACTTGTATGAATCAAGCCGTATACCCCCACCCCTAGTGTTGCCAAGGCTGGTTCATACCAAGGACGCTACTTGCGACCATCCCAATCAATCTGATAGGCGAAATAAAGGCGAAAATACAGTTTCTCAGATCTCAAATCGCATTTCATCCGCAAGATTCGCAGTCGAGCAAATCGGTGTCATCGGTGAAGATCGGTGTTAAGCCTTTCGCCTAGCTGGTCACCCGCACCTCAGCCGCGACCTTCTTCCGCCGCAATAGCCACACCAGATACCAAAGCACGGCAAGGTTGATCAGCAACAGGCTCAGCCGGAACAGGTTCGGTCGCCTAGCCAACTCATACAGTTCCCAAGGAAGAAACGAGATCGTCAGGAAGAGCGTCAGATACTCGGCCCACACCTTTTCAAGCATCAGGCCCACACCTTCGGTCAGCGCCAGCGCCGAATAAGCAAACGTCGCCAGGCTGATCTGCATTAATCGATGCGCATCGATCAAGTCTGCCTTCTCGAGAAGGATCGCCACGACCTTGCTCTCCGGGTCGAACTTCAGCGCCGTCGCCAGCCGCATCACCTCGTCCCCAAGATCTTTGTGCAACAGATGAATCGCGCCCACTCCCAGCAGGAAAAACAGAATCGCCTTGCCCAGCTTGAATAACCCAATCAAAAGCAATCCGCGATCACGATGCCCTGCTTCCCTGCTCACGCTTTCATCCCCCGTGCCCATCTGGATTCATCAACCCTGACTCTCAGTTGACGGGGACCCACAGTAATTGTCAACGCCCCCTTCGCAGTATCCCCACTTCGCACGATCAACAATCCCCATCAATTCTTTCTCTTCATCGAATCACGTCTCTACTGCTCTCCTAAACCGTTCTCTTTCAAGCATCCATCCACACAGGACCAATCCAGTCTCCAGGGAGCGACGTAGATGCTAGTGAGCGCCCTGAAGTTGGAGCGGCGATTTTCAGAAAGACCCAAAGAAAAGGACGACCCAAAATGAAGAAGTCATTTCTCGCAATTGCAGCCGCAGCCACTCTGGCCATCACTACTCTCAGCGCCTCCTCTCAAATGAAGGATCCCGATGTCGGAGGAGCTGCGATGTACCCCTCCAAGACCATCGTTGAGAACGCGGTCGACTCGCCGATCCACAAAACCCTCGTCGCTGCCGTCAAGGCAGGCGGGTTGGTCGATACCCTCAACAGCCCCGGCCCATTCACCGTCTTCGCCCCCACCGACGACGCTTTCGCCAAACTTCCTGCCGGTACCGTCGACACCCTCGTTAAGCCCGAAAACAAGGACGCCCTCGTCAAGATCCTTACTTACCACGTAGTTCCCGGCAAGGTCAGCTCCAAACAGCTGGTCGGCATGATCCAGAAGGGTGGCGGCAAAGCTGAACTCAAGACCGTGCAGGGCGAGACCCTCACAGCAACGATCTCCGGCGAACAGGTTATTCTCACCGACGCTAAGGGCGGCATGGCCACCGTCACCACCGCGGACGTCTTCCAATCAAACGGCGTCATCCACGTCATCGACACCGTCCTCATGCCCAACTAGTCGCTTCCCGTGTTCCACTGAGGCGTCTCTCGCGGGGACGCCTCGTTTTTTATGTCAAAATTCTGCAAGGCTTGGAACCAACCAGTTCAGCGATATCTCTCGCGCACTCAACCCCCGCCACAAGCACTTTCAAAAAAATCATGCGACATACCTTTCAAGCAGAGCAATGGCTTCCGTATCCCGTCGAGCTGGTCTTCGCCTTCTTTGCCAATCCAGAAAACCTGCCGCGCCTCATGTCTGTCTGGCAGCGAGCCCGTATCGAACAAGCCTCGTTGACTCCGCCCCCGCAACGCCCCACTCCTTCCCCACCCCTCCGTACGATTGCAGCAGGCCTCGGATCACACATCACAATCAGCTTCCGCCCCTTCCCTTACTCTCCCGTTCGCATCCCCTGGGAAGCCGAGATAACCGAATTCGTCTGGAACGATCACTTCGCCGATCTTCAACTCCGAGGTCCCTTCGCGTACTGGTTCCACCGCCACTCGGTACACGATGAGACTCGTCCCTGCGACGGTGGCCAGACAATCCGCGGCACTCTCCTCCGCGACGAAGTCTTCTTCGAACCGCCCCTCGGCAAACTAGGAGAACTGGCCGTTCCCCTCTTCATGAACCGCCAACTCCGCAATATCTTCGCCTATCGTCAGACTCGAACCGCCGAACTCCTACCCTTCATCCTCCCCCGCACCTAGCCTGGAACAGCCGCGAACCATCCAGCACAAAGTGAAACGGGCTGCAATCAGCAGCCCGTTTCACTTTGTCCTCCTGAACCAACCTTAAGCATGCTTGGCCAGAATCTGCTCCATCATCTTGCTCAGGTAGGGCCGAGCCTTCGCTAGCGCAGCCTCTGCAGTCAATCCATACTTCTCTCGCAGAGCCTCAACCTTGCCATGCTCGATAAACTCATCCGGCCAACCCACACGGACCACAGGAACCTGCAGTTCAAGCCCGCTGAGCGTCTCCAGCACCGCCGATCCGAACCCACCTGCGAGCACATGGTCCTCCAGCGTGATCACAAGCCCACAACGACCGCCGAACGCCCCCACGCAATCCTTATCGATAGGCTTGGCAAACCGCGGATTGATCACCGCAGCCGAGAACCCTTCCCGCTCCAGCATCTCCGCCAGCCTTACAGCCTCAGGCGACATCGCGCCCAACCCAAAGATCGCAACATCCGAGCGCCCCGAGTCCTTGATCACCTCAGCCTTCCCGATCTCCAGAGCCGCCGGCTGAGCCTTCACCACCACGCCCGGCCCCGTTCCACGCGGATACCGAATCGCACTCGGCCCCTCATGCAGCATCGCCGTATACATCATGTCTTGCAGCTCATCCTCGTCCTTCGGAACCATATGAATCAGGTTCGGCACACTCCGCAGGTAGCTGATGTCGAACAACCCATGATGCGTCGGCCCATCATCGCCGCTCAACCCACCGCGGTCCATACAGAACACCACCGGCAAATTCTGCAAACACACATCGTGCACAATCGGATCGAACGCCCGCTGCAAAAACGTCGAGTAGATTGCGCAGAAAGGCTTATACCCCTTCGTAGCCATCCCCGCAGCAAAGATCACCGCATGTTCCTCAGCAATCCCCACGTCGAAGTACCGTGAAGGATGGTGCGGCCGGAACAGATCCAACGCCGTCCCATTCGGCATCGCCGCCGTAATTGCCACAACCTTCTCGTTCGCCGTAGCCAGCTTCGTCAGCGACTCGGCAAATATCTCAGAATAAGTCTTCTGCCCTGCCGACTTCGTCTCACCCGTCTCAGCGTCGTAAGGCCCCAGCCCATGAAACTTCTTCTGCTTCTCCAGCGCTGGCTGAAAGCCTTTGCCCTTCTGCGTAATCGCATGCAGCACCACAGGCTTGTTCTGCTGCTTCAAAAATTTGAACGTCTCAATCAGGAGAGGCAGATTATGCCCATCGATTGGCCCAAAATAACTAATCCCAAACTCCTCAAACAGGGTACCCGGCCCGATCAACCCCTTCGCAGCCTCTTCCGCCTTACGCGCCACGTGACGAGCCGTCTTGCCGCCGAACCGTTCCAGCAACTCCGCAGCCTTGTCATGCAGGCTCGAGATCGTTGGGTTCATCACAATCTTGTGAAAGTACTCCGCAATCGCCCCAACGTTCTTATCGATCGACCACGCATTGTCATTCAGCACAACGATAAGCCGCTTCGTCTGAGCCGCAATATTATTCAGCGCCTCATACGAGATGCCATTCGTAAACGCAGCATCCCCAGCCAGCGCAACAATATGCTCGCTTCCACCCGACATATCCCGCGCCACAGCCATCCCCAGCGCCGCACTCAGAGCAGTTCCGGCATGTCCCGCGCCATAGCTGTCATGCTCGCTCTCCGTGCGCAGCATAAAGCCATTCAATCCATTCGGCTGCCGAATCGTATGGAACAGCTTCTCCCGCCCCGTCAGCAGCTTATGCACGTAAGCCTGATGGCTGACGTCGAAGACAAAGCTGTCCGTAGGCGTATCGAACACATAATGCATCGCGAGCGTCAGCTCGACAACGCCCAGGTTCGGCCCAATGTGCCCACCCGTCTTCGAAACCCCAATGATCAACCGCTCGCGAATCTCTTCCGCAAGCCGTTCCAACTCCACCATCGACAATTTCTTCACATCTGCCGGGAAGTTGATCTTTTCAAGAAACGTACTCATTCAGAACCCTGTTCTGCAGCTCGCATGCGGAGAACTCCGGCGTCGCTGCGTCCGATCGTCAACCCAAACCGGCCCTAGTACCACAGCCCTTAAGTATATCAACTCGACCAGCACAGCCTCCGTTCAAAGCAACACGTCTTCTCACTACAAGCTTTAGACGTACAAATGGAGTGTTTGCTCTTCGGCTCAAAGAAACAACCTCGCAGGGCGCCCACACGTCTAACCTCGTATGGCAAGGTTCATCCGAGTCGCCGCCGCTGCCTTTTGCGCGCTCTGTGTGCTTGCCATCTGCATCGCGCCACTCGTTGATCTTCCAGACACAAATCTCCGCTCTTACGATCTCGCAATCCTTCTACTTTGCTCGTTGATGGCAGGCGCCACCCTATTGCTTACGGAAGCCCTTAAGCCTGCAATCCTGTCCACACGAGTATGGCTTGCTCACCCTGAGCGAAAACAGCAGTACCGACTCCCACCTCTCGATACCAATTCAATTCTGCGGTACTAGTCTCCTGCATCTCCATATTCGATTGATCCACTTTCCAGTGGCAGCTCCGAATCAAGCGCACAAGCGCAAAGGGAGATCAGGTGAAGTCTTCAGAAGTAATGCAGGCATGGAAGTCCATTCTCGTGGGCAGACGTCCGTCCTTATCGATCGAGCTAACCCGAGAGTGCCCCCTCCGTTGTCCCGGATGCTACGCCTTCGATCCAGCCCACCTCGGGGGCGAGAACAACATCACTCTTCGTCAACTGTCTGACTATAAAGAAGACGCGCTCGTCAAAAACGTCCTCCGCGTAGTCGACGAGCATCAGCCTCTCCACGTCTCCCTCGTCGGAGGCGACCCGATGGTCCGGTATCGCGAACTCGAAGCCATCCTGCCCGAGCTCGACCGTCGCGGCATTCACACTCAGGTCGTCACCAGCGCCTTCCGCCCCATTCCCGCTCATTGGGCCGACTTCAAACTCCTCAATATCGTCGTCTCCATAGACGGGCTCCAGCCCGAACACGATATCCGTCGCGCACCTGCGACCTACGAGCGTATATTGAAGAACCTTGCGGAGGCGAGAGTTACGATCCACTGCACCATCACCGGCCAGATCGCAGACCAGCCCGGCTATCTCGAGCGGTTTCTTCAGTTCTGGACCGAAAGACCCGAAGCTAAAAAGGTCTGGATGAGCATCTTCACGCCACAGCGACACGCAGTCGGCCCAGAGATCCTCACACCCAGGGTGCGCGCATCGGTCATCGCGGAACTGCTCCGTCTCCGCCCGCTCTATCCCATCCTCGACATGCACGAGTCCGCCCTGAAGGAACTCCTCCATCCGCCCAAGTCCCCCGCGGACTGCATCTTTGCCCGCACCACCCACACCATCTCCGCCGATCTCAAAACCGTCATCACGCCTTGCCAATTCGGCGGCCAACCCGACTGCTCTCAATGTGGCTGCATCGCATCCATGGGCCTCGCCGCAGTCGGTCACCACAAAGTAGTCGGCGGACTCACCGCCGGTCACCTTTTTAAAGCCTCCGAAGTCGTTGGGAAAACCGTCAAGAAGTTTACACTCCATTCAAACAAGAGGTCAGTGATCCAATGACTCAATACATGACGCACCAGACCATTCAGGTTGACGGCACCGACCTCGAATCGTCGTTTCATTCCTCCGAGATGGATCTTCGCAAGCAACTCGTTCGCTTCGGCAAATGGGTCCACCGCCTGGGCTACACACCCGGCACCGCTGGCAATCTCTCCGTTCGACTCGACGAACACCTCATCCTCGCCACGCCCACCGGCTGCAGCAAAGGCCTCCTACGCGTCGCCGACATAGTCCTCATCGACAACGAGGGCCATAAGCTCGCCGGTGCGCGCAACGTCACCAGCGAGATAGGCATGCACCTGGCTGTCTACCGGATGCGCCCCGACGTGCAAGCCATCGTCCACACCCACCCACCCATCGCGACCGCCTTCGCTGCCTGCGGCAAAGCCCTCGATCAGCCCATCTGCTCCGAGATCCTCATGACCACCGGCCTCGTCCCTCTGGCTCCTTACGCCACCACCGGAACCGAAGAGGTCAGCGCCAGCCTCGAACCCTTCATCCCTGACCACGACGCCATCCTGCTCGCCAACCACGGCCTCCTAACCTACGGCTCCTCCCTGCCCGACGCCTTCATGAAGACCGAAACCGTCGAGCACTTTGCCCAGGTCTGCCTCTCCGCTCATCAACTCGGCGGAGCCACGCCTCTCCGCGATATCGACATAGCAAAGCTCCAGCAAGCCCGCGCCCGATACAAACTCAACGCCTCCCGCGGCCCATCCTGCCGATAACGGTAAAAGTATCTTCCCACCGGTGCGGTTGCTCTTGTCGTTGCTTTTCTTGTTGTCATCCCCGAAGGGGACCTGCTTTTGCGGTTGCTCGTCATTCTGACCCTGAGCTCGTCGAAGGGGAAGAATCCCTGTATTTCCAAGGGGAGCGATGCGACCCGAGCCCCATCACTCAGCCATCCCCTCCAGCACCACCTCACTCACCGGCTCCGCCCCAAACTGCCCCTCCCACTTCGCGATCACCACACTCGCCAGACAATTCCCTACCACATTCACCGTCGTCCTCGCCATATCGGCCAGCGCATCGATCCCCAGAATCACAAAGATCGGCTCCGTAGGCAGCCGAAACGTAGCCGCCGTAGCCAGCAGCACCACCAGCGTAGCCCGAGGAACCCCAGCCACGCCCTTGCTCGTCAGCATCAGTGTCCCCATCATCAACAGCTGTTCCCCCAGCGAAAGATGCACCCCCGCCGCCTGAGCCACAAAGATGCTCGCCGCCGCCAAATAAAGCGTTGACCCATCCAGATTGAAGCTGTACCCCGCCGGAATCACAAACGACACAATCCGCCGCGGAACCCCCAGAGCCTCCATCGACTCCATCGCCCTCGGCAGCGCCGCCTCGCTCGTCGACGTAGCAAAAGCAATCGTAGCTGGCTCAGCCACCGCCGCCAGAAACCGCCGCACTGGCACCTTGAACAGCAAAGCAATCGGCAGCAGCACAAACAGCCCAAACGCCACCAGCGCCCCATAGATCGTCAGCAGCAGCTTGCCCAAATTCACCAGCACACCCAGCCCCATGTGCCCGACCGTATACGCCATCGCCGCGCCAACCCCAATTGGCGCAAAGTACATCACCACATTCGTAAACTTGAACATCACCTCGCTCAAGCTCTCACAGAGCCGCAGCACCGGCGCACGCTTCTCTTCACTCAAAGTCGCCAGAGCAATGCCAAAGAAGACAGCAAACATCGCGACCTGCAAAATCTGCCCCTCAGCCACCGACTTCGCAATATTCTCCGGAAACACATGCAGCAGAAAATCCTGCCAATGCGTAGGCGGAGGCGCAGCAACCACCTCACCCACAGACACCACCGGCACATGTAACCCGACGCCAGCTTTACTGATGTTGATCGCCACCAGCCCCACCACCAGAGCCAGCGTCGTCACCATCTCAAAGTAGAGGATGCTCTTCACACCCATCCGCCCGACGCCCTTCAGGTCGCCATGTCCCGCAATCCCGGTCACCAGTGTCGCCAGAATCAGCGGAGCCACAATCGTCTTAATCAGCCGCAGAAAAATATCACTAAACACCCGCAGCGCCACCCCAACCGCCGGAGCATCGAACCCCAACTCCGCACCCGCCACCATCGCTACAAAGATCCACGGCGTCACCGACCGCCGCCGCCCGGCAAACACCATCAACGCCGCCACGCCCAGCCACCGCAGCACCATCGCAGTGCCATGCCACGCCCCTCCACCGATCAGGCCCAGCCCAATCCCAGCAGCCAGCAAGCACGCAGCCACCAACAATAAAACCCGTTCAGAACGCATATTCGCCATTCCGCGAAGCATACCAGCATCGCTTGATGTCATCCCACCCAATCCACAACCCACCCCGCTGCCGTGCCTTTGCCTTTGCCTTTGCCTTTGCTCGTCATTCTGACCCTAAGCGCAGCCGAAGGGAAGAATCCCTGTATTTGCTTTTGCTTCTTGATCCGCGTCCCCCCGCGAAAATCCGCGGTCGCCCACGACATTACGAAAGTCACCCAAAATCCGCACAAACAGGGTATAGATACCCCCGTACAACCAGCTATTCTGTAACTGCGGAACCTCGAAAAAGTGCCGCATTCCAGACCGGCAGCGGCCATCTAACAAACAAGAGCCGCAACCTCATGGAATTTGTAAATTGAATTGCTGCTCTTGTTACACGCATCTAGCCTGAGGTTCCCATGTCTAAGCTCAACGAACTGCGCCTCACCGCAGCGACCCTCTGCATCGCTGCCGCCCTTCCGCTGGCCGCCCAGACCAGTACCCAGACCGGTCCCCAGACCAGCCCCCAGCCCACCACCAACACCCCCGCTTCTTCGTTCGACCCTCTGACGAAGTCCTCGACCGTCTCAAGTCCGCTCACCCAGCCCACGCTCTCGCCCGGCGTTCTCCTCCTAATGGAGCTGGAAGGCCGATTCGCCCAGGCCGTCGCCACTGGAGGCGGCAAAGCCTTCGGCAGCTGGTTCGCCGACGACGCCATTGCCCTCAACAACGGCCGCCCAGCCATTCTCGGTCGTGCCAACATCGCCGCACAGGCCGACTGGGATCCCAAAACATACCAGCTCACCTGGACCCCGCAAGGAGCACAAATGGGCCCTTCCAACGACATGGGCTTCACCTGGGGACACTACGAAGGCCACTCCAAGGACCAAAATGGGAATCCCGTCGTCATCTCCGGTCGCTACATGACCGTCTGGAAAAAAATGCCCGACAACACCTGGAAAGTAGCCATGGATGCGAGTTCCAACGAGCCTCCCGCAACCGGCGAATGCTGTGTCCTTCCAAAGCCTTAGCTCCTCCGCTACACCAAAAGTAGCAGTGCGAAACCACTTACCACTCTCCTACGATCAAGAAGCTAGATGAATGCTCTGTTAGTCAAAGACGAAGCCCTCCGCACCGAAGCTCTCAACCGGTACGAAGTGCTCAACACCGCCCCCGATCCCGTCCTCGACGACATCGTCCGGCTGGCTGCCCAACTCTGCGATGCTCCTATCGCAGCAATCTCCCTCATCGGTCCCGACCGCATCTGGCTCAAAGCGCGCATCGGCTGTGACGTCACCGATGTTGCACTCTCCACGCTCCCCTGCGAGACCACCATCCTCGGCGACACAGTCTATGAGATCGAGGACGCCCGTCGCGACCCCGGCTTCGCCCCGGAGGGCATCTACCTCGAAGGCCGCCAGCACCGTTTCTACGCCGGAGCCCCCCTCACCACCCCCGATGGAGCCAGCATCGGCGCACTGTTTGTACTCGATCGCCCCCCCCGCCAGCTCACCATACCGCAATCCAACGCACTCGAAATCCTCAGCCGACAGGTCATCACCCGTCTTGAGCTCAACGGCCGTATTCGCCAGATGGATCGAGCCGCACGTTCCCGCCAGCGCGTCGAATCCGCGCTCACCGTCGAACGCAACTTCGTCTCCGCCGTCCTCGACACGATCGGCGCTCTCGTCGCCGTCTTCGATACCGCCGGCCGCATCGTCCGCTTCAATCGCGCATGCGAGATTGCCTCGGGGTACGACTTCGCCACCCTCGTCGGCCGCTACACCTGGGACAAGCTCATCCCTCGCAACGAAATCCCCGAAGCCATCGAGACCTTCGAGCGCCTCCGCGCCGGTGCCTTCCCCGCTTCGTTCGAAAACCAGTGGCTCAACCGCGACGGCACCCTCCGCCGCATCGCCTGGTCGGCCACCGCACTCCGCGACACTCAGGGCCACGTCGGCTTCATCATCGCCACCGGCATCGACGTCACTACTCAGCGCATCGCCGAGGCGACCCTCCGCGAGAGCGAAGCCCGCTACCGCCAACTCGTCGAAGGCTCCCTCGGCATGGTCTGCACTCACGACCTCAAGGGCAAGCTGCTCTCCATCAACGCCCACGGCGCCGAAACCATCGGTCGCACAGTCGACTCGATGCTCAACCACTCCCTCACCGAGTTCATCCCCGAAGAGCGTCGCCCCTCCCTGCAGCGTTACCTCACCAGGATCGCAGAGACCGGCGAAGCCCAGGGCCTCCTGCACCTCGCGCACACCGACGGCGAGATCCGCGTCATCGCTTACCGCAACAAGCTCATCGCAGTCCCCGGCCTTCCCTCCTACGTCCTCGGCTTCGGTGTCGATATCAGCGAACAGGTCCGCGCCGAGGGTCGTCTCCGAACCCTCACCCGTCAGTCCGACTCCATCCTGGAATCCGTCGGCGACGGCATCTTCGCCATCGACCTCGACGGCAACGTCACCGTCGCCAACGCCGCCGCCGCCCAGATGCTCGGTTATAAAAAAGAGGAACTGCTCGGCCGCAACCTTCACGAGCTCATCCACCACACCCACGCCGATGGCACCTACTTCCCCTACAGCGACTCTCCCATCCGCAAGAGCCTTACCAACCTCGACACCATCCGTGTCTCCGACCAGGTCTTCTGGCGCAAGGATGGCACCAGCTTCCCCGTGGAGTACGTCGCCCGCCCCCAAATCGACACCTCCAGCGACGCAGGCTCTGCTGTGGCCGTAGGTGTTGTCGTAGCCTTCACCGACACCACCGAGCGCAGCGCCCTTGACCGCATGAAGGACGAGTTCATCTCCACCGTCTCCCACGAGCTCCGCACCCCGCTGACCTCCATCCGTGGATCACTCGGCCTGCTCGCAGGCGGCGCTCTTTCCACCCGTCCCGACAAGTCCCAGCAGATGCTCGAGATCGCCATCAGCAACACCGATCGCCTCGTCCGCCTCGTCAACGACATCCTCGACCTCGAACGCATCAGCAGCGGCAAGAGCGAGCTCCACTCCACCCTGTGCAGCGCCGAAGACCTTCTCCGCCGCGCCGCCGGACTCCAACAGGCTCGCACCCCCAAGCCCAACACCCGCATCTTCTTCGCCGCCAATGGCGTCACCGTCTGGGCCGACCCAGACCGCATCCTTCAGACCCTCGACAACCTCATCTCCAACGCCATCAAGTTCTCCGCCCCCGGCGGCGAGATCCATCTCACCGCTCGTAACCTCGACGACCACGAAGCCATCATCGAGGTCCGCGATCAGGGCCGAGGCATCCCCGAAGACAAGCTGGAGCACATCTTCGACCGCTTCCGCCAGGGCGACGCCTCCGACTCCCGATCTCTAGGCGGCACCGGCCTCGGCCTCGCCATCTGTCGCAGCATCATCACGCACCACGGAGGCCGCATCTGGGCCACCAGCACCCCCGGCCAGGGCACCACCTTCCACTTCACCCTACCCACCAAACCCACCACCAACCTCCGCTAAGCAACGCCATCCCGTGGCCGCTGTTGCCGTTGCCGTTGCTGTCGCCGCTGCCTTTGCCGTTGTCGTTGCTGTTGCCGTTTCTCACCCGCCCACCCCAAACTCTGTCATTTCGACCGAAGCTGTTCACAGCCTCACCGTGAACAGCGCAGCGGAGAAACCCGCTTCTCCACCCGTATCCTTCCCCATCCAAGACATCCGCTTTTGCCGTTGCTTTTCTTGCTGGTCATCCATAAGCTTCCGCGAACGACTGGACAGAATGCAAACAAAAAACTCAAAGTTCCTCCGCATGTAAGTCGGTCTCTACTTCACCCCCTCCCACAGCTTTGCTCCCCACTCATCCGGACTCACATCACGAGCGTGCTGTGAAAAGAGCCAATGATGCCCGTCAAGGTCTTCCACTCCATATTGCCGTTCGCCATACTCCGTTACGTGGAGATCTTCGACAACCTTGGCCCCAGCCGATTTCGCCCTCTGGAAATGCGCTTCAACGTTGTCGACGAATACGGTCAGACTCTGAGTTCCATAACCAAGCTGCCTCGGACTAGCCCGCCCAGCCCGTGCACTTTCGAGCATGATCCACGCCTCACCCAAATGCATCTGCGCACCGCTCGGCTCCTTTGGATCCCCGTAGCGATAGTGTTCGGAAAACCCGAACCTCTCCGTCAACCACGTAATCGCTTCAGACACATTTTGATAAACAACATGCGGAAGCACGACATCCGTCGGAACCGACCTGTTTCTCATGACCCGCTCCGTATCACCATTCTGTGTAAGTGGCTGATTTGTACTTAAGAAGCGTCATCCTGAGCGGAGCCTCGCAGTCTCACCGCGAGGCGGAGTCGAAGGACCCCGAGGGACTCGACACCACCACAGCCGCTCGAACCTTTTCCCCGCAAATCTCCGTCCCCGGCTCTACCGTCGCCCCCCAAAAACTCAACACCTCTATATATATCGATAACCCGGTTACTCCTCATCCCCCCGCAACTTAGCAATCACCCCGAAGTCCTCCAGCGTAGTCGTGTCGCCTTTCACTTCACCGGTCGTAGCCAACTCCCGCAGCAACCTCCGCATGATCTTCCCACTCCGGGTTTTCGGCAGAGCATCCGTAAACCGCACATCATCCGGCCTCGCCAGCGCGCCAATCTCCTTGGCCACCCACTGCCGAATCTCCTGCCGCAACTCTTCGCTGACCTTATGCCCCATCTCCAGCGTGACAAACGCGCAGATAGCCTGCCCCTTCAAATCATCCGGCCGCCCAACCACAGCAGCCTCAGCAACCTTCGGATGCGCCACCAGCGCCGACTCAACCTCCATCGTGCCCAGCCGGTGCCCGCTCACATTCAGAACGTCATCCACGCGCCCCATCAGCCAGTAATACCCATCCGAGTCCCGCCGAGCCCCATCGCCCGTAAAGTAGCTCCCCGGAATCTCACTCCAGTAAGCCTTCTCATACCGCTCGGGATTCCCATACACCGTCCGAGCCATCGAAGGCCAAGCCGTCCGGAACACCAGCAGCCCACCCTGGCCATCCGGCACCGGCTCGCCCTCTTTTGTAACCACTTCAGGCACAATTCCAAAAAACGGCCGCGTAGCCGACCCCGGCTTCGTAGCCACCGCACCCGGAATCGGCGCAATCATGATCGAACCCGTCTCCGTCTGCCAGTACGTATCCACAATAGGGCACCGCTCCTTGCCTATCTCGCGATGAAACCACATCCACGACTCCGGATTGATAGGCTCCCCCACCGTCCCCAGCAGCCTTAGCGAAGCCAGCGAATGCTTCCGCACCCACTCCGCACCCCACTTCGTAAACGCCCTGATCGCCGTAGGAGCCGTATAAAACACCGTCACCTTATGCGCATCGATAATCTTCCAGAACCGGTCAAACTCCGGCCAGTTCGGAGCCCCTTCATACATCACCACCGTCGCGCCATTCTGCAAAGGCCCATACACGACATAGCTATGCCCGGTCACCCACCCAACATCCGCGGTGCACCAATAAACATCATCCTCCTGCAGATCGAACACATACTTGCTCGTCAGGTACGTCTGCACCGAGTACCCACCCGTCGTATGCACCAGTCCCTTCGGCTTCCCCGTAGTCCCCGACGTATACAGCAGATAAAGCGGATCCTCTGCATCCATCCACTCTGGCGAGCACTCATGCGCCGCCGTCAGCATCGCCTCATCCCACCAGATATCGCGGCCTTCCTTCATCTTCACTCCCGTGCCCGACCGCCGATACACCACCACATGCTTAACCGTCGGACACTGCTCCAGAGCCTCATCCACAATCGACTTCAGCTTCACCTCAGAGCCACGCCGATAGCTCGTATCCTGTGTAATCACAGCAACGCACTCCGAGTCATTCACACGATCCACAATCGCATGCGCCGCAAACCCGCCAAAGATCACCGAATGAACCGCGCCAATCCGAGCACACGCCAGCAGCGCAATCGCCAGCTCCGGACACATCCCCATATAAACGGCGACGCGATCGCCCTTCTTGATCCCCAACCCTTTCAGCACATTCGCAAACCGCTGTACCTGCTCGTGCAGATCGCCATATGTCAGCCGCCGCACCTCACCCGGTTCACCCTCCCAGAGGAGCGCGATCTTATCCTTCCGTGCGCCCAGAGCATGACGGTCCACGCAGTTATGAGAAAGATTCAGCTTGCCCCCAACAAACCATTTCGCGCCGTTGCCCGACCCATCTTTCCCCAACTCCAGCACCCGAGTCCACTTGGCAAACCACTCCAACTCCCCAGCAGCCTCCGCCCAGAACTCCTCCGGCTGCTCCACACTCCGCCGGTACATCGCCTCATACTCTTCCAGGCTCTTCACATGAGCCTTCGCCGCAAACTCAGCCGAGGGTGCAAACACCCGATTTTCCCGCAAGCTCGAATCCAGATTCTGACCCTCAACAGACAGCGTCACGCACATTCCTCCGCATTTTTAACCACCCACAAAAGGTACGCTATCGCTCACATCGCCAGCAACATTAGCCGAAAAAGTCATTTATTTAGCCGGATCGGGAGGCCTCACCACGAGAGGCAAAAACACCGAAACGGTCATCACCACCGATATCACGTGCAGTCCGCCCACATACGTTCCGCTGGCCTGACGCAGGTGCGCGATCAGCAGAGGCCCAAAGGCACTGGCAAATCCCCACGCCGTCAGCATCAACCCATAGATCGGCCCAACATTCTTCGACCCGAAGTAATCCGCCGCAAACGCTGGCATCGTGCCGAACCCGCCGCCGTAGCACATCAGAATGATGAAGCCCACAATCGTCACGGCTGGAATGGAATGAAGAGTTGGCAGAAACCAGAACAACAAAATCTGTAGAAGAAACATCGCCGCAAAGGTCATCTTCCGGCCCAGCGTGTCCGAGGTCCACGCCCAGAACACTCTCCCCAGCGCATTTCCGATGCTTACGATACCAACCATCCCCGCCGCCGTAATCGCCGTGATCTTCGCCAGTTCCTGAAAGATCGGGGCCTCCTGCGAGATCAGCGAAATCCCCGCCGATGTATTCAAAAACAGCAGCAACCACAGCGACCACCACTGCCACGTCTTCAGCGCCTCGTTCAGCGTAAAGTCCTTAGCCGACTTCTGCCGAAGCTCCTTCTCTGTCGGCGTCCACCCCTCAGGCTTCCAGCCATCTGGCGGATTCTGCATGAAGTAGCCCGAAGCCACACTCACAATCAGATAAGCAACGCCCAGATAGGCGAACGTCTGCAGCACGCCCACGCTCTGAATCAGCCGCGTAGCAATCGGAGCGGTCACCAGCGCACCCGCGCCAAAACCTCCAACCGCAATGCCCGTCATCAACCCGCGTTTATCAGGAAACCACTTCAGCAGCACCGCCACCGGAACGATGTACCCGAACCCCAGCCCGACCCCACCAATCACCCCATACGTCAGATAAAGCCACCACAGCCCATGGTTCGAAAAGCTGGCCAGAAAAATCCCCACGCCATACAGCGCGCCACCGGTCATCGCGACCACCCGCGGCCCAACCCGCTTCAACCAGAGCCCGCCAAAGAACGAAGCGAAACCCAGCACCATAATCGCAATCGTAAAAGTCAGCGTAACCTGCGAGATCGTCCACCCGAACCGTTTCGTCAGCGGTATCCGAAACACGCTCCAGGCATACACCGCGCCCAGCGCCATCTGCAGCAGGACTCCAGCAAACGCAATCCACCAACGGTTCCGTGTCTGCATTCCATGTCTCCTCGCCTACGGGAAATCAGATGTTTTCCAAGCGCTCGAAGCCTAACACGTCCCAGTTAATTTTCACCTCATCTATATCAAATTTCGCCAGCGTTTACTGCAACAACTCCAACGCAGCATCCGTCATAGCCGTCACGCCCATCCTCAGCGTAGACTCCGGCACCGGGGCGAACAAAGCCGAGTGCACCGCTGGCCTCACCACACCCTTCTTCTGAGCCTCCGCAGACGCCACCGGATCATCCGCCCCCAGCCAGAAAAGCACCGAGGGAATCTGCCCACCCATCCCAAAGATCCCGAAGTCCTCGCTCCCCATAACCGGCTTCATCTGGGTCACATGCTCCGCGCCCAGCTTCGCCACAAACAGCTTCTGCAGCCGAGCCGAAAGCGCCACATCATTGATAGTCGGTGGCGTCGACTCATTCTCCAGCACCGTCACAACCGGCATCCTGTCATCAGGGACCCCCGCCGCAATCGCCACCCCTCGCGCCGTCCGCCCCACACCCTTGATGATCGTCTGCCGCACATCCTCGCTATAACTCCTCGTCGTCAGCTCCATCTTCACCTCATCGGGAATAATGTTCCTCTTCGTCCCGCCATGAATGTCTCCCACCGTCACCACAGCGGGCTGTTGCGGAGGCACTGACCGGCTTACCACCGTCTGCACCTGCGTAATAAACGCAGCCGCCATCACAATCGGATCCTTCCCCGACTCCGGAGCCGACCCATGGCTCCCCACTCCACGCATCACCACATCAATCGAAGTCGAACTCGCCAGCGCAGGCCCTGGCACCACCGCCACCAACCCCGAAGGGATAGCCCAGTCATGCAGCGCAATCGCCACATCCGGCTTCCCAAACCGCTCATACAGATGGTCCGCCATCATCGCCTTCGCACCGTCGATCGTCTCTTCGCTAGGCTGTCCAATCAGCATCAGCGTCCCATGCCACTTGTCCTTCATCGCGGCCATCGCACGAGCCACACCAATCATCGTCGTCACATGAATGTCATGCCCGCACGCATGCATCACCCCAACATCCTGCCCCGCCGGATTCTTCGCCCGCACGGTGCTCGCATACGGCAACCCTGTAGCCTCCGTCACCGGCAGCGCATCCATGTCCGCACGAATCAGCAGCGTCGGCCCCGCGCCATTCTTCAAAATCCCCACCACCCCATAACCCTGCGCCCCATCGGGATACTTCCCCACCCGCTCCGTCACCGTATACCCAGCCTTGCGCAGCTCCTCCGCAAGCAGCGCCGAGGTCTTCTCCTCATGATGCGAAAGCTCCGGCGCAGCATGCAGTCCTTTGTACGTAGCAACCAGCCCCGGAACCTCCTTGCCCACAAATCCCGAAACATCTTGACCCAACGCCACAGTCGCAGCCCCGACACTCATCCCAACCGCCGCAATACAAACCAATCCCCGCATACACTCTCCCTCAAAACTGAACGGAACACGATAGACTTCCATCATAATGACCTTTTTCTGGCCGGCAATCATTGGTTTCTTCTTCGGCTTTGCCTTCGGAGTAGGCTGTGCCCTAGCGGTCATGTACTCCATCTACATGGGAGGCTACCGCGCCGCCATCCGCGACTCCCAGCTCTCCACCCCACCCGAACGCTACCGCCAAGCCCTCGCCAAACTCCAACCCCGCGACTAGAGCAGTGCCGTAAAACACATCAGTTAACTAACTGCCCGCCTTCGTCTCAAACTCCCACTGATGCTCCTCTACCGGGCTGACCTCTTCCCCACCCAAATCCAAATACTTCGTACCAAGAACAGCTCCCGTCACGTCATACTCCCGCACAGCCCGACTATAGCCACCCACCGTAACAATCGGCTCATCATTCAACCCAAAGTAGCTCAACTCAACCTTATTGCCGCGCTCGTCATATCGCTTCCTGCACACGACATAACCATGCTTGCACAAGATCGGAGCGCCATCGACTCCGAAGCACGCCTCCTCCACTGCATTATCGCGAGCATCGTAGCTCTGCCTCCATACAGCGATACCGACATGAGTCAAAATTGGCTTCCCATCCACCCCAAAATAAGTTGACTCGACCTTATTGCCACGCTGATCGAATCGGCTCTTGCAGCTCGCATACCCAGACGAGCTCAGAATCGGGGCACCATCCGCTCCGAAACCTGCATGCGCAATCTTGTTGCCGCTCTCGTCATACTCTTCGCTCAACGTAGCGTAGCCGCTCCTACCCACAATCGGAGCGCCATCCACTCCAAAATAAGACAGCTCCACCTGATTGCTCCGCTCGTCATATCGGCTCCTGCAACTCGCATACCCATACTTGCTCAATACAGGAGCACCATCCACTCCAACGCACGCATCTCCAATCTTGTTATTCCTCGCGTCGTAGCTCACCTGCAGTGTTGCAAAACCCTCTTCCCCCAGGATCAGAGCGCCATCCACCCCAAAACACGTGTGTTCGATTACGTTGCCGCGTTCATCGTACTTATCCCGATGAACCGCATACCCATCCTCGCTTAGAACCGGCTCGCCGTTTACTCCAAAATTGGCATGCTCAATCCTGTTGCCGCGTTCGTCATAGCTCTCCCGCAGCGTAGCGTAGCCATCATTCGCAATCACCGGAGATCCGTCTACGTCGAAGTACGACCGCTCAATCCTGTTGCCGCGTTCATCAAATCGATTCCTAAAGCCGGCATAGCCGCCCTTGCATCGAATCGGCAGCCGGTCCACGCCAAAGTACCGCTGCTCCACAATATTGCCCCGAGCGTCGTAGCTCGCCGTCATTCGCGCAAACTCGCCGTTGCGCAGCGCTGGACTGCCATCCGTTCCGAAGTAGCTCTGTTCCACCGCGTTGCCATACGCATCCTGACTCTGCGTAAAACTTGCGTATCCTCCCTTGCAGATCACAGGAGCCCCATCCACTCCAAAGTAAGCATTCCCCAGCAGGTTCCCGCGATCGTCATGACTGATTTCGACCCGCGCGACACCATCCTTCTGAAGAATCGGTGCGCCATCCACGCCAAAATATCCTTGTTCAACCGAATTCCCGCGTTCATCATACCGGTCCCTCGACGTGGCAAACCCTTGCTTGCACAGCACCGGAGCGCCATCCACTCCAAAACAAGTCTGCTCAATCCGATTGCCGCGTTCATCGAAGCGCTGAACCAGACGCGCATATCCTTCAGCGCTCAGAACCGGTTCCCCAGACCTTCCAAAATACCGGAACTCCACTACATTTCCCCGCGCGTCATACGCCATCACCATGCGAGCATAGCCATACTTGCAAAGAGTAGGCACACCCCCCGCTTCGAAATACGCCTCCTCAACAAGGTTCCCCCTCTCGTCATACTTCCATGTCGCACGCGCATATCGCTCATGCAGAACCGGCTCTCCATCCGCCCCAAAGTAGCTCTGCTCCACCATGTTGCCGCCGTCGTCATAGCTCGCCGTCCACCGCGCATACCCTCTGCGAGAAAAAATCATAGCGCCATCCAAACCCAGGTAATCCGACTGAATCGCGTTCCCATGAACGTTGTACTTCCCCCTCCACAGAGCAAAGTTCTCCTTCGATAAAACGGGCCTTCCATCACCGTCAAAACACTCATCGTTCAACTTATTGCCGAACTCATCCCACCCCTGCCTCACCGACGCATACCCATCGCTTCCGCTGATCGGCCGGCCTCGATCGTCAAGATACATCCAGCCAATCATGCGGCCCGCAGAGTCAAACTCATCCCTCCGCTCCGCCACACCATTCCGCTGAATCGCATGCCCATCCTGCGCATCCAGAAACCACATCCGCGCAACCAGCCCACGGCTATCCACCTCATAGCCTTCGCCATAATTCCCCGCAGCATCCTGAGCCGGAGTGTTATACGTGTCGCGCGCATACCGTCTCCGCACCACAAATCCCCGCGCGTCATAATCGAGCCTGTGACGCACAATCCCCGCGCGCCTCGTCTTCAGACCCGCGGACTCCGCACGCGTCAATCCCATGCCACCCGCAAACGACACCTGCGCCACCGCACTATCATCCTCCCTCAAAAAATCCACCGTCCGGCCATCGCGCGAGTAGCTCTCCCGCACCTTCACTCCGCCATGTCGATTCCTCTGATCCACCGCCTCCACCATCCCCGACGACCGGTACGTCACATCCCACTGCGCAATCCCATCCTCACCCTCGCGCAAAACCCCACGGCTATCCACCCGTCGAACACTCTCCACCCTCCCCGCCCTAACCTCAATCCGATACGAATACTCCCGATGCAACACCTGCTCCGCCGTCAGCGCACCCACACCCTCCGGAACCCCGCGCCTCCGCACCACATCATGAAAATACGCAACAGCCGTCTCGCTCCGTCGCTCCTCCTCCAGACTCTCCCGCAGCGCAGCAAACGGACACCCCAGCAGAGCAGAAAGAATCCGATCCCGCGCCAGATCCTTCAGCTCCTGCTCCGTCTTGTTCTGCCTTGGAGTCACATCCGCGCCAGCCGGAACAACCAGTTCCATCACCGTATCGCGCCCCTCACCCACCATCCTGTACTGCCTTAGCAACTCCGGATACGACTCCTCCGGCCCCCCTTCAATCAGCAACGCAAGAATCCGATCCGTCCGCCCCCAGTGCTGAAACAGAGCAATCTCGGCGCGCACCCAATTCGACCGCGGCGTCTCCGGAGAGCAAACCACAATCAAATACTCCGACTCCCACAGCGCCGCCTTCAGCTCTCCCGAAAGATCGCCACTGACCGCCAACTCTCTGTCATCACGAAACAGCCGCCCAATCTTCTCCGGAGTTCCCCGCCGCCGCAAAGCCTCAGGCGTCTCAAACTCCGAGAGCGCCCACACCAACCATTCAGCCCACTCCGTGTCCTTAGGCAGACGCCGGTAGCTGACGAAAGCTGTATATCTGCTCTCCTCTTGAGGCATGCTCACCAACTCATCGCGGCAAATACCGATCTGACTTTCCAGCTCAAATCATCTTACAAGCCCGAGCTCTAACCTCCGCCAGCCTCTTAGCGCCGTGTCTTCCTATCCACCACCTTGCTCTCAGAGTGGATCAGAAACGGAAATACGGACCGCAGGGCTGAGTCCTTCTCGCATTTCGCATGCTCGTGCAAAATCTCCGGTATAAAGTCGTCATCCGTAAGCGAAGAATCAAGTTGCATCAGTTGAGTCTTGATCGCTTCCGCACGGTCCCCTGCCAGCTTCTCATTCCCTTTGCTGAACGGCGTGCAATCCGCTGACCCGATCAGCAGCAGCTTGTCCCCCTTCTGACGGATCGCGCCGAGCTTCCCATCCAGTTGAACCACCCCAGACGCACGACTCCAATCACCCGCGTCAAATAAAGGCGCAGGCGTCAGCTGTTTCACACTCAATGAGCTGAGTACGCTGGCCTTCGCACCATCCGTACCATCGGGCCCAGGTCCGGTACCATGCTCCGGTCCGGGTTTAACCACGCAACTAGAGCAGCCAGGGCACCGCGCAACCAACGCAAACGCCACCACCAGAATCATCAGCGAAAAGCCCATCGTTAGAGGCGAGGCAATATTCTTGGCTCCCTCCGGGCCAGTGTCGACAGGGCCGTTTCCGGTTTGCGCCCAGAAGAAGCCACTCACCATGAGGACAATTGCGACACCACCAAAAAAAACAACCAATCCCCAGAACTCTACCCCGCAGAACTTTGAAAGATGCTCCGCATGTTCAATCACCACCACCGCAAGCGGTGCCGCCCCCGCAAGCGGCGCTGCCGAAGGATGCTTCTTGATTACGAAGGCCAGCAGGACCAGCACCCCGCCGGCCAGCGCAATCGTCATCCACGGGATGTTTTCTCTCGGCGACGATCGGTCTTTCAGGTAATCCAGCAGAGCGCGCCTCATCTCAGAATCGATCTGCAAAACAAGATCTCTTGGAACATTCACGCCCGGTGGCCCTGCAGCCACTCTGTCGAGGTATCTCTTCAACTCGTCATCGACGTGGTCGATTCGACGCAGTATCTCTTCCTGAAACTGCCGGTCTCCCTGCGCAGGCCCCACAGTCTGGGCATGGTTCCACCATCCGAGCGCTACCAGAACCATCAGCGCAACCTCAATCAGGCTCCGCATCACATCGTTTCGGTGCTGAGCCTCAACGCCCGTATCTCGAGAAAGATCAACCGGCAAGCTCTTCGGTTGCTCACCTGGATCACCAGCCGACGACGCAACTGCAGTTGCCTCCGATGGCTCTACCCACTCCTCCTCGAACCACTTCGCCCAGTCTCCCGACTCCCCAAACAGCACGACAGCAAGAACAAAAAGCCACCATATCCCGATGCCTCTCTGCCCAAGCCCGGCCGCCTGCATCAGCCATCCTATGGCGACACCCAGGCAGAGCACACCGGCAAGCCGGAACGCCGAAGCGGTCTTTATATACCTTTGGAATCCATCGAGCGGTGATTTCAATCTTCACCTCTGCTTCGACAGCAAGGTTGCAGCTCTTCTCCGGGGCAATAGCCGACTGAAGATTTACCGAAGGTCAACCAGGGAACCAGACAGACTCACGCAGTGGCACACGGAAACCTCTAATGCGCACTAAACCCGTAGAGAAAACATGGTAGCGCAGTTTCATTTTCAGAAACCTGGCCATACAGACTTTACTCGCACCAACTCCCTGACATGATCGCCTGGCTTCATATCTGAGACATCAGAGACCGTCATAGGGCTGGCTGCCCTACTCCCTCGCCGCCAGCATCCCCTTCAACTCCTTGACCTCAATAGCCAGAGCCTTTAACTCCCGCATCAGATCTGCCCGCTGCGCATCATCGCTCATGGCCTTGATCCCCTCCATGTAGAAGTTCCCATTCGCCTCAAGCACGCACTTCTCCACCTCTTCATACCGATCAAATCCCTGCTTATGCAGCACAGACCGCAGTTCCAACTCCGACAGCGCTTCTTTCTTCGCAGCCTCCCAATCCACAACACCATGCCGGATCAACACCCTCTCCGATCCCTCCAGCACCATGCTCAACTTAGGCGACCGAAACAGGCATCGCGTCAGCACCCAGTTAATCGTCAGCAACGAGAACGCCCCAATCACCCCACCCGACACCGAGTTATCCTCCCCGATCATCGCGTTCTGCACCGTATTCGACAGGCTCAACAACACCACCAGGTCAAACGGATTCAGCTGTGCCAGCTCCCGCTTCCCAAACAATCGCAGAAACAGAATCAGGCACAGATACACAATCATCGGACGCAGGATCTTCTCCAGCACCGGCAAAGGGAGGTGAAACATGCTCTCGATCAACGGAGGCTCCTTTTTACAACCAGCAATTCACCACAACAAAACCACGTTTCCCACACATTTCTCCATCTGCGAACCACCAAAAAACGCTAGGAATACCGCTTTTGGTGCCACTCCCACGCGCTCGAAATAATCTGGTCCAACTCCGCAAACTTCGGCTTCCACCCCAGCTCCGCCTTGATCTTCTCCGCACTCGCCACCAGCACCGCAGGATCACCCGGCCGCCGCAGGCACTCCTCCACCGCAATAGCCCGCCCAGTCACCCGCTGCACCGACTCAATCACCTCCCGCACCGTAAAGCCCTGCCCATTCCCGATGTTGTAAATAAGCCGACTCTTCTCGCTAAGAGCCATCAATGCAAGCAGATGCGCATCAGCCAAATCCTGCACATGGATGTAGTCCCGCACGCAAGTCCCATCCTTGGTCGGATAATCCAGCCCAAAAATCTTGATACTCCCCCTCCGCCCCAACGCCACATCCAGAATCAACGGAATCAAATGCGACTCCGGCTCATGAGCCTCTCCATAGCCCTCAATCGCCCCAGCCACATTGAAGTACCGCAAGCTCGCATAACGAAACCCGTGGCTCTGATTCATCCACCTCAGCATGTACTCCACCAGCAACTTGCTCTCCCCATAGGGATTAGTCGGCGCGAGCTTCGCATCCTCCAAAATCGGCGTCGTCTCGGGCTCCCCATAACAAGCCGCCGTCGAACTGAAAACCAGCTTGTCATGCCCCGTAGCAAGCATCGCCTCCAGCAGCGTCAGCGTCGAAGCCGTATTGTTCCGAAAATAAATCTCCGGTCGCTTCATACTCTCCCCCGCCTCAATCAATGCAGCGAAATGCATCACTCCATCGAATCCGCCATCTCGTAGAGTCTTCTCCACCAGCGCACGATCAGCAAGATCGCCGTCAACAAATTCCACACCCTCGGCCACCGCCAATCGCTTGCTATGACAGAGGTTGTCGAACACCGTCACTTTGTGACCACCAGCGAGCAACATTCTGCACACCGTACCGCCGATATAACCTGCTCCGCCCGTCACTAAAATCTTCATTCCAAACATCCTCCATAGTCTCTACTTGGATACCACAAAAGTATCAGTGTCAATCACATACGGTTACGGCAATATACTTGCAGTAAGTGAATGGTAGAGCTCCGGCTGGACAATACGCTGCACGGCGCCTACTGCAACCTTCTGCGCAACCTTTAATGTTTGTCTAGGTTAAGCCCCCAGCGATAGCGATTATTTTTTTCACTCGCGCTGTGAACAGTTGCATCGAGCAGGTTCGGCAAAGTTCGAACACTCGACGGCTCTCCGTAAGTCTTCGGAGTTTCACCCACCGCTACACCAGTTCTGGCCTGCCGCCAGTATTGGTCCTCGGCCTTTCGATCAGGCCCTTTTGAAGGATTTTTATGGCAAAGCCGCTTCGCAGTGATGACCCTTCACCGCAGAATATGCAGTTCTCGCACTTCGGTGTTCTCAACGACGGCAGCCAGAGCAAGGGTTCGCTCTTCACCTCCATCTCTCTCAACATCGTCATCGCCATCGTCGTCTGCATCATCGGCGCCGCGGCCAAGAAGCAGATGGATAACAGGCACAAACTCACCGAGTTGAGCCTCGCGCCGCTCCCCAAGCAGCCCGAACCCGAACCTATCCGGCCGAAAGTCATTCCACCCAAGCCGCTCCCCACGCCTCCAGTCGTGAAGGTCGAGCCACCCAAGATCAAGATGCCCGAGGTCAAGCTGCCGGAGCCTCCGAAGCCACCAGAAATTAAAATGGTGCAGCAGCCCCCGATCCTCGTCCCTGCACCGCCCAAGATTGTGCAGCCGCCGCCTGCACCTAAGGTTGTCAGTCTCGCCCAGGCGCAGCCCGCTGCGGTCCCCAACAACTCTCCGCATCCAGCTCCGATAGCCCTCGGTCAGCAGAACAATCCCATTGCTCCCTCCAATCGCGCGAGCGCCACTGCGATCAACCTTGGCAATAGCGGCGCAGCTGGCATGCCCGCCTCAAACAAGGGCATGGGCCCGACCACGGTCAGCCTCGGCTCAGGCTCTCCCTCCAGCCAGAACATGAGCGGAAGAGACAACACCGCTGCAGTCAAAGGCGTCAAGCTTGGCGTCACCGGTGGAACCGGGCCTCTGAACTCGCCAACTCGTGTCGCTGGTCCAGTCAATCTCGGCCAGAACACACCGCCTCCCGCACCTAAGCCAACTGGCCCGGTGATGTCTGCCAAGTCCGCTCCAAAGGTTCTCTTCAAGCCGCGTCCGGAGTACACCGCAGAGGCCATCAAGCTGCGCATTGAAGGCACCGTCTCCGTTCGCCTCCGTGTCTCATCAACCGGTGCCGTTCAGGTTCTCGGCGTCACCAGCGACCTTGGTCACGGACTCGGCGACTCAGCTGTTCGCGCTGTTCAGTCCACCCGCTTCTCACCCGCTACCGACGCGTCGGGAAATCCCGTCGATTGGGAGGGCGTGGTCAACGTCGCCTTCCAACTCGCCGGATAAACCACCTTTTGCTTTGCCGCTTTTATTCGTCATGAACTAGCATCAAGACCATTACAAGGATGACCTCAACGTCATCGCAGGAGCCGTAAATCATGATCTTCCGGAAACACTCCCTCGCCGGTCTGCTGCTGGCAACCTTCGTCGCATCTACCTTGTCGGCCCATGGTCTTCCACTTGTTGGCAAGAAAAAGAAGACGGAGGACGTCCTGCCTGCACGCAAACTCACAGCGGCGCAGAACGCTCTCATCGACAAAGCCATCGCGCGCGAAAAGGTGGTCGTCAAGACCGTCAAGGAGCGGTCTCCCCTCGTCGAGACCTACATCCAGACCATGAAACCCGATCCCGTCTTGGGTCAGATCCCCGACTCTGACGAGCACCATCTCGCTCGTGTCGATTTCAATAGAATCATCGGTGACGCCGATTACGCGGTCAACAAATCGACATCCCAGGGCACGGGAGGTAGCAAGCTAGGATTCTTCAAGTCGTCGATGTCCTACATCACCAGCCTCGGCGGCAGCCTGCACCTCAACTTCCATGAGTCCGGCTTCGTCCAGATGGTCCTGATGGACTCCAACGACTTCGATCGTCAGCACTACGTCTTCGGCTATGTCCGCAACGACTTCCTCGGCAACACCCCCACCGCCGTCTTTGACGTAACCCCTATCTCAGGCAAGCGCGCTACCGGCCGCTTCTTCGGCCGCATCTGGGTCGAAACCCGTGACGGCAACGTCGTCCGCTTCAACGGCAACTTCGCAGGCAGCGAGAAGGATTACAGCGAGTACTATCACTTCGACAGCTGGCGCACCAACGTCCAGCCCGACCTCTGGCTCCCCACTTCGTTCTACGTCGAAGAGAGCGACCCGAAGAGCGTCTCCCGCACCTTGAAATTCAAGGCGATCAATCACATCTGGGGCTACGTCCTCAAGGTTCCTGCCAAAGAGAGCGAGAACACCTCGCTTGATGTAGTCGGCGCCACCGACGTCAGCAACGACGCGCAAGACGTAGGCCCTCTCGGCGCACAACGTGCCTGGGTCCAGCAGGCAGAGGACAACATTGTCGATCGCCTCTTTCAGGCCGGACTCCTCGATGCACCCAGCGAGTTCGACAAGACTCTGGAAGCGCTCGCCGGCAACATCCTCGCCTATAACAACATCACTCTGTCCCGTCCCATCCGCTGCCGCACTCTCCTGACGCAGCCGCTGGAATCGATCGCCATCGGCAATACGATCGTCATCTCCAAGAGCCTGCTCGACACCACTGGCGTCGTCACCCAGGACGGCGCACAGCAGATGGGCAATCTCAACGCCATCCTGGCCTTCCAGATTGCGCACATCGTTCTCGGTCACCGGCTCGACACCAAGTACGCATTCAACGACCGCCTTCTCTTCCCCTCCACTTCTGTCTTCGATCGCATCCCCATGCACCATACGGATGCTGACAACGAGGCAGCAGCCAAGAAAGCCACCGAGTTGCTCGGCGCCAAGGAACTTGAAGCTGGCCAACAGTATTTCGGCCTTTACCTCCAGCAGCTCCAGCAACGTGTGAAGGCACTCAAGGCACTCAACGAACCAATGATCGGCGACGGTCTCGTCAAGAGCGACAATGACCCCACCTTCTGGATGGCGGCCATGATGAGCAAGGGCCCCAAGCTCGACATGAAGGACCTCAAGCAGCAAGCAGCCATGCCGCTCTCCAGCTTCATGCGCTTTGATCCCTGGAGCGACCAGGTCATCGTCATGCACGCCTCCTACGAGCCCCTGCTCACTGCGGCCGACAAGATGCCCTTCGAAGTCGCTCCCGTCTATCTCAAACTGAGCTATTACAAACCGCCGGTCGATGCAGCCGCAGCAGCACCCTCCACCCAGGCTGCCACAGACTCTGGAACTGCACCGGCTGCCGCCCCGGCTAATAACACTAACCCGGCGCCAGCAGCCGCAGCGCCAGCACCAACGGCACAACCGCAGAACTAATCAATCGCAACAAACATGGGGACTTTGGCCCATTCAGGCCAGTCCCCGCACTTTTTCAAAAAGAGAAGTTGGTAACGGCCATGAAACATCTATTCACGGAGGCACCACAAGCTTGAAACGCCATTTTTTTATCGGCTGTTTCGCCTGGGTTCTTGGCCTCGCGTGCTCGTCGCATGCACAGGCTGTGCCTTCGGCCACACGAACAGGTA
Source organism: uncultured Acidobacteriaceae bacterium (assembly GCA_963738855.1). Taxonomy (GTDB): domain Bacteria; phylum Acidobacteriota; class Terriglobia; order Terriglobales; family Acidobacteriaceae; genus Edaphobacter. Next base: position 304,376 of record CAVTYC010000003.1, on the reverse strand, counting down.
TCGCTCAATTCGGAGGCGGCGGATCCGCCGCGAGTCCAGACTACAGCCCTAACAGAATCGGAGGGCTTGCCGTCTATGGAACGTTTGACTTCACCAGGCATATCGGTATCGAAGGCTCGATTCACTACACGAGTATGTCCACTCCCGATTACGTCGGGGAAAACTCTTACCTGATCGGCCCTCGTTACGTCTTTCACCACAACCGCCTTTATCCTTACGCGAAGGTCCTCGTCGGTTTCGGCCGCTTCACCTACACGTTCGTAAACGCATCGAATGCCACCTACACTTACAAGATCTACGCTCCTGGAGGCGGTCTAGACATTCGGGCCTCGAGACACGTCAATGTTCGTGCCATAGACTTCGAATATCAGCAGTGGCCTGGGTTTCCTGCAAATGGACTCACGCCTCTGGTAGGAACCATCGGTGCTGCCTATGCCTTCCGCTAATGTCCCGGCGACCTGCGCCGAAGAGAGTGTCGACGGTTTTGCTAACACAAGGTCTGCGGTCTGCCTCACTGCAATATCTGACCGCTTGAGGGGGATGTTCGTGTTCACAAGGATTTTCATCTTCTTAGTGTTGCTTGGTGGAACATCCATCCTGCACGCTCAGGCCACTCCTACCGCCTCGCGTCGAGGCGACCTGCAAATCGGCGGCGGCTACACCAACGCCAACACGGACTATCTGCCTTACCGGGTAGGTGGCGGCACCGGCTACTTCACCTACGACTTCAGGCCTCACTTCGGCCTTGAAGGCGATTTCCGTTTCATCAAGGACAGCCCAACCAATTACTACGAAAAGAGCTACGAGATCGGCGGCCGCTACTTTCGCACCTACAAAAACAGGTGGGCTCCCTACGCCAGAATCATGTACGGCCGAGGCGTCTTCAACTTTGCTACCAACGGTGTCACGACCGCAAACCTCGCCTACAACCTCGTGGCTGGCGGTGCTGGACTCGACTACAAGCTTCGGCCCTATCTGAACATTCGCGGTGATTATCAGTATCAGAGATGGTTGGGCTTCCCTCAGAACGGACTCACCCCCGGGCTAATCACCGTCGGTGCCGCTTACCATTTCCGATAGTTCAAAGCTCTTCTCCAGTCGGTCATTTTTTTTATTAGGACTAACTTATCCTCATTCCTTAAATTTTGTGTACAAAAGAAGGAATGACTCGTTCAAGAGCCTTTCTCAAATACACACGCCTGACCCATCTCTACCTTGGTGTCTTCATCTCTCCCGCGCTGATCTTCTTTGCCTTTACAGGAGCGCTCCAGACTTTCAGCCTTCACGAAACCACCCGTGGCAGCGACTACAAGCCCCCTGCCTGGGCTGTCACTCTAGCGCAACTACACAAAAAGCAAACTCCAGTCGTTCCCGTCAGGAAACTACCCCCGCCCGAACGGCCTACGGACAAGACCACAGCCGCACCGGCCCCAGTTATCCCTGCACAGCCGGGAGCATCCACTCCCGCTGCAGCCACAGCAATTACTCCTGCCCCCGCAACGCACCACCCCCTACTGATGAAGATCTTCTTCTTGATCGTCGCCATCGGCCTGTTTACGTCGGCCCTCTCCGGTCTCTATATGTCGTACAAATACATCCACAACAAGGTCCTGATCACCATCACTCTGATCGCAGGATTTGTGCTCCCGGTGATTCTGTCCTTTGTCTAGTCGATGTCTTGACTAGTAAGCAAACGTGAGATGGACCGCATCTCCCTTGCTCACACGATGTCCAGCCAATGGAGTCTGTGCGACAACTGTGCCACTCGAAGCTAAAGGCGTTGTGGCCGGGGTACTCGGCGTAGTTGGGATCGTGGAAGTTGTCTGGGATGGTCCTGCCGTTGCTGATGGGACTGGCACTACAGAACGTTGCTCCTCTGCACTGGCAATATGAAGCCCGGCAGCCGACGCCCGTGCAGCAGCGGCAGCTACCGACAGCCCCGTCAACGACGGCATCACAAACGCCGGAGGCGACACTGTAGCATCGCTCAGCAGCAGGCTGACGCGAGGTTGGTCGACTCCAACGGCATTGGGATTTGGCGTCTGCGCAACAACAATACCTGCTTCTTCGGGGGCTGCAATGGACGCAACTGTGCCAAGATCGAGCGAAAGCCGCCGTATGTTGATCGACGCCGTGCGTTCGCTCTGACCCACAACATTCGGGATAGAGACCTGCTGCGGCCCCAGGCTTTCGGTAACGCGCACAGCCCACGCTCGACGCACTGTTGTTCCCGCCGCAGGCGACTGCGCGAGAATATTCCCCGTCGGAGTGTCGGCTGAGTAGAAGCGGTTTTCGACATTCAGTCGCAGCCCCAGCGAACTAGCCTTTCGGCTGGCATCCTGCAAGCTTAGACCTGCAACATTCGGAACCTTGACCTCGCGGCCATGAATCGCCAGTCGCATCGTCAGGAACGCCGACATCATGGCTACTGCCAGCATAGCCAACGCGCCAAGGACAAAATTGAAGAATCGTTTCATCTATTCGCTAGGATACAGAAGACAGGTCAGCGTCGATTGTCCGTAGCTGGCTCCGGATGGATCAGGACACGGCTGACCTCTGGAGCATCCAGCTTAAAGGCATTTTCAAGAGCTGTAATGACAGCATGGACCTCCGCCATCGGCAGGTCATCGGGCAGTGTGCAGTGACAGCTTATCTGGATACGATCATGCATTCGCGAAACCAGCACTTCATGGATGTCAAGGATTTCGGGAAAGGCGCTGGCAGCACGGCGAAGGCGGCTCTCCAATTGGCGGTCCCGCTCAAACGAAGCGGGGCGTTCAATCGTAGCAGGCTCACTCTCAATATGGGTCAGGATTGAGGTAATAGCAGGAATCTCACGGCGCATTTCCGATTCCAATTGTGTGGCGAGCGCATGGGCCTCGCGCAGCGGCAGCGTCTCATTTACCTCCAGGTGCTGTTCCACATGAAGCGCCCCGTCGTACTCCTGCACGCTAACATCATGAATCACAAGGTTGGAACGCGCCGCCACAGCACGTATCCGATCGTGGACGCTCTCCGCCACCGAGGCCGTAGGGATAGAGTGAACGACAACATCCGCTCCTGGAAGGTGTCGTTGTACCGCGGCTGTCGCAGCCAACGTGATCTGCTCAGAACGTTGAAAAGTTAGATTACGAGGCATACCGAGCGTGATATCGGCGAAGTAGCTCGAGCCGGACCGACGTGTGCGAACGCGATCGACGGTTAGAACACCATCGATTGCAGCCAGTTCGCGCACCAGCTCGCTGTTTTGGGCGCGGGCCTCCGTAGGAGTTGCATCTGTAAGCGCATCGATCGTGCGCCGCGCCAGACGCCACGTCACATGCAGGATGATTCCGGAGACAACAATGGCGGCAATCGGATCGGCGAGTTCCAGCGCGGGAATGTTCATACGCGCACCAACGAACGTAGCGGTGAGACCAAACAAAACTGCGAGCGAAGACCAGATATCCGTAGAGAAGTGGATAGCATCCGCCTCCAACGCCTCGCTGTTGTATTGATGGGCGACACGATGGAGATTGCGCGAACGCGTGAAGTCAACAGCAATCGAAAGCAGAAGAACGGCAAACGGCCAGATTGAAAAAGTCAGCGAGAATGGATGATGAAAAAAAATACGCCGGATAGCCTCGGTTAGAATCCACACGCACGAACCCAACATCAGCACGGTCTCAACGAAAGCAGCGAGGCTCTCGATCTTGCCGTGCCCATAGTTATGACTATCATCTGCCGGACGATCAGCCACTCGAATCGAGAAAAAAGTAATCCCTGCAGCCACAAGGTCGATGCTCGAGTGAGCGCCCTCCGACAACATACCTAGCGAGCCAGTGAGCACACCGGTAAGCAGCTTCAGCGCAGTAATGACAAGCGCCGCAAGAACCGACACCAGCGCAGCCGAACGTTTGGCCGTATGCTTGTGCGCGATCTCTTCGGGAGTCTCTGTCTGTGTCATGGAAGTAAAGCCGCGATGCTCACTGCTTTGGGGGCCAAGGCTTGGTTGCCTGATACAGCCCGGCAGTCCCCAAAGTGTAGCCTGTCCACGCACTCCGCGTGAAGCCTGCATTGGCAATCAGTTCAAGCATCCGTGGAGGCCGTGGAAACCGCTCGACCGAAGCAGGCAAATAGCTGTATGCGCCTGCATTGCCCGAGATCAGCCCACCCAGCCGAGGGAGAACCGACTTGAAGTAGAGGTTGTAGAGCGCACCCACAAGACCCTCCGGCTGATTGCAATCCAGAATCCCGATCTGCCCACCAGGACGCAGCACGCGATAAAGCTCGGCAAGTCCCTCCTCGTAATTAGCAAGATTGCGAAACCCGAATGCAGAAGTGACCAAATCAATCGAGTTATCGGCCAACGGAAGATGCAGAGCATCAGCCTCAATCGCCACGATGTTATGCGCAGCAAACTTCTCCGCTCCACGCACCAGCATCTGGTGAGAAAAATCAAGCGCCAATATCGGGGCCGCCTCAGCAACCGTAGGACGATGCTTCAGCAACGCAAGCGTCATGTCGCCTGTCCCGCAGCAAAGATCAAGCGCCACAGCGTCGGGTCGTTGAAGAACAGGCCGAAAGATACGAGCCGCCCGGCTCCACCACCAACGATCAAGCCCAACCGAGAGAACATGGTTCAGCAAATCGTACTTCGGCGCGATCGTGTCGAACATCTCCTGCACCGCCGCAGCCGCAGTGCTCTCATCCGCCGCGCCAACGGGCCGTGCTCCAGTCGACGACTGATGTTCAGGTCCGCGTTGCATCGAGCCGATCACGACTTACGCTTCTTACCTGCAGTTTTGACAGGCGACACAGCCGAATGCCGCCGCATCAACACAAGCATCGATTCGGTCGCAGCCAGAAGTTCAGCATCGCCAACATCCTTCACGATCTGCGTTGTTCCGATCCCAATAGACAGCACAAACGAACGAACGCCGCTGCGAGTCTTCTTATCACTCGACGTAAGCGCCACAAGCTTCTTCGCATCCGCCTTGAAGGCAGGCAACGGCCCATACCGCAGAATCAATCCAATCATCCGTTCAGCCTGCTGCGCGGTAATCATCTTGCGGCCCAGCGCAACATTGAGCGCCGCAATGCTACCCCACCCCACAGCTTCGCCATGCAACAGTTGCTTGTAATTCGTCGCAGCCTCAATCGCATGCCCAATCGTATGCCCAAAGTTCAGGATCATACGCAAGCCCGACTCACGCTCATCCTTGCTGACAACATCCGCCTTCACTCGCACCGAAGCAGCCACAACCTTCGTCAAAGCAGCGGGCTCGCCAGCCAGCACGGCTTCGGCATTCTGCTCAAGATAGCGAAACAGCCGCGGATCATAAATCACACCCGCCTTGATCGACTCCTGCAAGCCCGCACGAAGCTCCGCCGCCGGCAGCGTACGAAGCAAATCCGTATCGGCAAACACAGCCTGCGGATGATGAAAGCTCCCAATCAAATTCTTGCCAGCCACCAGATTCACACCCGTCTTTCCGCCAACCGACGAGTCGACCTGTGCAAGCAGCGTAGTCGGAACCTGAACATACCGAATGCCCCGCATATAAATCGCAGCAAGAAACCCCGTCACATCACCAATGACCCCGCCGCCAAAGGCAATCAGAAGGCTATCGCGATCAGCCCCCGCCATAGCCAATTGCTGAGCAAGAGACTCCACACCCGCCATGCGCTTGTGCGCCTCTCCAGCAGGAAGAAAAAGAGCAACCGGCGGCTCTTTGAAAGATGCTAAAAACTGCTCGTGCCACAGCCCCCATATCTCCGGCGAAGTGACCACAAACGGTCGAAACGCCTTTCCCTTATTGAGTCGTGCAATGCGGGAAGAAAGCGTACGAAGCAGGCCGGAGCCGATCGTAATGTCGTAGGCAGCGCTGGGCGTTTTGAGAGGTATCACAGGCACAATACCTCCATCGTATCGCACGCATTCAACGCGGGTTGCCGAGTAGTAGCATCGAAGTATGGATCAGGTTGATTTTCTTGTAATCGGCGCAGGCATCGCAGGCCTAAGCGCAGCGATTCGCCTTGCCAACGCGGGCCGAGTATTGGTCGTAACCAAAGAAGAGCTTGCAGAATCAAACACTGCCTACGCGCAAGGCGGCATCGCCGTAGCAATGGGCGGGGAAGAAGACGTCGCGCTGCATCTTGAAGACACCATAGCCGCAGGCGACGGTCTCGTAAACCGCGAAGCCGCTTCGGTCCTGGTAGAACAAGGCCCACAGCGCGTCGACGAGCTCCTCCAGTGGGGCACCGCCTTCGATCGCGAGAACGGCGAGCTCATGCGAACCATGGAAGGCGCACACAGCCGCTCGCGCATCCTCCACGCCAACGGCGACGCAACCGGCAAGGAGATCGCCGTCTCCCTCCTCCGCCACGCCCGCCATATCAAATCCATCGAGTTGATGGAGTGGGTCACCAGCATCGATCTGATTGCCGAAAACGGTCGCATCGTCGGCGCAACGCTCCTCGACGGCGAAGGCGGTCTCTTGACCATCCGAGCACGCGCAGTGCTGCTGGCCAGCGGCGGCGCAGGACAGGTCTACAGCGACACCACCAACCCCGCGGTTGCAACCGGCGACGGCATCGCCATGGCTTACCGCGCCGGCGCACAACTTAGCGACATGGAGTTCTATCAATTCCACCCCACAGCGTTCGCCGCCCCCGGAGCCCCGCGCTTCCTGCTCAGCGAAGCGTTACGCGGCGAGGGAGCCTATCTCGTCAACGCCTCCGGAGAGCGCTTCATGGAGCAGTATCATCCACTCCTCGAACTCGCCCCTCGTGACGTAGTCGCACGCGCCATCACACGTGAAGGCATGGACGGCCCAGTCTACCTCGACATGCGCCACGTCAAAAAAGATCTCCACGCACGCTTCCCCGGCATCTCCCGCTTTCTCGCAAAGTATCGCCTCGACCTCGGCCGAGACCTGATCCCCGTCCGTCCCGCCGCCCACTACCTCATGGGTGGCATTCGTACCGACGTTCACGGCCGAACCTCTGTGCCCGGCCTCTACGCAGCTGGAGAAGCAGCCTGCACCGGCGTCCACGGAGCCAACCGCCTCGCCAGCAACTCCCTCCTCGAAGGTCTCGTCTTCGGAGCGCTCGCTGCAGAAGCGATGATCACCGACGCCCCAACAGCCATCGAGGCTCCTCTCGTCCCCCCTGCAATCACCGCAGAGGGCGTGACAAACGAAGCCGCAACCGAGCGATGGATCAACGAACTCCGCGACCTGATGTGGAAGTACGCCGGTCTGCTACGAGACGCCGCCGGTCTTCACCACGCCCAGCGCGGCCTCGATGCACTGGCCTCCACCCTGCCGCGAGGAACCTATCGCCGTGCCATCGAAGCCCGAAACCTGCACACCGTCGCCAGCGTCATCGTAGCGTCCGCACTGGCACGTCAGGAGAGTCGCGGCGCACACTACCGAAACGACTTTCCGCACAAGGACGCCCTGGCCCGACACTCAGTCATGCAGCACGGTCAACTAGAGTTCATCTAAATCCGCCCACCCAAGGAGCATCGCCATGTCCAGAATCAAGCTCGCCACACCCAAATACCCCTTCAGCCCCGGTCTCCTCGTCGGCGACACTCTCTACATAAGCGGTCATCTCGGGATCGACCTCGCAACCGGCAAGTGTGCTCCTGACCTCGAATCCGAGGCACGCGTCATGATGGACGCCTTTGAACGAACCCTTCAGGCCTCGCACATGATGATGGATGACCTCGTCCAGATCACGGTCTTCTGCACGGACCTCTGAGCTTTTGCAACCTTCAATCTCATCTACTCCCAATACTTCCAGCCACCGTATCCCGCACGCGCCTTCATCGGCGCACCCAAGCTTCTTCTCGACACCCACTTCGAAATCCAGGGAATCGCCATCAGAGACGCCCACAAAACCAAAAAACAATCTCCTAACTCAATCTCTTAAATACGCCGTCATCCTCTTAAATAATCCGTCATCCTGAGCGGAGCGAAGAATCCCTGTATTTCGCTTTTGCCGTTGCCTTTGTCTTTCTTGTTGTCATCCCGTAGGGATCTGCTTCTGCTCTTGCCGTTGCCTGCTCTTTTAATTAATCATCGAAATTCTGTCAAGGCCCTAAACCATCTAACTCGTTGCAACCAAACCACATACTCATGGCATTTTAATTACCCTCAAACTGCTACACTTATAAGGAGTCAAAGAAAGCCCCGTCGCACAGCGACCGGGGCTTTCCTCTTTAAAGAGGTAAAACGGATGTCCAGACTTAAAGTATCTGCAATGAATACTTTACACAAAAAGTAGGGGGAGGGGAGTACTTCAAGATCGGTGTAATCGGTGCAAATCGGTGTTAAGCCTTCCGTTCGGAACCGCACACCGAATATAGACCGAAGTCCAGACCTAAGGCACATGCAATGAATACTTTGCACAAAAGGTAGGGGGAGGGGTAACCTCAATTCCGCTCGAGAACCACCGCAAAGAACCCGTCGCATCCATGCACTCCCGGCAACGTACGCAGAGCTCCATCGCGAACAGTGGTACCCAGCTCTACATCCGCTCGGAGCGCGCCCCGGGCTCTAAGCTGGCCAATCAGCGGCCCAATCTCAATCTGCCGAACACCTGAATCACCGGCAACCGCCTCAACCACCTGCTCACACTCCTCAGGCTCGAGCGAACAGGTCGAATAAACAAGTCGCCCCCCAGGAGCAAGCCGCTTCAAAGCTGCAGCCAGAATCATCTTCTGTCGCTCAGCCTGACGCGCAAGCTCCTCCACCTTCAACCGGTGCCGAATCTCAGGATTCGCCGCCAGCGTCCCGGTCCCGCTGCAAGGAACATCGCACAAAATCAAATCGAAGCGAACATCATCCTTCGAAGCCGCCGCATCCACCACAGCGCACTGTACGCGCTCAGCATAGTCGTAACGTCGCAACCGAGCCTGCATCTGAGGCAACCGCTTCGGACTCACATCCGTCGCCAGCACCTCAGCCGAAGCAAGCCGCTTCGCCAGAACCAGCGTCTTGCCTCCAGGCGCAGCACAGCAATCCCATACACTGCGAGCCTCAGGCGCAGCCACCGCAGCAATCTCGGCCACAAGCCGCGAACCATCATCGATCAACGGCAGATCTCCGCCGTTCTCGACAAACATCACACCATCCGCAGGCTCCTTCTGGCCAGCCTCGCAGATGGCCAGCGAAGCGTCGCGCCCATAAGCCTTCGCCCACCGCTCGACCATCCACAGCGGATGACCGAGCCGCTCGGCAAACGCCGCAACCGACTCATGGAGCCGCTTACCCGGCTTCTGAGCCGCCGCAACCTTACGCAGAATGGCGTTCACCATGCCAGTCGCATGTGATTCGCCCGCAGCGCGACACAACTCAACGCTCTCGCTCAACGCAGCGTGAGCCGGAATACGATCCAGATACAGCAGTTGAAACGCACCCATCCGCAGAGCGATGGCGACAGGCTCAGCAAGCCGCTGTTCCGGCCGCTGCAGCAATAAACGAATACGCGCATCCAGCGCAATCTGCCACCGCAGGACGCCCATGACCAGCGCCGTCGCAAGGTTACGGTCCTCAGGCGACAGCGCCTCCGTCCGCGTCGAATGTAGCAGTTCATCGCTGTGACCTTTACCCTGACCGACAAGCGTCAGAATCTCAAAGGCCGCACCCCGCGCGGGCGAAATCTTCGCAGCCACGATTGGCGAAGCCCGCGCAGAAACCGAGCGTTTGGCTGGAGCGGAGTGTTTCGAAGCCGCAGACGGACGCGAAGCCGGCCTCCCTGCTCCGCGATTGGGCTTGTCTTTCATTGACCCAGCCGTTCGCCGCTCTTGAGTTGGAAGCCGCGCAGAAACTCAGCCGCGATCATGCGCTTCTTGCCTTCGAGTTGCACCTCGTCGAACGCGAGCATCGTCGCACCAGCGCAGCGCACCATCATCAGGTCACCACGAATGACGACCTCGCCAGGTTCGCCGTGGAAGGCCTCATCAGCCACACGAACCTTGTGAGCAATCAGCTTCTTGCCACGCAGAGTAGTATGCGCTCCAGGCCAGGGCTGAAAGCCGCGCCAGCGATCGTATAGCTGCTTCGCACTACGGCTGAAGTCCATCCAGCCGTCCTCGCGCTTAAGAATCGGTGCCAGCGTAGCAAGCGAATGGTTCTGCGGCTCCGGATAAATTAACCCTTCACCAAGATGATGCAAAGTCTTAACCATCAGCTTTGCGCCGACATCAGCAAGGCACTCGTAAACATCAACGGCAGTCTCTTCAAACCCAATCGGAGCAACCTGCGCAAGCAGCATGTCGCCCGTATCAAGACCAGCATCAAGATGCATAGTCGTAACGCCAGTAACGACCTCGCCGTTCGCCACAGCCCACTGAATCGGTGCCGCGCCACGATACTTCGGCAGCAATGAACCGTGCAGATTGATATTGCCAAAGCGCGGCAGAGCAAGCATCCACTGCGGAATGATGCGACCGTAAGCGACCACAACAATCGCATCCGGAACAATCGCCTCAAGCTGAGCACGAAACTCGGGATTGTTCTTGATCTTCTCCGGCTGCACCACCGGAAGATTGTGCTCGAGTGCAGTCCGCTTCACAGGAGGAGTCTGCACCTCCATGCCGCGCCCTGCAGCGCGATCCGGCTGCGTCACGACAAGCGCAACTTCGTGTCCTGCCGCGAGAATCGCTTCAAGCGTTGGAACGGCGAATTGCGGTGTTCCGCAGAAGACGAGTTTCATCGTAGGTTCTCGCTGCTTGCATCTGAGTTGCTTGCGTCTACCACTCGCCGTTCTTCTGCATCTTCTTGATCCTGCGAAGAACAAGATCACGCTTCAGTCTGCTGAGTCGATCGATAAAGAGAATGCCATCGAGATGATCGATCTCATGCTGCATCGCGCGCGCAAGCAGTTCTTCGCCTTCGACCTCGAACCACTCGCCGTTGACGTCCTGAGCCTTCACCTTGACCCAGGCATCGCGCTGCACCTTCTCGCGAATATCAGGCAGGCTGAGGCAGCCCTCTTCCTCAACCTGTTTGCCCTCGCGCCCAATGATCTCAGGATTGATGAGCACGATCTTCTCTTCCGGATTCTTCTTGAAGCTGCAATCGATGACGGTGAGCCGCTGAGAGATGCTGATCTGCGGCGCTGCAAGCCCAATGCCTTGCGCTGCATACATCGACTCGAACATCTCATCGACAAGCGTTTTGAGCTTGGCGTCGAAGACGGTGACAGGTGCCCCAGGCTTGGCCAACACCGGATCGGGATACTTCACTACTTCGTGAATCTTGTTCTTTGCCACGTCAATACGCTCTTATCTGCTCGCAATAGCCATTGAAGTTGCGCTGCAGTTCACGCAGCGAGTCACCGCCAAACTTTTCGACAACGAGCCGCGCCACAGTGAGCGCGACCATCGCCTCTGCCGCGACACCAGCCGCTGGAACCACACAGACGTCGCTGCGCTCATAGGCTGCCTTGACCGGCTCGCGCGTCTCGAAGCTGACGCTGCCGAGCGGTCGGCGGAGCGTAGAGATTGGCTTGAGGTAGCCACGCACGACGACATCTTCGCCGTTGGAGATTCCGCCCTCGATTCCGCCAGCGTTGTTCTGCTCGCGGGAGAACTTGGTGAAGGCCTCGTCCGAACCGTCGTAGCCAATAGCATCATGAACCGCTGAACCAAGCGACTCGGCTGCGGTGACTCCGCGGCCAATCTCGACGGCTTTAACCGCCTGCAGACTCATCACTGCCTGCGCCAGAAGGCCATCCAGGCGCTCGTCCCAGTTGGCGTGAGTGCCTACACCAGGCGGCAAACCATGAACAACGACCTCGAAGACGCCGCCTATGGTGTCTCCTGTGCGAAGGACAGCGTCGACCTCGGCCTTCATTGCGGCTTCGCTGTCGGCGTCAACGCAGTTGAGCAGGACTTCTTCCTTGGCCTGAAGGGCGACGATCTCGTCCCAGGTCGCGGAACGGGAGAGCTCGGCTTTGCCTACACGAATGACATGGCTGGCGACTCCAACGCCGAGCGCACGAAGCAGCAGCTTGGCGATGGCTCCAGAGGCAACGCGGGCTGCACTCTCACGGGCGCTGGCTCGCTCGAGGACGTAACGAGCGTCCTTGAAGTCGTACTTGAGGCTTCCGGCGAGGTCGGCGTGGCCGGGGCGCGGCGAAGCAACGGCTTTATGTTTGTTCGGATCGCCTTCTTCGACGGGAAGAATCTCGGTCCAATTTTTCCAATCGTTGTTGGCTAGGGACATGGCTATGGGGGAGCCTATGGTTTTACCGTGGCGTACGCCGCTTAGGATGTGCGCCGTGTCCTTCTCGATGCGCATGCGGCCCCCGCGGCCGTAGCCCTTCTGGCGGCGCCATAGCTCGCGATCGATGAACTCCTGTTCGACCGGCACACCGGCCGGCATACCGCTGACCAGGGCGATGAGACTCTCGCCGTGGCTCTCTCCTGCTGTCGAAAAACGTAGCATTCCCCTCACTCACATCGCGCACTGGGCGCATGGTTCCAAAGGCGATTGTAACAACTACTCCTGGTCGTCCTTCAGGAAGGCGCGGGAGTCCAGCAGGGGGCGCTCCATGCTGCGGACCCATTCGGTCATCTCGTTGGAGGACTTGCCGGAGGCTGCAGCGGAGGCGAACTCGCTGCGCAGGGTCTGCATCTTGGCTTCCAGGTCGTCGAGGGCGCTGAGCAGGATGGCTTCGGGCGTCATCGGCAGCTTCGGGGAGCCGAACTCGTATTTGCCGTGGTGCGAGAGAATGATGTGCTCGACCAGCATCGCCAGCTTCTCGGGGAAGGGCGCGAGCGACAGCACCTTCTCGTGCAGCATGCGCTGGGCGATGCTGATGTGGCCGATCATCTGGCCTTCGGTGGTGTAGCCGAAGCTGGATCTCCACGAGAGTTCTCGAATTTTTCCGATGTCGTGGAGGATCGCTCCCGTCACCAGGAGGTCGGGGGCGACTTCAGGGTAGAAGGGGGCGGTGGCTCGGCAGACTCGGACGAGGGTGACTACGTGCTCGATCAGGCCGCCGATCCAGGCGTGGTGAAGGCGTTTGGCTGCCGGCGCGGCCTTGTAGGCGGCGGAGATCTGCGGGTCGTCGAGGAAGGCGAAGACGAGGCGGCGGAGATCGGGGTTGGTGAACCGCTCGACGTATCCGCGCAGCTCGTTCCACATCTCGTTGATGTCGAAGCGGGTTACGGGGAGGTAGTCGGTTGGGTCGATTTCGGATTCAGCGGCTGCGCGGAGCTTCTGGATCGTGATCTGGAACTTGCCCTGATACTTCGAGATCTGTCCCTGAGCCTTGACGTAGCAGCCTTCGGCGCAGGTAGCCATGGGGTCGGCTACATCGTCCCACATGCGGCCTTCGAAGGAGCCGGTCTTGTCGGTTAGCACGACCGCAAGGAACTGGCCTCCCTGTTTTTTCTCCCTTACCTGGAAGGAAGACAGGACGAAATAGGATGTGATGGTCTCGTTGTCGAACTTTGCAGCGTCCGCGATGAAGAAGTCTTTCATTGACTTCAGGATACCTTGCCGGGTCGTTACCTTTTCACGGGTACCCCACCCCCCTGTCAAAAAGTATCCAAAGTATTCATAAATAAAGACTTAGCTTTAGATCTCCTCTCCTAAGGTATTCATTTCAAATGCTTTACACGCAAAGTATTCAATATAAATGACTTGCTATCCATTAAATAGTAATCCCCGGTTTATATCCCCGGGGTCTTCTGTTCACTCTTCCATTATAGCGAACGGGATGTAATTAAATGCCATCTGGATCTCGTTTGTTTGCAATGGTTTGCATGGTTTTACCCCTTGACAGGCTTTGAACGGAAAGTTCTGAATCAGGTTTCAGGTAAAAACACGAATGCCTGACGGGCCGTTGTTGGCTGTCAGGCATTCTGTTCGGTAATCCGCGTCAGTTTTATTGCGGTGTAGTCGGCGTGGCTGGAGGAGTTGCCGGAGCCGGAGTCGTGGGCGCTACTGGGGTTGCGCCGGGCGGGGTTGCGCCTAGAGCCGGGTTGACGGTGGGCGCAGGAGGCGGCGGCGGAGGAGGAGGGGTGGTGTCCTTGTCCTGGAGCCGCTCCTTGGGTGCGCCCTTAACCTTGGCCGGCTTCTTCTTGGTGGCCGTGTCGCCGCTGAGGCCGAGCGGGGCGGACTGGGTCTGCGCGGTGGCTTTCTCGTCGGAAGTTACCGGAGGAGGTGCAGCTGCGGCCTTCTCTTTGACCTTGGCAGTCTTGGCGGCCTGCTTGGCAGCGGCCTCGGTTGGGATACGGTCGGTGTACCGAGTCTTTTTAGCTACGGGAGCCTTGGGGGCCAACGGATCGACATCCGTACTGGCTACCTGCGAGGTGCCCTCGGGCGTGGCCATTGCCTTACCGGGAGCATCGTTGCCTTGAGCCATGATGCCGCCGGGGGTTACCGCTGCGGAGTTCGCACCCGTACCGACATCGTTGCCGGTGGTTGCGGTCTCCTGTGAACCTGCAGGAAGCGCGTTGCGCGGAGCCTGCCCGTAACGGACCTTCTCTTTCTTGATCTTCTTGGGCTTGGCAGGAACCGCCTTAGCAGTTGTTGCAGTGGCGACTGTTGCCGTAGGGGCCGTTGTGCTGACGGCTATAGAGACCGTCGTCGCTACGGGCTTGGCTGTGCTCTTGGTGCGCACGCTCTCGAAGCGCTGCTTCTGTTGTGCCTGCTTCTTCTGTTTCTTGGATACGGGCGGTGCGTAGGACGAAAAGACTGGCTTGGTCTGCTTGGCACTGGCGCCGGTATCGACGAAGCCGGGCTTAATATCGATGTAGGCGTTTTCGCGAAGCTTCGTCAGATAGGCGCGGAGGGCGGGTTGCATCGCCTGCATGTACATCGCGTCCTGAATCTGAGGCTCGACGTCCTTGAGGGCGGGAACGCCGGCGGCCTGATGATCGGTGACCTTGAGGATGACAAAGCCCTGACGGGTGCGAATGGGAGCTGTGGCTTCGCCAGCCTTCAGTGGGAAGGTCTGATCTTCAAGAACCTGAGCGAGTGCGCCACGCTTGAAGAGACCGAGGTCTCCGCCTTGTTCCGCGGTTGGTCCGCCGGAGTAGGCCTTGGCGAGGTCTTCGAACTTATCTCCCGCCTTTACCTTTGCAGAGATGTCGTTGGCTTTGGCCTGGGCCTGGGCGATTGCTGCTTCGTTTGCATCGGCCGGGAGAGGAATGAGAATCTCACTGAGACGGACCTGCTCGGGCTGGGCGAACTCCTGTTTGTGCGCGTCGTAGAAGGCCTGTTCCTGGGCCTGAGTGAGCTGCAGGTGACGGCCTACTTCGTCGCGGACGACCTGCTGGGTAATGATGCCGTTCTTGATGTTGGCCTTAAAGTCCTCAAAAGAAACGCCCTGCTGGCGGGCTGCTTTTTCGAGGTCTTCCATGGAGTCGAGGTGGTTCTGCTTGCGGATCTCGTCGAGGCGGCGGATGACTTCAGCGTCGGCATTGAGACCGAGTTCCTTGCCGCGTGAGAGCAGGAGTTGCTGGTCGATCATGTCGCGGAGCATGTTCGCGCGGCGCTCTTCTGCCTCGGGGGCACCGGCTCCGCCTTGCTGGAGTTCGGCGGCGAGTTGCTGCTGGCTGCGTTCGAGATCGCTGCGACTGATGATCTGGTCGTTGACGCGGACGATCACGTCCTCTATCACGGCTCCGTTGGGCGTGATGGCCTCGGGGGTGGGCAGGACCTGTGGCTGCGGCGTGGAGGGAACGCTCAGGGGGCTCTGATACCGCGGGGCCTGGGCCAAACCGGGCAGCGCGAGCAGGCTGAGCCCGCATAGTGCCGCAAACTGCGAAATTCTAAAGGTCATCGTCACTCGTATTGTTTTCAGCATCCGCGATTCAGGATCGATCGCCTGGAGCGTTTGCCCTACCCCATTTTGACTCGGGGAGATGGCGAACGGTATCCGCTCCCCATTCTAACCGTGTCGGACCGAACAAGCGAATCACCTTTCTGTCCGTTTTCAGGCCGCGACTTCGCTTACCAGCCGATGCTATACTCCGTCCAAAGACTGGACCCATCCGCAAGATGGGCGCGCGGTGGTATTCGCGTTGCTTTTGCCCCCTTTTCGAGGTTACACAGCCTATGGCTCCCCGCACCCGCCGCGCTCTCTTTTCCGCCACCGTCTTTCTTGCCACCTGCGCCGTGGCTGGCTCGTTGATCAACCAGCGCGTGGCTGCCCAGTCTGCCAGCGATGAGTCGACCCTCCGCGACAGCCTGCACCAGTTCACGGATGTCTACTCGCTGGTCGAGCAGAACTATGCCGAGAAGCTGAATTCGGACAAGACCGATAAGGCCATCTACGACGGGGCGATTCCGGGGATGCTGCATGTACTGGACCCGCACTCGAACTTCTACGACCCGAAGGCCTACGCGCAGATGCGTGAGGATCAGCACGGCAAGTACTACGGCGTGGGCATGACGATCCAGCCGCAGCCGGATGCGACGGCCAAGGGCGGCACCAAGATTGTTGTGCTGTATCCGTTCGAAGGCACTCCTTCTTATAAGGCTGGCGTGCATCCGGGAGACGTGATCCTGTCGATCGACGGCAAGACTACGGAAGGCCTGGACTCGGCGGCTGTCGCTTCGATGCTGAAGGGCCCCAAGGGAACACATGTTTCGGTGACGATGAGCCGTGAGGGTGCGGCCAAGCTGCTGGTGTTTGACCTTGTCCGCGATGAGATTCCGCGGAACTCGGTCGATCTGGCGTTCATGATTCGTCCCGGCGTTGGGTACATCCACGTTACGAACTTTATGGAGACCACCAGCCGCGAGGTTGGCGACGCTCTGGAGAAGTTCGGCGACATCAATGGCCTGGTCATCGACCTGCGCGGCAATCCGGGTGGACTGCTGAATGAAGCGGTCAATATGTCGGACAAGTTTTTGCAGAAGGGCCAGATTGTAGTGTCGCAGCGGGGACGGGCCTTCCCGGATCAGGTGTACCGCGCGGCGCATGGCTCGGACACGAAGTATCCCATTGTGGTCCTTGTGAACCGGAATACGGCTTCGGCGGCGGAGATTGTCTCGGGTGCGCTGCAGGATCATGATCGCGCGCTGATCGTAGGCGAGACCACGTTCGGTAAGGGCCTGGTGCAGACGGTCTTCCAGATCACAGAGAATACTGGCCTGGCGTTGACGACCTATCACTACTTCACGCCATCGGGACGGTTGATTCAACGCAACTACAACAACGTTTCGCTGTATGACTACTACTTTGTGCGCGACTCGGCGACACAGCCGAAGGATAAGTCGAACCTTGAAGTGAAGCTGACTGACTCAGGTCGCACAGTCTACGGCGGCGGCGGAATTACACCGGACGAGAAGATCGAAAATTTGAAGTCCAATCGCTTCCAGGACTCGCTGTTACAGCACTATGCGTTCTTCAACTTCAGCAAGCACTACCTTGCCACGCACACAGTCGCAAAGGACTTTGTGGTGGACGACAATGTGATGCAGCAGTTCAAGGACTTCCTGAAGACCAGCCAGATTGAATACACCGACACCGACATTGCCGAGAAGCAGGACTGGGTGAAGGAGAGCATCAAGAGCGAGTTGTTCACCTCGCAGTTCGGGCAGCTGGAAGGCCTGAAGGTGCGGGCGATGTGGGATCCGCAGATCGCCAAGGCGATTACGTTCCTGCCGGAAGCTCAGGCGCTTGAGGACCACTCTAAGGATCAGAAGACAACTACTGCCAGCCGCTAGTTTCTGGCAGCAAAATAAAGGCGCCCGCGATCCAGATTTCGCGGGCGCTTTTTTTGTGGCTGAAGCCCTCAACGAGGGCCGATGAAGCTGATGGAGCGGGAGACCGGGATCGAACCGGCGACATTCAGCTTGGGAAGCTGACGTTCTGCCACTGAACTACTCCCGCATTGAAGATAAATAATTTATCTCGGAGCCATGTCCATTATCTTCTTGATGGCTGTGATGGGTCAACCTCGCATCGCATGCTTCTCATGTGACGAGATGTCGATCGATACCGAAACGATCACTGCGCTCCAATCGTCAGCGATCCCATGTCGTACCATCCATCGGGCTGCCGACCTTCATTGGCCAGGCGAATGGCAGGCTGCCCAGTCTCGGGATCGAGCATCGCAACTCGCACACTGTAGGTGCCTGCTGCCAGTCCTTCCGGAACATACAGCGAGCGATCGACAACGGCATCTCCGGGAAGCCATTCCTTCAGATTCGCAGGGACGCGAATGGTCGCGCTGCCGGCGGATGACTTCAACTCCACTGCGAGCTGGTATTCACGGTAGATCGGAGCGACTCCTGCATTGAGCCACCACATGTGAATCGGCATCATCGAACCCGCTCTTACTGCCTTCGGGTACTCAAGCCTCCGCAGGATGAACCGGTAGCCCATCTTCCGCTGAAAGTCCTCAAACTGAGACTTCCATTCGGAAGGTATCGGCGAAGACTTTACGTTCAGAGAAGTAATGTGCCAGCGCAGGGCCTGTTCGAGGATGTACGACACATCAAACCCATCTTTCTTCCAGCTTGATGGCGTACCACATGTCTCCAGCGAAACGGGATGATGCTGCCAGACGTTCTGTATCCCGGTGCTGACCACTTGCTGCGGGTAGACATCGAGCATCTCCGGCTCAAAGTATTTGTTAGCGGATGCCATTCGCATGTCGCCCAGGCAGTCCAGTCGCCAGCCCGCGCCCTGGCTGGTTCCATAGGCGAGCGCTTGTGGTTCGTCGAAGTTCATCAGCAACTCCGTGTGCGGAAAGGCCGCAGTCCAGATGTCGATGAGCGCCTTCTGGTTCGCGAACGGAGGCATGTACGGGCTCCAGCCCTCTCCCCAGTAGCCGACCGAGGAGATGTCCACGCTGTCCAGCGCAGGGTTGCCGTCATAACGTTTGCCCGCCTCGGCCACCAATTCGCCCCAATACTTGAGGTACAGCGGATCGCTGAAGTCCGGCTGCCAGATCTTCCCATCCTTATCCGTCGGCTTGTTGGCGCGCCGTGCACCCGATTCCTGAAACCACTTCGGGATCGGTGCGCGCGCCGCTTCGTCGTATGGCATCAGGCGAATGGCGAGCCTCTGCCCATGGGCACGCGCCTCTGCGATCGCCAGATCGATGATGTCCCAGCGAAACTTGCCCTGTTCTGGCTCGATGGCATCCCAATACCATCGGCAATACGAGATGGTGGTATCGGGGAAATCGGGCTTCGTGTCGGCGGCGGGCAGCTTTGTCACTGGCCCTACCTCTGACCATTTCAGCGGTGGATTCAATGCCTGCCCATTGAATCTTTGGAAGGTTGTGATGCCCATGCCGGGATTCACCAACACATCCGAAATTTCTTTAGGACGAACGACCACGGTGTCCTTCTGCGCGTTGGCTTGCTGCACTCCTGCTGCAAGGGCCATCAAGGCCAAACAAAGCAAAGATTTCAAGTAGCGCTCCTCAATTTCTATCTGTGGATCAAAACGCCCATTAGCGGCAGCGAACGCATTCCTGGTGGATTCGATCATCGGGCTACATTTGTGCCTTCGTTCGGCCAATCTACGCCTAGATCACGTTCCATTTCGTATGCGCGATGAGATTACCAGTTTCGCCACGATACATTAAAAGCAAAACCAAACGCAATAAAAAACTATAAAACGATATAAAACAACCCTTTTGGATTAGCGCGGTTATGCTTCAGTTTTTCCGCCATAAAGGGAACGGTCTGCCAATCGGATAGCCGCCGGCACTCATGCGTGACAATATGATTCGTAACGGTGCAAGATCGGGTCTTGATATACATGGACAGTCGAACGCAATTTCACAACGGGCGATCCTATGCGTGTGCTTTGCAAAATTGAATCCATTTATGCGGTCTGTCTTGCCACACTGTTTTTTGTCGCATGGCCTGCGATAAGCCAGGTCAACACGGGGGAACTGCGTCTGAAAGTCACTGACTCGGCTGGACTCGGCCTGAAAGCTTCCGTAGAAATCGTCAGTAAAGGAAATCAATACAGCAACACCTTCGCCACCGACAGCGACGGCACTCTTCGCATCCAGCCTCTGACCTACGGGATCTACCGCATCACGGCGCAGAGGCAGGGCTTTGTCGATCTCACGAAGACGGTTGAGATCCGCTCGGCAATCCCGGTTGATTTCAACCTGGCGCTTGGTGTGGCTCCGATAAATACCGTTGTCAAGGTGAACGCCGGCGACGGACTCCTCGATCCTTATCGAGCCTCCTCGATCTCGCAGGTCGGCTCGGAACAGATTGAGCGACGAGTCGCTTCCCTCCCCGGCAGGTCTGTGCAGGATCTGGTGAATACGCAACCGGGCTGGCTCTACGAGGGAAACGCAGTGCTGCATCCGCGCGGCTCAGAGTACCAGACGCAATTCGTCGTTGACGGTATTCCGCTGACTGACAATCGTTCGCCCGGCTTCGGCCCCGAGATCGAAGCCGACGATCTGGATTCGATGAATATCTACACCGCCGGATTTTCCGCTGAATATGGCAGAAAGATGGGCGGTGTGGTCGAGCTCAACACGAAGAGGATCAGCGACCCCGGTCTCCACGGGCAGTTCATTCTTTCTGGAGGCAGCTACGACACGGCGGAGGGCTTCGGCCATATACAGAACAGCTGGGGCAAAAACGTTCTGGGCGCGACGGCCTCGGGCAGCATGACCAGCCACTTTCTCAACCCCGTTGTCCCCGAGAACTTTACCAACAACGGCACCACTGGCGACTTTTCTCTGCGCTACGGACGAGAGCTGACACAGAACGACTACCTCTCGATGAGCGTACGTCACGCGTTAGCCCGCTATGAAGTCCCAAATGAGCTTCTACAACAGCAGGCCGGACAATTGCAGAATCGCGACAACATCGAGACGATGGGCGTGGTCAGTTACCAGCACATCTTCTCGACTGATATGGTGAGCAATTTTTCCGGCATGGTGCGGGACAATGCCAACAATCTCTACTCGAACGACCAATCAACGCCGATCATCGCCTTCCAGAACAACAGCTTTCGCGAGGGTTATTTCAAGGGTACAGTCTCGATCCACCACAAGAACCAGGAGTGGAAGGCCGGTGTTGAATCTGACGCAACCTTTTTGCATGAACGCTTCAACTATGAGATCACCGATCCCGATCAGTTCGACGATGACACGTCCCAGACATTTTCCTTCGCGCAAAGTAAACCGGACCTTGAGCAGTCGGCCTTCGTCGAAAATCTAGTCCGTCTGGGACGTTGGACCGTCAGCGCCGGCCTGCGCTGGGACCACTATCAGCTTCTGCTGAACCAGAACGCGTTCAGCCCGCGCCTCTCTGTCTCTCGGTTCTTTCCATCGGCGAGCATGGTTCTGCATGCATCGTACGATCGCATATTCCAGACACCATCGAGTGAGAACATCCTCCTCTCGAGCTCCCCACTGATTGGTGCGCTCAGCCCCGAAGTGCTGCGTCTGCCGGTACAACCTTCCCTGGGTAATTATTTTGAGGGAGGCATGGTAAAGACCTTTGCCGACAGGCTGAGACTCGACGTCAATGTCTTCCGCCGTAACGTCAACAACTACGCAGATGATGACCAGTTGTTGAACACCACGGTGAGCTATCCCATCTCCTTCGATAAGGGCATCATCTACGGAGCCGAAGGTAAGCTCGAGGTCGTTCGCCTCAACAGACTCACCGGCTACGTCAGCTACTCTTACATCGTCGGTAATGTGTGGCTGCCCGTCACCGGAGGCCTGTTTCTCGGCGACGATGTAGCAAACGCACTCGCGGACACTTCCGGACACTTTCCCGACTCGCAAGACCAGCGCAACACTGTGCGAACGCGCTTTCAGTATCAACTGATG
This sequence comes from uncultured Acidobacteriaceae bacterium, assembly GCA_963738855.1. Classification (GTDB taxonomy): domain Bacteria; phylum Acidobacteriota; class Terriglobia; order Terriglobales; family Acidobacteriaceae; genus Edaphobacter. The sequence goes on along the minus strand of CAVTYC010000003.1, from coordinate 282,589 downwards.
TCTCGGCTCTGGTTCGCCGGCGGCCTCGCTTATGGCTCGGGTCTGCCCTTCGAATTTCAGGGCACGGAGGAAGACGCGTTGGACCAGTATGGCCCCGAGGTAATTAGCCGCTTGAACTTCGACCGCGGCCGAGTGTTACCGTCACTTGCGGTGAGTGCATCTGTTGGGGTCGATCTCTACAAGAGCGAACGAGTCAACGTGAGCTTTCAGGCAGATGGAGACAATCTCAACAATCGCCTCAATGTGATCGATTTTGGAGGGCTCTTCTCCGGCAACGCAATCGGCCCGGCACGCAGCGGTTCCCTTCGGCTCAAGACAAGCTTCTAGCCTACTGTCGCAAACTGTGAAATTTTTAAGTGTCCGGATGACCACCCCGTCATCCTCTCTGTTCGGCAGGGTTACTCTGCTAGCTTGAAGATTCGTATTTGCACCAGCTTGCTGATCGTCAGGTTGTTGAACCCCTTCGCTTGCATGCGTTGAATGAAGTCGGGCGTGACCTTGAAGATGCGCATCTGAATCAGTTCATCAACAGTCGGCTTGTAGCCCATCGCCTGAACTTGCTTGATGTCGGCCGTATCTACGCCGTGGATGCTCATTGCGATCAACTTATCCGCTGGAAGCTTCGGATAACCGAGCGCTGCAAGCCTCTCTACATAGTCGGGAGTGACCTTGAAATATCTTCAACGCGATCAGGTTGCTGGCGTCGATGCCGGTAACGCCAGCCTCCTGCAGCGACTTCACCCATGAGGCCTCGATATGAAAGAGTGTGTATGCCTCGAGCTTCTCCGAGTCGATGCCGGTGATTCCTAACTCCTTCATCCGTGCGACGAAGGCAGGGTTCGGCACGAACGTAAAGTCTCCCGTTAGCTTCGAGTCGTGAATGCTGCCCGAGCAGGTGAGCCTGCCAGCCTCTGCCGCCAACACTGCATCGATATGTGCGCCCTCTCGACGCATATCGTCGATTGATAGTCCGGCAAAGGCGGTGAGCGGTTGCTGCATGTTGCTATCGTGACAGTCCTTGTGGTCTGCGCATGTGCCTCGATTCAAGCGCAGGTCAAAGCGGTCCGGCTCCGTCGAGACAGCGATGCTGCATGTGCCTCTGAGCGTGTTGAGTATCTCGTCGGCACGCAGCGAGACGATACCGAGCGCGATCAGCAACGTGCCAAAGAATAGATTGCGGTATCTCATCATCTCTTCTCCGATCTCTGATTGTCGTCATCCAACAGGCCCGAAATACGAAGCTTTACAAGCTTCTCGATTGTGAGGTGATCAAAGCCGTGGCTCTTTGCCGAAGCTATGAACGCATCGTCGATGTGGAAGATGCGAAGTTGTACAAGCTGATCCAGCGTAACGTCGGGGAACTGCTGCTTTGTCGTCCGCGCGAACTCAGGAGTAACGCCCTGAACCCGCAAGGCCACAAGCTTCTTTGTAGGAATCGGACTGAATCCAGCGGCCTTCATGGAAGCAACGAACTCGGGTGTGATCTTGAATATCTTGTAGGAGTTCAGGTCCCGAATGGAAGTTGGTTCAATGCCCATGGCTTTCAGCTCTTTGACGTACTCCGGTGTTACGCCGAAGATCTTCAGCGACACCAAGTCATCGGCTGTCGGCTTTCCTAATCCAACCTCGCTCATGCTCCGTGCGTACTCTGGTGTTACGCCCTGGATCTTCATCGCAACATACTTATCCAGATCGACGTCGTAGCCGGCCGCACGCATGGCAGCGATGTAGTCGGTCTTTGCAGCGGTGGTGCTCGCCGTGTTCTGAGCTTCCATCCAACTGAAGGCTATCGTTGGCTCAGGTGTGGCTAAAGGCGCGAGTGCGGGCAGGGGTTCAGGAGCTGGCAGCACAGCCGCGAACGCTGCGGGTTGCGCGAAGGCTGGCTTTGCCACAACTGTTATCGCCGGGTTGGCTGGCGAAGCAGGTCTCTCCGCAGTGGGTACAGTCTGAGCAACCACCGGCGCTTCGTGATGAGCAGGAGTTAGCACAACTGCGGCTTTTGGCGCGCACTTCACGTTATCCTGCACAACTTCGTGCATGTGCTGATCAGGATGGACCGCAGCGGCCATCAGAACTGGATTCGCCGCAACCACGTGATCGGCGAAGACATGAGGCAGCGGCAGCAGGAATAAGCCGACCATTGCGCAGACTCCAACCAGCGATAGTGGCGCCATCTCACGCCGCTTCTCGGGAGCATCGCCGAGAATGCGAACGATGCGCTCTCGTAGACTCATTCCAGTGCGGTGGCCATCGAGCGCCATTGCAAGATGAAGATGCGAGCTGCGTTGTTCTTCCAAACGAAGCAGTGCTGTAGCGTACACGACCGGATCAGAGCAGCATGCCAGCGCAACGTCATCGCAGCAGAGCTCGCGCTGTTGACGAAGATTATTGCTGACCCACCAGACGGCCGGATGGAAGAAGAAGAGCGTCTCGACCATCGTCTGAATCATGTTCCACAGGTAGTCGCCGCGACGGATATGCGCCAGCTCATGCGCGAGCACGACCTCAAGCTGGTCAGGACTAAGCGCCGTCAACGCGGATGCAGGCAGCAACACCAGCGAGCGAAAGACGCCCATCGCCAACGGCCCGGAGATCCTCGGACAAACATACAATTCGATGTGCCGCTTGATGCCGATGCGCTGCGATAGGCGCTCGAAGCTGTCGCGGACCTGCTCGGGAATCTCGACGAGACCGGCGTGACGTAGCTGGCGAATTCTTTGCCATCCGCCCAGAGTGCGGGCCGACAGGATGAATACGCCTACGAGCCACATCGCATCAAGCCATGGCATCACCTTCACTAAAGATGCCGATAGCATCGAAAGATCGGGCCGTGGGGAAGGCTTCACTGCCGCGGTATCAACTGTGACTCGAGGTGGCTCAACGTAGTTCATGACACCGTGAAGCGTCTCCGTAATGCCTATATTTTGGGAGAACGTGCCCTGTCGCCGTGTCTGCATCCCCTCGTAACCGAACGTCATCACTGCCGCTGCGAACATGCTCATCAGCGCGACCAGCGCCAGAATATAGCGAACATGGCTGCGAGACTTCGCAAATGCAAGGTCGACCACGCGATAGAGCAGCGCAATCACCGCGGCCTGCCAGCAGAAGTGTACGAGTGTCCAGCCCAATGCTTCCATCGAGTAGTTCATTGCCTCTCCCTTTTCTGCCTGATGATCTTCCGAATCTCTTCCAGCTCTTCCGCACTTGCCGGCTGCATGGAAAGCGCATGCATGGCGAGTTGGGCTGCCGAACCCGCAAACAGTCGCTCACTCAGATCGCGCAGCAACTGGTTCTGCGTCTCCTGCTGACTTGCCGCGGCGCGGTAGATGTGCGCCTTGCCCGCCTCCTCGCGCTCCACCAGACCCTTCTCCGTCATAATCTGCAGCGTCTTCAGAACGGAGGTGTATCCCAGCGCGCGCTGTTGGTTGACGACCTCATATAGTTCTCGAACGGTGGCGGATTCCTTCTCCCACAGGACCCGAAGGAGTTCCAGTTCGACTTCGGTGGGCTTCGGTAATTGGTGTTTCGTTTCCATGTCAGGGACTCTATACGAAGATATTCGTAGATGTCAACGAAAACCTTCGTAGAACAACAAGTATTTTTCGGGGCCTGGCCTCTTTGACTGCTAAGTTGCAACTTTCGGCAGCATGGCCGACAATTTCGCGTGGCAGGTCGGACCAATTTTCCGGTAGCGAAATCATTCGTGAATCAGTGACCACCTGTCAGAACTCTATTTCAACGGCCCCAGGTGGGAATTTATGCGCGGTTCACGTCTTCTTCTTTTGGTATGGCTGCTTACTGGCACGATGCTTGCCGCGACGGAACCCTCCAAAGAGCCTGGCTTGTTGTTCTACCTCTCGGGAGATCATGGATTCACCGCGGACTATGCCGCGGGCGGCGACCCGAAGCCGAACTTCTTGAAAGACGTCAAAATTCTACCCAGCGGTGCGAAGGGCTCTTACATTCAATGCGGCGATAACCAGCTGCTCTCATACTGGGCCCCCGGCAATATTTACTCGCAACGCGGAACACTCTCGTTTGACTGGCGTTCGCGCGAGCCCGTTGGTAAGACTGAGTTTCCCATCTTCCGCGTGGGCTATGGAGATCACTCCAGCTGGGACATGGTGTGGCTGCGCATCGACTACAACGGCCATGGCTTTGACGCCTTCGTCACCGACATCAATCTGGGGCGGACGCGCGTCTCTTACACGATGCCCGACTTCCCCAAGCCCGATCAGTGGGTCCATCTCGCGCTCGCATGGGACGAGACCACCGGCATCCGCTTCTATGTGAACGGCAAGCTCGCAGGGCAGAAAGCCGCGACTGGTATGTTCGACGCAGCACTCGATCAGTTCGGCCCGCATTCGCGGCTCATCGCGCCGACAGGAGTCGAAAGCTCCTACAACTTCGATCGTGGCGGTGACATTGACGAGTTGCGCATCTACGACCGCATGCTCTCCGACGACAACATTGTGTCGCTTGCGAAGAATGAAATACCACAGTCGATTCCGCCGATAACGCGGAACCTGGAGTCGAAAGACTGGCAACAGGAATGGTGGTTTCACTACGGCTGGAACCGTCCCGGCGATATCCCTACGCCGCTCGATTCGCCCTTCACCACGGTTCGTAAGGTTGAGATACACGACGTCTATGACCTGAAGCGCTGGTGGTGGAAGGCCACCGACGGCATACGCGAGACTACGTGGCCCGGTGTCTACAACCGCTCCCGCCTTGTAGGCCGCAACGATTACTTCCAGCTACCGGACTGGGATTGCTACTCGCTCTCAGGTAAGTCGCTGACGTTCTTCATGCCCGATGAGCCGTGGAACCATCTCGAGATTTCGGGCGGAGCGTGGGGAAATATGTCGCTGCTCTCGCAGAGTGCAGACACACACAACACAACCGAGAAGACACTCTTCGAACGTCCTCAGTCCCAGGAAAAGACCTTCCATCAATTTGACTCTGCAGTCACGGGTCAGAAGCTGCGGTTCACGAACGTCGAGCAGGAGACGCCGATTGGCGAACTCTCCGCCTACTACGTGCATCCCGGCAAAGAACCGGCGGGCATTGCGCAACTCAAGTACAAGCTGACGGCAAAAGCAGAGACCGACAATCCTTCGATCAAGCCGTTGCTGACGTTCATCGATGGGCGCTACCCGGCAGACGAGCGCATGACGATGGTCGCCATGCCAGCGGGGGCTCCCGAGACGAAGCGAACCGCACCGCAGAAGGGCTTGCCGCTGGTCCACATCATGATTCCTGCAGACTTCCGCGACATGGCGCCGGAGCGAGGCCACGCCTACTCCTACGGGTGGGAGAACATGGACGGAGGTCTCGACGGCATCGCAATTGATCTGCCCGCACTGCATCTGAAGCCAACACACGGCGAGTATCTGCCGCTGAACATCCAGATCAAAGATCCTCTATGGCCGATGCGCAACATGCTCGACTTCAGCTTCTCCGTGAAGCCGGGCGAACCGCATACTCTGTGGCTCGACACGCGCGACCGCATTCTGCCCAATGGCAAGAGTCTCTACATCACCATCGCGTCCTCCAGCGCGGAGTTCGGGCCTGATGCGCTCGAAGGCGCGGAGCTGCGACTGATCTTCAAGCCGTGGAAAGAGGCAACCAAAGAGCATGAGATCGACCGCTTTACCCAGGTACGCGACAACTACGCCAACATGGTCGAAGAGTCCGTAGGCTCAAGACGTCTCAATCTCTTCAACCGCTATGACGCTGACATCACCGATCTGCTACGCGTGAATCCTGAACACGTGCAGGGCCGCATCTACTGGCACGAGATGAACCGCGAGCAGACAAAGCCGCCATTCACTCTACCCACGCCTCCCGCCGGTGTACCTGAGTGGGCGTTCCTGCAGGTCGAAGATCTCGGCTATCTCAAGCGCCTCATCAACTGGTACATCGACAATCGTCAGATCGAAAACGGCGAGTTCGGCGGCGGCCTCTCCGACGACAGCGACTTCCTCAACTGGTGGCCGGGCTTAGCCTTCATGGGCTCCACGCCAGACAAAATCAAGAAGTCGCTGCTCAAAACAATGGACGCCATGTACGACCAGCACATGTTCACCAACGGGCTGGCAACCATCCAAGCTGACGAACTCCACAGCTACGAAGACGGCCTGAATGTTCTCGCCCAGTCGATGCAGATCGACTTCGGCAGCCCCAAACAGATCGAACGCGCGATGGAGACAGCTCGCCGCCTGGAGTGGCTGACCGGCATCAACGCCGCTGGCCATCGCCACATCCGTTCTGCATATTTCAGCGGCGCAAAGATGTCTGAAGAAGGCGTATGGGGATGGTCGAAGGACAGCTCTTACATGGTGTTTCATCCTGCGCTCTCACTGGTGCTCTTCAACGGCGCGCCTGAGACTCGCAAGATGGTGCTGGAACTAGCCGATGGTCTGCTCGCACATCGCAAGCTGGACAAAGATGGCAAATACACCATCCACACCACCATTAACTTCAAGACCGATGAAGACCTGACCACACCGCTCGAGCGCCCTTGGTTCATCCTCTGGGCCGCTTATCGTTGGACGGGCGACAAGAAGTACATTCAACCCTTCCTCGAACAGGGACCTGCTTCGCTGCAGTCGATCAACTCCGACGCGCTCGACATGCTGAACGTTCGCAAGGAGTGGGGTCCAAAGGTCGTTGCATCCGCCTCGAAGCCCGCAGCAACGGAAACGCCACTGCACCTCGCATGGCAGGTAAGCGGCGACAAGCAATATCTCGAAAAGGCCTACGCCACGCAGATCGAAACCGCTGCCAACCGCGAGTTCCTCAATACCGAAGGCAGCCTATGGATCGACCGCATCTACTTCAACAACGGAGAACTGCAGCGCGCGCGGCTCGGCGGCGTCGCCCTGATGCGCAACTACGACTACCCCGGCAACGTCGTCAGTTGGAGGTTCCAGGCGCCCGCAAACGATCAGAGCGTCGCCATCCTCATCCCTGAAGCCACTCCCGATCACTTCAAGATCATCGCCTATAACCTCGACACGACTCCCGTGAAAGCGAACATGACCGGATGGGAGATCGACCCAGGCAAATGGGAGATCACGCAGGGCACGCAGTACTCCACAGACGCTCGCCTGCAAAACGCCAGCACTCGCACAGAGGACTTCGAACGCAGTCGCGATCTCGAGATCACCTTCCCGCCGCGCACCACTACCGTGCTTGAACTGAAGCTCGTCAGCAAAGGCGTCCCCTACTGGTCGCGACCCGACCTCGGGATCGGCGCGGACGACATCAAGGTCGAAGGCAATCGCATGCGGGTCACAGTCCACAGTCTGGGCTCCGTCGATACGCCGCCAGCGAAGCTCGTGCTCCGCGACAAGGCAGGAAAGACCCTCGCCACCGGGTCCGTCCCTGCCCTGAAGGCTCCGCTTGACCTCTTCCCCAAGACCACTTCCGTCGCCTTGACTCTACCGGCGTTCGCAGACTGGCAAGGCGGAAGCGTCACCATCGAATCCAACGGAACGATACCCGAGATCACCCAGATGAACAATCGAGTGCAATTTTGAGCTGCAGAATTAAACAGAAGGAACTCGTTATTTTGGTGGAACTCAGCGGGATCGAACCGCTGTAAGAGCTAAGAGCAACGGGATTGAGGGTCTGGATGATTTCCTCACGGCCGATCCCGGTAGAACTTCGGCTCTTTCGGTGATCGCGGCCTTACTGCAAAAGCATTGGGGCTTGGTGCCCGGTCGGCGTCCTTAGCGGAGCAGGGCCGAGGCCGCCCATAGCACCGGCGCCTGGCCATGGAAGTCTCCCGTGCGGCGCTTGCGCGCGATGTAGTAGTCCAAGCTGTTGAACTTGTTCGTTCCCTCACACACGCTCGTGATGTTGTCGTTCTGGTCAATATACCCGGCGACGGCAATCCACGCCCGCCGAGCGGCCGGGCCATACGTGGCAGCATCCAGCCAGCCGTTCTTCACGCCCGTGATCATCGCGAACGTGAACATGGCGGAGCCGGAGCTCTCGGGCCACGCTTCGTCGTGATTGATGAGCTGCCGCCACATGCCGTCCTTGCCTTGATACTTCAGCAGGCCGGCCATCATCTTCCGGTAGCCATCGAGGATGCGTGCGCGCTGCGGGTGGTCAGCAGGAAGATCGCGCAGCATCTCTGCCATGCCGGCCGCGACCCAACCATCACCGCGGCCCCAAAAGTACGGAACATCAGGTGCGTGATAGAACAGGCCGTTCGCCTGCTGCAGCTTGTCCAAGTACGCTGCCATCTCTTTTGCGTCGCGATCCAGATATTTGCGATCGCCCGTAGCGCGATAGGCCTCAAGCTGCAGGATCGTGAGCATGTACATATCATCGATCCAGTACCGCGTTTCGGCGGAAAGCCCGTCAGGCTGCGGGTTCTCCCATTGACGATCGGCAAACCGCAGACCCATGGCAGTGTATTTCGTATCGTGCGTCTCGATGCCGATCTCCATAGGGATAATACCGAAGATTTCATCATCCACGTGACGGCGCCGAGGAATCATGGCAACTTCAGCCCCGCCGGGCAGCAGGGGATCGAACCGATGAACGAGCTCCTGCTGCAGCACCGCGTCATGCGTGAGTGAGGCAAAGGTGAGCGCGCCGTACCAGGTCGCGGCCTCAGAATAATGAATGGATTGCGGCTGGTGATGCGGGCTGGGCATAAAGTGCTCGGCAACACGCTTCCCTACTTCCTGCGGCGAGAGACCCGCAGGCCAATTCGTGAAATAGGACTGCGGCGTCTGTGCTAAGAGAGAGCATGTTGCGAGTGACAACAACGAAAGGACAAGACAGTGCGTGTTTTTCATCGAAACCTACCGTACCCCCTGAATGGAGAGGTGCATGTGATTCATGCCGTTGTACACCACATCGACGTAGTCCTTGCCGGCTTCCACGGTAGAGCCTGTCGCGTCGCTCTGGGCCGTGATGTGCACTCCCGGAAGGTCCCATACTGTCCCGCTTATCTTGCTCTTATCGAGCCCCGCGGCGTGCAGTCGGAATCTAGCCGTGCCGGAGGTATCGATGGTGAGGCCGTGTTCATCCGCACTCGCGTCGACAGGCGGACACTGCACGAGTTGCACCCACCCAATGGAGCCGGACGGTGTACGCCACTGGATTGTGGCCGGATGGAACTGGGTCGTCGTGCCGGCGTCCTTCGTCTTGTGCGTGAGCTCACCGCCGAAGATCATATCCTTGCCGATCCATGCTGTTGCAATGCGGTTCGCATCGATTTGCTGGCGCACCAGGTGCTCCCCCCCCAACTGTTTCATCTTGGATAGCGCATCGGCGGGGATGCTCGTTCCAAGGATCGCGGCGTGGGGCGCGAACCAGAGATCTGGAAGATGGTCGGTCGTGGCGGAGAGTTGCGGGAAAGGTGCATGCGCCGCGTCGAGCACCGTGCGGATCCACAGGCCGACCACGCTAACGTAGCTCTCCATGTCCATGCCATAGGAGCGGTCATAGGGGCCGCTCAGGTTGCGCAGGTCGGGCTGGTAGTACTTCATCAGATCGTGCCAGAGGCCCGCTTCCATCTCGCTCCCGATGGCACGCATGTGCTCGGACGAGCCGTAATCACGGAAGAGCGCAAGACCGTAGATGTCCACTCCGCAATAGGTCGGGGAGTTGTACTCGTAAAATGTGCCGTCCTGCTTGTAGAGGCTGTAGACTTGTTCGTTCCACGCGGCGGACTGCTGCAGCCAAGCGGCATTGTGGTCATGCACCGCGGCGAAGTCCCACAGGAACCCGTACATCAGTGCGATGTTGGTGTATGACGGCACGAGCCGCCCTTCTTGCATCTCGCCCTCGATCGCAAGATCGATGGCTTTATACATGCGACCGCGCAACTCGGGTGAGACACGTTCGGGGAACTCGATCAGGATGATCGCGAACGTAGTGCCGATGAAGTGACGCCAGTTTGGGTCATAGCCGCGCCAGATGATGGATTTGTTAGTGGGGTCTGGTTCCTCCGGCGTGCGTTTGTAGGTACCGAACCAGCGTACACCCGACTGCGTGTATTGCTCCTTCAGCACGGTATCCAATATCTGGGCGGCACGCTCGCGGTCGCCTTGCTGATCGCTAAACAGCAGGCCCAGAGCGTACCAGCTCGACTCACGCACCATGTAACGCCCCGCACTGTGCGCATCCATCGCGCCGTATGGGCTGCGCACCAGCTTGGCCGAGCTGTCATAGAAGTAATTGTCCCAGTACATCGAATCCCGGAAGAGCTCGCTCGTATTTCGGTCGAGCTTTACGGGAGAGATGTGCCGCGCAGTGGGAACGCTCTGCGCAGGCAGGAGCGAGGTTGCTGCAGCAACCAACAAAACGCCCAGAAATTGCCGAATCATCAAAGTCTCCATCGATCATGGGACACAGCAGCGAACTTTAGCAAGCTCGCTGCTGTGTCGTACCAAAAGGGTTCGCAGCAGACGCTAAAAGTTGAACTTAGCCGCGAACTCTACTGTGCGCTGTTGGTACGTTGGCGTGCTGCTTACCGACGTGATCGTTCCAACCGTCGACGTATTGCTGATATTCGCGGCTGGAATTCCGAAGTTTGGGTGATTGAAGACGTTGAATGCGTCGGCGCGCAACTGGACGCGGTAACGCTCCTTCCATTCGATGTTCTTCTCGAGATTGACGTCCCAGCTCTGGTAGCGTGGCCCGCGTAGCATGTCATAGCCGGAGTTGCCATATGCTCCGCCGGGTATGCCTGCGGCGTTCGTTGGTGCTGCAAACGCTGCGGGGTTGAACCACTGCTGCCTCGTCTTCGCCGTCGGGTAAAAGGGCACACCCATGACGCGGTTAGCGCGGCCGCTGGCGAGATTCGTCCACACATTGCCGCTGGCATCGGTGAAGCTGCCTGGCGCCGTATAGGTGACGGAGAACGGTTGGCCGTTCTGGAACACCGTGATGCCGGAAACCTGCCAACCGCCGACGACCTTATCAACCAGTCCGTTGGCTCCCGAGAGGAATACCCTGCCGTGGCCAAATGGGAGGAGGTAAGAATAGTTGACCGTGAGAACCTGCGGGGCAATGCCGGCGATCGGCCCATGAGAGTCGTTCGGCGTAACTCCCGAAGGATTCTCGAGGTTCTCTGTGCCGAGCACGCGAGTCCACTGGTACTCCGCTCCAAACGCTACGCCGCTGCGGTACTGATGATGCGCGCCGACCTGCAGCGAGTTCATATTGCTGTGGAAGATCGGGTCCATGTTCAGACTGATTGTCGAGAACGGCTGCACCTGATTGAGGCTCTGCACCGTCACGCCCGATCCTGACCGTATGGGAGTCGGTTGCGCCGGGAGGTTAATGTTCGGCGCGTAATTGCCGCTGCCCCCGTAGTTGTTCTGCTTGACGTTGTGCTGACCCACGTACCCGACACGCACTGCCCAGTTGTCGGCGAACTGATGCTCGAGCGCAAGGTTGTACTCCTCGGTGTAGGGCGTCACAGTCTTAGCCTGCGCCAGCACGTTGGGGTTCGACGTGAATGTGCCCGTCGCCGAGAAAGGATTCGACATGGAGAAGGCAGGCGGATTGCTCGTCGAGTTGTTATAGGTCTGCGAACCGGAGAACGGAAGGTTCGCGAACGGCGCCGTGCCTACATACGAAGACGGCAGCAGGTTGTAGTAAATACCGAAGGCTCCGCGAAGAACCGTGTTGGGGAGCGTCTCGTACGCGAAGCCGAGGCGTGGCGCAAAGTTGCCCTTGTCCTGACCGAGGTAGGAGAAGACGCTGTTTGGCAGTCCTGCCGTCCCCGAAAGCGTGATGGGAATGGACGAGAGGAACTGCGGAATCGCGGCCGAAGGATACTGGCTGCCGAAGACCACAACTTCCTTCAAAGATGGAACGTAGAGCGAGTCCAGACCATAGGGATTGTCGCGGAACCATTGCAAGTCGTAGCGCAGGCCGGCGTTGATCGTCAGCTTTTGGAAGGGCCTCCAATCGTCCTGCACATAGCCCGCGTACTGAGCAGAGATGTTGCGGGTGATGTAGTTGTTGGGGGTCGGCTTGGCGGTTGACACCGGATAGCCCAGCAGGAAGTCCGCGAACGCATTGCCCGTGTAGCGCCCGTTGAACGTGTACTGGCCGTGCGCCGGAGCGCTCGCCGCATTGTTCCAGTGGTTGTCATAGAGATAGGAGAATCCGAATTTGATCGTGTGGCGCTCGGTTACCTTGGTGATGTTCGTACCGATCTGCCCGACCTGCTCAAGATCCTTGGATCCCTGTTCCGAGATCGACTGAATATTCGAGATGGAGATCTGCGGCGCGCCATTGATCAACTGCGTTCCCAGGCCGGGGATGATCGCCGCGAAGTCCGTCTTGTAGTTCTGCGGTGTGCGGTAAATCGGCAAATGGAAGAAGGAGGCATAGGTGTCTACCAGCAGGTTCGCGTTGAACGTGTGCGTCCATCCGAGGATGTAGTTCGAGTTGTGCTCGCCGTCCTGGGCATTCCCGCCCTGCAAACTGTCGGAGCCATTCGTTGGGTTTGGCCCATAGAAGGCGCGCAGATACGTGAAGCGTATCTGATCTTTGTTCGTCAGACGGTGATCCAACCGAACAGAGAAGCGGCTGGAGATCGCCGTCTCCGAGACCTGCTCGAACGTATTTACGCCCGTTCCGGAGGTCGTGGTCGCAGGCATCAGCAGGTTCATGAGCTGCTGCGAGACCGCGTTGATGCGGCCCGTGGGAATCGTGTTGGCCGTGGTGAACGGCAGACCTGTCAGAGGATCGATGAGCTTCAGCGTGGGAAACTCCGTGAAGATACCCTGGCGCATCAGCGCGGTCGGCTGCTGCGTGTTGTCCGTGTAGGACTGCGAGAGCCGAAACCCCTCGTAGCCCACAAAGAAGAAGCTGCGGTCGCGCCCGTCGTAAAGCCCTGGTATCAAGATTGGCCCATTGAAGTTTCCGCCGAATTCGTTGCGCTCGTACGGCGGCCGTCGGGCCGCCCCGTTGAAGTAGGACTTCGCTCCCATACCTTTGGAGCGGTTGTATTCCAGCAACTCACCATGGAAGCGATTGGTGCCGCTGGCACTTGCGACGATAAGTGCCATCGGCTGGCCGAATTCCGCCGGGGCGCCCGTGGTGACCATCTTGAACTGCGAGATCGCATCCAGTGATGGAATCTCCGGCTCTGCTCTTTGCAATGTGACCTCGGCGTTGCTGACGCCGTCCAGCGTAGACGCGAGGCCGCCGTAGGAGTTGCGCGAGCCGGTGCCGCCGGCAAATGTCATCCCACGAGTGGCGAGCTGGTCCTGCGCACCGACACCCTGCACGCCGGGCGCCAGCGCAATCAGACCCATGAGGCTGAGGCGACCGTTAAGCGGTGTGTTCTGAATGGCCTGGCTCTCGATGACCGACCCGACTGAGGAGTCGCTTGTCTGGATGACGGGAGCCGCACCCGAGACATTAACCGTTTCCGAAAGCGAACCTAGCGGAAGCACAGCCGTCAGGGAGACGGTCTGGTCGATGGTGAGGTGAACGCCAGTCTGGCGAAAATGCTCAAACCCCTGATGCTCGACGTCTACCGCATAGTCGCCCGGGGGCAGCTGGGTGGCAGTGAAGCTCCCGTTGTCCGACGTGGTCACGGCGTGCAGCGCGTTGGTGCTCGCCTGACGGATGGTAACCGTGGCTCCGGGCACAGCGGCGCCGGTGGGGTCGGTTACGGTACCAGAAATTGTACCGGTGATGCCTTGCGCAAACAGGCGCGCGCCCGCCAGAAGCATCAATCCCAGAATAGGGGTGCAGAGCAGGCTCCGTCTCCGCGCGTTTATCGCGAGATGCCCGACCGCAAGTGACTTACGAAACTTCATGTACCGCCTCCAGGTTCTAGGCTCAGGATGCCTTAAGCTTCACTCTCAACAAATGGGCCCTGAGGAGAATCGAGAGTGAGTATTGATGGGCAAATGTGCGGCTCGCAACGTATTTCACGGTTCGCTTCCAATTTCACCGTGAAACGCCTTAAACATTAGCTATTGCAATGATTTACGGTCACCGTGAAGCGGCGCGTGCCGCACTCAGCTGCCGGGGAAAGGAGCGATAGGCAGGCCTCAATGCTCGAGTGACTTTCCGCAGTCGCCGCTATTGGCCGCCGGCGTTCGTCAACCGGTGATAGCAGACGACGGTGCTTTGGTAGGAGTTCCCGTTCAGGTTGCTCGCCGAGAGCAGTAGCTCGAAATGCGGAACTTCTCTCCCTTGAGCGAGCGTTTTGAGGAATTTCGGGAAATCCGGGCCGAGCAGGAACTCTGCCGCAGCCTCCGTCCCCGCCCTGCTGGTACCGCCAATGAGCAGCGACGAGCTTTGGCCATCGAGACTGGACAGATAGCGGATTACTCCATAAGCCTGGTGTTCGCTTGCATCGCCCAGCTCAACGTATAGCGGCTTTTCTCCCGAGCTTGGATCGCGGTTCTCCACAACATTCGCCTTTGCCTGCGCGTCATAGCCGACCCGAAAACGGCCGTATCCGTCGAACAGTTCGACCCAGGGGTTTGCCCGCTCACTCCCGATAATGACAACATTGTTCTGTTTGATCTCACTCACACTTAGATCGCGAGCGAAGCGAATCTGGGTCTTCGTTGGATCTACCTGTGGTAGACGCTCGAGCTCCGAGACGATCCTTAGGTCCGCAACGCTCGTATATTGACTCTGAACAAGTGTGGTCCAGAGGTGTTCCATTTCGGACGGTGGTTTGAAGCTGCGATAGCGCCTCGTCGTGTAGTCCGGCAGTCTAATTTCCGTGCCAGTCAGCTCATCCATCAGGACGAGACTGCTGTCCGCTGGCACAATGAGGGTCGACCTCTTCGGATCGAAGATGCTGGTCCAGAAGTGCAGCTCAGGTCTTGTAACTCTCGCTATTCCATTCGGGCCAGCCAAACGCCAGCCGATGAACACGGCAGCACACAGGGCCATGAGGGCAGCGGCAACCAACACGCCTCGGTAAGAACGACCCTGCTGTGGTTCTTCAAGCGGGACAAGCTCATCCGCAGACTCCACGGCGGGCGGAGTTGGGACATAAGCCGCAATCTGGGCAACCGGTTCCCGGAAACCAAACTCCGGGACGTAGCTTCCCTTTGGGACGGTGAGAACGATCGGCTCATCCTTTCCCTCCGTGGCGAAGTATTCCTGCAGCCGAAGTCGAAGGAAGCGGGCTTGCGAGCGCACAATGCTGTCCTCGCCCATGTGGTAGCTCTCCGGGCGGCCGAAGACAACTGTGCCGATGCGCTGTTCCTGGATCGTATGGCCGCGCCCCTGCTGCTGCTCCTCGCAGATGAAGCGAAGAAAGCTGGCGAGGCGGTGCGACTTGCAAAAAAGCTTGGAAGAGAGGATCCGGTCGAGGAGAACTCGTTGCTGTTCAATAGATGGCGCTTGTGCAACGCGCTGCGTGGTGATAGTCAATGCTGCTCCAACTCGCCAATTCGGTCGGTCTTTCACGGTGAATCGCCTCAGAATATCCGTGAAAGAACTAGGTCGCTAAACGGGAGGTCATCTACATTATATCGGTACACAGATTAGACTCACCTTGCTCCAGCGCAAGGATGGCCATCAGAGCCGAATCTGTCGCTTCCCGATGATTACGCACGCTCCGAATCCGCTTGCAACCATACCCCAAGATCCGAATATCCCCGCACCTTCCGCGCTTGATGGACGGTTGCAGTCGCTCGACGCGCTGCGCGGCCTCACGATCATGTTGATGATCCTGGTCAACACCAGCGGAGATGGAGCGCACACCTATCGCCTGCTAAGTCATTCTCCCTGGAACGGGTGCACCCTGGCAGACGTTGTTTTTCCCTGCTTCCTGTTCATGGTGGGCATCTCTCTGGTGCTCTCGCTCTGCGGGAAACTACGCCGTGGCGTTCCTCGCCGCGCCCTTGTCCGTCAAGCACTCCGGCGCGCGCTTATTTTGTTTGCGATCGGAATTGCCATCAACGGTTTTCCCCAGTTCGATCTCCATACGCTTCGCGTCTTCGGCGTTCTGCAGAGGATCGCAATCTGTTTCTTTTTGACCAGCTTGATCTACCTGTGGCTGCGCCCGCGCGCCATCTTCTGGATGACCGCCGGTATCCTGCTGGGCTATTGGATAGTCCTCCGGTGGGTTCCCGTACCTGGCTACGGTTTACCCGGTGTGAGCGTGCCGTTGCTCGACCCGCACGCCAACCTACCCGCGTGGCTTGACCGCCATCTTCTGCCGGCGAAGCACCTCTATCACCAGGGTTACTATGATCCCGAAGGCCTGCTCGCGTCCATTCCGGCCCTCGCCTCCACTCTGATAGGAACCCTCACCGCCTTTGGCCTGCAAACTTCCGGAAGCACCGCCGCAAGGGCAAAACGGCTGCTCGTAGCCGGAGCCTTTTGTCTCCTTGCAGGCTTGGCCTGGAGCCATTGGCTGCCTCTTAACAAGCGCCTTTGGAGCAGTTCCTTTGTTCTCTTCAATGCTGGAGTAAGCGTGCTGGCACTGAGCATCTTCATCTGGTGGCTTGATGTGCAGAGGAAAGGGACGCGCCTTGCAGTTCCGCTCGTCGCTTTCGGAACAAATGCGCTCGCGGCGTACGCATTATCCGAGTTTCTGGCTTCGTTTCTCACCAGCGTGAGATCGCCCGGCTCCGGCTACACGCTGCAGCAAACGCTGTTCCATCCGTTCGCAACATTAATTTCAAATCCATACATCGCCGCACTGACGTACGCCGTTATGTATGTTGCCATCTGCTTTGTGCCGGTCCTACTGCTGTTCAGAAAAAGGATCTTCCTAAAGGTCTGATCCCGAAGAGGCAACGCAGACCGAGTTTCAATAGTTACCCATAACGTACGATTCAACCCGGCCCGGAGGAAATATAGTGAGTACGGTATCGAAGCACCTTCCCGACGTAGAAAGCAAACCGTTGTCCGCCGACATGGAGGAGTGGGACGAGTTCCTTGAAGGCCGATACAGAGAAGGCAAGTCTCAGGAGGAGTTCAGACAGTATGACGCGCAGGCTAACCCCGGCGTGGCAGAATTCTACCGCCTGAATCACAAGCATCAGACGCATGAATATGTGCTCGCGAAGGAGAAGGAGTACTTCGGACTGATTCGCGACCAGAAGAGCATTTGGGAGGCAGCTGAGTATTTGAACACGCTGGTGGACGACAGCGATCCGGATACAGACCTCACGCAGCTCGAGCATCTGCTCCAGACCTCTGAAGCGATCCGTAAGGACGGACATCCTCGTTGGATGGTTGCGACGGGATTCGTCCACGATTTAGGGAAATGTCTCTGCCTCTATGGCGAGCCGCAATGGGGCGTGGTCGGCGATACCTTCCCTACGGGATGCGCGTATTCCGAGGCGGTCGTGTTTCCGGAATACTTCAGGGACAATCCTGATGACAGCAATCCGTCCTATCAGACGAAGTACGGCATCTATGAGCCAAACGGCGGCCTCGACAAGGTGAAGATGTCCTTCGGGCACGACGGTTACATCTACGAGGTGATGAAGAACTATCTCCCAATGGAAGCGCTCTACATGCTGCGCTACCACTCGTTTTATGCTTGGCATCGTCACGGTGCATACGATTATCTTTGCAACAAGCAGGACCGGGAGATGTTGTCATGGGTACTGAAGTTCAACCCATATGACTTGTACTCGAAGGGCCACACCAAGCCGAACCTTAAGGAATTGAAGCCCTATTACGAAGACCTGTTTGCGGAGTTTTTTCCGGCGAGGATTTCATGGTAAACAGAAGCGACTCGGCGAAAGGATCACCGTCATTCCCTACCGTGACTTCGAATCGACGCAGCAAATCAACAAGAATGTACCTCGGCGACTTCACGACGGGGAGTATCGCATTTATGACAAGGCCGTTGGCACAAGGTCGTGCATGCGGCATGTCAGCGCACACGCGAGGTCCAAATTCGTAGGTGCGGTCAGACATCCGAAGGAATCGTTACTATGAAACATATCTCTCAATCGAGTCGCTGGCGATCGATTCATCGATTTATCGGCTCTTTCCTTTCCCTCGCTCTCCTTGTTGGACCAACAGCCCAGTCGGAACAGCTTCCGCAAAAGACCGTAGCGGATTACACGCATTAGGTCGATCCGTTCATTGGTGTAGATTGGGGCGGCAATACCTTTGTTGGCTCTGCAATTCCATTCGGAATGGTCAAACTTGGCCCCGACATGCAGAATTTCGACGGGCACCGCTCTGGCTTTGGCTATTCAAGCAATGGCGAGATTCTGGGCTTTTCTCATTTGCATCTTAGCGGTGCGCAGGGCAAGTACGGTAACGTTCTGGTTATGCCTCTTACAGGAGGGGTTGATCCACTTTCCACCCGGTCGCCACGCGCGAAAGAGGTCAATGAAGTTGGTTATTATGCGACAACACTCAGCCGCTATGGAATCAAGGCTGAACTCACTAGTAGCCGCCGCGTGGGTTTTCACCGATATGTATTCCCCGCCTCGCCGCAGGCTCATGTTATCGCAAACCTTGCCTCTGCATTGAATCTTGGAACTGGCTGGGAATCGCAGCGGTTTCTGGGAGCAGAAGTCCATGTCCTCTCCGACCGTGAGATCGAAGGTGTAACCCGAGTTACTGGTGGTTGGAATAGGGGCGGTGAGTACAAGGTCTACTACTACATCATTCTAGATACCCCGACAAAGTCGATAAGAACCTGGTCTAACGGAACCACACTTTCGAATTCCAGCGATGCTGTTGTATCCGATGGCTCTCCGATCGGAGCATCTTTCGATTTTGATACAAAAGTCAATCAGGTTGTGCAAATGAAGGTTGGTATCTCATTCATTAGTGCAGCCCAAGCAAAAACAAATGTGCAGACAGAAATCCCAGGATGGAACTTCGCTTCTGTACAGAGTGCAGCCGTCTCGCTTTGGAATAGCGAGTTGGCAAAACTCAGCCTTGTCGGAGCGACGAGTCCCAACGTCGTCAGCTTTACACCGCGATGTATCACATAATGCTTATGCCTACTGACCGGACAGGAGAGAATCCTGGGTGGACATCCCCTGAGCCTTACTATGACGACTATTACTGCATTTGGGATACGTTTCGTACATCAAGCCCTCTGCTGACGCTGATTTCACCTAATCGACAGCGCGATATTATCAGCTCGCTTATAGATATCTACCGCCACACAGGCTATATGCCGGACGCACGAAGTGGGAATGATAACGGCCGCACGCAAGGAGGCTCCAATGCGAACATTGTCATCGCCGATGCATATCTTAAAGGCCTAAAAGGCATCGACTACAAGACTGCGTTCTCCGCGATGGTTCATGACGCGGGAGTCCCACCTGCCGATCCTCAAAAAGAGGGGCGAGGAGGCCTCACAGACTACAACGAAAAGGGCTATGTGACACTCGCTGATGAACGATCAGGATCACGCACAGTGGAGTATAGCTACGACGATTTTGCGATCTCTGAGACCGCCTGCGGTCTAGGCAAAAAGGAAGAGGCGGCTCTTTACGCTAGCCGCGCTCATAATTTCGAAAATCTCTGGGATAAGGATATGAGTGTAGAAGGCTTCAAGGGTTTTCTGCGACCGCGCAACCCGGATGGAACATGGGCCGCCCCTTACCTTGTCGTCCGCGGAACCTGGCCTGATTTTTTTTATGAAGGAGATATTTGGACCTACTCGCTCTACGCTCCCCAGGACATGCGCCGCCTTATTACAATGGCCGGCGGCAACGAGGACTTTATTCGCCGTCTGGACTGGACATTCCTGCGCAACCATTTTGATGTCACTAACGAGCCAGGATTTCTCATGCCTGTGCTCTATAACTATGCGGGCCGCCCGGACAAAAGTGCCGATATTGTTCATCTCCTGCTCGAGAAATACTTTATGGATAATCGTGCCGGGATCCCAGGAAACGACGATTCCGGCGCCATGTCCAGTTGGTTGATCTTTTCAACCTTGGGGATTTACCCGGTTGCCGGACAGGATGTATATCTCATCAGTACGCCAAGCATCCCCGATGCCGAGCTTTCTATAGGAAATGGGAAAAAACTGCATATCATCGCCAAGAATCTCGATGACAAAGGTTTGAATCGCTACGTGCAGTCAGTGACGCTCAATGCCGTCGATCTGCCTAATTCCTGGTTTCGTCATGCTCAAATCAAGGACGGTGCGACACTCGTATTCACAATGGGTTCGTCCCCATCACGTTGGGGAAAATCCACGCCCCCACCTTCCATGTCCGATGACAACGCTCCTCACTGCCAATAGGCAGTGAACCGGGCCAAATTATGTGCTCAGGGATAGTTGCGCGCCCACGATCCCCTGTTTTGCCTCAACGCGTAATGACCCGTGCAACGTTGGTTGCAGCTGCGTTCTGTACTACTCTTCTTCACGATCCTTCCGAACTGAATCATCACCAAGCAAAGTCGTCGCGATCTTGACGAAGCACGTAAACACCTATCTGCGCCTTCCAACTTTGTTTAGCTCTAAGACTGTCTTGTTCTTTCTTGCCATGCCCACCAAAACCCGCGAGTTCCTTCCTAATGCCCTCAACGCATCAGTGATGATCTAAAAAGTCTTGGACGTTTTTGATCTCCTTGGGCATTCTCTGAAGAATGTGGTCACCGACCGGAGGCACTATGCCATCGACACCACGGATTTCGGCTTTTGACTATGCGGGACTCTCGAACATACAAGTTGGCGACTTCAGTTCCCCGACCCCACTCGACCAAAAGCCACCAGTTAAGTCAGCGATTGAAAGCCATTGGTTGACAGCCCGCGAAGCAGCCGGGATTGCACGTATCCACCCTGTCACCTTGCTGAGATGGGCGCGTGAAGGAAAAGTACCTCACCGTCGCCTTAGCGCTCGAAAGATCCTCTTTCCGCTCTCCCAACTCAAAGCTTGGCTTGAGACTGAGAGTTGCACTGATCCTGTCGGTCATGCCGCCCAACCCGAAAGGACGGCAGCATGAATTTCAAACGTGAACGCTACAGCAAGGCTCTTTGACAACTGAGCGCAGAAGCAACATTTTGATCGTGCCGTCTTGCACATCCGACGATCATATGTTGATGGCATAGTGGGACCACCGAAGACAGAGTCCTCACGTCGTCCCCTTCCCTTGCCTCAAACAAGCCATTGAAGCACTGACGAAGTGGAAGGCAAAGTCTTCCTACACCAAGCCTGAGAACTGGGTGTTTGCCTCCGATATTTCACTTGGCAAACAACCGCTCTGGCCTGGGACTCTCTGGCGGAGGAACGTCGAACCTGCAATCCAAGCAGCAGGTATCGACAAGCCGAGTCTAGGGTGGCACACGCTGCGAAGAAGCTACGCTTCATTGCTGCTCTCAAGTCGCGCAAGTCTCCGGGTCAGTATGGAGCTAATGCGGCACTCAACAGCAGAGATGACGCTGGCGACATACGCTCAGACTGTAGGTGATGAAAAGCGGGAGGCAGGAGAAAAAGTAGCGTCTCTCGTTCTGGTGAAAAAAGAGAATGCAGCGTAATGGACCCAAATTGGACGCATGCTGAATTTCTCTTCTTATTGGACCCAAATTTTCGATGTAAGTCCTTGATTATTTTGGTGGAGCTGAGCGGGATCGAACCGCTGACCTCCTCGTTGCGAACGAGGCGCTCTCCCAGCTGAGCTACAGCCCCCCACCAGACTTGCATCGCACACTGCTTATGCAGCAGCCATGCCGTCTAACGACTCATTTAAGTGTACCAGTAAGTGCCTCTCGGCTCAAACTTCGCGAGCGCCCACCCATCCCGAAACAGCCGTCCCCGCGGCCAGCGGCTTCTCGACCACATGCCACACCTCGCCCGCAACATCCACCTCCACCCTAAGCACCGGCACCTGCAAACGGGCCCCACTCCGGGCGACGGCCTCCAGTACCCCAACATCGCCAGCGTGAAACTCCGTGCGATCCAGCGCCATCTGCCAGCGCTGGCGCCCCGCAACCCGCGACTCCTCACGAATATCCGTCACTACTGCTGCAAACTCACTCACTTCGCTGTCACTCCACTCAGTTCTGCTGCCAGCGCCCCCATCTCGCGCCTGCTGCCTACGCAAAAGGGTGTCCGCTGATGGATCCCCTCCGGCTTGATATCCAAAACCCTCTCAACGCCGGTCGTGGCCATTCCACCTGCCTGCTCCGCGATAAACGCCAGCGGATTCGCCTCGTACAGCAACCGTAGCTTGCCCTTCGGCTGCTTCAACGTTGGCGGATATAGAAACACCCCACCCTTCAGCAGCGTCCGATGAAAGTCCGCCACCAGGCTACCGATGTACCGCGAGCTGTACTCTCTGCCCAGTCCACCGGCCCGCAGCATCTCGAGATACGCGCGATACCCCTCCGGCCAGCTCGCCGCATGCGCCTCATTCACAGAGTAGTAGCTTCCCTGCTCCGGCATCTGCATCCGCTCGTTGCTCAGCACAAACGCGCCGATCGCAGGATCGAGCGTAAATCCATACACACCATTGCCCGTCGTATAGACCAGCACGGTCGAAGGCCCATACAGCACATAGCCCGCCGCCACCTGCCGAAAACCATGCTGCAGAATCGACTCATCCAGAGTCCCCAACTCAGGCGGCAACCTGCGCAGCACACTAAAGATCGTCCCCACATTGACATTCACGTCGATATTGCTCGACCCATCCAGCGGATCGAAGACGATAATGTACTTCCCCGTCTCCGGATCGCGATTGAACGTCACGGGCTCTTCGTCCTCTTCGCTGACCAACGCAGCCACGCTGTCACGCAGACCGAGGCAGTGCAGCAGCGCCTGGTTCGCATACACATCCAACTTCTGTTGCTGCTCGCCCTGCACATTCTCCGCACCAAACGCACCCAACACGTCGATCAACCCCGCCGAGCGAATCTTCGCCTCCACCATCTTCGCTGCCAACGTGATCCCGCTCAGCAACCAGCTGAACGTTCCTGTCGCCTCGCGGCCAGTGGCCTTCAGCATCTCCTGTTGCTGTTGCAGCATATGCTGTTGCACTGTCGTAATCATCGCCATTGGCAATCCCACCCTTATAGGAAATTTCGAGGCTTAGAATCGAAGCCTACCATCCGCGCGGAATCGAATCTACTCCATCGATTACCGGGCACTTATCCAGACCATCACGTTACAATCCTCCTATGCCATCCAGAAGAAGCTTCCTCCTAGCCGCAACTGCAGCCGCCGCAGCTCCGTCCCTGAAACTCCAGGCCCAACGTCCCAGTGCAGCGCCGCCCGCCGACCTCAAGCTTCCCGCCCCAATCGCCGCACTCACCAGCCGCCGCTCCGAAGCCGTGCCCATCACGCTCGAAGAGCGCGAGCAGCGTGTCGAACGCGCCCGCCAGCTTCTCGCCCAGCACAAGATCGACGCCCTCGTCATCGCCACCGGCACCTCGCTCAACTACTTCACCGGCCTGCGTTGGGGACAGTCCGAGCGCTTCTTCGCCTGGGTCCTACCCGCCAAGGGAGGTCCCTTCATCATCTCCCCAGTCTTCGAAGAGGGCCGCGTCCGTGAGCGCATGGAAGCCAAGCCCGCGACGCTTCCTGCCGCCTCCACCACCAAGGTCTACACCTGGAACGAAGACGAGAACCCCTACGCCCTTCTCGCCAAAGCGCTCAAGGACGCCGGCATCACCACCGGTAAGATCGGCGTCGAGGAGCGCACCCAGTTCGCCTTCTCCGACGGCATCGCCCACGCCAGCCCCAGCCTCACGGCCGTCAGCGGAACCCCCATCACCTTCGGCTGCCGCGGCGTCAAATCTCCCGCTGAGCTGGCCCTCATGCGCCTCGCCAACGACGTCACCTTCAACGTCTACGAAGCCGTCTACAAGTCCGCACAACCCGGCATGACCAACCGCCACTTCAGCGAGCTCGTCTCCGCCGCCTACAACCGCGTCGGCTTCCCCGGCGACGCCAGCTGCCAGGTCGGCGAGTACTCCGCCCTGCCCCACGGCTCGCTCCAGCCGCAGGTCATCCGCGAAGGCGAGATCATCCTCATCGACGACGGCTGCACCGTCGAAGGCTACCAGTCCGACATGTCGCGCACCTTCGTCCTCGGCAAGGCCACCGACAAGCAGAAGAAAGTCTTCGACATCGTCCACAAGGCTCAGGCCGCAGCCCTCGCCGCAGCCCGCCCCGGCATTGAGTGCCAAGCCATCGACGCCGCAGCCCGCAAGGTCATCACCGACGCAGGCTACGGCCCCGACTACAAATACTTCAGCCACCGCCTCGGCCACGGCATCGGCATGGACGGCCACGAGTGGCCCTATCTCGTCCGCCGCAACACCACTCCACTCGTCGCCGGCATGACCTTCTCCGACGAGCCCGGCATCTACATCACCGGCGAGTTCGGCGTCCGCCTCGAAGACGATTGGGTCGTCACCCCCAACGGCGGAGAGATGTTCACCCCCCAAAGCCCCTCGCTCGAAGACCCCTTCGCCAAGGCCTAAGCCATCAAGCGTAGGCGATAATACTCCGGTCGGTAGGCACAGCAGTTCCAGCCCTGCCGACCGGAGCAAATCAGGATGACTCTCATAGCCCGCCGCCTTCTCGCTCTCTCCGGCAATATCCTCCTCACCTTCAGCGCCGTCGCCCCAGCCCAGACTGCGGCCCCTCTCGCGCACGGCATCGCCATCGCCAATATGGACACCTCCGTCCGGCCCGGCGACGACTTCTACACCTTCGCCAACGGCGGCTTCCTCACCCACACCAAGCTTCCCCCCGACCGCGCCACCATCGGCGTCTTTACCGTGCTCTCCGACCTCAGCTTCGAGCGCACCAACAGCATCATCCAGGATGCGACCAAGGCCAACGCCGCCCCCGGTACCGACCAGCGCAAGATCGCCGACCTCTACCACTCCTACATGGACGAGGCCGCCATCGAAACCCACGGCCTGGCCACTCTCAAGCCGCACCTCGCCGAGATCGCCGCCATCAACTCGCCACGCCAGCTAGCCCACGCCCTCGGCCTCTCCCTCCGAGCCGACGTCGATGCCCTCAACAACACCAACTTTCACACGCCGAACATCTTCGGCCTCTGGGTAGCACCCAGCTTCAACGACCCCGACCACTACGCCCCCTACCTCCTGCAAGGCGGCCTTCAGCTCCCCAACCGCGACTACTACCTCTCCACCTCCCCTCGCATGCAGGAGATCCGCACCAAGTACCAGACCCACATCGCCGCCATGTTCCGCCTCGCCGGCCTCGCCGACGCAGACGCCCGCGCCGCCCGCGTCGTGGCACTCGAGACCCAGATAGCCAAGGTCCACATCTCGCTCGCCGACAGCGAAGACATCCACAAAGCCAACAACCCCTGGAGTCGCGCCGACTTCACCGCCAATGCTCCTGGCCTCGACTGGCCCGAGTTCTTCCGCGCCGCAGGTCTCGACAAACAAACCACCTTCATCGTCTGGCAACCCATCGCCTTCACCGGCGAGGCCGCACTAGTCGCCTCCCAGCCCATCGACGCGTGGAAGGACCTGCTCACCTATCACGTCATCGAAGCCTACGCCGCAGCCTCATCCAAAGCACTCGCCGACGAGAGCTTCGCCTTCTTCGGCCAGACCCTCTCCGGCACACCCCAGCAGCGCCCGCGCGACGTCCGCGGAGCCCGCCTCGTCTCCGTCCTGCTCGGCGATCCTGTAGGCCAAATCTTCGCGGCGCGCTACTTCTCCCCCGAGGCCAAGGCCCAGGCTGAAGCACTCGTCTCGAACCTCATCGCTGCATTCCGTGAGCGCCTCCAGAACGTCACATGGATGGCTCCCGCGACCAAAGCCGAAGCCCTCGCCAAACTCGGCACACTGCAGGTCGGCATCGGCTACCCCGATCACTGGCGCAGCTACACCGCCTTAGAAGTCACGCCCGACAACCTCTTCCTCAACCTCTGGCGCAGCGGCCTCTTCGAATACCACTATGACGTAGGCCGCATCGGAACCACCGTCGACCGCCGCGAGTGGACCATGACCCCGCAGACCGTCAACGCCGTTAACCTTCCCCTCCACAACGGCCTCAACTTTCCCGCCGCCATCCTGCAGCCACCCTTCTTCGATCCCAAGGCCCAGGCCGCGACCAACTACGGAGCCATCGGCACCGTCATCGGCCACGAGATCAGCCACACCTTCGACTCCGAGGGCGCTGCATTCGACTCCAAGGGCCGCGTCCGCAACTGGTGGACGCCCGAAGACCTCGCTCACTTCAACGCCGTAGCCGCCAAACTGGCCGCGCAGTACGACACCTACAAGCCCTTTCCCGACCTCGCCGTCAACGGCCGTCAGACCCTCAGCGAAAATATCGCGGACGTAGCCGGCCTCACCGCCGCATACGACGGCTACCACGCCTCTCTCAACGGCAAGCCCGCCCCCATGGACGGCAGCTTCACCGGCGACCAGCAATTCTTCATCGCCTTCGGCCAGAACTGGGGCTCCGTCGTACGCGACGCCACCCTCCGCCAGCAGATCCTCACCGATCCGCACGCACCCGGCCGATTCCGCGCTGCCACCGTCCGCAACAACGATGCCTGGTACCCTGCCTTCGACGTCCAACCCACCGACAAGCTCTACCTCGCACCCAAGGACCGCGTCCAGCTCTGGTAGTCCCACAACAAAAGGGCGGCAGGATGTAATCCCTGCCGCCCTTTCTATTTCCGCCATGCCCTAACAAATGGCTACGGCATCACGAGCACTTCAACTCCACTCGCCGCATCCGCATTACGGTAGACGCTCTCCGTAGCCTTCACAAACTGCTCCGGCTTGGCCAGCGGAATATCCACAAACGTCTGCGGATTCCGATCCACCAGCGGGAACCACGAGCTCTGCACCTGCACCATAATCCGGTGCCCCGCGCGGAACGTGTGGTTGATGTCCGGCATCTCCGCGTTCACGCTGGCGACCTTGCCCGGAACCAGCGGGGTCGGCTTCTCCCAGCTATCGCGGAACTTCGCCCGCATCGGCTCGCCACGCACCAGCTGCTGATACCCGCCCATCACCACTGGAGCTGCACCCACAACGCGCTTGTTCCCCGCATCAGCACTCCCCGGATAGTCATACGGATACACATCGATCAGCTTCACCACAAAGTCCGAGTCCGTTCCCGTCGAAGCAATCTTCAGCTTCGGCCGCACCGGCCCGACGATCGTCACGTCCTCCTTCAGCGGCTCCGACATGTACACCAGAACATCCGGCCGGGTTGCAGCGAACCGCTGGTCATCCGCCATGTAACGCTGCGGGACCGTATCCGTCGGATACCCAACAAACGGCACCGGATGCGCCGGATCGCTCACATACTCATCCACGCCGGCCTTCTCCGTCGGCGCATCGAAGCTCAACTTCCCACCAGCATGGAAGTAAAGCGTCTTCGCCACCGCAGGCTTCGGAGGCCACGCATCATACGTCTTCCACGCATTGCTTCCCGTCTCGAACACGTACGCCTTAGGCAGCGGACCGCCATGCACACCCTTCAGGTAGTACTCAAAGAACGGATACTCAATCTTCGCCCGATAGAACTGCGACGTCTTCGAATTGAACGTTACATCGCCCAGATGATCGCCATCCGTCCGCGACCATCCGCCATGCGTCCACGGCCCGATCACCAGCGTATTCACCGCACCCGGATTGAACTCATCAATCGCATGAAAGGTCTTGAACGGCCCCGACAGATCCTCTGCATCGAACCATCCGCCAACCGTCATCACCGCCGCATGCACGCCCTTCATATGCTTCGACAGATCACGCTTCTTCCAATAATCGTCATACGTCGTGTGCATCACCTGATCGTGAAACAACCAGTTGCTGCCGTTCAGATACTCCTTGCCCGTATCCAGATTCCCCGTCGGCCCCGCAGCCAGCAGCGTCGCATACGTATCCGGATTCTCATCCGGCGAACCACCACCGCCCCTCGGCCCACCCGTCGGAATCACCGGGTTCTTCTGCGGAGCAAAAAACCGATAGAACCCATAGTTCGCGCCCAGCATAAACGCTCCACCATGGTACCCATCGTCATTGAAGAACAGATTCGTCATCGGAGCCTGCGGACTGGCCGCCTTGATCGCCGGATGCGAATCGATAATGCTCGCCGACGTATAGAACCCCGGGTAGCTGATGCCCGTAATCCCCACCTTGCCGTTATTGTTCGGCACATGCTTCAGCAGGAACTCCACCGTGTCGTACATATCGCTCGACTCATCCACATCCTTCGCCGACTTCTTCTCATCGATATGCGGATTCATCTCCTGAAACACACCCTCGCTTGCCGTCCTCCCACGCGCATCCTCGCAAACAAAGATGTACCCCGACTCCATCAACTCCTGGCTAGGCCCAATCCTCGCCGGAAACTTATCCTCGCCATAAGGAGCGCAGCTATAAGGCGTCCGCGTCATCAAAAACGGATAAGGCCCCGCATCCTTGAACGCTCCAGCCTGCGGCACATACACCGAAGCAAACAGCTTCACCCCATCCCGCATCGGAATCCGATACTCATACTTTGCATAATGCGTCTTCACGAAATCATCCGCCGCCGCAGGAGCCTGCGCGGACACACCACGCACAGCCGCCAAAAGACACACCACTACCAGCCCAAGCCTGATCCTCATTAAGTCCCTCTGAAGAAATTTCAAGATATCCGCAGTCTACCCGCGAAAGTGCCCCGATCCAAGGCATTCCTAGCTGGTAGCGCAGTTTTATATTCCCAGTCGTACAATCCGATGACGAGGGTACGGTATGGCTAAGCAGAGAGGTTATCCCGACCGCCGAGGTATGGGAGCACAGAGCGACTTCATAGCCGAGCAGTTCGTACCGAGTGAACATTACAAAGCACAACAGATGGCGATGGTTCAGAAGTTGATTGCAACAGGTGTAAACCCCGAACAGGTCGCAAGTATGTTCTTCGTTCCTTTTGATCTGCTTTCAGGAAATCTCACCGAACTGGCACCCCATCCAAACTCCCCAGCCTTCCCACTGGATACAGCCCCACCCGATTCGCCGCAAACCACGGCGACCGCTCAAAGAAAAACTCGAGCCGAGCCATAGGATTCCCCGCAAACGCCGGATCGTTTCGCCACCTTCTTCTCGAACTCAGCCTTCAGCTTCGGATCCTTCGCCATCATCTCCCGAGCCAGCGCCTCCAGCACATACGCCTCGCCATACTCCTTCTGCTCGAAGATCGGATCGAAGAACCCCCACTGCAGCGCCGAGTCAGGCCCCGCCGGCTCCAGCCACTGCACCGCAACCCGCGACAGCCGCTGATTCAGCCGAACCACCGCCGACCCCGCCGGAAAACTCATCTTCTCCCGCACCAGCACGCAGCTCCCAAACTTCCCCGGATTCCGAATCGCCTCTCCATTGAACGTCGGATGCCGCCCCTCAAACGGAGGCTCCTGCCACGTCATCCCCGCGCACTGATACGTCTCCACATCGCCCGACCACGCCGCCGTCGTCCGCTCCATCTCCACCTGGTGCGCCGCCAGCACATCGATCACCTTCGTCCACTGGGCAGGAATGATATAGGCCGCCGGAAGCGTCGTCTCCGCCGTCACCTTGAACCCCGTCTGAAACGGCAACGACACATTCCATGGCTCATGCGAGTACTTCACCCACATCGCACCCGAAACCTCACTCAGCGACCGCTGAAACGCATAGCCGCGAAACAGAAACGGCGTCGTCTGCCCACCCCAACCCAGCGCCAGCGGATACTTCACATTGCTCAGCGGATGCGCCCCCATCCCCTCGGCCTCTTTATCCGCCGCCGCATTCAGCGCAATCACCTTATCCGCATCGCGATTCATCAGCTCCATCAGGCCCGCAAGAATCTCGTAGTTCCCCGTCACCCGAGTCTTGTAGTCCTTCAGCATATGCAGTTCGACCAGCATCCCCGGCCGCCCCTCAAGGATCATGTACCCCGTCGAAAATCGCGGCGGATTCTCATTGAACCCCAGCCCCTGCGCCGGATCATTGTCATTCACCAGAGTGATGTACGTTGGCGCGGCCAGATGCCCATGATCATTCACATACTTCTCGAGCGTCGGCGTCGCAACATCATCCACCCACTTCGCCGTACCGCTCGGCAGATTCGGCCCGTCGTCAATCGTAAACGTCACGTCGTACTGATAATCCGCACCATCCGTCACATGATCATCGACAAAAAAATCCGGCAGCCAGCGATGAAACATCGCCATAAACGCCCGTGTCTCCGGCGTATCCGCCTTCATATAATCCCGATTCAGATTCAGATTCGCCCCATTCCCGCGCCATCCCATCTCCTCCGGCCCATTCTGGTTGATCCGGTTATAAGCACCCCGCCGCTCATGCCCATCCGCGTTATAGATCGGGATAAACACAAACACCGCCCGCTCCAGCAACGCAGCCTTCGTCTTCGAGATCACCATATCCCGCAGCAACGCAAGACAAGCATCCTTGCCATCCATCTCACCCGCATGGATCGAGTTCTGCACCAGCACAATCGGCCGCTTCGCCGCATGAATCGCCGCCGGATCGAACACACCATCCCGCGAGACAATCACAATATCCAGATCCCGCCCTTCGCCCGTCTTGCCGAACGGCTCAACCTTCACCTGCCCCGGAGCCGCCGCCTGCACCCGCCGCAGATACGCCATCGTCTCCGTCATGCAATCCGGAGTCGTCGCATAGCACGTCTTCTCCGCCGGAGTCAGCCACGCCGCATCACCCACCGGAACACACGGCCCAGCCCCACCCGCACGAGGCTGTAAACTCGCCTGAGCAACCGTCTGTGCCTGCATCATCCCACCGCAAACTATCGCCGCCATCAAGCCCCATGCAATCCGCATCTCGTCTCCTCATCGCTGCAAGTTTGCTCATCAAGCGATGTAACTCTATTCTTTCGATTATGAATCAAGACCTCTGGACAGCAGTTGACCGCTACATCACAAGCAACCTCATCCCTGCCGATCAAACCGTCGATAACGTACTCGAAGCGAACGCACGTGCCGGCCTCCCGTCAATTGACGTTAGCCCAACCCAAGGCAAGCTCCTTCATCTCCTCGCCCGAATGCAAGGCGCCAAACGAATTCTCGAAATCGGAACGCTGGGCGGATACAGCACCATCTGGCTTGCACGAGCACTCCCACCCGACGGCAAACTCGTCACCCTCGAACTCGACCCCAAACACGCCGGAATCGCCGCAACAAACATCCACCGCGCAGGCCTGACTCCACTCGTTGACCTCAGAGTCGGCCCCGCGCTCGACTCCCTAGCTCAGTTGCACGCCGAAGGCGCAACCTTCGACTTCATCTTCCTCGACGCCGATAAACCCAACAACCCTGTCTACCTCGAGTGGGCCATGAAACTCGCCCGCCCGGGTACGGTCATCATCGGCGATAACGTGATTCGCGAAGGCGACATCCTCAAAGCAGACTCCACCGACCCGAGAGTTACCGGAACCCGCCTCTTCTTCGAAAAGCTCGGAACCCACCCGCGGCTTGACGCAACAGCAATCCAAACCCTCGGAAGCAAAGGCTACGACGGATTTGCTCTGGCAATAGTCAAAGCCGACACATAGAAAACTAAGAAAGGTCATTAAGTCGTGGCTTGAAAGGGCATGGCTTCAAAAGGCACTGAAAAGTCTGCTTTGAAAGGGCATGGCTTCAAAAGGCGCTGAAAAAAGTCTTCGCCTTGAAAGGGGATGACTTCGGAAGGCGCTGAAAAGTCTTCGCTTTGAAAGGGCATGGCTTCAAAAGGCGCTGAAGAAGTCTGCTTTGAAAGGGCGTGGCTTCAGCCACGCCGCTAGTACAGCAAAATTCAAAGGGGCTTTAGCCCCTGAGGGAATGCTTCGTACAGGCCAGCAGACATAATCAGCCGCCCTAAGTCAGATCATCCGTATCAAACGCAGGCTTCCGCCCCAGCGCCGACACATCGCGCGCCCCGCCCACAAGCCCCTTCACCACCTGATCGATCTCATCCTCGACATCGGCCGTAGCCGTCATCCGAGCAGGCGATTCGGCAAGCCCAACACTCTCCAGCAGCACCGTCGCATGCGCCACCGCAACATGGTCCTGATTCAACCCCTCAGGCGTCTTGGCCTTGATCCCGACCTCGCCCGGCTTCACGCCCAGCAGCTCGGCCACACGCTCCCGCAACTCACCGGCAATCGGAACAATCTTCGGCTGAGCCAGCACCAGCACCGTATCGATATTGACGATCTTGTACCCCGCCGTCGCCACCTCTTCGAGCGCCGTCTGCAAAAACACACTCGAAGCCGCACCCTTCCACCGCGGATCGCTCGGCGGAAAGAAGGTCCCAATATCCCCCGCCGAAACTGCGCCCAGCAAAGCATCCGTAATCGCATGCAGCAACACATCCCCATCCGAGTGGCCAGCCAGCCCCTCCGGATGTTCAATCGCCAACCCGCCAATCACCAGCGGCACGCCGGGCTTGAACGCATGCGAGTCAAACCCATATCCAATTCTCATACCCATACGTTATCTTCCCATGTCCCAGAGCGTTAGAGGGGCTCCATCAACATTCTCTTCTTCCGGTCATTCCGCATCTCAATCCGCCGAAATTTGGCAACCGGCCCGAAGTTCATGACCAACCCAACTTCCATCTCGGAAGCACGCAGATAGTGCAGCACCTGGGCCTCATGCGCCTTGCTGATCGATTCCGCAGTCTTCAACTCGACGATGATCTTTCCATCCACAACAATATCGGCCCGAAATACACCAACAAGTGTTCCGCGAAAGCTAACAGGAACAGGCGCCTCGGCTTCCGCTCGAAATCCAGCCTCTGCAAGCGCAATGCACATAGCCGCCCGGTAAACCGATTCAAGAAATCCAAATCCAAGCTCGTTATAAACCTCATAAAACACCCGAATGATCCGTTCGGTCAGCGGATCGTTCGCACCAGAAAATTCAACCTTCCGGTCGAGCGACAACTTCTCCATCAAGCCCCCAAATAACGTCTTTGCTTTTACCTTTATTTTGTCTTTTAGTCTTTATCGTTTTAGTTTTTATCAGCCTTCATCCTTTTGATCACCGTTACGCCTTTCCGAGGTAGAACTCTGCCAGTTCAATATCCCCCGGCTGCGTAATCTTAAAGTTCTTCGCCGACCCCGGCACGACAGCCACCTCAATCCCCGCCCGCTCCAGCAAACTAGCCTCATCCGTCCCAGCAAATCCATCCGCTTCGGCCTCCAGATAGGCCCGTCGCAACAACCCAACCCGTGCGCCCTGGGGAGTTTGCGCATGCACAATCCGTTCTCGCGGAATCGTCGCTGTCACAATCGCGCCATCGGCCGTCCGCTCCACCTGCTTGATCGTATCCACCGCCGGCAGACCAACAATCGCCGCGCCATGCTTCACAACCGCATCGATCGTCCGCTCAATCGTCGCCGGATCGATCAGCGGCCTTACCGCATCATGCACCAGCACGACATCGTCTTCATCGCACTCGAGCGCAGCCAGCGCATTCCCCACCGACTCCTGCCGATGATCACCGCCCTCGACCATATGCACCAGCGGCCCCAGCTTGTACTCGGCCACCTGAGCCTCCACCCGATCCTTCTCTGCGCCGCGCACAGCAACACAAACCGCATCCACCCGAGGCACCGCCAAAAACGCCCGCAGCGACCGGATCAGCACCGGCACACCGCCAATCTCAAGAAACTGTTTCGGCGCCACCGTCGACGCACCACCCGCGGCCATCCGCGTCCCAATACCCGCTGCAGGAAGAATCACAAAAACTCGCATAACCACCGGAGTATACAAGATACGTGTTCCATCTCGTGGGGACTACTCGAGATCCTCAGGATCATCCACTCGCTACCATTCAACTGTGACAAATCGAATCGTAGTATTCCCGGAGTTGCGAAGACGGTGCATGCCTCGCATAAGCCAGACTGTTTGACCTTGCTGAAGCTCAATTGTCTTTTGAGAACCAGATTTCCAGTGCTCATCTGGATCAGCCAGGTCGCGCACATCACTAAGCCGCAAAGGAACGATTGCGATCAATAGAGTAGTGTTCCTGTCACTCGCATCTTCCAATTCTTGATTGCGAGCAAGAGTCGTCTTTTCGATGCTGAGGGGCTGAGTTGCTGTAACAACCTTGATGAGGATAAGCGGAACAGGCGCGGGATCAGATTGGGCAAGCTCCAAACTCTGTTGGCCGGGAATCGTCTTGTGATCACCAGCCTTCATTCGTGTGCTTTGACCGTTGATGAGCAACGAACAATCCCTAATCGCAACGAGAACGAAACCGTGTTCCGAAATCGGTTGAAAATCATTTTCTTCTCTTGGTTCAATCTGAGTAGAGAGACCTGAGCCAATCGGCTATTTGAATCTAAGGAACCAGCACAGCTCACCGTGGGAATGAGGATGGAAAGCGACAAAACAACGCAGAGAATGGCTTGCTTGTACCTGTCACCGAATGAGATCACATCAACGAGCATACTCAAGTGCGTACACAAATGATGCGACGTTCGGTCAAGGGCCGTATCCGACCAACTAACATAAGTGCAATGCTTTCTGCCCTCGCCTTCGACCGCACCCACATCCACCCCGGCGACCGCATCTGCGTAGCCATCTCCGGCGGAGCCGACTCCGTAGCCCTCCTCCTCACCCTCCACGCCGCCAACACCACCAAGCGCGACTCCCTAGGCGTAGGCCTCTCCGCCGCGCACGTCGACCACGGCATCCGCCTCCCCAAAGAATCCGCCGCCGACCGCCACTTCGTCGAAGCCCTTTGCACTAGCCTCGACATCCCCCTTCACCTCCACCAAGCCAACGTCCCCGCCCGAGTCGCCCAGACCCGCGCCGCTGGAAATCCCGAGACCATCGAAGAAGCCGCCCGCGCCATCCGTTACGACTTCTTCCACACCCTCATCGCCTCCGGCCAGGCCGACTCCGTCCTCACCGCCCACACCCTCGACGACCAGGCCGAAACCGTCCTTATGAAGCTCCTCCGCGGCGCCTGGACCGAGGGCCTCTCCGCCATCCACCCTGTAGTCGCCGTCAACAATCCCAACCAGCGCCCCGGAAAAATCCTCCGCCCCTTCCTCCAAACCCGCCGCGCCGACATCGAGTCCTTCCTCAAGCAATCCAACCAGCCCTGGCAGGAAGACTCCACCAACACCGACACCGCCTACACCCGCAACCGCATCCGCCACCACCTCATGCCCCAGCTCCGCGACTACAACCCCAGCATCGACTACACCTTAGCCAACCTCGCCGAACTTGCCCGCGAAGAAGAGTCCCGCTGGCAGGCCGAGCTCAGCCGCCTCCTCCCCCAGCTCCTGCTCCCCGGCAAGCCCGTCCGCGGAGGAGGCCGCGCCGTCAGCACCACCCCCGGCGAATCCGCCATCTCCATCGAAATCGACCGCCTCCGGCCCCTCGACCCAGCCCTACGCCGCCGAGTCCTCCGTGCCGCCGCCCGCCAGCTTGGCGCCCGCCTCAGCTTCGACGAGACCGCCCGTCTCCTCGCCCTCTGCGGATTCCAGACCATCCCCACGGTCTCCTCCCGCCCCGGATCCTCCCTGCATCTCGCTGACAACCTTCGCGCCGAACGCTCTCCCCGCGAAATCCGCCTCTTCCGCAATCAAACCTGACCGCCAGCCAACCCTGTCATACCATCCACCCCACCCACCCAAACTGTCATTTCGACCCCACCCGGAACTGTCATTTCGACCGGAGGCGGCGCTTTTGCCGCCGGAGCGGAGAAACCCGCTTCTCTACCAATCTCCCTCCGCACCCCTCACTCCTTAGTTGCAGCACATTCCCACTCCAGAAACCCCTGAATCGTTCCCCGAAAGAGTAGAATCTTATTACCTGACGGATAGGACTGTTACTGAGGTGCTGAGCGTCTCCGCCGGCATCCCTCAGAACTTTCCCTTATTGATATCGTCTAACGATTGGGGCTTCAGGACATGCAGGTGTCCCGTAGCCGGGTCTGACAGCAAAAGCTAGCTCCAGACCGGAAAAAAGAGGAAATACGCTTTGAACTCGACCGTCAAACAAATTCTGATCTGGGTCTTCATGGCTACGTGTCTGGTCGTCCTTTGGCAGTTCGTCGTCAAAGGCACAGGCGCCAACCAGGAAAAGAACATCAGCCTGACCCAACTCCTTAACGACGCCGACCAGGGCAAGATCA
Organism: uncultured Acidobacteriaceae bacterium; assembly: GCA_963738855.1. GTDB lineage: Bacteria > Acidobacteriota > Terriglobia > Terriglobales > Acidobacteriaceae > Edaphobacter. Next base: position 246,540 of record CAVTYC010000003.1, on the reverse strand, counting down.
GCGAGGTCACGGTCAATGGCGCTGAGGTAACGGGCAAGTACCGCGAGGGCAACGTCCAGTTCCACACCACCATTCCGGGCAACTACCCGGACATGTACAAGACCCTGCGCGATCACGGCGTCAACATCACCATCAAGGACCAGAACTCGAACGCGTGGCTCGGATTCCTCATCCAGCTCGCCCCGTTCGCGCTCCTCCTTGGTCTCTGGTTCTTCCTCCTGCGCCAGATGCAGTCCGGCGGCAACAAGGCCATGAGCTTCGGTAAGTCCCGCGCCCGCCTGCTCTCCATGCAGCAGAAGAAGATCACCTTCAAGGATGTCGCTGGCGTCGACGAAGCCAAGGAAGAGCTCAAGGAGATCATCGAGTTCCTCCGCGAAGCGCAGAAGTTCCAGCGCCTCGGTGGCCGCATCCCCAAGGGCGTGCTCCTCGTCGGACCTCCGGGAACCGGCAAGACCCTCTTGGCCCGCGCAGTTGCCGGCGAAGCCAATGTCCCCTTCTTCTCCATCTCCGGTTCTGATTTCGTCGAGATGTTCGTCGGCGTCGGCGCATCCCGCGTCCGCGACCTCTTCGAGCAGGGTAAGAAGAACGCCCCCTGCATCATCTTCATCGACGAGATCGACGCCGTCGGTCGTCACCGTGGCGCAGGCCTCGGCGGCGGACACGACGAGCGCGAGCAGACCCTCAACCAGCTCCTGGTCGAGATGGACGGCTTTGAGTCCAACGACGGTGTCATCCTCGTCGCTGCGACCAACCGCCCCGACGTTCTCGACCCCGCGCTTCTCCGCCCCGGTCGTTTCGATCGTCGCGTCATCGTCGATCGTCCCGACATCCGTGGCCGCGAAGAGGTCCTCAAGGTCCACTCCAAGAAGGTCCCCATGGCCGAAGACGTCAATCTCAACGTCCTCGCTCGTGGAACACCGGGCTTCTCCGGTGCCGACCTTGCCAACATGGTCAACGAGGCTGCCCTCACCGCCGCCCGCTACAACCGCAAATCGGTCCACATGTACGATTTCGAAGTAGCCAAGGACAAGGTCATGATGGGCGCCGAGCGCAAGTCCATGCTCCTCACCGACGACGAGAAGAAGGTCACGGCCTATCACGAAGCCGGTCACACCCTCGTCTCCGCCCTCCGCGAGCACTCCGATCCGCTCCACAAGGTCACCATCATCCCCCGCGGAATGGCCCTCGGAGTCACGGTCTACCTGCCCGAAGAGGACCAGCACACCGTCACCAAGGAGTATCTCGAGACCCGTCTCGCGACTCTCATGGGCGGACGCTGCGCTGAAGAAATCTTCCTCAAGAAGATGACCACAGGCGCAGGCAACGACATTGAGCGCATCACCGAACTCGCCCGCAAGATGGTCTGCGAGTACGGCATGAGCAAGCTCGGTCCCATGACCTACGGCAAGAAGGAAGAGCAGATCTTCCTCGGACGCGAGATCGCCCAGCACCGCGACTTCTCCGAAGAGACCGCCCGTCAGATCGACGGCGAGGTCCGCTCCTTCGTCGACACCGCATATCAGTCGGCCTACAACCTTCTCAACAGCAACCACGACATCATGCACCGCATGGCCGCGGCCCTGCTCGAGCGTGAGACTCTGGATGCCGCCGAGATCAAGCTGATCATCGAAGGCAAGGAACTCTCGGCCGTCAAGTCACCCCTCTCCGGAGTCGATCCCGGCTCGGGCGAAGCCCAGAAGGTCCTCAAGCCCGAAACCGGCCGCAAGCCCGGCTTCGGCGAAGGCCAACCTTCCCCGGCATAACTTCTAACCCAGCATCGAAAAGAGAGGCAGCCGTGGCTGCCTCTCTTTTTTGCCTCTGCTTTGCCGTTGCACTTGCATCTCTTGCTTTGTCATCCCCGAAGGGGACCTGCTGTTGCCTTTGCTGTTGCCTTTGCTGTTGCCTTTGCTGTTGCCTTTGCTGTTGCCTTTGCTGTTGCCTTTGCTGTTGCCTTTGCTGTTGCCTTTGCTGTTGCCTTTGCTGTTGCACTTGCCTTTCTTGCTTGTCATCCCCGAAGGGGACCTGCTGTTGCACTTCCAACTCCCCAGCCCCCCTGCTAATCTCCTTCAAATGCCTCCCCGTGAATATCATTTCTGGGTCTACATCCTCTCCAGCCGCTCGCGAAATCTATACATCGGCATGACAAATGACATTCACAATCGGATAGTCATGCATCGCGAAGGGCGTCCCGGCACCCACACGGCGCTCTACAACATCCACCGTCTCGTCCACTGCGAATACTTCCGCTACGTCCGAAGTGCCATCTCCCGCGAAAAGGAGCTCAAGCGCTGGACAAGGGCCCAAAAAATCGAGCTAATCGAGCGCACAAACCCCACCTGGGAAGATATCCTTCCACCTCAGCCGCTGTAACGACACAGCGAAAGGAACCCAAAGAATGAAGCTACACATCCACGAGTGGGGCACCGGCAACAAGACCGCCATCCTGATCCACGGCCTCTTCGCCGACCACCAAAGCTGGTGGCGCGCCGGCCCGGCCCTCGCCGCCCGTGGCTACCGCGTCCTCGCCCCCGACCTCCGCGGACACGGCCTCAGCCCCCGCGGTCCCTACTCCCCCGAACACTGGGCCTCCGACCTCGTTGACTCCCTCCCCCACCACGCCGACCTCGCCATCGGGCACTCCCTCGGAGGAATGTCCCTGGCCCTCGCCGCCGCCGCCCTGCAGGTCAAAAGCGCCATCTACGTCGACCCGGCCTGGAAGCTCACCATTGCCCAGGAGCTGGCCTTCAAAACAGCATGGTCCCCCGAACTAGACTGGACCGTCGAACAATGGCTGGAAGCCCACCCCTTCTGGGCTGCCGGCGACATCACCGCCCGCCTCTCCTCCGTCAAGAACTTCGATCCCGCCTGCATCGACGGCCTGCTCGCCGGCCAGGGTTACGACCACCTGCCACGCGCCATCACCTGCCCCTCGCTGGCCCTGCTGGCCCACCCAAGCGAGTTCGTTCCCCCGGACGACGCCGCCCACCTCCAGGACATCGGAATGGAGGTCTGGGCCCTCCCTCACACCACCCACTCCATGCACCGCGAGGACTACGACCTCTTCATGCTAGCCATCGACCGCTGGCGTACCCAACCCTGAACACCCAACTCGCATCTCTCCCGAAGCGCCAAAATCGCCCGGGGTGCCCCATCCATGGCGCAGTTTCACCGCGACATGGGTGGGAAAGTATCCCTTCCCCCCGCCAGCTGTTGTATTTGCCTTTGCTTTTCTTGCTTGTCATCCCCGAAGAGCCTGCCCTGAGCGAAGCCGAAGGGGGACCTGCTCTTCGCTCTCGAAGAAGCCCCTCCCCCGAAAAACCATGCCGTCCGCAAACCACGTTTACCACACATTTCACCATCAACAAACCACAGATAACCAGCCTCGAACAGCCCTTTTCCTCAGTAAAAACAAGGTTCCACCACGTCAGAAATTTTCGGACAAATTCCCGCCAATGCGACAATAGAAAAAGCCGCATGAACCTCCGCACCCTCACGCTCCTCCTTCTCATCACCCTCACCGGATGCGGCTACCACCAGGCCGGCTCGGCCGCCCATATCCCCGCGAACGTCCGCACCCTCGCCGTCCCCATCTTTACGACCAAGGCCCAGGCCTACCGCACCGAGATGACCTTCACCCAGGCCGTCATCCGCGAGCTCAACACCCGCACCCACTACACCATCCTCAACTCCGAATCCCCCAGCGCCGACGCCACTCTCCGCGGCACCATCCTCACCCAGACTGTCGCTCCCCTCACCTACGACGCCACCACCGGCCAAACCTCCAGTTACCTCGTCGCCATCACCGCCAAGGTCGTCCTCACCGCCCACGACGGCCGCATCCTCTACCAGAACGACTCCATCACCTTCCGCGACCAGTACCAGTCCACAGAAGACCTCAGCGGTTTCATCCAGGAAGACTCTGCCGCCGTCCGTCGCATCGCAAAGGGCTTCGCCCAGGCCATCGTTAGCGATATGCTGGAGTCCTTCTAATGCCCTCACTCCGCAGCTTCGCCGCCACCGACCGCTTCATCACCGAAATCGCCACCCCCGCGACCCTCCGCCCCGGCTACGTCCTCATTGGCGACGAGATCTTCCTGTACGACCGCTGCCGCAAAGCCGTCCTCTCCACCCTCATCCCCCCCGACACCCGCGACTTCTCCCTCCACGACATAGACCTCGCCGAGACCAGCATCTTCGAAGCTCTCGACCGCGCCCAGACCCCGTCCTTAATGGCGCCCTTCCAGGTCCTCTTCATCCGCAACCTGAAAAACCTCTACGGACGCGGCAGTAAAAAAGAAGAATTCGCCGCCATCGACGCCTACTTCCGCTCCCCCAATCCTTCGGCCCTCATCCTCTTCGTAGCCGACCATCTCCGCATCCCCACCGACCTCCGCAAGATGGACTACCAGGACAAGGAGCGCTTCGAGCGCATCCGCGAGACCCTTGGCGACTGGTGCGGCATCATCGAGCTAGCCCGCGTCGACGAAGCCGACGCCATCAAATGGGTCACCACTACCGCCGAATCCCACAACGTCCGCTTCGACCCCGACGCCGCCCGCGAGCTAGTCGACTCCCTCGGCGCCGATATGATGCTCATCTCCAGCGAGTTCGAAAAGCTCCTCCTCTACGTCTCCGCCCCCGCACCAGCTGCCGCCCCCAATAACGCCGTCACACTGAGCAATAGTGCCGTCATCCTGAGCGAAGCGCCCAGCGCGCAGTCGAAGGACCCCGAGGGATCAAATAGCACCACAGCCCACCCTCCCTTTCCGCCCCCAGTTTCAACCCAAGCGCCACCAAACTCAACCGCAGTCGCCAAAAACCGAGTAACCCTCGGCGACGTAGAAACCATGGTCCTCGCCGCCAAACAGCGCAGCCTCTACGAGCTCACCGACGCCATCTCCGCCAAGGACCGCCCGCGAGCCCTGCTTCTCCTCCACGGCCTCCTCAACGCCTCAGACGGCGGCGAAGACGCAGCCATCGGCCACCTCTACATGCTCGCTCGCACCTTCCGCCAGATGCTCATCATCTCCGAAAAAAACGTCCGCGATCCCCGAGCCATCTGGCAGGTCCTGTGGCAAGGCTTCCGCATGCCCCCCTTCGCCGCCGAAGACCTCATCAAGCAAGCCCGCCGCTACAAATCCCGCCGCGAACTCACCCGAGCCATCCGCCTCGTAGCCCGCGCCGACCTCGAACTCCGCAGCAGCCCCGCCAACAAACTCCTCGTCCTCGAGCGCCTAATCCTAGACCTCTCCACCGAACCCAAACCCACCCTCTACGAACCCTCCCACCAGTTCGCCATGGAATTGTAAAGTTATGACGAATGACGATCTAGTCTCACTTTCCATAGAGTTCGAGGAACTGATCCGCACTCAATACGCACCAGAAGTTCAATCTGTCGTACGAGCGATATTACTGTCATATGGCACGGATAGACCGCGACCAGAAGTAGATCGGGTACGTTTCGACCTGCTGTATCTGGGCAAGAGCGATATCAATCGGCTGCAGCAGTTAGCTGTTTTAGCGAAGCAAGACCCGCGAGATGTAATGAGCCAGGAATACTTTCGGGTAGAGGGGCAATCATACCCGCATCCATGGGCAAGACGTCATCTCGTGAATCGCGATAAAGCTTATCCACCGAAACAAAGTGCAGCGATACTGACCACCGCTGAGCTGTTCTTTCGAAGGCAGCCAAGTAGCTCCAATAAAATCCTTGATCGACTGTCCACTAGCAGCATGCCACAGCCCTTGCCTTCTCTATTTCTTACGTTTTCCAGCGCTAATCAGTTGCTGGAATTTGCCGATCAAATGCAGGCTCTCGCTGAAGGTACTGATGTACTTGAGTTGTCGTCTTCCCTGCAATATCGAGGCAGCTTGCATTCGCCGGCGCATACAGACCTGCACCGAACGCACGTGACGGAACCGGAGACATTGGTCTTTAAAGACAACGTCTTGTCTTGGTACGGCAATGCAGAGTACTGGACCGAATGTTCTCGCAGGTGTGTAGAACTTGGAAAGACCGCTGGCTATCAGTTCTTGATGCACGGCACGGCAGATCAACAGGTTAAGGTCTCGCTTTCACCCGCTTAAATTCGGCTTGGACGATGGCTTCTTCCAGCTTAGGGAACGCCGCCTTGGTTGGATCATCCGAGCCCCACGCACTCTTCATCATGATTTTGAGCGGCTTGTGCATCGCCTGTCCCTGAACAAAACCTCCAGCCATCGCCACAGGTACTGCCGCAAATTGCGCAAGACGCCAGAAGAATTGTCTACTTTTAGATGGAAAAGAGCTTACGCTCATCTCGCTCGAATAAATCGAAAAATCAATATTTGATTCGAAGATGCAGGGCATCGTCTGAAGCACGATCACGCTCCAAACGACAGGCAGCCGTTATCATCTCTCCAACCAAATGCCTGAACTCCCCGACATCACGGCCTACCTCTCCGCACTTGAGCCGCGCATAGTAGGCCAGCCTCTCACCCACATCCGCATAGCCAGCCCGTTCCTTCTTCGCACCGCCCATCCCCGCATCGAAGAGATCGAAGGCCGCACCGTCCGCTCGCTCCACCGCATCGGCAAACGCATCGCCATCGAGTTCGACAACGGCCTCTGGCTCGTCCTGCACCTCATGATCGCCGGCCGCCTCCACTGGCGTCCCACCGAGGCCAAACTCGGCGGCCGAAACAACCTCGCCGCGTTCGACTTCCCCAACGGCTCTCTCGTCCTCACCGAAGCTGGCTCCAAGCGCCGAGCCTCCCTTCACCTCTTCCCCAACGAAGTCGCCGCCAAAGAAATCGACCCCGGCGGCCTGAATCTTTTTGAAGACGACGTCTTCACCGCCACATTCGATGACTTCCGCGCAGCCCTCACCGCCGAAAATCGCACCCTCAAGCGAGCACTCACCGACCCACGCATCCTCTCCGGCATCGGCAACGCCTACTCCGACGAGATCCTCCACGCCGCCCACCTCTCGCCCATCCAACTCACGCACAAACTCACGGACGAGCAATGGCCGCGCCTCTACACCGCCACCCGCGAAACCCTCCAACTCTGGATCGACCGCCTCAACACCGAAGCCGCTCAAGCCTTCCCCGAAAAAGTAACCGCCTTCCGCAAAGACATGGCCGCACACGGACGCTTCGGCCAGCCCTGCCCCACCTGCGGCCAGCCCATCCAGCGCATCCGCTACGCCGACAACGAAACCAACTACTGCGCCCAATGCCAGACCAGCGGCAAAGTCCTCGCAGACCGCAGCTTATCGCGTCTCCTGGGCGCAGACTGGCCCCGCACTCTCGACGAACTGGAAGCCCTGAAAAAGCGGTAAATTCACACTCATAACGTCCCTCCCGACTCTTCCATCCTCTGTCGCCTCAATACCTTCAGCCCTATGCGGACACCAGTCCATCCGTCCGTACACACCGGTCCAATCTCGCCTTCGACAGAGACAAAACCGATACAAACATTTGACATCAGCGAAACGACAGCCGAATCGACACACGCATATACTTCCCTCACCTTGCACTTGGGCCTTCAACGAAAGAACTAACCGTTTGACAGATATGTCAGTCTCAGGAGGCTTCCCCGTGTCCAGACATCACTCCATCCCCCGTCTTGTGAAAGCGGCGTGCACGATCGCGTTGGCGTTTGCTCCCATGTACGCACACGCCGATTCGTTCACCCAGACCAACCTTGTGTCCAACGTTCCCGGGCTGGCCGCAGTTACGGACCCCAACCTCCAGAACCCGTGGGGCGTGTCCTTTTCGGCAACGTCGCCATTCTGGGTCGCTGATCAAGCAGCGGGAAAGTCCACCCTTTACAACGGCGTTGGAGCCATCACTCCCTTAGTTGTCACAATCCCGCCCAGCGCCACTCCGCCCACCGGGCCCACGGGCACAGTATTCAATAGCAGCACCGGATTCAAGGTGGGTACAGCAGCGTCGAACTTCATCTTCGACACGCTCAACGGCACGATTGCTGCATGGAATTCGAGCGCCGGCACCACAGCGGTGGTAATGGCCTCAACGCCGGGTGCGGTCTACACCGGTCTCGCGCAGAATACGAGCGGCGGTTCTTCCTTCCTTTATGCGGCGAGCGCAACAGGCGGAATTCACGTATTCGATTCCAACTGGACCGACGTCACCAGTACGACGTTCGCCGGTAAGTTTACCGATTCGACCATACCCGCTGGCTACACGCCATTCAACATCCAAACCATCGGCTCGAACCTCTATGTAACTTACTCTGGCGCCACAGGCGGCTTTGTCGATGAGTACGATACAGCCGGCAATTTCATCAAACGCATCGCAAGCGGCGGCGCTCTCTTCTCGCCCTGGGGACTTGTTATCGCTCCCGCCAACTTCGGCATTTTCAGCAACGATCTGCTGGTCGGCAACTTCGGCAACGGCGAGATTCTTGCCTATGACCCAAACACGGACGCATTTCTGGGCACACTTGACGGACCAAACGGCCAGCCACTCGTCAACGACTTCCTCTGGGCGCTCGAGACCCGCACCGGTGGAACCGGCGTGAACCTGAACGCGGTATATTTCACGGCCGGCATCGACAATCAACAGGACGGGCTGTTTGGAGAGATCACAGAGACCACACCAGAACCCGCGACCATCTTCGAAACCGCATCCGGCCTGATCACGCTTGCATTTATGCGCATACGTTCGCGTATTAGATCGCCACGCTAAAACCTCACCTCCGCCATGGCATGGCAAGACGCGCGTCACATGCCATGGCGGAGTCCTGTACCCACTGGACTCCTCACACCACCCGGCGTATGATTCCGGCCCATGAGCCAACAAGAGGTCAACTCAACCGACATCTATATCTACGGAGCGCACTATCCCCTTCTTCCCCTGGCGCTCAGTGCCTTGATAGTCGCTCTCATCGTCATCATTCCGTACTGGAAGATATTCGGCAAGGCAGGCTTCCCACGTGCGTTAAGCATCTTGATGATCATCCCGCTCGTGAACCTGATTCTCCTCTACGTCCTTGCGTTCTCTCAATGGAGAACTCTTCCACCGCCACGAGAAAACCCATAGACGCGAGAGCCATCCAATGTAGATGGACCTTAATCAGCCGATGCCAAACCACGTCCAGACAAATCTCTGGAAGCAGGTCACCCTCTACCTCCTCACCTTCGGCGCCATCAGCATCTGCTTTTTCGTCATCTACCCGTTCCTATCTGGCATTATCGGAGCCATCGTACTTGCAGTCATCACCAAGCGCCCTTACGACTGGCTGACACACAAGATCAAAAGCCGCAACCTCTGTGCTGCCATCGCGGTCATCCTCGTCATACTCAGCGTCATCATTCCCAGCTTCTTCATCCTGCAGGACCTCCTCCAGGGAACCACTACCGTAATCGTCTTTCTCCGCAGCGACATCCCTCAAAAGACCCTCACTCGCTTCCTTGAAACCCACCCCTCCATCGCCGCCGAGATTCATATCGTCACCAACACCATAAACATCCAAGACACAGTTCGCTCCATCGCCGCCATCCTCGGCAACCTGCTCGCCAGCTTCCTCAGTTATTCCCTCGGCGCTACCACACAGCTCGTCATCATGCTTTTCATCCTCTTTTTCCTATACCGCGACCAAGAGATGGCTGTGTCCTTCGCCCGTTCTCTTCTGCCTCTCAGTGACCCGGAGACCGACCAGTTGTTCGGCAACATGGGCAGCACGATCAACGCAACCGCACTCGGCAGACTCGTCATCGGCATCATTCAAGGCGTGCTCGCCGGTCTCGCCTTCTGGATCCTCGGAGTTCCCAACACGATGCTATGGACGGCCGTAACCATCGTCGCCTCGGTGCTCCCAGTCGTGGGTGCCAGCGTGGTCTGGATCCCTGTCGCCCTGTATCTCGGCCTCATGGGCCACTGGGGGAAGGCCGCTCTTCTTACCGTCTGGGGAACCTTCGTCGTCAGCAGCATCGACAACTTCCTCTACCCTATCCTCGTAGGATCCAAACTCAACCAGCACACCGTCTCCGTCCTTCTCGCCATCCTTGGCGGCGTTGTCATCTTCGGATTCTCCGGCGTGATCCTTGGCCCTCTGGCCTTCACCATCGCCTCCACGCTCTTTGACATCTGGCGCACACGCAACAACACGCGCACCACTTTAGGCACACCGCTGTAGCTCCTACTTGCCATCCGTGGGAGCAGCCTGTTGCACGACAATAGCGGCCTTGACTGGCACCCCCACTAGGTCTGGCCCAAGTTCCACCTGCGTCCGAACCAGATTATCGGCCACCATCCGTCCAAACACAGCCTGGCCTTTGGCGTTCAGATGTGTCCTGTCCTTCAGCGGGCCTGTACTCTCAGCCTTCGCGTCGGGATGCGATTCAGCATCGAACTCATCCGCCTGCGCCTGAGTCATACCCTCGAGCAATTTCACTGACATTGAATTAAGATCAACTAAGGTTACATTTTCTTCTGCAGCTACTCGTTTTGCCGCATTTACATACTCTTTCAGATCAAGCACGAGCTTTCCATCTCGGTAGTTCCGCCGCGACAACGAAGTCACCACCACTGGAACAGCTCCAATCGCCCGCACATCTCGTATATATCTGCGAATATTCGCCGTATAGGTCGTCTCCGGGTCTGTCGCCCGCGCCACATCCTTCTTCTGATCGTTGTGCCCAAACTGAATCAAGTAGTAATCTCCCTTATCAGCCAAAGCCTTCGCCCAGGCACCTTCATCGATAAAGCTCTTCGAACTCCTTCCATTCAGAGCCTCATTCACACAAGCAACATTTGAAGTCACAACCTCACAAAACCCTTTTCCCCAACCGCCTTCCGCGTTCACAGTTGAATCTCCCACCAACACTATCTTCACCGGCCCACCCTCAATCACCCGCATCGCCTTCACACCCTCCGCAGGCAGCACCGCCGCCTCAGGCCGAACATACCCGCCAGCGCAGGCAAAGCCTTCCCAAGATCCACCGCCACCATCCGCCCAAACACATACGACCCCGCCAATTCAAATGCGTCTTATCGGGAATCGTCTTCCCATCCGTATCCTTCTTCGTAATCCCCAGCGCCGTGCCCTTCGCCTCGCCAATCCTGTCCAGATACGCAATACTCCTCGCCTGCAGATCGATCACCGGAACCTTCATCTCCGCCGCAACCTTCTTCATCGTCGCCGCGTGAGCCAGCAAATCCGAGTGCACCTTCCCATCCGCCTCAAAGTACCGTCGCGTCAGTGGAGTCACCAGCACAGGCTTCACTCCCGCCGTCCGCGCCTCCTGCACAAACCGCCGCAGATTCGCCTCATACTGCGCCATCGGAACCTGCCGCATCCAGATGCTCAGTTGTCTCCATATCGTTATGTCCGAACTGAATCAGCATGTAGTCCGGCTTCGTCGCCAACGCTCTATCCCACAAACCCTCTCGCGAAACGTCTTCGTACTCGCCCCACCCCGCGACATATTCACGCAATCCACCGCCGACGTCAGGTTCGCGCAGAAGCCTCGCCCATACCCTGCACTGTTCGTCTGCGTCGAATCCCCGATCAGCTCGATCCGTACCGTGGTCCCGGGCGCCCGCACCGCTGCCGTCGCCGCGTCGGATGCCCGCGGAGGATCCCCCTGAGCCATCCCCCAAACACTCACCCACATCAAGCCCAGTGTCCAAATCCATCCACGCCTCATCACAGAACCTCCAGCCCCAAGAGCTTATCGCAACACGGCCATAATTGGCCTGACCACTCCCATAACTTCCCCAAGGTTGACAGCCCCTCCGCGGAGGCGAACACTTTCTAGTGAAGGAAGTACCCCTTTTATGAAGACTGAAACGGCCATCGCCACCGCAACCCTCGCCGTCCCTCCCACCACCAACAAGCACCTCATCCGCTGGGTCGAAAAGATGGCCGACCTCTGCCAGCCCGACCACATCCACTGGGTCGACGGCTCGCAGGCCGAATACGACTTCCTCTGCGACCAGCTCGTCGAGGCCGGCACCTTCACTCACGCTGAACCAGAAGCTCTGGCCCGGCTGCTTCTACGCCCGCTCCGACGCCCAACGACGTCGCCCGCGTCGAAGACCGCACCTTCATCTGCTCGCTCTCCAAGGACAACGCCGGCCCCACCAACAACTGGGAAGACCCCTTCGTGATGCGCAAGAAGCTCAAGCAGCTCTTCCGCGGCTCCATGCGCGGCCGCACCATGTACGTGCTGCCCTTCAGCATGGGCCCGGTCGGCTCGCCCATGTCGCAGATCGGCGTGCAGCTCACCGACTCCGCCTACGTCGTCGTCAACATGCGCATCATGGCCCGCATCGGCGCGCCCGTCTTCGCCGAGATCGACAAGGACGAGAAGCGCGTCGTCCCCTGCATGCACACCGTCGGCGCGCCGCTCGCGCCCGGCGAGCAGGACGTTCCCTGGCCCTGCAACGACGAGAAGTACATCGTCCACTTCCCCGAGACCCGCGAGATCTGGTCCTACGGCTCCGGCTACGGCGGCAACGCCCTGCTCGGCAAGAAGTGCTTCGCGCTGCGCATCGCCTCCAACATCGCCCGCGACGAAGGCTGGATGGCCGAGCACATGCTCATCCTCGGCGTCGAAGTCCCCCGACAAGGGCAGACGAGAAGACCTACGTCGCCGCCGCCTTCCCCAGTCCGCCTGCGGCAAGACCAACTTCGCCATGATGATCCCGCCCGCCGGCTTCGAGGGCTGGAAGGTCTGGACCGTCGGCGACGACATCGCCTGGATCAAGCCCGACGCCAACGGCCAGCTGCGCGCCATCAATCCCGAGGCCGGCTTCTTCGGCGTCGCGCCCGGCACCAGCGCGCAAGACCAATCCCAACGCCATGGCCACGCTCGCGCAGCAACACCATCTTCACCAACGTCGCGCTCACGCCCGAGGGCGGCGTCTGGTGGGAAGGCATGACCGACGCGCCGCCCGCCGAGTGTCTCGACTGGCGGGCAACACCTGGACGCCCGAGATCGCAAAGCAACCGGCGCCAGCCGCGCATCCCAACGGCCGCTTCACCGCGCCCGCCTCGCAGTGCCCCACCATCGATCCCGACTGGGAAGATCCCGAAGGCGTGCCCATCTCCGCCATCATCTTCGGCGGCCGCCGCGCCACCACCATGCCGCTGGTCTACCAGGCCTTCAACTGGTCCGCCGGCGTCTACATCGGCGCCACCATGGGCTCGGAGACCACCGCCGCCGCCGGCGGCGCACGTCGGCAAAGTCCGCCGCGACCCGATGGCCATGCTGCCCTTCTGCGGCTACCACATGGGCGACTACTTCCGGCACTGGATCAAGATGCAGCGCACGCTCTCCGCCACGCCGCGCATCTTCCACGTCAACTGGTTCCGCAAGGACGAGAACGGCAAGTTCCTCTGGCCCGGCTTCGGCGAGAACATGCGCGTCCTCAAGTGGATCGTCGATCGCGTCCGCGGCCGCGCCCAGGGCAAGGAGACCCCGATCGGCTGGACGCCGCACTACGACGACATCGACTGGAAGGGCCTCGACTTCCCGCCAAGAGCCACGTTCGACGACCTCCAGGCAGTCGACCGCGCCGCCTGGCGCAGCGAAGTCATGGACCACGAAGAGCTCTTCCTGCTCCTCCACGACCACCTGCCGCCGGAGATGATCTACGAGCGCGAACTGCTCATCTGCCGCCTCTAAATTCTCTAGAGGAGGGAGCGGCGGATGAGTTCGAGGGCATGCTGCGTGGCCCACCAGCGGATGCGTTCGCGGTCGCCGGGAAGGTTCAGCTCTTTTACTGTGGTGTGATTTGAGTCGGCTAGACCGATGTACACGCGTCCTACTGGCTTTTCTGCGTCTGGGCCGGAAGTGCCGCCGTTGGGACCCGCCAGGCCGGTGATGGAGATGCCGATGGAGGCGTTGGTGCGGGTGCGGATGCCTTCGGCAAGTGCGGCGGCGACCTCTTCACTGACCGCGCCTTTGGCGTCGATGAGCGCTTTGGGGACTCCTGCAAAGGTGGTCTTGAGTTCGGGCGTGTAGACGACGGCTCCGCCCAGGAAGGTGCGGGAGCTATTGGGAATGTCAGTGAGACGCTCGGCCAGAAGGCCGCCGGTGCAGCTTTCTGCGGCGGCAAGGGTGAGGTGGCGCATGCCGAGCATGAGAAGGACGACCTCTTCGAGGGTCTCTCCATGGGAGGAGAAGATATCCTCCTGCATCTCTGCTTCGATGCGTCCTGCAAGTTCGTCTACGCGGCTTTGCGCTTCGGCCAGGGTGGGCTTAGCAGCGATGAAGTGGAGCTGAATCTCGCCGGAATGGGCAAGGATGGTGGTCTCGACATCCGAATACTGTTGGTAGATGGGGGCAGTCCGGGCGTCGACCTGCGACTCAGGAATGAGCGGCATGCGGAGAAGGCGGCGGGCGATGTAGCGCGGCGGGAGGGTCGAGGCGAGGCGGGGTTTTGCCTGATCGTCGAACAGCGGTTGGAGTTCTTTTGGGGGGCCGGGTAAGAGGATGAGGATCTTGCGATGTCCGTCCACGACGGTGTCGAGGTATTGGCCGGGGGCGCTGCCGTTGGGATTGGGCAGGACGGTGGCTCCGGTGAGGACATCGGCCTGCTTGGCATTGTTGGGCGGCATGACGATCTTGCGGGCGGCGTAGCGCTTGTAGAGGCCGGTGACGATGTCGTTGTCGCGGTGGAGTTCGAGGTTGAGGGCGGCAGCTACTGCTTCGCGGGTGAGATCGTCTTCGGTGGGGCCGAGGCCTCCGGAGAAGAGGACGATGTCGGCGCGGGCGATGGCGGTGCGGACAGCCTCGGTGAGGTGGGTGAGGTTGTCGCCGATGATGGTTTTGAAGGCTACGGAGACGCCGAGATCGTTGAGGCCCTGGGTGAGATAGAGGGAGTTGGTGTCCTGACGGTAGGGGGTCAGCATCTCGGAGCCAATGGCGATGATTTCGGCGATCATGGTGCTCTTGCGTGCTCCTTCGGAGGGTATCCCCCTCCCCCTACTTAAGTACGTAAAGTATTCTAATGAAATACTTTACGCTTGGACTTTCAGGCTAAAGTATTGCATTGAAATGGCTTATTGCTAAAGTATTCATTCTAAACAAGAATGCCCCGGGATCCGGGGCTATTTCGTTCTCTCTATTTAGTATAGCTGTTTGGGTGAAATTACTATGCCACGTCTATCTTGTTTATTTATATAGAGATAGCTGGTTTTATGGCTTGACAGGTTTAAAATCTGTGGTATTCGCGAGAGCCTTTTTTAGGAAGTTTTTGACGCTCGGCTGAAAAGTCATACCCCGGGGCTAAAGCCCTTTCTTCTTCGGCCCGAGGAGATGGCCAAGCCTGAAGGCTTGGCTTACCTAGATGCACGGGCAACAGCAACAGCAGATCCCCTGCGGGATGACAAGCAAGAAAGGCAACAGGAACAGCGAAGTCAAAAGCAAAATGGGGGGTCCCTCGACTTTGCTCAGGACAGGCTTCTCCACCGCGCAATGGACGATGAGACTGTCCATTGCTTCGGTCGAGATGACGAGTTTTTGTTAGATCGAGCAACGGCAAAGACAACAGCAGATCCCTACGGGATGACAACAAGAAAAACAAGGGCTCCTCGCTAAAAGAGGAGTTTTAAGCCGAATTGGATTTGGCGTGAGGTGTTGGCCGTGGCGGTGATGACTCCGGCGGTTGGGCTTAGGACCGGGGCGGCGGTGAGGGTGGTGGGGGTTGGGCCGGAGCTGTAGATGACTGGGTTCGGCGTGGTGAAGTTGGTGTGGTTGAGGACGTTGAAGAACTCGGCGCGGAACTGGGCGCGGACGTGTTCGGTGATTTGGGTCGACTTGATGAGGGAGGCGTCGAGGTTGATGAGGTTCGGGCCGGTGAGGGTGTCGCGGCCGAGGTTGCCGATGGCTCCAGCGGCTGGTGTGAGGAAGGCTGCGGGGTTGAAGTATTGGGTGGGGGTACCGGGATAGAGGTTGCCCTTGAAGTTGGGGTTGATGTCGGGGCGGACAGGGTTGCGGGTGTCTCCGGAGCCGGTGGGGTTGTAGCCGAGCTGCGGGGTGAAGGGGAAGCCGGATTGGAGGGCGGCTGATGCTGCTGAGGGTCCAGCCGGAGATCGCGCAGTTGGTGAAGGCGTTGTTGGTGGTGAGGGCTCCGCGGCCGAAGGGGAGGTCGTAGGTGCCGCTGATGCTGGCGAGGTGGCGGACGTCGGTGGCGGCGGGGCCCCAGTCGGCCTTGGGGTTGAAGGGGTTGGAGACGAAGGCGGGGGTGTTGCCGCTGACGCTGGTGTTCCAGGCGGAGCCGTCGTCGAGGTTTTTGGACCAGGTGTAGTTTCCGCGGAGTTGGAGACCGTTGGCGAAGCTGCGGCGGAGGTCGAGTACGAGGCCGTTGTAGAGGCTGGTGCCCTGCGAGACCCACGAGGTGGTGTTGGCTACGAGCGGGTTGGCTTTGACGGTCGAGGGGAAGTAGACCGTGCCTGAGGCGAGGGTCGCGGGGCAGGCGGGGTTGGGGCAGGTGACGGGGATGGGCTCGTTCTGGTCTTCAGAGAGGATCTGGTGGTAGCCGTGCGAGCCGATGTAGCCGACGGTGAGGGAGGTGTTGGGGGCGATTTGCTGCTCGACTTTGAAGTACCAGGAGAGGACGGTTGGGGTCTGGATGTCGGGCTGGACGTTGGAAGGGGAGACGAGGCTTCCGGCGGGCGGGGTGCTGGTTGGGGTGAAGTGGAGGGCGCTGACGGCGATGTTTTTGACCGAGACGGTGGTGTTGAAGGGAGCGGCCTGGTCGAGACGGTAGTCGAGGTTATCGAGGAGGGCGCGGTGGATGCCGAATCCTCCGCGGATGGCGGTGTGGCCGTTGCCCTGTGGATCCCAGGCGAGGCCGATGCGGGGTTCGGGGAGGAACTTGGCGTTGTTGGTGGTGAGGGCGCTGGAGCCGATGGTGGGATTCGTGGCGATGACGCCGTTGGTGACGGCGTAGTTGGCGGCGCGGGATTGCGATTCGCTCCAGCCGGTGGTGCCTTCGAAGCGGAAGCCGGCACGGAGTTCGAGGCGAGGGGTGAGCTTGATGGTGTCTTCGAGGTATCCGGCGTACTGGGTGGAGCGCCAGCCTAGCTCGGTGGGGGCGGGGACGACGGTGAAGGTGGCGACGGTTCCGGCGAGGAAGCTGGAGAGGGTGGAGAAGCTGGCCTGGCCGTACTGGTTCTGCGCGAGGTTGTCGTTGGACTGGAGGCGCTGGAGCCAGACTCCGGCTTCGATCTGGTGGCGGCCGCGGGTGAAGAAGATGTGGTCGTCGAAAGTGAAGAGGTTGCGCGCGGTGGTGTTGTTGCTGCCTACGTTGGCTCCTGCGCCGGTGATCTGGGAGGCTCCGTTGGAGGCGGTGGAGCCTGCGATGACGATGGCTCCGACGGTTTTGCCTGCGACCCAGCCGGGGATGTTGGCGCTGATGTTAGTGGGGACTATGCCGGTGAAGAAGTAGGAGGCGCGGCTGTATCCGAAACGGGCGGTGTTGAGGAGATTGGGCGAGAAGACGTGCTGATGTTGGAGGCTGAGGACTTGCTCGCGGAGGGTTTCGTTGACGAGGGAGTAGGGATTGGCGGAGGGGGTGTTGGCGGAGGAGTCGTCGATGGTGTAGACAGCGAAGAAGAGGTCTTTGGGGCTGATGTTGTAGTCGAAGCGGGCGGTGCCGAAGTCCTCGCGGATACGCTGCATGGGGTTGGAGTAGGCGTAGGCAATGCCGCTGCCGAGCTCGGGACCATTTTGTAACGGCCACAGTTGCAGAAGGGGCTTGACGCTGGCTACGGCGGCTGCTCGGCTAGCGTTGTCGGGGACTAGGGTGACGTCGGAGAGTCCGAGATTCTGGCGGTAGCCCTCGTAGTTGGCGAAGAGGAGGAGTTTGTCTTTGCGGATGGGGCCGCCGAGGGAGGCGCCGAAGTTGTTGCGCTGGAAGGCGGGGATGTGGGGCTGGTCGAAGTAGTTGCGGGCGTCGAGGGCGGAGTTACGGATGAACTCGTAGGCGGAGCCGTGGAGGCTATTTGTGCCTGACACGGTTACGATTGAGATTTGTGCGCCCTGGCGCTTGCCGTAGCTGGCGGAGTAGGTGTCGCTGACGACGTTGAATTCGCGGACGGCGTCGACGCCTAGGAGCTGGCCGCTGGTGCCGCCGGGGGTGACGTTGATGAGGGAGGCTCCGGTGTACTCAACACCGTTGAGGAGGAAGAGATTGTCTTGCGGGCGGCGGCCAGAGATGGAGAACATGTTGCCGACGGAGGAGTTCGATGTGCCGATGGAGCCGGAGCGCTGGCCGGTGTAGTTGACCGTCGCGGGATTGAGGGTGATGAGCTGGTCGTAGCTGCGGCCGTTGAGGGGGAGTTGCTTGATCTGGCGCTCGTCGACGAGGCCGGAGGTTTGCTGGGTGGAGAGGTTGACGATGGCGGGGGTATCTTCGACGGAGATTTGCTGATCGACGGCGTTGACGGTGAGTTGGATGTCGATCTGCTTGCTTTGGCCTACGGTGAGGGGGATTCCGGTGCGGTGCTGCGAGGCGAAGCCGTCGAGCTGGACGGTGATGGTGTAGGTGCCGACGGGGATGGAGGGAGCGGAGTAGCGGCCGTCGAGGCCGGTGGTGAGGTGGCGCTCGTTGCCGGTCTCGTCGTTGTGAACGAGGACCTGGGCGTTGGAGAGGGTGGCTCCGGTGGGGTCAGTGATGGTGCCGGAGAGGGTTCCGCCGACAACCTGGGCGTGGAGGGCGGTGAGGGCGAAGGTAACGATGAGGAGAAGTTTGGCAAAGGACGCTAAGGTGCGAGCGTGCATAGTGGGCTCCGAAAGATGGGCGGGGGCGCTCGCTTTTTGTGGGGCGAGTCGCGGGGGCTGGATTTTAAGGATGGAGGGGCTGGTTCTCGCTTAACGGCGACAACGACAGCGTGTGGTGTCGGAGGGATGGGCGGGAGCGGTTGCGCGTATGCATTTCTTCGCGGCGGATTGCTCGGCGAAGGTGAGGCGTCCGGGTTGTGGGAGTGACGTTGGCATCGCTGGTCTAGACGGGAAGAACGTGAAGGATGGTGAGGGTGAAATAGACGATGAGAGTTCCGAAGACTAGTATTTCGGCGGGCGAAAGGGCGGGTTTGCGATTGCTTTCCTGCATGGCGTGCTCCGGCGAGTGAGATGGGGTTTGGGTTGGAGTCATCGGGCGACTCCGTGGTTGAAGCTCCAATAGACGAGAGCCAGGGTGATGAAGGCGATGAAGATCTCGCCGAGGATACCTACGATGAGGGGACGCCAGCCCTGTCCGGTGAGGTCGCGGAGGTTGGTGCGGAGGCCTACTCCTGCAAAAGCCGGGAGGAAGGCCCAGCGGGAGAGGTTGCCGAGGCTGGTGAGCTGGGTGTGGGTGAAAAATCCGCTGGTGGCCAGGATGGAGAGGGCGATGAAGCCGAGGATGAACTTGGGGAATTTCCTCCAGAGGAAGACGCCCTTATGCTCGACGTCGGGGGCCAGGCCACGCGAGGACCAGTAGACCGCGTAGGCGAGAACGACGAAGCCAATGAAGCCGGAGCGGGCGGTCTTGGCCAGTACGGTCCAGCGGCCAGCTTCTTCGCCGAAGAGTGAGCCGGTAAGGAGGGACTCGGCGGTGTTGTCGACGGCGAGGCCGGCCCACATGCCAAAGCCCTGCTGGCTCATGTGAAGGGCGTGGCCGATGGCGGGGAAGGTGAAGAGGGCGATGGCTCCCAGGGTCAGGATGGAGGCGATCGCGGTGCTGGTGTCCTCTTCTTCGGGCTCGATGGCTCCCTGGGCGGCCATGATGGCGGTGACTCCGCAGATGCTGGAGCCTATAGCAAGCAGGGACGTGAGCTTCGGCGGGAGCTTGAAGATGCGGCCGAGCAGGTGCATCACGCTGAGGGAGAGGATGAGTTCGACGGCGACGAGGGCAAGGGAGAGGCCGCCGATGTGGAGGATGTCCTGCAGGAGGAAGCGGGCGCCGACAAGAACGATGCCTAGTTTGAGCCAGAGCTCGTAGGTGGCTACGCCGGGGCGGAAGATGTTTGCTACTCCGAAGATGTTGCCGATGGCGAGGCCGAGGACGATGGCCCAAAGGACGTACTCGAGGTGGGGGAAGGGGATGGTGGGGTGGGCGGTGCGGAGTTGGGTGAAGGTGTGCTCGAGGAGCTTGCCCAGAAGACCGATGCCGAAGAGCAGGGCGATGCCGGGGATCGCACGCAGGAGACGGGTCGCGGGCGATGGTGCCGGGATGGCAACTGGCGTCGGTATGGTGTGGGCGGCGGACATCTCTTTGTTTGTTAGAAGGAGACCGGCGGGATGATGTTGAAGCGAATGAGCGCGGCCAGGGTGAGGGCGATGGCTACGGCGATGAGGTCCACGTTGATGCGGCTTGCGGTGGTGCTGTGGTTGAGGGGTGCCATGGAGACTCCTGATTCAGGTTTTGGAGTTGAGTGTTGGGGCAAAAGAAAAACCCACGTTCGCGGCTGGCGCTGATACGTGGGTTCCTGAGATCCTCTAAGTCCGAATTAGGTCGGTTTACTTAGGTGAGGGAGATTCCAACGCAGCAGCAACAGGTGCCCTTACAACAAGGGCAACAAGTACAGGCTGCGATGCGCATCAATCCCATGGGGAAAGGTTAAAGGGTTTCGGCTGGCGCGTCAAGTCGGCACGGGATGGGGCGTAAAATGCCCGCATGAGACGGTATGACCTCGAAAAACTTTGGGACGAGCACACGAAGTATGAGTTCGCGACTCCTGATGTGGAGGCCACACTGTCCACGATGGTCGCGGATGCGTATGTCAACCACGTTCCGGTGATGACCGGCGGCAGAGGCAAGAGCGAACTGCGGGCGTTCTACAGCAAGGACTTTATCCCGTGCATGCCGCCTGACTTTACCCTGACGGACGTGTCGCGCACCGTGGGGGAGGACCAGCTGGTCGATGAGATGGTCATCTCCTTTACCCATACCGTGGATATGCCCTGGATTCTGCCGGGTATCCCTCCAACTGGCCGCCATGTTGAGGTACCGCTGGTGGCGATTGTGCGGTTCCGGGACGGAAAACTGGCGCACGAACATATTTACTGGGATCAGGCTTCGGTTCTGAAGCAGATCGGTCTGCTAGCGGGCGATGAACTGCCGGTGTTGGGAGCGGAGGCCGCACGTACGGTTCTGGATTCGCCGCACAGATAAAAAAGGAGCTTAAAGTGGAAACCCACGCAGCGCGGTGGGGGCTGTTGCGTGGGTATTCCAGTAAAGCAACGAAGTGGGTGGACTTCGTTATGACCGACTCAACCCGAAGGGAGTCCTGCCACTCTGTAAAGATAACGGGAAATTCACATGGAGTCAAGCGTGAGATTGTGAAGAAACAGGGCATTTCCCAACTTGATACCGGGTGAGGCCATCGCCTTCGTCCCGATTGAGGTTACGGCTTCACTCGAGTCGTAAGTATCCTGTTTGCAATACGGTTTTTCTCTGCCACGACACACCTTTCGTCACTTGCCGAACGTATCGGACTCGCGATCAATTGCATTCAGGGTGTATCGTAGCGCGCCATGACGAAGTCCGAACTTTTCAGATTTATGGCCACCCAGAAGCTGGCAGTCGTCGGCAGCGTAGGACCGGCTGGCGAACCGCAGTCTGCCCTGGTAGGGATTGCAGTCACAGAAGAGCTGGAGGTCATCTTCGACACCCTGAAGACCACGCGCAAGTACAGGAACCTGACGGCTGATTCAAGAGCGTCTATCGCAATCGGATGGGAGGGCGAGCAGACGGTTCAGCTTGAAGGAGAGGCCTTTCTGCCAAAAGACGAGGCGTTGACGCAGTACAAGAACATCTACTTCGCAAAGTGGCCGGACGGGCCGAGTCGTCAGAGCTGGCCGGGGCTTGTCTACTTCGTAGTTCGTCCGAGATGGATCAGGTATAGCGACTATGATCAACAGCCTCCTGTCATCGAAGAGCAAGTCTTCGGATGAGGCAGTGATTCAATCTCAAGCGGTTTTAGACACCGCGTTTGGCAAGCAGAAGGAGATAGATAACCAGAATGGCGATTAGAACGAGCCCCCCGATAAAGTGATGCGGCTTGAAGCCAAGGATGCGTTTGTGGCGCGGGAGGTCGGGTGGCGGGATGTGATCGGGCTCATGATCGTGTTCATGCATGGTTACAGGCTAGTCCCCAATGCAACCATCTGCGTAAAGAAAGATGAGTCGGTTGGTACTATTCGTCGCGACCGGGGCGGGACATCAGGTCGCGAATAGCCTCGCGTGGATTCTTGCCGTGGTGCAGGATCGCATCCATCTGCTCCGTAATGGGCATCTCGACGCTGTAACGTGCAGCCAGGCCAAGCGCAGCGGTCGTGCTGCGAATCCCTTCTGCGACTTTGCCGTTCAGGCTGGCAATGATCTCCGAAAGCTGCCGTCCTCGGCCCAACTCAACGCCCACGGTGCGGTTGCGGGAGAGTGGTCCGGTACAGGTGAGCACGAGATCGCCGATCCCAGAGAGTCCGGCCAGAGTCTGACGGCGCCCTCCGCAGGCAACGGCAAGGCGCGTGATTTCGGCAATGCCGCGCGTGATGAGTGCTGCGGATGAGTTGTGGCCAAGGTTCAGCCCATGGACGACGCCGGCCGCCAGAGCAATGACGTTCTTGAGCGCGCCGCCCAGCTCGACGCCGGTGACGTCATCATTGGTGTACAACCGCAAGGAGCCGGAGGAGAAATCACGCTGAATCGTCTGCGAGATCTCGGGGCTGGCGGCTGCGGCGACAACGGCGGTAGGGGTTCCCGCAGCGACCTCCTGCGCGAACGATGGCCCGGAGAGCACGGCAACTGGGTTGTCCGTGACGGAACCGATGACCTGCGACATGCGGAGGTAAGTGGTCTCCTCAATGCCTTTGCTTGCCGACAGAATGATCTGGTCCGCTGTAAGGATGGGCGCAATATGGGCAATCACTCCGCGCAGGTGCTGCGAGGGAGTGACGCACAAGATGATGTTCGCCTCGAAGATGGCCCCGGGAAGATCGGAAGTGATGTGGATGTCGGCGGGAAGCGTAAAGCCCGGCAGATAGAGAAGGTTCTCGCCAGCTTCCGTGAGCTGGTCCGCAAGCGCTGACGAGTGGGACCATAGCACGACCTCATGCCCCCCGCGGCGCGCAAGAGAGATCGCAAGAGCCGTTCCCCAGGCTCCAGCTCCGAGTACAGCAATTCGGCTCAAGCCGCCACCTTGCGGGAGCCGAATCGGCTCTCGGTACCGGAAAGAAGCCGCCGAATATTCTGATGATGCTTAACGATGACCAGCAGCGAGATAAAGAGAAAGCCCGCGATCACGATCGGCGTTCTGTACGGCACGAAGTAGAAGGCAAAGAGAGGAAAGGCCGCAGCGGCAATGATCGAGGCCAGCGAGACGTAACGCGTGAGCAGGAAGACGACGGCAAAGACGCCCAAAGTACAGAGCGCGCTCGGCCAGGTCAGGGCAAGAAAGACTCCAAGCGCCGTGGCAACGCCCTTCCCCCCTTTGAAAGCAAGCCAGACGGGAAAGACGTGGCCAAGAATAGCCGCCACGCCAGCTCCTACGGCCAGATCGTAGTTCCCAGGCGATAGATACTGCGCAAGCACGACCGCGACATAGCCCTTCGCCAGATCGAGCAGGAGAGTCGCAACTCCAAGCCCCTTGGCTCCGGAGCGAGCGACATTGGTAGCCCCGATGTTGCCGCTGCCCGTGGCTCGGATATCCTGCTTTCGAAAGATTTTGACGAGAAGGTAGCCGAATGGGATCGAACCCAGCAGATAAGCGAGCGGGATGGAGATGAACCAGGGATTCATTGTCTTCTGGATGAGTTTAGCAAGCCGGAGGCATACTTCTCGCTCTCCAGTCTCGCATGACGAACCGATCGCGCGGCTTCATCCGATAAACTAGAAGCAGCATGGCCTTCTCTCTCTTCGGCAAACGCGACAAGCCCGACCAGCAACCCGACCAGCCCACCACCTCCGTACCCGAAGCGCAGGAGCCACGCCGCGGCCTCTTCGACCGGATGAAGCAGGCGGTCACCCGCACCCGCGAGACGTTCTCCGAGTCGATCAGCTCCGTCATCGCCCTTACCCGCGAAGTCGACGAAGCCTCCCTCACCAGCCTCGAGCCGCTCCTCTTAGCCGCCGACATCGGCAGCGCGACCACGGCCATCATCATGGAGAACCTCCGCCAGCGCGCCCTCCGCACTGGCATCGAGAGCGGCGCCCAGCTCAAGCAACTCCTCAAACAGGAACTGAAGCAAGTTCTCGACAACGTAGCCCACCCGATCCAACACCCCGCCACGCCACCCGAAGTCATCCTGATGGTTGGAGTCAACGGCACCGGCAAGACCACCACCACTGGGAAGCTGGCTGCCTTCTATCGCAACCAGAACAAGAGCGTCCTCCTCTGCGCCGCCGACACCTTCCGCGCCGCCGCCATCGAGCAGCTCGAAGTCTGGGCCCAACGCTCCGACGTCCCCATCATCAAAACCAAGCAAGGCGGAGACCCCTCGGCCGCACTCTATGACGCCTGCACCGCTGCCAAGGCCCGCAACACCGACATCCTCATCGCCGACACCGCGGGACGCCTTCATACCAAATCCGACCTCATGAAAGAGCTCGATAAGATGCGCCGGACAGCAGAAAAGCTCGTACCCGGCGCCCCGCATCAAACCTTCCTCGTCATGGACGCCACCACCGGTCAAAATGGCCTCCAGCAAGCCCGCCTCTTCACCGAAGCTGCCCGCGTCACCGGCATCGTTCTCACCAAGCTCGACGGCACGGCAAAGGGCGGCATCGTCCTTGCTATCGCCACCGAACTCAAACTCCCCGTCATCTATGCCGGAGTAGGCGAAAAAATCGAAGACCTCATCCCCTTCGACAGCGAAACCTTCATCGACTCCCTCCTCGACTAAGCGCCTCCACTAGCTCGGTTCTGCCTGACAAACTGCCGAGCAGCTATCAGAATCGCCAGGCACCCCATCCCCGTAAGCACCAGCGCATTCACCCAAAGATCGCGAAATCCCGCCCCGCGCAGAATAATTCCACGCAGAATCGCAATGAAGTACGTCGCCGGAACAAGGCGGCTCACTCCGCGAAAAAACGCCGGCATTGTATCGATCAGGAAGATATACCCGGAGAGAAACACCGAAGGAAGCACCGTTCCCATCGACAGTTGAAAAGCCTCTGCCTGCGTCTTCGCCTTGGTCGAGATCACGAGGCCCACGCCAAGGGTCGTCAGAAGAAACGGCACCGCCATCGCCAGCAGCACAAAGACGTTCCCATGGATCGGCACCAGAAAGATCACCCGCATGATCGTCAGGATCACGCACAGCTCTCCGAACGCCAGCACTCCATACGGAATCATCTTTCCGACCATCAGGCCCAGCGGCCTCACTGGAGTCATCGTCAGCTGCTCCAGCGTCCCCCGCTCCCGCTCCCGCACCAGGCTCAGCGCAATCAGCAGGATCGTCATCATCTGCAGCAGAATCCCGATCAATCCCGGTACAAAGAAGTTTGCCGACCGAGTCGCCGGGT
Source organism: uncultured Acidobacteriaceae bacterium (assembly GCA_963738855.1). Classification (GTDB taxonomy): domain Bacteria; phylum Acidobacteriota; class Terriglobia; order Terriglobales; family Acidobacteriaceae; genus Edaphobacter. The sequence continues at coordinate 221,073 of CAVTYC010000003.1, read as the reverse complement.
TGTAAAGCACCGAAGGCCGCATCTCGATCGGCATCTGTCCACCGCCCACCAGCCGCTCCAGCGACTGCTCCAGCGCCACACCCGTCGCCGCGCTCACCGCCTGCCCAGCGGCCGACGACTCCGACCCATCCACCAGCACCAGCACCGACGCCGTCGTCCCATCCTGCAATCGCCGCGCATAGTCATACGGAATCCTGATCCCGACCCGCGCCCTCCCCGAACGCATCGCCGCATACAACTCCTGCTCCGACTCCACCGTCATCACCATCCGGAACACATCCGAAGCCGCCATCCGATCCAGCAGCTGCCGGCTCTCCTGTGTCTGCGATTCGTTCAGCACCGCCGTCGGAATCTGTCGCACGTTCGTGTCCACCGCATACCCCAGCAGCAGCATCTGCAACAGCGGTATCAGCAGCGCAAAGAAGAGCGTTCCCGGATCGCGCACAATATGCGTGAACTCCTTCCGGCATACCGGCCAAAGCCCGTAGAACAACCCGTCGCTCTTCATGTCGCCTCCTTCATGATCTGGTAGGTCAGCGTCACAAATACGTCCTCAAGCGAAGGCACGATCGTCTTGATCTCCGCGCTAGGAAACCGCGCCCGCAACGCGTCGATCTGCTCCGTCTCGACCAGCGCATGGATCGACCGCCCGAAGATCGTCGCCTCCCGCACACCCTTCATCGCACGCAGCGGCCCCAGCATCGTCGAAGCACCCGCCGTCTCGATCTGCACCCGAGAAGTCCCCACCGGATTCGCCTCCGGTAGCCGCTGTAGCTCCTCAATCGATCCCAGCGCCACCAGCTTCGACATGTAGATATACCCCACTCTGCCACACCGCTCTGCTTCATCCATGTAGTGCGTCGTCACGAAGAACGTCACCCCCTCCCCCGACAGCTGGAAGAACAGGTCCCAAAGCGACCGCCGTGCCACGGGATCGATCCCCGCCGTCGGCTCATCCAGAAACACCACCTCCGGCGAATGGATAATCGCGCATCCCAGCGCCAGCCGCTGCTTCCACCCTCCCGAAAGCGCACTTACCCTGCGGTTCAGATAGGGCTCAATCCCGGTCAGCGCCAGAATCTCCTCCCGCCGTTGCTTCGCCTGCTGGCCGGTGATCCCATACACACCCGCATAGAACCCCAGGTTCTCCGACACCGTCAGGTCCTCATACAACCCGAACTTCTGCGACATGTACCCGACATGCCGCTTGATCTCCGGCCCATGCTTTCGAATGTCCATACCCAGAATCGTGCCCGTCCCCTCCGTCGGAGCCAGCAGACCGCACAGAGCCTTGATGATCGTCGTCTTCCCTGACCCATTCGGCCCCAGGAACCCGAACAACTCCCCCTTGTTCACCGCAAAGTTCACATCCTTCACGGCCGTAAAATTTCCAAACCGTATCGTCAGTCCCTCCGCTGTAATCACCGGAGTCATCTCAGCCGCACCGTCGCCGACATCCCCGACTTCAGTACACCTTCCGGATTCGCCACTCTCACCTTCACCCCAAAGACCTGATGTCTCCGGTCATCGCGGGTCTGCACGTTGCGCGGCAGAAACTCCGCCTGTGAAGAGATCTGTTCCACGTGCCCTTCAAACCGCCGCCCTGAAAACGAATCCACCTCCACCGTCGCCATCTGCCCCACCTTTACACCGGCCAGGTCCGTCTCCGGAACATACACCTTCACCCAAAGCTGCGAGGTCTCCAGCATCGTCACCACAATCCTCCCCGGAGGAACCAGGTCTCCTGGTCGAACGCTCACCACCTCCACTACTCCCTCCACCGGAGCATTCAGTTCAGCCTCCCTCAGCCGTGCATCCAGTTCATCCACCATCGCCTTCGCCTCGGCCAGCCTCCCCCGCGTTGCCGCCACGTCTTCTTTTCGGTAGCCGCGTTGCATCATGTCGGCAGCCGCCTGCGCCTGTCGATATCGCTCCTCAGCCGCCTGCAGGTCCTCCTTGCGTGTGCCCGCCTGTAACAACGCCAGCCGCTGCCGTGCCGACTCCGCCTTTTGCGCCGTCCCATCTCTCCGCGACTTCGCATCGTCATACTGCTGCTTCGAAACCGTATCGCCCCTCACCAGCGTCTGCATGCGTTGGAAGCTCACCTCCGCATTGGCCTCATCAGCCTTCGCCGCCGCATAGTCCGCCTGCGCCTGCTCGATCTCCTGTCTCCGCGGACCCTCCCTGGCCGCGTCGAACAAAGCTCTCTGCTCCCGCGCCGTAGCCTCCGCCTGTGCAATCTCCTCGGGCCTGTATCCCCGCGTCATCCGGTCCATATCTGCCTGGGCCTGCTCTACTTTCGCCTGCGCCTGAGCCCTCTGAGCCTTCAGTTCGTCCACCTCAAACGCCACCAGCAGAGCGCCCGCCTTCACGGCCTGCCCCTCATCCACCGCAACCTTCGTCACCCGCCCGCCCACCTTCGAGCCAATCTGAATCTCCCGAGTCTCCACCGTCCCCGAATAAACCAGCGCAGCCACCGGCCTCGCGCACGAATAGATGAGCGCCCCCGCCGCAATCAGGACTATCACCGCGACAACCCCTACAATCACTCTGCGCGTCATGCCATTCCCTCAGTGCGATCCTTAGCCACTATATCCTCAGAAGAGCATGTCCTTGGCCCACCAACTCGCAGCTGCCGCTACACAAGACAAGGTCTTCATGCAGCGAGCCCTCAAGCTTGCTGCCGAGACCGTGGCCCTCGCCTCACCCAACCCTCAGGTGGGTTGCGTCCTCACGCGATCCGCCCCCGGAGACGACACCCCAAAAATCATCGGCGAAGGCGCGCACCTCTACGACAACTACGACCACGCCGAGATCGTAGCCCTCAAGCAAGCCGCCGAGCGAGGCTTCTCGACAAAAGGAGCCACCGCCTACGTCACCCTCGAGCCCTGCAGCCACCACGGCCGCACCGGCCCGTGCGCCGACGCCCTCATCGCCGCTGGCATCACCCGCTGCGTCATCGCCACCACCGACCCCAACCCGCTCGTGAGCGGACAGGGTATCGCCAAACTCCGCGCCGCCAACATCGAAGTCGCCGTCGGCACCTTGCAACAACAAGCGCGCGACATCAACGAAGCCTTCGCCCACTTCATTCAGACCCGCACCCCTTTCGTCACCCTCAAAGCCGCCCTCTCCGTCGACGGCAAACTAGCCCCACCCCAAGCAACCCGCTACCCCAACCAGCCCCACTGGCTCACTGGCGAAGCCGCCCGCTACGAGGTCCAACTCCTCCGCCACGCCTCCGACGCTATCCTCACCGGCATCGGCACCGTTCTCTCCGACGACCCCCAACTCACCGACCGCATCGGCCTCCTCAACCCCAAGCTCCTTCCCCGACGCATCCCCCTACTCCGAGTCATCCTCGACACCCACCTCCGCATCCCCATCACCTCGCAGCTCGTCCGCACTGCAAAGAACGACCTCCTCATCCTCTGCGGCGAACTCGCCCCGACCGCAAAAGCCGCCTCCCTCGGCTCCCTCGGCGTCGAAGTCGACCACATCCCCGACCACGCCGGACGCCTAAGCCTCCCCGCTGTCCTCGCCGCCCTCGCCGAGCGCGACATCCTTAGCGTCCTGCTCGAGTGCGGCTCCCACCTCAACGGAGCCTTCCTTCGCCAGAACCTCGTCGACAAAGCCGTGCTCTTCTACGCCCAGACCGAGCTTGGCGACCAGGCCATCCCCTTCGCCGAAGGCTTCCCCTCGCCCTACCTCTTCGAGCAATCCCTACGCCGCATCACGCGCACCACCTTTGGCCCCGACGCCTGCGTCACCGGCTACCTCCACAACCCCTGGCCACAACCTGTTCCTTAGCGCTACACCCGATTCCCTATTCCCTATACCCTGTATTTATGTTCACCGGCCTCGTCGAAACCACCGGCACGCTCCTCTGCCTTACCTCCACCGCAGGCGCGACGCGCATCACCATCGCCGCACCAGCCGCGCTCATCAACCGTCTCAACACCGGCGACAGTGTAGCCGTCAGCGGAGTCTGTCTCACCGCTCTCAACATCGAGCCCAACGCCTTCCCGCCACGCTTCTCCGCCGACCTCGCCGCCGAGACCATCGCCCGCACTACGCTCTCGCACCTTCACCCCGAGTCCGTAGTCAACCTCGAGCTCCCCACACCCGCCGGCTCCCCCCTTGGTGGCCACGTCGTCCAGGGCCACGTCGACGGCACCGCAACCCTTATCGCCCTCGACCCTCTCCACCCCGACCAACCCGGCACCACCGACTGGCGCCTCCGCCTCACCATCCCCACCACCCTCACCCCCTACGTCGTCGAAAAGGGCTCCATCACCATCGAAGGCATCAGCCTCACCGTGGCCGCCATCCAGGGTAATGAGGTCTCCATCGCCATCATCCCCCACACCTACGCCTCCACCAGCCTCCGCACCCTAACCCCCGGCGCCCCCCTGAACATCGAAGTGGACGTCCTCGGCAAATACGCCGAACGCCGGCAAAAACAAGCCTCCGAAACCTTCACCCTGACCGAGCAATACCTCATGGCCAACGGCTACTAAAATCCGAAAGGACGAACTCGTGACCAAGACCGCAAACCTGCTCATGCTAGTCGGCGACTACGTGGAAGACTACGAAGTCATGGTGCCCTTTCAGGCCCTGCAGATGGTAGGCCACGTCGTTCACGCGGTCTGTCCCGACAAGAAGGCCGGCCAGTACGTCCGCACCGCCATCCACGACTTCGAAGGCGACCAGACCTACTCCGAGAAGCGCGGTCACAACTTCGTCCTCAACGCTACCTTTGCCGACATCCGCCTTCAGGACTACAGCGGTCTCGTCATCCCCGGCGGTCGGGCACCCGAGTACCTGCGCCTCAATCCACGCGTCCTCGAGATCATCCGCCACTTCGCCGAAGCTGACATGCCCATCGCTGCCCTTTGTCACGGCCCGCAACTCCTGGCCGCCGCCCGCGTCATCTCCGGCAAGCGCGTCAACGCCTACCCCGCCTGCGCCCCCGAGGTCGAACTAGCCGGCGCCACCTTCGTCTCCCTCGAAGTCACCGACGCCATCGCCGACGGCAACCTCGTTACCGGCCCCGCCTGGCCCGCCCACCCTGCATGGCTGGCTAAGTTCCTCGAAGTTCTTGAAAAATATCTAACAAAATAGAACCGCCAAAAAACAAAACCTGCTGTACGAATCCTTTTGTTTCTTCCCTCATCAACTAGAGGCTTATCTAAACGTGAAGCTAGAAATCCAGAGGGAAATGAAATGGGCAAGCTAACAGGTAAAGTCGCCGTCGTCACAGGAGCTTCCAAAGGCATCGGTGCGGCCATAGCCCGTGAACTCGCCAAAGAAGGCGCCGCGGTCGTCATAAATTATGCATCCAGCAGCAAAGGTGCAGAAGACGTCGTGACCCAAATCACCTCCAACGGAGGCAAAGCGATAGCCATTCAGGCAGATGTTGCTAAGGCCGCTGACATCGACCGTCTCTTCACTGAGACGAAGAAGGCCTACGGCCAGCTCGACATTCTCGTCAACAACGCTGGTGTCTTCAAATTCGGCACACTCGATCAAGTCACCGAAGAGGAGTTCCACCGCCACTTCAACACAAACGTCCTTGGCCTTCTTCTCGTCAGCCGCGAAGCAGCAAAGCACTTCGGCGAACAAGGCGGAAGTATTATCAACATTGGCTCAACCGTCTCGTCCTATACACCTCCCGGCAGCGCCATCTACACGGCCACCAAGGCCGCAGTCGACGCCATTACCGGCGTCCTGGCCAAGGAACTCGCACCTAGAAAGATTCGCGTCAACTCCGTCAATCCCGGCCTCACCGAAACCGAAGGTACCCACACCGTGGGCATGATAGGGGGAGATATGCAAAAAAAGCGCGAGGCCGAGACGCCGCTCGGTCGTATCGGTCAACCCAGCGACATTGCACCCATCGTCGCCTTCTTCGCCTCTAACGACTCAGGCTGGCTGACCGGCGAGATCGTCAACGCCTCCGGCGGCTTCCGCTAATCTCATCTGCAAAACAAAGAGGCGCAATCCATAGGGACCGCGCCTCTTTTCATCGGACCAGAACCACCCGGACCCGATGATCTCAAGAGATCCTAGATCGAGCTCATATTATGCAAGAACTCCGAGTTATTCCGCGTCTTCGCCAGCTTATCCGTCAGCAGTTCCATCGCTTCAACTGGCGAAAGCGGATTCAGCACCTTACGCAGAATCCAGATCCGCTGCAGGTCTTCCTTCGGGATCAACAGCTCTTCCTTACGCGTACCGGAGCGCTGAATGTCGATCGCCGGGAACACACGCTTGTCGACAAGCTTGCGATCCAGGATCACTTCCATGTTGCCCGTACCCTTGAACTCTTCGAAGATAACTTCGTCCATACGCGAACCAGTATCAACGAGAGCAGTAGCAATAATCGTGAGCGAACCACCCTCCTCGATATTGCGGGCCGCACCGAAGAACCGCTTCGGACGCTGCAGAGCATTCGAGTCCACACCGCCTGAGAGCACCTTGCCGCTCGGCGGAACGATCGTGTTGTAAGCACGCGCCAGACGCGTAATCGAGTCCAGCAGAATCACCACGTCGCGCTTATGCTCGACCAGCCGTTTCGCCTTCTCGATCACCATCTCGGCGACCTGTACGTGACGCGCCGCCGGCTCATCGAACGTCGACGAGATCACTTCGCCCTTCACCGACCGCTGCATATCCGTCACTTCTTCCGGACGCTCGTCGATCAGCAGAACGATCAGCACAATCTCCGGATGGTTCGACGTAATGCTGTTCGCAATCGACTGCAGCAGCATCGTCTTACCGGTACGCGGAGGAGCCACAATCAAGCCACGCTGCCCCTTGCCCACCGGCGTCAGCAGATCCATCACGCGGCCGGAGATGTGCTCGCGCACCGTCTCCATCTTCACCCGCTCCTGCGCATACAGCGGAGTCAGGTTGTCGAACAGAATCTTGTTCCGCGTCTCTTCCGGCGACTCAAAGTTGATCGCCTCAATCTTCACCAGAGCGAAGTATTTCTCGCCCTCGTGCGGAGGACGCACATTGCCACTGATCGTGTCGCCCGTCTTCAGGTCGAACTTGCGGATCTGCGACGGCGAAACATAGATGTCATCGGGACCGGGCAGATAGTTGTAGTCGGGCGAGCGCAGGAAGCCGTAGCCATCGGGCAGGATCTCCAGGACGCCTTCCGCGAAGATGTGCCCTTCCTTCTCGCTCTGCGCCTGCAGAATCTTGAAGATCAGGTCCTGCTTCCGCAGACCGCTGGTACCGGCAATGTCAAGTCCACGCGCGAGCTTGCCCAGCTCCGCAATATTGTGCTCTTTGAGTTCAGAAATCGTCATGTTTTACCTGGAATTTGTATTTAGGAGGGATTGTTTGGAACTGAGGCGGGATCTGCTTGACGAGGGGGTCGTGCGGAAGGCCAATGTAAGGAGAAATTGTACTGAGGATGGATTGTACTGCAGATGATGGGTTGTGGTTGAGGGAAAAAGCCGCGCGTTAAGCTGCGCGGCGTTCCTGGACTTGTACCTTCTCTACGATAGCTTCCGACTCGCCCATCGGAACAGTGTCCTTAAAGCGGTCGAGAACTTCATTCGTCGTGTCCTGCAAACGAGTATTCGGCTTGTGCAGCTTACGGGTTGCCTTCGACGCCAGCTGGCACAGCTCATACCGGTTCGTGACGTGTGTGAGGGCTCCAAAAATAAGATCTGAGCGCATAGTTTCTCCTTTTCAGTCTTCAAGGCAAAAGCGTCTTGTAGCGCTCACTCGCCTCAAAATTACTTTGTTATTCAGCAGCCTCTTCCGAGCGCTGCATGCCAACTATTAGACGCAGAACTAGAACCTGCGGATTCCAAAACTTCCGTAAATCTTTCAAGATTCAATCTCTTATTTGCCATTTGGCAGACAAGAACCGCCCTCGCAGCCAACCTCGGCCGCGTCTGCACAAACCTGTCTTTCCCATGTCGTTCAGGGGTCAGCACCCAGGCGTGAAACAGAAAGAACAGACGAACGTCCGGAAAGCCAGACGCTTTGTGTCAACCACCCCTACTTGTCGTTGGGAGTATCCATCAACCAGAGCAGCTTCGACACTTAAGAAAAATAGCTCGTCCGAGGCCCTCAGGTCAATACTTATTTTGGGAACCTGTTAATAATGGTATTCCAGAAATTGAATTTTTTTGACCCTATCAAATCAATCACTTCAGGCCCAATAACTCCGATCCAGCGTCCGATACTGAATCGCCTCAGCAATATGCGGGACCGCGATCATCTCCTCACCAGCCAAATCAGCAATCGTCCGGGCCACCTTAAGTATCCGGTCATGCGCCCGCGCGCTCAACCCCTGCTGCTGCATCGCCCGCTCCAGCAACCGTTCCGCATCCGACGACAGCTCGCAATACGTCCGTATCTGCTGCGTACTCATCTGCGAGTTCGCAAACACCCGCCGAGAAGCCGCCTTCGCCGAACCCTTTGTCCGATCCCCACCCTCGCTGAACCGCTCATGCTGCCGTTCCCGCGCTGCCAGCACCCGAGCCCGTATCTGTTCCGACCCCTCCGCCGCCATCCCACCCCGCAGCTCCTTATACTGCACCGCCGGAACCTCAATATGGATATCGATCCTGTCCAGCAGTGGCCCGCTCACCTTCGACACATATCGCTGAATCATCGGCGGCGTACACATGCACTCGCGCGACTTGTCATTGAAGTACCCGCAAGGGCAGGGATTCATCGCCGCCGCCAGCATGAATCTCGCCGGAAAGCTCAGACTCATAGCCGCCCGAGAGATCGTCACCATGCCATCCTCCAGCGGCTGCCGCAGCACCTCCAGCACGTTCCGCGGAAACTCCGGCAGCTCATCCAGAAACAGCAACCCGTTATGCGCCAGCGATACCTCGCCCGGTCGCGGAATCATTCCGCCGCCAATCAACCCCGCATCCGAGATCGTATGGTGTGGTGACCGGAACGGCCTATGTGCCACCAACCCCTGCTCCGCATCCAGCACACCGGCAACCGAGTGGATCTTCGTCGTCTCCAGCGCCTCCTCAAATCGCAGAGGAGCCAGAATCGAAGGCAGCCGCTTAGCCAGCATCGTCTTGCCCGAACCCGGTGGCCCAATCATCAAAATGTTATGTCCACCCGCAGCCGCCACCTCCAGCGCCCGCTTCGCCACATGCTGTCCGCGCACATCCTTGAAGTCGAACGGAAAGTGCTGCATCTCATCCAGCAGGCTCGTCGTCTCCACCTTCAAAGGCTGCGCCGACAAAGTACCCAGTGACGCTGAGTTCAACAGCTCTCGAACCTCCAGCAGGCTTTTGACCGGATAGACATTCACTCCCTGCACCACCGCCGCCTCACGAGCATTGCTTGCAGGAATGATCAGGTTCGCAATCCCATTCGCCTTCGCCGCAACTGCAATCGGCAGCATCCCCTGCACAGCGCGCAAGCTCCCATCCAGCCCCAACTCCCCCACCAGCAAAAAATTGCTCAGGTCCTTGATAAGCAATGCGCCATACGCCCCCAATATCCCGATCGCAATCGGCAGATCGAACCCTGACCCTTCCTTCTTCAAATCCGCCGGAGCCAGATTGATCGTGATCCGCGTCGAAGGAATATCAAACCCGGAGTTCTTGATCGCCGACCTTACGCGATCGCGACTCTCCCGCACCGCCGCATCCGGCAAACCCACCGTACTGAACTGTTCCTTGTCTAACTTGATGCTTGAGAAATCAACCTCTACATCAATAATGTTTGCGTCAATCCCATAAACAGCAGCACTACGAGCCTTGAAAAGCATCCTGAGCCTGATCCCACCCTTGAGGCAGTATGAATTCCGCCGAGTATAGCATCTCACTGATTCGCAATAGCGAGCGCCGCACCATAGACGTACAATCATCCGCAAGATGGCCACACGCATCGATCTCTTTCGCCGTCTCGCCCTCGAGCTTCCAGGAGCTGTCGAGAGCTCGCACATGGGTCATCCCGACTTTCGCCTCAACAACCGCATCTTCGCCACTCTCTCCGCGCAGGAGAAAGGCGACGGCGTTCTCAAGCTAACTCCCGAGCAGCAACAAGCCTTCATCACCGAACAGCCCCAGTGCTTCTCTTGCGTTCAAGGTGGCTGGGGACGCATGGGCATGACCTTCATCCATCTCGAACATGCCGACGAAGCCCTCATCGCCGGAGCCCTCAGCACCGCCTACCACAATCTCCAGAAGAAGCAGTCGGAGAAGAAGTCAAACAAGAAGTCCAGCACTACGGCCAAGCCCGGCAAGTCTCCTCGTCCCCGCCTACAATAGGCACGTGAACACCAGCCTCTTCGAACTCTTCAAGATCGGCATCGGCCCCTCCAGTTCTCACACCGTCGGCCCCATGCGCGCCGCCCTCCGCTTCGCTCGCTCACTCGACACCTCCGGCCTCCTCTCCAGCACAGACCGAGTCGTCGTCGACCTCTACGGCTCCCTCGCTCTCACTGGCCACGGTCACGGTACAGACCGCGCTATCCTCCTCGGCCTCACCGGCGAAGCTCCCGACACCGTCGATCCCACTCACATCGAAACCAAACTCGCCACCATCCGCACTACTCATACACTCAACCTCCTCGATCGCCAGCCCATCCCCTTCATCGAAGCCGACCATCTCCTCTTCCACCGCAACCAGATGTACCCCGACCCAGCTGTCACCACACACCCCAATGGCATGCGCTTCTCCGCCTTCGACGACGCTGGCGCTCTCATCACACAGGACATCTTCTACTCAATCGGCGGAGGCTTCATCCTCTCGGCAGCCGAGTTCGAAGCCCAGCAGAACACTCAGGCCACAAGCACCCGCAACGTCCCTCACCCATTCCGCAGCGCCGCCGAACTCCTCGCCACAGCCGACACCTACAGCCTCACCATCGCCGACCTTCTTCTCGCCAACGAAGTAGCGCTCCTCAACGACCCCACCATCAACCGCCCAACTCCCCTATCGCCTCAAGAGTGTCATCCTGAGCGTAGCGCGCAGCGCGAAGTCGAAGGACCTGCGGTTTCTCTCCTCACCCCCGAAGCTCAGATCAAAGCCAGCATCCTCACCCTCTGGCAAACCATGCAATCCTGCACCGCCCGAGGCATCGCCACCGAAGGCATCCTCCCCGGAGGCCTCAACGTTCGCCGCCGAGCACCACGCCTCGTTCGCCGCCTGGAGACCGAAGGCTCCAAGGACCCGCTAGCCCCACTCGACTGGGTCACCGTCTACGCCATGGCCGTCAACGAAGAGAACGCGGCTGGAGGAAGAGTGGTGACCGCCCCCACCAACGGAGCAGCCGGAGTCATCCCCGCCATCGCCCACTATTACATGCGCTTCACCAACGAAGCCACCCCTGAAGAAAAAGAAGCCGGCCTCATCCGCTACTTCCTCACCGCCGCCGCCATCGGCATCCTCTACAAAGAAAACGCAAGCATCTCCGGAGCCGAAGTCGGTTGCCAGGGCGAAGTAGGCGTAGCCTGCAGCATGGCTGCAGGAGGCCTCGTCGCCGCCCTCAACGGCACGAACGCGCAAATCGAACACGCCGCCGAGATCGCCATGGAGCACAACCTCGGCATGACCTGCGACCCCATCGGCGGCCTCGTTCAGATCCCCTGCATCGAGCGCAACGGCATGGGCGCAGTCAAAGCCATCAACGCCGCCCGCATGGCCATGCACGAAACCGGCGACCACAAACTCTCCCTCGACCAGATCATCGCCACCATGTACCAAACCGGCCTCGACATGCAATCCCGCTACAAAGAAACTTCGCTCGCCGGCCTAGCCCTCAACATCATTGAATGCTAGACATCGATTCTTGTTTACTCATCAGCGTAGTCGCAAAGTAAGATACCCTCATGCCCGATACAGCTGTAGCACCATACCAAGCTGAGACTAGCGTCCGGCCCCAGCCAATTGCGCCTGCGCTCCACACGATATTTCTCTTAATGATCCTGATCCTTTGGGCTAGCTACAGCGCCATGCGTTTCAGCCTTCCCGCAAGCGATATGCCGCATTTTGTCAGGTATTTATCCAGTATCGTTGTCCAATCCCTCTTGGCCGGATCGACGATCGCAGGACTCTATCACCGACGGCGGTTCATCCACTCCGTACTAGGTTCCCCCAAACGACAACCCATTACCCGGGACATTGCAATCGGAATCGCGACCTTTATCGGAGCACTTATCTTGGTGTCCTTGTTAAGCTTCGTGCTCCGATTCACTCCGCTGCATCTAACGCATCGAAGCAGCACCCTGCGCGCAATGGCGCCAAACTCACTCGCAGAACTCGGGCTGTGGGTAGTGGTCAGCATGGCGGCAGGAATCGGCGAAGAATTCGTCTTCCGTGGTTATCTGCAACAACAACTGACCAACTGGTTTGGAGCAGCTCCAATAGCCATCGCAGTCTGTTCCTTGCTCTTCGGTTGTCTTCACTTCTATCAAGGCTCCGCAGGCGTTCTACAGACAGCCTGTCTAGGCGCAACCTATAGCGTCGTAGCCTTACGGCGAGGCAATCTGCGAAGCGTTATGATCGCTCATTTTCTTCAGGACGTCGTGGCGGGCACAATGATGTTTCTACGCAATTAGTTGTGTAGCGATCAATTCAACTACCGTTCCACAGCCAAAGCCACCGAATTTCCCCCACCCAGACAAAGCGCCGCCACACCCTTCTTCACATCCCGCCGCATCATCTCGTGAATCAGCGTCACCAGCACTCTCGCCCCACTAGCCCCAATCGGATGCCCAATCGCCACGGCCCCACCATTCACATTCACCCGAGAAGCATCCAGCCCCAATTCCTTCATCACACCCATAGCCTGCACGCTGAAGGCCTCATTCAACTCATACAAATCCACCTCATCCCGATCCCATCCAGCCTTCTTCAAAACCCGTTGCACTCCAATCACCGGAGCCAGCATCACCCACTTCGGCGCCACTCCACTCGTAGCCTGAGCCTTAATCGTCACCATCGCCTTCAACCCTAATTCCTGAGCCTTAGCAGCCGACATCACCACCACCGCGGCCGCCGCGTCATTCACCCCCGGAGCATTCCCCGCCGTCACCGTCCCATCCTTCTTGAACGCCGGCTTCAACGCAGCAAGCGCTTCGAGCGAAGCATCCTCCCGCACACTCTCATCTTTCGTTACCACCGTCACCGCACCCTTCTTCCCCGGTACCGAAACGGGAATCACCTCGGCATCAAACCGCCCTTCCCTCCAAGCCGCACTCGCTCGTCGATGCGACTCCAGCGCATAAGCATCCTGCATCTCCCGCGTAATCGAATGCTTCTCCGCCACCAACTCCCCTGTCATCCCCATGTGCCAGCCCTCACACGCGCACAACAACCCATCCTTCACCATCGAGTCCACCACCACCGAGTCGCCCATCCGAAACCCCTTCCGCCCCTGCGGCAGAAGATAAGGCGCATTCGACATCGACTCCATCCCACCTGCGACAACAATCTCCGCATCACCCGCCATCACGCTCTGCGCCGCCAGCGCCACCGCCCTCAGTCCCGAGCCGCAGACCATGTTGATCGTCAACGCCGACACCGTATCCGCAAGCCCACCCTGCAACGCCGCCTGTCGCGCAGGATTCTGCCCCAACCCCGCCGGCAGCACGCATCCCATCACGCACTCATCAACGCTCGCCGCATCAATCCCCGCTCTACGCACGGCTTCGCGCACTGCAACAGCACCCAACTGCACCGCCGACATCTCGCTCAACGCACCTTGAAACTTCCCCACGGGAGTCCGCACTGCAGACACAATCACTACATCCTTCATCACCTTCACCTCATCACACTGCAATCAAAAAATCGCGAAACAGAACGCGCCAGTATACGACTCACAGCCTCTCTCACGCGCTCACACATCGGCGTCATGCATCTTGCGCTTCGAAATTTGTCTCTCGTTTGTCTTCATCGCAAACACAACGACCTAAAAAAAATTTCAAAACACATTCGATTTTTCTTGACAGTGAATTTTCGTAAATCTATACCTTCGTTAGCTGCAATGAAGCGTGTTGCAGTGTCGATGTCTAATCACTAGGGAGAATAGGCAAAAATGGCAACGAAGAAGGCAGCCAAAAAAGCACCAGCAAAGAAGGCCCCGCAAAGAAGGCAGCAAAGAAGAAGTAATTTCAACCAAGGCAAAGCAGAACGGGGGACGCAATGAGCGTCCCCCGTTCTGCGTCTACAGCTTCTACACCGTTATTGCGTCACCGCTGGCTTCGGCGCATTCTTCGGCGTCGACAGATACCCTGACACCTTGTTCTTCTCAATCACATTCACCACCAGTTCATACAGCATCGGATCCTTGCCCGTGTAGAACTGCACCGGCTCATCCAGTCCCTTGTCCTTCTTTTCAATGTTGCGATCGTCCGCGCTCACATTCATCGTGTACTTCGAGTGCTTCTCATCCGCCTTCTTCAACTGCAGCTTGACCGTCGACAAGATCGTCGGCTTCGCGCCCTTCTGCAGCGTGAACTCGTAGTAATTCCGGTCGCCCTTATGCTTCAGCATCTCCAGTTCCTTCGAGTTCGTCGCGATCAGGCCGCTCATCACACCCGCATCACCCATCACCCGGTTCAGCTGAGTCTTCGTCGCCTCCAGATCGCTTTTGGTCGTGGCAACATCTGTCTTCACGCCGCCAACATCCGTCTTTACGCTGGCCACGTCGGTCGACACCGCGCCAATCTGCTTACTCGTCGCCGCCTGTGCCTCCGCCAGCTTCGCCGCCTCAGCCCTCTGAGCCGCCTGCGCCGCGATCAGACTCTGCGTCCGCGCCTCCATCTGCTTCTGCGTGATACCCACACTCTGTCCCAGAGTCTCGCTCGTCGCCCGCAACCGCGCATTGGTTGCTTCAAGCTTCTGCGCCAGGTCCGCATTCTTCTGGTCCGCTGCCGTCAGCCTCTGTTCCGCCACCCTTAGATGGTTCTGCAGACCGTAGCACCACACCAGCCCACCCAACCCTGTCAGCAACGCAATCACAATAACAGCAAGCAACGCTCCTGGTATCGACCGTTCTTCTACGTATTCTTCACTCATTCCGCCTCCTGAATTTTCAACGCCTCTTCTACCGTTGGACGTATTACTGTGGCGGTTATCACTATCGCTATCGTCCGCCGGCCAACGCAAACCTGCACACCCAAACTATAACCTCTCGCCTGCCATCTAGACTTATCTAATGCAACGCCCCGACATCTGCATCGCCGGAGCCGGCATCATCGGCCTCTCCCTCGCCCTCGAACTCCATCACCGCGGAGCCCGCGTCACCGTCCTCGACCGCAGCGCTCCCCTCTCCGAGGCATCCGCCGCCGCCGCCGGCATGCTCGCCGCCCGCGATCCCCACAACCCCCCACAACTCAGCCCTCTATCCAACCTGAGCCGCTCTCTCTACCCGGCCTTCCTCGACCGCCTCCAATCTCTCTCGGGCCACCATGTCCCCTTCCACACCAGCATTACCCTGCAAACCGTAGCGCCCAACGCCCCGACCAATCTCCTCACTCCGGAAGACCTCGCCCACCTGCTGCCGCAGCTCAACCCACGAAACCAAAGCTTCATACTCCTCGACGAGCACAGCCTCGACCCCCACCAAATAGCCGCAGCGCTCCTCGCCGCCGTCGCCGCCACCTCCATCGACCTCCGCCCCCACACTCCCGTCCGTCTCGTCCGATCCCTCAGTGACACAGTAGAAGTCCACACCCCCGCCTACGCAATTCACACCGGTCAATTCGTTGACTGCACAGGAGCCTGGTCCTCCGCATCCATCTCCCCAACAGCTCTCCCCATCACCCCCCGCAAGGGCCAGATGCTCGCCGTCACCCTCACTCCTTCACTTCCACTGAACCTTGCAGTTCGCACATCCGAGATCTACATTGTCCCGCGCACCACCGGCCCACACGCAGGCCGAGCCATCATAGGAGCGACCATCGAAGACGCAGGCTTCGACAAGACCGTTCACCCTGCCGACATCGCCCGCCTCCACAGCCTGGCCGCAGATCTCCTGCCCCCCCTCGCCCATGCTCCGCAACTGGAAGCCTGGGCCGGTCTCCGCCCCGCAACGCCCGATGGCCTTCCCTTACTCGGCGCCGTCTCCGGCCGGAAAAATCACTTCATAGCAACCGGCCACTACCGCAACGGAATCCTGCTCGCACCGGCCACCGCGCACGTCATGGCACAGCTTCTCTCCGGCGAACAACCCTCCATCAACCTCGAACCCTACCGCCCCGATCGCCCTGCATAACAAGCGCATACCACCTTCGTCGCACACAGTCTCCGATATTCGCCCACTCAGCCGTGACAACCGTTTCATCGCTGCGCTATAACCAAATGTACTTAGTTCTGCCGGGAGAAGTTCATTATGTCCACTGTTGCCGCACCTAAAGGCTTGGAAGGCATCGTCGCCACCAGCTCCTCAATCTGCTGGATCGACGGCGACGCCGGCGTCCTCTCCTATCGCGGCATCGACATTCACGAACTGGCCCAGCGCTCCACCTTCGAGGAGACCACCTACCTCCTCTGGTTCGGCAAACTCCCCAACGCATCGGAACTCGCAGAGTTCTCCGCACATCTCGCCGCAGCCCGCAAGCTCGATCCCAAGATCATCGACCTCCTCCGCAGCGTCCCTACCAACGCGACGCCCATGCAGGTCCTTCGCACCGCGGTCTCCCTCCTCAGCATCTACGACGCCGACGAGGCCGACTGCGGGCACGATGCCAACGTCCGCAAGTCCTACCGGCTCACGGCACAGATCGCCATGATCGTCGCCATCTTCGACCGCATCCGCAAAAGCAAGCCCGTCGTCGAAGCTGATCCCACCCTCTCCCACGCCGCCAACTTCCTCTGGATGCTCAACGGCGAAAAGCCATCCGAGACCGCCACCCGGGCCTTCGACATCGCGCTCATCCTCCACGCCGACCACGAGCTCAACGCCAGCACCTTCGCCGCGCGTGTCATCGCCGCCACCCTGGCCGACATCCACTCCGCCATCACGGGAGCCATCGGAGCCCTCAAAGGCCCACTCCACGGCGGAGCCAACGAGGCCACCATGCGCCTCCTCTACGCCATCGACAAAGCCGGCGCCGACCCAGTCGAATACGTACGCCAGATGTTTGCCGAGAAGAAAAAAATCTCCGGCTTCGGCCACCGCGTCTACCACACCGAAGACCCACGAGCGACGCACCTCCGCCGCATGTCCGAAGAACTCGGCCGCGCCGCCGGCAGCACGAAATGGTTCGATATGTCGCGCAAGATCGAGCTCTTCGTCAAACAGGAAAAGAAGCTCAACGCCAACGTCGACTTCTACTCTGCATCCACCTACACGACCCTCGGCATCGACATCGATCTCTTCACTCCCATCTTCGCTGTCAGCCGCATCTCCGGCTGGGCTGCCCACGTCATCGAGCAGCACGACGACAACCGCCTCATCCGTCCGCGCGCCGAATACGTCGGGCCCTCCTACCCCGCTCCCTACGTCCCCATCTCCGAGCGTTAGGCATCTCCTCAGCGGGCCACGCAAGAAACTTTTGCAACTGGCCGCGAAAGATGCCATCCTCTTAGCAAAGTTAATCCCAGCAATCCCAGGACTAGAACGTTTGGTCTTTCAACTCCAACGTCGGGCATATCTCGGCCTGTTTCTTCTCTTCGCGGCCCCTTTCGCCGTCGCTCAACAACTTCATGCGACCGAGGACTCCGACCCGCAGGTCCCTCTCGGAGCAGCGCCCCTAACCTCCTCCTCAATACAGCCGCCACCCAACGCCACTCAAAATCCTCGCGTCCCCGGCGCCTCCCAACTCTCCCACTGGAACGCAGGCATCACCTTTGCTGGCTTCCACACGTCAACTACCGGTTGGGCCACCCTCTTTACGCCCGCCTTCGGCTACACCATCAATGACACCTTTTCCGTCGACGCGGACATCCCTGTCTACATGTTCCGCCTCGCCGAAAGTCTCTCCGCCCATCCCAAGCCTGATGCACACCTCGTCCCCCTCCGTACTGAGCTCAGCGATGCTATCTTCGAGCTCCACGCCCAGTTCACCCCCGGCCCCTATCTCTACCAGTCCACCTTCGCCTTCACTGTTCCCACGGGCGACGAGACCTACGGCCTCACCACCGGCCGCATGACCTTCGACCTCAACAATCACCTCGAACGCAGCTTCGGCCGCTTCACCCCCACTCTCGAAATCGGCGCCGGCGACTCCAGCACTCTCGTCAACCGTCAGGTCAATAAGATCTACACCTCCCTCGGTCCTCTCGCCCACTTCCAACTAGGCACGGCCGTCGAGCTTCACCGCCGAGCCACCTTTGAGGCCGACGTCTACGAGCAGCTCCCCATTGGCGACCAGAAGATCTACAGCGCCTTCCGAGCTAACCGCCCAACCATCGTCGTCGGCTACAACGTCACCGAAGACAACGGCTTCACCAATTCCCTCGACCTGGCCATCGACTCCCACACCACCCTCTCCGGCTACTACAGCCGCAGCCTCCGCCGCCACACCGACACTGCAGGCATCGGCATCACCTACGTCCTTCGCGGAACCCCATCCGACGAAGAGCCCTCTTCGTACGACGACCTCTTCCGCTAGCTACTGCTCTCCCACCTGCATCTCTTGCTTGTCATCCCCGAAGGGGATCTGCTGTTGTTGTTCGTCATCCTGCCCCTGCACAGTCGAAGGGGGAGAATCTCGAAGCGCCACCACTTTTTGGGGGACTTCGCACAAAAAGAAAGAGCAGCCGCAAAGGCTGCTCTCCTTCATGACCACCCACTCCTACTTTGCGCTAGCCGGAGGCACAATCCCATTCATCCGCAGATACTCCGCCAACTGCCCATAATGGTCGAACCCGTGCGCAATGCCAAAGGCCACCATGCTCGCCTTGGTCTGGTCATCCTTAACCGAGGCAAACGCATTTGCCGCCGTCATTGAAGCAATCTGTTTGTGGGCATACGCAAACGAAGCTGCCAGCGCCTTCACCAGATCTTCCTTCGATGTCATACTGCCAATCGCCTTCACATCCACATCAGGCTTTCCCCCGCCCAACGAGCCGTAGAAGTAGTAGTTCGCCTGCGCCACATGCCCGACCATCTGCCCGAACGTTCGCACTCCGTCATACTTCGTCACTTGTTCCGGCTTGAAGATCGCTTGGCTAGGCGCGAAGTCATACTTGTCCGCCGGCATGGCATTCACCAAACCCATCATCTCGCTCTCATACATACTTAGCAGCGCATCGAGCGACTTCGAAGGCTCCACCATCGACCCCGCAGGAACCTTCGGAGCCGACGCCCCCATCTGTGCCTTCGCGCCCATCGCACAACAAACCGCCAACGCCATCGCCGCAACTATTCGTTTCGTCATCATCTCTCTCCCCTTCACGTCGTAAGACGGCACAACACGCCCAGCGTAACAGACCGTCCTCACTGCGCGGCACGTCATTCGTCACAAGCAAGAGTCAATTAAACCAACGCCGATAAACGACACTGACTCCCTCCCCGCCCCCAGCGTGTCTGGACGCCGACCGCCAAATGCAGTATGTTCGCCCTATTCTCTCTTGACGATCCACGATCGTGACGGCTTCAGCAGACCCAACTCGCACTCACCTTTCCACCGGAGACATTGAACTCCTGCGCCGGGAAGACGCCCGCCTCGAAAAGCAAATCAACACTTTCGCCCTCATCCGGCTGGCCGTCCTCATCATCGTCACCATCCTCTTTGCCAGCGGAACCCTCCGCAACAGCAGCGGCGACGTCGACGACACCATTCAGAAGATCAACAACATCGCCAAAGATCGCAAGGAAACCTCTTATTTCCTCGACCCTCTCGCCCTATACTTCTACACACCCGCCTGGGACTCCTACATCGCCCCTCCAAAGCCGGGTGAATCCGCCGCCGACCTCGATGCACTTGTGGCGAAGCTCAAAGCGCAGTACACCCATCTCCTCACCGTTCACTTCTCCGTCCTCGGCACCGACATCACCCTCGACCTGCGCTCCGTTATCCTCAGCTTTCCCATCCTCATTACCCTTAGCCACATGTATCTCTCCATTCTGCGAGAGAAGCGTCGGCTCATCCGCCTCATCGTCTACACGCTCAATCAGCGCTTCCGCCCCGACAAAACCCCAGCCCTCGACCGCCTGATGTTCGGCCCCCGCGAAGGCCCTTACCGCGCCTTCCCCGGAGCCCTCACCGAGATCCTCTTCTGGCTTGTCACCATCACACTCATCACATTGATGGCCCGGATCACCAAATTCGGATCCGTGATCTTCATGCCGGTAACATTTCTCTCCGTCGCCGCAGCTGTCTTCTATATTCAGTCCCTCACCAGCTACTGCATGCGTCCCTTTCAACGTCAGGTTGAACGGGAACTCAACACGCTGGTTATACCAGACCGGTTCGCCCTTCTCTGGATGCGTTTCGTCTCCTGGTTATACTCCCTGCCCATGCGTGTCCGTCCCCGCTCCGTCCTTCGAGCCACTGCTCTCCTCATCTTCTTCACCCTCGTCCTGCCCACGGCGCAAACCGGTTGTGGAGATAACAGTAAGATGCCTTCCCCAAAATACTTCGGCGTCGCCCAGTCCCCTGCTGTATTGGCCAGTGCATCGCACGATAACGAAACTCGCCCCGGTTACCAGCTCTTGAACCACCATGCTGGCTGGCCCAGCGGGATTGCAACCAATTATCTGCCCATGATGCATCTGTACGTCTTCCTCCTCATGAGCGCCGCCGTCGCACTTCTCCTCAGCTTTCTCTCGCCGCAGACACTCCATCCGCACCTCTCATCCATCAGAGTCCTTTCGATCCTCTCCTCCTGCGTCGCCATCGTGTTTCTCAATATCTTCGGCTCACTGGTCGGAATCTTCGATCTTTGGGCATCTCGTTTCACCAGCAAGATGGGAGGACAAGGTCTCACCCTCCTCATGCTTTGCCTCTTCCTCCTCGGCAAATACCTCGACAATCGAAAGCCCCGCGCCGCCCACATCATTCAACGCACTCTCCTCCTGCTCTTCATTCCTCTCTTCTCTGCCAATCTCGCGCTCCTCACCGGCGTCACATGGCTGCTTCCCGGGCTCGTATTTCTCTTCTCCGGAGCCCAATTGCTCAATCTCGGCCTCCTTGCCCTCCTCGCCTCGCTCGCTTCCTACTCCCCTCCTCCGACCTCCTCACCACCACCCACATCCGATTCCATGGCCGAAATAGCGGCCTCGGAGCTGATCCCATAGGTAAAATAGATCTATGAACCGCATCTACATGGACGCGAACGCGACCACACCTCTGCTCCCAGAGGTCTTCGAGGCCATGCGCCCATTCTGGATCGAGCACTTCGGCAACGCCAGCTCCATCCACCAGCACGGCCAGCACGCCCGCGCCGCTGTCGACCACGCCCGCGACTCCATCGCCCGCCTCCTCCACTGCCGCCCCTCCGAGATCGTCTTCACCTCCGGCGGCACCGAGAGCGACAACCTCGCCCTCTTCGGCACCATCACCTCCGAGCTCTCCCCCACCAAAGAGCGCACTCACGTCATCACCACTAACATCGAGCACCACGCCATCCTCCACGCCGCCGAGTCGCTCGAGCACCGCAACATTGACGTCACCTTCCTGACCTGCACCCCGCAAGGCCTCATCGAACCCGCCGAGCTCATCGCCGCCATCCGCCCCAACACCAAGCTCGTCAGCATCATGTTCGCAAACAACGAGACCGGCGTCGTCCAGCCCATCGGCGCGCTCGCCGCCATCGCCCACGCCGCCGGAGCACTCTTTCACACAGATGCCGTCCAGGCCGCGGGCAAGCTCCCACTCGACCTCAGCCCCCACGGCCCCCTCAAGGACGTGGATCTCCTCACCATCTCCGGCCACAAGATGCACGCCCCCAAAGGCATCGGCATCCTCTTCGTGCGTCGCAACGTCCGTCTCAACCCGATGATGCACGGCGGCTCCCACGAGCGCCAGCGCCGCGCCGGAACCGAAAACGTAGCCGGCATCGTAGGCCTCGGCAAGGCCGCCGAGATCGCCCAATCATGGCTGCAAACCGAAGGCCCCGCAAAACTAGCCACCCTCCGCGACCGCCTCGAACAAGGCATCCTCGCTCAGGTCGAAGAAGCCGGCGTCAACGGAGCCGGAGCCCCGCGCGTAGCCAACACCACCAATATCTACTTCGACCACGTCGAAGCCGAAGCCCTGGTCATCGCCCTCGATCTCAAGGGCCTCTCCGTCAGCGGAGGCAGCGCCTGCCAGTCCGGCGCCACCGAACCCTCCCACGTCCTCACCGCGATGGGCCTAAGCGCCGCCCGCGCCCGCGCCAGCATCCGCTTCTCCCTCTCCAAGCTCACCACCGAAGAAGAAGTGGACGAGGCCATCCGACTCGTCCCGGCAGCCGTAGCCCACCTACGCGACCTCTCCCCCACCTACAACAAACACGTAACGCTTACTTCGACATAACGACAGAAGCCTTTCCCCGCATTTGCTTCTAGGTACCCCAAGGCTTCAGCCTTGGGTCTCTCAATACCCGCAAAGAAAAGGGGCTTCAGCCCCTGGGGTATGCCTTCTTATCGCGGGATCATCCCATTTCCTTCCAGAAAGAAAGATGCGCCTTCGCAATCACTGCTGAAATTGCCTCTCTGGAAACCTCATCCGGCAAAGGTGAGGATACCGCCGCGCTTTCCGCTTCAAGCCGAAGCGCTTGAGCTTCACGAAGAAATCTCTCCAGCGTCCAAGCTCCGGATCGAACCTCAATCAGAAGTTCTTTCTCAGGCCGCGGCAAACTGATTCGGCCTTCCCTCATCAACTCAATGCATTCAAAATAAAGCCGCAGACAGTGCATCGCAGCTTTCGTGTCGTATCCGAAAGCACACTCATACTCTGGACGAGTTCCCTTGGCCCCTTTACCCTTTTCGCCAGTAATTCGACGCAACTGATTATCCGCAAATCCGAGAAACTGCTCCGCCGATCTCTTCGAAAGAAAATGCAGCGCCTCTCGCTGTACTAAAGCCCACGTCGGAGAACTCACCGCAGTAGCATCTGCAAACAGAAAGTGCAGCGCTGTCGCATTGCCACGCGAAGCCATCGCAGCCCACTTCCCGAGCGAATACAGCGTCAGATCGACATCATCTGGTCCATTACGTCGATCATCGCTGGCTGTCGACCAGACAAAATGCTTAAGCGGATTCAGGCCAAGCACGTCCTCTGGCGCAGCGATAGAGACCCCATAGATATCCAGGTCGTCCGTCGCTCCAACCTTTGCTCCATGCAACTCAGAGCCGCCAATAAACAAATGGATCAGCGAAGAAACAGGCCCAAAACCAGAGCGTTCAACATGTGCCAACAAAGGTGTATCTAGCAACCCGTCCTCACAGATACCAGGGAATATTAACCACCACAATCCGCTGATTCCCCTTCAACAGCAGCAGCAACTTCAGCAACTGCACCCGCTGATTATGCAGCGCATTCTCCCACCAGTGCCGTACCACCAGCTCCGGCAGCAGCACCGCCACCTTGCGCCCCGGATTCTCCTTTTCCAGCTCGAGAATGTAATCCATCAGCGGATTGATGATGAACCGATACGACGAATGAATCACCACCAGCTCCGGCTCCTGCAGCCCCTCCTTCTTGATCGGCTGCAGGATCTTGTCGTCCCACACCCCATCCAGACTCTCCTCCTTCGTCATCGGAGTGCACATGCACCACCTTGATCTCCTTCGACATCAGCAGCCCGAACCGCATCGCCTTCTCCGTAATCCGGTCCCAGCGCGCCATCGGAATCACAACGATCGGCTGCTCCAGATTTACCAGGTTCAGCGGAGTCATGTCCTTCATCTCCCGCTTCACCCGCGAGTAGTGCCGCTTCACGCCCATCATGAGGCCGATCAGCACCGGCACCAGCAGCGCCGTCACCCACGCGCCCGCGACGAACTTCGCCACCAGCACCACCACCAGCGTGAGGCCCGTCGCCACCGCGCCAAAGCCGTTCACAAACAAGCGAACCGCGCCCGGGATGCTTCTCCATCTTCTTCCAGTGCACCACCATCCCCGCCTGCGAAAGCGTAAACGCCATAAACGCGCCGATCGCATACAGCGGAATCAGCTGATCCGTCACGCCGTCGAACAGAATCAGGATCACCGCCGTAAATCCAGTCAGCGCATAGATCCCATGCGAGTAACAGCAGCCGTCGCCCGCGCAGGATAAACACGTGCGGCAGGTAATCATGCATCGCAATCGCGCGCGTCAGCCGCGGAAAATCCGCAAACGCCGTATTCGCGCTCAACGCCAGCGCCAGCAGCACGCTGCCCATCGTCGTGTAATAGAACCACCCGCGCCCAAATACCGCCGTCACCAACAAGCTCAGCAGGCTCTGATAGCCTACGCCCTCCGGCTCCATCGGCATCACCCGGTACGATTTCGCCAGATACGCGATCCCGAACAGCAGCACCATCAAAATCCCGATAATGATCGTCAGGGTCCGCTGCGCTCGCTTCGCCCGTGGCTCGCCGAACGCCATCACGCCGTTCGACACTGCCTCAACACCCGTCATCGCCGCGCAGCCGCTCGCAAATGCCTTCATCAGCATCCATATCCCAAGCGTCCCCACCGTCGCCGGCAGCGCAGGAGGCATCGGAGCCACCGGCATCGGATGCCCGCCCGCATGCACCGTCTTCCACATGCCAACCCCAATCAGTGCCAGCAGCGTCCCCACAAACAGAAACGTCGGCAGAATAAACGCCGTCCCCGTATCCTTCACGCCCCGCAGATTCACAATTGCCAGAATCGTAAGAATCACCAGGCAAATCAGCAACGTATGCCGCTGCAAACTTGGAACAGCCGAGGTCAGCGCCGTCACACCTGCCGAGATTCCCACCGCCGCCGTCAGAATGTAGTCGATCATCAGCGCAGCAGCAGCCAGCAGCCCCGACTTCTCGCCCAGGTTCTCCGTCGCCACCGTATAGCTCCCGCCGCCGCTCGGATACGCCTCAATCGTCTGTCGGTAGCTGAAGTAAACAATCGTCAGCAGCATCAGAATCGCCGAGATGATCCGCCACCCATACTCAACTCCGGCTATCCCCAGCGGAATCAGCAGCGTCATCGCCGCCTCGGGTCCGTACGCTGCACTCGTCAACCCATCCAGCCCAAATATCGGAATTCCAGCGGCCACGCCAATGTGCTCGGCCCGCTCTTCACTCGTAGCTAGCGGCTTCCCAAACAGACGATCAACAATTGACATATTTCTTTTGATACTACTTCTTCCGTCAGCCGAACTCCATCAATCCGCACCCTTTACGCCCGGTTTACAAGTACCACGGGATATTCACTACAATCCGTAGCGATACACTGGAAATCACTATGTCTAACCTCTACGACATCCCCGTCCACCGCATCACCGGCACAGGCACCTCCCTTGGCGACTACCGCGGCAAAGTCCTCCTCATCGTCAACGTCGCCTCCCAGTGCGGCCTCACCCCGCAGTACGACGCCCTCGAAAAGCTCTACTCCCGCTTCAAGGGCTCCGGCCTCGTCGTCTGTGGCTTCCCCGCCAACGACTTCGGCGCGCAGGAGCCCGGCACCAATCAGGAGATCCTCAAGCCTTCTGCCAGGGCACCTTCAACGTCGACTTCCCCTTGTTCTCCAAGATTCCCGTCACCGGCCCCGACACCCATCCGCTCTACCAGACCCTCATCGCTGCCCAGCCCAAGCCCATCGGCCCCACCCGCGAAACCTTCCGCGAGCGCCTCAACGGCTTCCTCCACAGCAAGCACAACGGCGCGACCACCAACCCCGAGCCCGGCATCCTCTGGAACTTCGAAAAGTTCCTCATCGACCGCAACGGCAACGTCGTCGCCCGCTTCTCCCCCGAAGTCACCCCCGACGACCCACTCGTCATCGCCGCCATCGAATCCGCACTCGACTCTTGACCTCATCCGGACGCAGCGCCGAATCCAAATTCCGTTGCGTCCCCACCCCCCGCTCATCCGTCTCATAGAAACCCAGCAAACCTAAAGGACCACCCAAACATGTTCATCCGCAAGTCTGTCCTGCCTCTGACCCTCCTCTTCACCACCGCCGCCTTCGCTCAAAAAGCCCCCATCCAGATCACCGCCGACCTCTCCGACGCGCCGCGCAAGCTCTACCACGCCGAGATCGACCTCCCCGTCAAACCCGGCCCCGTCTCCCTCACCACCCCCAAGTGGATCCCCGGCAACCACCGCCCCACCGGCCCCGTCGACGACATCACCGGCGTCGTCTTCACCGCCAACGGCAAGACCCTCCCCTGGCGCCGCGACGACACCGACCTCTACCAGTTCCACGTCACCATCCCCGCCGGCGTCACCACCCTCCACGCTCACCTCGACTGCATCGTCACCGGCCGCCTCACGCCAGAAGCTGGCCGTCCTCGAGTGGGAGAAGCTCCTCCTCTACCCAGCCAACACGCCCGTCAAGGACATTCCCGTCCAGCCCATCCGTCACCGTCCCCGCCGGCTGGGGCATCGGCACCGCCCTCACTCCCACCGACGGCTACGACCCGCAGCATCCTAAGGGCGGCACCACTCACTTACGCCGCCACCACCGTCGAGCAGCTCGAAGACTCCCCCGTCATCACCGGCCAATACTTCCACGAGTTCGCCCTCGCCCCCGAGGTCACGCCCAAGCACTTCATCGACGTAGTCTCCGACGCCCCCGAAGACTCCGAACCTCCGGCCCGCTCTCCTCGCCGAGCTCTCCAACCTCGTCCGCGAGACCGGCGCCGCCTACGACTCGCGCCACTACAACGTCTACCACTTCCTCCTCACCCTCTCCGACGTCGCCGGCGGCGAAGGCCTCGAGCACGGCCAGTCCTCCGACAACGGCGTAGGCGAAAAAGGCTTCTCCGACGACGCCCACCAGCTCGCCGAAGCCGATCTCCTCTCCCACGAGTTCACCCACTCCTGGAACGGCAAGTACCGCCGCCCCTACAACCTCTACCAGACCGACTTCGCCACCATGCAGCAGGGCTCGCTCCTCTGGGTCTACGAAGGCATGACCCAGTACCTCGGCAACGTCCTCGCCGCCCGCTCCGGCCTCAAGTCGCAGGCCCAGTACCGCGACCTCCTCGCCATGTCCGCCGCCAACCTCGACTACAAGCCCGGCCGCGAGTGGCGCAGCACCGAAGACACCGCCATCGCCGCCAGCATCCTCCGCGGCGGCAACCCCGCCTGGTCCAACTGGAAGCGCGGTCAGGACTACTACCAGGAGGGCGAACTCTTCTGGCTCGACGCCGACACCCTCATCCGTAAGCTGACCGACAACAAGAAGTCCCTCACCGACTTCCTGCACATCTTCCTCGCCAAGGGCGGCAACACCGGCCCGCTCATCGTCACCTACAACCGCGACGAGCTCATCGCCGACCTCAACCAGGTCGTCAAATACGACTGGGCCACCTTCATCCACGAACGCGTCGACAACATCAACCCCCACGCCGACCTCGCCGGCATCGAGCGCGGCGGCTACAAGCTCGTCTACACCGACAAGCCCAGCGCCTCCGAGCGCACCATCGCTATGGCCGGCGGCCCACGCCGCGGAGGCCTCAACGTCTGGTACTCCCTCGGCCTGCGCGTCAGCGCCGAAGGCGTCATCTCCGACGTCCGCTGGGGAGGCCCCGCCGACAAAGCCAAGCTCGCCCCCGGCCAGAAGATCATCGCCGTCAACGGCAGCATCTTCTCCGCCGACGCCCTGAAGGCCGCCATCAAGAACGCCAAGGGCAAAACCGAACCCATCCACCTCATCCTGCAGTCCGACACCTTCGTCACCCTCGCCGACATCGACTACCACGACGGCGAGCGCTACCCCTCCCTCGTCCGCGTCGAAGGAACCCCCGCCTACCTCGACGACATCACCAAACCCCTCACCACCCCCGAAAAAGCCCCCACCGAAAAGAAGCAGGAGTAGTCATAAGCCGGGTGCCCCATCCTGAGCGCGCCTGACCGCGCGAAGGTTGGGGAATATCCCTCACCGCCGGATGGGTATGGAGCTGGGTGCCCCACACATCGATTCTGATGTGTGGGACATCGTCCGAAGGACGACCGCACTCTCCTAACACCCTCACTTACGACCCGGCACATGCTACCCTCAAACCGGATGCCCACTGACAAGAACAAGCTCTACTACGGCGACAACCTCCAGGTCCTGCGCGAATACATCCCCGACCAGTCCGTAGACCTCATCTACCTCGACCCGCCCTTCAAACTCCCGCCAGGACTACAACGTCCTCTTCGCCGAAAAGGACGGCACCCTCAACCTCTCCGGCGAAGAATGAAATCACATCACGAACTGAGTGCACCATCCCTTGCAGAAGAAGACTGAAGGCTTGCATAGATGGCGCAAATACCCCTGAGTACCGCTTACTGGTGCGAGAAATGTGAGAGCGTGATCGACTCCGCGTCCAGCTTGCGCGACCGAGATCAACATCTTCCCTATGGCAATGGATGAATAAGGAGTCTTACAGTGAAATACTCACCCGACTGGGATTTGGCCACGATCCCCGAGCCTGAATGGAACAGTGAGAACGGTCGGCGCCAGCGTGCCAAAGCTCCAGCGGCGACAAACATCAAGCTAAAACCCTGCGCTAAGTGCGGGGAGCCGCTGAATGCCACCCAACGCCGTAAGCCCTGCCCTAATTGCGGCTATACTCATCCACGCTGAGCGAATTGAGTGCTACGGCGCCGGGTGCGCCACATCTCGACTCTGAGATGTGGGTTCGCAGGTTGTCGAAGCCAAAATTGAAATCGTCCACCCCAAAAACCTCAGCAATTCCACGTGTCAAGCCCCAAAACTACATATCCCATTTCCAATCAATGAGATCCGCATGGCCGAATAATTACCTCCAACCTGCTATCCTTAAATCAGCCTCAAAACAGGAAGCCTCCGGCACCCGGAGGCTTCTCCATTTCGGGAAGAAAATGGATTCAACTCGTTTACTATGAATAGTTTACAGGTAAAGCATCTGAAATGAATACTTTACGAAAGCAGGTCCAAGCGTAAGTCTCCCAAAATGAATACTTTACTAACAAAGTATGGGGGAGGGGGGTACCCCACCCATACGGAAATGTAAACTGGCCATTGATCCGGCCTGACATTCACCGAAGAGGAACCAAAACATGCGTCTCGCGTCACTAGCCCTTCTGCTCTCGATATCCATCGCCTCCCGGGCCCAGACCCAGACCATGTCCACCGCGCCCACACAGAAGTGGCCCACCAAGGACAACGTCTACGTCATTCATAAACTTCCGCTTCGGCACCGGCGAAACCATCCCCGAGCTCAACCTTCACTACCTCACCCTCGGCCAGCCGCACCGCAACGCAGCCGGCCACGTCGACAACGCCATCCTCCTGCTCCACGGCACCGGCGGCGATCGCCGCACTCTCCTGAACCCCGTCTTCTCCGACGTCCTCTTCGGCCCGGCCAGCCCTTCGACATCACGAAGTACTTCCTCATCCTCCCCGACGACATCGGCCAGGGCGACTCCTCCAAACCCTCCGACGGCCTCCGCATGAAGTTCCCCCAGTACGACTACGACGACATGGTCCGCTCGCAATACATCATGCTCACCGAAGGCATGCACGTCGACCATCTCCGCCTCATCCTCGGCACCTCCATGGGCTGCATGCAGTCCTGGGTCTGGGGCGAGACCTACCCGCAGTTCATGGACGCGCTGGCGCCCTTCGCCTGCTATCCCACCGAGCTCGCCGGCCGCAACCGCATGACCCGCTACATCGCCATCGAGAGCATCAAGCACGATCCCGCATGGAAGGACGGCGAATACACCTCCGAGCCCACCGAAGGCCTCCGCGGAGCCGCAGCCATGCTCCTCGTCATGGGCTCCGCTCCCCTCCAGATGCAGAAGAACTACCCCACCCGTGCCCAGGCTGAAAAATACGTCGACGACTACATGGCCCGCACCATCGCCCACACCGACGCCAACAACTTCATCTACTACGTCAACGCCTCCCGCAACTACAACCCCGAGCCCAAGCTCTCCACCATCGTCGCCCCCGCCCTCTGGATCAACTCCGCCGACGACTTCATCAACCCACCCGAACTCAGGCGAACAGATCATCAACGACGCGCGTCCTCCCCAAGATGCCCAAGACAAAATTCATCCTCATCCCCATCTCCGACGCCACCCGAGGCCACGGCACCCACACCGTCGCCGCCATCTGGAAGCACTACCTCATCGACTTCATGGCCGAAACCGAACCAAAATAACAACAACCCTGCGGATGGAGGCCGTTCCGAAACCTCCATCCTCAACCCAGCGTCCAACCAAACAGAAGCGGATAACCGCTCTACAGCATCCGATCCACTCCACGCTGAAGGAGAGCCTGTGATCGACCGCCGCCGTCTTCTGTACACAGGCCTGGGCCTCGCAGCCAGCTCCGCTCTCTCGCTCCGCCTCCTCAAAGCAGCCGAAGCCTACCAGCCTCCATGGCGTCAACCCGTAGCCTCTTCGCAAACTTTGACCATCGGAGGCGCGACATTAACAATCGACCTCGGTACCGGCAACCTCGACCTCCCGCACGACGCCATCATCCTCTGGGTCCGGCGAGCAGCCGAAGCAGTCACAAAATACTACGGTAGATTCCCAGTAACCTCGGCCCGAGTCCTGATTCTTCCCTCCTCAGGAAGCGGCGTTCACAACGGCACAACCTGGGGCAACGTTGGAGGCTCACCCGCATTCACTCGCATCCGAGTCGGCGAACACACAACATCCGACCAACTCCGCGACGACTGGATGATGACCCACGAGCTCCTCCACACCGGCCTTCCCTCCCTCCCGGACCAGAACCACTGGCTCGAAGAAGGCATCGCCGTCTACGTCGAACCCATCGCTCGAGTGCAGGCAGGCCAGCTCGCCCAGGAACTTGTCTGGCGAGACCTCATCCGCGACATGCCCCAAGGCAATCCAGCCGAAGGCGACCAAGGCCTAGACCGCACCCACACCTGGGCAAGAACCTACTGGGGAGGCGCCGGCTTCTGCCTCCTCGCCGACATAGAGCTACGCAAACAAACTCAAAATCACCAAGGCTTGCAACAAGCTCTCCAAGCCATCAACGCCGCAGGAGGCACAATCGACCACGACTGGCCAATCGATCGCACACTTGCCACCGCCGACAAGACAAACGGCACCGAAGTCCTCTCCACCCTCTACAAAAAGATGAGCAGCAATTCCGTCCCTATAGACTTCGAAACTCTTTGGACACAACTCGGTGTCGCACCATCCAGCAACACCGTCACCTTCAACCCCAAAGCGCCACTAGCCGAAATCCGTCAGGCCATCTTTGCCTAACAATTTGGGTCAGCAAAAGTAAGCTCACGGTGAACAGGAAGACGATCCTTGTCTTCCTGACCTCCCGCGAGCTTCCCTCTCTATTATCTTCAGTTGGTCTCAAGCAGCCGCTGCAGCTTATCGAGCCCATTCGACCAGCCGTGCGAATGCCCCTGATGCGACTCTTCCGTGGCAAACCCTTCATGCACCAGCTTCATCTCTGTTCCGCCTTCAACATCCCGCAGCATAATTGTCACCAGCGATTCCTCGCCCGGAGACCAATTCGCCTTCCACGTAAACGCCAGCAGGTCATATGGCTCGACACGAACATATCTCCCCGTGACGTGACCCGAGCGCTCGACTCCCCCCGGCTCCACGACGCCCCGCGTCGAGATGCTGTACTCCCCATCCACCCGGGCATCCGCATCCGCCTCAGTGATGGATATCGCCCCCGGCCCAAACCACTGCCGAATCATCTCTGGTCTGGTCCATGCATCGAATACTCTCTGCCGATTCGCCTTGATCACCCGCGTCATCTCGATCTTCAGCTTCCCTGCCTTCGCCGTCTGATTCTCAACCACGCTTGTCGCCATCGTCTTCTCCTTCTTCCAGGTAACTCTGGAGAGCATCCAACTGCTGCTTCCAGAACTTGTCGTAGAAGGCCAGCCACTCCTCTGCCGGCCTAAGGCTCTTAGCATTCAACCGAACGATCTGAAAACTTCCTCGCCTCTCCCGTGCGATCAACTCAGCCTCCTCAAGCACCTTCAAGTGCTTCGATACCGCAGCAAGCGACATCGCATAAGGCTTCGCTACCTCCCCCACGGTCTTCTCCTTCGCAGAGACATCGCGAAGAATCGACCGCCGAGTAGAATCCGACAACGCATGAAAGATTGAATCAAGCCGTACTGCATTGGACTTAACCATTTGGTTGAATACTACCCCGCAAACTTAAAACTGTCAACCAAACGGTTAAATGATTTTAATCCCTTTATTTCGGCCCTAGCTCCAGAGTCACCACCTCAAACGGCTTCAGCTCAAACCGGTGCGGAGTACCCGCCACCAGCGACACCGCCGCCTTCCCCCCATCCTCTTTCCAGGGACTCCGCGCCGCAAATGTCCGCCCTGCACCTCGCGGCAACTCCAACGACTGCCCAACATCCAACGTGATCCCCTGAGCCTTATCCGAAGGATTCCGTAGCACCAGAATGCTCTTCTTCTCCGACCACGAAGCCCACCCGTACACTTCCAGCCACGCCGGATCCCCTCCCACCCAATGCGTATCCTTCAGCACCTCCGCATTCTCACGCGACCACCGCGCCGCCTCCGCCAGCACATCCCAGTTCTTCGCCGTCAGCAGCGAAGGCGTCACATACATCTCCTGCAACTGCGTCCCACTCCCAAAATACGACCGCACCTCGTTCCCGAAATCATCCCCCGGATCATCATTCAGCCGCTTGTTGTACTGCGCATAAATAATCCCATGCAGCATCAGCGAGTTCAGCGGAAACAGCGGCCCGTTCGCCACCACACGCTCATACGTCTGCTCATCCCGATACGTAATCCATCGCTCCCGCTTCGTCCCTACGCCAGCCAGATCATCATCCTCGCCCCCGCGCCAGATCGAATCCGCATACCGCAGCCAGAACGGCGAAGCCGTAGTCCCCGTCGTCAGATTCACATACACATCCGGCTTAGCCTCCCGCAGGTCGCCGATCAAATGAATCATCGCGTCGAAGTCGCTATCGAACCGGCTGCCCGGCACCACGCGATTCACATTCCCAGTCCCATCGAACTTGAACTGATTCACGCCCTGCTCGCGCATCATCTTCAAACACACATCACGAAACCGCTCAAAGTACTTCGGCCCCGACAGCGCGAACCCGCCATCCTCGATCTCGAACCCCGCCGCCGCACCAAACTTCACCCTCTCCTGCTTCGGCTTCGAGTACCCACCCCACGGCGACATCCAAACCCCCGGCGCAAATCCATACGCCTTCGCCGCATCGCGAATCGGCACAAACCCATTCGGAAACCCGCTGTTGAAGCTCCAAAGCGAAGCGTGGTCATCCCACCCGTCATCGAACAAAAACGAGTCCATCGTCACCCCGCGCTTCACCTTCAACTCCGTCCCAAACGCTTTCACCCGATCCAGCGCCATCGCCTCGTCATACGGCGTAAAGTACCCCATGTCATACCACGAGTTGTAGTGCAGAAAAGTCCTGTAAGGGTGCGCCCGCTCCCACTCCAAATACGTCAAAAACCCACGCCGCAGCTGCCCCGCAGGCACAACCCCCACCACCGACGAGTAAGTAATCGACTGCCCCTTCGGCAACGGCAGCGTTCTCTCGATCTCCCCAATCGCCTCGCCCCTCACCACCCTGCTCACCGAAAGCGGATGCTCAAACCCCAGAAAGAAATCCCCGGCCACCACCGGCGACCCCGCCACGGTCCCCACCACCCGAACCTCCGGCAACCGCACATCCACCAGCCGCACCAACCGCATTGCCAAATCACGTTGGGGAGCAGAAAGCGTCACACTCTGCCGCACATACTCCGACCCATCCCGCAGCTCCAGCCGCCACTCCACTCTCAGCCCGCTCTTGTCATCCTCGAGCACCGCCCGAACACCCTTCCCTCCAATCCGCTCCGCAGCCCTCGAGGCTCCCGCATCCACCTTCAGATCCTCAACCACCGGCCGTTCTACCATCCGCATCTGCTCAGCCCGCACAATCGATCCATCGGCAAACAGCACACGGAACGGCGACCCCAACTGCACCGCCCGATGCCCCGCAACATCTCTCACCTCAACCCGCAACCCACCGGCCCTCACACACTTCGCAGCAATCGCCCGGTTTCCTACCTCCACACTTCCAGCTGCAGCATTAGCAACTACGCGCCCACCATCGAACCCCACCAGCCCCTGAGTCAACCCCATCACCGCTGACAACAGCACCACTACGGCAACCCCAAAACTCTTCATTCGACCTCAATTCAGAAATGAAATTTGCTGAAATTAGATCACACCAAATCCACCGGAGAATCGCCGGCAGGACAGCAGCGACAAACGAAAGTAGATGCTAAAGGGTTTGCTTGAGAAGCTTTTTTGCGGACAGGGCGAGCATCAATCGGGAGAAGCCACTGAAGAGCATGCTGACACCTATGAGGGTTCCGATGGCCCAGACGGAGCTATAAGGCCAGGAGCGCCAGATCATAAAAGCCAGAATGAGAGTGATGATGCCGTCGATGACCAGCCAGGTGGAGCCTTCGCGCGGACGGACCTTGAAGGCGTGGATGAACTCGACGATGCCTGCGATGAGAAGATAGATGGCGAGCAAGAGCGTGAGTGACAGAAGGCCGAGCAAAGGGTGCCAGAAGAGGTAGCCACCCGCGGCGATATATGCGAGGCCGACGAGGATCTCCCAGAGAACGCTACCCTTGGTGTGAGTTTTGAAGGCGAAGATCAGATGGATGATGCCGAAGAGGAACATCGCATAGCCGAGGAAGAGGGTGACGCCAAGTCCGGCAATGTGTGGGATAAAGATTGCGAAGAGGCCGGCCAGAATGAGCAGGATGCTGAGGGCGATGGACCAGTTGATGGCCTTTCCGGCAACGACAGGCAGAGGCGTGGATGCGCTGCTCATGGTAGTCCTCCAAAAGATGTAGATATTGAGGGCCCGGAGATGCAGGAGAATGGTAACAGGAACGAAATCGTGCGAATCATGGGATGATCTTGATGGGCCGTCCCGGCTGAAGATGTTCTTGTCTGAGTATTTTGTTGCAGATACAAGAGTTTGGGTTGCTCTGAGCTGAGTGCCCACGAACGAGGACATCCTCTCGGGCTGAATGGAAGAGGCTCAGGATTAAATCTTGGGGAATCTGGAAGCAAGAGCAAGGGCAAAAGCAGATCTCCTTCGGGATGACAACCAGAAAAGAAGCGCAACATCAACGGTGACAGTAATTGCGACTGCGGCAGTAATGGCAATGGTAAACGAAGATTGTGGCAGTAACGGTTGAGAGAAACAGGAGTCTTACGCGTATGGGAAATATTCCACTGGCTATTCCAATCAACGAGTTAGGCATGGACGAGACAGAACGCGCCCAAATGCTGGCGCGGCGCTATCATGCTGATTTTGTTGATTTGAAGAACTTCAAGATTCAGCATGAGCTGTTCAAGCGGGTTCCGGTGGACATGATGTTCCGGTATAACTTCGTTCCGCTGGAGCAGATGGAAGGGCGGCTGGCGATTGCGGTGAGCGATCCCTCGAAGCTGATGGTGCTAGACGAGATTTCGGGATTGCTTGGGACACGGCTGGTTACGCGGGTGGCGACGCTGACGCAGATCACGGAGCTGCTGAAGAAGACAGAGCAGAGCCAGCGGGTGCTCGATGAGGCGAGCGAGGGGCTGGCGTTCGATGTGCTCTCGAGCGAAGACCTGGGTGACGAGAATATTTCGATTGAGCGGTTAACGAGCGAGGATGATATCTCGCCGATCATCCGACTCGTGGATACGACGATCTTTACAGCGCTGGAGCGACGGGCCTCCGACATACATTTAGAGACGTTCGATGATTCACTGCTGGTGAAGTACCGCATCGATGGTGTGTTGCAGCAAGCGATGGCTCCGATTGCACGGGAGCATCATCAGACGATTCTTTCGCGTATCAAGGTCATGAGCGAGCTGGATATTGCCGAACGGCGCGTGCCGCAAGACGGACGGTTCCGCGTGCGGTACAAGGGGCGGCTGATCGATTTTCGTGTTTCGATTATGCCGACGGTACATGGCGAGAATGCTGTGCTTCGTGTGCTCGACAAGGAGTCGATGTCGGAGAAGTTCACGAAGCTGTCGCTGGATGTGGTGGGGTTTGCCGCTAAGGATCTGGAGCGTTTTCGGCGGTATATCAAAGAACCTTACGGGATGGTGCTGGTGACGGGGCCGACCGGGTCAGGTAAGACCACCACCCTGTACGCCGCACTGAATGAGATCAAATCCGAAGAGGACAAGATCATCACGATCGAAGATCCGGTCGAGTACCAGATTCGCGGGATTACGCAGATTCCGGTGAATGAGAAGAAGGGCCTGACGTTTGCGCGCGGGTTGCGGTCGATTTTGCGGCATGACCCGGACAAGATTCTTGTGGGTGAGATCCGTGATGCGGAAACGGCGCAAATTGCGATTAACTCGGCGCTAACGGGTCACCTGGTGTTTACTACGGTTCACGCAAACAACGTTGTTGATGTGCTGGGGCGCTTTCTGAACATGGGGGTTGAACCTTATAACTTTGTGTCGGCGCTGAACTGCATTCTGGCGCAGAGGTTGGTGCGTCAGGTTTGTGAGTTTTGTGTGCGCGAAGTGACTTACTCGGATAAGGAGCTGCTCGATAGTGGGTTGGAGCCGCATGAGTGGAGTGGCTTCAGGTTCCGCGAGGGTGCGGGTTGCATGGAATGCGGCGGGACGGGATATCGCGGACGATCTGCAATCCATGAGTTGCTGGAGTTGGACGATGAGATTCGCGAGATGCTGCTGGCGAAGAAGCCGGGAAGTGAGATAAGGAAGAAGGCAAAGGAGAAAGGAATGGGATTTCTGCGTGACTCAGCTCTGGAACGGGTCCGCGATGGAATTACGACGCTTCGGGAGATCAATAAGGTTACGTTTATTGAGGCGGGGCGGTAAAGACAGGAAACAGGGCTCAGCGAACAGGATAGTCTAAGAAGGAATGGAAATTTTACCGACAAGTTTAGGCACACGGCCCCGTCTGGCTGTTGAGGTGAGGTCTGAGGGCGTGATTGCTGCCCGCGCTGAGGATGCGACTGCTTTGCTGACGGCTGTTTCCCGATCTGATGTGGCCGAAGGTGCGGTGGTGCCGGGGTTGCGGGCGGGGAATGTCGTCGATCGCGGTGCGCTGGTGTCGGCAGTTCGCAGGGCGCTTGAGGGTGTATCGGCACGGGCGAGTGATCGTTATGTGACGGTGGTGGTTCCAGATGCCGCGGTGCGTGTTTTGCTGCTGGACTTTGATCAGCTGCCGTCGAAGGCTGCTGAGGCGCTGCCGGTGGTGCGGTTTCGGCTGAAGAAGCTGCTGCCGTTCGATGTGGAAGAGGCAGTGGTGAGTTATCAGGTTATGTCGAGCGCGAAGGCCGGGGTGCATGTGCTGGCTGTGGCAATTCCGAAGACTGTGCTGGATGAGTACGAAGGCGTGGTGACGCAAGCCGGGTATCTGCCGGGAGCGGTGCTGCCCAGCACGCTGGCGGCACTGGCATCGCTCGATGAGGCTGAGGCTCCGGTACTGGTGATAAACGCGGGGCCGGCGTCTGTAACGACGGCGATTGTACGCAGCGGAGTACTGCTGCTGCATCGTTCGGTCGATATGAATGCGGATCTTGATGGGAATATGCCGATGGCTGAGGTGACTGCCCTTTCACTGGAAGATCCTGAGATGCCTGCGGAGGTGTGGGCGCGTCAGCATCTTCAGGCCGCCAACGACCGGCTCGATGCCGAGGCCGCGATTCAGACATCGGTTGTCGAGAGGGCTGAGTTGCATGAGTTGGCGGGGAGTGCCGCGTCGCGGGAGATAGCCCAAGCGGTCAGCGTTGCGGCGGCTTACTTTGAGGATACGCTGCAGGCTTCGCCGGAAATTTTGCTCTCGGCGGGAACGCTCGGGGCCGAGAGGCTTGCGTCGGTGTTGCAGGAGAGTCGGATTGACGGGCTTCGCGTGCGCGAGATCGTTGAGGCTGGAGTGCTTCAGACTGGTGCGATGACGTCGTCTGTACCGCGTGGCTGGCTGGCAGGCGTGAGGGGAGCTTTGAAGAACTGATGCGGATCTCGGTCAATCTTGCTACACGGCCCTTTATCGAGCTGCGCCCCCTGTTTGCGCGGTTGCGGCTGGCTGCGATTGCGCTGGCTCTGCTGGCGATTGGGCTCGGGTTTGCATTGCATTCGCTCAATGCCAAGGCCAGAGCGGCACAGGCGCACATGGATTCGCTCAAGGCGAAGACGCTGCAATTCCAACAGGAGCGTCAGCGGAATGAGGCAAGAATGCGGCAGCCGCAGAATATGGCTGTGCTCGAACGCAGTCAGTTTTTGAACACGGTCTTTGCGCGCAAGAGCTTCAGCTGGACGGCTGTGATGATGGATCTGGAACGAGTGCTGCCGACCGGTGTGCAGGTGACGAGCATTGAACCCGCCATTACGAAGGAAGGCGACGTGATCATTCGTCTGCGTGTGAGCGGCGACCGTGACCGCGCGGTGCAGCTGGTGAGGAATCTTGAGACGTCACAGCGGTTTGTGTCTCCGCGGCTGGCAGGTGAGGCGGCGCAACAGGCACTCGATAAGGGTATGACTGGCGCACAGGCGGGACCGCCGGGTGTGGAGTTTGAGATCTTCAGCGGCTACAATCCGCTGCCTGGGCCGTCAGCAAAGAAGGCCAGCGAAGACGAGGGTGGGGAGAAAGATGCGGATTCTCCGTCGGTCGAGAAGAAGAATGTGACGCCGAAGCCAGTGCAACCGGGCAAGCGCGCGCAGACGGGTGGTGTGCGATGACGGTCGCGACTCGAAGCGCTGTGCCGGAGAGATTGCAAGGCGCGTCGGAGCGGACACGGGCTCTGTTGACGCGGTTGAATCTTTACTATGCCGTTGTGGCCGCGCTGGCGCTGGTCTGTGTCTACCTGCTGGTGAATATGTTCTTTGCCTGGCGGGCGGCGAATAGTCAGAATGCCGGTGCCATCGCGCAGCAGACGATTACGATGCGCACGGCTGAGATCGCCAAGAGGCCGCTCGAAGGGTTGGATGCGAAGCTCGCGCAGGCTACGGCTGATGCGGATAAATTTTCCGCGCACCGACTACCGTTCGCTTACTCGGAGGTGGCTGCGGAGTTAGGCGCGCTGGCGAAGAAGCATAGTGTGAAATTGACGCGCGTGCAGTATGCGGAGTCGCCTGTGCTCGAGGGCGGGGCGGGGGCGCTTACCGAAGTTCGGATGGATGCGAGTCTTAGTGGCGACTACCGTCAGCTGGTGCAGTTTATCAATGAGCTCGAGCGCAACAAGATGTTCTTCCTGATCGAAGGTGTTACGTTGACAGGCCAACAGAGCGGGACGGTTGGATTGCGGCTGCGACTGACGACCTATCTGCGGCCCCCGGTGGGAACGGAGCGGTCGGCGAAGACGGTGACCACGACGACGAGCGAACCTGCTAGCGGAGGTGAGCCGCGATGAAGATAGGGACAGAGGATAAGCGGAAGCTGGCGGTGCTGGGGGTGGTTGGTGGAATGGCTGTGGGTGCGGCGATTTACCTCTACTCGCAGCTGTCTGAGCCGACTCCTGCGCCTGCGGCTGCTCCGGTTGTGGTGTCGACGCCTGCTCCGGTTGTGAAGAGCGTTGCTGGGTCGGCGGCGAAGAATGTGGGTACGACGTCGGCGCAGCTTGATCCGACGCTGAAGATGGGGCCGATGCTGGTTGCGGAGGCGCTTGTTTACTCGGGCGGCGGGCGGAACATCTTCTCCGTTAGTTCCGTGCCTGTGGAGATTCCCAAGGCGATTGCTCCGGCGCGGCCAAAGGCTGTGTTGCCTCAGCCTCCGCCGGTTCCGCAGGGTCCTCCTCCGCCTCCGCCGATTGACCTGAAGTTCTTCGGGGTCTCTACTACGGACAATGGGCATCGGCAGGCGTTCCTGCTGCATGGCGAGGATGTGTTTCTGGCCTCGGATGGTGACATTGTGCAGCGTCGGTATAAGGTGCTTACTGTATCGGCGAACTCGGTGCTGGTCGAGGACATGACGAACAATAACCGGCAGACGCTGCCCTTGATTGGCCACTAACGATTGGCCACGAACTACTGGCAGATGACAGTAAGGAAGCGTTAGCGTCTAGATGAATATGGTCAGGACTATGGTCAGGACAAGGACGGTTGCGCGGCGTGACGATGAGCAGGGTTACATGCTCGTTGGGCTGATTGTTGCCATCTTCCTGATCCTGCTTGTTCTGGGAACGGCTGCTCCTAAGGTTGCGCGGTCTCTGCGGCGTGAACGTGAGGTCGAGGCCGAGCATCGCGCTAATCAGTATGTGCGTGCGATTCAGCTTTACTACCGGAAGTTTGGGCACTATCCCGGAAATATGGATCAGTTGGAGAAGTCGAACAATATTCGGTTTCTGCGGCAGCGCTATGTCGATCCTTTGACTGGTAAAGCTGACTGGCGAATGATCAAAGTTGGAGAGAACAAGACCACTGTAAAAGGTTTTTTTGGGCAGCCGCTGGCGGGGTTGACTCCCGGGCTTGGATCGGCGGCGGGGATGGCTTCGCAGGGGCCGATTGGTGCGGGGGCGGCGGGGGCGGCTTCGTCATCTTCTACTTCTACCTCTGCGTTCGGTTCGCCTTCGACTGGTGCGGGTGGATTGGGGAGTTCGTCCAGTCCGGGCTCGAGTAGTACCAGCGCATTTGGGGCATCGACCAGTGGGCCGGGTGCGACGACGGCGGCTGGAAGCTCAGGGTCGGCGTTTGGTTCCAGCTCCGGTACGGGGTCGTCTGGGTCGAGCAGCGGGATTGGGAGCCAGTCGGCGACTAGTTTTACGGGTGGTGGTGCTCCTTTTATGGGGATTGGGAGTTCGAAGACCGGCGACTCGATTATTGAGCCGAACGAGCAGACGAGCTACCAGAACTGGGAGTTTTTGTACGATCCTCGGATCGAACAGCTTAAGGCGAAGGCTAGTTTGTTGGGCGGTACTCCTACTGCTTCCGGTTCATCGCTGGGGTCGGCGGCGGGGAGTGTCAGTCCGGGGCAGGGTGTAAATACTCCCGGCTCGACTACTCCTGGGACTACTACTCCCGGTACGACGACTACTCCTATAACTCCTTCAACTTCTCCTCAGTAAGGTTCCTTTCCTTTGCAATGGGTGAACTTCGGTTCGCGCCTTCGCGCGAATGTCCCACTCATGCGCAAGAGGCGCGCATGAATGGGGCACCCGAATTTGTGGCGATCATGGTTTGAGGGCGTCGCTGCGGAGTTTGCCGATGCGGCCTTTGGGGCCTACGACGAAGGGGAGCGAGAGGGCGTTCCAGTTTTTGTCGGCGTCGGGTGGTTCGGAGGCTGTGGGTTTGAGGGGGCTCCAGTTTTTGCCGTCGTCGCGGGAGATGTCGGTGCCGTTGGGGCCTACGGTGATCCAGGTTTTGGTCTTTTCGTCGTAGGCTACGGCGCTGCGGTAGCCGTGGGGTGGGGTTTGGGCGTGTTTAAAGTAACTTCCAGAACTGTAAGCAGCGGTACCTTGCGTAGCATCGGGATTTTTGTAATCACCGCCCACAATTACCCGCATGAAAGAATTCGATCTAACGATCCTTGCAAGCGAAAAGGCTCCAGCAGACTCGCTTTTAGCGAATGGTAATGACTCCGCTCTCCAGTAAACTTGCTCTCCCTTGCCTCGGTTCGGGTCGTTAGCCTTGATTGGTCCGGCGTCTCCTAGTTCGAAGCAGTTCCCGTCCCCTCCGACGCAAACTTCCAAAGTGATAATTCGCGAACCATTTGGTCCGCCAGTAACAAACTCGGTATTAGACAGGCGAAAAACGGATGGGCCAAAGATCGAGAGCGATGAATTGCTTGCGGCGAATAGACCTTCCTTATCTTGGGCTCTGGGCAGGATACGACGTCGCTCCCAATGTTCACCTCCATCAAAAGTTATGAAAACAGGAAACTGTTCTCCAACAGGATCTCCGATAAGAGAACCGAATTGTTTGTTGCCGGTGTCCGTTTGGATGGCGTCCCAGAAGCCTTCTTTGTCTGGGTTGGTGAAGAGGAGTTTCCAGGTGCGGCAGCCGTCAGTGGTTTTGTAGAGGCGGGAGAGGTCTCCTTTGCCTGAGGACATGACGATGGCGGTGTTTTCGTCGAAGGCCTGGATGCCGCGGAAGTCTAGTTTTTCGGCTTCCGGGGGTGTGGCGCAGGTCTGCCAGAGGTAGCCTCCGTCTTCGGTGCGGAGGACCGTGCCCTCGGTGCCGCTGGCCCAGGCTACTCCTCCGCCTACGTTGGCGATGCCTCTGAGGCTGGCGGTGGTGTGGGAGTCCTGGATGTCCCATTGGGCTCGGGTGAGGGTTGGGGTTAACAGGAGCAGGGCTAGGGCGATGAGGAGAGATATTCTTTCCCACCCTTTGCGGTGAAGCTGCAAAGGATGGGGCACCCAGGCTTTTGAGCATGCCGACGAGGAAAGCGGATCGCGCTTTGCGCGATTGCCCACCTTAGCGGCGATAAAACCGCCGCGAAGATGGGGCACCCGGTATTTGTGGCGTGTTGTCTTGTGGTGCATGTGGTACCCCTACCCCCCCCCGTACTTAAGTCCTAAAGTCTTCGAAATAAATGACCTAAGTCCGGACCTAGGTCTGTTTTGTGATCGTAAATGAAAATGCCCCGGTTTGGCCGGGGCTTCTCTTTTCTCTCTTTTATAAGTATAGCGAAAGGGAGGTAATTACTATGCCACTTGGATGTTATTGCGAATCAGTGGGTTACGGGGCTTGGGGGCTTGACAGGTTTTGATTGCCTCTGCAGCGAAGCGTTGTGGTTGAAAGGGCTTGAGGGTATGGGTGAGGGATAGGGTGTCGGGGTCCTTCGACTCCGACGCGCAAAAGGACGCGCGTCTCCGCTCAGGATGACGGCAAAAACTTGCAACAGCATCCGCCAACTGCAACTGCAACGACAACCGCAAATTCAACTGCAACGACAACCACAAATTCAACTGCAACGACAACCGCAAATTCAACTACAACGACAACCGCAAATTCAACTACAACGACAACCGCAA
Organism: uncultured Acidobacteriaceae bacterium; assembly: GCA_963738855.1. Classification (GTDB taxonomy): domain Bacteria; phylum Acidobacteriota; class Terriglobia; order Terriglobales; family Acidobacteriaceae; genus Edaphobacter. The sequence continues at coordinate 178,042 of CAVTYC010000003.1, read as the reverse complement.
ATTCAACTGCAACGGCAACAGCAGGTCCCCTTCGGGGATGACAAGCAAGAAAAACAATTGCAAAAGCAAGGACTGGAGACAATGGGGGCTGAGGGACACGACGGGGCCTATATCCGGATTACGGGTACAAGCCCTCGTGGGGTGTCAGCCACTACGGCCGGGTCTATTTGGATTTGGGTTGCCAGAGGGCTATGGCGGCACCGGTCGGGTCGAGGAGGATGCTGAAGTGGCCCATGTTGGGGACTTCGGTGACGTCCTTCATGACCTGGGCACCGAGGGATTTGGCCTTGGCGGTGGAGGCGGCGAGGTCGTCGACCTGAACGTAGGGGAGCCATGCGGAGGGTGCTCCGGGGACAGGGTGCTTCATCATGCCGCCGCCTGGGCCTTCGCCGGGCTTGAGGAGGACGTAAGTGCCGCCGGGACCCATGTCCATGTCTTCGTAGGTCCAGGAGAAGAGGCCGGAGTAGAAGGCTTTGGCCTTGGGTAGATCGGTGGTGTTGAGTTCCATGTGACAGAAGGGGTTTGCCATGAGTGCTTACGTCCTTTCGGAGATGAATTGATTTTGGGCCGCGAACGTGAGTCGATGTGTGCTGCTTGGCAGCGTACTCCTTGAGATGAAGAGGTGTCCTGCGGCGATTGAAGGATTTTTTGAATATTCAGATTTGTAGGATGAATGGGAGTAAGCGAGGAATCGACCGCTGATCCTTAGGGGCGTCGCTCAGGATGAGACTTTTGGGGGATGGTCTGGGGCTCGATGAAAGAGCAAAAAAGAAGGCGGTACCGCACCCATGAGGGCGGACCGCCAAAGTTGTTCAATAGGAGGAGAGCTTATTGCCGGGACAGCGGGTTGGACGGGGCTGTCCCGGTGAAGGTGTAGGCCGCCAGAGTATGGCCGGATTCGATGTCGGCGACCACGGGAGGCGTCTGGCCGTATCGCGAGGGCCAGGACTGCATGTGATGGGGGGCGGGTGGCCGTTTGATCTCGGGGATGCGGGTTGACTCGATACTCTTGGGCGGTGCGGCGGGCAGATTGGTGGAGTGGGTGTAAGAAGCCGTATCGAACGGCGCGGGCGATGCCGTGCAGCCGGCGAGAAGGCCAGCAAGCAGACCGGCGAGGCCAAGGGAGGCAAGTTTGAAGAAGCGGCGGGTGAGGCTCTTGGATTGGCTCTTGGATTGGCTCTGGGGTTGTGGGGAGGACATGGCGTGTGACTCCGGGGCCCGACTTGATTTCATGTGAAGAGTAGCGGGGGGAATCAAGGGTGACAATGACCCGATCGTGTGACCGTGTGGGTACGGGTTAGGAGGAGAAGTTGCTGTGTTCGGAGGCGGAGTTTTGGAAGGCGGATTGCTGGTTATATCTATGAAAATAAGGTGAATGATGGAGGTAGTTTGGGGTAGGGATGCGATTTTGAAGCGTTGGAGTGGTTTTGTACATCAGATATATTGACAGTAAGTGACTCAAGGTGCGATTCTTGGTCAGTCAACAATGTGAACGGGCCTGGAGCCCGTATGAGGGAGTGTGGATATGGGAAAGATTATTGGTATCGATTTGGGAACGACGAACTCGTGCGTCGCCGTGATGGAAGGTGGCGAGCCGAAGGTTATCCCGAATGAAGAGGGTGGGCGGACTACGCCTTCGGTGGTGGCGTTCACCAAGGGCGGCGAGCGGCTGGTTGGTCAGGTGGCCAAGCGGCAGGCGATTACGAATCCGGAGAACACGATCTATTCGATCAAACGTTTTATGGGTCGCCGGTTCAATGAAGTGAACGACGAGATGAAGATGGTGCCGTACAAGGTTGTGCAGCAGGGCGACCATGTGGCGGTTGTGGCTCAGGGCAAGGAGTACACGGCGCCTGAGGTCTCGGCGATGATTTTGCAGAAGTTGAAGAAGGCTGCGGAGGATTATCTGGGCCAGTCGGTGACGGAGGCTGTGATTACGGTTCCGGCTTACTTCAACGACGCTCAGCGGCAGGCCACGAAGGACGCGGGTAAGATTGCGGGTCTCGATGTAAAGCGCATTGTGAATGAGCCGACTGCGGCTGCGCTGGCGTACGGGCTCGACAAGAAGAAGGACGAGACGATTGCCGTGTATGACTTTGGCGGCGGTACGTTCGATATCTCGATTCTTGAAGTTGGCGAGGGCGTGATTGAGGTGAAGTCGACCAATGGTGATACTCACCTTGGTGGCGACAACCTCGACCAGCGCATCGTTGACTGGCTGATCACGGAGTTCAAGAGCGAGAGCGGGCTGGACCTGACCTCGAAGGGCAACGAGATGGCGCTGCAGCGGCTGAAGGATGCTGCGGAACGCGCGAAGATCGAGCTGTCGACGGCGCAGGAGACGGAGATCAATCTCCCATTCATTACTGCGGATGCGAGCGGGCCGAAGCACCTGGTTCGCAAGCTGACGCGGGCCAAGCTGGAGTCGTTGGTTGATGATTTGCTGCAGCGGTCGATTGGGCCTTGCAAACAGGCGATGAAGGATGCGGGCGTTGATGCGAGCAAGATCGACGAGGTCGTGCTGGTTGGCGGTCAGACTCGTATGCCTAAGATTCAGCAGCTTGTGAAGGAGCTGTTTGGCAAGGAGCCGAACAAGGGCGTCAATCCTGACGAGGTTGTTGCGATCGGTGCTGCTGTGCAGGCTGGTGTTCTGGCGGGCGAGGTCAAGGACCTTCTGCTGCTGGATGTGACTCCCCTGACGTTGGCGATTGAAACGATGGGCGGGGTGGCGACACCGATGATTCAACGGAATACGACGATTCCGACAAAGAAGACGGAGACGTTTTCGACGGCGGCGGACTCGCAGACCGAGGTTGAGGTGCATGTGCTTCAGGGCGAGCGTCCAATGGCGGCGCAGAACCGGACTCTGGGCAAGTTCAAGCTGAGCGGGATTCCGCCTGCTCCGCGTGGCGTGCCGCAGATCGAGGTGACGTTTGACATCGATGCCAACGGCATTCTGAATGTGACGGCGAAGGACAATGCGACGGGTAAGGATCAGAAGATTACGATCACGAGCTCGTCGGGCCTGAGCAAGGAAGAGGTTGAGCGGATGGCGAAGGATGCCGAGGCTCATGCGGCCGAGGACAAGGAGAAGCGCGATGAGGTTGAGGCGCGCAACGGCTTGGATTCATTGGTCTACAACGTCGAGAAGATGCTGAAGGATGCGGGCGATAAGGTTGCCGGATCCGACAAGAGCGAGGTTGAGACGGCGCTGGAGGATGCGAAGAAAACTCTGAGCGGAACTCCTAGTGTGAGTGAGCTGAATTCGGCTAAGGATCGTCTAACGGGAGTGAGCCATAAGCTCGCCGAGGCGATGTACAAGGCCACCGCGGCGAGTGCTCAGTCGGAGCCGGTAGCTGATGCCGGAACCGCTGAAGAGCCGAAGAAGGATGAAGGCGTCATCGATGCAGAGTATGTCGACGTCGACGAGAAGAAGTAAGAGAAATAAAGAGCAGTAAGTGTAGTCCAAAGTGGTTGCAGTTGCGTAGTAAAAAGAGGGGCGTTCCGTAGTGGGTGCCCCTCTTGCTGTACCGGGCCTGAATTGCGTGGTTGACGTGTAGAGTGCGTCTTATACCAAGAGAGGTTGTTAGAACGTGAACCGTAGTTGGAACAAGAACGACGATAGTTTTGCTGATGTGTTATGGCTGGAGAACCTGGAACTCAATCGATTGCTTGGAGGTAAGGCTATGACCGAGACGATGTGGAGATGCGACCAGGTTCGTGCGGGGAAGCTTTACAACCGCATGATGTTCGATACGCGCGAAGAGGCAGAACAGTTTGCGCATCGGATGCAACAGATGGAGCCGGACCAGATGTTTTCGATCGAAGCAATTGAAGCGAAGCAGGTCTGGAACTAAAGTTTCAGAAGTAGAAGTAAGGGCGTGGCGACGGTAGTTCTGGTATTTGACCAGTGCCCGTCGCCATCGTTCGTTGTGGCTGGAATTTCTGGGAGGTCTGAGTGCCTGAAGGGAATGAGATTCATCGATGGGCAGAGCGTCATACGGCGGCTTTTGCCGGGAGGCCGGTGAGGGTGGATGGGCCGCAGGGGCGGTTCACGGATGCGGATGTTCTGGATGGGCGGAAGCTTGAGCGGGTGATGGCCGTGGGCAAGCACCTGGGATATGACTTTGGGAAGGACCGGATTCTGCATGTGCATCTTGGCTTGCAGGGGGATTTTTCGGAGGGCTCAGGGCCTCTGCCGGATGTGAAGGGCGCGCTGCGTTTGCGGATGTGGAATGCGGCTGCGGTGAAGAGGCCGACTGTTCCGGGCGTGAGTAAGCGGCATGGGTGGTACTCGGAGGATGATGGGACCGGGCATATCGACGCGGAGAAGGTTGCGTGGGTTGAGCTGCGCGGGCCGATGGACTGCTCGGTGTATTCGCAGGAGAAGTGGGATGGGTTGCTGAAGCGGCTGGGACCTGATCCGCTGAATGGGGATGGGCCGGAGAAGATGGTCGCGAAGGTCGCGAAGAGCAGAAAATCGATCGGGGAGCTGCTGATGGACCAGACGGTTGCTGCGGGAGTTGGGAATATTTATCGAGCGGAGCTGCTGTATCGTGCGAGGTTAAGTCCGTTCAGATTGGGCAAGGATGTGGAGGAGAAGACGCTGCGGTCGATATGGAAAGAGGCGGGCGTTTTGATGAAGGCAGGAATGGTAGATCGCAGGATTGTGACGACGAAGCCTGCGGATCGGCCGCATAAGACGGGGCAGGCTTTGAAGGAGGAGGCTCATTATGTGTATCGGCGCAATGGGCGGCCTTGCTTTGTTTGCGGGACGGATGTTTTGAAGAAGGAGATGGCGGGACGGAATCTGTTCTGGTGTCCCGTATGCCAGGCGGTATAACGAAGAACGTATAACGTTTTGCGTGATAGGCTCGGGTGTATGATCGGCGACTTTGCGGATAAGGAAGCAGAGAGAATATTCAATCGACAGCCGAGCCGACGTTATGGATTGCTGCAGAAGGTGATTCTGAGGAAGCTGCTGATACTGCATGGTGCACGGGTACTCAGTGATTTGGGCAATCCGCCAGGCAATCATCTGGAAGCGCTGAGAGGCGACCGAAAGGGCCAGCACAGCATACGCATCAACGATCAATATCGAATCTGTTTTGTTTGGAGACAACCTTATGCGCACAACATCGAAATTGCGGACTATCACTAGCTCGGGAGGCGGACAAAGGCGAAAGACGGCTTCGCGCATTCATGCCAATCGATTGCCGCCAATTCATCCCGGGGAGATGCTGCGTGAGGAGTTTCTGGTGCCGATGGGGCTGAGCGCGAATGCATTGGCGATGGCTATTCGAGTACCGGTGACCAGGGTATCGGAGATCGTAAACGAGCGCCGTGGGATCACGGCGGACACTGCGTTACGCCTGGCGAGATATTTCCGGATGACGCCCGAGTTCTGGATGAATATTCAGAGCCACTATGACCTGGAGATGGCGCGGGATGCGAAGGACCGGATGATCCGCGAAAGTGTGAAGCCAGCGCCGCGAGATAAGAAGACAGGCGCATTGAAATTGGCGAAGACTGCGTAAAGGAAAGCTATGGCGACGACGAAGACAAAAGATTATTACGGCACGTTGGGCGTGAAGAAGACGGCCACGGCGGATGACATTCGGAAGGCGTTCAGGAAGGCTGCGCGTAAGTATCACCCGGACGTGAATCCGGGGGACAAGAAGGCGGAGGAGAAGTTCAAGGAGATCTCCGAGGCGAATGATGTTCTGAGCGATGACAAGAAGCGGAAGGTGTATGACCAGTTCGGGTTCTACTCGGACAACATTGATGCTGCTGCGGCGGAGGCGGCGGCTCGTGGCGGTTATGCGGGCGGAGGGTTTCCGGGTGGCGGCTACGGCGGCGGTGCTCATACGGGCGGGCGTGGCGGTGCGCAGGAGGTTCCATTCGACTTTGAGGGGTTTGATTTTTCGGACTTTCAGGGTGGTGCTACCCATCAGCAGGAATCGAGTGGAGGATTTGGCGGGAGCTTCCGGGACATCTTTAGCGGGATGTTTACGGGAAACCGTGGTGCACGTGGGCCGCAGCCGGGAACCGATCTTGAGTACCAGGTGAGTGTTGACTTCTGGACGGCGGTGCGCGGCGGCGTGACTCGGCTGGAGATTCAGCGGCAGGAGATTTGTCCTACCTGCAAGGGCAAGTCGACGACGGGCGGAAGTGTGGAGTGTCCGGAGTGCCACGGCTCGGGGCAGGTGACGCAGATGGGCGGGCGGATGAAGTTCAATATCCAGTGCCCTCGGTGCGGCGGTTCGGGCAAGGTCCAGAATAGCTGCCCGACGTGCGATGGCGCGGGCGTGGTGACGAAGAAGGAGCAGCTTGAGTTCCGGATCAAGCCGGGGACTCGGGATGGGCAGCGGATCCGGCTGGCGGGTAAGGGGAATGCCGGTGTGAATGGTGGAGCACCGGGTGATCTTTATCTGATTATCAAGGCCGGAACGCATCCCGTGTTTACGCGGAGCGGCGATGATATTTATGTAACGATTCCGGTTGCAATTTCAGAAGCCGCGCTGGGAGCGAAGATTGACGTGCCTACGATCGATACGCACGAGGGCGGGGGACGGACGCAGTTGAAGGTTCCGCCGGGGACGCAGTCGGGGCAGAAGCTGCGGCTGCGGGAGAAGGGCGTACCGAGCGCTGCGCATGAGGGTAAGCGTGGCGACCAGATTGTTGAGGTCAAGGTCGTCGTGCCGAAGGTGCAGGATGAACGTAGTAAGGAGATTCTGCGGGAGTTGGCGAAGCTGAATCCGGAGGATCCGCGTGAGGAGTTGTTTGCGAAGGTTTAGTGATGGTTGAATCTGCCCGGTTACGTGTAGGCGATCTGGAATTTGAGTGGGACGAGGAGAAGGCCAGGAGTAATCTCCGCAAACACGGAGTTTCTTTTCTGGAAGCTGCAACAGCATTTTCTGATAGGTTGAGCATCACGATTGACGATCCGGATCACTCAGAAGACGAAAATAGATTTCTACTTGTTGGGACATCAGTCGATAGGCGAATATTAGTCGTAGTTCATGTCGTACGAGATGTCCGTTATCGGATCATTAGCGCGCGGAAAGCGAGTCGGTATGAAAGAAAAAGTTATGAAGAAGGGAAATAGCAGAGAGGTAGATGATATGCGGGCCGAGTATGATTTCTCGGGCGGAGTTCGCGGCAAATACGCCGCGCAGTATGCGAAGGGAACGAACCTCGTGCGGCTTGAACCCGACGTCTATGAGGTTTTCCCCGACTCAGATTCAGTAAATGCTGCGTTGCGGATGGTGATGCGAGCGGGTGCTCGCGCAGCCACCTCGAAGATGAAGGTAAAGCGAGCAAGTTGATCAGAAGGTCGGGTTATGGCGACGAAGCGGAAGAACAAGGGTGCTTATATGATCTCGGCGGTAGCGGAGATGTATCAGATTCATCCGCAGACGTTGAGACTGTATGAACGGGAGGGTTTGCTGCTGCCTTCGCGGAGTGAGGGCAATACGCGGCTGTATACGGACGAGGATCTGGAACGGCTGGAGTTCATTTTGAACCTGGCGCGCGATCTTGGGGTGAATATCGCGGGGATTGCGATTGTGCTGCAGATGCGGGAGCGCATGGAAGAGATGAACCGGCAGATGCAGGGATTCGTGGACTATGTGCGGACTGAGATGCTGACACGGATGCAGCAGCATCAAGCGCAGGAGCCGGGTCTGGTTCCTTTGCGCCGGCCGATCGTCGTTCCGGTGAAGATCGTGAAGAAGAGGTAGCGCGGATGGGCGACGATACGAAATTGGCATTTCTGCTGGGATAAACTTGAAGACTGCCTGTATTTACTGATTTTCCAGCCTGGACGGGGCGTTCAAGGATGAGATGAGCTTGTTGCTTCGGATTTTGTTCTGGATTGCGGTGGTCGGCTCGGTCACGTCGGCGATCTATTGCCTGATGGTGGTCGTGGCAGCTCTGCGGTTTGGCCTGCGGCGGCGACGCATGGAGATTGCCCGGGAGTTTCTGCCGCCCGTGAGCGTGCTGAAGCCGCTGCATGGGGCTGAACCGGGCTTGGAACGGAGTCTTGAGACGTTCTTCGAGCAGGAGTATCCCGAGTTTGAGCTGATCTTCTGCGCCCGGCACGACACGGATGAAGGCCTGCAGTTAGCCCGGCGTGTGGGGGAGCGCTATTCGGGCGTGAAGGCAACGTATATCACCTGTGGGGAGCCGGAGTATCCGAACGCAAAAATGTATTCGTTGGGAGTGATGTCGGAGGCGGCGCAGCATGAGCTCCTGGTGACTGCGGATGCGGATGCGCGCGTGGAGAAGGACTTTCTGCGACGCGCCGTGCAGCCTTTGGCCGATCCGAAGCTGGAGCTGACATGGTGCTTGTATCTGGGGACGCCGAATGTGCCGAATCTGGCAACAGAACTGGATGCTGTCGGCAAGAGCGTCGAGATGGGCTCGGGTGTGCTGGTTGCCGACATGGTGGAGGGTGGAACAAAGTTTGCTCTGGGTGTGATTATGGTGCTGCAGCGACAGGCCTTCTATGACGCGGGTGGGTACGCGGATCTGGGGCAGTATCAGGCGGAAGATTATGTGCTCGGCAAACGGTTGGCAGAGCAGGGGCGCGGTGTGATGATTTCGCCACAGGTGATTCGGCTGATGGTGCCGGAGACCACGTTTGGGCTGTCGTTCCGGAATCAGCTGCGGTGGATGCAGAGCACGCGGCGGTCGCGTCCGTGGGGACATATGGGAACGGGGCTGACGTTCAGTGTGCCGTTTGGACTGCTGGGGCTGGTGTGGGGCGTGCTGGCAGGGCATCTGGAGGCGGGGCTGTTCCTGCTGCTGGGCAGTTGCGTGAACCGGTGGCTTCAGGCGGGGGTGATGCTTCGACTATTGGGCGAGCCGAGGTGGATACGGCAGACGGCAATCTATCCATTGCGTGACCTGCTGGGCGGGGCGCTCTGGATGTGTAGTTACCTGCCCGGGGATGTCTACTATCACGGCGGAAAGTTTTCGATTGGACCGGACGGACGGTACAAGGAAATGAGTTAGCTAGTAGTACACGGCTAATTCCACCAGCTCAAAACTGAAGTTTTTTTCAGACCCCTCAGATGCAAGGATCGGGCTACACTGGCTGCACTCAAAGAAGAGTGTGAACAAAGATGTTGCAGCGACCACGAGGGCCGTCGATGGGAAACGATTGGCTTGCTAAAGGCGAGGACGCTGGAGTGCGTGATGCTGTGGCCCGGTTGCTGCCTGCGGCTTCGGGAGTGGGTTTGGAAGAAGACGCTTGGGTTCGGTCGCGAGAAGATGTGCGGGATTTTGCGGCCACTCTTTGGCAGGGAGCATGGTCGCGGGAGACGTGGACGGTTGCGGCTTGTGTGCGGTTGGCGGTCTCGTTTGTGGTGCTGGCTACATGCTCGTGGCTGGGTATCATGCTCTCTCGGCAATCTGCCGGTGTGGCGACGATCTGGCTGTCGAATGGAATTCTGTTTGGGCTAGTGATTACGCAGCCTCGGAAGCGGTGGCTGGCCTACTTCGCTGTGGGATTGATCGCGGATACGCTGGCCGACGTTGTGTATGGCGATCCTCTTCGTGTGGCGATTGGAGTTTCGCTGGCCAACTCGGTTGAGGTGGTGACGTCGTGCCTGGTGTTGACCTGGTGGTTCGGCTGGCCTTTGAACCTGTCGAAACGCCGTCCTTTGATTGGATTTCTCCTGGTATCGGTTGTGGGAGCGGCAGCACTTACGAGTGCGCTTGGAGCCTCGTGGACGCTGCTGTTTTATGACGCCGGACCGTGGTGGAAGATGTGGCGCACGTGGTATCTGGGCGACATGCTGGGCATGGCTCTCCTGGGGCCTCTGGTATTTATGCTGCAGCGGCCGGGGTTCTTTGCTGTGCTGCGGCGTGCTCAGTTGGCGCATACGCTTGTTGTGCTGCTGGTGCCGGCAGTGGTGACAGTCCTGGTCTTCACGCACGAAAAAGATCCATTGATCTTCTTCCTTTATCCGGCGCTGCTGCTGGTGGTGTTTCGGTTGGGATTTTCGGGGACTATCCTTACGATCTTTGTGGTGGCGTTTGGGTCGATTGCCTTGACGGTGAAGGGGCACGGTCCGCTGATGCTGATTCCGGGCGAGCATATGATGCTGCATCGGATCGTGGTTGTGCAGATCTTTCTTGCGGTGGCGATCTTTACGATGTTTCCGGTGGCGGCGCTGCTGGAGGAGCGGGCTGCGTTGCAAGGTTCACTGGAGGAAAGCGAGGCGCGTTACCGGAAGCTGGCCCATGCGGATGACCTGACGGGTCTCGACAACCGACGGGCCTTCAATCTGAGGCTGGAAGAGGAGTGGATACACGCAGCCGATGCCGGCGAGCCGATTGCCCTGCTGTTACTCGATGCTGACCTGTTCAAGCGATATAACGACATCTACGGACATCTCGGTGGCGACGAGTGCCTGCGTTGCATTGCGGCGGTGATTTCCGAGGTCATTGAGGGCAGGATGGGCACGGCGGCCCGGTATGGCGGAGAGGAGTTCGCCGTCATTCTGCCCGGAGAAGGGATCGAGGGAGCGGAGCGGGCTGCGGAGGAGATCTGCCGTGCGGTCGAGGAGATGCGGATGCCGCATCCGGCCAGCCCTGCCGGAGTGCAGACGGTAAGCGTGGGCGTGGCAGCGCTGATTCCTCGGTATGGACAGCACGCGATGGAGTTGGTGACCATTGCAGACAGGGCTCTCTATCGGGCTAAGGATATGGGAAGGAATCAGGTGGTGGTGGCTTGAGGCGATCCTGGGGCGGGAACCGTCTAAGATGGACGGAGTTACTTGTGCTGGGATTGGTGCCTTAGAAAGCTATGAATGAGTTTGTTATAAAGCTGGCGGATGAGCGGGGACGGGTGCAGGAGCAGACTCATGCTGCGGCTACGGCCGAGGAGCTGCGGGCGCGGTTTACGCAGGCGGGGTATTACGTCTACTCGGTGAAGGCGCGGAGCGTTCTGGGCGGCGCGGGCAAGAAGAAGGTCAAGCTGGAGACGTTTCTGATCTTCAACCAGCAGTTTCTGACCCTGATTCGGGCGGGCTTGCCGATTCTGGGATCGCTCGAGCTGTTGGCGCGGCGGCAGAAGCTGGCGCACTTTCGCGGGCAGCTGGAGGATGTGGCGGCACGGGTAAAGACAGGTGAGTCGATCTCGCAGGCGTTTGAGGCGCAGGGCGGATTTCCGTTGGTGTATACGACGACTTTGCTGGCGGGCGAGCGGTCAGGCAATCTGGAAGAGGTGCTGCAACGGTACCTCGACTTTCAGCGTGTGTCGCTGACGTTCCGGAAGAAGCTGAAGGCCAGTTTGATCTATCCGGCACTTCTGATCGTGATGGTCATTGGGATGTTTATCTTTTTGATCACGTTTGTGGTGCCGCAGTTTGCGAAGCTCTATGAGCAGTTGGGGACGAATCTGCCGTGGCTGACGGTGTTTCTGCTGGGTCTGGGGCGGAACGCGCAGCACTATGGGTTATATGTCGCGGCGGTGGCTGCTTTGGTTGGTTTTTTGTTTTATCGGTGGATCAAGACGGATGCCGGGGCGACCATGGTTGATCGGGTTCGCATCAGCCTGCCGCTGTTTGGGAATGTCTGGCTGAAGTATCAGGTGGGGCTGTTTGCGCGGACTCTGTCGACGCTGCTGACGGGCGGTTTGCCGCTGGTGCCTTCGCTTGAGACTGCGGCGCGGTCGATCGATTCGCGCCAGATTGGCAATGCGGTGTTCGCGTCGGTGGAGACAGTCCGTGAGGGCAAGGGGCTTGCGACGAGCTTGCAGCAGACGAAGGTGTTCCCGGAGCTGGCGATCGAGATGGTCGAGGTGGGCGAATCCACAGGCGCGCTGCCGCAGATGTTGAATTCGGTCGCGGAGTTCTTCGAGGAAGATGTGCAGACGAACCTTACCGCAGCCATGAGCCTGATTGAGCCGATGATTTTGATCGTGATGGGCGTGGTCGTGGTGACGATTCTGATTGCCCTGTATCTGCCGATCTTTAGCCTGGGCGCGGGAGCAATGCAGTAAACAAAGCAGAATAATGGGCCTTTCTCCTGCCCTCCCGGTCGTTCGAAAAAATACTTAAGTATCCACTTGACAATTTACGCAACTCGGATAATACTCAAGCCAATACTTAACTAATCCCCTGAAGGTTAGGAAGGAAGAAAGATCATGGCCGAGCAATCCGTAATTCACAGCACATTCGTCATCGAACGCACGTTTCCAACCACCCCTGAGCGCGTATTCGCAGCATTTGCCGACCCCACCCAGAAGCGCCGCTGGTTTATCGAAAGCGACCACCACGAGGTCGAGCACTTCGACATGGACTTCCGCGCCGGAGGCCAGGAACACGCCAAAATACGCTTCTCCCAAGGCCACCCCATCATGGGCCTCGTCTGCACCAACGACACCATCTATCAGGACATCGTGCCCAACCGCCGCGTCGTGTTCAGCTCAACCATGAGCCTGGGCGACAAGCACATCTCAGTGGGTCTGGCCACGATTGAGCTTCTGCCGACCGACAAGGGCACAAACCTCATCTGCACCCATCAGGGAGCGTTCTTCGAGGGCTCCGACGGCCCTGACAGGCGCAAAGCAGGATGGGAGAAGCTGCTCGACAAGCTAACCAATGAACTCGCGCATTAGGCCGAGAGCGACCGATGCCTAAAAAGAAACCCGATATCGACCGTGTCTTCCACGCTCTCGGCGATCCTACGCGCCGCGCCATCATGGAGAAGGTCAGCGAGGGTCCTATCTCGGTCTCCCGCCTGGCTGAGCCGCTGGATATCACCCTCGCCGCAGTCGTCCAGCATCTGCAGGTGCTGGAGGAATGCGGTTTGGTCCAGACTGAAAAGACCGGGCGGGTACGCACCTGTCGCATCGAATCCACGGGCCTCGATGTGGCACAACAATGGATCGCCGATCGCCGCCCAACATGGGACCGCCGTCTCGACAGGCTGGGGGAACTGCTCGCTGAACCGGATAAAGGCCCTTAACCTTCTCAGCTTCCCGGAGCAATCACCAGATACTGCTCCAGCTTTCCATCCGGCTCCTCAAACACCGTCACCCGCAACGACTTGTCCGGAAACTCCGCCTTGAAGCTTCGGAACACCATACCGCCTCGCTTCGACGAACTCGTCTGCTTGAAGCTTGTAGGTGCCCCCAACGGCTTCAAACTCGAAGCAAAGTCGTCCAGCGCCTCTTGCGTAAAGTAATCGCTGGCCAGCTGAGTCAACTGCGACCGGTCGATCCTGCCATCCTGCAAGCCAACGAAGATCGCTCGTGCCCGCGCCTCCGCAGCCTTTGTTGCAGCGTCATCAACCGCTGCCACTGAAGCACTCGCCAGCACCAGCGGGACAATCTGCTGAGCCAGTGTGCCCGCCGCGCTCGATGCATCTTCATTCGTCAGCACCGTCACAGCAACCTTGTCCGCTGGCAGAACCATATTCGCCGAGACAAACCCCGACACCTCGCCGTCATGGAACACGACACGATGACCATTTCGTTCCCCAACAAATACGCCCAGTCCGTACCCGCTGCCTGAGCCGTCCTTCAACTTCACCTCGGTAAACATCGCATCGTACGAGGCCGGAGCCAGCAGCGACCGATTCATCATGCTGATGTTCCAGAGCGCCAAGTCGCTTGCCGGCATAGCCAATTCGCCCGCGGCAAACATCCATCCCATCCCCTCCTGCGGAGCGGGACGCAGCGGCCCCAGCGCATGCTGGTAATAGCCCGTCGGATCGTTCGCCGGCAGCCGACTAGCATCCGAGTTGAACACCCGGGTCATCTTCAAAGGTCGAAATATTCGTTCCTGCAACTGATCGATCAGCGGTTTACCCCCGAGGATCTCCGCAATCCGCCCAGCGATCACATAGTTTGTATTCGAATACTGCCACTGCGTCCCCGGCTCGAAGTCCAGCGGCTTCTTCCCCCACACATCCAGAATCTGTTGCGGCGTCGTCGGCTTCATCATCGAGGTCATCACATAGTCCTCGGGCCAGAAGTCCTGATACCCCGACGTCATCGACAGCACCTGCCGCACCGTCACTTCGTTCGCGCGTGTAAGCCCCGGCAGAAACTTCGACACCGGATCGTCCAGCGTCAGCTTCCCTTCCTGCACCAGAAATAGAATCACCGCCGCCGTGAACTGTTTGCTGACCGACCCAATCGAATACTGCATCGCCGGATCAGCCGCAACCGGAGGATCCAGCCGCGCCTTCCCATACGCCTTTACGAAAGCGATCTTCCCGTCATGCACCACCGCCACCGACGCGCTCGGAACTCCCGTAGCCGCCAGCACCTTCGCCGCAGCCGCATCGATCTGGCTCGCAGTCGCCGGGGACAGAGCGGCTTCCGGTGAAACCACCGCCGACTGACTCCACAGCGATAAACTCCCTGCAATCAATACACAAGCGGATAAGGTTTTTATTCGGAAATTTGGCATGGACGACAGCTTATCAGCACCTTCTACATCCCGGTATCATCAAATAAGCAAGCAATGTCGCAGACAGAAACCATCGCCGTAGCCATGTCCGGAGGAGTCGACTCGTCCGCCGTCGCCGCATTACTGCGTTCGCAGGGCCACGAGATCGTCGGACTCACCCTCCAACTCTGGAACCAGCGCCGTCTGGCAGGCCATGAAGGCATGCCAGAGTCCGTGCAGGGCCGCTGCTGCTCCATCGATGATGTGTACGACGCCCGCCACGTAGCGGAAAAGCTCGACATCCCCTACTACGTCGTCAACCAGCAGGAACGCTTCGAAGCCGACGTCGTAAAGCCTTTCGTCAGCGAGTATCTCGCCGGACGCACGCCGATCCCCTGCACCCTCTGCAACAACCATCTCAAGTTCGATCAGCTCCTGATCACTGCTCGCCAGATCGGCGCCGACCGCATCGCCACGGGCCACTATGCGCGTAATCACTTCGATCCTGCGCGCAACCGCTGGATCCTCTCGCGTCCCGCCGATCACACCAAGGACCAGACCTACTTCCTCTTCGGCCTCACGCAGGAACAGCTCTCCCGCACTATCTTCCCCTTGGGCGAGATGCAGAAGCCAGCCGTGCGCGTCATGGCCTCCGACGCCGGTCTCGACGTAGCCACCAAGCCCGACTCGCAGGAGATATGCTTCATCCCCGGCGGCGACTACAACACCTTCCTCAAGGCCTACCTCGACGAGCAGAATCAGCCCCTGCCCGACACCTCCGGCGAGCTAGTCACCACCACCGGCGAAGTCGTCGGGCACCATCAGGGAATCCAGAGCTTCACCGTAGGCCAGCGCAAGGGTCTCGGCCTCACCAGCGCCAACCCGCTCTACGTCCTCAGCATCCACCCCGACTCCCACCAGGTCACCGTAGGCGCCGACGAGGAACTCTTCTCCCGCGATCTCTACGCCAACCGCCTCAACTGGATCTCCATCCCCGGCCTCGATGAGGGCAAAGAGATTCGTGTCACGATCAAGATCCGACACCGTCATGCTCCCGCAATGGCCACCTTGCGCCGCGCAGGAGAAGACCTCGTCCACGCCACCTTCGACGAGCCCCAGCGCGCCATCACACCCGGCCAGTCCTCCGTCTTCTATCAGGAAGACGAAGTAGTAGGCGGCGGCTGGATCACCCAACCACCAAAATCTTAAACTCCGAAATCGTCGCTCCCGTAGCCATTACTGCCACCCGTACGCGTCGTGGAACGCGAAGTCGACCCTTTACCTCGCACAAACGAATCGATTCCAGCCTTCAGACCATGCATCAAGCCGTTGAACTCGCGCACCGGAATCGAGACGCCTTTCTGGAGGGTTGAAGCTATTCCAGCGGTCGTATCCAGCACCGACGACACCATGTCATCCACCCGAGCCGCCTGTGCCCTCGTCTTTTCATTCACATCTGTAAAGGTGGTGTCGAACTCCTCGGCCTTCGCCCGCACAACATGGCTCGTCTCGACCAGGTTGTCCGTGATGATCTTCACCTTCGGATGGAGTTCATGCAGTACGTCGTGCGTACTGTCGATCACCGGCAACGCCTTCTGCCGAACCTCGTCCACCATCGCCAGCAGCCGCTTCTGAGTTTTAGCAGCGACGATCGCGGCAACGACGAACACGATCGCCTGCGTCAGCATGGCAACGGCAACCATGCCTACAAAGAACATCAACAACCGCGAGTTGCCCGCCGAGATCGAATCCCCGTCCTGCAACCACATCCCTGACATTATGATTCGAGCCGCTTCCATGCAGCCTCTCTTCCGTGCAAAGAATTCCGGGCCCGCCACCTCATCGGACGACCGGGCCCAGTCCCAACCAGACTCAAGAAGCGCTTACGACGATGGAGTATCGTGAGTCGCGCTCACATACGCTTCCTTGCCCGCATCAATTGCCGCCGCGACTTTGCTCTGATGCTCCTGCACCAGCCCCTTGCCCTTCTCGACATACTGAGACCACTGCGTGCGTCCGCGGTCATAGTACTCTTTGCCGCGATCGACATACTCGCCAAACTGCTGCTTGCCCTGCTCCGCATACTGAGCCGCACGCTCCCGGCCCTGTTGAGCCAGCACAGCAGCCCTCTCCTTCGCGTCGAGAGCACTCGCTACCAGGTCATCGCGCGTCTCCTTGCCTGCCTTTGGCGCATACAGCACTCCCACCAGAGCGCCTACACCGAGCCCGGCAAGAAACCATCCCAATCCGCTTACACCGTTGTCATTGTCTGCCATCTCAATCTCTCCTGTTCAACGTTCGAATACGGAAACTTGTCTCTCCGCTGTTATAACTCATTTCTTTTCATTTCGGATTCGCATCGCGGACAACTTCACTTACTCAAACCTGCCGCCGTCAATGCCGCGCAAGGCACTCCGTACACGTATCTCTATAGTGAGGTGGATGCCCGCCCCGCTGATTAGGTTGCGCGGACTCATTCCCTCAGTCCACTCCCCGACTCTCCGATTCCGTTCCCATGCGTCTTACCCTTCAAAGCCGTCTTGGCGACAAAACAAGCAGTCACGAAAGAAAACGCTGCATCACACAGTAATCGAGTGAGTTAGAGTGAGTTCAGCAACGACCGTTCGACGCTAAAAAAGGGGTTCCATGTACGCCAAAAGTATTCTTTCCGCGCCACGCACCATAGCCGCTGTCACCGCGCTTTCTCTGGCCCTTACCTTCTCCGGCTGCAAGAGTTCCTCAGCACCCACGGACGACGCCACACTCAACACCGCATTGCAAAACCGCATCGCAGGCGACAAGGCTCTCAGCGCTGAATCCATCCAGGCGTCCGTACAAAACGGCGTCGCCACACTCAACGGCAACGTCAGCAGCGAAGCCGCCCGCTCTCTCGCAGCCGCCGACGCGGCCCAGGTAGCCGGCATCCGGACCGTCGTCAACAACCTGACCGTCCAGCAACCCCTTCCCCCTGTGGCCGAGGTTGCACCTCCTCCGGCGCCAGTGGCCCCTCCACCTGCGGCCCCGGCACCAAGAAACGCGCCGACTCCCAGACCCGCGCCTCCCGCACAAAAGCCAGCGCCCATAGAGCGTCCCGCGCCAGCGCCTGAAGCAGTGCAGGCACCGCCGCCTCCCGCTCCAACCCCTGCACCGGCTCCAGCGCCTCCTCCACCTCCGGCCTTCAAGAACGTAACCATCCCCGCCGGAACCAGCATTCCCATCCGCATCACGCAGACCCTTGACAGCGCAACGACCCAGCAGGGCCAGTCCTTCTCCGGAACCGTCGCCACCGATGTCATGGCCGACGGCCTCGTCGCCATCCGTCAGGGCACAGCTGTCTCAGGCCGCGTCTCCGCCGTGCAGGAGGCCGCCCACTACAAAGGCAGTTCCCTGCTCTCCATTGAGTTGGTCAGCATCAACCGCCACGGTGACTCCCTCGCCGTCACCACCGACCCCTACAGCGTCGAAGGCAAGGGCCGCGGCAAGAACACTGCAGCCAAAGTCGGTGGCGGAGCGGCTGTCGGTGCCATCATCGGCGGCATCATCGGCGGCGGCAAAGGCGCAGCCATCGGCGCAGCATCCGGCGGCGGCCTCGGTGCCGGAGCCAACACCATCACCCGCGGCGAGCAGGTTCAGATCCCCTCCGAAAGCCTCGTCAACTTCAAGCTGACCAACACCCTCGCCATCCGCGTCTCCACCTCCAACACACTCAGCACGGGAACGACTGAGAGTCAGCGCCGCCCCCTCAACCCATCGCAAACTCAGGACCAACCGCAGTAACCGCAATTGCATCCCTCAAAATAGTGCGGCAGACTCCTCGGAATCTGCCGCTTCACACTCTTACTCTTGCCCTGTGGTGTAGACTCAAGATTCACAGCAAAACCAAATCAGCGAGGCAGTCCTACCGAAATCAAGCCCGAGGTAACCCGT
Organism: uncultured Acidobacteriaceae bacterium; assembly: GCA_963738855.1. Taxonomy (GTDB): domain Bacteria; phylum Acidobacteriota; class Terriglobia; order Terriglobales; family Acidobacteriaceae; genus Edaphobacter. The sequence goes on along the minus strand of CAVTYC010000003.1, from coordinate 159,704 downwards.
CTTGACGAAGGCATCGCCAAATTCCGCGCAGCGTCCCAAAGGCTTTCTCACCTTCACCCTGCACGCTCACCTGCCCTACGTCGTCAACCATGGCACCTGGCCCCACGGCATGGAGTGGCTGCACGAAGCCGCAGCAGAGACCTACCTTCCCTTTCTGAGGATGCTTCGAAACCTGGAGCGCGATAACATCCGCTTCAACTGCAACCTCAATCTCTCCCCCATCCTGCTGGAGCAGCTGTCGCACCCGGTCTTCATCGCCGAGTTCCCCAACTACCTCACCCGCAAGATCGTCGCCGCGCGCGAAGACGAGGCCTACTTCGTCCAGTCCGGCGAAGATCACCTCGCCGAGACCTCCCGCTTCTGGCACCGCTTCTTCTCCACCGCCCTCGACGACTTCAATGCGCTCAATGGCGATATCGTCGGCGGTTTCCGCCACTTCAACGACACCGGCCTCATCGAGATCATCACCTGCGGAGCCACCCACGGCTACATGCCGCTTCTAGGCACCGACGAATCCGTCCGCGCCCAGATCCGCCTCGCCGTCGAAACCCACATTCGCCACATCGGCAAGCACCCCAAAGGCATCTGGGCCCCCGAGTGCGGCTACCGTCCCGCAGGCTTCTGGAACTACCCCGTCTCCTTCGCCGACGGTGCACCCCCACCTCCCGGCTTCGACCGCATCGGCGTCGAGCAGGCACTCTCTGAGTCCGACATCGACTTCTTCTTCGTCGATACCCATCTCGTCGAAGAGTCCCAGCGCATTCCTTCGCCCTATGAGCTCCTCAAAGGCTCTGTCCCTCGCGATCCTGCGACCGAGCAGATGACCCGCGCAGGCCATCGTTCTCTCTACCAGCCCTATTACGTAGACGGCCCCTACGACAAGCGCTACGCCACCACCATCTTCCCGCGCGATCCCAAGACCGGCGTCCAGGTCTGGTCCGGCGAAAGCGGCTATCCCGGCGACGGTGTCTATCTCGACTTCCACAAGAAGCGCTGGCCCGGAGGCCATCGTTACTGGCGCGTCACCGGTGCCAAGGTCGACATGGGCGACAAGCAGCCCTACTACCCGCAGGAGGCCGCCGAGCGCACCAAGGCGCACGCCTCCAACTACGTCCATCTCGTCTACGAGGCCCTCAAGTCCGGCTTCAACGACACCATCCCGCCCATCCTCTGTTCCCCCTTCGACGCCGAGCTCTTCGGCCACTGGTGGTTCGAAGGAACCCTCTGGCTCGAGGCCATCGCGCGCATCCTCCACGACTACGACACCGGCATCCAGCTCATCAGCGGCTCCGAATACCTCGACCAGTACCCCCGCGCCGGCTTCATCGCCATGCACGAAGGCTCCTGGGGCGCCGAGGGCAACAATCACGTCTGGATGAACCCTGACACCTCCTGGACCTACACCCACATCTACCCCGCCGAGCTCTACACTCGCGAGGTCTGCACCACAGGCCACTGGCACAATTCGCCTCTTGGCAAGCGCATCGCGCAACAGCTCTGCCGCGAACTCCTTCTCCTCGAATCCTCCGACTGGCAGTTCCTCATCACCACCGGAGCCGCCCGCGACTACGCCGAGATCCGCTTCCTCACCCACAACGACCAGTTCAACGAAGTCAAAACCATCTATCAGACCTTCGAAGCCAACGGCCGCCTCACCGTAGCCCAGGAAGCCCGCCTCGCCGAGATCGAACTCCGCGACAGCGTCTTCCCCAACCTCGATCCCGGCCTATGGGCTGCTGGCTCCAAACAAGAGGGCCATGTGCAAGCCCCCACCTATCCCCCAGCGATCCCGCCAGCGTCTGCCCCGGCACCATCTCCAGTCGCCGCCCAATACGCCAAATCTGAACCCATCGACTAACCCCTGGCGTGGCTGGGCGAAACCAACCGCTCGCCCAGCCACGCACACGGAAGGGCAATCAGCACCAACGCCACCGGATACCAGTGAGGCCCAAACGCAGGCCCCTTGTTCCACGTCACAGCAGCACCAATCGCGCTGACAACCGACCCCAGGAACCCGCCCGCTAATGCATGGGCCATAGGTCGATAAGGCGCCAGCCGCGCCGTGACATAAGCAGCTACCACACCAAACACCGCCCGATAGGCCGTAGCCAACGCAAGAGGTCCGCTACTCACCGGCTGCCCCCATGGCGGATACACTCCAACCGCATGCAGCACCACATCCGTCGCAAGCGAGAGCGCCACCCCTACCAAAATTCCGGCCACGACAGCCCATACACTGCGACCCACACGTTTCGACGAAACTAATTCGCTCATTCTCGCCTCCTTCGCCTGTACTACATCGTCTCGAGCAGCTTCTCCAGCCGGTCGTAGCCCGCAGCCATGCCCTTGTCCATGGGAGTCTTGAGAACGGCATCGCGCGCCTCCTTCGAGGAGTAGAGCAGTGTATTCGTCAACGTCGTCTTGCCATCTCGTTCAATCAAGACAAGCGTGCCTATCGCCTCGCCGCCAGTCCAATCCTCGTCGAACAACTGTGTCGCAACCACGCGCTCGGGTATAACGATTTCGCGATGGATGCCACCCATGCCCATCTCTGCTCCGTTGGGTCGACGCCAGACGTAACGGTAAGCGCCACCCACTCTCAGATCGACCTCGCAAACATCGAGCGTCCAGCCATCGGGCCCTAAGAGCCAGCGCTTAAGCAATTCAGGCTTGGTGAAGGCATCAAAGACCAGCTTGCGCGGAGCATTGAAGACGCGCGTGACGACGATCTCCCTCTCGGTAGGCGTAGCTAATTGCATTGTTCCTGCGTAGTTCATCGATGTTCTCCTTTACTGCTTTTTCCGTGCACGTTTCTTCTCTTTCGTCTTCAACTTCAACTCGTCGAGCAGCAAGTCCAGTCGCTGAAACGAGGCCTCCCAATATTGGCGATAGTTCTCCAGCCACTCAGTAGCTTCTGCGAGCGGCACGGCCTCGAGCTGCCGCGGCCGTCGTTGCGCATCCCGTCCGCGCGAGATCAATCCCGCCCGCTCCAGCACCTTCAAATGCTTCGAAATCGCCGGCTGGGTCATCGCAAACGGCTCAGCCAGTTCCATCACCGACGCCTCACCTGAAGCCAACCGCGCCAGGATCGCCCGCCGCGTCGGATCGGCCAGCGCTGCAAACGTTGCATCCAGCCGATCCGACATTCCCGATTCATAACCAATTAGTTCCATAACTGAACGGTAATATACAAACATCACCCATTCCTGTCAAGAAGGAATCTCGAGACCTAAAATACCCAGGTGGCCAGTAAATCCCCCCTCGCCCTCTGGCACCTGCTCTCGCTCGACGCTCCCACCATCGCCGTCCTCTGGACCTGGTTCATCGCCGACGCCAGCCACGTCCACCTCCCCATCACCCCCATCTTCGCCATGGCCACCGCCGTCTGGACGCTTTACGCCGCCGACCGCCTCCTCGACACCCAATCCGCCACCCCCTCCGACCTCGAAGCCCGCCACCACTTCCACCATCGCTACCGAAGCATCTTCCTCGCAGGAATCCTCCTCGCCTCGCTCGCCCTCGCCGTCCTCCTCCCGCGCATCCCCTCCGAAGCCATCCACCTCTACCTCATCCTTGGAGGCCTCGTCTTCGGCTACTTCATCCTGATCCACATCCCCCTCAACCACTCCCCCGACACCAAAGCCGTCCCGCACCTCCCCAAAGAGATCGCCGTAGGCATCTGCTTCGCCGCCGCCGTCTTCATCCCGACCGTAGCCCGCCGCCCCGACCTCCGCCCCACGCTTCTCCCATCGGCACTTCTCTTCGCCGCCCTCTGCAGCCTCAACTGCCTCTTCATCTACGCATGGGAGCACGACCCACGCGACCCAATCGCCCACCCCGTCCACGCCATCACCCGCCTCGCCCTCGCTCACCTCCAAGCCGTCGCCATCACCATCGCTGTCACCGGCATGGCACTCGCTCTCCTCGACCATCGAACCCCGTGGCCTGTCCCCTTCGCCAACGCTCTCGCTGCGATCCTGCTGCTCTTCCTCCACCATCGCCGCCACCGAATCACACCCCTGCACCTGCGAGCCGCCGCAGACCTCGCCCTCGCCACCCCCATCCTCCTGCTCCCCTTCCTAAAATGACCCCCGAACCTAATTACGACCCCATCGCTCGCCATTGCGCGGATCACCCATGACTCAGACCGAAACCAAACCCGCAAATTACGACCCCATCGCCCGCCCGTATCAATGGCTCGAATACTTAACCCTGGGCCGCACCCTCGAGCGCACGCGCCTCCACTACCTTCACGCCCTGCTCCATCAACAACACGCGCTCATCCTCGGCGACGGAGACGGCCGCTTTCTCTCTCAACTCCTCGCTCAAAACCCCACCCTCCATGCCGACGCCGTAGACACCAGCGCAACCATGCTTCAACTCCTCCGCCAGCGCTGCGAAGCCGCCACCCCCACCGCAGCCACTCGTCTCCGGACGCATCAAGTCAACGCCCTCACCTTCACCCCGCCCACCGCGCAAAAATACGACCTCGTCGTCACCCACTTCTTCCTCGACTGCCTCACTCAACCCGAGCTCAACACCCTCGTCACCCGCATCATCCCCACCCTCGCACCCGGAGCACTCTGGCTCCTCTCCGATTTCCGCATCCCATCCGGCCCCCTGCACCTGCCCGCGAAACTCTTCGTCCGCGGCCTCTACCTCGCCTTCCGCATCATCACCGGCCTCCGCACCACACATCTCCCCGACCACGCAACACCCCTCACCAACGCCGGCCTGACCCGCATCTCCCAGCACCAGCTCCTGACCGGCGTCCTCGCCACCGAACTCTGGCAAAGCCCGCCAACTGACAACTGAGCACTGACAACAGCCAACTCCCTTCCCGCATCACACTGAAAGCAAGCCCACATCCGCTATGCCGCGACTCCCTCTCGCCGCCGCGCTCCTTCTTACGCCTCTGGCCCTGCGCGCCCAACTGAGCGCCACCAACTCCCCCAACGGAGTCCCCCTCTCCACCCGCGTCGTCGCCTACACCATCGACGCCAAGCTCGACACCGACAAAAAATCCCTCGACGCCACCGAGATCATCACCTACAAAAACCTCACCGGCCAATACCTCACCACCTTTCCCTTCCACCTCTACCTCAACGCCTTCCGTCCCGAGTCCACCTTCACCTCGGAGACCCGCTTCAACGGCGGCATCCGCGCGGGCTTCACCGACGACTACCCCAAAGAAAACCTCGGCAGCATCACCATCTCCCACATCGAGGCCGACACCTACGGCGACCTCACCCCCACCCTCCATTTCACCGCACCCAACGACGGCAACGTCCTCGATCACACCGTAGCCGAGATCACCCTTCCCCGCCCGCTCCCGCCCAACGACTCCGTCACCTTCCGCCTCACCTTCCACGACCAGTTCCCCCTCTCCGTCGCCCGCAACGGCTACAAGCGAGACTTCATCATGGGCGGCCAGTGGTACCCCAAGCCCGGCGTCTTCTGGCACAGCGCCTGGAACTGCAACCAGTATCATGCCACCACTGAGTTCTTCGCCGACTTCGCCACCTTCAACGTCCACCTCACCGTCCCCAACCGCTACATGGTCGGAGCCTCCGGCGTCCCCACCGGCGAAACCGGCAACCCTGACAACACCAAGACCCTCGGCTTCTACGGCGAAGACATCCACGACTTCGCCTTCGCCGCCAGCCCCAACTTCGTCATCACCAACGGCACCTATCTCTCCTCGCTCGGCCCCGTACAGGTCCACGTGCTCGCCCTCGCCGCACATCCCGGCATCGGCCCCCGCTACCTCGACATCACCCTCAAGACCATGCGCAAATTTGAGGACTGGTACGGCCCCTACCCCTACAAAACCCTCACCGTCATCGACCCCGAGCCCGGCTCCGAGATGCAAGGCATGGAGTACCCCACCCTCTTCACCGGCGACGGCAGTTGGACAGGCCCCCTCAGCATCCTCGAGATAACCACCGAGCACGAGTTCGGCCACCAGTATTGGCAAGGCATGGTCGCCACCAACGAGTTTGAAGAGGCCTGGCTCGACGAGGGCATCAACTCCTACGTCGAAGTCAAAGTCCTCGCCGCCATCCTGGGCAGCGACACCTCGTTCCTCAACCGCCACTGGGCGAATGCCGGTGATCGCGACTACCAGCGCTTTGACTACCTCGCCATGCCCGACTTCGACCCCGTCACCCGCCTGGCATGGCGCTTCCGCAACGACACCTCCTACGGCGGCATCACCTACGGCAAGACCGCCACCGCCCTCGCCACACTCGAAGGCATCATCGGCCGCGACACTATGGATGAGGCCATGCGCACCTGGTTCCAACGCTTCCGCTTCACCCACCCCACCACCGAAGACTTCCTCCGCACCATCGAAGAAGTAGCCATCAAAAATGGCAAAGCCCTCGCCACCACCCCTCCAAAGCCAGCGTCACAACCAGCATCACCCGAAACCCCATCATCTCGACCGAACCAACAGACAGCCTTATCGTCCATTGCGCAGTGGAGAGACCCCCGCGTCTCGTATGTGCCGCTGTTAGCTCTCTCGCAGGAACCCACCACCAACCCCAACGACCCCACCTTCGCCCCACCCCAACCCTTCCCCACTACTCCACCTCTCACCGCAAACGGCTTCCCCGACTTCGCCACAGCCCCCATCACCAACTCCACTCTGCGCCCCTTCTTCAACCAGGCCATCTACGGCACCCAGCTCCTGGACTACGCCATCGACGACGTCACCTCCGACCCCGTCCAATGGTGGCTCCCCCAACCCAAAGACCCCTCACAAACCCTCTGGCGTAACGCAGTCCACCTCCACCGGAAAGGCGACTTCCTCCTCCCCGTCACCGTCGAAATCGTCTTCACCGACGGCACCCGCCTCCGCGAGCACTGGGACGGCATCGACCGCTGGACTGCCTTCATCTACAACCGCAACGCCAAAATCCAGTCCGCCGAGATCGACCCCGACCACACCGTCCTCCTCGACACCAACTTCTTCAACAACAGCTACACCACAACTCCCGACAAGCTCCCAGCCCGCAAACTCACCAACATCTGGCTAACCCTGCAACAGCTAGCCGCCCAACTAACCGCATACCTCATCTGACACCATGCCCACCTCCACTCCATCTCCCGCTCTCTACGCCCACCAAAACCCGTGTCATTTCGACCGGAGCGCACAGCGCGGAGCGGAGAAACCCGCTTCTCTACCCATACCGCTTCCCAGCCCGCGAGCCTTCGCTGTTGCCTTTGCCTTTGCCTTTGCCTTTGCCTTTGCTGTTGCCTTTGCCTTTGCTGTTGCCTTTCTTGCTTGTCATCCCCGAAGGGGATCCGCTTTTGTCTTTGCCGTTGCCGCTGCCTCTAGGTATCCCAAGGCTTCAGCCTTGGGTCTCTCAGCGTACAAAACAGAAAGGGGCTTTAGGCCCTGGGGTATGCCTTTCTCTCCAAGCCTCATCCTCCGAACCACAGTCCGGGCCCTAATCACAGCCACCCTACTCACAACAACCGCCTGCTCCCCACGCAAACCCGTCCCCGACCCCAAGCCTGCGCCAAAACCCATCCCCAAAACCATCACACTGAGATAAATGCGCCGAAACATCCTCATCCACGGACTAGGCATCATCCTCCGCCGTCTCCCGGCCTTCCTCTGGACCTACGTCTTCAACGTCCTCCTCGCCATCCTCTTCTCCCTCAGCCTCCACCTCCAGCTTGCGACCCTCCTCGACCACTCACTCGCCTCCCAGCGCCTCTCCAACGGCTTCGACCTCGGTGCCGCAGCCGAAGTCTTCCTCCATCTCCACGAAGGCCCCACCGGAGCCGCAGGAAACGTCGCCACCCACGGCAGCATCCCCACCTTCTTCGCCCTCTACTTCCTCCTCGTCCCCGGAACCCTCTTCTGCTACCTCACCAAAACCCCGGCCCGCCTTGCCACCCTCTTTCATCAAGGCTTCCTGCACTTCTGGCGATTCGTCCGCATCACTCTCCTCACCCTCCTCGTCTGCGCCGTAGTCCTTGGCCCCTTGCTCGAACTTCAATCCACCCTGAGCGACCGCATCGACGATGCCTACGTAGGCCGCACCTCCTTCCTCCTCAAACTCGCGACCCTCATCTTCGTCTTCCTCGTAGCCTCCCTCATCCGGCTCTACTTCGATCTGGTCGAGGCCTACACCGTTCAGCTCGGCCACCAGTTCCGCACCGCCCCCGGCGGTATCTCCAAGCCCGACCGCCGAGTCCGGCGCACCCTCGGCCCGGCCTTCCGAACCCTCCGCCGCCAATTCTTCCGCGTCTGGATCAGCTTCCTCTTCCTCGCCATCCTCGGAGCCGCCGCTCTCGTCTTCTCCACCCGCATCGCGATCCACACCCTCGCTCAACCCCGTGTCTGGCCCACCTTCCTCTTCGCCCAGATAGGCCTCTTCCTCCTGCTCTTCACCCGCTTCTGGCAGCGCGGCGTCGAAGTTTCCCTAGTCCTCCAGAACCCCCTCCTACCCCCAACCGCCCCGATCTCCTCCATCATCCCCCCACCCGTCCAGCCGCCGCATCCACCGGCACCACCCTCCTCCGCCGCCGACACCGACCCCATCCCCAACCCGGAACCCGCAGCCCCCTCACTCGACGAACCCGACCCCGGAGTCTTCCACCACGACCCCACCCGTCCACCCCACTAGCTGAAATCTGAGAATCCTTGCCTCTGCTCTTGTCCTTGCCTCTAGGTAAGCCAAGGCTTCAGCCTTGGCCCTCTCATCCTCACTTTGGGAAAGGGGCTTCAGCCCCTGGGGTATGCTCTTCTGTAATAACGGGCTTCACTCTGGAACTGAAAGAAAATCTGACACCATAACGCTTCACAGCATCGTCATTCATAGCCAATCGCCCAGAAACATATCTGGACTAGAATGTGAAGAGACTATGAATCTCTTCATCCTCCGCCACGCCAGCGCTGGTATCCGTCGCACAAATCCTCTCCTCGACCTGAAACGCCCCCTCGACAAGGACGGCAAACGCCACTGCCTGCAACTGGCCCACGTCCTCAACGCCCTGAAATCCAGTTCGACCTCATCGTCTCCAGCCCGCTCAAACGCAGCCTGCAGACCGCCTCCCTCGTCGGCACCGAGACCGGCTACGAATCCCAGATCCTGCTCTCCAACGGCCTCGCCCCCGAAGCCACCCTGCAAGACTTCCAGAAACTCCTCCACGAGTGCCGCGGCCACGAGAACGTCCTCGTCGTCGGCCACAACCCCAACCTCACCAACTTCCTCGGATCGCTGCTCGTTCCCGCAGCCGATCCCATGCCCGCGGCCGTTCGCCTCCGCAAAGGCACCATCGCCCGCCTCACCTTCACCCGCGGCCCCGCGACGCTGCAGTGGATGCTCGACCCCCGCACCGTCCGCGCCCTCTACGCCACCTCGACAAAGAGCTCGCGCCGAAAGACCTCGCGGAAGTAGGCCGCCTCTTTCTTCAGCGACCACGCCTCCAGCTCCGCCCCGCCACGCCCCGGCACCAGCTCCAGCACCACCCGCTTCGGATACACGTGCGTCCGCAGCTGCACCACCGCGCTCGCCCGGTCCTGGTTCAGCGCCACCGCCAGCCGCAGCAGCACAATCGCCCGCACCACATGCGTCTGCTCCTCCACCGGAATCGTCCGCATCACTCGGTCCATCGGGTCCGGCCGCGTCTTGCCCAGGTACCGCGCCATCGCACTCACAACCGCCCGCTGCTCCGGCGAGAACCCAAAGATCTCCGAGTTCGCAATGATGTACTGCGTATGCCGGAAGTGCCCCTGGTGGTTCATGAACTTCCCCACCTCCTGCATCATCGCCGCCGACTCCAGCCACAGCTTGTACTCCTCCGGCAGCTCATGCACCCGCGCCAGCTGCGTCGAACAGCTGCACCACATGCTCCCGCACCGGCTCCGCCTTCCGCTGCTCGATCCCATACCGCGGCAAACCTCCAGCACCCCCGCCCACCGCTCACTCTCGATCTTCTGATGCACCGAAGCCCGCAGATCCACCTCCGCCAGCATCTGCGCCAGCATCCCATCCCGCAACCCCAGCGGCGAGTAGCGAAACCCCTTCAATCCCATCCGCTCCAGCAAGCTCGCATACACCAGCGCGCCGCCCACAATAATCTCCGACCGCCTCGGCCCAATCCCCGGCACCGCCGCCCGCTGCGCGTTCGTCATCTTCACCAGTTGATCCGCCAGCCGCCGCACATCCGGCGTGTCAGCGGTCAGCTCTCCCGCCCGCTCCAGCCGCTTCTTCGCCAGCGATTTCGCCGAACGTCCTTTCCGCACATGCCCGCTCGCCTCCGCCAGCGCCGCCGCCGTCCCCGAGGTCGCAATCACCAGCCCCGTCCTCGGCACTCCAAGCTTCTTCTCCGCCTTCCGCAGCTCCCGGTCGATGAACTGCTTCAGCCGCGCCACATCCTCCTTCGCCGGCGGATCGGTCTGCAAAAACTCCTGCTGCAACCGCACCGCACCCAGCGGCATGCTCACCATCGACTTGATCCGCCCGCCATCCGACAGCGTCACCTCGCAGCTCCCGCCCCCCAGGTCGATCAGCAGACACCGTCCCCGAGCTCCCACCTCATGCGTCACCACCCCCAGGTGAATCAGCCTTCCCTCCTCCAGCCCCGAGATCACCTCCACGCTCCACCCTGTCGTCGACTTCACCCACTCCGTAAACGCCTCGGCATTCCGCGCATCCCGCATCGCGCTAGTCGCCACCACACGCACCTTGTCCGCCACATGCATCTGCACCGCCTTATGAAACCGCTTCAGCGCGCGAATCGTAGCCGCCATCGCCTCCGGCGAGATCACACCCGTCTGAAACACGCTCTCGCCTAGCCGCGTCACCTCGCGATCCTCGTGCAGCGTCTTCAACCGATGCATCTGCACCGTAGCAATCTTCAACCGACACGAGTTAGATCCAATATCGATCGCGGCAAACGTAGGCATCTTCACCTCAAAAACGCAAAATTCCCGACACAAGCAAGATACATCCCCACCCACACAATCCCCACACGCATCTTCCACAGCCATCATCTTGAAACAGCGCAACTTTACCCACCCCACAGGGGTTGCTACCTTTTACGGCCCAGCCAAGAAACCTTTTCGCGCCAAACAGCGGCGCCCTCATCCGTGCATCCAATCCCCAGGGACATGTCCCGGCGCATTTATCCTGAAAGAGCACGAGATCATGATCAATCCCACCCTCCCTGAAAGCTTTACCGATATCCTGACCGAGCACCTCCCCGAACCACTCCCCGCTCTCCCCCGCACGCTGCCCTCCAACTCCCCCCGCCGCTCCACCGCCCTCCTCATCCTCACCGGCCTCTGGATCGTCATCTTCTTCGCCTCGCTCTTCGCCCCGCCCCTCCTCGACGACGCCGACGCCACCCACGCCAACGCCGCCCGCCACATGGCCCTCACCGGAGACCTCGTCACCCTCCACGTCAACGGCATCCGCTACCTCGAAAAGGCCCCCCTCCCCTACTGGCTCGATCGCCCTCAGCTTCCGCATCTTCGGATTCAACACCTTCGCCGCCCACCTCCCCCAGGCCATCGCCGTCCTCCTGCTCGCGCTCCTCGGCTTCCACTGGGCCGCCCGAGCCTTCGGCGCCCGCACCGCCTTCTACACCGGCCTCGCCATCCTCACCTCCGCCGGAGTCTTCCTCTTCACCCGCATCTTCATCCCCGAAGTCCTGCTCTCCCTCCTCCTCTGCACCGCCCTCTACTGCTTCCTCCAATCCCTCGACCGGCCAACACCGGGTGCCCCACGTCCCGATTCTGGGACGTAAGCCGCGCGCCACGCACCGACAGCTTGTCTCTCCCACCCGCTACCCCTACCTCATGTGGACGGCCCTCGCCCTCGCCGTCCTCACCAAAGGCCTCGTAGCCCTCGTCTTCTTCTTCGGCACCGCCATCATCTACCTCGCCCTCACCGGCGAATATCGCAACCTGGCGCAAGCTAAAGCCCCTCACCGGCCTCTTCTCTTCCTAGCCATCGCCGCCCCCTGGCACATCCTCGCCGGCCTCCGCAACACCGGCGGCATGAACGGCCACGGCTTCTTCTGGTTCTACTTCGTCAACGAGCACTTCCTGCGCTTCCTCGGCAAGCGCATCCCCATGGACTACAACAAGCTCCCCGGCTATCTCTTCTGGAGCCTCCACCTCGTCTGGCTCTTCCCCTGGGCGCTCTTCTTCCCTCGGTGTCCTTGTCCGCGAATCCGTCAGCAGCCTGCGTCCGATAGAACTTTCAATTCATCAGAAGCCCGGCAGACGTCCATTACTGGCAGGCCTTCGCTGTCGTCGATCGTCGGCAGTCGTCCTGCGAGACACTCGTACATGTTCCCTACCTCTTCACCGTCTTCATGCTTTTCATATGCTCTTTATCGTCCACGATCTTCGCCAAGCGTCAAGCCGACTCGCCGTTTGGCACCACTTGCTCGACGCCAACAATTTTCCCGAACGCACCACCCTCCTCCTCACCCTCTTCTCCGCCCTCGTCCTCGTCTTCTTCTCCCTCTCCACCAACCAGGAGTACTACACCTTCCCCGCCTACCTCCCGCTCCTGATCCTCATCGCCGCCGCCCTCACCCGCGCCGAAAACACCTACGACGAAGACAAATCCTCCCGCCGCTGGATCACCTTCGCCCACGCCACCTTCACCGTCATCGGCCTCGCCGCCGCCATCCGCCCTCGCCTACGGCCTCTGGACCTCCCGCCACCTCCCGTTCGTCCCCGACATCGGCGACCTCCTCGCCCACCGCGGCGTCGGCGACTACACCCTCTCCATGTCGCACTTCTTCGACCTCACCGGCCCCAGCTTCGCCGCCCTCCGACTTCCCGCCGCCCTCGCAGCGCATCGCCTTCGCCATCGGCCCCGCCATCGCATGGTCGCCTCCGCACCAAACGCCGCCATCTCGCCGCCACCACAGCCATCGCCCTCACCTGCACCGTCTTCCTCATCGCCGCGCACATCGCCCTCGTCCGCTTCGAGCCCATGCTCTCCTCGCAGGACTTCGCCGAAAAGATCCAGGAGCTCGAAGACGACCGCGCCATCTCCCGCGACAACACGTCCTCCTCTACGGCGACCAGTCCTACGGCTCCTCCATCCCCTTCTACCTCGGCGAAGACGTCTACCTCGTCGACGGCCGCTCCTCCTCCATGCTCTTCGGCTCCACCTTCCCCGACGCCCCGCACATATTCCTCACCCACGACGATCTTCTGAAGACATGGGGCACCGGAGACCGTAAAATACTATTTGTCCCCCTCGAAAAGCGCGACGACGTAGATCGTCTCCTGGGCAACCACAAAGTCCTCCTCGAGGAAACCTCAGGCAAGGCCCTATTCACCGACCGCCCTTTAGATAACCCCGCACCAAGTCCACCACGACCGTAACGAGATCCATGAACGACAGCTTCGCCCAGTCCGTAGAAACCCTCCACATACCAACCGAGCAGGTTTCTGCGGCCTTCCAGCCCACCGCACCCATCACAGCACCTACCCGCCGTTGGAGCCCCCGCTCCATCGCCATCCTCTTCCTCGCCTGGTCCATCCTCCAGATCGGTGGCCTCTTCTCACCTGGCCTCCTCGATGACGTCGACTCCATCTACATCGAGATCGCCCGCGAGATGCTCCACCGCCACGACTACGTCACCCCCTTCGTCAACGGCGTCCGCTTCTTCGACAAGCCACCCCTCATGTACTGGATGGCCGCCGGCTCCATGCGCGTCTTCGGGCCCTATGACTGGGCCGCCCGCATCCCCCTCGCTCTCGGCGTTCTCGCCCTCCTCCTGGCCGTCTACGCCCTGGGCATCCGCCTCTTCCGCAGCATCTCCCCCGCCAGTGCACCCGATCGCGGAGGCTTCTACGCCGCCCTCGCCCTCGCCACCAGCATCGGCCCCTACCTTTACACCCGCTTCTACATACCCGACATCCTCCTAGCCCTCTGGATGACCCTCGCCGTCCACCTCTTCCTCATAGCCCTCGACCGCATTCAAGCCAACCACTCCCAAGTCGAAGACTTCGATTCACCAAAGAACCGGGTGCCCCATTCATCGCAGTCTCACCGCGATGAGTGGGACATTCGTGCGCAGCACGAACCGGTCTCCTCCCCCAGCCACGCAAGCCCGGGTGCCCCATCCTTCGCGCCTTTTGCGAAGGGTGGGAACGACAAGGCCAAATCCCCCCTCCTCCCCTGCCTCGCCTTCGCCGCCATCATGGCCCTCAACGTCCTCACCAAAGGACTCATCGGCCTGGTCTTCCCCATAGCCTTCGTCTTCCTCTACCTAGCCATCACAAAGCAGCTCCGCCTCCTCCCAAAGTTCCACCTCCTCGCCAGCACCGCCGTCTTCCTCGCCATAGCGGCCCCCTGGCACATCCTCGCCGCGCTCCGCACCCCGGCGATCCCGCTCCCCACCGGCATGGGTCTCCCCGCCACCGGAGGCTGGGCCTGGTTCTATCTCTACAACGAGCACATCGCCCGCTTCCTCGGCCGCCGCATCCCCCACGACTACGGGCAGGTCCCCATCCCCCTCTTCTGGCTCCTCAACGCCCTCTGGATCATGCCCTGGGCCACCTTCCTCCCCAGCGCCCTAGCCGACCACATCCGCACCCTGCTATCCGCGGCACAAAACCGGGTGCCCCATTCATCGCAGTCTCATCGCGATGAGTGGGACATTCGTGCGCAGCACGAACCGCTCTCCTCTCCCTCCCACAACTCTGTCATTTCGACCGGAGGCGGCGCTTTTGCCGCCGTAGCGGAGAAACCTGCTTCTCTACGGAGAACTCTACCCAGCCGGGTGCCCCAGCTTCGGCGCAGTTTCATCGCGCCTAAGGTAGGCAATCGCGCAGAGCGCGATCCGTTCTCCTACGAAACCGCCCTCTCCCTCATCCTCTGGACCATCGTCGTCCTCGGCTTCTTCACCCTCTCCAGCCGCCAGGAGTACTACGGCCTCCCCGCACTCCCAGCCCTGGCCCTCATGGCCGCCGGCCTCCTCACCCGTGCCGACGACAATAGCGGCAAAGCCCGCACCAGCGCCCTCAACTGGACCCTCTACTTCCTCGTCCCCCTCACCACCCTCATCGCCCTCGTCTGCGGATACTTCGCCATCACCGCCCCCCGCCCCGCACCCGGCGCCGACATAGCCTCCCTCATCGCCGCCAACCCCGAGTTCTACAACCTCTCCCTCGGCCACCTCTTCGACCTCACCGGAGCCGCCATGGGTCTCTTCCGAGGCCCCCTCGCCGCCGTAGCCCTCAGCATGGTCGTCATCGGCCCCGTCAGCTATCTCCTGCGCCGCACCGGACGCACCTACACCGCCAACCTTACTCTCGCCGCCGCGATGACCGTCACCCTCCTCGCCGCGCACGAAGGCCTCGCCCGCTTCTACCCCATCCTCGGCTCCAAGGACATCGCCCTCGCCATCAACCGCGCCGGTCTCCAACCCACCGACAAGATCATCCTTGACGGCGAACTCACATCCGGTTCTACCCTCGTCTTCTACACCCAACAGCAGGTCCACCTCCTGCGCGGAGACGTCAACGGTCTCTGGTACGGCAGCTTCTGGCCCGACGCCCCCCACATCTTCGAGACCGAAGACGGACTCCACCAGCTCTGGTCCGGCCCCCACCGCATCTTCCTGATGACCTACGACCCACACCGAGCCGCCGACCTAGCCCACTTCGGCCCAGTCCACACCCTCGCCGCCGCCGGAGGCAAGACCCTCCTCTCCAACCAGAACTAGCGCCCTTTCCCGATTGCTGTAGAGCACCTGAGGCAGTCAGATACGAGGGCTGAAAGAGGCTAAGAGGGCGCTGCAAAAGTAGCCGTTTTGAAAGGGCGCGGCTTCAGCCGCGCCATAAGTGGCTCAATTTAGTCGGGGCTTTAGCCCCTGAGGGAATCTTTCCCCTCCAAATACAGACTTTTCAGCACCCCTGAAAACAAGCCCTATTGACCCAGCCGCTGCGAAAAATAAACTTCAAAAATGTGGCATTTTTTCAGCGCTCAAAAAACAACAGTCCACAAACCACAATTGCCACACTTCGCTCCACTAGTGATCCACGAAAAACCACCCGCCAACAACCGCTTCTCCCAAAACCCCCTCAAAAAATGCCCATAAACGCAGAAAAGCCCCAGCCAAAGCCGGGGCTCTCCACACCAAAAAAATTCAAACTAAACGCTAAAAGAAGACCCGCATCCGCAGGTGCTCTTCACCGCGGCATTCTCGAACTTAAACCCTGCCGCCTCGAGCGTTTCCACGTAGTCCACCGTGCAGTTCTGCAGATACATCGCCGAGGTGGCGTCCACAAACACCTTTAGATCCTCGAACCTATAGACCTTATCCATCATGCCGCTCTGATTCTCGAACGACATCGAGTACTGGAAACCCGAGCACCCACCACCAACCACGCCAATCCGCAGCCCCGCAGGCACCGGATCCTGAGTCGCCATAATCTCCTTGACCTTGACAATCGCGGCTGGGGTCAGCGTCACAGGCTGCGTCGAAGAGGGAACTCCAGTAACGACTTCAGCGGTAGGGGTAACGGTTGCAGTGGACATCGGGCAAATCTCCTTGTAAATCTACTTATTTAGTGTAGTCCCCTACCGCCCACGCGGCAAGATAGATCACACACCCATACATATAAACTAGATGCGCGCCAGCCCCATCGGATGCACCCAAACCTGCTACTATTCCTCCACTCGTTTCATCTAAAACCCATGAAACCGCTGCTCTTTCTCTCGAATGCCTTTATCAACACCTTTGGCATCACCCAGCCATCCCCAAAGGCAGCCAATCGAGCGGCATGGTTCATCGCAATCCTCCTGCTCCTCGTCCTGGTGACGGTTGGTACAGCCGGATTTTTCGCAATTCACACCCTCTACCATCACTAACTTACGAGTACCCGTCACTAACCCGTACCCCCTTCCGTGAAAAACATGGTTCATCGTCTACCCCAAGGCGTATGATTTCACCGGACGGCCCGCACCCTTCGAGCCCGCTACCAGACTCGCCAGGCGCAGCGACCGCCTACGAAAGTGACCCTGCTAGGGCGGAGGAAAATTTATATGAGCTCTTTACCCATGTTGCTCATTATCTGGGCGGTGGTAGCAGCCTGTTTTCTAGCGCTGCTTGCTTACCGTGGGCAACTGACACGCTACGAAGAAGATCAGCTCTTTCTTAGCGATTCGGAATCCAACGAACAAAAAGAGCAGAGCGAGATCGTTCGCAAAGTTAATAAAATTCAGCCGATCATCCGCGTCCTGGGCGTCGCCACAGCAGCTATGACAGCTGGCATCGTCGGAATCTTCACCTACGACGCATGGCAACACCTGAAATAAATTTTTGTCTCGGACCTGCACCGACCTTCCATCACACGGCCGACTCGCAAGCACGCGGGGTCGGCTGTCTGATTTAACACCCCTTCGCGTCAGGATAACTCCCCAACCCATCTAACCTTACAAACGCAAAAGGACGAACCCAAAAGCTCGCCCTTTTGCAATCATGAAATAAAATCAAGCGTTATAAGTCGAAGACGAGACTCGTCCTCCACGTCCGGTCCAGTTTGTGTGGAAGAACTCTCCCCGAGGCTTATCCACGCGTTCGTACGTGTGCGCGCCGAAGAAGTCCCGCTGTGCCTGCAACAAATTCGCAGGCAGCCGCTCCGTCCTGTACCCGTCATAAAATGACAGAGCCGTAGAGAACGCAGGCATCGGCACACCAATCTCAATTGCGTGAATGACAGCCTTGCGCCACGACCATCCGTACTTGTTCAGCGCGCTCGAGAAGAAATCATCCAGCAACAAATTCTGCAACTTCGGATCTTTATCGAACGCAGCTTTGATATTCCCCAGAAACACGCTCCGAATGATGCATCCACCGCGCCACATCAGCGCGATACCGCCCATATTCAGCTCCCAGTTCTGCTCCTTCTCCACCGCACGCAGCAGCATATATCCCTGCGCATAGCTCACCATCTTCGAGCAGTACAGCGCTCGCCGAACGTCCTCGATAAACTCCTTCTTCTCCGAGATCGTCAGCACCTTCTTCGGCCCCTCCAGCACCTTCGCAGCCGCTACCCGCTCGTCCTTCAGCGCCGACAAGCACCGAGCAAACACACTCTCTCCGATCAGTGTCACCGGCTGGCCCAAATCAAGCGCCGAGATCGCCGTCCACTTGCCCGTTCCCTTCTGCCCAGCCGTATCCAGAATCTTGTCGATCATCGGCTGGCCATCGTCATCCTTCTTGGCAAAGATCTCCGCCGTAATCTCGATCAGATAGCTATCCAGTTCGCCCTTATTCCACTCCGCAAACATCTCGGCGAACTCATCGGCGCTCAGCCCCAGCCCATCCTTCAACAACTGGTACGCCTCGCAGATCAACTGGATGTCGCCATACTCAATGCCGTTGTGAACCATCTTCACGTAATGGCCCGCGCCATCCTGTCCCACCCAGTCGCAGCACGGCGTGCCATCTTCAACCTTCGCTGCAATCGCCTGAAATATCTCCTTCACATGCGGCCACGCAGCAGGATTTCCACCAGGCATAATCGACGGACCAAACCTCGCTCCTTCTTCCCCACCCGAAACACCCGTGCCAATAAACAGAATCCCCTTCTCAGCCAGCTCCTTTGTACGCCGATTCGTATCGGTAAACAGCGAGTTTCCCCCATCGATGAGAATGTCACCCTTCTCGAGATACGGCAGCACATGCTCAATCGTCTGATCGACCACATCGCCCGCCTTCACCATCAACATCACGCGCCGCGGAGACTTCAGCAATCCGCAAAGCTCCTCAGCCGAGTGCGCACCAACCACCTGCGTCCCCTTCGCTTCATTGTTGATAAATTCATCGACCTTCGAGACCGTTCGGTTGAACACCGCAACTTTATACCCGTGGTCGTTCATGTTCAACACCAGGTTCTGGCCCATCACGGCCAATCCAATCAATCCAATATCGCAAGTTGCTTCAGCCATCTCAAATCTCCAGACGCGCCCCTCAAGTGAACGCAGAAATATGTATCGTTCGGTGCCGATTCCATCACGCAAAAAAGTGGTCGAGCCACGAGAGATTTTTCTATCACACCCGATGAACGTTAGGATAGGCAGCAGCGACTGCAGAACTTCCGAGCAAAATAAAACAGGCACCGCGCATGCAGCCACGATGCCTGTTTCCTTCTTAAGAATCAGCTAGAAGGTTAGTCGTCCACCCAATTGAACCAGCCTTGGGAAGCCCAGCGTACCGGTGATCTTTCCAGCGGTCGAGCTATCCGCAGCTAGATTTGGACCATTGAACTGAGGTGTGTTGAAGGCATTCAAAGCTTCCGCACGGAACTCAGCGTTGAACCGCTCAGTGAGGTGAAAGTTCTTGTTGAGCGACAAGTCGAAGTTCGTATACCCAGGGCCATAGCAATTCAAAGTACGGGGTGAATTACCGTAGTTCCCTGCTGTAGTCGAAGTAAATGCAGCCGGATTGTAGTACTGATTCAGACGACCTTGCGGGCTCCCCGAAAAGCAGGGATTGATTCCAGCCACCAGCGAAGGACGGGTGCCCAGATTGCCAAAAGCAGAGTTTGCATTGGTCGATTGTGAGATCGGCAACGGAGCGCCATCCTGAAGGATCATAACGTTGTTGAACTTCCATCCTCCGACAGCAAGATCCAGCCAGCGATCTGCTCCTCCCAGGAAACGCTTGCCGCGGCCGAAGGGCAGTTCATAACTCGCCGCCACCGTTGTCCGCTTTGGAATATTGTTGATCGAACGCGCATACTCCGATCGCACGTTGTATATATCCTGAGCGCCATTGTTGCCTGAGAGCAGCGGATTCAAAGTGCTGCTCGCGCCCCACAGGTTGTCCCAATTTGACGCCCAGGTAAAGGCTCCAAGAATCGTAATGCCATTGGAGAACAGCTTCTGAACCTTGACGTTCAACGCGTTGTAGTTTGAAACACCATCGCTGACCGAATCCGTGATGGTGGTGAATTGAGGGAAAGGACGCAGCGTTTGGTTGTAGGGCTGATTCGCGCTGCTCCAAGCGCCTGTGCCGGCAAACTTGAACGGCACCTTATTGGTAAGCACCGAGCTGCCCTGCGAGTAGTAATTGTCAGCCAGTTGATTGATGTTCAAGCTGTTCGGCTGGTTCCTTCCATGGCCGCCTACATAACCGATCTTCAAAGCAATGCCATACGGCAGCTCTTGCTGGATATCGGCGGAATAGGACTGATAGAAGGGAGCCTTGCGGGCCTGATCGATCAACGAGAGAGAGCTGCCCACGCTGGTGCTTAAACCCAACGTGTTGCCAGTAGGTGTCGTGCTTATAGTTGGAAACGGATTGGACAGGCTTATAGCTGGCACCCCGCTCTGCGATGGAATGACGTTGGTCAGCACAAAGCCCGGCGCGAGCGCAGCCGATCCGCTATACACGAGCGGCTGGTAGAAGAGACCGTAGCCACCGCGAACCACAGTGCGCGGTGAGATAGCATACGCAAATCCGGCACGCGGCGAAACCTTGTTTACCGTTTGTCCAGTTGATGTACCGTAGTTGCCCTGTCCAGCGAATTCGATACCGCCTACGGCAGAGACTGACGATCCAGCCACAGTGTAAGCTGTCGTGCGATCGAAACCGACAGAGTACCGGTTGTGGCGCTCGTTTACACCAGGCTCATGCTCATACCGAATGCCTAGATTCAGCGTCAACTGCGGCGTCACACGATAATCGTCATGCACATAGAAGGCATTGTATTGGGAGGTAATCGCCAACTGAGTAGGCACGACCAACGATCCTGACGTCGGATAGCCCAGAAGCATATCCGCCGCCGTTGCTCCCGTGGTGCTCGATGGATGAGGATCCGTACTCCCCAGCCCTGAGTTCGTCAGCGTGCTGTCAAATGCGAACGTGCCGCTCGTATTGCTCAAGCTGGTGTACGTCAGGCTGATTGCGCGGAAGACATATCCCGCCTTCAAGCTGTGCGTACCGAGGCTCTTTGCTATACCAGCAACAAAATTTCTTGAAAAGTAGACTGCCGGTCCGGAGTTGGATGTACCTTGGCTGGCCAGACCGGAATCACCCGTGATCGCGGGAAAGCCCGTCTTCGAAAGCGCCGCGAGATAGCTCGCAGGGAAGCCCAGTGTCGCCTGGTTGAACCCCTTGCTGATGTCCTGTGTGTCGTTCGGAAAGCGATTGAACCCAAAGCCCGCGGTCAATATGGTTGTCGGATTCAATGTAATCGTATTCTGAATTCCGAAAGCATCGACCTTCCGGTACAGCAGATACGACGATGAGCTGCCAGCGAAATTCTGCAAAGCATTTCCGCCCGGCTCCTTCGAGCCATAGTGCATATAGTAAAAATCAGCCAGCCAGCGCTCACCAAAGGAATGAGTCAGCTTTCCGACAAACTCATCCGCGCGATCACCCAGCGTATCGCCGCCGTTGAAGTTGAAACCGCCGTATGAAGTCACACTGGTGTTTGGCTGCGGATACACCGAAAGAATCGCATATCCAACCGGATTGATTCGGCTTGAAGGAATTTTGTTGAATGGGAACGCTTTGCGCGTCGCGCTGGCCGGATCATAAATGCATCGTCCGCTGATGCAGTTTCCGGCAGCATCAACTGTTCCGATCTCGGAGAAGTCGCCGGCGTTCGCGATCGAAGTACCACGCTGCAGCAATGTCGGAACAGGGAACGAATTAGCCGCCGTCAACGGAGACCTCTGACGATAACCCTCTTCCGTCAGCCAGAAGAATGTCTTGTCTTTGCCGCCCAGAATTTTCGGCAACGGGATAGGACCTCCAATCGATCCAACGTAGCTGTAGAACTCTGCTGCTCCGCGCGGTGTCGTAGGCTGGGTAACGCCGTTCGCTGTATACGGTGTCCGGTTGTTGAAGAAGAGATTCGCGCCCCAATTCGTCTGTCGCGTCTCACCCTGCAGAACTCCGTGCAACGAGCTGGAACCAGAACGCAGCGTCGTATTGAACATGCCTCCGCTCGTCCGTCCAATCTCCCCGTCATAGGTGTTGGCCTGAATCTTTACCTCTTGAACCGCTTCGATGGATGGAATGATCACCGCACGATTACTGAAGTCCGTAATCGGAATGCCATCGACGGAATAGTTATTCGAGCTCAAAGGTGCGCCCGCAATCG
This sequence comes from uncultured Acidobacteriaceae bacterium, assembly GCA_963738855.1. GTDB lineage: Bacteria > Acidobacteriota > Terriglobia > Terriglobales > Acidobacteriaceae > Edaphobacter. Next base: position 137,590 of record CAVTYC010000003.1, on the reverse strand, counting down.
AGATCGTTGACGATCCACTCTGGTCCTGGAAGCGCACGAAACGCGGGTCGCCCACCGCGGTCACGTTGTTATCCAGCTTCGAAAACAGGAACGGGTTACGTCCGGGATTCGGCAAATTCTGCAGCTTCTGCGAGTCGATCAGCTGGCCATTGAACGACGTGGCACTGTTCACGATCGGATCAGACGCAGTCACTTCTACGCTTTGGCTCATCGAGCCGAGTTCCAGCTTCACATCGAACGGAATCGTGTTTCCCGCGTCGACTCTAATCCCCTTGGTCTCCGACTTCTTAAACCCGTCCGTCGTCACCGTAACCGTGTAAACACCGGGTGCCACTGCACTGAATACATACTCTCCCGCGCTATTGCTCGTCGTTGTGCGCGCGATCTTCGTATCCTCCGCAATCAACGAAACCGCGGCATTTGTAACGCTTGCTCCTTGCGAATCAACCACCATTCCGCGCACGGCGCCATAGTTCGACTGCCCTAATGCACTCGTAACCGGCATCATCACCATCGCAACCAGTACGAGCACTCCATACAACTTCTTATTCAAGAAATACATAAAGTAGCCTCCAGCGGTATTTAAAATAGGTGCTTCCTTCTCGAGAGACACCGGTAGGTAGCAGCCTGACCGACAGACTCATGGGTGTAAGTAAATTGGCTAAGTACAAGACAGAATGCGACTAAGTTGTAGATACACTTGACCTAGGTCGCTATAAGTAGCATCCTTGCCGATCAGTAAATACACGTCACCGTCGGCCTTTTCAGACTCACTAAATTTTCTTCAAACTAGTAAAGACATTTGGTCTACAAGCTGATGTAAAGCTGCTGAATCTCTGCGATCTGCTCTCCGGCAAAATCAGCCGAAGCCAACGGTCAGGACGACAAGCAAATTGAACTTACGAGATACGGTGGATGCAGGTCCGGCGAGCACCTTTCCTACTCCACATGCTTCTGAAACCCGCCAACGGAGGGAGCTAAATACACTTTCGGTTAAGAGGCCCTTAGAATCTCTGCAGCCTCACTGACGTGAGAAATAGCTTTTTTGATGATGTAACCGAGCCTAGCGAAGTGTAAAGATCGTGTCAATAGAAATCGCAAGATTATTTTGCTCAATCTCTTCCTAACCGCGCCAGCACAAGACTTTCTGTTAGTTATGATTCAATTTTCTTATCAGTGAAATCTCCGAATTAATCCCTTTCACCAATTAAAAATTGAGTTACAGTATCTTCAAGTTCCCCCGCAAATATCCTGTTAGCACAAACTTCAGGGCCATGGTTTTATTCATAACTCAACCTAGCCGCCTCTTACTCGAAGGAGCTCCTCCATGCATTCGCCGAAGGCATCATCCGTCTCCCGTCGTTCCTTCATGCGCCTGGCAGGCGTCGCCGCGTCCATGCCGATCCTGACCGAAGCCCACTTCGCCTGGGCCGCTCAGCAGGCTCCCGCTGCCGCAGTCGCAGCGCCCGCACGTCGCGTGCGTCAAGCCATGCCCGCTGACGCCGTCCTCATCAACGCTAACGAGAATCCCCTCGGTCCTTGTAAAGCGGCCTGCGAAGCCATCGCATCCATCGCACCCAAGGGCGGCCGCTACGACATCGATGGCGAGACCGAGAAACTAACCAAGACCTTCGCCTCACAAAACGGCCTCAAAGAAAACTACATCGCCGTATACGCTGGCTCTTCCGAACCACTTCACTACTCAGTCCTAGCATTCACCTCTCCCACCAAAGGCTTCGTCACTGCCGATCCCTCTTACGAAGCAGGCATGCGCGCCGCACAGGTCGCCAAAGCCAAAATCTCTAAAGTCCCTCTCAAGCCCGACTACTCACACGACGTCAAGGCCATGATCGCAGCCGATCCCAACGCTGGCGTCATCTACATCTGCAATCCCAACAACCCCACCGGCACCATTACCTCCAAGGCCGACATCCTCTGGGCACTCGAGAACAAGCCCAAGGGCTCCATCCTGCTCGTCGACGAAGCCTACATCCATCTCTCCGATGCCGAGAACGTCGTCGACCAGGTAGCCGCCGACAAGGACATCATCGTCCTGCGCACCTTCTCGAAGATCTACGGCATGGCCGGCATCCGCTGCGGCTTCGCACTCGGACGTCCCGATCTTCTCGCCAAGCTGCAGCCCTTCGGCCAGAACGCCATGCCGATCACCGGCTCTGCCGCGGCCAACGTCAGCCTCCTCGATACCGATCTCGTGCCCACACGCAAAAAGATCATCGCCGACACACGCAACGACACCTTCGCCTTCCTCAAGGCCAACAACTACAAGTTCATCCCATCGCAGTCCAACTGCTTCATGATCGACACCGGCCGCAACGGCCAGCAGGTCATCGCAGCCATGCGCGAGAAGAACGTCTACATCGGCCGCACCTGGCCTATCTGGCCCAACACCGTCCGCGTCAGCGTCGGCACACCCGCCGAGATGGCGAAGTTCAAAGTAGCCTTCAAAGAGGTCATGGACTCCGCCCCCAAAGCAGCCTCGCTCCATGACCCCTTCGCCGACATCGCCTTCCCTCAACTCTCCTAGGTAAGCAACAACAAAACAGACCCCGGACACGTACCGGGGTCTTTCTCTTTTCCTATACCTTTATCCTGTTAGTCATTCCCGCACTCTCCAACACAGAAAGGCCTCCGGTTTGTCCATCACGCATCGCACCTTCGCACTCGCCGCCATCGCCTCGCTCGCTCTTCCACTCGTAGCCCAACAACCCCACAAAGTTACGCAGGAAGAGGTCGACCGCATCACCCGCGACGCCATCCTCATCGACACCCACAACGACGTCACCTCCCGCACCGTCGACGGCTACGACATCGCCACGCCCAACAAATCCGGCCAGACCGATCTCCCGCGCATGAAAGGCTACCTTGGCGCTGAGTTCTTCGCCGTCTACGTCGGAGCCGAGTACGTCAAGGACAATCACTCCGCCAACCGCACCCTCCAGATGATCGACACCGTCCGCACCGACATCATCGCCGCGCATCCCAACGACTTCGTCTTCGCAACCACCGCCGACGACATCGTCCGCGCCCACACCCAGCACAAGATCGCCGCCCTCATGGGCATCGAAGGCGGCCACGCCATCGAAGACTCCCTCCGCCTCCTCCGCGACTACTACGCCCTCGGCGTCCGCTACATGACCCTCACCCACTTCAACACCAACAACTGGGCCGACTCCCAGGGCGACATCGACGACCCGAAGATCGCGCACCACAACGGCCTCACCCCATTCGGCAAAGACGTCGTCCGCGAGATGAACCGCCTCGGCATGATGGTCGACATCTCCCACACCGCCGACAAGACCTTCTACGACGCACTCGAAACCAGCACCGCACCCATCATCGCCTCACACTCTGGTTGCCGCGCCGTCTCCAGTTACACCCGCAACATGACCGACGACATGATCAAAGCCCTCGCCGCAAAGGGCGGAGTCATGCAGATCAACTTCGGCTGCGACTTCCTCTCACAGCGCTACTTCGACGACGCCAAACCCCTGCATGGACTCCCTGCGTGAACAGTACATGGCCGCCATGAAGCTCGAAGACCCGGCTGCAAAAGACGCAGCCATCGAAAAACTCCGACGCTGACTTCACCGCAAAAGTCCCACCCGCCACACTCGCCGACGTAGTAGCCCAGATCGATCACGCCGTAAAAGTAGGCGGCATCGACCACGTAGGCATCGGCACCGACTTCGACGGCGTAGGCTGCGTCCCCCCCGACCTCGACTCCTACAACAAATTCCCCGCACTCACCCGCGCCCTACTCGAAAAAGGCTACACCGCCGAAGACATCAAGAAGATCTACGGCGGAAATCTTCTCCGAGTCATGCGAGCCGTTGAACAACGCGCCCGCGAACTCCAATCCACCCCAGCACTCCACTCCGAAATAACCAAGTAATCCGGAAAGACCACCAACAGCGCCAACGGCGCGTCCGATACCAGCATGGGGCGAAGCCCCATGTTGGTGAGGGTCAGAGGCGCAAGGGCTGAAAGCCCGCCCCATTAGGCTGCCGCAGATCCTCGGATAGATCTGGTTCTGCTTTAGCCACTGGGATCTTTCTTCGGTACCTCATAAGCTCGTGAGGAGAACGACGGCACTTCAAACATCCCGCTGCAAAAAACAAAGGGGACCGAAAGGTCCCCTTTATTCAAATCTGAACTACCTGACTTACTTACTCTTCACAGCAATCACTTCAATCTCAAGCAAAGCCCAGGGAGCAGCAAGCGCCGCAACCTGAAACGCCGAGCGCGCCGGCTTATTCGGCTGGTCCTTAGTTCCGAAGTACTTCACATACTCCGACTGCATCCCAGCAAAGTCCAGCTTCCCCGTCTTCGGATCAGGCCCCAGGAACACAGTCATCTTCACGACATTGTTCATATCCAGACCCTGCTCCTTCAGCGCAGCCTGAATCTTGGCGAACACACTCGCAGCCTGAGCCTTCGTATCACCATAGTCCGCCGCCGTCCCCTTCGCAGCGTCAGCCGGAGTAACCGGCGAAGCCAGCTGTCCGCTCAGGTAAAACGTATCACCCGCCCAGACGCCTTTAGCAATCGGGCTCTTATCATCCTGAATATGCTTCACTACAACCTGAGCCTGAACCACACATGCAGAGGCAATCATCACCGCCGCCATCAAGACATTCTTTAGCTTCATCACACGCTCCAGTTTCGTAGTTAGATAAAAAGGAACTAGCCCCGCACTGCGCCGCTTACTCCGCCAGTCAAATGCGCAGCCTTCACCTTGTCGCAGATCATCTGCACCGCACGCTTTCCGCTCAACGCCGCGCCTTCCTGCCAGCCAACAATGTGGCTCGCCGTATCGCCTGCAAAGTAGATCGGCCCGTCAGCCTGAATGATCGTGTTGTATCCATCCGTTCCGCCGCCGTAGCTGCGAATCCACGATCCCTCATTCCACTTCACGCGACGCCATCCGCAGAACACAGGATTCTTCAGCTCCTTCCCATGTCCCGGATGCAGCTTCTCAATCGATCCACGCGAAGCCGCAAACTTCTCCTCAAGCGACATCTTCCAGAACGGCGTGCCCTGCTCTTCCGTGTATCCGGCCACAACAATGCCAGTCGGATGCATCAGCCGGCTCGACGGATACCACACCGGACTCGGCCCCTGCTGCACAAACGACAGGCCGCCATAGATGTTGTAATCCTGCTCCCAGAATCGCCGGCTCTCCCATGCAACCTTGTAGCTTCCCGCCGGCGTACTCTCATTCACCACCTTGGCAAACGCCGGCGACAGGTCGTTCGGTACCTTCTTCAGCATTTCGAACGGCATCGCAATCACGCAATAGTTCGCATCGAGCTGCTTCTCGACACCCTTCTGCGTATAGCTCACCTTCACGCCATTGGCCGTCTTGCGAATCGCAGTTACCGGCGAGCTGTACTGCACCACTGGCCCCAGAGCCTTCGCAAACGCATAAGGAATACGATCCATGCCACCCACCGGCTGCATCATCGTCGCCTGCCAGTCCCACGTCTCTTCATACAACATGCCGCCCCAGAAGTTTTCATCGAGCAGCGTGTGCATATCCATCGGAACCTCAACCTCGGGCAACTGCGTTCCCGCGCCCGGCGGAGTCTTATAACCAGCACGATCCGACCCCACATACTTGCCCGACTTATCCAGCGGCCCATACGTCCGCAGAAACGTCTTCATCCGCTCTCTGTCTTCCGCCGAAATCTCTGCATCCAGCGCACCCTGCGAGATGCACTTCGACAGCAGCTCCGACACATGCCCGCGCGTATCGTTGATCGCCTTCCTCTGCGGTACAGCCGCTCCACCATTGGCGTTGTCATTCTGCAGCAGCGTCGAGCGCGACGTATTGATCTCTACCTCGAGCGGAACGCCAAGCTCTCTACAATAACCAAGCATCGTCCAGTGAGTGCTCGGCAATCGCGCCGGCCCCAGGTTCTGGTAGTTGCCCTCTTCCCAATTGATCGTCTGGGTCGTCCCATCGGTGAACTCCACCTTCGTCCCATTCCGCCCCGACCAGTTACGTCCACCCGGACGCTCTCTCGCCTCCAGCAGCGTCACGTCATAGCCAAGCTTCTTCAGCTCATAGGCCGTAGTCAGGCCGCCGATTCCACCGCCCAGCACCGCGACCTTCACGCCCTTGCCCGAGCCCGCCGCTGCCTCAATCGCCTTCACTGCCTGGCCCTGCATCGGCATCAGCCCCAGCGACTGCATCGTTGCAAACGCAGCACTGTACCCGCCAGCCTGCCCGACACGCATTAGAAAGTCACGTCTGGAAATTCCCATACCAACAAACACTCCTTCTGAAGATGAATGCAACGCTCATTGCCACTACGGAATAAACCGAAGACCCTAACTAAGAGAAGTACTGCCTACGAATACACGAAGACCGCGTATCCAATGGAGTGCTGAAAGGAGTTACAAGTTTTCTAAGAAGATGTAGCTACTCTATCGCAAAATTCAGTTGTGCGCTCCGGAAATTCCGGCAACTTCACTTCGAAGCAGACGATAGCGGTAAGACGATTAGAATCAAAAAAAGTTCATGCCATTACCAGCGCTAACCATCTATTTCTGCAAGACAGCTACAAGAAATAATTGTTCTAATTACGCTGATTGAAGAACTCTATCGCAGAAAATTCCGCCCTGATGTGATGCTCGTCACAAAACAGTGGCTGAATCGCTAAGCCCCAATCGTCACCAGCTCCGGCTCACTCACCGTCCGCTTCAACTGCCCGCAAGCCGCATAAATATCCCGCCCCCGCGGCCGCCGAATATACGTCGGCATCCCACCCTCAATCAGCATCTTCTGAAACACCGCCACATCCTCCGGCATCGGCTGCGTGATAATCAATCCCTGGCCCCGGATTCCACACAATCAGATTCACCTTCGCCCGCATCCCCTTCAGCAGCGCCAGCACCTCGCGCGCATGCTCCGGCTGATCGTTCACTCCACCCAGCAGCACATACTCAAACGTCACCCACTCCCGCTTCCCCAGCGGAATCGTCTTCACCGCCTCCAGCAGCTCCGCAATATTCCACTTCCGCGTAATCGGCATCATCTGCTCACGCACCGACATCGTTCGAAGCATTCAGACTCAAGCGCCAGCTTCGGCCGCACCGGCTCCTGCGCAAACGCCTCAATCCCCGGCAGAATCCCACTCGTCGAAACCGTCATCCGCGACTCCGGAATCCCCATCCCCGCCAGCAGCCGCACCGCGCCATAAACGAGTCGTAGTTCAGAAACGGCTCACCCATCCCCATAAACACCAGGTTGATCCGGTCCTTACCCATCTTCACGCCATGCCGATTCAGCACCGCCGCCACCTGCCCCGCAATCTCGCCAGCAGTCAGATTCCGCTTGATCCCCAGCTTCGCCGTCAGGCAAAACTGGCAGTTCACCGCACACCCCACCTGGCTCGAAATACAAATCGTAGCCCGGCGATACCCCAGCCTCAGCCAACGCCCCCCAATTGCGCTTATCGACTTTGCTCTGAACCCGCATCCTCCCCTCCGCGCCCCTCCAATCACCACCTCTTCCTTCCAGCAGCAGCCTCGGTCCCATCCCCCCGCTCGCCGCCATCGCCGTCCGGCATCCACACCGTCTCCACAGTCTCGCCATCGGCCATCCGCATCAGGTAGCGCTCGGTCCCATCCACCGACTCCGCCGTCTGCACAATCTCCGGCAACCCGACCACTACACCCTCATCAACCAGCCGATCCCGCAGCTCCGCCGGAAGCACGTCATCTCCTCAACTGACGTCACCCGCTGCTTATAAAGAGCATCCCAGACCTGCCGCGCCCGATAAGGCTTCTGCCCCAGCGCCCCCATGCGCTCCATCAACTCCGGCAGACTCATCCCAAACAGCGCAGTACGTTCCATCCTTAAAGGATAAATCCTATGCAGCACAAAACACCGTCCCGCAGCGCCATGCGCTACAATCTCCATAGCCTGCATCACCATCACCACCCAAGCGAAAGTGGCGAAATTGGCAGACGCACCAGACTTAGGATCTGGCGGAGCAATCCGTGGGGGTTCAAGTCCCCCCTTTCGCACCAAATTCTAAAAAGCACCCAGGAAGCCGCATGAGCCAGTCCAACCCGCCGTCGAACCAACCGGATCAGCCGAAGCTCAACCTCACCGCCACCCCCGACTACCGCGACGGCTACGCCAACAGCGTTCAGGTCCGCATGAGCGTCTGGGACTTCTTCCTCGTCTTCGGCACCATGCAGCAGGAGTCCCACGACGAACTCACCGTCAAAAACTTCCAGGGCATCTACCTCAGCCCCCAGCAGGCCAAAGCCCTTTGGAACGTCCTCGGCCACAACCTCGCCCAGTACGAGCAGACCTTCGGCCCCATCGCCCTCGAGCAGCAACAGTTCCCCCAACCCGACGGCCCCGTCCACTAGAAACCGGTCTTCATAAAGTAGTTCGTTAAGCCGGTCAAATGTCGGAGCCGTCCACGCCGGAGCGTTTAATGTCTAGCATCTAAAAAGATGTGTCATCCTGAGCGAAGTCACTCGCGCATTTTGCGAGTGACGCAGTCGAAGAGCCTGTCCTGAGCTTGTCGAAGGAACCTGCGGTTTTCTCTGTCTACTCTTATTTCTCCTCTGCATCTCTTCACAAAGCTCTGACACACCTATGTCGATACTCCCCAGTAGCGTGCGACCACTCGGCACCAGCGGCGACCAGGCATCCAAAGACATCCCGCTCTGGATGCTCTTCCCCCTCTTCTTCGTCCTCGTCTATCTCTCCCACATCACCCTCCTCCGCCTCCCCTACTTCTGGGACGAAGGTGGCTACTACATCCCCGCGGCCTGGGATTTCTTCCGCACCGGAACCCTCATCCCCCAGACCACCATGACCAACGCCCACCCGCCGCTGCCCTCCATCCTTCTCGCGGCCTGGTGGCACCTCTCCGGCTACGTCGTCAGCGGAACCCGGACTCTCGTCTGCATGGTCACTGCGACCGCCCTCCTAGCCGTCTTCAAACTGGCCCGCACCTTCACCACCAACGCCGTTGCGGCCGTGACGGTCCTCCTCACCGCGATCTACCCCATCTGGTTCGCCCAGAGCACCCTCGCCCACGCCGACATCTTCGCCGCCGCGTTCACCCTCTGGGGCCTCGCCCTCTACCTCGACCCCAACTCCGAAAACCAGATCCTCACCGCAGCCATGTTCTCCTTCGCCGCCCTCTCGAAGGAAACGGCCATCGTCACCCCGACGGCTCTCGCCATCTGGGAAGCCGTCCTCTTCCTCCGCGACGCCCCCCACCGCCGCACCCACGCAAAGTGGATCGCCGCGCTCCTCGCACCCATCCTTCCCCTCGCCGGCTGGTACGCCTACCACTTCCACCAGACCGGCTTCGTCTTCGGCAACCCCGAATTCCTCCGCTACAACGCCACCGCCAATCTCGACGCCTACCGAATCCGCCTCTCCCTCTGGCACCGTCTCCTGCACCTCTTCACTCACATGAACATGTGGGTCCCGGTAGCCTGCACCATCGCCATCCTCTTCATCCCCGTCCCCAAGGACAAATCCCGCTGGCCACTCCCAAAGCGCACGGCTCTCACCATCGCCGTAGTCCTCATAGCCAACTGGATCGCCTTCTCCGTCCTCGGCGGAGCCCTCCTCACCCGCTATCTTCTCCCGATGTTTCCCCTGATCCTGCTCCTCTGCGTCTCAACGTGGAGCCGCCGCCTCCGCCAGTGGTGGCCCATCGCAGCCCTCAGCGCCGCAGCCTTCCTCGCCGGCATCTGGATCAACCCGCCCTACGCCTTCGCCCCCGAGGACAACCTCACCTACCGTGACATGATCGTCCTCCACCAGCAGGCCATCCACCTCATCGAGCGCCGCTACCCCCTGGCCACCGTCCTCACCGCATGGCCCGCCTCCTCCGAACTCACCCGCCCCGAACTCGGCTACACCCACACCCCTATCAAAGTCACCCCCATCGAAAACTTCGCCATCGACCAAATCCAGAAGGCCGCCGCCGACCCCGGCTCCTACGACACGGCCTTAATCTTCTCCACCAAGTGGGAACCTGCCGCCAACCAGCTCAACCTCGGCAAGCCCAACGAGTCCGCCGGCACCAAATACTTCGACTTCCACCACGACCTCTCCCCCTCCGAAGCCGCCGCCCTCCTCCACGGCGAAGTAGTCTGGCAAGAGCGCCGCAAAGGCGAGTGGGCCGCCGTCCTACGCTTCCCCCGCAGCGAAGAAGCCACCCTCTACCCACCCGAATAACACTCCGCCTTTACTCGTTACTCATAACTCATTACTCGCGACACCTTCGTGTCTTCGTAGGGTGTCGTGCCCCATGTCCCGGACTCTGAGACATAGATTCATTCGCGCAAAGCGCGAACAGCTTTCCTTCTACCCCCTCCAAAACCTTGTCATTTCGACCGGAGCGCTCACAGTCTCACCGTGAGCAGCGCAGTGGAGAAACCCGCTTCTCTACCACTGCCGCCGACCCAGTCAAGAGCCCCCGTAGTTGCCGTTGCAGTTGTCGTTGCCATCAAGAAACCTCAACCGGAAAGCTCTATACTCAACCTGTGCAAAGGCCCTCACACCTCCGCTCTCTCTTCTGCCTCCTGCTTCTCTGCGTCCTCCCCGCCCTGGCCAAACAATCCGCCGACACCCCCGCCACCGGGGGCCACGTTGTCCTCGTCCTTCCCTTCGACAACCGCTCCGGTCAGCCCAACCTCGCATGGATCGGCGACTCCTTCCCCGACACCCTCAACCAGCGCCTCACCTCCGCCGGATACCTCACCATCTCCCGCGACGACCGCCAGTACGCCCTTGACCACCTCGGCTTCCCCGTTGACTTCAAGCCTACCCGTGCCACCACCATCCGCATCGCCCAGACCCTCGACGCCAACTACGTCATCGTAGGCAGCTACACCGTCAATCAGGCACGCATCTCCGTACAGGCGCAGATCCTCGACGTCGCCAACCTCCGCATGTCCCAGCCCATCGAAGACTCCGCCGAACTGGCGCGCCTCTTCGACCTCCAGAACGCACTCGCCTGGAAGATCGCCCGCCAGCTCGACCCCAAATTCAACGTAGCCCTGCAGACCTTCCTCGCCGCCCCCGGCCAGGTCAAGCTCAGTGCTTTTGAAAACTACATCCGCGGCACCAGCGAACCCAACCCACAGGAGCGCATCAACCACCTCCAGCTAGCCGTCCAGGAAGTCCCCACCTACACCGCCGCGCTCCTCGCCCTCGGCAAAGCCCAATTCACCCAGCGAGACTACGACCACGCCGCCCTCACCCTCGCCCGCATCCCCCCCACCGATCCCCGCGCTCTCGAAGCCAACTTCTACCTCGGCCTCTCCCGCTTCAACACCGGCCGATACGCCGAAGCCGAAGCCGCCTTCACGTTCGTAGCCAGCCGTCTCCCCCTCCCCGAAGTCGTCAACAACCAGGCCGTAGCCTCCAGCCGTCAGGGCCACGACGCCACCCCGCTCTTCCAGCGCGCGTCCACCGCCGACCCCAGCGACCCCGACTACCACTACAACCTCGCCGTCAGCCTCCTCCGCCACAACGACCTCGCCGCCGCCCAGCGCGAAGTCGACCAGACCCTCAAGCTCCGCCCCAACGACAGCGAAGCCACCGAACTCAAGGCCCGCATCGCCTACGGCAAGCCAATTCCCGCCGCCGCAAAGACAACCGGCTCTCCCGCAACCGGCGACTCCAACTTCGAGCCCCTCGAGCGCATCCGCCGCACCTACTCCGAAGCCTCCTTCCGTCAGGCCGCCTTCCAGCTCGACCAGATGCGAGCCCTCCGCATGGCCACTCTTCCCCCCACCGAGCAGGCCACCCAATACACCCAGCTAGGCCACGACTACCTCGCCCAGGGCCTCATCCCTGAAGCCGAACAACAATTCCAGGCCGCCATCGCCGCCGACCCCAACAACGTCGTCTCCACCGCCGCAGCCCACGCCGGCCTCGCCCAGGTCCGCGAACAAAGCGGCGACCCCACCCAGGCCCGCGCCGAAGCCAACACCTCCCTCAAGCTCAAGCCCAACGCCGCCGCCTACCTCGTCCTCGCCCGCCTCGACCTCCAGGCCAACCAGCTAGCCGGCTCCGCCTCCAGCGTAAGCAACGCCCTCCACCTCGAACCCAACAACACCGCCGCCCAGGGCATGAAGCAAGCCCTCCAATCCCGAGGACAAACCCTCCCATGACCCCCCACAGCAGCCCGCCCCCCTACAGCCCTCATTCTGAGCGAAGCGAAGAATCCCTGTATTTTGCCCGAGGCAGCAACGCCCTCTCCGCCATACCAATCCTCCTCACCCTCCTCCTCCTAATCCTCCCCCTCCGCGCCCAATCCCCCCAGCCGGTCGTCCTCAAGCTCACCATCCACGACACCATCCAGCCCATCACCGCCGACTACCTCCAGCGCGGCCTCGATCAAGCCGCCCGCATCCGAGCCGCCGCCGTCCTCATCTCCCTCGGCACCCCCGGAGGACTCCTCGACTCCACCCGCGTCATGGTGCAGGCCATCGAAAACTCCCCCGTCCCCGTCATCCTCTACATCTCCCCCTCCGGCAGCCGAGCCGGTTCCGCCGGCTTCTTTCTCCTCGAATCCGCCGACATCGCCGCCATGGCCCCCGGCACCAACGCCGGAGCCGCCCACCCCATCATCGAAGGCAACTCTAACCCCGACCCCGTCCTCAAGGAAAAGATCGAGAACGACGCCGCAGCCTTCCTCCGCTCCTTCACCGACCGCCGCAACCGCAACACCCAGGCCGCCGAAGACGCCGTCCGCAACTCAAAATCCTACAGCGACGCCGAAGCCCTCAAGCTCCACCTCATCGACCTCGACTCCCCCGACGACGCCACCCTCCTCGCCGCCCTCGATGGCCGTACCATCCACCGCTTCAACGGCACCTCCGAGACCCTCAACCTCCGCAACGCCACCATTCTCCCCTTCCCGCCCTCACGCCGCGAGCGTCTCCTCAGCCGCCTCACCAACCCCAACATCGCCATCCTCCTACTCGTTGTCGGAGGCCTCCTCATCTACCTCGAGTTCAACGTCCCCGGAACCGTAGTCCCCGGCTCCCTCGGCACACTCTTCGTTCTTCTCGCCCTCTTCGGCCTCAATCTCCTGCCCGTCCGCCACGCCGCGGTCGCACTCCTGCTCGCAGCCCTCATCCTCATCATCCTCGAAGCGAAATTCTCCAGCCACGGAGCACTCGGCCTCGCTGGAATCGTCTGTCTCGTCTTCGGCCTCATCACTCTGGTCGACGCCCCCATACCCGAACTCCGCGTCCACCCCGCCACCGCCATCGCCGCTGGACTCGGCTTCGGCAGCATCACCTTCGGCCTCGCATGGATCGCCCTCAAAGCTCGCCGAGCTAAAGTCCTCACTGGCCCCCAGGCCATGGTCGGCGCCATCGCCCTCACCCGCACGCCGCTGGCTCCCACCGGCCAGGTTGAAATCCGCGGCGAAATCTGGCGCGCCCGCCTCCGCGACCAAAGTACCCTCAACCTCGGAGCCACCGTCCGAGTCCACAGCGTAGAAGGCCTAACCCTCCTGGTCGATCCCGCCCCAGAAGGCCTATACCCCTAACCACCCTCAACATCCACGGTTGCGGTTGCGGTTGCTGTTGCTGTTTTCGTTGCAGTTGCGGTTGCAGTTGCAGTTGCAGTTGCACTTGCCGTTGTAGTTGCTGTTGCAGTTCTGGTTGTCATCCCCGCAGGGGACCTGCTTTTGCCGTTGTTCCGTTTTATTCTTGCCGCTCTGCTCTAACCCTGAGCCAACGGGAGAAACCGCAACTCCAACCCATCCTGAGTCACCTTAACCCCCAACCCCTCCAGTGACTCAACCACCCAATCCGCCTCCCGCAACTCCTCAGCCGAGTGCGTCCCCAACACCCCCAGCACCCGACACCCCGCCGCCACGCCAGCCCCCACTCCCGAAGGCGCATCCTCCACCACAATGCACTCCTCCGGCCGAAAACCAAGCAACGCCGCCCCCCGCCGATACGGCTCCGGATCAGGCTTCCCCCGCTCGACCATATCCGCACTAATCAAACGAGCAGGAACCGGCAACCCAGCCGCATCCAGCCGCCCCAGCAAAAGCCGCGTCGTCGCCGAAGTCACAATCGCCCACCGCTCCAGCGGAAGGCTCTCCATCAGCTGCTTCACACCCGGCAGAACCTTCAGGTCCGCCGTATCCTTCATCTCCAGGTCTTCGATGACACGGAGTCCTTCTTCAGCATCAATATCCGGCCTCAGACTTCGCACGATCTCGATCGCCCGCATGCCATGCGGAACCTCGTAGATCTCCGCATTCGGGATGTCATACATCTCAGCCCACTGCCGCCAGCACCGCACCACAGATCCGATGGAGCTAATTAGCACCCCATCCATATCGAACAAAATCCCCTTCGTCTCCACACAAACCGGCTGACTCAAACAGAGCTCCCTTGCAATACAAACTGTTGCGCCGCCTCAAGCACCCTGGCGACCGACTCCGTGGAGCAACTCTCGCAATACACCCGCAGCAGCGGCTCCGTACCCGAAGCCCGCAGCAGCAACCACGTCTCCGCCGCATTTGGCTTCGAAGCGCAATCAGGATTCTCAAGGAAGAACTTTATGCCATCCATCGTCTCCACCCGCAGCACCTTCAACCCGGCAAAGTCCTTTACCCCAGCCTTAGCCCGAGCAATCGCCGACTGCTTCAATGACTCATCGATATGCATATCCACGCGTCCATACTGGTGCTCGCCAAACTCCGCCTGCAGCGCGGCAACAAGCTGGCCCAGCGTCTTCTTCTCATCCGCCATCACATTCGCAAGCAGCAGAGAGTTCAGCAACCCATCGCGCTCCGGAAGATGCCGGCTGATCCCAATGCCACCCGACTCCTCGCCGCCAATCAAAATCTCTTTCTCCAGCATCAGGTCGCACACATACTTGAACCCGATCCCGTGCTCATTCAGCTTCCGCCCATACTTCGTCGCGATGCGGTCGATCATCTTCGTCGTATTGAACGCCCGCGTCACCTCACCAGGCCACTTCTTCCGCTCCAGCAACCAATACATCAGGATGGAAAACACCTTATGCGCATCGACAACATTGCCATGCTCATCCACGGCACCAATGCGATCCGCATCGCCATCCGTAATCAGCCCGGCATCGCACTTCTCTGCAACCACAGCCTCTTGCGTAGCCTTGATATGCGGCAGAATCGGCTCCGGGTTGATCCCCGGAAACAACGGGTTCACCTCATTGCGAATCTCTACAAACGGAATACCAGCCCGCGTAAAGATCCCCGCAATCACCCCACGCCCCGCCCCATACATCACATCAATCAAAAACTTATAACCCGAAGCACGAATCGCATCCAAATCGACAAACCGCGCAATCGCCGCAATGTAATCAGGATTGAAGTCCACCTCTTCAATCTTCGCCTTCGTCGCACTCACCGGCAGCGGCTTCTCCAGATAGCTCTCAATCGAAGCCATAATCGAAGGCTTGCCCGACCCGCCATAACTAGCCTTGTACTTAACCCCGTTCCACTCCGCAGGATTGTGGCTCGAAGTAATCATCACGCCACCCGCAGCCTTCCGCTCCCGCACCGCATACGACAGCGCAGGAGTAGGCGTAATCCCCGCAGCAATGGCCACCGGAATCCCCGCTCCAGCCAACACCTCCGCCACCACCCGCGCAAAGGACCGCGAACCAAACCGCGTGTCATACCCAATACAGATACCCGCCGAAGCATCCTCATGCGCCAGCACATAATTCGCAATCGCAGCCGCCGCCACTCTCACATTGGCATAGGTAAAGTCGTCAGCGATGATCCCCCGCCACCCATCCGTCCCAAACTTCACCACCGTCTTCGTCTCGGCCATATTTTTTGTTTTTACTCCAGTAAATTCAGCGGCTAGATAAGATCTTCTCTGCCCTTAGTCTTCAGCTCCGCAACCACCTTACCCACATCCTGTGATCGCTCTCGCGTCGTAATCAGCAAAGCATCCCCGGTCTGCACCACCACCAGATCGCTCACGCCCACCAGAGCAATGACTTTGCCCGGAGCATAGACATAGTTCCCGCACGAATCGATCGAGATCGTCAGCGGGTCCTGCCCATCGACCACATTCGCAATTGACACTTCCCCGGGAGGACACGCCGCCACATACTCATGCAGCGCCGACCAGCACCCCAGATCATTCCACGCGAAATCCCCCGGCAGACAATAGATTCCCGAGCTCATCTCACCCTTGGCCGACCGCGGCTCCAGCACCGCATAGTCAATGCTGATGTTCTCGCACTGCGGATACTCCTCCGCAAACACCCGCTCAAACTCCGGAGTCCCATACGCCGCAGCAATCTTCTCAAGCAATAACGCCATCGCCGGACGACACTCCCGTATCGCACCAGCCAGCGTCTTCGCGCTCCATAAGAAGATGCCACCATTCCACGCATAGTTCCCTGAGGCCACAAACTCCTCGGCACGAGCACGATCCGGCTTCTCCGTAAACCGTTTCACCCGTCGCACTTCGATCCCGCTGTCAGCCACCGCTGGATCATCCACCACCCCACCCAGCTCGATATACCCATACCCCGTCTCAGCCCGCGCGGGAGGCACCCCCAACACCACAACCTTGTCCCCACTCGCAGCCAGCGCCACCCCAGCCCGCACTACCTCCGCAAACCGCGCCGGATCCTTGATCGCATGGTCCGAAGGAAAGATCCCAATCACCGTCTCCGGATGCGTCTTCTCCAGCAAAAACGCAGCCAGCGCACACGCAGGAGCCGTATTTCTAGCAGCAGGCTCACTTAGGATCCGCTCCCGAGGCACCTCCGGCAGTTGCTCGGCAATCAGATCATCCAGCAGATCATTCGTGATCACCCACACATCCGACGCATCCGCCAGCGGCAACAGACGATCCAGCGTCTGCTGAATCATCGTGCGTTGCCCATCCAGCGCCAGCACCTGTTTCGCCTTGGCCTTGCGACTCCGTGGCCAGAACCGCGTCCCACTCCCGCCCGCAAGAATCACAGGAGCAAACCTTACCTCGGATTTACCGCTTCCCATTGGCATATGGCTCCATAGTCAAAAAAAGACCGCACCCAACCTCGTCGTGCCGCCTTCTCTCAAATCCATTCTTAGCCCAGCGTCGCGAAGTACTCCCGCATCCGCTTCACGCCTTCATCGACAACATCATGCGACACCGCATACGACAAGCGAATATGTTCGCTGGTTCCAAAAGCCTCGCCCGGAACCACAACCACATGCGCCTCGCTCAACAACTTCGCCGCCAGGTCCGTCGCCGACTTCACGCCGCCCTTGCCGATAAAGTTCTTCACATTCGGATACACATAAAACGCCCCTTGAGGCACCGTGCACGTCAGCCCCGGAATCGTTTCAAAACCCTTCAAAATCTGATCCCGCAGCTTGATGTAATCCGCCCGCATCTCCCCGACGCAATCCTGCGACCCGCTTACCGCTGCAATCGAAGCCCGCTGCACCATGCTCGCCGTATTCGACGTGCTCTGCGACTGCAGCTTGCTCATCGCCGCGATAATCGGCTTCGGCCCCAGCGCAAACCCTGCTCTCCAGCCAGTCATCGCATAAGTCTTCGAAAGCGACCCCAGCACAACCACATGCTCCTTGCAGTCCTTGAACGACCCACCGCTCACCAGCTGCCCGGTAAAGTTCAGATACACATAGCACTCATCCAGCAGCACATAGATCTCACGCTTATGCGCCAGCCGAACGATCGCCTCCAAATCCTCCGGCGACACCACCGCGCCCGAAGGGTTCGACGGCGTATTCAAAATAATCGCCTTCGTCTTCGGAGTAATCGCAGCCTCAATCATCTTCGCCGTAATGCGGAAATTCTCCGACTCCTTGCTCTCCACCGGAACCACAACGCCGCCCGCATACTGAATGATGTCCTTGAACGACACCCAGTACGGCACCGGCAGAATCACCTCATCGCCATGATCCACCAGCACCTGGATCGCGTTGAACAACGCCAGCTTACCGCCGGTCGTAAACACGCACTCATCTGGCGTGTAGTCCGACCCAAAATCACAAGCATGACGATCCACAATCGCCCGCCGAACCTCCGGAATCCCGGCAACATTCGTATACCGGGTAAAGTTCTTCTCGATCGCCTCAATCGCCGCATCCTTGATATGCCGCGGAGTAGCAAAGTGAGGCTCGCCCGCGCCAAAGTCCGCCAGGTTCACACCTTCAGACTTCAACTTCAGCGCCGCCGCCGTAATCGCCATGGTTGCCGAAACTTCGATGCGGCCGATGCGGTCCGCAAATATCTTGGTTGCCGTTGTGCTCATACCTCTAGTGTGTCAGATTTGCCCCCCGAGATAAAGCCACCCCGATAAATGCCAGATTTACCATTCCTACCGCCAGGCCTCACTGAATCGAAATGGATGAGGTTACTGTATTCCCATTGCCGCAAGCCGCCGCCTGCTGTACGAAAGCAAAATAGTTTATTTCTGACCCCGACAAGAAGGTGTAGACTTCGTCCCGCACTGACTAAGACATTACCCTCGCTCTGAGCCTCGGGACCACTGGGCTTTGAACTGAGAAATCAATCGCAACGCTCCTCCTGACGAGAGTCGATGCGATCGCGGCAATCGGCCCACTTCATCAGGGACCATATCGTGCATTGGACTTACTGTCGCAGCTTCTATCGGCCACGAAAGCATCGCAACTACTCTCCTTGGAGGTAATACGTCTATGAAACCCACACGCACGGGGCTAGGCGCTCTCGCTCTCAGCCTTATTTTCAGCCTTCCAACAGTTGCAGCGCATGCACAATCAAGACTCATCTCAAGTGGCGGCACAACCACTCCCCAGGCGGCGCCGCTCGGACTAACCGCTGACGGCCAACTCGAAATCGACGGAGCAATGAGCGGTGATGCCGACTCCGGCAACGATGCCGTCGGCTTCACATCCGTAAACCGCGGGATGGGCAAAGGGCGCCACGGTCATGGTGGTCGCGGGGACGATAGAGGCAAACGAGAAGATCACATTGCTGTTAAGGTTTCGTTCGATGGCCTCAACTTCCACGATCAGCGCTTTGCCAACAATGGAAATCAGTTCTCCGTCGAGCCGCCCGACCAGGGCCTTTGCGCGAGCAATGGTTACGTCCTCGAGTCCTTGAACGATGTCCTGCGCGTCTTTGATACCAAAGGCAACCCGCTCATCGGTGTCGTCGATCTCAATACCTTCTACGGATACCCAGCCGCCATCAACCGCGCCGGAACGCCCGTAACGTACGGTCCGTCGATCACCGATCCAAGCTGCTACTTCGACCGCGATACCCAACGCTGGTTTCAATTGGCGCTGACACTCGATCGCGCAAAGCCTACAAGCACAGCGCTAAGTGGCAAGAACCACCTCGATTTGGCTGTAAGCAACACATCCAATCCATTGGGCTCGTGGACCATCTACCGCATTCCCGTGCAGGACGATGGAACCGATGGAACGCCGAACCACGGATGCATACTGGATCCTAAAGCCGGCACCACCGGTCCGTGTCTGGGCGACTATCCGCACATCGGCGCAGACAGCAATGGAATCTACCTGACCACAAACGAATTCAGTTTGTTTGGACCCGGCTTTGTCGGCGCGCAGATATACGCGCTCTCCAAGAAAGCCCTCGTCAACCACGCCTCAAGCATCCCGGTCTTCCAGTACAACACCGGTGATGTGAACTTCAATTCGGCTACCGGACTTCCCGGCTTTGCCATCATGGCGGCGGTTGCTCCGGGCGGAGGTGACAACGACAGCAAGGACACCGAGTACTTCCTCAGTTCAACCGCGGTCTTCACGGACAGCGGCATCGATTCCCAGGTGCAGCTATGGGCACTCGCCGACACCGACAACCTCACCTTCGGCAAGGCTCCAACACTGCTCAACAGCGCAGTCCCGACTCAAAGCTACGGCATCCCGAACTTCGCAAGGCAGCCCGGTGCTGGTACGAACGGCGTTGGCATGAAGCCCGGCGGCGGAAACATTGACTGGCCTCTGGGACAATGCCTTAATGATAAAACCTGCGCGCCGACACTCATTGGCGTCCCAGATCCATTCACCGAAGTGATCAGCCCTCTGGCCGGCGATGATTCCCGCATGACCGAGGTCTATTTCGTCAACGGCGAAGTATGGGGATCTCTGGGGACTGGCGTTTCCTTCGATGGAACGACGTTTGGTGCAGACGGCGTCGCCTACTTCATCATCAAACCGAAGGTGAAGAAGAACTCACTGAGCGGCAAGGTCGATGACCAGGGCTATGTCGCCACGCCGAGCGCGGACCTCACGTACCCCACCTTTGGAGTCACCAGCGAAGGCAAGGCAATTCTCTCGTTTACCTTGACCGGCCCCAATGACTTCCCGAGTCTTGCCTACGTGAATCTGGACCAGCAGCATGGTGCAGGACACATCCACATCGTTACTCATGGAACCGGCGTACAGGACGGTTTCACGGGCTACAAGGCAGAAGACGGAAACCCGACGGATCCACGGTGGGGCGACTATGGCTACACCGCGGTTGTCGGCAACCTGATCTACGCCGCTCAGGAGTACATCGGCCAGAGCTGTGACCTCACGACGTACAGGACATCTTCTCCATTCGGCACCTGCACCGCCACCCGCGGATCCTTAGGAAACTGGGGAACCCGCATTATGCAACTCTCAACCGACGATGATGACGATTGGGATTGGGATTAGCTCATCGATATTCGTTAGGGAAAGGCTCTCACCCGAGAGCCTTTTCTTTTGTTCGATCGCTATAGAGCATTAAAAGCCGTCATTCTGACCCTGAGCCAGTCGAAGGGGAAGGAGAAGAATCCCTGTAAATGACTATCAAGTTAGCTCAGGCTTTATTGAGGAAGTGCCAAAAGCCGATGTATACCGGCCAGTGCGTCATCCGCGGCTCCTTCCAACTTTGCCCTCCCCCCAAAGCGTCATCCTGAGCGAAGACGCGCGCTTCTGCGCGTCGAAGTCGAAGGACCCCGAAGATTTACACTCACCACAGCTCTTCAAACCTTTCAACCACAACAGCCTGGGACCCCAACTCACTCCACCCAAGCCAGGAGACGATACACCCGGTCCAGCCCTCAGATGCTCCAGGCCCCCACACTTGACAACTCAACCCTCCGGGAAAGTGTCAAAATGCACGTGCGCCACACTCACCGCAGAACGATCCCGCCTCGGAAGGCTATCGAAGTTCAGAACTTAACCTGCATATTTTGAATACTTTACATACTCAAGTACGGGAGGGGGAGGGTATGCCTAAACCTGCCCCGGCCCCTTAGCCTTCAACCGCTCCACCACCAGCGGAGGCACCAGCGCCGTAACATCCCCACCCAGCCGAAACACACCCTTGATCAACCGCGAGCTCACATACGTGTACTTCTCCGCCGGCATCATGAACAGTGTCTCTAACTCCGGATCAAGTTTGCGATTCATCATCGCCATCTGAAATTCATACTCGTAGTCGCTGATAGCCCGAATCCCGCGCAGCACAGCCTTCGCCCCCTGCTGCCGCGCAAAGTCCACCAGCAACCCATTAAAGGTCGTCACCGACACATTGCCGAACCCCTGCGTAGCCTCGGCAATCATCTCCTCACGCTCCGGAACCGAAAACAGCGGCGTCCCCTTGTCCGTATTGCGCAGAATCGCCACCACAAGGTGGTCGACAATCTTCGCTCCCCGCGCAATCAAGTCGAGGTGCCCATTCGTCAGCGGGTCAAACGTCCCGGGATAGATCGCCTTTACCGTATGCATACCACCAGAAGCATACTTGCTCTCACCTCTGCAGCCAACCCGCAACGCTCGACTCGGGTTTCACCCCTGCCGCGCCGTCGCAGGTGCCAGCTTGCCCTTCAGGCTCAGGAAATACTCCTCAAAGTATCTTCTGGACAGAAAGCAAACCAGCAGGCAGGCCGTAAAGACAACCCCAAAGCGAACAACTCCCGCCTGGAGCGACATCACCCCCGACTGCACAAACCCCATCCGCCCAATCAATCTGTCATACATATTCAACAGAAATAGGTGGAACAGATACAGCCCATAGCTGATGTAACCAAGAAAACGTAGCGGCGCAGTCCACCACAACACCCTCCGCCCATCCCCACACAGAAGCGCCACCATCACCAATCCGGCAAACAGCAAATTGAAAGGTTCCGACTGAAATGCAGCCCCGGCCGGTGTCGTACGACTCAGAAGATGTAGCGCTCCCCCCATTCCGAGCAAGACTCCACCCACTCCCAGCAGACCCGCCGTAAGCCAGCGAGCATTCTGAAGCGTAGCGTACCGAGATCGCAGAAACACCGCGATCAGCCCACCAATCGCGAGATTATCCCCAATGAGCCACGTCATCGTATGCGGATCGCCCAGCGGCAGCCGTCCAACCTGCGACAGATATCGCAGCACCGGGCACACAACCAGCATCGCCACGCAGACATACGCCAGGCCGCGCAAGCGAAGCCGCCGGACCAGCCACGGCCACGCCAGATAGAATTGCTCCTCCACCGCCAGTGACCACAGCGGCCCATAGTCACTGCCACCCAACCCAAAATATAACTTCAGATTCGCTAGGTTGAGCAGGCACAAGGCCACATAACCCCAGGTAATGTGAAACATCATGGACAACCACACCAGCGTCACAACGAATAGCGGCAGAATCCGCAACATCCGGCGAATATAGAAGTTCTTCCAGTAGTGTTTCCGCTCGCGCGTATCGAGCAGAATTCCCGTAATCAGAAAACCTGAAAGCACAAAGAAAAGATTGACCCCCAGCCAGCCAAACGAAAAAACATGCGAAACCCTTTCCAGCGCCGCGCTCTCTCCACCATGGGGACCCAGGTCCCAGTACAGCCCGTGGTTCAGCACGACCGACAATATGGCGATCCCGCGCAGAGTATCCAGCCCAGGCATCTCTCGTTTCAATAAAGGCGACCTATCGCCTGACAACCGCGATCGGGAGACCTCTGTAACTTCTGGCGTCTGTAAAACACTGCTCATCAATGGCCTGTGTAGATATCTGGTATGTCTTTCTAAACAATCACGTCCTCTTGTCGATTGCCTATACCTCTTCCGTGACATTGCTCGACAAAATAATTCGCCGCTTTGGTAGTCTTCCCAGCAGTCCTGCCGTCTGTCTCTATAGAAGAATGGAAGCCGATCCCCTCATCCCGGTCACGGAAACTATGCCAGCACAAGCCACCATCGCAGGCCCATTTGACGCCACGGACCAATCTCCGGCCACCCCCTTCGACGACCTCGACACCGTCATCGCCCTCTACGAGCAGCGCGTCTTCCGATTTCTTCTCGCCTCCGTACGTGACCGCGACCTCGCCGAAACTCTCACCCAGGAGACCTTTCTCCGCGCCTGGACTACCCGCGCCAGCTTCCGCTCCGACTGCTCTATCGCCACCTGGCTCATGCGGCTCGCCCTCAATCTCGTCCGCGACCACACCCGCACCGAACGCTTCCGCTTCTGGAAGCGCGCCTCAGCCACCGCCATCGATGTCTCTGAAGTCTCCGCGCACATTCCACACCGGGAAAGCTCGCCCGAAGCACGCCTCATCGCCAGCCAGCAACTGGCTCTCGTCTGTGACGCCGTAGGTCAGCTCTCCGAGCGCCAGCGCAGCGTCTTTCTCCTCCGCTTCGTCGAAGAGCTCGAGCTCTCAGAGATCGCCACCATCACCGGCCTGCCCATCAGCACTGTCAAGAGCCACCTCTACCGCGCTCTCCACACCGTACGGGCCAGCCAGAACACTTCCGCCAAGAAGGAATCACTATGAGCCCCCACCTCACACACGAGCAAATCTGCGACTTCATCCTCGACCTCGCTCCCCATCCTCTGAGCAGCGACTTCGCCGTCCTCCAGCAGCACCTCGCCAACTGCCCGGCCTGCACCGCCGAGTTGGAAAGCCTGCGCGGCTCCATCTCTCTGTTCCGCGAAGCGTCGACCGCCTGCGCCCACCAGCAACTAGCCGAGTTCCACGCCAACAACACCGCGCTCAAGCCACGCCCTCATTCCTTCTTCCACCCCATCTACTGGGCCACCGCCGCGGCCATGATCGTCGCCGCCGCGATCCCGCTTACCCTCCACCGTCCGAGCCAGCCGCCCTCGGCTCCGGCCACAACCGTAACCACCTCTGCAACCGCAACTCAATCCGACGAGGCCCTGCTCGAAGAGATCAACCAGGAAATCTCTGCACCAGTCCCGTCGTCCATGAAACCGCTAGCCGACCCCACCGACACCGCTGCTACTGCACAAACCAACACTTCTCCGAGGACAAACTGACTATGCGTTATCCCATCATCACCACCGTCTGCGCTACCGTTCTTCTGGGCACCCTTGCCTTCGCTCAACAACCCGACACTCCTGCTGTTCCTGAGCCGCCGCCTGCAGCAGCTCCCGGCCAGCCACCCCGGCCGAAGATGGTCCGAGACGTCCGTATCGTCCGATCCGACAGGTCCGATGACATGCGCACAGGCTTCCGCATGGGACCTCCCGGCATGTGGTGGAAGAACCCAGATCTCGTCCAGAAGCTCTCTCTTACTGCCGACCAGCAGAAGCGTATGGACGACATCTTCCAGCAGAGCCGCCTCCAGCTAATCGATCTCAAAGCCAGCCTCGAAAGGCAGGAGGTCACGCTTGAGCCCATGCTCGACGCCAACCCGCCCGACACCAACAAGATCCTCGCCCAGATCGACAAGACCGCTCAGGCTCGCGCCGAGCTGGAAAAGGGCAATGCTCGCATGCTCCTCGGCATCCGGAACGTCCTCACTCCGGACCAGTGGACCAAGCTCCAGGCCTCTGAGCGCGACAACCGCCACATCATCATCCGCAAAGGCCCCGGAGGCCCGGGTGAACCCGGCACAGGTGGCCCATCCAACTTCCACTACCGCGGCGACCCCAAAGGCCCCGAGGGAATAGTGGTCCTGCCCCCACTCCCCGGCAACCCAGAGGATATGGACTCCGAAGCTGACGCCTTAGCCGAACTGGCCACTTTCTAATAACGCATCACGAACTAGCTCAATTCAACGGACGGGCAAACCCGTCCGTTGACCATTTAAGTCTGCCGTTGCGTTTGCCTTCTCACCTGTAATCCAAAGGGAACCCGCATTTGCATTTGCATTTGCTTTTTCATTTGCTTTGCTTTTGCTTTTCTTGCTTGTCATCCCCGAAGGGGACCTGCTTTTGTCGTTGCCTTTGTTCTCGCCTTGCGGTCGCCGTTACCGTTGCTGTTGCTGTTGTTGTGGTGGTTGCTGTTGCTGTTGCTGTTGCTATTGCTGTTGTTGCTGTTGCTGTTGCTGTTGCTGTTGCTGTTGCCCGTCATTCTGAACGGAGCGAAGAATCCCTGTATTTCGCGGTTGCGGTTGCGGTTGCTCTTGCTCTTTGCTTTTGCGGTTGCAGTGGTAATTGCAGTTGCAATTGCAATTGCAGTTGCTTCTGGGTAACCCAAGGCTTCAGCCTTGGGCCTCTCTCTAACCCACAGAAGGAGGGGCTTCAGCCCCTGGGGTATGCTCTCCTTTCCCACCCTCAAAACCTGTCAAGCCCAACTCCGCCATAACCCGTTATATATCAACAACATCCCACTGGCATTTAATTTCCGTCAACCAGCTAAAATAGAGCTAGAGAGAAAAAAGAGCCGCGGCCAAGCCGTGGCTTTCGCATTTAACAAATGACAACTGAGAACGGACAACTAACAACTAGACCGAAGTCCAGACCTAACACACTTGTTTCTAAGACTTTAGAACCAAAGTACGGGGGGCCTTGGTGAAGGCAAGATGATCACGCTAAGGAACGAAGAGAATTGCTGTACATATCCCATCCTCAGAGGGGAGGAACTAGAGAGAAAAGAGCCGTGGCTCTTCACACTTAAGGAGGCTCTGAACAAGTCCCGATCCGAATCCGTTTTGAAAGGGCGCGGCTTCAGCCGCGCCGCAAATGGCCCCGAAAAGCTGGGGCTGGTAGCCCAATGCTTTAGCTTTGGGTCTCCCCTGAGGGAACTCTTCTCTTCCCAGAATTGTCGGGTCATGAGACTTGTTCAGGCCGAAGTCCAGACCTAACGCACTTGTTTCTAATACTTTAGGACAAAAGTACAGGGGGAGGGGGTACCTGACAGTAAAGCAAAACTCGGGCAGACCAGAATCGGGGACAACCAGAACAAAACATAACGAGGGATGAACCGGAAGAGAGTACGATGGGTGCGCAATTCAGCCACAAACATTCTCAGGACCATCAGGAGAAGAGCAAGCCCCATGGCAAACTCGATCGATCAAACCGCGCCCAAAATCGCCAATCCCGCACCTCTCGGTCTGGCTGGCTTTGGCCTCACCACTGTCGTCCTCAGCAGCATCAACGCTGGCCTGCTTCCCGCAGAAGCAGCCTCGGTTGTCGTCCCGCTAGCCTTCGCCTACGGCGGAATCGCCCAGATCATCGCGGGCGTCCTCGAGTTCAAGACCGGCAACACCTTCGGCATGGTCGCCTTCACCTCCTACGGACTCTTCTGGTGGTGGTTCGCCTTCCTCAAGTGGACCGTCGGCGCAGGCTGGCTCAAAGCGCCACCAGCCTCAGCCGTAGCCGTCACACTCCTGATGTGGGGAGTCTTCACCTTCCTCCTCTGGATCGTCACCTTCCGCTCGAACAAGGCCGTCTGGAGCATCTTCCTCCTGCTCTGGATCACCTTCTTCCTCCTGGCCGCAGGCGATTTCGGCTGCACAGTCGGCAGCTGGAGCTGCGGCAAAATCGGCGGATTCTTCGGCCTGCTGACCGGCCTCGACGCCCTCTTCGTAGCCTTCGTCGAGATCCTCAACGCAACCGCTGGCCGCGAAGTCATCCCCCTGGGCCGCCCCATCCTGCACACCTAAAACGAAAAAGCGCCGGCATCATCACCGGCGCTTTTCAAACAGATTTTCTAAATTGGAAAGAATGCTTGCGATCACAGCGTACTAATCGCTGACTCGCTATTTCTTACCACGCACGACTTCCTTCGCTTGCACCTCGCCATTGGCCGGAACAGCCGGAACATCAACGTCCACGCCTCCGCCGATGCCGAGCTTCTTGCGGATCTCCGTATCGACACGCGTGAAGACATCCCTGTTCTCCTTGAGGAAGGCACGCACATTCTCGCGCCCCTGGCCAATGCGCTCGCCCTGATAGCTGTACCACGCACCACTCTTGTCCACGATGTTATGCAGCACCGCCAGATCGAGAACATCGCCCTCACGCGAGATGCCCTCGCCATACAGTATGTCGAACTCAGCATCGCGGAACGGCGCCGCAACCTTGTTCTTCACAATCTTCACCTTCGTCCTCGAACCAACCACCGAATCGCCATCCTTCACCGCACCAATACGGCGAATGTCGATACGCACGGACGAATAAAACTTGAGCGCCTTACCGCCAGTCGTCGTCTCAGGATTGCCGAACATGACGCCGATCTTGTCACGAATCTGGTTGATGAAGATCAGGCAGGTCCTCGACTTCGAGACCGTTCCCGTCAGCTTACGCAGCGCCTGGCTCATCAGCCGAGCCTGCAAGCCCATATGCGAATCGCCCATCTCGCCATCAAGCTCAGCCTTTGGCACCAGCGCCGCAACAGAGTCGACCACGAGCACATCAATCGCATTCGACCGAACCAGTGCTTCAACGATCTCCAGCGCCTGCTCGCCATAATCCGGCTGGCTCACCAGCAGATTGTCGATATCAACGCCCAACTTGGCAGCGTAAGCGGGATCAAGCGCATGCTCAGCATCCACAAACGCAGCCAAACCACCCGACTTCTGGGCCTCGGCGATGATCTGCAGCGTAATCGTCGTCTTACCCGAAGACTCCGGCCCAAAGATCTCGATGACACGTCCACGCGGAACCCCGCCCACACCCAGAGCCGCATCAAACGAAATCGACCCCGTAGGAATGACCGAGATCGGCACCACATCCTTCGACCCCAACCGCATGATGGAGCCCTTGCCAAACTGCTTCTCCAGCCCGGAAAGAGCCAGCTCTATTGCCTTGCTACGGTCATCTGCCACGTCGTAATTCTCCTAAGGGTGAGTCAAAGCGGATTCTAGCATCAAAAACGAAAAAAGCAAATAAAAGGCGAAATAAGAGTGCTCGCCTTCCTCACGGAATCGAAGACGGAATCATCTCGTCCTTAGTATTGAAATTGAAGCTCGTGAGAATCCAGCCATGCTCAGTTCGATAGACCACAAACTTGGCAAATAACGGCCCGCTTTCGTAGTCCATTACGAGATAAAGTATCCGCGTTTTGGGGGACAGCTCTCGTGTACCGACTACATCAAATGACTGATATGCGCCGTAAAAATCCTGAACTTGGCGTAGGGAGTTTGCCTGACTGAGTGCATCCTTACTCCCCTCTATCGGACTTCCCTTAATCCAGGCTTTTACCGCCTCATCTGGGCCTTTGCTTTTATACGCATCCAAACCTGAAACAATGACAGCCGGTAAGTCTCCGACAGTATGTTTTGGGGGCGAATCAGGAGCCAGTGCACCTAACCGGAGGGGTCCGGATACGGCCGCAAAAGCGAATAACAACAGGGTAGCCTTACGCATGGAACTTCCTTTCAATACCTGCATATGAATAATCCAGTTTCTCCAACCTAGTTCAACTCGTTCAGATCTACGACCAGCTTAGAAACTATCGTCTCAACAAATCGACAGGCTCGTTCACATCCTCAATCCGGAAGTGCTTCGCCAGCCCAGGATGCCTCGCCTCGACAGCCTTGTACATCTCCCAGGCCACCCGTCGATAGCTGAAGTGCCCTGCCACCCCCGACCGGAGTTCGGAGATGTAAAGCGCCTCCGCAAAGTCCATCTTGAACATCGACCTGCATCGGGTACCCAGAGGCAAGCAATACTGTGCGGACTGAGCCGCCTCAGGAACTCCGCTGTCGCGCAGGCTTCGGTATGCGGTCAGTGCAGCATCCATTGCGCTCGCGTAGACGTCTTGTAGTCCGGCTTCGGCTAGCGTTGGTTGGCCGGGGCAGGTGGGTTCTTCGTAGCCGTGTATGTCGGTGTAGTTCTGGAGGAGTTGGACGCAGCGGCGGTGGCGGTGCATGTCGCGGAAGCCGCCGATGTCCATCAGGATGTCGAACCGGAATCCACGGCCGGCGCTGAAGGCCCGCAGGAGCTCGTCGTGGCGTCCGCGGTGCTTCGTGCCCAACCCGATCAGCTCTGCACGGCGTGCCTCGTTCAGGGAGGCTACATGGCTGCGCAGCTGGCGGTAGGAGTAGTGGCAGTGTGGATAGAGGAGCGATGTTGCCAGCTCGACCTCGAGGGGCTCGTCGTCGTCCAGCAGGTCGACGACGGGGGCGGGATTGATCGGTTGTCCGGCCATCAGCTCGGCGGCAGCGGCTGTCAGCTCTCCACGGCTGCTATCCAGATAGCCGCTTCGTACCGCGTACTTGACCAGTGTGGGAGCCGTCTTTACGGGGCGGAGAAGGGCCTCGGAGGCCCGCTCGCCGCAGGCTGCGTCTATGGAGGCAATCTCGTCGCAGAGCACCTGTGCAGACATCTGGTAGATGTTCCAGGCGGGTTCGGTGGCGGCGATGCGGAGCTTCTCGGCGATCTGGCGGATCTCGGCGTACTCGCTGGTGAGCAGGCGCGAGACCTGTGTCTCGAGCGTGCGGGCATTGACGATCTGGCCCAGCGATGTGTTGGTCGCTAGCGGGAGAAGGTAGCGGGCGACGTCGAAGGCGCGGGCCTTCAGGGTGCGCTCGTAGGCATCGGGCTTCATCGCCTCCGGGCGTGCGATGGAGGCTTTCAGGGCCTCGAGCATTCCTGCGCCGATGTTGTCGTAGGCGGTGAACATGGCCTCGACTGCGGCGGTGAAGGCTGGCGTCTCGGCTCCGAGATCGGGCGTGAACCAGCCTGAGGTGCGGAAGTTCTGGTAGCGGGTGGAACGTTCCTGACCGTCCCAGCGCTGCTCGTCGACCAGTTCGATGGCGGCGAGGAGGCTTAGGCGCTCGATGGCGAAGGGAATGTGCGCAAGGTCGGCGATGGAGCGATGACCGTATTGGAAGTAGAAGGTGTTGAGGAACTGTTCGGCTCGCTGGGCGCTGATCTCGGCGAGCGACTCCTTCATGGTCAGCGAGGATCGAGAGTACTTCGCCATGGCGTAGGCGAGGACTTCGGGGTCAGCTCCGTGGATTGCGTAGACGTCGGTTTCAGAGGGCTTGTTCGGGTTCTCGGACATGGGGAGTTCAGGATACGTCATCAGGCTGAGGATGTTTGAGACTCTGTCTTCGGGCTAAGGGCTTCAGGCTTCGTATAATTCTGGAGCAAGGTTTCACGGAGGTTCATGAGCACTCTCGTTGGTCGTATCGCATTGGTTACTGGAGCTTCACAAGGGATTGGGCGCGCTTGTGCGCTGGAGTTGGCAAAGGCAGGAGCTACGGTCGCGCTGGCTGCGAGGAACGTCGAGAAGCTGGGCGAGGTTGCGGCGGAGATTGCCGCGGCTGGAGGAACGGCTCAGGCGTTTGCGCTGGATGTTTCGAGCGAAGAGTCGATCAAAGAGTGCGCCAAAGCTGTGCTTGCGGCCTTTGGCGCTGTTCATGTTCTGGTGAACAACGCTGGAATTACTCGCGACATTTTGGCGCTTCGCATGAAGAAAAAGGATTGGGACGATGTGCTGACGACCAATCTGACGGGCGCTTTTTTGTTGACCCAGGCCGTCATGTCTTCGATGGTGAAGGGCCGCTGGGGGCGGATCATCAACATCACTTCGGTGGTTGGCGAGACTGGGCAGGCTGGGCAGGCGAACTATGCTGCTTCCAAGGCCGGCCTGATTGGGTTGACCAAGTCGCTGGCTCGGGAGCTGGCCAGCCGGACGGTTACGGTCAATGCGATTGCGCCGGGTTACATCGAGACTGCGATGACGGCGGTGCTGACTGACGACCAGAAGAATGCGATGACGCAGCACATTCCGCTGGGCCGGGTGGGGACGGATATGGACATCGCCCATACCGTCGCGTTTCTGGCCTCGGAGGAGGCTGGGTACATTACCGGCCATACGCTGGATGTGAACGGCGGGATGTACATGGGATGACCCCCCTCCCCCCTGCAAAAGTCTAAAGTCTTCGAATCATTACACTTAGGTCCGGACCTCGCCCATAAGGTATTGATTTTACAGGCTTAGATTCTGCAAAGTATTCCATCTAAATGGTTTAGCTTGTGTAAACAGTAGGGCCCCGGAGAATGTCCCGGGGCTCTTTTGTTCTCTACGGATTTAAGTATAGCGAATGAAGCGAAATTATCATGCCACGCGGATGTTATTGTTTATGTGATAGATAGGTCGCTTGGTGGGTTGACAAGATTTGTCCGTTTCTGGACCGTGGAAAACAAAGGGAGTTGTGATGAAAGGTCTATTGCAGTTCGGAAGATTCCCTCAGTGGCTAAAGCCACATTGAAATCGCGCCACGGACGGCGCGGCTGAAGCCGACCCCTTTCAAAACAGAGACTTTCCCGCAACCTGTGAAGATGTGTTTTTCAACCGAGGGCTTTTTTGGCGCTCTGTAAGCTGATAGGCTGCGGGAATTATGGCTGAGATTCTGGTCAGGGAGGCGGCTGGGGCGGAGGATGTAGCTGCGGTACGGCGGCTGATGCAGGCTTATGGGGAGTATCTGGCGGATCGTCCCGGAGGCGCGGCGAATATCTGCCTTCAGGGATATGCGCGGGAGCTGGAGGGGCTGCCGGGAGGGTACGTGGTCCTGCTGCTGGCCCTGGTAGATGGAGATCCGGCGGGATGCGTTGCGCTGCGATCCCTGAAGCGGGAGGAGCCAGCCTGTGAGATGAAGCGGCTGTGGGTAGACGGCAGGTTTCGTGGTCTGAGACTGGGGCAGCGGCTGGTGGAAGAGGTGATCGGGTGGGCCGAACGGAAGGGCTTTGAAGCGATGTATCTGGATACGGTCCCGGCGGCGATGCCTGAGGCCAATCGGCTCTATGAAGCCATGGGGTTTGTGCGGGTGGAGCGGTATAACGAGAATCCTGTGGCGGATTTGGCATTCTTTCGGCGGCAATTGGGCAGCATGAGTAGGGAAGAGGGAAAAGGGAAGAGGGAAGAGCAAACGAAGGCGGTATGAGGTTTGGTGGGATTTTTGCGATTTGATCTCTGAGTTAGCCGGCAATGTTCTTTGCTGCCCCCTCTTCCCTTTTCCCTCTTCCCACTTCCCTGTTTACTTGGGCGTTAGTAGTCAATTCACTAATGTTGGGCTTGGTTCACCGGGAGTGTGGGGTTCAAGTAAGAGTTCAGGGTTTGCGGGTAAGTCGCTGGTAGTGAACCTGGGCAGGTACCGGATTCCACAAGAGAAGCAGAATAGGGATTGACCAAGTGCTTGCGGCTGTTTACTTTGTGGCTAATGGCTGACATGCAAACACTTTCGATTGAAATGGAGGGAGAGCCGGCAGAGGCTCTCTCAATCTCGATGAACATCGGCACCACGATCCGCGG
Organism: uncultured Acidobacteriaceae bacterium; assembly: GCA_963738855.1. Taxonomy (GTDB): domain Bacteria; phylum Acidobacteriota; class Terriglobia; order Terriglobales; family Acidobacteriaceae; genus Edaphobacter. The sequence goes on along the minus strand of CAVTYC010000003.1, from coordinate 105,117 downwards.
CTACCGGTTGCAGAAGGGAATGTCGCAGGGCGATATCGAAAAGCGGACGGGGCTGCTCCGGTGCTACCTGTCGCGGGTGGAGAACGGGCACACAGTACCGTCGCTGGAGACGCTGCAGAAGATTGCGCGGGCGCTGGATCTGCAGCTCTCGGAGTTCTTCGCGGAAGAGGTTGTGGCCAAGGAGATGTCGCCGCTGAATCTGGGCGAGGAGGAGATCCGGTTTTTGACGCAGGTGCAGCGGTACTCGGCGCATTTGAGCGAGAGCGACCGCCGGTTGCTGCTGGCTATGGTCAGGAAGTTTGCTCAGACGACGATGAGCTAGACGCCCTTGATGGTCAGGATGTAAGAAGGGGGCCTTTGCGGCCCCTTTCGCTTTTGTGCGATGAAGGACTATGGGACGTCCTGAATCGAGATCAGGAGCAGGGTAACGCTACCGGTTGTGCTGCGCTTGTGTGCCATGCCTCGGGGGATGACGAGCATGTCTCCCTTGTTGAGAGTGACGGATTTGGCGCCTTCGGAGCTGGGAGCCAGCCACTCGCCAGGACCGGTGCTGTGTGGGTTCTGAGGGGTTCCGCCGAGCTCGTAGCGTGTGGTGCCGTCGATGATCTGAAAGATGTGGTCGCGGTGCTCGTGGTACTCGAACTCTTTCCCGCTCTTGTTGGTTTCGACGGTAAGGACGGAGGTGAAGGGTGTCGTCTTCGAGCCGGAGAGCTGGTGGTTGCCGGGTGCGGCCTGCAGGCTCTTGAGGTACCCCTGGAGGGTGTCGGCGGTGAAGAGCTGGAACTGGCCGGGGGCTGGAGCGTCGGTGGCCTGAGGTGCGCCGGTGGAGGCGAAGAGCGACTGCTCGGAGAGGGATAGGGTGGCTGCGGCCGCAAGGGGTGCGGTCAGAAAGAAGTCACGGCGAGTTTGATTTTTGGCCATGCGAAAGTGAACCACACTCAACGGATGGAAGTGAAGTAGTGGCAATAAAAAACAGCTGCTAGCGGAGGTTGGCGACCCAATAGCCGAAGAGCGCGAGGAAGAAGGCGGCTCCGGTGAAGGTGATCTTCTGGCGTTGGAGGTAGCGTGCGCGGCCGCTGGTCATGCGGGGAACGAGAGGCACGCCGAGAGCGAGACCGTAGAGGAATCCTCCGAGGTGGGCGGAGTTGTCGATGCGGATGCCGACGGGCACGATGGCCGTGCTGAGGCCGATGATCAGGTTGAGTGCGGCGAATTGAATGACGGAGCGGCGGAGGCGTTTGAGCTCGAAGACAGGGATCGGCAGTTTGTGGTTCGAGAGCAGCACGATGAGGATGCCGGCGATTCCGAAGACGGCTCCCGAGGCTCCGGCACCGACTGAAATGTTGTCGCGCAGGACGACGTTCCACCCGAGGCTGAGGAGGTTACCGGCGATGCCCGTGAGCAAGTAGACCGCGACCAGACCGAGAGGACCGAGGAGGGGTTCGCCGAGCAAGCCGAGGTTCCAGAGGCACCACATGTTGGTGGCAAGGTGGATGATGCCGACATGGACGAAGGTGGCGGTGAGCAGGCGGTACCACTGGCCGTGCAGGACGAGGACGGGAACGTTGGCTCCGAAGTGGATGAGCTGCTCGGGCGTGGGCGAGCTGGCGGAGACTCCGTGGAGGATCATCCAGAGGAAGACGGCGCAGTTGATGGCGAGCAGGACGTAGGTGCCGGGAGCGCTGAGGACGTTTCGGCCGCGAGTGCGGACGGGCGCGGTCTCCTGGGCGTAGTCGGGCATGGGACGCGCTGCGGCGTTGTTGTAGGGAGGTAGTATCTCGCCTTCGGGCTGCGGAGAGGTTGTCATGGATGCTTCTTCTACGCTATCGCAAAATTGGATTTGAGGTGTGGACACCGAGGTAACGACCGCGGATCTTCACGGAGCACGCGGATTAAAACGGAGACCCAGAGTTGTCTCTGGGCCTTGGATTATGTTGAAGATGAATCAGGCGGCTTTGGTGAAGCGGTCGCGCAGCTCGGCGGGAATACGCTGCTGCACCATGTCCCCGAGGAATCCGGGTAGCGGCGTTGCAATGGCGACGAGTACCCAGAGAAGGGTCGACATGACGAGGCCGGTGACTGCTACGGCCTCAAGCGAAAGGGTAACGACGTGGGCCTGATTGAGATGAACCTGAAACCGGGCGATGTGGGTGATCAGCTCGACACGGCGAATGATGACGGCGGCCAGAAGAAACGCGACGATGGAGAGGGTGCTGACACTGATGAGAAGGACATCGATGATGCGCGCGACGTTCTGACGACGGCGGCAGTGGGCGCACTCCGATAAATGCTGCTCGTAGTCGGTGCGCATGGCCGGAGAGAGGCCCGAGATGTCGTACCGCCACCCGGAAAGGATGTCGCCTACGACCTGATCGGTACAGGCGGGGCGATTGGCGGGAAAGGCTAACGCTGCTCTTTTCATTGTTCTATGAGACTTCATTCTACCTCCTTTGATAGCCGGGGAAAGAGGAAAGATTCACAGGAACGTAACTTTCGTGAGGCCGCAGGTTACCAGTTTTTCGGGGTAAATCACTCGAAAATAAGGGCCCGCTGCTTGAAAAATTAGAGACATATGGGCTCGAGCGGAGTGGCCTGATCGGCCAGGAGAATCCGATTACCGAGCAGGGTTGGGTGGTCGGCAAGGGCCTGTTCGGCGGCCAGACGAGCCAGTTCGGGAGCGTTGTTGGACTCGGAGAGGTGGCCCAGGACGATCCAGGCGGCGGTGCCATCGTAGTCCTTCTGGAGGAACTCCGCGGTGGCGTGGTTGGACAGGTGGCCGACACGGGAGAGGACGCGCTGCTTGACGCTCCAGGGGTAGGGGCCGTCCTTGAGCATCTCGAGATCGTGGTTGGACTCGAGCAGGAGGACGTCGATGCGCTTGAGGGCGGCTTTGACGTTGGGAGGCATGTAACCGAGGTCGGTTGCCAGGGCCATGCGGATGCCTTCGGACTCGAAGACGAAGCCACAGGGGTCGGCGGCATCGTGGGGGATGGTGAAGGGGGTGATGGCGATGTCGCCGATGGAGAAGTTGGCACCGGCGTGGAAGTACTCGACTGCGGGGAGGTGGGTGGGATCGGCCTTTGTCGGCGCGGCTTGCGGGGTTGCGGGGTCGCAGAGGGATGCGTCCGGGTCTTCAGCGTCTTCGTCAACGATGATGCTGCCGGTGGGGTTCAGAGTCGCGTCGAGCGCAGCGGCCTCGGCTGAGATGCTGGCGATGGAGGCGGCTTCGACGGCGGGATCGTGCGTGGAGGCCGCAGCGGCTACGCTATGCGCGCGTGCTTCCTTTTCGCGCTGGACGTGATCGAGCCACTTGGCGTAGGTCATGGTCGTGCGTGGGGTGAGCATGCGGACCCAGGCGCGGTGGGTGGGCTCTGTGAAGAAGACGGGGATGCGAAGGCGGCGAGCGAGGACGCCCAGCCCGGCGATGTGGTCCTGATGCTCGTGGGTGATGAGGATAGCGTTGAGGGCGGAGGGATCTTCTCCGGCAAGAGCCATACGTCTGAGGAGTTCGCGGCAGGAAAGCCCGGCGTCGACCAGGACTCGTGTGCGGGAGCTGGAGATGACGGTGCTGTTGCCTTTGGAGCCCGAGGCGAGCACTGTCATGCGCATCATTCCCCTAAGATACGCCTATATCTTGTGAGTATTTCAGCCAGATGTACCGTTGAAGATGCCCCGGAAAAGGCTTGACGGCACACGGGAGCTAGCCAGTTGTTTTTCCTGTCATCAGAGCAAGCCATTCCGGACTATAGAGTGGCCCCAGATCACTGAGTTTTACGGTTTCACCGGTCTCGGTATTGATCAAAGGGAGCGCCGATATGTATTTCAACCGGTCCAGGCCGCCAACGTAGGTCCGCTGGCCGGACACTTGCATGCCCTCACGAGACAGGGATGGCAGAGCGCGGATATGCTGCAAGGAATTGTCGACGAACCGCTTTGCAAAATCCTCACGTACGAAGAAAGCGTCGTTTCCTGCGGATGTGGTGCCTACAAACCTGTATCCCTTGCGGGCCCCAAGGGAGCAAAGCGCTTTGATCGAGGCGCCGTAGTACAAGTTGCTATCGTGGGCTTTGGTGCGAGAAAAGGTGGGATCGTATGGAATGGCGACCGGGTGCAGATCCCCGAAGGCGGTGTTGTATTCGCAGATGCAGATAATCGGGCGAACAATCTCAATGGCTTCCCACACCCAGTAGTCGTTGCCATCGATGTCGACACTCAAGAGTCCAACCTCGCCTGAGAAGCCGGAGCTGGAGATCAGCTCATTGATGTTCTCGCGGGTGATAAACGACTGGCGAGCGGTGACATCATGTGCCAATGCCAGTGAAAGATAATTAGCCAATGCCAGTGGCTCAGTCGTGATGGTTTTCACCATGGTGGAGTCACCATCCATGATGAGTCCTCGCCAGTTGCGGTTTTGAAGAAGAAACCGGGTATTTGCTTCCCGATAATCTTCAACTCCGAACTCGATAAAGGTACGTGAGCTCGGGGGGATATTGGCGCGTTCCACCAGCCAATCGATAATTCCGTCTTCTCCCCATTGCGAGCTGATCTTGAACTCAACATCCTGAAGGGAGGAGATGACCTCTCTCGAGCGTACATTCCAGCTTGCCATCGCTCCCTGGAGCAGGAGACTTACGTTCATTGCCATTCGTGTTTCCGAAGTGAGCCACGACTTCAACGGTGTTAAAACTTTTTTGACCGATTGCTTAACCAACCACTCCTCCAGATGAGTTGTACGGTGACACGCTGTTCGGAATCTATCAGGTTCGCTGAGCGAAGCGGGCAAGGAAGTTGACGGTGCTGTTGCCTTGGAACCTCAGGCAGCATTGTCATAAAGGCATATCTCCCGATTGGCCGAGAGGGATTGCTCAAAGTAACTAGTTTGGTTCACGGCGAGCGGACAGCGCGGATGTCGGAGAGAAGGATGGAGTAGCCAGCGGTTCCCTTGTCGACGTAGGTGCCGCTGGGGCCGGGTTCGACCTCGAGATAGAACGTGTCCGGAGTGTCGCCTTCATCGAAGACGACGAGGGGCTTGGCGAAGATGCGCTCGCCCTGAGTGGTTTCGAGAACGACGACCTGGTCGATGCGGGATTTGAGTAGGGCGAGGTCTTCGGGGGTCATGCTGGCTCCATGGGTCTGCACTGGGGCAGGAATTCTGGAGACCAATGCTACTTCATCTGGGCCGTCCATGTGCCGGAGTGCTTGCAGTTGCCCATGGAGGTCCCGTTCTTTACCTGGCCAGCGGCTAGCATGCCGGAGAGCATGCAGTTGTCAGTCATGATCACGACCTTGTTGTCATTGGTGATCGCGATCTTGGCTGTGTTGCCGGAGGTGCCGGTGAATTCAGGGAGCTCGCCCGGGGATGCAGGCTGAACGGTGAATGTCTCGGTGGCGCCGTCGGAGTAGCGCAGGCTCCATTGTTTGCCGAGGTTCGCCATGTACGACGTGGCCTTGGCCTGGTTTGCCCGGATCTGGTTTTGGTCCTTCTGTTTTTGTTCGGCTTCGGTAAGGTCGACAATGATCCAGGTGCCGACCATGGTTTTGCCTTGATGAATGTGAAGGAAGCAGCCGTCGTCTTTGTCTTCCATGGTTCGATTGGCCGCTATCATCATGCGAATCTCGTTATCCGAGACGACCTTGTAGGACTGGAGGGTGCAGACGCCGTCAACCGTAACGGTGGTGCCGGAGAGGTGAAAGCCGGGGAGGCTCACCTCGGTGGTCACGTGGTTGGGAATGAGTGAAGGATGGGCTCCGCCGGCATGCAGATCCGGCTTCGGGATACCGGCGCCGGACTGAGTGAATGCACCCGTGCTCAGGATGATGGTTGCTGCGAGCGTTGCCATCAAGGCGCGTGTCATCGGTCTCATCGGTCTGCCTCCTCATTTGCCGCTTGTCACGTAATCGTGCGGCTCCATGTGCCGGAAGAAAAATTGGCAGCATGCCGGACCGAATAGCCGGATTGGAGGGAGAATTGATCGATTGAGTTTGCGAAACCCTACTTCTGCGGCCTTACCGGAGCGAGGAAGTTGACGGTCGACCGCATGACCACCTCGTTGTTCTGGTTGAGGGCCAGGGTGCGGGTGCGGACGACACCGTAGTCCTTGCGCGAGTTCGACAGGCGGACGCCAACGACTTCGATCTCAGTACGGATGGAGTCGCCGGGACGCACGGGCAAGGTCCAGCGCATCTCTTCGACGCCCGCGCCGATCATGCCTCCGGCTACGGTAATCGATTGCACGCGGAGGCGCATGACGATAGCGGCGGTCAGCCAGCCCGAGGCGGCGAGGCCTTTGAAGAAGGAGTTTTCGCCCGCAGCTTCGTCGAGATGGAAGGGCTGCGGATCGTACTTCTTGCCGAACTCTTTGATCTCCTCGGCAGTGACTTTCGCGCTTCCGAGCGAATTCATCTTCTGGCCAACGTAGAAGTCTTCGAAGTACATCTCTTGCGGCATGGTCTCTCCTGATGGGTAGTTTACCTGTGCGGAACGCGCGGATTAAGTGTAGCTGTAAAAGCCGCGGCCGGATTTGCGGCCCGAGCCAGCCGGCGTCGACCATGCGGATAAGCAGTGGGCAGGGGCGGTACTTGGGGTCGCCGATGCCTTCGACCAGGACGCGCATGATGTCGAGGCAGACGTCGAGGCCGATGAAGTCGGCGAGTGTGAGCGGACCCATCGGATGAGCCATGCCGAGTTGGAAGACCTGATCGATGGCCTCGGGCGTGGCGACTCCCTCCATGACGGCGAAGATGGCCTCGTTGATCAGCGGCATCAGGACGCGGTTGGAGACGAAGCCTGCGGCGTCGTTGACCTCGACCGGAGTCTTGCCGAGTTGCTTCGACAGCGCGTGAACCGCGTCAAAGGTCTGCTGCGAGGTTTGTAGGCCGCGAATCACCTCGACGAGTTGCATGACGGGCACAGGATTGAAGAAGTGCATGCCGATAACCTGCATCGGACGGCTGGTCTGTGCGGCTAGTTTGGTAATCGAGATGGAGCTTGTGTTCGAGGCGAGGATGGCTTCCAACGGAAGGATGCGGTCGAGGTCTTTGAAGAGAGCTGACTTTATGTCGAACTTTTCTGTGGCGGCCTCGATGGCGAAGTCGCAGGTGTGGAGCGACTCGCGGTCGATAGTTGTGGTGATGCGGGCTTTGGCTTCGGCGGCCTGCTGCTCGGTGAGCTTCTGCTTGGCGACTTCGCGGGCCAGATTCTTCTCGATAGTGGCGAGGCCGCGGTCGAGAAAGGGCTGCTGCACGTCACAGAAGAGGACGTTGAAGCCGGAGCGGGCGCAGACATGGGCGATACCGTTTCCCATGGTTCCGGCGCCGAGGACTGCGATGGTTTTGATCTCGGACATAAGCGTGTTGGGTGCGACTCCGCAGTGTAGCAGGCGAGTCTTCGCCGCCGCATAAAAGCGAGCGTCTACGCAGCGTTGAGGGCGACGAGCAGGACCGTGATGTTGTCGTTGCCACCGTGTGCGTTGGCTGCGTTGACGAGAGCCTTGCAGGCAGCGTTGAGGTTGGCCTGATTCGCGTTGGCCGGCACTTCGGCGAGAATGGCGGCGATGTCGGCATCTGTGAGTTCGCGGGTGAGGCCGTCGGATGCGAGCAGGTAGAGATCGCCGGATTGCGGGCGGTGGCCGTGAATGTCGGCGTCGACGGTGGCCTGGGAGCCGATGGCGCGGGTGATGAGGTTCCGCATAGGCGACTGCGCGGCCTGGGCTGCTGTGATCTGGCCGGCGCGGAGCTGTTCCTCGACCAGGGAATGGTCGCTGGTGAGCTGCTCCAGATGGCCTCGGCGGCGGAGATAGCAGCGGCTGTCGCCAACGTTGGCGAGCCACAACGTAGGAGGATCGGAGGCACGGGAGAAGGGATGGTTGGCGGCGGTGCGGGCACCGGAGTCTCCGCTGCCGGTGGAGTAGGGAGCGTGCAGGATCGCGACGAGCGTCGTCCCCATACCGGCAAGCTCTGGAGACTGGCGAGCCTGTTGGAAGACGGCCTGGTTTGCAGCCTGGATGGCCGTGTTGAGCCGGGTCTGCGGCCGCGGGGACGGGGTTCCGTTGGGGGTGGGTGGCGCGAGATGGGCGAGGAAGGTGTCGACGGCGAGATGACTGGCAACTTCGCCCCCAGCGGCTCCGCCCATGCCGTCACAGACGACGAAGGCCCCGGCAGAGGGAGAAGCGGCGCACGCGTCCTCGTTACCACGGCGAACCTTACCGCGGTGAGAGAGCATGGCGTAGATGAGTTTGTTGGCAGCCAAAGTCTTGAACTCGAAAATCCGGTCCGCAGAAAACAATACACGCTGCAGCGGCGAAGACCAAGGGTACGTTAGTGTTAGGGCTGAGGATAAAGAATGAACAGGGTCGTGCAGGGCGACAATCTAAAGGTGTTGCGTGGCCTTGAAGCCGGTTCGGTGCAGCTGATCTATGTCGATCCTCCGTTCAATACGGGCCGGCGGCAGTCGCGGCTGCAGATGAAGACAGTGAGGGATGAAGCCGGGGACCGCGTGGGGTTCGGCGGGCGGCGGTACAGGACGGAGCTGGTCTCGGGTGAGAAGGCCGGAGCCGGGTATGGCGACCGCTTCGAAGATTTTATTGGGTTTCTACGACCTCGCATGGAGGAAGCGCACCGCGTACTGTCGGCGACGGGATCGCTGTTCTTCCACATCGACTACCGCGAGGTGCACTACTGCAAGGTGATGCTGGATGAGGTCTTCGGACGCGAATGCTTCCAGAACGAGATCATCTGGGCCTACGACTATGGGGCGCGCTCGACGAAGCGCTGGCCGGCGAAGCACGACAACATCCTCTGGTATACGCGCGACCCACAGCATTACACCTTCAACCTGAGCGAGTGCGACCGAATTCCCTATATGGCTCCCGGACTGGTGGGCCCCGAAAAAGCCGCGCGAGGCAAGACCCCTACGGATGTGTGGTGGCACACGATTGTCTCTCCCACGGGCAAGGAGAAGACCGGCTACGCCACGCAGAAGCCGTTGGGCATTCTGGAGCGCATCGTAAAAGTCCACTCGAACGCAGGAGATCTGGTGCTGGATTTCTTCGCGGGAAGCGGTACAACCGGCGAGGCTGCAGCAAAGAACGGGCGGCGGTTCCTGCTGGTGGATGAGAACGCTGAGGCGATCAAGGTGATGAAGAAGAGGCTTGCGAAGTACAGCTCCCGGAAGGTCGATACCACACCTTCCGGGAGCGTTAGGGGTCTCGATGATTAGCTGCGGGCTTGCTTCTCCGCGAAGTCACCGATGATGGGAAGTTTGAACCACTCGCCTTTGCTGGCCTTAAGGATTAAGACGAGCCACGCGACAAATAACCCGAGGCCGAGAAGAAGATGGCAGATGGAAAATAGCATCCAGCTTCCCGGAATGAACCGCAGCAACCCTTCCGCGATCATAAGGACGATCTGCAAGACAAAGGCCAAGATGCAAAAGCCAATGGATTGGAAGGAGTGGAAACGCACCAGTGGAATTCTGCTGTAGGGTTCTAGGACGAGGAAGATGATCGCGGGAATGATGGTGACGTAGGCGAGGGCCGCAGCGAGGTTGTCAGATAGTCCCGACGAGCTGGCAGCTGGAGGCGGAATGTAGGTGGGTGGCGGTTGCTGCGGCTGAATCGGGTCCTGCATGGGATCAGACATGAGCACACTCCTGGTTGCGGCTTCGCAAAAATTGGTGTCAGCAAGCGGCTGCTCGATCGGACGCGCCCTCGCAAAGTGTCACCAAGCATAACCGAGGATGCACGGAGATTAACCTATTTTTTCGCCTGAATGCAGAGTGTTGTTGCCGCGAATCACTTGTAGCGGAAGGGTTTGCGGCCACGAAGTCTTCAAGAAGAGTCCGCCGGCCTGAGGACGGCATCGCCTATCTATTGATCTAGGTATTGTTAGGGCTGACGGACTTGAACCCGTAGGTTTCGTACCGCGTGGTCAGTTTATTGTCCGCCACAGTGACGACGGTGAAGCCCTCGGGCGTGCCGAGGTGCGTGCCCTGCCACCAGTTGCCGCAGATCGCTCCGCTGGTGATGTACGGGACACCTTTCCACTGGACGATTTCGTTGACGTGGGTGTGGCCCTGCAGGATTCCTAGAACGTTGTGGCCTTCGAACAGCGCGAGGACCTCGTTGGCGTTGGCAACGGTGAGCGAGTGATGTGCTGCGGGCGTCGTCGGCTCGGGAAGGTAAGCACCGTAGCCGGTGACGAGCGGGATGTGTACCGTCACGATGATCGGCGTACCGGCTGGCAGCGCGGCGAGATCACCCGCGAGCCACTGGAGCTGCGCTGCATCGATGCGGCCTTCGTAGGCATGGTCGGGAGTGATACCGATTGAGTCGAGCACGATGAAGTGGTGGCCCTTGTGGTCGAAGGAGTAGTAGGCCTTGCCGAAACGGTCTTCAAAGAGCTTCTTGCCGTAGAGCAGATCGGTAGCGGGGATGCCGCTGGCCGTGTAGATACCGAGGACATCGTGATTGCCGACCGTGTGATAGACCTTGAGGCCGAGATCCTGCTCCGTCTTGCCGTAGAGATCGAAGAGTTGGAGAGCGCGCTGTTTGGGGACGCCGAGAGCGTCAAAGACATGATCGCCACCATTGATGGCGAAATCTGCCTTGATGGTACGGGCCTTTTTGAAGGCCATATCGGTGCCGATTGCGGCGTTGAGTTCGGGCTGGAGGTGGGCGTCCGTGACGAAGAGGAAGGTGAACGGCTCAGTCGCGGGCGCGGCGAACAGCGAAGAGGGAGTCGCAGCAGCGAGGCCGGTTGCGCCGAGGAGGGTGAGGAATTGTCTGCGGGTGGTCACGGTTTGATGATATCGCTCGACGATTACGAAATGAAAAATGTTGGCCCGGGTAGAATCGAACGATGAAGTATCTGGTGGCTTTGCTGGCAGTAGCGGGGATTGTTGTGTCGACGATGGCGTTGCGGGTCCACTATATGGATCCGGCGCTGGCTCCGCCATGTGCGGTGACGGAAAAATTCGACTGCGGAGCGGTGAATCATAGCCGGTTTGCGGTCTTTCCTCCGCGGACGTTCGATGAAGATCCGAAGGCTGGACACCACATTCCAGTGGCTGCGCTGGGGATCGTGGGATACGCGCTGATCGCCGGGTTGGCGCTGACAGGCCGGTGGTGGCTGGTGTTCCAGACCGCGCAGATCGGCTTCTTCTTCGCCGCGTTCTTGAGCTACCTTGAGGCGTACGTTCTCGAAAAGTGGTGCATCTACTGTCTCTGGTCACAGGGTATTGTGGCGGCGATCCTGATTCTTTCAATTGCGGCGCTGCTCATGCGGTGGCGAACGTCAAAACGGCTTGTGAAAGCGGACAAATATGTGGCCTAAATTACTTGCGCAGTTATTCGAGTTGCTTCCCCACGTAAGCCGGTTGATTCCGATGGCTGACAGATTCTTTGCCTCGCGAGCGGCAACAGACCGTGCGACTGAGGCAGCGATGGTGGCGATGGCCGAAGGCGTCCGCGGCGACCTGGGGCAGGTGACCAAAGCCCACGCAGGACTGTACCGGCAGATGCAGGAACAGGGTGCGCAACTGGATGAGGTGCGCGACGATCTGAAGCGCGTACGGACGGTACTCGAGCAGCGGGAGAATCGGATCGAGACGCTCGAGGCGCAGGTCACCTCGCTGGGCTGGTGGGTCAAGCTCGGAGGTTCGCTGGTCGTGGTGCTGCTGGCCGTGGTGATCTGGCTGCTGATTCGGGTTCGATGACAGCGTAGAATAGAGCCATGGGAATCAGCCGCGAACAAGCCCTGGACTGCTTTAACAGCGACGACCTGATCGGGATTGGCATGGAGGCCGATGCGGTGCGCCGCCGGCTGCATCCTGAGGGCGTGGTGAGCTACATCATCGACAGGAATATCAACTACACCAACTTCTGCACGGAGTACTGCACCTTCTGCGCCTTCTATCGTCCGTTGAAGGGCAAGATGGCCGCCGAGGGCTACATCCTCGACTTTGAGACGATCTACGACAAGATTCGCGAGACCGTCGAGATGGGCGGCACCGGCGTGCTGATGCAGGGCGGCCTGCATCCCGACCTCAAGATCGACTGGTTCGAAAAGCTCTTCCGCGGTATTCGCGAGCGCTTCCCTTCCATCTGGCTGCACTGCCTGAGCGCGAGCGAGATCCTCGCCATCGCCGAGTACAGCGAACTAAGCCTGCGCGACACGATCATGCGCCTGCGCGATGCAGGATTGCAGTCGATCCCCGGCGGCGGCGCCGAGATTCTGGACGACGAGGTTCGCCACCGCATTGCCCGGCTGAAGTGCAAGACGCAGGATTGGGTAGATGTGCACCGCACAGCCCACGAGCTCGGCATGCGGACCACTGCGACGATGATGTTCGGCGTGGGCGAGACCTTCGAGCATCGCGTCAATCACTTCGAAGTCGTGCGACGGCTGCAGGAGGAGACGGGTGGCTTTACCGCCTTCATTCCCTGGAGCTTTCAGCCGCATAACACCGCTTTGGGCGGGCGCGGTTGGGACGAAGCCACCTCGGTCGAGTATCTGAAGACGCTGGCGATCTCCCGAATGTATCTCGACAACATCGAGAATGTGCAGTCCAGCTGGGTGACGCAGGGCCTGAAGGTGCTCCAGATGGGGCTTCGGTTCGGTGGAAACGACGTGGGCTCGGTCATGCTCGAAGAGAACGTCGTAAAGGCTGCCGGGACAGCTAACTGCACCACCGAAGAAGAACTAAGGCGAATTATCCGCGATGCTGGCTTTAAGCCGGTTCAGCGGGATACTTTGTATCGGACCATGTTTTTGAATTAGGTAGAATCGGTTCGATATAGTAACCGTTCCGGAGCAGTGACCTGTCCCCTTTCTTTCAAACGTTGACGGCGCCCCTCGCCATGCTGATGGCTCCGCATGGGCTTGGGCATTATTGGCGTTCCCACTACATGGACCAGACCTTCCGCGGCCTCTACCGCTGGAACGCCTTTGATATCGCGCTGTTGGTTCCCTACTTCATCGTCATGCTCATCCTGGCGTTCTATGGAGTGCATCGCTATCAGCTGGTGTGGCTCTATTACCGGAACAAGAAGAACGCGGCGAAGTGGGATGAACCGCCCATGCGGTACGCCGAGGGCGAGCTGCCATTTGTCACGATCCAGCTGCCCATCTTCAACGAGCAGTTCGTGATCGATCGTCTGATCGATGCATGCTGTCGCCTGGACTATCCGCGCGACCGTTTCGAGATTCAGGTGCTGGACGATTCGACCGACGAAACAACGCTGGTAGCACAGCAGATCGTCGAGCGTTACGCGCGCGGATTCGCTGGCATGGACCCGCAGCCCATCGTCTATCTTCATCGCACGAACCGGCATGGGTACAAGGCAGGAGCCCTGGATAAAGGGCTCGATGTGGCCAAAGGCGAGCTCGTTGCGATCTTCGACGCAGACTTCGTGCCTCCTGAGCAGTGGGTGATGCAGGTGATCCATCACTTCGCGCAGCCGGAGATTGGCATGGTGCAGACGCGCTGGACGCACCTGAACCGCGACTACAGCTTCCTCACACAGGTCGAGGCAATTCTGCTGGACGGACACTTTGTACTCGAGCACGGTGGACGCGCCCGCGCAGGAGTGTTCTTCAACTTCAATGGCACCGCCGGTATGTGGCGTCGGGAGGCGATCTCGAGCGCAGGCGGCTGGCAGCACGACACCCTGACCGAAGACACAGACCTCAGCTACCGCGCACAGATGGCAGGCTGGAAGTTCAAATATCTGCAAGACGTTGAGTGCCCCGCCGAGCTTCCCATCGAGATGACGGCTTTCAAGACCCAGCAGGCACGCTGGGCCAAAGGGTTGATCCAGACTGGCAAGAAGATTCTGCCGCGCGTGATGAAGAGCGACCAACCGTGGCACACGAAGCTCGAAGCCTGGTACCACCTGACGGCCAATCTCAGCTATCCTCTGATGATCATTCTGAGTGTGTTGCTGATGCCGGCGATGATTATCCGCAGCTGGCAGGGTCTGATTCAGATGATGCTGATCGACCTGCCGCTGTTTATGGCGAGCACGATGTCGGTCTCATCGTTCTACCTCGTCAGCCAGAAAGAGCTGTTCCCGAACAAGTGGGGCAAGACGTTCCTCTACCTGCCCTTCCTGATGGCCCTCGGCGTTGGGCTGACGATCACCAATACAAAGGCCGTGATGGAGGCTCTGTTCGGCGTGCAGTCTGCATTTGCGCGCACGCCGAAGTATCGCGTAGCCAAGAAGGGTGAGAAGAGCCAAGCGAAGAAGTATCGCAAGCGGCTTGGAATCATTCCGTGGATCGAGCTTGCCATCGGCTGCTACTTCGCCCTGACTGTGTGGTACGCCCTCTCTACCGAGAACTTTTTCACGGTGCCGTTCCTTGTGCTGTTCGTCTTTGGCTACTGGTACACGGGACTCTTGAGCCTCCTGCAGGGACGCTTCGAGCGGTTTGGCACGGCAGGCCAGGAGCTGCGCGACAAGCCGTATCCCGTGGGGATATAACTTCTCATGAGCTGGCGCGAACGAGGCTACGTATTCGGCGCGATCTGTCTGAGTATCCTGCCCCTGGTTCTGGTTCTCCTGTTGCTGCTGTGGCGCAAGGAACTGACACTTCTTTCCACATGGAGGAGGCGACTCTCGCTGGCAGGCATCGTGCTGGCTTTCTACGCCTCGCTGCCGCTGCCGGTGTTCTATGTCGGATTAGCGCTTTTACCGCCGAATCCGAGGAACTCGTGGTTTCCCGTAGCGGCGACCAACGGTCTGCTAGCGGGCATACCGGCTGGGTTAATTGCTGCCGCAATGCTTTGCTTTGCAAGAGGCAAGATCCGCTGGCTCGGAATTCTATCTGCGACGCTATCCGTCGTGTTTATCTATGTCGCGCTGATGGCGTTGAGCTACTAGCCGGAGTACATTACCGCTTACGGAGAGACGATTTCACCACGAGAATCAGCGAGGCCGGTCATACGGTATGGAAAGGAAATGACGATGAAGCGTTCGACCTGGGTTGTTGTTGTGTTGCTGATGGTTTGTGGATTTGCCGGCGCACTTGAGTCGGTTCCGATGGCGGAGTATCGCGAACGTCGCGTGGCGCTGGCGGATAAGTTAAACGGTGGCATAGCGGTGGTCTTTGCAGCAGAAGAACCCGTCCTGGACTTTATGCCCTACCGTCAGGACGAAGACTTCTACTACCTGACCGGCTGGAACGAACCGGGAGCCGCACTCGTGATCATTGGGCCCGGGCCGGAAACGAAGACTCGCCTGGGCGACATCGTTCCCGCACACGGTTACAGCGAGATTCTGTTCTTACCGGCACGGAACCTGGTCATCGAGAAGTACACCGGCATAAAGATGGACGCGGCAACCGCTGGTGTCGCCGCATCGACCGGAGTCGACACGGTGATGCCGATGACCGCGCTGCCTGAGGTGATGACGAAGTTCATTGGCGAAGATCGCCGCCGCGGACAGTCGGTGTGGTCGCAGCTGGATAGTCCGCAGGCGAAGGCGAGCGTGGACTTCTCGGCGGCTTCGCTCGGTATTGGAACCGGCATCGATCTGCATGATGTGCGCACGCTGACGATGGCGTTGAGAAGCGTGAAGAGCCCAGCGGAGATTGAGCTGCTTCGCAAAGCTTCGGACGCGTCGATTGCCTCACAACTGGCCGGGATCAAGGCCATCAAGCCCGGCGTGCGGGAGCGAACGGTTGCAGGGGTTGAAATCGCGAAGATGATGGAGGAGGGTAGCGAGCGCCCCAGCTACGCGCCGATCGTTGGTTCGGGTGCTAACTCGACGACGCTGCACTACGGGGAAAATTCAGCGACGATGAAGCCCGGCGATGTGGTCGTAATCGACGCGGCGGGCGAGTACAGCATGTACGCCTCGGATATCACGCGAACGATGCCGGTCGACGGTAAGTTCACACCCCGGCAACGCGAGATATACGACATCGTGCTTGGCGCACAGCGCGCAGCAGCGGCAGCGTTTGTCGCAGGCAAATCAAAGCTGGGCGGCGTGAACCAGCGAGGCCCAGAGGTCACGGATACGCTCGACAAAGTGGCCTACGACTACATCAATACGCATGGCAAAGACCTGCACGGCGAGCCTCTCGGCAAATACTTTCTGCATGGATTGGGGCATTCGGTCGGCATCAACGTACATGATCCGATGGACTACTCCAAGCCGCTGGATAAGGGCAACGTGTTCACTATCGAGCCTGGAATTTACATCCCGGAAGAAAAAATTGGTGTTCGTATCGAGGACGTGTACTACGTCGATCAAGAAGGCAAGCTCGTGGACCTGATTGCAAAACTTCCGCATGAAGCAGCCGAGATCGAAGCAGCGATGAAACACTGAGATTCGACACGAGTGCCCAAACAGAAAAGGCCCGCAAATACCGGGCCTTTTCTACTGCAGCAATCAGGATTCGCTTAGAAGCGAATACCGAAGGTAATGGGAATAAAACTTGTCGGGTCGCTGTTCTGCGGGAAGGCGTTGAAGGCCGTGCTCCCTGGAGGCGTATTCGCCTCCGTTGTACCCGTCTCCGCACGCCGCGAGTTGAAGGTGTATACATACCGCGCCTCAACATAGAACTGCTCATCGGCAAAGCGCGAGAACCGATAGGTGTAGCCAAAACCTAAGTTCGCACCGAAGGCATTGCTGGTGTAACTATCGATTGTCTGATTGGCTTGAAACTGGAAGCAGTTGCCGAAGATATCGCAAGTAACACCGATCGCCGGAATCGTAAAGTCCGCAGTCTTATGGTAGAAACCCACGCCGCCGGTAGCGTACACACCCGATCTGTCACCCTGCGCCAGGGTGTAGACGGGATCGATGCTGAAGGACCAGACGTGGCTCGAACCGTTGAGTTGATTGAGATTCGCACCAAGACTGTTGTAGACCGCTAGCAGGTGGTCAAGCGTGGCGGTTTGGATGCCGAAGTTGGCCCAGTTGAACTCTAAAAGCACCGCAAGTTTCTTGTTGAAAGCCCGGCCGCCGCCGGCCTGAAAGGCATAGCTAGGCGTCAGGTAGCCATGAGTCCCGCCAACGGGCAGCGTAAAGCCGCCGCCGATAAGAAACGTGTATTTGTTCGAGCCATCCGCGTTATGCGTGGAGTCATGGTAGTTAGGGCGGTGGCTATATGGCCGGCGCGGAGGCGGCTGATCTTCCTCACTGCCACTCAGGCTGAAGTCTTTTGCAGCAGCTGTCTCATCGGCCCCAACGCTACTGCTGTAGTTGAGAGTGTCGGGTCTGGAGAGATCAAGTGGGGCAGCCAATTCGGCTCGAAGGTCAACTGTAGGTTGCGATTGTGCGGTGCTTACGGTCTGCTGGGCCTGAAGGCAGACGGCGGTGCTGGCAGCAAAAAAAACAATAGCTGCTGAACGGGTAAAGATGGAGAGGCGATTTCTGTTGATCGTCGTATGCATTCTGATTTTTGCTCCCTTGGTGCTGTTGAGTTCTTCTACCGCTTGAACCCAGACAGTATTCCGTTGTTGTGTAAGACGCTCGAAATGGCGCTCGGGATGACACGAGAGACGGTTTTTTGACTCTAGCAAAAACACTTACGGGCATCCTGCTCATGCCGGATGCCCGTAAGTTGATTCGATTATCGCTTAGTGAATGTCAAACTGCTCCGGATGAAGTGCAGGATCGGACTTGACCAGGATCGTCTTGCCGACCATCTCTTCCATCTCCTGCAGCCAACGAGTGCCCGGTGCCTTGAGCTGCTTGACGACCTCAGGGTTGACGCGGAGCATCACGTCACCACGATCCAGATGCTTGTTCATCTTGCGCATCTCGATGTAGATGTCGTTGCAGACGGTGACAGGCGACTTGACCATGCCCGTACCGGTGCAGACGCCGCAGGTGGTCGACAGCGTGCGCTCGAGCGACTGCTTGACGCGCTTACGAGTGATTGCCACCAGTCCGAAATCGTTGAACTGCAGCACCTTGGAAGGAGCGCGATCGTTCTTCAACTCCTCCTCGAGAGCAGCCATCACCTTGTGACGATTCTTGCGCTCATCCATATCGATAAAGTCGATGATGATGATGCCGCCAAGGTCACGCAGACGAATCTGACGAACAATCTCAGGGATGGCATCGAGGTTCGTCTTGACGATC
This sequence comes from uncultured Acidobacteriaceae bacterium, assembly GCA_963738855.1. Taxonomy (GTDB): domain Bacteria; phylum Acidobacteriota; class Terriglobia; order Terriglobales; family Acidobacteriaceae; genus Edaphobacter. The sequence goes on along the minus strand of CAVTYC010000003.1, from coordinate 87,025 downwards.
GTGTCCTCGAGCCGCGCCGTCTTGCCAACATACTTCCCGGTGTTGATGTCGATTGCGACCAGCGCCTCGGTCTGGTTGATGACGATGGAGCCGCCGGACTTGAGCCACACCTTGCTGCGAAGCGCCTTGTTGATCTCTTCCGTGATGCCGAACTGCTCGAAGAGCGGCGTCTCCTTGGTGTAGAGCTTGACGCGGCGGATCAGCGACGGCTGGAAGCGCTGCAGGAAGCGCAGAACACGCTCATACTCGCTCTCGCTGTCGACCCAGATGGCCGAGAAGTTATCAGTGACCTGATCGCGAAGAATGCGCTCGACGAGATTGAGGTCGTGATAGATCAGCGCCGGTGACTTCGAGGACTCCGAACGCTGCTTGATATCGGCCCACAGGTTCAGCAGGAAGCGCAGGTCGCTGCGCAGTTCCTCTTCGCTGGCTCCCGAGGCTGCGGTGCGGACGATAAAGCCGCCAGTCGCCTCGCCCTTCTCGCTCAGCAGAATCTCCTTCAGGCGACGACGCTCGCCATCGGACTCAATCTTGCGCGAGACGCCAGTGTGATTGACCGTCGGCATGAAGACCAGGAATCGCCCAGGCAGAGCGATGTGCGACGTGATGCGCGCGCCCTTCTTGGCGATAGGCTCCTTGGCAATCTGCACCAGAACCTCCTGCCCCGGCTTCAGCAGATCGCTGATCGCAGGCAGATTGGTGCTCTGCATCGAGCTGCGTCCGCCACGACGATCGCGTCCACCGCTGCGGTCCTGCTCTCCTGCCCCGCCGGTGTGCCGCGAACGATCACGGTCACGTCCACCACGACGGCCATCGCGGCGTCCGTCACGACGTCCACGACCACGGTCGCCCTCCCGGCGCTCACGGGAAGGCGCTGCCTGGTCGAGACCTTCCGCAACAACTGGCTCGGCTCCATCGGCGAACTCTTCCTGAATCAAAGTGTCTTCCGGCTCCGAATCTTCAGACTCGTCGAGATCCTCTTCCTCGGTCTCAATCTCGTCGAAGGCGCGGTCGTCGATGGTGTCTTCCTCTTCGAGATCGTCCTCTTCTTCCTCTTCAACACCGGAGCTGGTGATCTGATCAATGGACATCTCACGAAGCATCGTGCCGAGATCGGCAGCTCCTTCGAGTGTCTCCTCTTCGTCAAGATCATCGATCTCTTCAATGGCGCTGGCGTGCAGCGTGGCGTGGAAGTCTTCCTCCTCATCAAGGATCTCTTCCTCCAGCTCACCGGAGACGGGAGCGAAGTCCTGATGGAAGGCCTTTGCTTCGACCTCGACCGGATCGGCAGGCGTCTCAGAGATCATCTCGCCAGTCGCATGAAGCGTCGTGACGTCGTGCGCGATCGGCTCAGCCTCGCTCTGCTGCTCGGCGTGATGATCGATTTCGCGCTCTTCAACGTGATCGAAGACGGCGCTAAGCGTAGCAGAAGGAATAGTCTCCGCATGCTCAACTGGGTACTCGGGCTCGGGCACCTCTTCCGGCTCAGGGACTACTTCGGGTTCAATGACCGGCGCACTCTGGCGGAACTCGCTTGGCGCAACCGGATCGACACGATAAGAAGCGGAGGCCTCAATCGGCTCGTACTCAATAGGAGCAGCGGGCTCAACATGTTGAGGCTCTTCGATCACAACAGGCTCTATAGCGGGAGCGTGCTCGATCACCGCAGCCACTGCAACTTCCGCTTCATGCACAACCGGAGACGCAGGCGACGGAACAAACTGACGCTGTTCCTGGCGCGGTTCAGACCGGCGATGCCGCGAGAGTGATTCACCCGGCAGCGTTGAACCGCCGTCCCAACCTGCAGGAATGACATAGCTGGCCACCTGCGGGATGATGACGTTCGGTTCGGCAGCCTTGACTGCTGCTTGCGACGGCGATGCAGCAGCCTCCTGGCCACCAGTGCGGTACTTGGAGAGCGACTCGCCCGGCAGCACAATCGGCTCCGGCGCAGGGCCGTCAGACGCTGGCGTCTCGTCGTAAGCCGGAGAGTTGTCTACGCCGTAAAGCGCAGTCTTTGGGGCAAAACCGCGGGGTACCCTGCGCTGATCGCCACGTCCACCACGGTCACGATCACCGCGTCCACGTCCATCACGATCACGACCACCGCGATCGCCACGGCCACGGTCGTCCCGCCGGCCACGATCTCCACGATCGGAACGATTGAAGCTCTCCTGCGGTGCATCAGCCACTACTGGCGCTGATTCATTCACCACCGGACGCTCAGCAGCGCCATCGATCTCAAAAGGCGACTCGTACTCTATCTCGTTCGAAGCGGACTCGGACGGTACGTCCACGCCGGTCTGTGGCTGCGACTCGACACGCGGGCCACCACGGCCACGGCGTCTGCCGCGACGTCCACGCCAGCGACGGCTGCCATCCGCTCCGGGCGCTCCTTCACCAATGTCCGAAGCGTCCGTGCGCTCGGTGAATGCAATCTCTGCGGCCGGAGCAAGCTCATCGGCCCGGTTGAAATCAGCCGCATAAGCATCCTGACCCTCCACGGGGGGCGCGTATTCCGTCCCCGGCTGACGTTCGCGATTGCCGCTGCGATCACCACGGCCACGACGTCCACGGCCACCGCGGTCGCGATCACCACGTCCGGAGCGGTTGCCAGCATCCTCGCCCGTAGTGCCTTCAAGCGTCTGGGGCTCGCGATTACCGCCGCGTCCATCGCGCTGCGAACGCTGCGAACCATCGCTATTCGTATCGAAGTCGGCGGAGTCACCGGCCTCTTCCATAAAGTCTGTGATGTAGAGGAAGGCATCGCGCTCGAGGCCGATGTCCACAAAGCTGGACTGCATACCCGGCAGTACCCGGGTCACTTTGCCGTTGTAAATGGATCCAGCGAGCGTGTACTCGTTCTCGCGCTCGTAATAGATTTCGGCTAGGGCGTCATTTTCGACGATGGCAAGCCGCGTCTCATGCGGCGTGCTGGATATATAAATTTCTTTCGACATTCTCTGCTCTTTCTGCCCGGCCCCCTGAGGGTGCGCGAGCGGCAGACGAGCCGAAGATGAATCGAGAGTGCCTCTAACCGGAGGTTAGGTGCAGCTCACCGCGAGTGCGGACAGGCGTTGGGTGCGGAAGCTCAAGTGAACGATGCCCGGTGCGAGTTGTGAATACAACCCTGCCGTGGCCGGGCTCCGAAAGAGCGCGGGGGAGGCGACACAGGATGAATCGGGTACACAAGGGGGTGCTTCGAGCGCGAGCTGGCATGCGGAGTTTGTGACCAATTCAACCTCAAATGCTTGAGGCGGGGCCGTTTGCCTTCCGGATGCAATCATTTCCCTGAAACCTGTCCGGCCAACGGATCGAATCGTCTCAGGCTGGCCGGCCTTTTCTTCTAAAAATCTTGTTACCGCTGCCGGCGCCGTGCGCCAGAGGGAGCGGTTTGTTTCGCTGAACGGCATCTGGCCGAATCAGGTGATACAGATAGTATTGCACCAAACCCGCTACAAGCGGCGGAGTTGCGCAGTACCCGAACCGGAAAATTCCTGACGGGGTTCCGGATTCAACACTTACCCGGGCCGCCAACAGGGAGGAAACCCCTTTACTTCAGACACTTGCGTCCTTGCGGCAAAGTATCTCTGGCCTAATTCACAAACCGGCGCATACGGATGTTCATAACAATACCCAGCGCGAGGAAGGTGAACAAAATCGACGATCCGCCGTAACTCATCAACGGCAGTGGGATTCCGGTAACCGGCATCAGACCAACAACCATGCCCACATTGACCGCGATCTGGAACACGATGACGGCAACGACCCCCATAATAATGAAGGTCCCGGGCAGGTCCGAGGCTGTTTGAGCGTTTTGAATCAAACGCATCAATATAAGAAAGTATAACAGCAGCACGCCGAGCGCGCCCACGAAGCCGTGCTCCTCGCAGAACGCCGCGAAGATGAAATCGGTATAGGGAATAGGCAGAAAATCGCCCTGGGTCTGCGTGCCCTTGTTGGCTCCCTTGCCCCAGATTCCGCCCGAACCGACCGCGATCAACGACTGCCGGATCTGATATCCCGAACCGCGAGGATCTGAGTCGGGGTCGATAAACGACGTAAGCCGGGCCTTCTGGTATGGCTTCAACAACTTACCGGCCTTCCACGCCCCACCAACCACAATCGCCAGGCTAAGCACGATGATCGCTGCCTGCTTGAACCGGATGCCTCCAAGGAAGAGCCCGCAGACCAGAACCGGCAGGTACGTCAGCGAAGTCCCCAGATCCGGCTGCTTAAGCACCATCAGAAACGGAATGCACACCAGCAGGAACGCCTTGCCGATATCACCCCAGGTAAGCTCTTTGCCTGCAAGATTCCAGAAGTAGCGCGCAACAGCCACAATCAGCACCAGCTTGATCCACTCCGACGGCTGAAAGTGGATCCCCCCCGGCAACTTGATCCAGCGGCGCGCGCCCAATACCTTTGTCCCGACCAGCCTCACCGCAATCAGCGAGCCGATGCCAATGCCGTAAGCCCAGGGCACTATGTCGATCAATCGGTGATAGTCAATCAGCGAGATCACAAACATCAGCAGCAGTCCGACAGCCAGGAAGCCGATCTGCTTCGTCTCGAAGCCATGAAACTTCGTGTGCAGCGTGGCCGACTTGATCTCGAGGACGCTGATCACCGAGAGCAGCATGACGAAACCGAGCAGAACCCAGTCGAAGTCGCGATATGAGGAGAGGCGTGCCATAGTGGCTGAAGTTAGGTTACCTGAATCAGATTTCGCGCTAGTTGGTTGCCGGTTGTGGCGACGACACTGCGGGAGTCGCCGTAGTATCCGGGGCCGCCGATGCCGTAGTCGCTGGCTTCGGCGTCTCGGCGATCCGGAGATTATTCGCCTGTTTACGCTGCTTCTCAACAAAAGCGTTGATAACCTGTGCGCCGAGCTTGGCAGAGTTGTTGCCCCAGTTTCCGTTCTCCCAAAGGACAGCGACGACGATATCTGGGTTTCGACGAGGAGCCATGCCAACAAACCACGCATTCGGCACGGTCTTGTGTCCGCCGCCGGAGCGAGCCAGCGCATCGTGACTCATAACCTGAGCCGTCCCCGTCTTGCCGGCGAAGTCGATCCCTTCAAGATGCGCCGCCGCGGCGGTGCCGGTAAGCGTGACCGCAGCCATGCCGTCCGTGATGACCTGCCAGTTCTCCGGAGTCAACGAAATCGTCTTATCTCCGGAGCCGGGGAAGGTCTCGTGAATTGCCTCGAGTTGATCGGCTGAAACCTCGTCGGGGAAAACGACATGGGGGCGGCGAAGCACACCGCCTGAAGCTACGCCGCCAAGGGCGCGGGCGAGTTGGAGAGGCGTGGCGGTAACGGCTCCCTGGCCTATGCCAACGGAGATGACCTCGCCGGCGTACCACTTCTCATGAAAGTTTTTGAGCTTCCACTGGGTGGAAGGCATCGTGCCGGAGGCCTCGTCTGGCAGGTCGATGCCGGTCTTCTGCGAGATTCCGAGAGAAGTAGCGTACTTCGCGATGGTGTCGATGCCGAGCTTGTTGGCCAGCGTGTAGTAGAACGTGTCGCACGAGTAGGGGATGGCGTTGTGAATATCAACTGCGCCATGATGTACGTCGCAGGCGAAGAAGTGCCCATAGAAGCTGGCGCCACCATTGCACTGGACATGCATGTCCTGGGCAACATTCTCCTCTAGACCCGCCACCGACATGATGATCTTGAACGTGCTCCCCGGAGCAAGCTGCGCCTGGATAGCCTTGTTCAACAGCGGATGATCAGGATTGTTCAGGATCTCATTCCAATAGCTCTTGCTCAACCGAACGGAAAACTCATTCGGGTCGAACGTAGGCCGCGATGCCAGCGCGAGAATCTCGCCTGTATGCGGGTCCATCGCGACGATAGCGCCCACCTTGCCCTCAAGCGCCTTCTCCGCCGCCATCTGGATATCGAGGTCAATCGTCAGCCTCAAATCCTGCCCCGGCTTGGCGAGCGTCTGCCCCAGATGGCCGATCTCCTTACCGTGGCTGTTCACGATCACGTCGCGGCTGCCGTCTTCCCCGCGCAGAACAGCATCGTAGGTCGCCTCCACGCCGGACTTCCCAACCACATCGCCCGGCTGATAGAAGGCATACTTCGACTTATTCAGATCGTCTTCTGAAATCTCACCAACATAACCAATCAGGTGAGCCGCAAACCCGTCGCGCGGATACAGCCGCCGCTGCTCGTCCAACGTCTCAAGCTCCGGCAGCTCATTGCGGTGCGCCTCGATAAACGCCTGCTCATCCGGCGTAATGTCCTGCTTCAACGGGATAGGTTGATACTTGGGCGCAGCCTGAAAGCGACGCAGCGTAGCCTGAATCTGATCAACCGGAATATGCAGTCCCTGCGCGATCAACGGCAGATCGGCATTCAGGTCCTTCACCTGCTCCCGCAGCAAATAGCACGAGACCGAAGGGTAGTTATCGACCAACAAACGACCCTCGCGATCGAACAACTTACCTCGCGGCGCAAGCACCGGAATCTTGCGGATCCGGTTGGCCTCGGCAAGCGCACGGAAGTTATCCGCACTGGCCACCTGCAACCGCCAAAGCCCCGCCACCAAAACCACCAGCATCAACGCGATCAGATACTGCGCAGCGGAAAGCTTGCCGGGCGCAATCTTCTCGGCCTTGCCATTTGCGCCCATGTCGGGCTGATCGGGATGAGTGGCTAGTTCCATGCCTGTTATCCAGTGTACGACTGCAGTTTCGGTGATTTCAGATTAGACGCGTCTGACGCCTACTCGGTACGCTTGAAGTGGTCGAGCAGCAGAAAGATCGGAATGGCCACCACGGTATTCACCACGGCCCGAACCAGTTCGTGAAGCCAAAGAATATGGAAGTCTGGAAGCCCTAGCAACCGCCGGTTGATCAGAAACAGCAGCATCGAGTTCAGAAGCGAAAAGCCAAAGTTGATGACAATCCGGGTCGTGATGTTTTCGACATCCACCTGCACCCCGATGCTGGCTGCAATATAGCCAATAACGGACTTCGCCATCCCATTGACCCCAATAGGCTGGGCCGTCAGCAGATCCTGCAGCAGGCCGATTGCAGCTCCTGTCAGCGTGCCAGCCACCGGGTTGCGTCGTGACACCGCAAAAAACAATGTCACGATCAGCGGCAGATCGAGGATCGCCAGCCGTGGCATGGGCTTCGGCAGAAGTACCTGCAGGACAATTGCAGCCAGTGGCACCAGCAGCGTGACGGCGGGCGGAAAGCTGTGTTGTTCAAGTTCTCGACGAGAGGTGTAGCTATGGGTGGCCATTTATCTGGGTTGACTCTCCGACTGCGGTTCAGCAGAATCCGGCGTCTTCTCCGGAGCAGGCGGGTTGGAGGTCGCAGGCCGCGTATTGATGGTGTTATTCGGCGCTCCGGGCGTCAGCGATGCAGCCGAAGGCGTAGCTCCCGGCGTATAGCGATCCGGATGCAGCGTAGGCAGCGGATGTGGAACGACCCCGCCGGGAGCCTTGACCGGAGCGTTCGGATCCACTGCAACCTTGGGGTCCGTCTCCGTACTGTTCTCGTCATGCAGACTCGGCAGCCGGTCCGCCACGATCTGCGCAGCCGATTTAGCAGCAGCCTCAGCAGCAGCCACACGGGCAGCCTCGGCTTGTTCCTCAGCAGTGGCGGCTCCCGCAGCCAGGTCTTTCTTCGCCTGTTCCGTCAGCTGTGGCTGAGTGCCTGTAATGACCAGCACCTCCTCCAGCTGAAAGAGATTCGCCGCCGGATGAACCACAATCAACGTGTACGGCTGGTGTTCCGGATCGGGCGCAATGGATTCAATCGTCCCCACCTTCAGCCCTCGCGGAAACACCTGGTCGCCGCCCGAAGTCAGCACTTGCTCACCCGGCTTGATCCGCGAGTCCGGTGTAAGGTTCATGATCTGAATGTGCCCCGTCGTGGACCCCTTCAAAATGCCCCGGATACGCGTCGAAGCCAGCAGTACCCCTGCCCCTGAGGTCTGATCGTTAATCTGCAGCACCTGCGCCGTATGCGGAAAAACATCCCGCAGCTTGCCCACGATCCCATCCGGCGTAATCACCGCCTGATCCGGCTTCAATCCATCGGCCGATCCCTTGTCGATGTACAGCACCCGCGAAAGATCGCTCCCACTTGTCCCGATCACCTGTGCGGCCACCGTATTCGCCACATAATGCTGCTGAAAAGCCAGCAGTGCCTGCAGCCGATGCCCTTGGATCGCGTCCTCCGCCATCGCAGCCTGTTCCAGCCGAAGCCGCGCGATCTCCTGCTGCAGATTGGCGTTCTGCTGGCGGACACCCCGCAGATACACATAATTCGACCACCCGCCGCGAACCGTATGCCCGAACCCCAGGAAGAACCGCTCGAGCGGCGTCACCGTCGAGACTAGCCAATAGCGCATCAGCGTGACACTACTGCCATCAGGCGCACCGGATTCGATGGGACGGCGTACCTGAATGGCCAGTCCGATGGTCTGCGTCAGCAGCACCGCGACCAGGACGAGAACGTTCTTGAAACGGACAAAGAAGGATTCCATGCGCTCTATCTATTATCCGCGAGACAAGGGCCTGCGCGGGAGGTGGCACCGCTGGTGCACAGCCACTTCTTTGCGCCAAATCGTCCCCGCAGCCGGGATCAAGACCAAAAGCCTGTTAAATCCTTCTTTCGCCAGGCGATTCGCTACTTGTCCTGAAACAGAAGCGGCGCAAAATGAACAAGATTGTCCCGCCACACCATCCACGTATGCCTGCCTGGAGTCTCGATCTGCGTAACCGGCATCTTCTTCGTCTCCAGCCAGCCGATTAGTCTGCGGTTGGCCGTAATCAGCGAGTCCTCCGTCCCGCAGGCAATCCACAGGAGCCGAAGGTCCGCCGTCTTCGGATCGAGCGCAGAGAACTCCTTCCCGTAATCGAGTTTGTGAACAGCCGAGCTGAAGCCGCCAACAGAAGCGAACTTGTCCGTATTCGTAAGTCCAATAGAGAGGCTCTCTAGCCCTCCCATCGAAAACCCGGCGATGGCCCGCCCCGCCCGATCACGCGAAACGTTATAGCCCGACTCCACCTGCGGCAATATCTCGGTCAGAAGCGCCTTCGTAAACAGCGTCGTGTTGTGGTCGATCGGTACAGCATCCTGCCAGATACTGAAGCCGTGTTGAATAAATGCCATGTCGCCATAACCACGCGGCATAACGACAACCATCGGCTTCATCTTGCCCTGCGCGATCAGGTTGTCGAAGATGAAATTCGCCTGCCCCACCGCAGCCCATCCCGGAGCGCCATCGCCCCAGCCATGCAGCAGATACAACACAGGATAGGGCCTCTTCGTCTTCGCATCGTACCCCGGCGGAGTATAGACGATGTAATCGTTCTGATTGTTCTCCAGCCCAAGAACCTTAGCCGTCGTATAAGTGTGACGATGCAGCGCCCCATGAGGCACATTCGTCTCATCCCACAGCTGTGGCATGTCGCCCGGTACAGTTAGCAGGTTCCCTAGATTAACCAGGTTTGTGTTGACGTGAACATTCGCCAGATCAAGACGAGGCTGGCCGTCCACCTCAAAGTGGTACATATAAATCTCTGGCGCAAGCGGTTTCGTCGTCACAGTCCAAATCCCGGCCGCATCCTTCGTCATCGGCACCGGCTTCTCTAGCCCCTCAAGCCCAAGTAACACCGTGGTCGCGCCATCGTCCTTGTAGTGGAACGTAACGCTGCGGTCCGGATGGATTTCGGTCGATGGAGTATAGGCAGGAACCTGTGCCTGCAGCAGACCGGGGACGAGCAGCAGGCAGAGCTTCACAACAAGGCGCACAGGGACTGATTTCATACGCGCCAGTGTAGCTGAGACGCCAACGAAATCCATCTGATTTGAACCTGACTCAGCCTTCTTGCAATCCGATAGCTGCCCGCAAGTCCGTCAACAGCGCATAATAAAGGGAATGGCCTTCCGCTCAGGTTTCGTCTCCATCATCGGCCGCCCCAACGCCGGCAAATCCACGCTGCTCAATGCCCTTCTGGGTCAGAAGCTGGCCATCGTCACTCATAAGCCCCAGACCACCCGTACCCGCATCCACGGCGTGCTCGAAGTCCCGCTAAAAAAGAAGACGAAGACCGACCCCGGCCACCCCGCCGCGCAGATCGTCCTGGTCGACACCCCCGGCGTCCACAAACCCGACACCCAGCTCGACCGCCGCATGATGCAGGAGGTCCACGACGCCCTCGAATCCCGCGACGCCGTCCTCTTCATCGTCGACGTAACCCACCGCCTGCCCCGCGCCACCGACGGCAGCGACCCCAAGACCAACAGCTTCACCGAAAACCGTCGCTCCCTCTCCGCAGCCGAGGACGACTTCGCCCTCTCCCTCATCAAAAAGCTCGAGTGCCCCGTCATCCTCGTCCTCAACAAGATCGACGCGATCCCCAAGTCCGACCTGCTCCCCCTCATCGCCCACTGGAGCACCCTCCACCCCTTCGCCGACGTCATCCCCATCTCCGCGCGCAAAAAAGAAGGCCTCGACCTTCTCCTCGAAAAGATCATCGGCCAGCTCAAAGAGGGCCAGCGCTACTTCCCAAAGCACCAGCTCACCGACCAGCCCGAGCGCTTCCTCGTCGCCGAGCTCATCCGCGAAAAGATCCTCCTCCTCACCGGCGAAGAGGTCCCCTACGCCACCGCCGTCGTCATCGAGCGCTACGAAGAGCCCGCCTCCCTCAAAAAAATGAAGGACGGCAAACTCCCCGTCACCAAAATCGCCGCCGCCATCTTCTGCGAGCGCACCGGCCAAAAAGCCATCCTCATCGGCAAGCAGGGCGAGATGCTCAAACGCATCGGCACCACAGCCCGCAAAGAGATCGAAGCCCTCCTCGGCACCCGAGTCTTCCTCGAACTCTTCGTCAAAGTCCAGGAAGAGTGGCGCAGCTCCCGCGGCTTCGTCGAAGACCTCGACTGGCGCCGCCAACTAGAAGAGATCGCCGCCAAACAAATGGCCGAAGAAAAATAGAACCTTCCCTACGCCGCTAAGCCCTGAAGTCCGTCATTCTGAGCGCAGTGAAGAATCCCTGTATTTCGCTCGGAGCGCCTCGCTTTACACTATGGGGGAAATGCTCCAAAGCTGCTACACTCAACCCCTGCCTATGACTGCCTGAATCACGCACGTTCGTCGCCCGCCAAGAGTCCTTCCTTTGGCCGAGCCCCTCACGACTGCCAACCGATTCAGGAGATCTCCGTAATGACATCGCCTCTCGCCCACGACATCCTCACCGCACGCCTCACTCTCATCGCCATCACCCCCGAAGCCATCCGCGCCGAACGGTCAACCCGCGAACACCTCGACGACCACGCACTCGCCAACCTCATCCACTGCACGATTCCAAAAGAATGGCCACACATCCACTGGGAACCGCACGTCTACAACTTCCTGCTGGATCAGTTCGCTCAACACCCCGATCAACTCGGCTGGCCACGCTACATCGCCCTTCGTTCTCCCAACGGATCAGGCACGCTCATCGGAACCCTCGGCGCATTCTCCAAAACCGATCCGCCAACCGTGTGCGAGATCGGCTACGGCATCCTTCCACCCTTCGAAGGCCACGGCTTCGCCACCGAAGCAACCCAGGCCCTCATCAAATATCTCCGCGACGACCACCGCATCCAGACCATCATCGCCCACACCTTCCCGACGCTCCTCGGCTCCATCCGAGTCATGGAAAAGTGCGGTCTCGCCTTCGAAGGCGACGGAGAAGAAACCGGAACTATCCGCTACCAACTCCACATCAGGCCCCCAAAGTAGAGGGGCTTGGAAAGCGGGAAGCGGACGTCATTTTGTTGCTTTACCTTTGCACTTACAAGGATCCAGTCCACAACCAATACAAACACCTCGAGATCGGCGGTCTTGTGTCTTGCTGAAGGCTGGTGAAATATGCTTCGAAAATAGTTTCCAATGAATGAAATGTTTCTTTGGAGCCTTCTTATTTTCTTCACTCATTGGCCTTACTCCTTCACGCTCACACCCAGTGCCTTCATCTTCCGATAAAGATGACTCCGCTCCAGCCCAAGCCCCTCCGCCGCGCGGCTCACATTCCCATGAAACTCATCGAGCTTCTTCAGAATGTAATCCCGCTCATAAGCCTCCCGCGCCTCCAGCAGGCTCGAAAACTCCTCGCCCCGTGTATTGATGCGCCCGGACTCAGTCAGCTTCGGCCCGCGATACACCAGCATCGGCAGGTGTTTCTTCTCAATCTTCTGAATCTTCGGATTCAAAATAATCACGCGCTCTACAAGATTCCGCAGCTCCCGCACATTGCCCGGCCAGTGATACAGTCGCAGCGCACCCAGCGCATCCTCGCTCATCTCCACATGCGGCCTGCCATACTGCGGCCCAAACTGTTGCAGAAACTCCTTCACCAGCAGAGGAATATCCTCCTTACGATCACGCAGCGGAGGCACAAAAAACGGAATCACATTGAGCCGATAGAACAGATCCTCACGAAAATTCCCGCGCGCAATCTCCTCCTCTAAATCCTTATTCGTAGCCGCAATCACCCGTACATCCACATGCACCGGATGCGAAGCCCCCACCGGCAGAAACCGCTGTTCATCGAGCGTACGCAGCACCTTCGCCTGCGTCTTCAGACTCATGTCACCGACTTCATCCAGAAACAGCGTCCCACCATCAGCCCGTTCAAACGTCCCCCGCTTCTCAAGCGGAGTCCCCGGCGAGCCCGCACCCTGCGGCGAAGCCCCATGCCGATACCCAAACAACTCGCTCTCGATGTAGTCCTCAGGAATCGCCGCGCAGTTCAACTCCACAAACGGACGGTCCTTGCGCAAGCTCTCAGCATGCATCGCCCGCCCAATCAACTCCTTGCCGGTCCCACTCTCACCAAAGATCAGCACGCGCCCATTCGTAGGAGCCATCACCCTAATCTGCTGCCGCAGAGCCTTCATTGCCACGCTCTGCCCCGTCACCGTACCCTTCACCGCAAGCTGCCGCGCAAACTCCGCGTTGTCCTCGCGCATCTGCCGCGCCTTCATCGCATTCTTTACGACGATCAGCGTCCGCTCCAACGACAGCGGCTTCTCCAAAAAGTCGTAAGCCCCCAGCTTCGTAGCCCGCACCGCCGCCTCAATCGTCCCATGCCCGCTGATGATCACGACCTCGGGTATATTCGCACTCTCCAGCTGGCGAATCTCTCCCAGCACATCCAGCCCATCGCGATCCGGCAGCCAGATATCCAGCAGCACCACGTCATAAGCAACATCGCGCAACAGCTCCAGCGCCTCACCCGCAGAAGCCGCGGTGGTAACCAGGTAGCCTTCCTCGCGCAGAATACTCTCCAGCGACTCGCGAATCTCGGCCTCGTCATCGACGATCAGTACATGATTCAAACAGCCCCTCCCCTTCCATGCCCGCTGCCAACCGCGGTCGCACCATTCAGCTCCGCATCACTATCCACCACCGTAGCCGCACGCAGCTCGATGATGAACCTCGCCCCCGCGGGAACATTCTTCTCTGCGCGAATCGTGCCCTGATGCTCCTGAATAATCTTCGCCGCAATCGCCAGCCCAAGTCCCGTGCCCCTCTGCTTGGTCGAGAAATACGGCAAAAACAACCGCTCCCGCATCTCGTCCGTCAGCCCCGAGCCCGTATCGGCAACGGTCAGTTCAACCATCCCACTCTCCAGCAGCGCCGTGCCAATGAGTAGCTCGCGCAGCAAACTCTGCTGCATGGCCTCCGCAGCATTGTCGATCAAATTCCCCAGCGCCCGCTTCAAGGCCTCAGGATCAGCCATCACCAAAGGCAGATCCGGACTCATCTTCTTCACTACTCGAATCGTCTGCATCCGCCCCGCAAACAGCGCCAGCGAGTTCTCAACAATCGTATTCAAATCCGCAGGCTTCGGTTTTGCCGTAGGAAACTCCGCCAGCGCCGAGAACTGATCGACCAGCGAACGCATGCTCTCCACCGACGAAGTAATCACCTCGCTGCATCGCCGAATCACTCCTGTCGACGGCGACTCGACCGCATGCTCTCCAAGCGTATGCGCAAGCCGGTCAATATGCCGGCGAATCTGTTCCGCACTCAAACTGATCGGCGTCAGCGGATTCTTGATCTCATGCGCAACCCTTCGCGCGACCTCCTTCCACGCCGACTGCTTCTGCGCCCGCAGCAACTCCGTCGCATTTTCCAGCACCAGCACATACCCCTGATGCTCCCGACGCACACCCCCGGGCATCTCCAGCAGCGCCACCGTAGCCAGCAGATTCATCGTTCCACCAGCTCCGGCGATCTCCAACTCGCTCGAAGCCGACCCCATCCGATGACTCCGCCTGATCAGCCGATCGATCACCTCCACCACCTCTGCCGGAAACACCTCTGCCATCGAGCGCCCCACAAACGACCGCTGCCCCCCGGGTCCATCATCTCGGTCAAAGCTCGATTGGTCAGCACGACACGGCGATCAGCATCCAGCGTAGCGACGCCGTTCGGAATCGTCTCCAGCATCGTCTCCAGCTCACTCCTCCGAGCCTCCAGTGCAGCATTTGCCGCGCTCAACTGCATCGTCGACTCATCCACCGCACGACGGCTGCCTTCAAGATCCGCAGCCATGTGATTGAAGCTCCTCACCAGTTCGCCCAGCTCTTCCGTCGCGCTCTCTTTCACGCGATGCCCATAGTCGCCCGAAGCAATCGCATCCATCGCATCCGCCAGCGCCTCCACAGGCTTCGTCACCTGCTTCGAAAGATGCAGCGCCAGCCACGTCGCGGCGAACAACGCCAGCCCCGTCATCATCAGCAGCAGAATCGTATAAAGGCTCCTGACCTGCCGCCGCTCACGAAACAGCGTCCAGTAGTTGTCAGCCGCCGTCCGCAAGTGCGTCATCGTAGTCGACATGCCATACGGCATCGGAAGCCCTACAACAACCGTCCCGCTCTGCTTCATCGTCGCCGTACCCAGCGCGAAATCCGTCTGATTCAGCGAGAAGACAGGCTCATCATTGCGCTGTGCGGCAGCCAGAATCGCCGCATCGGTCGGATCACTCAAAGCATGACCATCCGCCGCGCCCTCAGTCGAGCCACTCCCCTCCTCATCCACCGTCTTCTCGGGCAACCATGGCTTCACCTGCGCCGTAGCTCCCTCGCGCTGCGGTATCTGAAAAGAGGCCACTGCCTTCCCACTGCGGTAGACAATCACAAAGCCGTTCTGCAACGTGATCTCATGCTGACGCAGAACGCTCTCGACCGCCTCGCGATAATGCCGTGCAACAACAGCATCATGCGCCGTGTTATGGCCTGCAGGCGACACGTCCCCCCCAAAAGAAGGCGCAAGCTCCAACAGACTCGACGCAATCGACTCCGCCTCAGCCCTCGCATTCGCCGTCGTATAACGAGCCAGCTCCAGAGCCATGCGGTTGCTGTCATCGCGCATCTCCGTTACCGGCTGCGAAAACCACCGGTCCACCGCGCGATTCATCAGCCCATAGCTGAAGGCAACCATAAACGCAATCGGCACCAGCGAAACCAGCACCGCTCCCGTCAGCATCCTCGTTCGCAGATGCGACCCCAGCACGCGACTCCGCTGCTCTGCATAAAGCTTCAGCAGATTCCGCACCAGCAGCACCAGCACCGCGACAAACAGCAGAAACGCCACCGCCGACAGCCCCGTGAACACAAAGGTCTGTTCCGTGGTCGAAGGCGTCAGGAAGCTCACCTCACGATTGAACGCATTCAGCGCAATCAGAGCGATCAGCAGCACCAGCCCGCATACGCCAAGCACGATGCTCAGAATCTTCCGATTTACACGGATCGCCATCCTCGCCCTCCTCAGTCTCCCGATTATAGGCGTGGCCCATCGCCCTCAAAAGCAGCGCGTCCGCTACACCAGTTCCGCCACGCTCTTCCACTCGCGCTTCTGAGCCGCCGCAACCGCACCATAAGTCAGGACACCCTTGAAGGTATTGACCCCCTCAGCAATCCCCTTGTCCTCACGGATCGCCGCCTCAGCGCCCTACCTTCGCCAGCTTCAGCACATAAGGGAACGTCGCATTCGTCAGCGCCAGCGTCGAAGTATTCGGCACCGCCGCCGGCATATTCGTCACGCAGTAGTGCACCACGCCGTTGACCTCATACGAAGGATTGCTGTGCGTCGTAGGATGCGCCGTCTCGATACACCCACCCTGATCGATCGCCACGTCCACAATCACCGCACCCTTCTTCATCTTGTGCACCATCGCCTTCGTGACGATCTTCGGTGCAGCCGCACCCGGAATCAGCACGCCGCCAATCAACAGGTCCGCCTCGCACGTCGCCCGCTCGATGTTGTAGCTGTTCGAAGCCATCGTAAACACGCGCCCGTTGAAGATGTCATCCAGCTCCCGCAGCCGATTCAAATTCAGATCGATCAGCGTCACCTTCGCACCCATACCCAGCGCAACCTTCGCTGCATTCGTCCCCACAATCCCACCGCCGATGATGCAAACATTCGCCGGAGGAACCCCCGGAACCCCTCCCAGCAGCAACCCGCGCCCGCCATGCTCCTTAGTCAAATACTCCGCGCCCACCTGCACACTCAACCGCCCCGCAACCTCGCTCATCGGAGTCAGCAGCGGCAACCCGCCCATCCGGTCCCGCACCGTCTCATACGCGATCCCCGTGACCTTATTCGTCAGCAGCGCATCCGTCAGCTCCGTCAGCGGCGCAAGATGCAGATAGGTAAACAGTACCAACCCCTCGCGAAAGTGCCGGTACTCTTTCTCGACCGGCTCCTTCACCTTCACCACCATATCCGCCAGCCGCCAGACATCATGGGCCGAACCCACAATCTCCGCCCCCGCAGCCTGATACTCATCGTCCGGCATAGCCGAAAGCACTCCGGCGTCATGCTCCACCAGCACCTTATGACCAGCCTCAACCAGTGCCTTCACGCCCCCCGGAGTCACCCCCACCCGGCTCTCATGGTCTTTTACTTCCTTAGGTACACCAATGATCATCATTTCCTCCGCTTACGCTGATATTTGATTGTATCCACGGAGCGATTCCCCTGTACTCTGGCGTTTATCGCACACTGCGGTTTCAAGCCTTACAATAGATACATTCACCTTCCCGAGGAACGAACCAGCCGAATGTCTTCGAACACGTTTCAGACGCGTTACTCCCGCATCCACAACATGCGGTCTCTCTTCAGTCTTTTTTCCAGCGACCTGGCCATTGACCTCGGTACAGCGAACACCCTCGTCTTCGCCCACGGCAAAGGCATCATCGTCAACGAGCCCTCCATCATCGCGGTCAACAAGATCACCAATGAGGTCGAGGCCGTCGGCAAAGAAGCCAAGGAGATGCTCGGCCGCACTCCCGGCAACATCGTCGCCATCAAGCCCATGAAGGACGGCGTCATCGCCGACTTCCGCCACACCGAAAAGATGTTGAACTACTTCATCCAGAAGGCCCACAACCGCAAGATGATGGTGCACCCCCGCATCGTTATCGGCGTGCCCTCTGAGATCACGCAGGTCGAAAAGCGCGCCGTCATGGACTCCGCCTACCGCGCCAAAGCCAGCGAGGTCCACCTCGTCGAACAGGCCATGGTCGCCGCCATCGGCGCCGGTCTCCCCATCACCGAACCCGGCGGCAACATGGTCGTCGACATCGGCGGAGGCACCACCGACATCGCTGTCATCTCGCTCGCCGGTATCGTCTACTCGCGCTCCGTCCGCATGGCCGGAAACCAGATGGACGAAGCGGTGATGACCTACCTCAAGCGCAAATACAACCTCCTCATCGGCGAGCGCACCGCCGAGCAGATCAAGATTGTGCTGGGATCCGCCTTCCCCCTCGACAAGCCCCTCGAGATGGAGGTCAAGGGCCGCAACCTCATCGAAGGCGTCCCCAAGACCATCACCATCGAAGACTCCGAGATCCGCGAAGCCCTCAGCGAGTGCATCGCCACCATCATCAACGCCATCCGCGTAGCCCTCGAGCGTACCCCACCCGAGCTCTCCGCCGACATCTCCGACCGCGGCATCGTCCTCACCGGCGGCGGCGCTCTCATCAAGAATCTCGACAAGCGCATCCGCGAAGAAACCGGCCTCCCGGTCTCCATCGCCGACGATCCGCTAGCCTCCGTAGTCCTCGGAACCGGCAAGATGCTCTCCGACTTCAAGCTCCTGCGCAAGATATCGATCGACTAGTAGCAGTCGCCGCTGTCTTCGCAGTTGCTGTTGTTGTTGCTGTTCTTGCTTATCATCCCGCAAGGGATCTGCTGTTGCTGTTGCTTTCTAGTTGTCATCCCGCAAGGGATCTGCTGTTGCTGTTGCTTTCTAGTTGTCATCCCGCAGGGATCTGCTGTTTGCAGTTGCTATTGCAGTTGCCCGTCTTCCAACTGCTCCAACCGCCGGGTGCCCCATCCTGAGCGCGCCTGATCGCGCGAAGGTTGGGGTCACAATCCGCGTGGCAAAGTACACCCTCTCCGCCAGTTCTTGCCTTTGCTGTTGCTGTTGCCGTTGCCTTTCTTGCTTGTCATCCCCGAAGGGGATCTGCTGTTGTCGTTGCTGTTGTCGTTGCTGTTGTCGTTGCTGTTGTCGTTGTCGTTGCTTTTCTAGTTGTCATCCCGTAGGGATCTGCTTCTGTTGTTGTCGTTGTTTTTGCAGTTGCCTTTCTCGTCATCCCGGAAGGGAAGTTGCTGTTGCCTCTGGGTAACCCAAGGCTTCAGCCTTGGGCCTCCCTCGAACCCGCAGAAAAGGGGCTTCAGCCCCTGGGGTATGCCCGCCTTCCACACCCTTAAAAACCTGTCAAGCCCCCAACCCGCCTAACTCACTGCAACCAAAGCACATCCAGTTGGCATAGTAATTACCACCCGCCACCTATAATAGAAAACAGACAAAAAGAAAGAGCCTCGGCAAAAGCCGGGGCTCTTCGCATTTAACTAACAACCTGCAACTAACAACCGGACCACAAGTCCACACCTAAACCATCTACTTCGAAGACTTTGAGACCAAAAGTACCCAGGGGGAGTACACATCATGGACACACCCAAACGCTACCAATGCCGCCACATCTTCACCGAAGGCCGCCGCTGCGGTAGCCCATCGCTCCGCGGACAAGACTTCTGCTACTACCACCACACCACCCGCCGCCCCGCGCCCGACCCGCGCACCCGCCAGGACCGAGAAGACCGCTACGCCTTCGACCTCCCCCTGCCCGAAGACCGCGCCGCCATCCAGCTCGCCATCGGCCACATCCTCCTCCGCATCGCCCACAACCAGATCGACTCCAAACGAGCAGGCCTCCTGCTCTATGGCCTCCAGATCGCCAGCTCCAACCTCCCCCGCCAAAACCCCGAAGACCCACAACCACCCCAGGTCGAAGAGATCACCACCCACCCCGACCTAGGCCTCCTAGCCCCACCCGCCGAGTACGACGAAGCCACCGCCTCAGGCCGCCCCAGAAGCATCATGCGCGACCTTCTCGACCAATTCGCCATGGACAAAGCCAAAGAAGAACCCGGGTGCCCCATCCTGAGCGCGCCTGACCGCGCGAAGGTTGGGGAGTCGCACATTCCGAATCCGGGTACGGAGACAGGCACGGATCTGGGTGCCCCGCATCTCGATTCTGAGATGTGGATTCCCACCCAACCCCCACAACAACCGGAGACCGACCCCACCACCGACATCCTCCCCACCCTCCAGGCCACCGCAGAAAACCCTGCAACCCCATCGGTGTCATCGGTGCAAATCGGTGTTAAGCTTTTTCCCCTTCCATCCCCGACTATCCCCGTAAATCCGCAGCCGCACCAGCACTCCGTTACAATCGCACCGTCGAGGTTTTCCAAAAAATGTCGCTCCCAGCCCTTATCGCCATCGCCATCGTCATTCTCTACATCATCAACTCCATCAAGATCCTCAAGGAGTACGAACGCGGCGTCATCTTCCGCCTCGGCCGCATCTCGCCCGCCAAAGGTCCCGGCATCATCCTCGTCTTCCGCCCGCTCGACCAGATCGTCCGCGTCTCCCTCCGTCAAGAAGCCATGGAGGTCCCCCCACAGGACGTCATCACCCGCGACAACGTCACCCTCAAGGTCAACGCCGTCATCACCCTCCGCGTCATCGACCCAACCAAAGCCGTCATCGAGGTCACCAATTACATCTACCAGACCTCTCAATTCGCCCAGACCACTCTCCGCTCCGTCCTTGGCGAAGTCAACCTCGACGAGCTCCTCGCCCACCGCGAGGCCCTCAACCAGCGCATCCAGACCATCATCGACGGCCACACCGCCCCCTTCGGCGTAAAAGTCGTCTCCGTCGAGGTCAAGCAGGTCGACATGCCCGAGTCCATGCTCCGCGCCATGGCCAAGCAAGCCGAAGCCGAGCGTGAAGCCCGTGCCAAGATCATCCACGCCGAAGGCGAGTTTAACGCCGCTGCCAAATTGGTCGACGCCGCAGCACTCATGGCCACCCAACCCATGACCCTGCAACTCCGCTACCTCCAGACCCTCACCGAGATAGGTGTCGAAAAGAATACGACCATCGTCTTCCCTCTTCCCATGGAGCTGATGAACCTGTTGAATAAAACATTGACACCGGGCTCCGCAGACAAATAAGCGGAGAAGGGATCCTCGATAGCAATCGCCTCGAAAGGAACGCAGCTTCAGTAATCTGAGAGGCAGTTGTTTTGAAAGGGTTGAGAGGCAGTTGTTTTGAAAGGGCGCGGCTTTAGCCGCGCCGTAACAAGCGAAAGAAGCGGGGGCTTTAGCCCCTGAGGGAATCTTTCCCCACCGTGAGAAACCAAGGGAAGAGAGAAGAAGGAACCGTGAACAGCCGTTACAGCGACGAAACCGATCTCCAGGACTACCAGGAGAGCACCGGCGACCGCGAGATCTCCCTCAACACCGCCACGATTCTCGGCGTCTTCTTCCTCCTCGCTCTCCTCTGCGCCATCTTCTTCGCCTTCGGCTACACGATGGGCCGCCGCACCGCCTCTCAAGCCATCGCGCTGCCAGCAGACGCATCCTCAAACCTGGCCACCAACGGCAACCCCAAACCCGCCCCCGGAAGCGCCGCAGCCCAGCTCACCCACAAGCCCGACGAAGAAGACGCTCAACCCACGACACCAACACCCGCAGTCCAGCAGGCAGTCCAGCAAGTAGCCCAGCCACTCACGAAGCCCGCCGCGACTACCCCCGAGCCCTCAAAGCCCGCCCCGATCCCCGCGGCCCCAGCCGCCGCAGCCACAACCCCAGCCGGCCCCCCAGCCATGGTTCAGGTAGCCGCCGTCTCCCACCAGGAAGACGCCGATACCCTCCTCAACGCGCTCAAGCGAAGAGGCTACAACGTAGTCGTCCGCCACGAGCCGCAGGACAAGCTCCTCCACATCCAGATAGGCCCCCTGGCCAACAAAAAAGAGGCCGAGGCCATGCGCCAGCGCCTCCTCTCCGACGGCTACAACGCCATCGTCAAATAGCCTTCGTCAATTTCAAAGGTGTCTTCTTTCGCGAACTACTCCTGAGCTTGCAAGAGACACCTTCCAAGGAAGTGTCATCCTGAGCGAAGGCGGCGCTTTTGCCGCCGTAGTCGAAGGAGCTGCGGTTGTTCTTCGGAGCATCTCCGCTTGGCTATAGCAGATCCGAAGGCTTCATGTGCTCCGGTAGCGCCTCAGCAATCGCCAGCCGAACAGCCCGCAGCAGATCCTCACGCGTCGCATAATCGGCCGGCTCAACCACAGGCAGCACCTGCACACGCGCCACTCCAGGCGTAATCGCAACGCTGCCCTTGTGCATCATCGTCTCGGTGCCTGAGATCGCAATCGGAACAATCGCCGCCTGTGTCTGCTGCGCCAGATAGAAAGGCCCCTTCTTGAACGGCAGCAGTCTTCCATCCCGCGACCGCGTCCCCTCAGGAAACACCAGCATATGCAATCCCGAACGCAGTGCCTCCGCGGCAGCAGTCACGCTCGCCTGCGCCGCATCCCGAGTACCGCCCCGCTCCACCGGCACAAACCCGCCCATCCGCATCGCTCGCCCCAGAAGCGGAATGCTCATCAGCTCCTTCTTCAGCAGCACCGAACTCCGCCCCGGCAACAGCGGCAGCAACACCGGAGGATCCAGGTTCGAGACGTGATTGCACATGTAGATGGAAGGCCGATCCGCCGGAACATGCTCCAACCCGGTAATCTCCACTCGAATCCCCGCCATCCGCACCCCCGCCCCGGCAATCCACATAGCCACCCGGTACAACCGGCTAATATCCCCCACCACCAGCGAATAAGGAATTCCCACTACCCCAGCCAAAGTCCCCAGGGTCAAATACACAAACAGCATCTTAAACGTCGCAAACATACCGCTTCTCAGAATAACGTACTTCTACACGCCGCCTCTGGGCTGCAGCGTTCGCCCCGCACGCAAAATAATCGAATCCGAGATAGCTCGCGGAAGTTTCTGATAAATTCCGCCGAACCCTCCATTCGAAAGGATCGCCACAACATCTCCATCTCTCAACTCCGGCGCAATGGCAGTCACAATCGCATCGGCATCCGTATGAACCGAAGCCGGAATGCCTCGCTCGTTCAAGGCCGTAACAACATGCTCCGGAACCAGCCTCTCATTCGCAGGAATACTCTCCGACTTGAACACCGATGCCAGAACTACGCGATCGGCCAATCCAAGACTATCCACCAAAGCCGCTTCAAACACGTTCCGCCTCAACGTATTCGACCGAGGCTCCAGCACTGCCAGCAATCGCTGCCCTGGATAACGCTCCCGTAACGCACGCAGCGTCTCGCGGATCGCCGTAGGATGGTGCGCAAAGTCATCGATGATCGTCACGCCGCCCACTACAGCCCGCACCTCAAGCCTGCGTTTGACGCTCTTGAACGTCGCCAGCGCCTCGACGATAGCTTCTACCGGAATGCCCTGCCCTGCGGCCAACGCCGCCGCTGCCGTAGCGTTCAGCGCATTGTGCTCGCCGGCCATCGGCAGACTCAACTCGGCAAACGGCTCGCCGCAGCGCAGAAGAGTCCACCGCGTCAGCGGACCATCATGGCGAAGGTTCGTAACGCGCCAATGCGACTGTTCACCAAACCCATACCGCTCCACCGCGCAGAAAGCCCGCGCAACACACTCGCTGACGTTCTCGCTCCCATCGAAAGCGACAATGCGCCCGCGCCGCGGCACCAGATTCACAAACCGTTTGAACGCCGTCTTTACGGCAGAAAGATCAGAGTAGATATCGGCATGGTCAAACTCCACATGGGTCAGAATCGCCGCATCCGGAAAGTAGTGCAGAAACTTCGGCCCCTTGTCGAAGAAGGCCGTATCGTACTCGTCACCCTCCAGCAGAAACGGCCGCGTAGGCCGCACCATAAAGCTGGTAGCGAAGTTTTCTGCCACGCCACCAATCAGAAACGACGGTGCAAGCGCGACATCCCGCCACGAGGCGACCTCATAGATCCAGGCCAGCATGCTCGTCGTCGTCGTCTTCCCATGCGTACCCGCCACCACCAGCGAATCACGCCCCTGTAAAAACTCGTCATGCAGAATCGCAGCCATCGAGCAGAACGGGATCCGCGCATCCAGCACATACTCCAGCTCTACATTGCCGCGCGAAATAGCATTACCAACCACTACCAGATCCGGCCGCGGGTCCAGATTGCTCTCCATGTACGGCTCATAAACCGGAATCCCCAAGCCCCGCAACAGATCGCTCATCGGCGGGTAGGCGGCCGCATCGGAACCGGTGATGTAGTGCCCCTGCATCTGCAACATGCCCGCAAGCGATGCCATAGCCGTGCCGCAGATACCGATTAAATGAATGTGTTTAGGACTTTGCATGAATCGCTAAGGAAGATTAAACCGTAACAGCTGCCTCGAGAAATTGCATCTCCGAATTCTCCAGCTCCCCCAAATCCAGCCTGACGCGAACACCCAGCGGAAGCGTGATATTGTCGCTGTCCACGTGCCCGCAGCGAAGCCCAATCGCGACCGGGCCGTCGAAGTCGCGCAACGCATGTAGAATCGCGCCCTCCAGATACTCCTGCTCCCCCGCTGCCACGCACTGACGCATGTCCCCAAAGACAATTCCCTTCACCCCCTCCAACCTGCCCGCATACCGCAGATGCAGCAGCAGCCGGTCCCACTGATAGGGCTTTGTCCCGATGTCCTCAAGAAAGAGAATCGTGTCGGTCCCCACTCGTGGAGCATAGGGAGTACCCAGCGCCTCCGCATAGATCGAGATGCACCCACCGCGAAGCCTGCCTTCCGCAACACCCGTACGAAGTACGCGCAACCCGTCAGCAGCGCCCAGCGACCAACTATTATCACCGCCAAAAGTATGCTGCCAACTCGCCATATTTGCTCCGCTATCACGCGAGAAATCCGCAGCCACCATCGGCCCATAGAAGCTGATCAGATTGGCCTCATTCTCCAGCCAGCAGTGCAGCGATGTATGGTCACTATACCCAACAAATGCCTTAGGATTCGCGCGAATCAGCTCCGCATCCAGATGTGGCAACAGCTCCGCCGAACCCCAGCCTCCGCGCGTGCACAGGATACCATCAATCGCCGGATCCGCAAACGCAGCATGCAGATCTGCGAGCCGATCCTTGAGTTGCCCGGCATAGTACAGCGGCCCGCTATCCAAAGCATGTGGACTCAATACCGTCCGATATCCCAGCGCCTGCAGATGTTTAAGTCCGCGTTCCACCAACTCAGGCTTCGGCGTACTCGCCGGCGAAAGCACCGCAAGTGTCGCGCCTGCTCGCAGAGCCGCCGGCTTCACAAGTGCGTTCGTCACACTCACAGTCCCGCGACCTCGCCGAGGCAGATGATCTCGGCCGGCCCGGTCAGTAACATCGCCGAGTCAGAAGAGGGCCATGCGGTACGCTGCGCACCACCTTCAGCATTAGCAGTTAACTCTCGCGCAACTCCACGCAGCGCCATCGCTGCCGCCGACGACGCACACGTTCCCGTACCGGACGATGTCGTAGGTCCGCACCCACGCTCGTAGATGCGAAACGCAATCTCATTCTCGCCAAGCACTCGAACAAACTCCACGTTCGTTCCATGCGGAAACAACGGGCTGGTGCTAATGCGAGCACCAAGCTCCTGCCACCGAAGCCCATGCGCACTGAAATCCTCCGCATCGACAAACAGAACAAAGTGCGGATTACCCACATTAACCATGGCCCCCGCCACATTGCCGACACCAGGAAGTTCAATCGTCCGTGGCATCACACGCGGCACCCCCATCCCGCTCTCAATCAGATACAACGGCTCCGCCACCTCGACAACACGACACGTGCGAACCCCGCCATGCGTGCCCAGCGCCACCTCATCTAATCCTTCACTACTCGCGAGCCATGCAGCCACGCACCGAGTCCCGTTACCGGATAGCTCCGCTTCACTGCCATCCGCATTGAAGAGGCGCAGAAAGAATTCGCCATTCGGCCTGCGCTCAAGAAACTCAATACCGTCCGCGCCAACGCTGGTGTTCCGCGAGCAGAGCTTACGTGCAAGCTCAGCATGACGCCGCCCTGCCAAATGTTCTTCAATAATCAAAAAGTCGTTGCCGCAGGCGTGTGCCTTTACAAATGGAATCATGATGTTCTTATTCTGCCTCAACATCACGGAAGGCGAGGACTTGATCAGCCTCATCGCTGGCCCGCAAATCTTCGAGGAGTCGAGCATGCATCTTTGCATTCCCCTTCACAACAAAGGTCAGCCTCTCCATCGCCGCCACGGTATCCCGCTCAATGATGTTCAACCGCTCGCCCGAACGATCCATAACGCTAAGGATCGCCACGTACATCTTGCTCTGATTTGTTCCGCGAACCTCATAGATCAACGGATAGCGCTGCCAGCCGATGATCCCCTCAAGATGGCCGATGAAGGTCAGCGAAATCAACGTAATCAGCGTCGCCAAAACCGCCTCGATGTACAAACCCGCGCCACAGGCCATGCCGATCGACGCGATCACAAACACAGTCGCCGCACTCGTTAGCCCAACAACACGGTCACGTGTATGCAGAATAAGGCCGGCTCCAAGGAACCCGATCCCCTGCACAATGTTTGAAGCAACTCGTCCCTTATCAGGATTTCCCTCACCCGCCAGAACCGCCGAAAGCAGCGTAAAAAAAGCGCAGCCCATACACAGCAGCATGTTCGTGCGCAAACCCGACGCTTTGTGCCTCCGTTCCCGTTCAAGGCCGATCGCCCCGCCTAGCAGGCAGGCTGCAAGCAATCGCGCTGCCGTGCCCATGGAGAGCAGTTCCTGATCAATCTGGCTGAAATGAAACGACGACGGAATCAACATAAGTCTGGGTGGATAGTAGCACCGTAAGTGCGCGATGCAGCGACTCTATCGACGGACGTATCTAAGCAAGTATCGGACGAACACCTCAGCTACGGCGCGCCCGGCGGCAGAGAAAACCGATCCGACCGATAGATACGTGCACACGGCTGACCTGTCGTGCATAGAACTGTCAGCTCACTAAGCCCCTGCGGATTTTCAGCCACAGCCTTCGAGACCGCATCGCCAGTCATCGCAACTACATACGCAGCACGTCCCGCTGGATCTGCCAGCGCCGCCCTCCAACTGTCGTAATCATTCTCGTTCCATACCTGCATCAGCGGTATCCCCGCCTGCTGCAACGCGCCAACATGGTCGGAGACATACATCAGAATCGGAACTCCCGCTGGAAAACTCTTGAGCTCCCGTGCAAGCGCTGACTCAAACGCCACCCGCGTCGTCGAGTTCACCTGCGCTTCCTTCAGAACAAGCGGCACACGATACATCATCGCAATCGCATTCGCCGCTATCAGCGAGAGCGCAATAGGATGCATCAGCCGCACCATCAGCGGCTTCGAATCCTTCCATCTTTGCTGCAGCCACGCCACAGCAAAGAACAGAAATACGGACAGCGCGGGCAGCAGCTCCATCCCATAACGTGAGTTGTAGTACGAGTGCGGCCAAAGCGGCGGAATAAAAATCGGCACAGACCCAAACGCAATCGAGTACACGTAGAAGGGCAGCGGCAGCCAAAGAAAAATTACCGCCAAACTAAACCCACGCCGAACCGCGAGCACCATTCCGGCCAGCGCCGCAGCCATCACCGCAAACCCAAACTCCCAGGCCGCAGCATCCACCTGCGCCGTACGCATATACAGGATCAACGACCAGACAGGATTGTGCCATCCACGATAGTGTCCCGCACCCGGAGGAGTGGTCCTCCTCTCGATGGCCCCGGCCGAGTAAGGACCACGCATAAAATCCAGCGCGTCATGGAAGAAATGATGGTTGTACGCCAGCCAACTCAAAGGGCCGGCGACCGTCAGCAGCGTAAATACCACGAAGATCGGGGCCACCGCGCGCCACACATCGCGTTTGCGCCTGAGCTCCCACGCCACCACGCACCATACAACCGCACCTAGTACCCACCCGTCGTACCGAGTAAAGACCGCCGACAAAATAAACAGCGCAATCAGGATCAATCGCCGTCCAACAAACCCAGTCTTCCCCCGATGAATCGCATCGACACATTCGATCGTCAGTAGCGTCATCCAAATCAGAAGCGCAAGGAACAACGGCTCCGTCATCGCCGTCGTAGACAGATACAACAGGTTCGGATTCAGTCCGTAAAACAACGTAGCCGCCAGGGCCCACTTCGGCGGCATCATCCGACGCGACAGCCGGTAAAGCCCAGCAACACTCGCCACATAGCAGAGCAGCGAAGGCCAAGCACCCGCCAGCCCGCTCTGCCACCACTCCATCTTCTGCACGAACGGCACCATCAGCAGATGCGGCAGTGGAAGCCACACTCCGCCAAGCTGCGACAACCCCGGATTATGCGAATCCAGAATTCGCCGAGCAATCCCCAGATGCGCAACCGCATCTCCATACAGCAACATGTAGCCGCGCAGATAGCTAACAACCAGCGCAACAAAGCCAACGATGACAGCGGCCAAAGCTACAGGGCGAGTCTCCTCCCGTGTAGCAGGCCGCACCACATCGCTGGCTCCTTCCACAACCGGATCAAGCGGCTCCGATCCACCGCGTCGGGCCGGTCCACCTGGACCCGATTTACGCCCGTGTCGTGTCAAGGTGCGAAATCTCCATAAACAGCTTGAACCGCTCGTCGATCTCTTCCCGCGTCACGCCCTGCAAACGCTCAGTCCCGAACCGCTCGACCGCAAACGAGCCCATCACGCCCCCGTAGAACATCGCCGTCCGGAAGACCGCAGGCGTCAACTCCTTCTGCGACGCAAGATAGCCATAGAACCCACCGGCAAACGAGTCCCCTGCCCCCGTTGGATCGACGACCTCAGCCAATGGCAACGCTGGCGCACGGAACGGATGTGATGCCTTGACGCTGTCACTAAACGACCGGTCGCTGAAAAACGAAGTAGCGCCATACTCACCATGCTTCACCACCAGAGTCTTCGGCCCCATCTCCAGCACCTTCTTCGCAGCCAGCACAAGGTTCTTCTCACCTGCCAGCATCCGCGCCTCGCCATCGTTGATCAGCAGCACATCCAACTCGCGCAGCACCTTGGCTAGATTCGCAGTGTGGTCGGCGATCCAATAGTTCATCGTGTCGCCGCACACCATCTTCACATTCGGCATCTGGCTGCGAACCCGAGCCTGCAACACTGGATCAATATTCGCCAGAAATAAGTACTCGCTGTCCTTGTAAGCCTCCGGAATCTTAGGCTCGAAGTTCGCAAAGACATTCAAATCCGTCCCCAGCGTCTGCGCCTCATTCAGATTGTTCACATACGAACCGGTCCAGTGAAAGCTAAGCCCATCCGCCCGCTCGAGACCACGAGTATCAATCCCACGCCGTGTCAGCACAGCCTCATGCTCCGCCGTAAAGTCCTTGCCGACAACGGCAATTACGCGCACCGGCGTAAAGTAGCTGGCTGCAAGCGCAAAGTGAGTTGCCGCTCCACCCAGGCAATGATCCACCGCACCATGCGGAGTCTGAATGCTATCGAACGCTACCGATCCAACGACAAGAATTGACATGAGTTCCTTTTTGAATGAATAAGTAAATCTAACCTGAAGCAACGCCGCAAAAGCATCATTAACAAAAATCTTTACAGATACTTATCAAGCAGCAACGAAAGCTTCTGCCGAGTCTCAACCGGAATCGCCTTACGATCAGTCAGAATCGCGTACTTCAATGCGCTGGCACACGCGCAGCTTCTCTCGCCCTTCGGCATAGCGGCCACCGCCGCCTTCACAACCTTCGCCGCGTTCTCCGAGTTCTGGTGCATCACCGCAACAATCTGATCGACCGTTACGTCATCATGGCCTTCACGCCAGCAATCGTAATCGGTCACCATCGCCATCGTGGCGTAGCAAATCTCCGCCTCGCGAGCCAGCTTGGCCTCCTGCAGATTCGTCATCCCGATCACGTCCGCACCCCAGCTGCGATAAAGATTCGACTCAGCCCGCGTCGAAAACTGTGGACCCTCCATACAGACATACGTTCCGCCGTTCTTCCCGACGACGCCCACTTCAGCGCACGCCTTCTCGAACACCGACGCCACGGTCGCACACACCGGATCACCAAAGCCCACATGCGCCACAATGCCATCACCAAAGAACGTCGACGTACGTGCAAACGTACGATCGATGAACTGGTCCGGCATCACAAAATCCGTCGGCTTATGCTCTTCCTTCAGCGAGCCCACCGCGGAAACGGACAAAATACGCTCCACCCCCAGCGTCTTCATCGCATACATATTCGCGCGAAAGTTCAGCTCCGTCGGCAGCAGCTTGTGCCCGCGTCTATGCCGCGCCAGGAAGGCAACCTTGCGCCCTTCAAGCTCGCCCAGGATGAACGCATCCGATGGGTCGCCAAACGGCGTCTCCACCCGCTCCTTGTGCACTCCAGTAAGTCCCGGCATGGCATACAAACCGCTGCCGCCAATGATTCCAATCTCAGCCTTGCTCAAATGCTTGCTCCTCTACCGAACGTGATCCGGCCCCATCGCTGTGTTGTGTCCTTCAGAAGTATATCGTCCGATACCGCTAGCCTTCATTACGCCGAAAGACGAAAGCGCGTGCGCCATCGTCAACGTTGGCTCATGCAACCCCGCATCTCCGGCAATCTGCAGCGGTGCATCCGACTGCACACTCTGAATCCGGTCTCGCAACTTGCGCGCCAACGCCAGATCAAACCCTTCACTCACAAAAACCCCAGCGCCCGAGATCGAAAGAAGCACATCGCCCTCATTGGTCGAGTACACCTGCTCGCTATCATCCACTTCATCCTTCTGCCGCCGCACCACACCCGAGTACTTCCTCGGAATCTGCGCCGAATAAATCCGCAAAAAAGTCCGCGCCGAATCCGCATTCTTCCACCGCGAGCTATACAGCAGCCCAATCGAAGCCGTGGACTCCTTCTGCGCATCCGTCACCGCCGACTTGCGCTGCGCCGCATAATACAAACCGCCATTCCAGGCCGGAGCCAGCGCCTCAGCAATCTCGCGCCCGCCAAACAACTCCGCCAGAATCCGCACATCCAGCTCACCCATCACACCGACGTCATACGGCGTGTACTCCGCCTCGATCAACGGATGAATATCCGGCAACCGCAGCACCGGCACCGGGGTATGCCGCATATAAGCCGCCGGATGCATAATCTCAAAACTCGACGACGGCGGATTCGCCAGTACGCCCGCAAACGCTGCTTCCTTGCCGGCCTTCACCAAAATCGCCTGTTCAAACCCGAGCCCTTCGCTATAAGGAAACAGCAACGACTCCTGCAGCAGCAGCGGAGCCCGCGCCATCACTGGAGACCCACCGTTATCGGCAGCCGAATCCCTCATCTTGTCCGCAAGCTCAGGAGCATCCGCAATCGTCTTCCCCGTCGACCGTAGTGTGTAGTCGATAAACACAGCCATCGCCTGGCCTTCAGCCACAGCCTCACGAGCCGTCTCCGCCTCATCCACCTGCAGATGCTTGTTATCGTCTTCAACCGTATGCGAGATCCCCGTCAAGCTCACATCCGACCACTTCGTCAGCCCCACCTTTTGATCCTGCAGCGCATGCGTCAGCTCATGCGCCAGCACTGGCTTCTGTTCCTCCGGCTGAATCCAGTCCAGCAGATTCACCGTCTTCGTCTTGTTGTCATAGAAGCCTGCAATCTGCTCCGTCAGCAGCGCCAGAAGAAACGGCCGCAAATGAAAATCCCGATCCAACAGACCAAACTTCTTCAGCACGATCTCCGAGCGCTCCATCCGCTTCGCGCTCTCATCCTCATCAAACTTCAACTTGAGATAGTGATTGACCTCATCACGCGAAATCAGCTTCCGCTTCACGCTATGTTCGATAGGCAGTTTAGTATCACTGCTGACGAAGCCCAGAATCTCATCCACCGACCGGAACAGATCCTTGGCCTGATCCTTCGTCATCCGCGTCTCGGTCGACGCCTCCGCCGCAGCCTGCACACCATCAAGCGTCCCAGCAAAACCAGCCTGCGCCAGACCAGCCATCAACACGGCCGCCGCTAAAGCCCAGCCCCCGCTCCAAACCCTTCGCTGCAACATATACCTCTCAATCCACCGCTATAATCAAGTGTACGCAGAGTTTCACGTTACCGCCCACCATGGCCCCCACCGCCCATCCCGAAATCGCCAGCCCAGCCGCCTCACTCGCCGCACTCCTCCAAGGAGCGGCAATCTCCCCCCTCAACGAAACCGGGTGGATCCGCGCCACCGGCGAAGACCGTGTCCGCTGGCTCAATGGCATGGTCACCAACTCCATCCAGGACCTGAAACCCGGCCAAGGCTCCTACAGTTTCGTTCTCAGCGCACAAGGCCGCATTCAGGGCGACGCCTACATCTTCGCCACACCCGACGCCCTCCTCCTCGAAACCGCCGCCGCACAAGTCCCCGGCCTCACCGCTCTCCTCGACCGCTTCATCATCATGGACGACGTAGAGCTATCCGACATCTCCGCCACCCGCTCCGGCCTATCCATCACCGGCCCCGAAGCCGCCGCACTCCTGGCAAAGCTTGGCCTCAGCATCGAAAGCCTCGCTCCCCTAGACCTCCAAACCACCGAATGGAGCGGCTCCCCCCTCACCATCATCCACGCCCACAGCCCCCTCGTACCGCACTTTGAGCTCTGGGCCGACGCCGCAACCATCGCCACCCTCTCGCAATCCCTCCTCGCCGGTGCCATCCAATCCGACCCCGAGAGCCGCGAATGGCTCCGCATCCTCGAAGGCACACCGCTCTACGGCAAAGACATCCGCGATCGCGAACTCCCCCAGGAGACCGCCCAGACCCGCGCCCTGCACTTCTCCAAGGGCTGCTACCTCGGCCAGGAGATCGTCGAGCGCATCCGTTCC
Source organism: uncultured Acidobacteriaceae bacterium (assembly GCA_963738855.1). Lineage (GTDB taxonomy): Bacteria > Acidobacteriota > Terriglobia > Terriglobales > Acidobacteriaceae > Edaphobacter. Next base: position 54,706 of record CAVTYC010000003.1, on the reverse strand, counting down.
CGCGGCAACGTCCACAACAGCTTCGGCGGCTTCCGTCTCGAAGGCACCCTACCCTCCGCCGGATCGAAGCTCGAAGCCGATGGCAAGCAAATCGGCGAACTCACCAGCATCGCTTCCATCCCGCTTCCATCAAACCCGGTACAGCTGGCACTAGGCTACGCACGCCGCGAGGCATTAGAACGCAACATCCCGCTAACCTATCCCGGCGGCGTCGCCATCCCTGTTTCTCTGCCTTTCTCCACCTCAGAAGCCTCCGGGCACTCACAAGCATCTGAATCTACCGAAAGAGCCTAGCCATGTCCGAAAAGAACAAGCCCTTCGTCATCACCGACCGCCGCAAGTTCACCCTCGACGGCGAACCCAGGCCCGACGCCGACCCATCCCCCGAAAAAGAATCCCGCGAGCCTGCAGTCGCCGCGCCCCCGTCAGCCCCCACACCGGTGCCTGAACCCGCCGCCCCCCCGCAGGCCGAAGACCTCGAGTCCGACCTGCCCCCCGCGCCCACTGCCGAGCAGACCGAACAGTCCCGTCGCGCCTACGAGATGACCGCCGACCGCCTCGACACCGCGATCCGCGCTGCAAACCCCGGCGCCGACCATCCCCCGGCCATGAGCTTCGACCAGCTCGTCCAGTCCGTCTACCTCACCGCCATGATGCAGCTCGGCGGAGCTACCCAAGAAGGCCAGCAGCCCCAGGTCGACCTCATGGGCGCCCGTCAAAGCATCGACATGCTCGCCGTCCTCGCCGAAAAAACCACGGGCAATCTCGCCCCCGACGAGTCCCGCCTCCTCGAAAGCGCCCTCTTCGAACTCCGCATGGCCTTCCTCGAGATCACTCAGTCCCTCGCCCGCTCCGCCGCCGCCAAAGCCGGATCGGCCCCCGGCGGCCGCCCTAACCCCGTCGGCCCGAGCATCGTCCGCTAAACGATGGAGGCAAACCTCACTTTCCTGGGTACCGGAACCTCCATGGGCGTCCCCACGCTCGGCTGCGACTGCGCGGTCTGTACCTCTGCAGTCGCACCCAACGGAGACCCGCGCAACCGCCGCACCAGGCCCTCCATCCGCCTCGCCTACAACGACCACATCGTCCTCATCGACACCGGCCCCGACTTCTACGCCCAGGCCATCCGCGAGAACGTCCGCCGCGTCGACGCCGTCCTCTACACCCACGGCCACGCCGACCACGTCATGGGCTTCGACGACCTCCGCCCCCTCAGCTTCCACCACAAAGGCAACCTGCCCATCTACGCCGACGACCACACCGCCGCCACCATCGAGCGCATCTTCGACTACACCTTCCGCACCGAAAACCGCCACCCCACCAGCGCCCGCGTCGAGATCCACCGCATCGACCCCACCCCCGGCGCAGGCTTCGACCTCTTCGGCGCCTGCTTCCGCCGCATCCCCGTCACCCACGGCCGCCAGCAGATCACCGGCTACCGCTTCGGCACCGCCGCCTACCTCACCGACATGAGCGACATCCCCGAAGAAAGCATCCCGCTTCTGCAGGACCTCGATGTCCTCATCCTCGACGCCCTCCGCCGCGACCCTCACTTCAGCCACTCCCATCTCGAAAAATCCATCGGCTTCGTCGAAAAGCTCAAGCCCCGCCGAGCCCTCTTCACCCACATGAGCCACGACCTCGATCACGAAGCAACCGAGGCCGAACTCCCACCCCACATCCGCCTGGCCTACGATGGCCAGCAGATCACCTTCGAGATTGCCTGATGCGCATCTATCGCCAACTCGCCGATCTCCCACCGAACTTCGGCCCCTCCATCGCCACCATCGGCAACTTCGATGGAGTCCATCGCGGCCACCAGTGGGTCATCGCGGAAGTCGTCGCCCGAGCCCGCGAACTCAACCAAGCCTCCGTCGCCATTACCTTCGACCCCCATCCCGCGCGAGTCCTCCGCCCCGGCGCAAGCCTGCCGCTCATCACGCCCCTCATCCGCAAGCTCGAGCTCCTCGAAGCCACAGGCATCGACGCAGTCCTCGTCCTCCCCTTCACGGAAGAACTCTCCCGCCACACCGCACGCGCCTTCGCCACCGATGTCCTCCAGAAAGCCCTCCACGTCACCGAGCTGCACGAGGGCGAAAACTTCCGCTTCGGCTACCAGGCCGAGGCCGGTATCGAAAGCCTCGAAGCCCTGGGCCGCGAACTAGGCTTCACCGTCCGCGTCTACGCCCCCCGCACCCTTCGCGGAGGCCCCGTCTCCTCCAGCCGCATCCGCCAGCTCATCACCGCAGGCGAGGTCAGCCACGCCCGCGCCCTACTCGGCCAACCCTTCGCAATCGACTCCACACCAGCCTCAGGACGAGGCTACGGCACCCGCTACACCGTCCCCACCATCAACCTCGCCCGCTACACAGAGCTCCTGCCCGCCAACGGCGTCTACATCACCACCCTCACCATAGGCAGCGGCCCATCCGCCGAGACCTTCGACGCGGTCACCAACGTAGGCAACCGCCCCACCTTCGGCGCCGACTCCTTCACCGTAGAATCCCACTTGCTCAACTTCCACCCAGTCGAATTAACCGAACAAACCCCACTCACCCTGAGCTTCCTTAAGCGGCTTCGCGCAGAACTCCGGTTTCCTTCACCCGAAGCCCTGCGCGAACAGATCGGCCGCGACGTCCGCCGCGCACAGCGTTATTTTGCACTCAATCGACAGCTCGCGTCCGTAGCCTGAGGCGCGTTATTTGGGGCAATATGCTAGCGACGAATCACGTCGTATCTGTAGCGTCATTCGCAATCTATCCGAGTTCCCGATGGACCCCATCGTCCAATTACAGGCCTGTGTTCGGATCAAGAATTATTGCTTTAGTTTTTCCCACCAAGTTAATGGCCTAACGAAGAGGATTACTTGTCCGGGCTGCAGCGAAACTGTGGCTTTACCACATGTGTTTGGCGAAACATAGCCATGCTGAAGTATCTCCTTCGTCGAGAAGGTTTCTGACCTCAACCACGAGTAATTTGATCCTCCTGATCCACACAATACGTAAGGAGTGTTGATTCGGAGAGACTCGTTGTAGTCCACGACAGGATGGTCCACAACAATAGATCCGCGATCCTTCGAGGAGTTTGAAATGTTTATTTCACCCGTATTGAGCGTTAGTTGTAGCCGAGCAACGCCGTTCCCATCAGTTGGTATGGCGATTGCTTCTTTGCGATCTGTCCCTACCCATACATTCACATAGGAGGACGCCCCCACCATAGGGCGTCCGTTCCGCCCATCCGCCAATGTGATTTCGAGCGTTTGTGCGGAGAGAGATGCCCCATACAAGATCAGGAAAAGCGGCATTAGAAATTTGACGATCAACCGCTCCCTGCGTTGGTTGCAACTTTTTAGAAGTACCATCCACTCACAATTTGGGGCAAATCCCCTAGCCTCAATGTTACTTCACTGTTTGTCGGCTGGTGGCTTCGAAACCCCGTTCCTCGGCTCATCCGCAGGCTTTGCTGGCACCGTAACCCCACTCTCCGGCACCACTACCCGCTTCGCCGGAACCGGCACAACAGGCTTGGACACCGTAGCCGGACTCTTCGGCGCAGCCTTCACCACACCCGCAGCCTTTGCACCGCCAGGCACATCCGCACTATCCGCCGGAAGCGCAGTCGAACCCACCGGAGCAGCACCCGCCCCAGCCTTCGGCGGCGGCGGAGCATCCGGCTCCTCCTCTTCCGGCGCCTCTTTCTGAGCAGCGGCCACGCCCCGATTCAAAGGCACATCCAGAACCTTCTTCGGCGCGCCCTCAGCCGGAAACGTCTCATCCGGCTTACTCGCAATCGCCGCCTTCATAAAATCCATCCACATCGGCAACGCCGCGCGAGCCCCTGTCTCCTTCTCGCCGAGCGACTGTCGATCGTCATAACCAATCCACGTCCCGCAAGTCACCGAAGGCGAAAACCCAATGAACCACGCATCCGTAAAGTCATTCGTCGTCCCCGTCTTCCCGCCAAATGGATGCTTCATCTGCGAAGCCGCGACCGCCGTCCCCTGCCGCACCACAGCCTGCAGAAGCTGCATCATCGTCCGCGCCGTCTCGACCGAAATCACCTCATCCACCTGCACCGAATCCTGGTCGAACGGCAGCCCATCCGCCTGCGTCACCTTCCGGATATAGTGCGGCTCAATCCGAATCCCATCGTTCGGAAACACGCTATAAGCCCCCACCTGCTCATACAGCGTAATGTCCGCCGACCCGATCGCCACCGGCAGAAACGCCGGAATATCGCTCGTGATCCCAAACCGGTGCGCCGTCTCGATCACCTTCCGAATCCCCACATGCGCCGCCAGCTTCAGCGCCGGAATATTCCTTGACTCGGCAAACGCATTCAACAGCGTCATCGCACCCTTATAGTTCGGCTCGTAGTTATGCGGCGTATACGGCCCGCTCGGCGTAGGAAACGTCACCGGCCCATCCACAATAATGTCCGTAGGCTTGGCTCCCGCCTCCACCGCCGTCGTATACACATACGGCTTGAACGACGACCCCACCTGCCGCTGCGCCTGCGTCGCCCGATTGAATTGCGACAGCGCAAAATCCCGTCCCCCCACCATCGCCAGCACCTCACCGCTGGCATTGTCCACCGCCATCATCGAAGCCTGCGCCCCCGAATCCTGCTGCAGCGAAGCCCGCCAGGCCCCATCCGCCGCCCCTTTTTCTTCGATCCGCACATACACCACGTCACCAGTACGCAGAAAGCTATCCCCATCCACATTCTGCGTCCACTTCCAATCCTCCGGTGTCATCACAGCCTGCTGCGTGCCCAGCTTCACCGTGACCTTCTTCGCCTCAACTGACGTCACCACCCCATGCACATAGCTGCCCTTCTCCACAGCCTGCACCCAGTCCGGATGCTTATACGTCTCGACATCCCCGCCACCTAGCACCACGTTCGGCAGATTCCCCACCCACCCCTTCCGCCGCTCGTAAGTAGCTATCCCATCCAGCACAGCCTTATTCGCCACGATCTGTAGATCAAGATCGAGCGTCGTATAAACCCGCAGGCCCGCCCCATGCACCTCCTCGACGCCATACTCCTTCTCGAGCTGCCGCCGAACCTCCTCCACAAAATAAGGCGCCACACTATTCGGCGGCGACTCCAGCCGCAACCCCAGCGGAGCCGACTTCGCCGCCTCCGCCTGCGCCTCCGTAATCTTCCCATCCGCCAGCATCTCGCTCAGCACAAGATTCCGCCGCCGCAGCGCCCGCTCCGGAAACCGCACCGGCGAATAATACTCCGGCCCTTTCGGCAACCCCGCCAACAGCGCAGCTTCCGGCAACGTCAAATCCTTCGCATGTTTGCTGAAGTAGTACTGCGACCCCGCCTCGAACCCATACGTCCCACGCCCCAGGTAGATCTGGTTCGCATACAGCTCAAAGATCTGCTGCTTCGTAAAGTGTCGCTCGATCTGCATCGACAGAATCACTTCCTGCAGCTTCCGCCCGTACGTCTTCTCCGACGAAAGAAACAGGTTCCGCGCCAGCTGCATCGTGATCGTCGATGCCCCCTGAGCCCTGCCCTGCGCATGCAGGTCCCGATACGCGGCCCCCACCGCACGCACCAGGTTCACCCCCCAGTTGCGCTCAAAGCTCTTGTCCTCAATCGAGATAATCGCCTGCCGCAGCAGCGGAGAAAACTCCGAGTACGGGACCACCACCCGCCGTTCCAGCGCAAACGACCCAAACACCCTGCCGTGTACATCCAGCAATTCCGTCGTCGTATTCGGGTGATACCGCGCCAGGTCCTCCATCTGCGGAAGATCAATCGAGTAGACCAGCATCAGCCCACACAATGCCCCAAAGACAGCCGACAACCCCAGCAACGTATAGAACGTAAACCGCCGCGCGATCCTGCGGCTCGGATACTCCGGCCCCATCAGCACACGACGAAAAAGCCGTCGCCACCGAGGTTCAACTTCAATCTCTACAGCCGTTGTCTCGCGATGAAATAAGCTCGGCACTGGTCTCTCACAATAGCATGCATACACACACAACTGCGGCAGATCAGAGTGCCAGGAATCAGGAACGAAAATTCGTCGTTAGGCGGCTTTACTCTTCAAAATATCAAGTGCCTTCGTAAGCTGCTCATCGACCGTTACGCTCGATTTCGGCTGTGCGGGCTGGTTATCGGCAGGCGCCGCATCATCATCGGCCGGTCCACCATCATCAACGTTCGAAGCCACCAGAACTCCCGGCGTCACACCTTCATCCTGCAGCTTCTTGCCCGAAGGCGACTCGTACTTCGCCACCGAAAGAATCAGCGCCGCACCATCCGGCAGCTCAAACGTCTTCTGCTGAGCGCCCTCGCCAAAGGTCTTCTCACCTACGACATCGGCGCGCTTGTTATCCAGCAGAGCCGCAGCCACCAGCTCGCCCGGTCCGGCCGTTCCACGATTCACCAGCACCACTACCGGAGCCGTCGCATTGATCGCCTTCGAAGGATCCGCAGTAAACGTCTGTTTCTGAACCTTCTGCCCTTCGAGCATCGCAATCGTGCCCGACTTCAGCAGCAAATTCGCAAGCCGCGTGGCCTCCGTCATATCACCCGCAGCAACATCCCGGAGGTCCAGCAGAATCTTCTTGTTCCCAGCCTTCGACATCCCCTTCAGCTTGGCCTCGACCTGCTGCACATGGTCATGATCCAGAACCACCGGCTTCAGATAAAGAATCGACGAGTTCTCATACATCGTCTCCGCAACCGGAGGCATAGCCATCACACTCCGCGTCATGCTGACCTTCTCCGGCACTGCCTTCCGAGGCCGCACCACCGAAACCGTCAGCTCACTCCCCGGCTGTCCCTCCAGCAACATTTGAATCATCGCCAGCGAAAGATCGCGGGTATCCTGCGACCCAATCGCCTCGATAATGTCGCCGTCATTCAGGTTCGCCTTGTCCGCCGGACTCCCAGGCACAACCGAGACGACCGTCGCATAGCCATACCGCTTCGACACGTTGATCCCAACCTGTGCCTTACCGCCCTTGTCCGCCTTGTATGCCTTATAGTCCTCAGGCGTCAGGTAGCTCGAGTCCGCATCCAGCGACTCAAGCAGTCCACGCAGCGCCCCATTCGTCACCGAGCTGATGTTCGGCTCCTCGACGTAATCCGTCTGGATGTGCCGCAGCACCTGGCTGTACACATCGATCTGGCGATACGCACCCTCCTGCTGTTCCGTGGCAGCACTTACGCCGCTCGAGTTCACGCCAAGAAATACGGTGAGCACCAGAACAACCGACACGACCAGCAGCAGAATCTTCGTAATCTTAGGCATAAAAAAGGACATCTCCGGAACAACTTTGACAGACACATCTCACCCTGCCGGTAACCGGCAGCTGGGCGATACGGGTTAGACGTATCCCGCTGCTGAAATGATACTCTCGTACGAAGATTGCGTGCGACCAGGCGGTCTGCAACGTTGGTGGCGGTGGACAGAATCGAACTGTCGACCTACGGGTTATGAGTCCGTCGCTCTAACCATCTGAGCTACACCGCCGATGTGGTGAGTGACCATGCCTCTGGGACAATCGCGACAGGGAGAAGGAGAATCGCCGCGGCACAGCCAGATACCATCATACTTGATTCCATGCCAGCCGAAAAGCGCACCGCCCGCGTGCTCGGAGTTATCCCCGCCCGCCTCGCCTCCACCCGGCTCCCCCGCAAGGTCCTCCGCACCATCGCCGGACGCCCAATGCTTGCTTGGGTTTACGAAGCCGCCCACGCCTGCCCCCAACTCGACCAAATCCTCATCGCCACTGACTCCGACGAAGTAGCTGATCTCTGCCATCAACAAAACTGGCCCGTCCAGCTCACATCACCCAACCTCCCCAGCGGTACCGACCGCATCCACGCCGTCTCCCAGCTCATCGACGCTGATATCTATGTCAATATCCAGGGCGACGAACCCCTTCTCAAACCCGAACACCTCACCGCCCTCCTCCGCCCCTTCGCCCGCCCCGGGGTCGAAGTCTCCACCCTCAAAGTGCGCTGCACCTCCGATAACATCAACAACCCCAACGCCGTAAAAGTAGTCACCACCACCGACGGCCGAGCCCTCTACTTCTCCCGCGCCACCATTCCCTACGACCGCGACGGCGCCCAGCCCCAATACTGGAAACACCTTGGCCTCTACGCCTACCGCAAAGCCGCCCTCCAGCGCTTCCCCACCCTACCCACCAGCATCCTCGAACAAGCCGAGCGCCTCGAACAACTCCGCTTCCTCGAAAACAACATCCCCATCCACGTGGAACCAACCGACTTTGACACCATAGGCGTAGATACCGAAGAAGACCTCCAGAGAGTCGAAGCCCTGCTACAACGCCCTAGCTCATAACGTCCTAACCTGCATCGACATACATCTGCTCTTCTCCCTTGTCAGCCTCCAAAGCGGATCTGTTTTTGCCGTTTGCCGTTGTCTTTCTTGTTGTCCTCCCGCAGGGATCTGCTTCTGTTCTTGCCGTTGCCTGTTTTGTCACCACCCAAAAACCTGTCAAGCCCCAAAACCACGCAACCCACTGATTCGCAACAACATCCAAGTGGCATAGTAATTACTGCCCGTTCGCTATACTAGATAGAGAAAACGAAAGAAAAGCCCGGGACAAGAACCGGGCTTTTCCCTGCTTTTTAACAACCCATAAACCATTTGAATGGAATACTTTGCGGCAGAGCCATACCTGAAATCAATACCTTACGAGCCAAGTCTAGACCTAAGTGCAATCATTCGAAGACTTTAGGACTAAAGTAGGGGGGGAGGGGGTCATGGCACAGAAAGTCGGGCCTCCGCGAACTTCGCCGTAGATGTAGATAAAGACAAACCAGTGAGCCGAACCACTATGTTCCTTTGCTGGTTAGCCGAGTCGTACAAATTCATCATTTGCCCCTTGACGCGCTTATCCGCAAGCTCTACTCTGAGCCCATCTTCGACACATTGGCCACCTTAGCCATCCCGGTCGTAGTCACAAGGCGCACCCCCCGCGCTGCTTGCCAACCTCAGCCTGCTGCATCCCTTCAAACTCCATTCGTATCCAATAAAGTAGTCAACCACGCACTACCTGACGGAGGTCAGCACCCTCATTGATAAAAAAATCCCTGGAAATCACTCCCGGTATTGAGACCCTCTACGGAACTCACGACGAGAACCTTCGCCTCCTGGAAGATGGTCTCCACGTCGCTATCGACCTCCGCTCGGACGCAATCCAGGTCACCGGCGAGTCCGAGAACATCGCCCGTACCGAGCGCGTCTTCGCCGACTTCGATTCCCTCCGCAAATCCGGCGTTACTCTCAGCAACGGAGAGCTCCACGGGATGCTCAAGCTGGTCGTCGCCGACCCCAGCGTCACACTTCGCTCCCTGGTTGACTCAGGCAAGCAACGGTCGACTGGAGTCAAACGCATGGTTCAGCCCCGTTCCCCCAACCAGCGCAAGTATGTCGAAGCCATCGAACAGGGAGACATGACCTTCGGTCTCGGCCCAGCAGGCACCGGCAAAACGTATCTCGCCGTAGCCATGGCGGTCGCAGCCCTGATGGCCAAGAAGGTCAGCCGCATCATACTTGTCCGACCCGCTGTCGAAGCTGGCGAGCGCCTAGGTTTCCTCCCCGGTTCACTGCAGGAGAAGGTAGATCCCTATCTGCGCCCCTTGTACGACGCGCTCTATGACCTACTCGATCCACAGAAGGTCGACAAGATGCTCGAGTCGAACGTCATCGAGGTTGCGCCGCTGGCCTTCATGCGAGGACGCACGCTCAACGACGCGTTCATCATCATGGACGAGGCCCAGAACACGACAACCGAGCAGATGAAGATGTTCGTAACTCGACTGGGCAACAACTCCAAGGCCGTCATCACCGGAGACCTGACGCAGACCGACCTGCCGAATCCTAAGAAGTCCGGCCTGCTCGAAGCTCTGCACGTGCTCGACGGTGTCGAAGGTATTCGTTTCTGCCACTTCGAGGACGTCGACGTTGTACGACATCACCTTGTCCAGCGCATCGTGCGGGCCTACGACAGCTACGGCCGTGCACAGCAGCTTCCGCTTACGCTGGCAGACAATGTACTGCCCGATCAGCCGATTGCTCCGGATACGACGGCCAAGACAGTTGCGAAGCCTCAGTAATTTGAGGGACATGCGATATCATCATCGACAGGGTGCTGATTCAGGCACCCTGTCGATGTTTGGTCCGCTTCCTCGCCGATGATTACCATCGAACCTCCAAGTAGCCTCTCCATTTCCGCGCTGTCAAAGGCCGGCCTGACGCGCTTCCTCAACCGCGCCCGTTCGGGGATCGGGCTTGAGGGTGAGGTTGATGTTCTGCTGGCCGACGATTCGACGCTCCAGCGGCTGAACCGAGCCTTCCGGGGCAAGAACAAGCCGACCGACGTTCTCAGCTTTCCGGCTCCGGAGGAGATTTCCCAGACACATGCTGGAGACCTCGCGGTCTCGCTGGAGACTGCTGCACGTCAGGCTGCTGCTTATGGGCATGATCTGCGTGACGAGGTTCGTATCCTGCTGCTGCATGGCCTGCTTCATCTCAGCGGCCTCGACCACGAGACCGATGATGGAGAGATGGCTGCTCGTGAGGCTGAGCTTCGCCGTGAGCTTCGACTTCCGACGACCCTGATCGAGCGAACTCATGAGCCGAAGGCCAGGAGGCGGCGCGTATGAGTCCAGCTTATGTGCTGACCATCGTTGTGCTGCTCTCTGTGCTTGCTCTGGCCGCTTATGTTGACCGCGTGTACTTCGAGATGGGCAAGTTCCTGGCGCGGGAGTATCAGGACAATATCGATGCGTGGGAAGAGATTGTGGAGCCGAGGCTGCGCTTGGGCCGCGAGTCGATTGCGCTCTCGGCATCGGTTCTGCGTCAGTTCGCGCTGACGGCGCTGGCGCTGATCTTCGGACTGCATCTTTATACTTCGGCGAACCACAATCCCGGATTTTGGGAGATTGTGCGAACTGCGTTTGAGCTGATTTTGCTGATTCTTGTCTTTGATCGCTTACTGCCTCAGCTGCTTTTTACGCGGACGCGGGGGGTGTGGGTGGCCCGCATCCGGCTGCTGGTTCAGACGCTCTTCTATCTGGTGCTACCTATTACGCTGCTGCTGCAACTGCTGCTCTCGATCGCCGCGCTCGCTGAGCCGGAAGATACGCAGGTGCAGGAACATCCTTCCGAGGCGATGGAGGCACTCCTTGAGGCCGGAGAGGAGGAAGGGATTCTTGAGGAGTCGGACCGTGAGCTGGTGCGATCGGTGGTGGAGTTCGGCGACAAGGTGGTCCGCGAGGTGATGACGCCGCGGCCGGAGATATTTGCCGTTCCGGCTACGCTCACGCTGCGGGAGTTCACGGCGGAGATCAATGAGCGAGCCTTCTCGCGGGTTCCGGTCTACTCGGGGACGCTCGATCAGGTGACGGGAATCGCCTTCGCCCACGATCTGCTGAAGGTGCTGGACGCCGAGGCGGGAACCCGCAAGGTTGCGGAGATTCAGCGGCCTGCGGCGTTCGTTCCCGAGATCAAGAAGGTCGCTGAGCTGTTACGCGAGATGCAGCGCGAGAAACAGCATATGCGTATCGTGATCGACGAATATGGCAGCGTTGCGGGCCTGGTTACGATCGAGGACCTGCTGGAAGCCATCGTCGGCAACATTGCAGATGAGCACGATGAGACCGAGGCGGACGATACTCCGGTCCGCGAGGCTGGCGGCTCGTATGTCGTCTCGGGCAGCTTTGAGCTCTCGCGGCTGCGCGATCTTTTTGCGGACCAGTTCGAGGCTTCGGGGCGTCGGGGTTCGGAGGACGGAGTGGCGCAACATGCTGCTGACTCTCCGGAGGAGTACGACCTTCGCGAATCCAGAGAAGAGCCGGCGGCGTTGCGGTTCTCCGAAATCTACGAGTCGACCACCCTGGGTGGATTGGTTTCAGAGATCGCCGGCCACATTCCCCTACCTGGAGAGGTCGTCGAGGAAGATGGGCTGCGGCTTGAAGTGCTGGCCTCGACTGATCGGCGTATCGATCGGATTCGGGTGAGCTTGCAGCATTTGGCTGCGGCTTAGGGGCACCCCCTCCCCTTACTTTGGCCCTAAAGTCTTCGAATGATTGCACTTAGGTCTGCACTTGGCTCGTAAGGTATTGATTTCAGGTGTTTCTATGCCGCAAAGTATTCCATTAAAATGGTTTATGGGTTGGTAAAACGGGAAAGCCCGGCTCTTGTCCGGGCTTTCCTTTTCGTTCTCTCTATCTAGTATAGCGAACGGGAGATAATTACTATGCCACTTGGATGTTGTTGCGAATCAATGGGTTGCGTGGTTTCTGGGCTTGACAGGTTTTTGAGTGGTGAAGAGAACAAGCAACAGCAAGAACAGAAGCAGATCCCTACGGGATGACAACAAGAAAGACAACGGCAACGGCAAAAGCGAAATACAGGGATTCTTCGCCTTCGGCTCAGAATGACGAGCAAAAGGACAGGTAGATGCAACGACAACTACAACAACAACGACAACAGCAGATCCCCTTCGGGGATGACAAGCAAGAAAGGCAGAAGCATCCCTACAGGATGACAACTAAAGAAGCAAGGGCAGATAGAGCAGATATGGTTGACCTGACGGGTGAAGTTCCGTAGACTTAGAGATTGCAGGGGATGTGGCGGGCTGTGTTTCTGGCCAGCCCCCGGTCTGCATCCTAAATTTTCCCGACAAGATACGGGCTAAAGAGAGAGTTCAGAATGGCAAATCATGTTTCGTCGTTGAAGCGCGCACGTCAGACCGAGACCAAGACCGCGGTGAACCGCGCCAACAAGAGCAAGCTGCGCGGCACGCTGCGTTCGCTGCGTGAGGCGATTGCTTCGGGCGATGCGAAGACGCTGGGCGCGGCTTACAGCTCGGCTGTATCGGTGCTCGATAAGAGCGTCCAGAAGGGCGTTCTGCACAAGAACACCGCGAGCCGCTACAAGAGCCGCTTGAATGCTCGTGTGAAGGCTGTCGTTACCAAGAAGGCTGCCTAAGACTGCTCATAGCAGAAACGCTGCGTAGAACGTGGTGTTTGGTGGTCACCTAGCGGTTTAATGTATGGAAAACGTGGTAACTGAACACACGTTTTTTCAGACCTCAGACCGCTAAGAAGCAAGATCGAAGAGGGCTGGCATCCGGATGACCCGGAGCCAGCCCTTTCCTATTTCGGCGAGGTTGGGGGAGCGCCGGGTTGTGGTGCTTCCGGGGAGTAGAGGCTTGGGGTTTTGCGGGGCTGCTGCTTGGGCTGGGTGGCAGAGTTGTCAGCAGGGGCAGATGCGTGGTCGGCTGGGGGGGTTGGCGGATCTTGAGTATCAAGCCCAGGGGACGCGCTGTTGAGGGCGTTGCCGGGGTTTGCCGGGTTCGAGGTTGCGTTGGACGGTTGAGACGCAGGTGGTGGAGTAGCGGTTTCGCTAGGGGTTGGCGATACGGCGACAGAACGGGATAAGGTGACGGGTGCGTCTGTCTCGGGCGGCGCCATGAGCTGGGCCTCTCTGACTGCGGCCTGATCCTTGGGGGTCAGGGGCGGCAGGCTGTAGATATCGACCTCGTCGGTGTGGAAGACGGCGAGGTTCATGCCATCGGGAGAGAGGGCAAAGTTCTGGCCGGCGCGCTGGATAGGCAGCGACTCGACCCGGAGCAGCTGTTTGCCGCTGTCGATCTGATAGACGGTGATGCTCTGCGGGCCGAAGAGCTCGGGGATGGGAGGCTCCAGCATGCTGCCGGTGCCGCGGGCGCTGATGCGGCTGAGCGCGAACCGTCCGCTTGCGGGAGCGGAGACGACATAGGGGGCGACGTAGGGCTCGGAGATGTTCTGTTCCCACATATCCTCGCCGCGCAGGTTGAAGGCACCGACGGTCTGTTGCCCGCGACCGCCATGGCAGCCGAAGGCGATGAACTCGCTGCGGGTGACGAAGAGGGGCAATGGCCGGCAGCTGGAGTCGAAGGGGGAGAGCTCGCTTACCTTGCCGCCGTAAGAGTTGAAGTCGAAGGCCCAGTGATCGCGGCCCTGATCGAGGAGAGCGAGATAACCGGCGGCGGTGGCCGGGATTCGTCCGGGAATACGGGAGTGACCTTCGCCGGCGGGACGGAGCAGGACGCCATCGCTCCCTTCGAGCGACACCCGGAAAAAGTTAATCGTGACTGCTTTGGAGTTATCCGCCTGCTCCGAGTTTGTGGTTGTGTAGTCGGAGGGAAGGACTCGGGATCGATCCATGGTCTCGAGGATGAGCAGGTCGGCATCGGGCGAGAAGAGCAGGGCTTCGATCCGGCGGTTCGCATCGATGAAGGAGCGCTCGAGGAAGGGCTGACCGGTGGAGAGGTTCGCCACCGGAGCGAAGGTGGTGAGGGTGTCGCGAACGCGGAGGAGGAAGCGTCCGTGGCCCATACTCCAGAGGTATTGGGCGTGGTCGTGGAGGCGCCAGCCGGTTCGGGCGAGGATGCGGCCGGAGGGAACCTCCATGAGAACGGCGTCTACGTTGCGGTCCTGGTCCTCGGGTGGGTCGTTGGGGAGGCGCTTGAGGAGGCGCTTGGAGTTGAAGGTAACCAATAGATGCTTGTCGTCCACGTAGTGGAGGGTCAGCATAGAGCTGCCGGCAAGCAGGAACTGAGGGGAGACGGGCAGAAATCCCACCTCTTGCAGAGGGATGCGCGTTGTTGGCTCGGGGCCTTTAGCTATGAGAGGGGCCGTAGTGAGGGTGAGCAGCAGGAGAACGAGTCCGCCGCGGAACGAAAGGGGCGCGCGTGTTTTGGCGGGAACCTGCATGGCCGAGTGCGCGTATCTCTATTCTTACGCTGCGCGTGGCACTACTGTTTCACAGATGGAGGCGTGTCGACAATGGCCTCGCTGCTACGTCGAACGTAATGGCACGTTGTGACTTTTCAGTGTTACAAAGGCATAACTACGAACCTTAAGCAGAAGGTACGCATTAACTAGGAGATTTGTATGTCGAACGGACGGAAGATGTTGCTGCAACGCCACTTGGGGCGAACGGCGGGTTGGGGCGCAGCGGTTGCGCTGGTTACAGCAGGCGCATGGAGCGTGGGTTTTGCCCAACAGAGCAAGGCTGCAGCAGCACCACCAGATAAGGCCTCTCTGGTCTATGAGCCGATTCCGGGGTTCGACAAGACTTCGATTGATGCCTCGGTCGATCCGTGTAATGACTTCTACAAGTTTGCCTGCGGCAAGTTCGTGGCGAATCATCCGATTCCGTCAGACCAGCCGAGTGTGGATCAGTTCTATGCGCTTTACAACGTGAATACCCAGTCGCTGAACGGGATTCTGGACAAGGCGGCGGGTGGTACGTCGCGGTCGGCGGATGAGCAGAAGATCGGCGACTACTACAAGAGCTGCATGGATGAGAAGGCCATCGAGGCCAAGGGACTGGCTCCGGTTGAGCCGTTGCTGAGCGAGATTGATGCCTTGACCAGCAGGAAGGAGCTGCCAGCACTGGTGGGCAAGCTGCAGCGGTTTGGTGTCGATGTTTTCTTTGGGTATGGCGAGCAGCAGGACTTCAAGGACGCGAGCAAGCAGATTGCTTCTGTCGACCAGGGCGGTCTGGGTATGCCGGAGCGTGATTACTACCTGCGTACCGGGGCGAAGGACGAGACGCTGCGGCAGCAGTATGTCGCTCACGTGGCGAAGATGCTGGTACTGGGTGGGAGCACTCCTGAGCAGGCGGACAAGGATGCCAAGAGCATCATGGAGTTGGAGACTGCGCTGGCTAAGGCTTCGATGCCAGTGACGGAACGACGCGATCCGGAGAAGGTCTACCACCTGCAGACGATTGCGACGTTTGAGGCCGAGATGCCGGGTGTGAACTTTGGCGAGTTCATGGATGCGGTGCACTCTCCTCGGGTGACGGAGTTGAACAATGCCAACCCTGAGTACTTCCCTGCGATGATGAAGGCGCTTCATGCGACCGATCTTGGGGTGCTGAAGGCTTATATGCGTTATCACGTGCTTACGGCTGCAGCGAATCGTCTGCCGAAGCGGATTGATGATGAGAACTTCGACTTCTACGGGCGCAAGCTTTATGGTCAGCCGGAGCAGTCGGCTCGGTGGAAGCGGTGCTCGAATGCAGTGAACGGCGCGCTGGGCGAGGCTCTGGGCAAGGTGTATGTCGAGCAGTATTTTGCCGGGGACAGCAAGGCCAAGATGTTGGAGATGGTGCATGACATCGAAGGCGCGATGGATCACGATATCGACCAGCTGGACTGGATGTCGTCGACGACCAAGGTAAGAGCCAAGGAGAAGCTGCATGCGGTGGCCAATAAGATTGGCTATCCCGAGAAGTGGCGGGACTACAGTTCGCTCGAGATCAAGGCTGATGATGCGCTGGGCAATAAGTTCCGCGCGACGGCGTTTGAGAATGACCGGCAGCTGAACAAGATCGGCAAGCCGGTTGATCATAGTGAGTGGGGTATGACTCCTCCTACGGTGAATGCTTATTACGATCCGAGCATGAACGACATCAACTTCCCTGCCGGGATTTTGCAGCCTTCGTTCTATGACTCGAAGCAGGATGATGCGGTGAACTATGGCCACATCGGCGCTGTGATTGGGCACGAGTTGACGCATGGCTTCGACGATGAGGGCCGGAAGTTTGACGCCAAGGGCAACATGACCGACTGGTGGACTCCCGAGGACGGGAAGAAGTTCGAGACCCGGACGGACTGCCTTGTGAACGAGTACGGCGGGTTCACGGCTGTCGACGATGTGAAGGTGAACGGCAAGCTGACGTTGGGCGAGAATACTGCCGACAACGGCGGGCTGGTGCTGGCCTACATGGCGTATCTGGAGCGGGCGAAGGCTAACAAGGTGGATCTCGGGGCCAAGGTCGACGGGTTCACTTCTCCGCAGAGGTTCTACATCGGGTATGCGCAGAACTGGTGCGAGAACTCGCGGCCCGAGGCGGTGCGTCAGCAGGTGCTGACTGATCCGCACTCGCCGGATCACTTCAGGGCGAATGGCGCGATTGTGAATCAGCCGGGATTTGCGGAGGCCTTTGGATGTAAGAAGGGCTCGCCGATGGTTCCTGCGAATAGCTGCCGGGTTTGGTAGTTACTCGTTTCCAGTTTGGCGGAATGGAAGCCCCGGACATGTCCGGGGCTTTTGTTTTTTATCTAGCATCGCGAACAGGGTAGAGATCGGTATCGGCTGGGAAGAAGCTTCGGTAGAGAAGCGGGTTTCTCCGCTCCGCAGTTCGCAAAAGCGCGAACTGCTCCGGTCGAAATGACAAGGTTTGTGAGGTGGTGGGAAAGAACAAACAACAGCAAAGGCAGAAGCAGATCCCTACGGAATGACAAGCAAGAACGGCAACAGCCTGGGGCTTTTTGTGCGAGAGTGGGTGTATATGGGTGCTTTGAAGGAGAAGAGGCGGGCGCTGGGGTTTGGCGCGTGTGCGGTGGCTAGTTCGTTGTGGGGGTGTGGGTTTTTCTTTGGGAAGATTGCGCTGGCTGAGATGGGCTTTGGCCATATGGTGCTTTATCGGTTTCTGTTTGCCATGGTTGCGCTGGTGCCGTTGCTGGTGACGCATCGGCCGGGGCTGAGTCGGAGGGAGTGGGGAGTGCTGGCGGTGGCTTCGTTTTTGGGGGTGCCGCTGCAGTTTTTGATTCAGTTTCATGGGCTGGAGTTGACGACGGTGAGCCATGCTTCGCTGATGGTGGGGACTATGCCGGTGATTCTGGCGGTTGGGGCTACGCTGTTTGCGCATGAGCGGATGGATGCGGTGGGATGGGGAGCGCTGGCGGCTTCGACTACGGGGGCGGCGTTGATTGCGCTGGGTGGAAAGCATCACGCGGGCGCGGGTGAGGCTTCGCTGGCGGGGGATTTGCTTGTTGTGTTTTCGCTGGGGATTGCGCTGGGCTGGATTCTGCTGAATAAGCGGCTGATGGAGCAGCACTCGGCTGTGGTGGTGACGGCGTATGGGCTGCTGCTGGGGACGCTGATGCTGATTGTGTGGGTTCCGGTGCGGTATGGGATGCCGCCGGTGGCTGGGGTGTCGTTGAAGGCGTGGCTGGCGCTGGCGGCGAGCGGGATTCTTTGCACGGCGACGACGACGCTGCTGTGGAACTGGGGGATGACGCAGGTTCCGGCTTCGCAGGCGGGGGTGTTGCTGAATATGGAGCCGCTGATCGGGAGTCTGCTGGGGGTGCTTGTGCTGCGGGAGCGGTTGGGGCCTAGTGCCTGGGTGGGTGGTGGGTTGATTCTGGCGGCGGCGTTTACGCTGACTACTCGGTCGAAGACTCGGGTGCGGGAGCAGCTGCCGGTGACTTGAGGAGGCTCTGAACAAGTTCGATGACGGACACTTCTCACAAGAGAAGCATTCCCCCAGGGGCTAAAGCCCAGTTTCTTTGGCGCCCTATGCGGCGCGGCTAAAGCCGCGCCCTTTCAAACGGATTCGGATCGGGAGAGCCTTTTTAGGTGGGCGTGGTATTCTCCGCCCATATGAATAAGACAGGGTTGGCTCTTCTGCTGGTTGTGGGGGCGGTGTGTTCGGTGGCGTGGGCGCAGGGTGCTTCGCAGGCGGCTGCTCCGGTTGAAGGGGCGATGGTGCAGGCGGTGGATGCAGAGACTCCGGCGGCGTTGGCAATGCTCGAGAAGGTGGTGAATATCAACAGCGGCACGATGAACCTGCCGGGCGTGGTGGCGGTGAAGGATGTGGTGGCACCGCAGATTGAGGCGCTGGGGTTCAAGGTGCGGTGGGTGCCGATGCAGGGGCAGGTTGGACGGGCGGGGGATCTGGTGGCGGAGCATGCTTGTCCTCAGGGGGCGGGTAAGTGCGGCAAGCGGCTGCTGCTGATTGGGCATATGGATACGGTGTTTGAGCCGACGAGCAGCTTTCAGAAGTATTCGATTGTGCCTGGAACCAATGGCAATGTGGCTACGGGTCCGGGTGTGAGCGATATGAAGGGCGGGCTGGTGGTGATGCTTACGGCGTTGAAGGCAATGAAGGCTGCGGGAGTGCTGGATAACGCTGAGATCACGATTGTGCTGAGCGGCGATGAGGAGCGGCATGGTGATCCGACGAGCATCAGCCGGGGAGACATGATCGCTGCGGCGAAGAAGAGCGATGTTGCGCTGGAGTTCGAGAACAGTTATCGAGTCAACGGCACGGACATTGTACGGACCGGCCGGCGAAGCGCGTTGACGTGGCAGTTGGAGACGAGCGGGAGGAGTGGACACTCGTCGCAGATATTTCGGGAGTCGATGGGTTATGGAGCGGTTTATGAGCTGGTGCGGATTCTGGACCAGTTTCGGACGGAGCTGCCGGAGAAGGGGCTGACGTTCAATGTTGGGCTGATGGTGGGCGGGGCGACCGCGGCGTTTACGGAGAATGGGACGGGCGGAACGATTACGGGGAAGACGAACGTGATTCCTCCGGTTGCTCTGGCGAGCGGGGATATTCGCACGTTGAGCAACGAGCAGACTGAGCGCGTGGAGGCGAAGATGCGGGCGATTGTTGCCGATCATCTGCCGAAGACCGGGGCGACGATTACGTTTCAGGAGGCGTATCCGGCTATGGCGGAGTCGGAGGGGAGCCGGGCACTGGTGAAGCAGTTAAATGAGGTGAATACGGCGCTGGGGCTGCCGCAGGAGGAGATTATGGATCCTATGCTGGGTGGCGCGGGGGATATTGCGTTTGTCGCTCCGTATGTTCCGGGGTTGGTGGGGACGGGTGCGATGGGTGATGGGGCGCATGCGGAGGGGGAGACGGTTTATCTGGACTCGATTCCTCGGCAGGCTAAGCGGATGGCGGTGTTGATGTATCGGTTGACGAAGGACTAACTGGAGCTGAGACTTAACACCGATTTACACCGATGACACCGATCAAAAACAGGCAAAAGCAGATGCTGAGCAACAGCTTCTGCGTGCACCGCATTTGCTTCGTAGCGGCACAAACAAAATGTGGGGTTCTTTCCCTTCGGGAGCGCTCGGAGTCAGAATGACTAGCAACGACAACGACAAATGCAACAACAGAAGCAGGTCCCCTGCGGGGATGACAAGCAGGAAATGCAACGGCGACGGCAGGGACGACAGACCACTTCTTTACTGATCGACGATTTTGGAGCCTGTTGTGTCGACTTGAACTGACTGCGGCGTCGCTTTCAGTTTTCGCGTGGTGCGATGCCAGACGGTGGTGAGGGCGGTGCCGGCTACCATGAGGCCCACACAGAGGCCCAGCCATAGGCCGACCGCTCCGTGGTGGAGGCGGAAGCCTAGCAGGTAGCCGATTGGGAGGCCGATGATCCAGAAGCCGATGATCTGGACGATGAGTCCGGCGTGGGTATTGCCTGCTCCGCGGAGGGCCCCGGTGGCGGTGATCTGGAGGCCGTCGAAGAACTGGAAGGCGGCGGCGACGAAGAGCAGGGGGACGGTCGCGGCGATGACGGCGGAGTCGGGTGTGAAGGCTCGGGCGATGGAGTGGGCGAAGAGGAGAAGGATGATCGAGAAGGTGGCCATGCAGGCTGCTCCGAGAAGGATGGCGGTCCAGCCTGCGGCGGCGGCTTCGTGCGGGGCCTTGCGGCCGATGGCCTGGCCTACGCGGACGGCTGCGGCGGCGGAGATGGCGAAGGGCACCATGAAGGTGAAGGCAGCGCAGTTGAGGGCGATCTCGTGGCCGGAGAGCGGGAGCGGGCCCATGGTTCCAATGAGGAAGGTGACCGCGGCGAAGATGGCGATTTCTACGAAGATCTGGCCTCCGGCGGGTGCTCCGAGGAGAGCTAGGCGGGTGAGGCGGGTGCTCTCGATGTGGCGGAGCATGGAGCGTAGGCCGTAGTTGTGCTTGTGCTCGACGCGCCAAACGGTTAGGGCGACGAACAGCGCGAGATAGGCTCGGGACATGGAGGTGGCCAAGCCTGCTCCGGTGACACCCAAGGCCGGGATGTGGATGGGGCCCCAACTGTGGCCGTAGATGAGGAGCCAGTTGCCGACGACGTTGCAGAGGTTCGCGGTGACGAGGGCTACGGCGATGGGACGGACGTGGTTGAAGGCCTGGAGGTAGCGGCGGAGAGTGAAGTAGAGGAAGAGAACGGGACTTCCCCAGTTGAGTGCTCGGAGGAAGGAGATGGCTCCCACGAGGACCTGATGGTCGATGGGCAGGCGGATCATGGCGAGGGGAGCGAGGGCCACGATACCCATGAAGATGGCGGCGAGGATGGCAGCGAGGACCAGACCGTGAAGGAGCCAGCGGTTGGCTTCGTCGAAGCGACCTGCTCCGTGGGACTGGGAGAGGTAGGTGTCGAGGCTGAGGAGGATGCCCGCGATGCCGAAGCCGAGGGTGTTGTAGAGGACTTGTCCGAGGGCTGCGGCGGCGATGTTGATCGCCGGGTTAGCCATGTGTCCGACCATCATGGTGTCCACAATGCCCATCGCCATCCAGCCGAGTTCGGCGAGGATGAGCGGGAGTGCGAGGGTGAGGACGGGACGGATTTGCTGGCGGATCGACATGACTGGCTGTGCTACCCCCTCCCCCCTGTTTTGGTCCTAAAGTCCTGGTATCAAATGGTTTAGCTTTGCACTTTACCCGTAAAGTATTGATTTTAGATATTTTACTTGCAAAGTATTGATTGTAAATAAGATAGCCCCGGTGGATGGCCGGGGCTTTTTCTATCTCTGTTTCTATTATAGCGAGTTGGGGGAAATTACTATGCCACGCGAATCTCTTTGATTGGCGCGGGTATTTGATGTTCCGGGGGTTGACAGGTTTTTGACCGACTGATGGGTCCAGGTTTCAGGCGCTGGGTGCGGGGCGCTCGTGGATGATCATCCAGGATGTGCCGAACTTGTCGCGGAGCATGCTGAAGCGGTGGGCGAAGAAGGTCTCCTGCATGGGCATGAAGATTTCGCCACCGTCGGAGAGCAGGGCGTGGATTCGCTCGGCCTCGTCGTTGCTGTCGGCGTGGAGGGAGAGATAGGCGCTGCGCATGGGCTCGAACTGCTTGGGCGGGATGTCGCTTGCCATGAGTTCGGTGCCGCCGATGGTGATGCTGGCGTGGAGGATGGCATCTTTCCATTCGGCTGGGGGGGCGCTCGCAGCGGGCATTTCGCCGTGGGTCATCATGGCGTTGATCTTTCCGCCGAGATGCTGTTCGTAAAAACGGAAGGCCTGGGCGCAGTTGCCGCCGTAGTTGAGGTAGGTGCGAAGCTTCATGGTCTTGTTGCTCCTTTCGAGGGTTTTAGAGGAGGGTAAAGCGTGGGGTTGGCTATGTGACCGCCCATTGAGGGGTTGATGGTGATTTTTGTGACGAGTGGCGGGGATGACGTCAGACTGTGAAGTTTGAGTGCGCGGTCTTCCGGCCAGATAAGTGGGGGCCCGGATTCGGTAAGCCGCTTCACTGTTTTTTGGCGTCGTGGGTTGTGCCGTTTTGATAGATGGTGAGGTGGGTAACGGCGTGGGTGGTGGGGTCGCGGAAGAATTCGATCTGAGCGTCGACGAGTTTGAGGAAGAATTTGGTTTCGGACTCGGCGAAGAGATCGATTGCGGGTTGATTGCCGAGTTTGGTCGTGAGGTGTCCGTCTTTGACGCTGATGACGTTGTTGAGGGTGGGGCTCATCTGATAGGTCCCGGCGTAGTCGGCGAGGATGGTTGGGGAGACCGAGACTTCTTTGCGTTCAGAGGGGAGGGTTACGGTTTGACCTAATGCCACTTTGCCCAGGTTATTGGCGATCTGGTCGGGCGCTCCGCCGTTGAGGTTGCCGAGGACGATGACGACGAGTTTGTCGTCAGGGTAATAGTTGAGCGAGGTGTTGAAGCCTTCGATGCCGCCGTTGTGGGTGATGAGTTTGTGGCCGTCGACGGTGCGGACGGAGAGGCCGAAGGCGTAGTCGGATTTGAACGGCGTGGTCATTTTGGTGAGCGACGCGGGAGTGAGGAGTTTGCCGCCGTAGAGGGCTTGTTCCCACTTGAGGAGGTCGCCGGTGGTGGAGTAGATGGCACCAGCGGAGAGAGGGATGGTCATGCTGATGTAGCCGGAGTGATGGATGCCCTGTTTGGAGGGGGTGTAGCCCTGGGCACGCTGCGGGATGATGGCGGCGTTGCTGTCGATGCCGGTGTCGGTCATGTTGAGTGGCGTGAAGATGTTCTGCTGGACGAAGTCGGCGTAGGTCTGGCCGGAGATTTTTTCGATGAGATAGCCGAGGAGGACGTAGCCGGAGTTGCTGTAGCTGAACTTGGCGCCGGGCTCGAAGTCGAGGGGCTTATCGCGGAAGCGGGCGACGAGCTCGGTGGGGGTGGTGTCCTTCCACTCGGTGGTGGCGTAGTCGGGGAAGCCGGTGAAGCTGGGGATGCCGGAGGTGTGGGTGAGGACGTTGTAGATGGTGATGTTCGACCAGGCGGCGGGGGCGTCGGGCATGTACTTGCTGATGGGATCTTCGACTTTGAGCTTGCCGCGCTCTTCGAGCAGGAGGATGCTGGCGGCGGTGAACTGCTTGGTGAGCGAGCCGAGGCGGAACTTTGCGGATGGAGTGTTGGGGATGTTCCACTCGAGGTCGGCTGAGCCGTAGCCCTGGTTGATGAGGGTCTTGCCGTCTTTGACGACGAGGACTGTGCCCATGAAGGTCTTGTTGTCCACGGAGGCCTGGATTATCTGCTGCATGCGGGCGGTGGAGTCTTGTGCGTGGGCGGTGAGGAATGAGACGAGGCAGAGGACGGCTATGGCGGAGAGTCTGCGGGGCTGCTTGCAGGTCTGGTTGCAGATCACGGAACTCCTTACTCGGGCGGCGAGGAATTTTTGACGCAGTTGTTGCTGTTAGACGCGGTCCTTAGCCTTTGGTGCGGTCGGTGAAACGGAAGAAGAGGGATTGTTTTGCTACGGGGGCGGCGAGGTCGTTGAGGGTGGCCATCTGGGTTTGCGAGAGGGGCGTGAATTCGCGGGCGATCTGCACGTTCTCTTCGAGCTGGGCGATGTTGTCGCAGCCGATGATGACGGTGCTGACGGGGTGCGAGAGGGTGAAGCGCATGGCCTCGCGCATGTTCATGACACCCGAGCGTGTGGCGATTGCGGAGCCTTCCCAGGAGTGCTGCTGTTGTTCGAGGGACGGGGGCGTCCAGGTGGAGAGGAGACGGCCGCGGGCAGGGACCTTCATGCCGATGATGCCCATCTGCTTTTCGACGACGAGGGGAAGGAGCTGGTCGGTGAAGCTGTGGATGTGGGTGTCGGCGGCGTTGAGGGCCATGAGGATGGTGTCGAAGGGGTGGCGGTTGACGGCGTCGATGAGGGCTTCGGGGCGGTAGTGGCCGGTGACGCCGAGGAAGCGGACGACTTTCTGGTCGTGCATCTCGATGAGGGCCTCCATGGCGCCGCCCTTGGCGAAGATGGCGTTGACGTCCTCGGGGAGGCCGACGTCGTGGAGCTGCCAGAGGTCGACGTGGTCGGTGTTGAGGAGCTTGAGGGACTTTTCGATCATGCGGAGGGAGGCTTCGCGGGTGCGCTCCTTGGTCTTGGTGGCGATGAAGGCTTCGTTGCGGCGTGTCTTCATGACCTGGCCTACGTACTGCTCGCTCCAGCGGTCGGGGCCTCCGTAGATGGAGGAGGTGTCGATGTAGTTGACGCCGAGGTCGAGAGCTCGCTCGATGATGGGGACGGCGTTGTCGAAGTTGTTGGCTTTTTCGAGCGCGGCCTGTCCACCGAGAGAGAAGATGCCGACTTTGTAGCCGGTCTTTCCGAGGTTGCGGGTGGGCATCGCGGCTAGAGTTTTTGGATTCGCAGGCATGGCCGGGAGCGTGGAGCCTGAAGATTGCTGCGGAATCGCGGCCTGAGTGAGCAGACCGGCCGCAACGGCTCCGCCGGACTTTAGGAATCGCCTACGGTCGGAAGATACGGGCGCGGGGCTTGTTGATCGCTTCATCGGAGTGGATCCTCAGAGATGCTTCTGCCTGCTGCGCCATTATATGTTCCGTCTCGTTGAAAGCGATCCCCTCCTCGGAATCGGCTGGTGGGTCAATTTAGAGCGAACGACTGAAGTTGCCGAAAAATGGCATGAGCAGGTCACTCCGAGAAGAGAGAGACTATGCCCATGAAAAAACCTAAGCAGCACCTCATCGCGGAAGTACCACGCAGAGACTCCAAGGTCGGGATGACGATCGGGATCGATCTTGGGGATGTCTGGAGCCATTACTGCACGCTCAACGAAGACGGGGAAGTTGTTGATCGAGGCCGGTTTCGTACCAGTCCATCGGGAGTCGAGACATGGTTTACCGATCTGCCTCCGGTGCGGATAGCGATGGAAGCGGGAACACACTCGATCTGGATCAGCGAGCAACTTCAGGAGCTGGGTCACCATGTGATCGTCGCCAACGTGCGCGAGCTGCGGGCGATCTCTCACAGCGATCGGAAAAGCGACCAGGTGGATGCGGAGAAGCTGGCTCGATACGCGCGGCTGGACCCGAAGATTCTACGTCCGATTGCCCATCGCACGGTCGCTCAACAGGAAGCTCTCACCCTGATTCGTGCCCGCAACCTGATCGTTCGTCTGCGGACGGCGGCGGTGAACGCGGTGCGCGGGTTGGCGAAGCCTTGCGGCTATCGTCTGCCAGCCTCGTCCACGCTCTGCTTCGCGAAGCGATGCGTGGCCGTGCTGCCGCCAGGTCTGGCTCTGGCGCTTGGCCCGGTGCTCGAACAGATTGCGGAGATGACGGTGAAGATCAAGCATTACGATCGCGCCATCAAGCGCCTCACTGAGGCGGAGTATCCGGAGACGCAAGCGCTGATCAAGGTCTACGGTGTCGGCCAGCTCACAGCACTGACGTATGTCCTGACGTTGGGGAGCAAGGAACGGTTCCAACGAAGTCGCGATGTTGGCTGCTACCTGGGCCTGCGGCCAAGACGCAGCCAGTCTGGCGACCGAGATCCGAAACTTGGAATCACCAAGGCTGGCAACATCTATCTCCGTAGCCTGCTGGTCGAGTGTGCCAACCACGTGCTTGGGCCGCATGGAAAGGATTCGGGCTTACGACAGTGGGGCCTTCATCTGGCCTCACGCGGAGGCAAGCAGACTCGAAATCGTGCCATCGTTGCCGTTGCTCGCAAGCTGGCGATACTGCTCCATCGCATCTGGATCACCCAGGAGCCATACGTCCCGTTCCATGCCGTAGCAGCCTGAGGAAGGAGATCATGTTACTTGTTGCGACGACCCCGTGTTCCGATGACTGCGTGTCGGGTTGGGCCCTGAACGAGGCCGACCGAAAACTGGCAGCATCGAATTCTCTACTGAACCCCAACCGGCACAGAGCCACAGCGGCTCACTCAAAGTGCGAATAGAAACATGGTGGAGAACAACATGCGTCACAACAAAAACAGAAACAAAAGCCCTATGAAGAGAAACCAGAAAGAAACCCTTGACGAACATGACCTGCTCATAGAAACCCGACTTTTCAGGAACCCGACTCAGAGCCTAGATCGAGGCGTGGCTGATCCTCCGTCCGAACTGCGCCACAAATGGATTTCATTAGGTCAAGAAACTCTCATACAAATAGTATCCAACTCCCGCAACACCACACAGGTAATGTATTGCGACCGCCTTCCAAAATCTGTCTGGTTCTTCGCTACGAGATGCCCGCTGACCATAGCCCTCCAATGCTTCTCCAGATAACGTCTCCATTAGCGCGAGCCCAATTGCGATCACGCCAACGATTAACGCCATGTGTAGTCTCGCGTGCGAGTAACTCATGAAAAGGTCTCCTCTTTTTTCTTGTGCGATTCCAAGACTGCGACGGGATTCGCATGTGTCAGCGCATTCAACCCCAATCGAAACTGTCCGGTGGGGCTGTCTGTAGCCGTTCACGTTAGAGACATCGTCTCGGTTCCGCATGGTGGACAGGATACCTTGCGCTTTTCCAGCAAAACGGCGTTATCGGCAACTTAGGTGCCCCGAAGTTCAAAATTAGCTCACTACCCTGAATTGGCTATTGCGGAGTGATGATGCCTCCTACGGGGAGGCTGGTGGGGAGTGTGCCGGGGCGACGGAGGTGCATGGCTTCGGCGGTCATGTCGGTGTATTTGAGGCCGGCGCCGGTGTTGAAGAGGACTACGCGGTCGGTGGGCTCGAGGTCTCCGCTGGCGATGAGCTGGTCGTAGGCGGCGGTGGCGGCGGCTCCTTCGGGGGAGAGGAAGAGGCCTTCGTGTTTGGCCCAGTCGAGGATGCTGGTGAGGATGGCTTCGTCGGGCGAGGAGATGGCTTTGCCGCCGGATTGCGCGAGGATGTCGAGGATGATGGCGTCGCCGTAGGGCTTGGGGACGCGGAGTCCGGCGGCGAAGGTGGCGGCGTTCTGGAAGAATTCGCTGACGGACTTGTGCTGATTGAAGGCAGTCGAGATGGGGGCGCAGCCTGAGGCTTGAAGGGCGTACATCTTGGGGCGCTTTCCGGTGACCCAGCCCAGGGCTTCCATCTCTTCGAAGGCCTTCCACATGCCGATGAGGCCTACGCCTCCGCCGGTGGGGTAGAAGACGGCGTCGGGGTAGGTCCAGCCTAGCTGCTCGACGAGTTCGTAGCCCATGGTCTTTTTGCCTTCGACGCGGAAGGGTTCTTTGAGGGTGGAGATGTCGAACCAGATTTGTTCGGCGGGGGTGTTGGCTTCGCGCTGGGCCTTGATGTTTTCGCCGACCATGCGGGCGCAGTCGGAGATGAGACCGTCGACCATGGTGACCTCGGCTCCGTAGATGATGCCTTCGAGGTAGTTGGCGAAGGGGACGTCCTGGGGCATGAAGATGTGGGCTTTGATATCGGCGGCAGCGGCGTAGGCTGCGAGTGCTCCGGCGGCATTGCCTGCAGAGGGGACGGCGAGGTGTTGGAGGCCGTAGTGCTTCGCCATAGTGACGGCGAGGCCAAGGCCGCGGGCCTTGAAGGTGCCGGTAGGGTTTGCACCTTCTTCTTTGATGTAGAGGCCGGGGTAACGCTTGCTGTGGAGCATGGGTGTCCAGCCTTCGCCGAGGGTGACCGGGGTTACGTCGGGGAGGACGTCGGCGTAGCGCCACATGCCCAGGCTGGTTGCGGATGCTGCGGCCTTTTGGGCGGGGGCTTCACACTTGGCGGTTTGCTTGAGCTTGTCCATGTCGTAGCGGACGTAGAGGGAGCCCGCGCAGAGGGGGCAGAGGGTTTGCGGGGTGTCGGCGGAGACGTGGTGGTGGCAGCGAGAGCACTCGAGGTATGCGATGGAGGGCATGAGTTCCATCGTACTAAAGAGGTGGGCTTTATTGGCTTGGAGGGGGTGAGGTAGAGAAGCGGGTTTCTCCGCTGCGGCGGCAAAGTGCGCCGCCTCCGGTCGAAATGACAGTTTTTCGGTTGGGATGAGAGAACAAGCAACGGCAACGACAGAAGCAGATCCCTACGGGATGACAAGCAAGAAAAGCAAAAGCAACGACAACGGCAAAAGCAAAAGCAACGACAACGGCAAAAGCAACGACAACGGCAAAAGCAACGACAACGGCAAAAGCAACGACAACGGCAAAAGCAACGACAACGGCAAAAGCAACGACAGAAGCAGATCCCCTGCGGGGATGACAAACAAAAAGGCAGAGGCAAAAGCTGAGAGAATGGAAGGTGAGGATTTGTTCTGTGCGGATGATTGCGGTGGATATGGATGGGACTTTGCTGGGGGCTGATGGGCAGGTGAGCGCTCGGAATCTGGCGGCGCTGAAGGCGGCTGAGGCGGCGGGGGTGGAGGTGGTCGTCGCTACGGGGCGGCGGCACTGCTACGCGATGCGGCAGCTGCGGGGATTGGGGCTGGGAGAGGAAAATGCTCTGATCAGCTCGAATGGGACGGTGGTGCGGACGATTGGTGCGCGGTTGCTGGAGCGGACGTTTCTGCCGACGGCTACGGCTCGGTGGCTTTGTGGGCATGTGGAGGAGTTCAGGAACTCGCTGGTGATGACGTTCGACAGAGTGGGATCGGACGGAGAGGATACTCGGGGCGCGTTGGTGGTGGAGGAGTTGGCGGAGCTGAACGAGAGCATCGGCAAGTGGATGGTGGCGAATGAGCCTTACATTGCGCATGTGGTTCCGATTGAGCGGGCGCTGGACGGGGATGATCCGATCCAGATGATGCTTTGCGGGAGAGTGGAGCGGATGCGGCGGGCGGAGGCGAGACTGCTGGAGCATCCGGGGGTTTCGGCTGTGGGACTGGGGCCTCAGGAGTGGGCTGCAGGGGTTGAGGTGGCGCTGCACAGAACGGAGTATCCGGTGCGGGATTTGAGCATTGTGGACATTCTGCCTGCGGGGTGTAGCAAGGGGTCGGCGCTGCTGCGGGTGGCGGCGGATAGGGGCGTGAAGGTCGAAGAGATTGTGGCTATTGGGGATAACTGGAACGATGTATCGATGCTGGAAGTTGCGGGGCGGGCGGTGCTGATGGGGAATGCTCCGGAGGATTTGAAGGAGATGGCTGCGGGGCGTGGGTGGGCGGTGGGTAAGCGGCATGATGAGGATGGAGTGGCTGAGGTGGTGGAGGCCGCGCTCGGCGGGAGCTTTGCCGGGGTTTTGCAGGTGGCTCGATAGTGGGAGTCGCGATGAGTGGCAGCGGTGGTAGGCTTTGAAGGTGGCAATTCGGTTTAGTTCGGTGATGTTGCTGGCGCTGGCGGTGTGTCCTGTGGCGCGTGCAGCCGAGCATGTGACTCTGAAGAATGGGTTTGAGCTGGATTGCGTGCGGCGTGAGGTGGTAGGAGATAAGATCCGGCTTTACTTTGTGGGGAAGAATCCGGACGCGAACTACATGGATGTTGCTGGGGATGCGGTGGTTCGGGTGGAGACGATCGCGGATCTACCGCAAGTTCCTGACGATGTGGCCGTAGCTGAGAAGGCTGCGGGGGCTGTTTCGGCTTCAGTTCCTGCGCTGACGAAGGCAGAGATGCGGGAGATGCTGGCCCATGCGGGTGGGGAGCACAACATCGATACAGATCTGCTGGCTAGCGTGGTTCGGGCTGAGAGCGGCGGGCAGGTACGGGCGGTTTCGCGGACGGGCGCCAAGGGTTTGATGCAGTTGATGCCGGGGACCGCGGGCGAGCTTGGGGTTCATGATGCGTTTCGGCCGGAGGAGAATATTGCCGGTGGGACGGCTTATCTGGATTCGTTGCTGACGCGGTATCACGATAATCTTGCGCTGGCGCTGGCGGCTTATAACGCGGGGCCGGGAGCGGTGGATAAGTATCATGGGATGCCTCCTTACAGGGAGACGCGGGCTTATGTGGCACGGGTGATCCGGGAGTTCAACCGGCGTAAGCAGATGGCTCAGGTCGCGCGGGCCGAGTAGGATGAGGGCGGGCTCGCCGCTGATTCTCGCTTTGACGATGAGAGATAACGATGAATAAGAAGAGTGGTGTGCTGTGGGTTGTCGCCATTTTGGCGCTTGTGGCGATTGTGTATGTGTTCCGGTATAAGGTGCAGTTCGATTGGGCGATGTTCTGGCAGCAGCTTCGTCATGCGAGCCCGGTGCATATTGTCTTTGCAATTGCGCTGATCTACGTGACGTACTTTTTGCGGGCGGTGCGGTGGAGCGTGTTTGTTTCGCCGACGAAGAAGGTGGATGCGGTGTCGCTGCTGGGGTCGCAGTTTATCGGGTTTACGGCTGTGGCTTTGTTTGGGCGGCTGGCGGATTTGACTCGGCCTTATCTGGTGGCTCGGCGGACGGGACTGCCGCTGAGTTCGCAGGTGGCGGTGTATACGATTGAGCGGATGTTTGATCTGGGGGCGGCGGCGCTGATCTTTTCGACTGCGCTGGCGTTTACTCCGAGGGATTTGCCTCACCACGACGTGTTTGTGCGGGCGGGGGTGCTGAGTCTGGCGGCTACGCTGGCGATTGCGGTGTTTGCTGGGGTGATTCGGGTTGCGGGTGGTGTGGTGGCCGGGTTTGCGCGGACTGTGCTGGGAGTGTTGTCGAAGGGATTAGCGGAGAGCGTTGCTGCGAAGATTGAGGGATTTCGCGATGGGCTAAATGCGATCGAGTCGGCGCGGGAGTTTGGGGTGGTGACGGCGATCTCGCTGGTGATGTGGGGGATGATCGGGATGGCATACCTGCAGACCGCGCATGCGTTTGTGCAGACTCCGGAGCTGGCTGGGCTGACGTTTTCGCGGGCGATGCTGTTGATGGCGGCTAGTATTGGTGGTTCGCTGTTGCAGCTGCCGATTATTGGGTGGTTCACGCAGATTGCGGTGACGGCGGCGGCGATGCATACGCTGTATGGGGCTCCGGTTGAAGCGGCTACGGCGTGTGGAGCGGTCCTGCTGGTGGTGACGTTCCTTTGCATCATTCCTACGGGACTTATCTATGCTCGGGTGGAGCATGTGAGTTTGAAGAAGGTTGCGAGCGAGAGTGAGGCCGCAGGGCATGCTGTGGTTGAAGCCGACCACGGATGAACGCGGATTGGCACGGATGAAAAGACAAAAATACGGATAAAGGCAAAAGCACGATTCGTTACTTTTGTGATTTTGCTTTATCCGTTCTCATCCGCGTTTCTCCGCGGTCGCCGTTGTTGTTCGTTGCACTGCTAGAATCGAAGTATTCCGATGAAGTGTCCTTACTGTGGATTTGCCCAGGATCGAGTAGTTGATTCGCGCGAGAGCAAAGAGGCGGATTCTATTCGCCGACGCCGTGAGTGCGAAGGGTGCAACAAGCGCTTTACGACGTATGAGCGGATCGATGAGATTCCGTACATGGTGGTCAAGAAAGACGGGCGGCGGGAGAAGTTCGACCGGCAGAAGGTGCTGAGCGGGCTGCTGCATGCCTGCGAGAAGCGGCCGGTGTCGGCGCTGAAGCTGGAGCAGATCGTCGATGAGACCGAGGCGTATGTGGTGGATTCGCCGGAGCGGGAGCGGTCGACCAGTGAGGTGGGCGAGCTGATTATGGCTCGGCTGAAGGATATCGACACGGTGGCTTATATTCGGTTTGCCAGTGTGTACCGGGACTTCAAGGACGTGCGGGAGTTCAAGCAGGAGTTGGAAGAACTGCTGAGCGGAAAAGATCACAGGAAGAGAAAGTAAAGAAAGACAGGATGACGATGAAGACGCACAAGATTACGTTGATTCCCGGCGATGGCATTGGGCCGGAGGTTTCGAGCGCGGTGGTGAGCATCCTGGAGGCTGCGGGCGCGGCGACGGGTGTGCGGTTTGAGTGGCACCGGCATCTGGCGGGCGCGGAGGCCTTCGAGAAGACGCGTGAGTACATTCCGCAGGAGCTGTACGAGTCGATTGAAGAGAACCGCGTGGCGCTGAAGGGGCCGGTGACGACTCCGGTGGGCGGTGGGTTTGCGTCGATCAATGTGACGCTGCGGAAGAAGTTTGAGCTGTTTGCGAACTTCCGGCCGGTGAAGAATCTGCCGGGGTTGAAGACGAAGTATCCGGATGTCGATCTGATTATCGTGCGCGAGAACATGGAAGACCTGTATGCGGGACTCGAGCATGAGGTGGTTCCGGGCGTGGTGCAGGCGCTGAAGATCATTACGGAGAAGGGTTCGACGCGGATTGCGAAGTTTGCGTTCGACTATGCGCGGAAGCATGGGCGGAAGAAGATGCACGCGATCCATAAGGCGAACATTATGAAGCTGTCCGATGGGCTGTTTCTGCGCTGCTGCCGGGATGTGTCGCTAGGGTTTCCGGAGGTGAGCTACCAGGAGCACATCGTCGATAACGCTTGCATGCAGTTGGTGATGAATCCGTACCAGTACGACGTTCTGCTGACGGAGAATCTGTACGGGGACATCCTGAGCGATCTTTGCAGTGCGTTTGTGGGTGGGCTGGGACTGGTTCCGGGCGCGAATCTGGGGACGGAGTGCGCGATCTTTGAGGCGGTGCATGGGTCAGCTCCGGATATCGCGGGGAAGGACATGGCGAACCCGACTGCGCTGTTGCAGAGCGCGGTGCTGATGCTGCACCACATCAATGAACCGGAGACTGCGGAGCGGGTGCAGGCCGGGCTGGAGCAGGTGTATCGCGAGGGCAAGGTGCTGACGAAGGATGTTGGCGGCACGAGCGGGACGAAGGCCTTTGCAGATGCTGTGCTGAAGGCGATGGAGACTCCGGTCGCGGCTGGGGCTTAGATCGAGTATTGGCAAGTCAGTTGTAGGGGAAGATTCCCTCAGTGGCTAAAGCCACGTTGTAGAGGTAGGTTTATGGCGCGGCTAAAGCCGCGCCCCTTCAAAACGGGCCACTTGCTTCAGCGCCATTGCTACAGGCATTGCTGCAGGCCCATTGCTATAGGGCCGATGCTTTGCAGGTGGTCGAAAGACGGATCTAGTCGAGTAGTTTAGGAGTGGATTGCATGAGAAGGATGTGTGGTTGGCTGGTGATGGGTGCGGCTTTGGCCGGGCTGGCGGGGTGCAAGCCGAGTGATGCTGTTCGACAGGCTAAGCCGATTGGCGACGAGGCCAGGAGAACGGAGCCTGTGACGCCTGCGGCTTCTGCACTTGATCCAGCTACGCTGGGTACGGTGAGTGGGGCGGTGCACTTTGCGGGGAAGGCTCCGCAGCGGCTGAAGATTGATATGAGCATGGATCCGGTGTGCTCGATGTTGGGTGGGGAGAACTTTGCCGAACAGTTTGTGGTGCATGAGGGCAAGCTGGCGAATGTGTATGTGTATGTGAAGGATGGGCCAGCGGCGGCGATGGCGGCTCCGATGCGTTCGGCTGAGCCGGTGGTGATGGATCAGGTGGGGTGCCGGTATACGCCGCATGTTATTGCGTTGATGCGTGGGGGAACGGTGGAGTTCAGGAACTCGGATGCGACGATGCATAACGTGCATACGATGCCGGCGGTGGCAGGAAACGAGACTACCGATGTGTCGCAGGGGGCCAAGGGGGCTCCGCAACAGAAGCGGTTCGATCAGCCTGAGGTGATGATGCCGGTGCGATGCAATAACCATCCGTGGATGAATGCGTTCATCAATGTGTCGGCTACACCTTTTTTTACGGTGACGGATGGGGAGGGGCGGTTCGAGATTAAGGGTCTGCCGGCAGGAACGTATACACTGGCGGCTGTCCACGAGAAGATGGGCGAGCAGACGATGACGGTGACGGTTGCACCGAAGGGGACGGAGAAGGCGGACTTTACTTACTCGATGAAATAAAGGAGAGCACGGATGATGATGACGGCGGTTCTGGCTGGTGCAGCGATGTTGCAGCAGGTTGAGGAACACAGTTTCAGCCTGGCTCTGGTGATTCACCGGCTTCCTTTATGGTTTCTGGTCTTTTCGCTGTTTCTGCCCAGGATCGCGCTGCTTGTGGCGTGGTTTCAGGGTGTGCTGATTCCCTTCCATCCCCATGGACTGCTTCCTCTGCTGGTTGCAATCCTGCTGCCGCGGGCGCTGGTGATGTACCTGATTTATCTCGATCAGGGCATAAGTTTGTGGTTTCTTATCCACCTGTTTGTGGCGATCTGTGTCTGGAGCGGCGGGGGGCATCAGATGCGGCGGCGGGTGAGTCACTAAGCCTGGCCCGTGGAGGCCTGATACCGATCTCCACCGAGGACACAGATTGCGAGGCATTTGTGTCAAAAATGCCTTGTTTGTGGTGGCGACGGTGACGTTAAGGAATAGACCGCGTTATTCTTAAAGACTATGGAACGGCGCAAAGTTGGGATCCTTGGCGCGACCGGAATGGTCGGGCAGCGATTTATTCAGTTGTTGAGCAATCACCCGTGGTTTGAGATTGCGTGGCTTGCGGCGAGCGATCGCAGTGCGGGCAAAACATTCGGCGAGGCGTGCCGGTGGAAGCTGGATACGCCACTGCCGAAAAAGATCGCCGCGATGACGGTGCAGCCGAATGTTCCGGAGTTGTGCGAGGGCGAGCTACCGAAGATTATCTTTGCCGCGCTCGATGCTGACATTGCTCGGGATCTGGAGCCGAAGTTTGCGGCGGCTGGGTGCGCGGTGATCTCGAACTCGAGCGCGTTCCGGATGGTGGCTGATGTGCCGCTGGTGGTGCCGGAGGTGAACGCTGACCATCTTGACCTGATCGAGACGCAGGTTTGGCGGAAGGCTAATGGCGGCAAGGGTGGGTACATCGTCACGAATCCGAACTGCAGCGCGATTGGGCTGGTGCTGGCGCTGAAGCCTCTGGAAGAGAGGTTTGGGATTGAGAGCCTGTTTGTGAGCACGATGCAGGCAATTAGCGGCGCGGGGTATCCGGGCGTGGCTTCGCTGGATATTTTGGGCAACGTCGTTCCCTTCATCAAGAATGAAGAAGAGAAGCTGCAGGAGGAGGTCGGCAAGCTGCTGGGCCGACTGGATGGCAATCGGATTGAGCTGCTGGATGCGAAGGTGAGCGCGCACTGCAACCGCGTGGCGGTCGAGGACGGGCACACAGAGTGCGTGAGCATCAAGTTCAAGCGGAAGGCCACGCGGGAGGAGATTCTGGCGGCGTGGAGTGAGTTTGCTCCGCTGCGCCGCTTTGTGCAGGATCAGCACCTGCCGACGGCTCCGGATCAGCCGGTGGAGTTTGATTCTGCGGTGGATCGTCCGCAACCTCGCCTGGATCGAATGCGTGGACGTGGTATGGCTGCGACGGTTGGACGGCTGCGTGAGTGCTCGTTGCTGGACTGGAAGTTCGTGGTGCTCTCGCACAATACGATTCGTGGTGCGGCTGGTGCAGCTTTGCTGAATGCTGAGGTGCTGGCTCTGTTAGGCAAGCTGGATAAGCTGAACGTAAATGCGGCACAGCCTGAGATTGCGGCGGTGACGGCTTGAGTACAGTGCGCGAACAACTGGTGGTGATGAAGTTCGGCGGGACGTCGGTCGAGGATGCGAAGGCGATCGAACGGACCGCGGCGATTGTGGGTGGACGCAGGAAGCGCGGGCTGGACGCTGTGGTTGTGGTCTCGGCCATGGCTAAGGTGACGGATCAGCTGCTGGCTGCTGCGAGTGCGGCGGGACGGGGCGATAAGGCTGGCGCTCTGGCGATCAGCGCAAGGCTGCGGCACCGGCATATCGATACGGCGGCGGAGCTGCTGGAGAATGGGCGGTTTGTCGCGATACAGCCTGCGTTGAACGTGGAGTTCGATGCGCTGGATGATTTGCTGCGAGGGATTGCTGCGGTGGGTGAGCTGACTCCACGGACAAACGACCTGGTGGTGAGCTTCGGCGAGCGGCTTTCGAGCAGGATTGTGGCGGAGGCTTTTGAGCAGCGTGGGTTGAATGGTGCTCATGTGGATGCGCGTACGTGCATCATCACGGACAGTAACTATGGCAAGGCGGCTCCGCTTGAGGATGAGATTGAGAAGAAGCTGACGGAGCTGGTGTTGCCGCTGATTATCGCTGGGAAGACTCCGGTGATGGGCGGGTTTATCGGCTCGAATGTCGAGGGGATTACGACGACGCTGGGGCGTGGCGGCAGTGACTATACGGCGGCTCTGGTGGGCGGCGGACTGCATGCCGGTGCGATTGAGATCTGGACGGACGTCAACGGGATTATGACGACCGATCCGCGGATCTGCCCGGATGCGCTGCGGGTGAAGACGATCAGCTTTGAAGAGGCGGCGGAGCTTGCTTACTTTGGAGCGAAGGTGCTGCATCCGGCGACGATTCTTCCGGCGGTGCAGAAGAGCATTCCGGTGTGGGTGCTGAACTCGCGCAATGCAGAGAATGAGGGCACGAAGATCACGGCGGTTGCGCCGAAGTGCAAGAGCCCGTTCAAGAGCATTGCGGCGAAGAAGCGGCTGACGATCATCGATATTGTGGCGAGCCGGATGCTGATGTCGCACGGGTATCTGAAGGCCGTGTTCGATGTGTTCGACAAGTACAAGTGCGCGATCGATATGGTCTCGACCAGCGAGGTGAGCATCTCGCTTACAGTCGACTCGAACGAGCGGCTGCCGGAGATCTGCGCAGAGCTGGCTAAGATTGCCGATGTGAAGATGGAGGGCCACAAGGCGCTGATCTGCCTGGTGGGCGAGGATATTCGCGGGCACAACGGTATTGCGGGGCAAGTGTTCTCGGCGATCAGCCATGTGAATGTGCGGATGATCTCGCAGGGGGCGAGCGAGATCAACATGAGCTTCATGATCGACGAGGAGGATGTAGAGGAGGCGATGCGGAGTCTGCACGGGTACTTCTTTGCGAATCCGGATGAGACGGTGTTTGATGTCGCGGCTCGTGTAGCGGTCGAGAGCAAGGCTTAGGAAAGGGACGCATGCGGGTACTGGTTCTGGGACAGGGTAAGACTGGCAAACTGGTGGCCGAGGTTGCGGCTGAGCGTGGACATAGCGTACATGTGCTCGATGCGAAGGAGAATGCGCATGCGTCGGCGCTGACGCCTCCGTTTGTGGCGGGGTTCGACGTGGTGATCGACTTCACTGCTCCTGAGGCCGTGGTGCAGAACATGAAGGCGGTGCTGGCGACCGGCGCGAAGATGGTGGTTGGCACGACGGGCTGGTACGACAAGCTCCAGAATGCGCGAGAGCTGGCGGAACGGAAGCAGGCCGGGCTGTTATATGGGACAAACTTTTCCATCGGCGTGCAGGTGATGTTTCAGCTTGCGGCGAAGATGAGTGATCTGCTGAAGAGTGCAGGGTATTCGTTTGCGATTGAGGAGACGCATCATGTGACGAAGCTGGATTCGCCTTCGGGGACAGCGATCAGCCTGGCGGATGTGGTGAAGCGTTCGGCGGGATTGGACGATGTTCCGATTACGGCGCACCGGCTGGGTGATGCCGCGGGGACGCATGTCCTTGAGGCAAAGAGTAAAGCAGACAAGCTGGTGCTGACGCATGAGGCTCACTCGCGGCGTGGGTTTGCCGAGGGTGCGGTGCGGGCGGCGGAGTGGTTGTCGACACGGACCGGCTGCTACGACTTTCAGGATGTTTATACGCAGATGTAGTTGCGTTTGGTCGCAGTGAAAGAAGGATGATGATGAGCGTTGCGGAAGCTGTGAAGTTTACTGATTTGACGTTGGACGAAAAGCTAGATCGGCTGGCTGAGGTTGCTGTGCGGGTTGGGCTTGGACTGCGGGCTGGGCAGGAGCTGATCATGTCGGCTCCGATGGAGGCTTTGCCGCTGGCGCGGAAGATTACGGAGCAAGCTTATAAAGCTGGGGCTCTGCTTGTGACCACCTTCTATTCCGATGACCCGAGTGTGCTGGCTCGGTATGAGTATGGGCCCGATGCGAGCTTTGATTTTGCTCCCGTATGGCTGCAGGATGGGATCGCGGCGGGGTTCAAGAGCGGGGCGGCGCGGCTGGCGATTGCGGGTGGGAATCCGGCGCTGCTGGCCAAGCAGGATCCTTCGAAGGTGGCGCGGGCGAATGTTGCGGCTTCGAAGGCGGGCAAGCCGGCGATGGAGTTGATTACGCGTCACGAGATCAACTGGACGATTGTGGCGTGTGCGACACCGGAGTGGGCGAAGCTGGTGTATCCGGGCGAGCCGGAAGATATTGCTGTTGCTAAGCTGTGGGAGGCGATCTTTGTTGCGTCTCGTGTGAATGTGGATGATCCGGTTGCGGAGTGGCAGCGGCATGGGGACCGGCTGAAGAAGCGCGTGGATATGTTGAATGCGAAGCGGTATTCGGCACTGCACTTCAAGAATCCGGTGACGGATCTAACGGTTGGATTGGCGGACGATCATCTGTGGGCTGGTGGGGGTACTACGGCGGGTAATGGAGTTTATTGTCAGCCTAATATTCCGACCGAGGAGTGCTTTACGACTCCGCATAAAGACCGAGTGGATGGGACGGTGCGAGCTTCGAAGCCGCTGTCGCATCAGGGGACGCTGATCGAAAACATCGAGGTGCGGTTTGAGGGTGGGAAGATCGTCGAGGCCAAGGCTACGGCCGGCGAGGATGTTCTGAACCGGCTGATCTCAACCGATGATGGTGCTCGACGGCTGGGTGAGGTGGCGCTGGTGCCGCATGGTTCGCCAATTGCGCAGAGCGGGGTGCTGTTCTGGAACACGCTGTTTGATGAGAATGCAGCGAGCCATATTGCGCTGGGGCAGGCTTACTCTACGTGCATCATCGGCGGCGAGAAGATGAATGCGGCGGAGCTGGCGGCGCGTGGAGCGAATGAGAGCCTGATCCATGTGGACTGGATGATCGGTTCAGGCGAGATGGATGTGGATGGCATCGCGGCTGATGGTACGGCGGAGCCGTTGATGCGTAAGGGTGAGTGGGTGTAAACGAGCGGCCCGGTCGCCGATAAATGCGACGATCGGGCCAGCGGTTGTTATTCGTTAGTGGACTCATCTTCTTCTGAATCACTTTCGACTTTGACCGTTGTGAGGAAGCCTACGGTCTTGTAGGTGTTCTTCGGAGTGACGGGCAAGGCGAGCTTTTCCATCTGCTCCCAGGTGGGGCGGGCCTTGTCGTAGTGGTTGGAGCACGACTTGACCTTGAAGGGGATAAACAAGGCTTGGTCGTAGGACGCATAGGTACAAAGCGCTATCGCTTCGGAGTCACGATAGCCCTCGACGATATGCGCGTGAGTGCATGTGGTGCACAAGGACGTTGCGCCGATCGGCGTGCCGTTCTTGATGTAGATACTGCCCATAACAGACCTTTCTAACCAGCGATGCTGGAGGAATGGACCAGAGCGGACATCCGCACGCAGCGCGATGCTACGAGGCATCGATATCCGTGGCGTTGGTCGATTGAGAAAGAGTGCGCTTCCCTGCCCTGGCTGCGGCTCGTCGGGAGATGGAAACGCTTCAGTTTGAGTGGGAACAGCTGTGGTTAGCTGAAGAGAAAGCAGGCTGCCCGGCTGCGTGGCGAATGAAACAGGCGCGTGTTATTGCACTGGCGGGCTTGCGTGTTTCTTGTCATCGGGCATCCTCCTTTTCGATTGATTAATATCTCATGCTGCTTACAACGACACAAGATATTTCCTGTCTTTGCAGTGAGATCCAGCCATCATTGACGCGGCTGAATCTTAGGCAC
Source organism: uncultured Acidobacteriaceae bacterium (assembly GCA_963738855.1). Lineage (GTDB taxonomy): Bacteria > Acidobacteriota > Terriglobia > Terriglobales > Acidobacteriaceae > Edaphobacter. The sequence goes on along the minus strand of CAVTYC010000003.1, from coordinate 14,861 downwards.
CTACAAAAACCGCGTCTTTAGAAGGTTTTTGCGACTGATAGAAAAATTTTCGTGGCATTTGCAGGAAATTCGCGCTACATTGAGACTCAACGCGCATCCGGTTCGTCTGTATTCGTGTTTCCGCCAAAAATAGTTGCTGCTGAGTGAGTTCATCCGCCGGCAGGGAATATGTATCTGGTTCAGTCGGTATTGTCCTTCTGTTGTTGCGTTATCGCATTCCTACATCTCAACCGAAGTTTCACGTAGAGGAGAACCACTTATGAATTCCGCTATCAGCACAGGTGTATCGCGCAGATCGTTCATGCGCATTCTTGGGGCAGCCTCGGCAGCGGCTACCTCGTTTCCGGCGCTTGCCGCGGTGCAGAGTGCAGCCGCAGCTCCAGCGCAGGGCGGGCGTCGCGGCGCGGGAGGCATGTCGGACATGGGCGAGATGCGTCAGCTTTCGCCGGACACCGTCATCATCAGTTCGAATGAAAACCCGCTTGGGCCGGCGAAGTCCGCGCTGGACGCGATCTGTACCACTGCCCCGCTGGGAGGTCGGTATCACTTCGACGAGACGATGAAGACACTGACAGTCTTCAACGAAATTTTTGGCCTGAAGCGCGGGTACTCTGCGCTGTTTCCCGGATCGGGTGGGCCGCTCGATCTGGCACTCATGTCGAACATTGGACCGGACAAGCCGCTGGTCTACGGCGACCCGAGCTATGAGCAGGGTCCGCGCGCGGCCGATACGATGAAGGCCCCGAAGTTCCCCGTTCCGCTGACCGCTACGTACGCGCATGACGTGAAGGCCATGCTGAAGGCGCATCCCTCGCCCGGCGCTTACTACATCGTGAATCCGAACAATCCGACCGGAACGATGACGCCGAAGGAAGATATCGTCTGGCTGGTGAACAACAAGCCTGCGGGGTCGGTCGTCATCATCGACGAGGCCTATCACCACTTCTCGAACGATGACTCGTGCATCGATCTGGTTGCGCAGGACAAGGACGTCATTGTGATGCGGACGTTCTCGAAGATCTACGGCATGGCCGGTCTGCGGGCGGGCTTTGCGGTTGCACGACCTGACCTGCTAATGAAGTTCAACAACGTGGGCGGACCGAGCCGGAGCCTGGCGAGCATCTCGATCACCAGCTCGGCGGGTGCGCGCGCCAGCCTGCAGGACAAGGATCTGGTGCCGCTGCGGAAGAAGATCAATTCGGATATCCGCGCGGAGACGCTCGAATTTCTGACCAAGCATGGCTACAAGATCGTTCCTGGTTCGCAGGGCAACATGTTCATGGTCGATGTGAAGCGGCCGGGCCGGGAATTCCAGCAGGCGATGTTGAAGGAGAACGTCGCGATTGGGCGCACGTGGGCAGCGATGCCAACATTTGTCCGTGTAACTGTTGGAACCAAGTCGGAGATGGATAAGTTCCAGACCGCATTTGTGAAGTGCATGGATATGCCACCGGGAGCAGTGAATGGCGCATCGCTGTATGTGCCGGAATTTCATGTGCCTTCGGAGCTGTATCGCGGCATGAACGTTTAGTTGCGACTGGCGGAGAAAGGGCCTCGGCGGGACGCTGCCGGGGCCTTTTTCTGTTGCTGTTTCGAATTGCTTTCGGGTGGCGATGAAATCCATAGTCGCAAGGTTGTAAACTTGCAATCATTATGGATTTGATGGGTTGTGGAACGGCGCTGGTCACTCCTTTCCGGAGAGACAGCGGTGTGGATGAACCAGCGTTGCATGCGCTGGTGAATTGGCAGATCGAGAGCGGAATTAATTTTTTGATTCCCTGCGGGACGACGGGCGAGGCGGCTACCCTGACTGATGCCGAGTGGCTGCGGGTGATCGAGGTCGTGGTCGAGGCGGCGGCGGGGCGGGTTCCGGTGTTTGCCGGATGCACGCACAATGCGACACACGAGGCCGTGGCCCGGGTGAAGCGACTGCATCGGGTGCGTGGGTTGACAGGCGTTCTGACGGCAAATCCTTACTACAACAAGCCGGGGCAGGAGGGGCAGTATCACCACTTCCGCGCGATTGCTGAGGCCACTGATCTTCCGGTGCTTCTGTACAACATTCCGGGGCGGACGGGTGCGAATCTGGAACCTGCTACTGTGTTGCGGCTGGCTGAGATTGAGAATGTGATCGGTATCAAAGAGTCGAGCGGGAACATCGCGCAAATTACGGAGCTGATCACGACTGCGCCAGCCGATTTCAAGGTTTTGGCAGGAGATGACAGTGTGGCTTTGCCGGTGATTGCATTGGGTGGGGCTGGGCTGGTGTCGGTGGCTTCGAATGTGATTCCGGGGCAGATGTCACGGATGGTGCGGGCTGCGCTTGAGAACGACTGGGGAACGGCGCGGAGGATTAATCGGGAGTTTTTCCGGCTGATGCAGGCGCATTTCTGGGAAGCTAGTCCGGCTCCGGTGAAAGCTGTGCTGGCGATGATTGGGCGCGGCGAGGATGTGCTGCGACTGCCTATGGTTCCGGTGAGCGATGGGACTCGACGGAAGCTGGAGCACTTGTTGAGTGAGCTGGGGCTGCTGGTTAGTGTTGCGGCGGATGGTCAGTCTTAAATAAATCAAGAAGAAAAGGTGATGTGTGAGTTTGCAAGAGCGGATTGAGCATTGGTTTGCGCAGGGTGCGGCGGCGGTTGGGAATTTGGAAGCTGAGGCAGCTTTTTTTGAGCTGCGGAGTGCGCTGGAGAGCGGAGCGTTGCGGTCGGCTGAGCCGGATGCTTCGTTGCCGCTTGGCTGGCGGGTGAATGCGTGGGTGAAACGAGGGATTTTGCTGGGCTTTCGGCTGGGGGCGCTGGCGGAGATGGGGTCGGCTGAAGGGCTTTCGTTTGTGGATAAGGGGACTTATCCGGCTCGGCGGTTTACGGTGGCCGATGGGGTGCGGGTGGTTCCGGGTGGGTCGAGTGTGCGGTCGGGAGCCTTTGTTTCTAAAGGGGTTGTGGTGATGCCTCCGGCTTATGTGAATGTTGGGGCTTATGTGGATGAGGGGACGATGGTGGACTCGCATGCGCTGGTGGGGAGCTGTGCGCAGATCGGGAAGCGGGTGCATCTGAGTGCTGCGGCGCAGATCGGCGGAGTGCTTGAGCCGGTGAACGCAAGCCCCGTCATTATTGAGGATGATGTGCTGGTGGGTGGAAATACCGGCGTTTATGAGGGGACGGTGGTGCGGAAGCGCGCTGTCATCGCGGCTGGGACGGTGTTGACGCGAGGGACTCCGGTGTATGACCTGGTGCGCGGGGAGGTTTATAAGGCTACGGCTGAGGCACCGCTGGTGATTCCTGAGGGCGCTGTGGTTGTGCCGGGGTCGCGTGCGGTGACGAAGGGTAAGGGTGCGGAGTGGGGGTTGAGTGTGGCAGCTCCGGTGATTGTTAAATATCGGGACGAGAAGACCGAGCTTTCGCTGGTTTTAGAGGATATTTTGCGGTAAGTGGCTGGTAGCTGGTGGTAAAAAGTGTGGCAAACGTGGTTTGCGGGATGTCGCTTTTCGTGATGTCTGTGTTGCCAACGGAGAGGAGAGCATACCCTCGGGAGCTAAGCCCATTTCTCGTGGCGGCTAAGAGATACCCCAAAGCTAAGCCTGGGGTATCTAGATGCGGGGGCCGCCGAAAGATGCCCTCAGTGGCTAAAGCCACTTTCAATGACGGTGTTTATGGCGCGACTAAAGTCGCGCCCCTTCAAAACGAGCACTCTCTCGAGAGTCAGTTGGATGGGCTGGATGGGTTGGCCTCGGGCGGTGGGACGGCGGAGTAGGGTGCGGGCGCGGAGGACGGCCAGCATGGGGAATCGCTCCTGTCAGATATCTTCCGATTTGCTCGTAATCAGAGCGTGAAAATCACTTCCCCACGAGCCGGTACTCATCAAGATCGATCAGGATATCGTGTGTAAGTTGCTCCGAAGGCGATCGGGATCTCCATCCGGAAGGAGGCGTTCGATTTCCAGGTGGGTACGCTCCCAAATCGGAACAGCGTGTACCAGCAAACTCCGGCCTTTTGGCGTCAGCGTCATCAGGCGACTGCGCCGGTCTGCCTGGTCTGGTGAAATCTTGATAAGACCGCGGCGCTCCAAGGGTTTCAGGGCGGCGGTCAAAGTCGTCCGATCCATCGCGAGCAGGGACGCGACGGCCGCCATTCTGGGCGGTTCGGGCCGGTTCAGCGACATCAACAGTGAGAATTGTCCGTTCGTCAGGTCAAGGGGGCGCAAAGCTTCATCAAAGCGCCGGGCCAGGGCCCGGGCGGCTCTCTGCACATGAAGGCAGAGGCAGCAGTCGCGAACGAGAAGCGTGGTTTGGTATGAAGGCTTCACCGTCCTTGACATGGCCACAGGTTAGTTGATATCAACGTATTGTGTCAAAGCCCCGCGATTTCAAAATTGATATCTAAGGAGAAAGCAGTGAAACGAACGATATTCAGAACGATCGTATTAGGAGGCTTCGTGCTGGTTCTCGGGCTGGGGGCAGGGGCGCAAGCGCGAGCACAGGACGCCAAAGCGCCCTATCCGAAAATGGCACCTCTTAACCAATACCTGATTGCGGATCGGAATGCCGAGATAGCCCTGGCGCGGAGCGCGGCCCCGGCGTCCGTCTCACGCGATGCCGAGGTCCTGGTTCTCGGACGACACGGCTACGAGACTGCGGTCAAAGGCAAAAACGGTTTCGTATGCATCGTGGAACGATCATGGACCAAGGAAATTGGCGATTCCGATTTTTGGAATCCTAAGGTGCGTGCTCCGATTTGCTTCAACTCGCAAGGCGCGCGATTCAATGTCTCGCTCACGATCAAGAAAACCGAGTTGCTATTGGCTGGACAATCCAAGACTCAAATGGTCGACAACATCAATAACGCTTTCGCCAAGAAGGAATTACCCACGCTGGAACCTGGCGCGATGTGCTACATGTTGTCAAAGCAAGGGCACCTGGGCGATCGCGATGGGCACTGGCGTCCTCATCTTATGTTTTTCGTTCCGCATACCGACGCTCAAACCTGGGGCGCAAATCTGCCGAGTTCCCCGATTCTGGCGGCTGAGGACACTCAGGACCGACTGACGATATTTATGATTCCGGTCGCCAAATGGTCGGACGGCACGGAGGCTCCTGCGGATGGGCACTGACGTGCCATCTCGGCAAGTTATGACTCGTAACCCGAGTTCTAGCCGATGCCTAGTTTGCGCATGTAGTCGGCGTCGATCTTGAGGGATTGCATGGGGGGTACGTTGAAGGCTTCTTGTTCGACGAAGCAGTGTTTGATGTTTCCGGTTTTGGCGGCGGCCTGAAGGATGGGAGTGTAGTCGATGGTTCCCTGCCCCAGTTCGGCGATGGCCGGGCGGTTGGTGTCGGATGGGGGCGTGCTGGATGGCTTGAAGTCCTTGACGTGCAGCATGGTGATGCGGGTGGGGTAGGTGTGCAGCATTTCGATTGGGTTGCCACCGCCGACGATGACCCAGCCACAGTCCATCTCCATGGTGACCTTGGAGGGGTCGGTGAGGCGCATGAGTTCGACGTAGGGGACGACGCCTTCGGTTTTGTGGAACTCGGCGACGTGGTTGTGGTAGCCGAACTTGAGGCCAGCGGCTTGTACTTTTTCGCCGAGAGCGTTGAACTCATCGGCGTTATAGCGCCAGTCGTCGAGGGTGAAAGGAGTGCCTCGGGCGGGCGCGGGGTCTCTGGGGCGGGGTGAGGAGCAGATGATGTATTGGACGCCTAGTTCCTTGTTGAAGGCGATGATTTGGTCGAACTGCTTGTGGAGGTCGCTGGATGGGTAGTGCGCGCTGACGAGCTTGAGGCCGGCGTTGTCCATGGCCCGCTTGACCTCGGCGGCGGAGCGGTTGAAGTAGCCAGCAGATTCCACCTCGCGATAGCCGAGGGCTCCGAGCTGCTTGAGCGTGCCTGCGTAGTCGTTGGGCAGGAGCTCGCGTACAGAGTAGAGCTGAATGGCGAGTGGGAGATGGAGAGTCTGGGCATGGAGCTTGCTTGTGGGGAGCATCGATGCGCCGCAGAGGAGGGAGCCGGTTTTGAGAAAATCTCTTCGTGTTTGATTCAAGGTAAGACCTCGTAAATAGTTGTTGGAGGCAATGCCTGCGTTTAAGTAACCTCTGAACAAGTTTCAGGACGGACAATTCTGACAAGAGAAGCATTCCCGCAGGGGCTAAAGCCCAGATTTTTGGGGCCATGGGCGGCGCGGCTAAAGCCGCGCCCTTTCAAAACGGATTCGGCTCGAGACTTAATCAGAGTCTCCTTAAACATTTCCTTGGCGCATTTGCTCGGCTAGATACTCTGAGGATCGCATGGCCAGCGCTACGATCGTCATGGTTGGGTTTTGCCAGCCGGAGCTTACGAAGCTGGCTCCGTCGACGATGAATAGATTTTTGAGGTCGTGGCTTTGGCACCACTTGTTGAGGACGCTGGTCTTTGGGTTGTCGCCCATGCGGCAGGTGCCTAGCTCGTGGATGCTGTAGCCGGGTGGGTTGGGGTCGTAGTTTTTGGAGAGGACTTCGAAGCCTGCGGCTTCGGCCAGCGCGATGCTGGTGTCGACGGCGTCGCGTGCCATGTTGACTTCGTTGTCGGTGTATTTGGTCTGGATGCGGAGGGCGGGAATGTCCCAGGCATCGACGACCTCTTTGTCGATGCTTACGTTGTTTTCGTAGCGGGCGAGGACCTCGGCCATGAGGCTGGTGGAGAAGCCGCTGCCGTTGTAGCTGTCGAGCTTCTTCTGTAGGTCCTCTCCGTAGGCTGCGAAGTTGCGGGGGTCCATTGGACCTGTGCTGCTGTGTATGTTGAGAGCGTAGCCGCGGATGAAGTTCTTCTCTTTGGTGTCGATGTTGCGGAAGCGGGGGATGAGTGCGTTGCCGCCTGTCGATTCCGATGTGGCCTTGCCGTCGCGAGCCTCAGGCACGGAGCAGACGATGCCGGGACCGTAGACCTGATCGATGAGGTAGTGGCCCATGACTCCGCTGGAGTTGGCTATCTTTGAGTTCAGCAGGAGGCGCGTGCTTTCGAGGGTTCCGGCGGCGAGGACGACGACGCGGGCTTTGACAGACATCTCACGGCGCGAGATGCGATCGACGAAGTGGACTTCGTTGACGAGGCCGGTGTTCTTATCGACGCTGAGTTGGCGCACGACTACGTTGGGGATGGCTTTGAGCTTGCCTGTGGCGAAGGCGTCGGGCAGGAGCAGATTCACGGAGCTGGCGAGGCCATCGACGCCTAGTGAGCTGCGGGCTTTGCAGACGGGAATGCCTCGTTGTTTTCCGGCGGTGACGAATCGCTGCATGGATTGGGTCCATGGCGAGGTGTCGGGGACGAAGTTGCCGTCGGGATATTGCGGGAGGCCGTTGGCTTGGCCCTGGACGCGAAAGATGCCTTCGACGCGTGAGTAGTATGGGGCCATGTCGGCGAGGCTGATGGGCCAGTCGTCGCCGTAGCCGTCGTGGGACTTTCCTTTGAATTCGTAGTCGCTAAGCCGGAAGGATTGACGGGACCAGAAGAGAGAGCGGCCTCCGAAGAGACGTACTCGGACCCAGTTGTAGGGGTGCTGCGGATCGTAGGTGTAGGGGACTTCCTTTTCGTCGACCCAGGTGTTGGCGTTGAACTCGTTTGCCTGGAAGACGTGGGGCAGGATGCCGGGCTGTTTGAATCCGCGGAAGGGCAACGCGTAGGCGGGCTTGGGCTCCGTGTCTTTGTGGGCGTCTGCGACCGGGCCAGCGTTGAGCATCAGGCAGGAGATGCCCTTTTCGGTGAGGATCTTTGCGGCCATTCCGCCGGAGTGACCGGACCCGATGATGAGAACGTCTACGATTTCTTTTGCCATGGTTCTGGGTTTCTCTCCGGTGGCGACGCTGTTATGAATGCCGTTTGGTCGGTGTGGGACGGTGGGTGGGGCTAGCGGTCTCTCGGCGGAGATCGGGATCTACCGGATACCAGTACAGGCCCATGTCGGGGGTGCGCTGTCCCTTTGCGGCGGCGGCCTGGCTCCAGGCTTCGGAGTTGATGGTTGCTGTGCGGATGTCGCTGTGCGCGGTGTTGATGAAGTACGCGTAGGATTCGGTTGGAGGATGGTCTGTCATCCATGTTCTGAGCCAGGGTTGGAGTAGCTGATCGACCTGCGCCTTGTTCAGCGTTGCGAAGGGTGCGCCGAAGTGCTGCTTTGCCTCGGTGTCGAGACGATCGAGACCGGATTGGTACATCTGCTGGCGATCTGTGGGGGAGACGCTGATCAGGAAATCGAGAAACTCGGGAGTTCCAGCGTCGATCGCTCCGGGGTAGCCTTTGAGCGGCGGAAGTAGGATTTCGCAGAGCCGCCGCAGCGTTGCGGTCTGCTGGAGCGTGAAGAAGTGTGCGTCGGTGTTGGCTACAGCATCGGGGACTATCGAGGTTATCGATAAGGGCTTGACCTCCATGAGCCCTCGCATCCACGGGACTGGGCCGGGCGCTGTCGGCACCGGGGGCGGCGTTGCGGGCGCTACCTGTGTGGGCACCTGTTGCCCTAACGCTGCGCGTGCAGTCGCCGATGCGGCCACTATGGCTTTGACAAAATCTCGCCGTCGCATGGTTGTCATTGCTCTCCTTCGAGGGTGACTGGCAGTCGTGGAACAGACTCGGGTTCGCGGCATATTGAATTGCCGCCAAACTTCATTTGTTTTGGGTTAGCCCGGATGTCCGAATCGCCCCCGGTTCAAGAGGTTAAGTGCCTCGGGTCGCAATTTGCAAGTTAACCTTTGTTGGCAGGTAGCGCGCCAAGGAATTCACTGAGTTGCGCGCCCTGTGAATTCCTTGCCCGGTCCGAGGATTTTACCGGTACGCAATGAGCAGACGATCGAGGCCGGGCTGCGCCGGGGAGAGTTCGACTCGGGTGAAGCCTGCGTCCTTCGACATGCTCTCGAGCTCCGCGAAGGTGTAGGCGTCGCCAGCTGGCGTTGTGGCAAGCATCATCATGCTGAAGGCGGCTGCCATGGGCGGCGAGATGCGATCCGGATTGGGGACGAACTCAACAATTGCAGCACGGCCACCTGGCTTGAGCGCGGCGTGTACCTTGCGCATGAAAGCAGTGCAGGTGGGAATATCGAAGTGGTGCAGGAAATTGGGGACGAGGACGAGATCGTAGTCGGTGCCGAAGTCGACGTCGAAGGCGCTGCCGGGGATCAGGTGGTAGCGATCGGCGAGGCCCATCGCCTGCGCGTTCTGCTCGGCAACCTCGAGCACGTTCTTCCAATCGCAACCGTAGATGTGCGCGGAGGGATTTTGCTTGGCCACGGAGATGCCATAGATGCCGTGGCTGGCGGCGATGTCGAGAACCTTATGCGCCTCGCCGCCTTTGCGAAGTTCGGTGGCCATGATCTCGCTGGGCATGTACATGAGCGGCATCATGGCTTTCGCGAACTTGACCCAATCGGGATTTTCGGGGACGAGGTTGCCTTCGCCCAGAACAGTACCGCCGCTGCGTACAGCTTCGGTGAGGCGCGCGTGGGCTTCGCGAATGCGCGGGGTGAGGAGGAACTCGATGGAGCCGCCGAGGTACGCGGGCGAATGCTGGTTGAGGAAGACAGCTGAATCCGGCGCGAGGGCGTATTGCGAATCTTCTTTGGTCAGGAAGTTGTGGATGGTCAGGAAGTCGCACAGAGTACGGATGCCACGCTCGTTGGCTTCGCAACGCTTCGCAATGGCAGCGGCGTTGGTGTTGCCCTCCGCGATTGCGGTGAAGACGCCGAGTTCAATAGCAGCCTTCATAGCTTCGGTCTGTTCGTAGGCATTGACGGCACTGAAAAAACGCTCAGGGGTAGGCTGCAGCTGCGGGGTGGTCGCGCTCATGAAATCTCCGTTTTGGGTTTGGTTGGATCGTCAACATTCTATGGGTATTTATTGCTCTTCGAGATTTTATTTACGGCGGTAGCGCATCTCTCTTCTAGAGTTTGCAAACAGGATTGATGCCATATCGGCGCATTTTTGTCTTGTGAAAAGGACAATGCACGCCGAATTGATGTCTCTAAAGGGGATAGGGCTGCGGTGCTAAGATTAAAGATTCATGGCACAAGATAAATTGAAGATGATTCCGCTGGGGGGCCTTGGCGAGTTCGGTATGAACTGCATGGCTCTCCGCTGGCAGGATGACATTATCGTCATCGACGCCGGATTGATGTTTCCTGAAGAAGAGCTGCTGGGTGTGGATATTGTCGTTCCGGATATCAGCTACCTGACTGAGAACCGCGACAAGGTGAAGGCGATTCTGCTGACGCATGGGCATGAGGACCACATTGGCGGACTGCCGTGGATTCTGAGTGAGCTGAATGTTCCGGTATATGGCACGGAGTTTACCCTGGCTCTGGTGGAGGGCAAGCTCGAAGAACACCGCCTGCTGGATGATGCCGATCTAAACGAGATGCTCCCGGGGCGCCGGATTACGCTCGGACCGTTTTCAGTGATGCCGATCCGCGTGACGCACTCGCTGGTGGATTGCGTTGCGCTGGCGATTCATACTCCAGTGGGTGTGGTGCTGCATACGGGCGACTTCAAGGTAGACCTGTCGCCTCCGGATGGGAAGCCGTTTGATCTGCATGCGTTTGCGGAGCTGGGCAAGCAGGGCGTTCTGGCGCTGCTGCAGGATTCGACCAATGTCGATCGTCGCGGGTATACGCCAAGTGAGAAGGCTGTGCGACCTCGGCTGGATGAGATCTTTGGACAGGCGAAGAAGAAGCTATTCTTCAGCTGCTTCTCGTCGTCGATCCATCGGATTCGGCTGGCTATGGAGCTGGCGCACAACCATGGGCGCAAGGTTGCGATTATTGGACGGTCGCTGGATAATTCGACCGAGATCGCGCAGGATTTAGGCTATCTCGATTTACCGCAGGGATTGATTATCAATCCGGGGCAAATCAAGGAACATCCGGCGAACAAACTTTGCATCATGATCAGTGGCACGCAGGGCGAGCCGATGAGCGCATTAAGCCGTGCGGCGGTGAACAACCACAAGTTTGCGCACATTGATGCCGGTGATACGGTTTTGATGAGCTCGCGGGTGATTCCGGGGAACGAGAAGTCGATTTATCGCGTGATCGACCACCTGGAGCGGCGCGATGCCAATGTGATCTATGATGACGGCGCTTCGGGGCTGATTCATGTGAGCGGCCATGGCAGCCAGGAAGAGCTGCGGCTGATGATTAATCTTGTTCGGCCGAAGTTCTTTATCCCGGTGCATGGGGACTATCGCCACCTGAAGCGGCATGTGGAGCTGGCTGGATCGATGGGCGTGGTGGAGAAGACGATTCTGATGGAGGACGGCGACGTTCTGGAATTGGATAGGAACTCGGCTACGAAGACCGGCAAGGTGACGGTAGGACGAGTGTGCATCGACTCAGGTGGTGCTGCTGCGGATGTCGTTGAAGACCTGGTCATCCGCGACCGCAAGCATCTGAGCGAAGACGGGATTGTGCTGCCGATCATTGCCATCAATAAACGGACCGGCAAGCTGGAGAATGCTCCTGAGATTGTGATGCGAGGATTGGCGATTGATGATCCGGAGCTGATTGCGGAGGCTCGCCAGGTGGTGCAGCGGACGCTCGATGGCTCGTCGGGCGAGGAGAAAGCCGATTATGGGGTCATCAAGGAGAAGATTCGAACAGACCTGAAACGGTATATCCAGAAAAGCACGAGTCGTCGGCCTTTGATTATGCCGGTGATTTTGGAGATCTGATAGCTTCTGTATTTCTGTAAAAACGAGGGCGCCCGAGATGGGTGCCTTTTGTTTGGCTTATTGTTAATGCCGCCATAGAAGGAGCTAGGTAAAGTTAGATAAGCAATAAAAAGCCCCATCCTCGAAAGGATGGGGCTTCGATATTATGCCGGCGATCACCTAATCTCCCACACACTTACGCGTGCAGTACCATCGGCCCAACGAGGCTTAACTTCCGTGTTCGGGATGGGAACGGGTGTGACCCTCGCGGTAAACTCACCGGCAAACTTGAGAATTTCGCTCTCGCGATCTTCCACAACTGAATAGATTGAGCAGACATTTACCAAAAACGTATTAGTTATATCTCGTATAACTACAAAGCTTGTATTGAATGAACTCTAGAACAGTGGACTTCACTGCGCAGAGTAAATTTTATGGACAAGCCGAACGGGCGATTAGTACTGGTAAGCTACACGCATTACTGCGCTTCCACCTCCAGCCTATCAACCTAGTGGTCTTCTAGGGCCCTTCATTTCCCTTTTGGGTTGGGAGATCTCATCTTAGAGCGTGCTTCCCGCTTATATGCATTCAGCGGTTATCACAACCGAACTTCGCTACCCAGCCGTGCCTTTGGCAAGACAACTGGAACACAAGAGGTTCGTCCATCCCGGTCCTCTCGTACTAAGGACAGCCCTCTTCAAATCTCCTACGCCCACAGCAGATAGAGACCGAACTGTCTCGCGACGTTCTGAACCCAGCTCACGTACCGCTTTAATAGGCGAACAGCCTAACCCTTGGAACCTTCTACAGCTCCAGGATGCGATGAGCCGACATCGAGGTGCCAAACCATTGCGTCGATATGAACTCTTGGCAATGATCAGCCTGTTATCCCCGGCGTACCTTTTATCCGTTGAGCGATGGCCCTTCCATACAGAACCACCGGATCACTAAGGCCTGCTTTCGCATCTGCTCGACTTGTAGGTCTCGCAGTTAACCACACTTATGCCTTTGCACTCGACGGTCGATTTCCAAACGACCTGAGTGTAGCTTCGCGCGCCTCCGTTACAATTTAGGAGGCGACCGCCCCAGTCAAACTACCCGTCTTACTATGTCCCTCTCCCAGATAATGGGAGCAGGTTAGAATCACAACAATCGCAGGGTGGTATCTCACCGTTGGCTCCACCGAACCCAAAAGTCCGGTATCAAAGCCTCCCACCTATCCTGCGCAGCAATTGCCGTAACTCATAGTAAAAGTATAGTAAAGGTGCACGGGGTCTTTTCGTCTAGCTGCGGGTAACCGGCATCTTCACCGGTACTACAAGTTCGCCGAGCAACTCGTTAAGACAGTCGTACGATCGTTACTCCATTCGTGCAGGTCGGAACTTACCCGACAAGGAATTTCGCTACCTTAGGACCGTTATAGTTACGGCCGCCGTTCACCGGGGCTTCAGTTCAAAGCTTCGAGCTTGCGCCCTAACCTCTCCCTTTAACCTTCCGGCACCGGGCAGGAGTCAGCCCCTATACGTCGTTTTAGACTTTGCAGAGACCTGTGTTTTTGTTAAACAGTCGCCGTACGCGTTTCACTGCGGCCCACCTAGGCTATGAACCCAGGGGGCGACCCTTCTCCCGAAGTTACGGGTCTAATTTGCCGAGTTCCTTAACAAGCTTTCACTCGAGCGCCTTTGGATATTCTCCTCGTCTACCTGTGTCGGTTTGTGGTACGGTTCCCAATTTCTCTCCTTAGAGGTTTTTCTTGGCAGCATGAAATCAGCAGCTTTCAGCCATTCGGCTTACTGCTTTGCGCCTCACTGTTAAGTCTCTCCGGATTTGCCTAGAGAAACCAGCTTACGCGCATCGAACCCCATAGCCATAGGAGGTCCTGCTTATCCTTCTGCGTCACCCCATCGTGATAACGAAAAACTGGGAGGTCCGGAATATTAACCGGATTTCCATCGCCTACGCCTCTCGGCCTCGGCTTAGGGACCGCCTAACCCTGAGCGGATTAACCTTCCTCAGGAAACCTTAGACTTTCGGCGTGAAGGGTTCTCACCTTCATTATCGCTACTTATGCCGGCAGGGTCTCTTCTGTAATGTCCACGTATCTTCCCAGTTACGCTTCATCCACGACAGAATGCTCTCCTACCACGTCTCTTTCGAGACATCCGCAGCTTCGGTATACAGTTTTAGCCCCGTTGTATTGTCGGCACCGGACCTCTTGACCAGTGAGCTATTACGCTTTCTTTAAAGGATGGCTGCTTCTAAGCCAACCTCCTGGCTGTCTGAGAGTTCCGACTTCCTTTCCCACTTAACTGTAATTTTGGGACCTTAGCTGGCGGTCTGGACTGTTTTCCTTTTGACTGTGAAGCTTAGCCCCCACAGTCTGACTCCCGGGCTGGTTGTAATTGGCATTCGAAGTTTGGCTGGATTCAGTAAGCCGGAAAGCCCCCTAGTCCAATCATGTCTCTACCACCAATCCAAATCACCCGAGGCTAGCCCTAAAGCTATTTCGGAGAGAACGAGCTATCACGGAATTTGATTAGCCTTTCACCCCTACCCTCAGCTCATCCGAGCTTTTTTCAACAAACACCGGTTCGGTCCTCCAATAGGTGTTACCCCATCTTCAACCTGGCCAAGGGTAGATCATCCCGCTTCGCGTCTATTCCTGCCAACTTATCGCCCTATTCAGACTCGCTTTCGCTGCGGCTCGCTCACGCTTAACCTTGCTGACAAGAATAACTAGCCGGCTCATTATGCAATAGGCACGCGGTCAGACATTCCCTTACGGGCATAGTCCTCCCACTGCTTGTAGGCACACGGTTTCAGGTACTTTTCACTCCCCTCAAAGGGGTGCTTTTCGCCTTTCCCTCACGGTACTGGTTCACTATCGGTCAGAAACGAGTATTTAGCCTTACGGGATGGTCCCCGTGGATTCAAGCAGGGTTTCTCGTGCCCCGCCTTACTCAGGTACCTGCTTCGAGTCTGGATCAATTTCGCCTACGGGTCTGTCACCCTCTATGGAGTCCCTTTCCAGAGACTTCAGCTATCGACCAGATTGGTAACTCTACTGTTGCAGGCCCTACAACCCCCGAACTACCTAAATAGTACGGGTTTGGGCTGTTCCGATTTCGCTCGCCACTACTTTCGGAATCGAGGTTTCTTTCTCCTCCTGGAGGTACTGAGATGGTTCACTTCCCTCCGTTC
>CAVTYC010000002.1:0-332089 GCA_963738855.1 uncultured Acidobacteriaceae bacterium | reverse complement strand
GAACCCATTGACGTTCGGCTGTACCCCGAAGCGCTGCTGACCGGAACGGTTACTACGGTGGACGGCGAGCCGATCCCTCACCTGTCCGTGACGGCTCGGCGGAACGTATTTGATGGCTTCGCTCAGCGGTGGGCCCAGAACGGCCAGAGCCAGACGGACTCCCATGGCAACTTTCGCCTACCCGTTCCCTCCGGGGACTATAAGATCGAGACCAGATTCATGCAACAAAGTCGTGGTAAGGCAGGAGAAGCCATTCTTCCTCTTATGCTTCCAGAGCATAGTTCATCTACTGCATCGGATATGATCCATATCTCAAGCGGTGAGCTGCTCCATTTCGACCTGCATCCTCGGATCAGCCGTATTTACGATGTTGTCACGACTATTGAAGGGATGCCAGGTCGCGCTTACCCCAATGTCACTGCCCGATCGAGCGATGGCGCTGCCTTTCCCGTGCCTCTGAACCAAAATGGGCCGTCGGATGAGTTCAGGATTCAGCTTCCTACAGGGACGTACACCATTAATGCTGTGGTCAACGGCCCTGACTCAGGGTCTGCGTATGCCGAGGCCACGGTTACAGTCCCTGATCATGACATTTCGGGCGTCACTCTTCACATGACTCCCAATCTGGGTATTCCGGTAGAACTTCAGGTCGATCCTTCCCTGTCTACTACCTCTACAACGTCCGATAATGCGACACCTCCAAACCTTTCGCAGCTAGGATTAGCTCTCATCAGTACGGCTTCCGATCCCGATCGTGGCGGTGGAATTGTGGGTCTGATGCCTACTCGCAACCAGACGTTCAACTTTAGTGCTTCGCCTGGTATTTACCGTTTTCAGGCACGTAACCGGGGCCAGTGGTATGTGAAGGCCGCCAATTATGGAACCTCCGATCTGTTGCAGCAGGATATTGTTGTTGGACCGGGTTCAAGCGGCACGCCTATTCGGGTTACTGTCAGCAATCAGACCTCTGCCCTGCAAGGGACTCTGCGGGTGAACGGCAAACCTGCGTCGTGCTGGCTTTATCTGATTCCCACAAGTCCAAGCGCCGATCCTTTCGTTTCCATTCATAGTGGCGCGTCCGGAAGTTACACCGCCAGCTATCTGCCTCCGGGCGGGTATCAGGCGATTGCCTTTGAACATCGGTATCCTGCCGATCTGCGCGATGCGGAGACGCTGGCTCGGTTCTCGACTTACGTCCATGCGCTCACGGTGAATGCAGGAGAGAAGCCGACGTTGGACTTGGACGCGGTTCCCGCTGGGGAGATGCTTCCATGATTCGGAAGGTCGCCAAACTTCGCGCGGTTCTGCTGGCTCTCTTCTGTTTTTGCTCGGCTGCACTTTGGGCGCAGACCGCCGCCAAGCCGTCTCCGTACAGAATTACTGGGACCGTCGTCAGCAGTGTCGATGGGTCTCCTGTTCACCACTGCCATCTTACGGCGACTCTTGCAAACCCGGGTTCGGGAGGTTCCAGCCAAGGAGTTCCTGGTCCTGGAACCATGGGCGCTGGAGGGATGCGCCGGGGAGGTGGCCCACTTGGCCGCTTCTCCCCTGCTTCGAACAATGCGGTCGATGCAGATGAAAACGGACACTTCTCCCTGCCACTTCCCTCCCCCGGCGCATGGACTCTTACCGCGAGCGCCCGTGGATATGCCGGCAATACTTATGAGGAGCACGGGGGATACTCTTCGGCTATCGTTTTGACAACCGACGCCCCTGCTTATGATCTTGTGTTTCGTTTGCCTCCCGAGGCGAGCATTACGGGCATCGTGCTTGATGAGGCGGGTGAGCCGGTTCGTAACGCGCAGGTCGCGCTGCATGTTGTTTCGGCTCCGTCGCCTGATGGTTCCGGTTCCCAGGTAGGAGGGGTTCGGGGATTCACCCAGACGGATGACCGCGGAGTCTACGAATTTGCCAGCCTTCGCCCGGAGGAGGGCTTTCGCATCGCCGTTCAGGCCCGGCCCTGGTATGCTGCTTCATCTCAACCGGCGCGAGGGAATGTCACCGTGAACGGCGCAGATGCCTCACCGGCACTCGACCCATCGCTCGACGTTACGTATCCCCTCCTCTGGTTTCCGGGCGTGGATGATGCTGCTCAGGCCGAGACCATCTCGATGCACGCGGGAGAGGTCTATCAGGCGGACTTTCGGTTGACTCCTGTTCCGGCGATTCATCTCCGTATACTTACTCCGACAAATACTGATGCCAGCGGGCGTCCTGTGCCTTCCTTTCCTATCTTTGAGCGAGTGACTCCCGGTACCGGGGGCGGAGCGGGTCTAGGCGGCGGCCTGATGCCAATCGTTAGTGCAACACCACAAGGCGGCCAGATGGAGGTCTCCGGTCTGTCGCCAGGTACTTACCGGGTTCGTCTGCAAGGCCCCGATATGCAGCCACGTTCTACGCTGGTTGAAGTTACCGCGGGTTCTGTCCGTACTTTGGATATGAACGCCGCCGCATCAAATACTGCGAACGTAACGGTCCTGCTGGATGGGATCTCCGACGAAGGGTCCCGAGAAGATTCTGTCTTTGTCGTGTTGACCGACCCGGAGACCAGGCAGGAGTTTTTCCCGGTAAACGGGCCGGCCGTCAATGGTTTTGATGGAGGACGCCCAGGCAATCAGCGACGCCGAACGGGAGGACCTTCGATGGATCATGCCGCTCCCCGTAGAGGCCGCCTGATCGAAGTACCTCCGGGGCGCTATGAGGTTCATCTTTACTCAGTGGGCTCGAACAGCTATCTCACGGCAATTACTGCGCAGTCCGCGGACGTTCATGGGCGCTATGTTACGGTTCGTGCGGGCGATTCGACCGTGACACTGCATCTGGCGACGGGCTTGGCTACGCTCAGCGGGAACGTGAGTATGCATGACAAGCCTTCTGTTGGGGCTATGGTTTTGCTTGTGCCGGCCTCGCTAGGCGACGACGGCTCTTTTGCCACGATGGGCCAGGAGCAATCGAACACTGATGGCAGCTTCGAGATCACGGGTATTACACCGGGCCAGTACATCCTCATCGCTATCGACCACGGTTGGGAGATCAACTGGAGCGACCCTTCAACTCTCCGCCGCTATCTGACTCAGGGGATTCCTATTGATCTCACAGCATCGGAAAAACGTAAACAAAAGATCGAGGTGCAATCTCCCTGATGAAAAAAAAAGCCGCCTCAGGACGAGGCAGCTTGTGGGTAACAATGACGCACGTTTTTTCGATGACAGAGGGTTAGTTAACTATTGATTGACCCGCCGACACATTATGCTTACGCTGTTGCCTAGATATTCAAATCAAAGGCAAGGTCTCCGCGGCTTACCGGTTCAGCGTAGAGGCGTTTGCGAGGGTACCGACGCACAATGGCCTCTCGAGTCAATGTAGCGATTATCGGCGGCGGGATTGTTGGGTTGGCTACAGGCCTCGAAATCCTTGGACGTTTTCCCGATGTGTCACTCACGGTGATTGAGAAAGAATCTAACGTTGCGGCTCACCAGACGAGCCATAACAGTGGTGTGATTCACTCGGGAATTTATTACAAACCTGGAAGCCTAAAGGCAAAGCTCTGTACTGAAGGCGTGAATGCTCTCATGCGGTTCTGTGATGAGCATGCTATCCCTTATGACATTTGCGGCAAGGTTATCGTCGCTACTGCAGAGAATGAAAATGAGCGGCTCGAAGAAATTTATCGTCGCGGCATTGCGAATGGCCTGAAGGGTTTGCGCATGCTTGGCGGGGATGAGATCCGTGAGCTAGAACCGCACGCTGCAGGGATTCGGGGGATTCATGTTCCATCAACCGGCATTGTGGACTACGGTGTCGTCGCGAGAAAGTATGCCGAGCTTATCGAACGTGGCGGCGGAACGATTCGCCTATCGCATGAAGTGACTGGATTGAAGACGTCGGGCAACGATACCGTGATTGAAACTACCCGGGGACCGATTGAGGCACAACTGGTCATTAATTGTGCCGGTCTACAAAGCGACCGCGTCAGCCGGATGGCGAACGCCAAACTTGATTTGACGATTGTGCCTTTTCGCGGTGAGTACTACGAACTTGTTCCGGAGAAGCACCACTATATTCGTAGCCTGGTCTATCCGGTTCCCGATCCACGGTTCCCTTTTCTCGGGGTGCACTTCACCAAGCGCATTGGCGGTGGAGTCGAGGCTGGTCCGAACGCTGTGCTGGCCTTGAAGCGAGAGGGATATACGAAGACCTCATTCAAGGCAGGCGATGTTTGGGAGTACGCTACCTTCCCAGGTTTCTGGGTGATGGCTGCGAAGTATTGGACCGTCTCGCTGGATGAGTATTACCGCTCATTGAGCAAGGCTGCTTTTGTTCGATCGTTGCAGCGCCTACTGCCGGAGATTACTGCGGATGACTTAGTGTCGGGTGGATCGGGCGTTCGCGCGCAGGCGTTAGGAACGAATGGCAAGCTGATTGATGACTTCCATTTCGTTCACACGAAAGGTGTCGTGCATGTTTGCAATGTTCCCTCGCCTGCTGCGACTGCGTCGCTTGCAATCGCGAAGCACATTGTAAGTTTTATCCTTGAACACGATGAAAGTGGCCTTCCCGGACAAAGCGCAGAACATTATGCGTGAAGACGCCAGACCGTATCCATGAAGAAGTCGCCGAATGCCATTTTGCCCGGGCGCACATGTAAGACTCCGCAGCGTTGATGCCTGTCGATGTAGGCTCCGTTCGACTCAATCGAGATGTCTACCCGATAACGACCCGGCTGAATCTCAAGTACAGGACAGTAGAATTCAATTTCACCTGAACCTGCCGAGAGTCGAAGATGCGGGTTGGATACAGCTGTTGAGAGTTGTGTGCAGAGGTAACCGCTGGGCCAGTAAATCAGGACGTTAAAAACGACGTTCTCGAGCGAAGTGTGAGCGCGGAAGCCGAAACGCGCATACATTGGGTACCCTGTGCGCGGAGTCTCCTCGCGATCTGTCGACGCAAAGGAGATGTACGAACAGGCTGCCTGTTTTGGGTGGGTCTCATCGCTCAATTGATAGCTTTCCTCACCGATCGCCATCTTCTGGTAATGATCAATGACATCCGTGGCAGCGCCAGACTTAACAATTTGCCCCTGATGAAGCAGAATCACGCGATCACAAAGTCTCTGAATCGCACCAAGATCATGCGAGATCAACACAATCGTTCGACCGTCTTCGCGTAGCTTGGCGATTAGATCAAGACACTTTGCCTGGAAGACGAGGTCTCCCACTGCGAGCACCTCGTCCAAAAGCAGGATGTCTGGATCCAGATGCGCGGCGATCGAGAAGCCCAGCCTGACATACATGCCAGTTGAGTAGCGCTTTACGGGAACATCAAGGTATTCCGACACGCCGGCGAAGTCGACGATGCTATCAACTTTGCTGACAATCTCGGAACGAGACATCCCGAGCATGGATGCGCTGAGGAAGATGTTCTCGCGGCCGGTCAACTCCGGATGGAACCCGGAGCCAATTTCGATGAGAGCTGAAAGACGTCCCCTTATCTTGATCTCGCCCGAAGTGGGAGCGGTAATTCTGGAGAGGAGTTTCAGGAGAGTACTTTTGCCTGCCCCGTTGTTTCCGATGATGCCGAGAGCCTCTCCTTCCTGCACTTCGAAGCTGACATCGCGCAAGGCCCATACTTCTTTCTTACGTTGAAGAAACAGTTTAGGCGAGCCGATGGATCGCGCACGCGTACCATGCTGTATAAAGTATCGCTTCGAAACGTGATCCAGGCTGATATCGAACATAGGAGTTATATCGCGCTCAAATTACATCGGTCATGGTTGATTCTGTCGCTTTGAAATAGCCGTAGGCTGCGATAAGACAGCACGCAGTTATCACGCTGGAGGTAATAAGCATTGGGACATCCGGGGTTGATCCGTGAATTACAACGCGCCGGAAATTTTCTACAAGGCTAGCTACAGGATTCAACAGATAAAGGCGCTGAAATCGCGTTGGGATGGCTTCGAGAGAATAGGCGACTGGCGTCGCAAATACTCCGATCTGCAAGGCGACTGGCAATGCTGCCGCTACGTCTCGGAAGCGAGCCTGAACGGAAGCAAGAAACAAGGCGACGGCCGATGTGAAGGCGATGAGTATCGTGATGATCGGTAGAGCGTAGAGAGCTCTCCAGCTCATCGAAACGCTGTAGTAGATCATCACGGCGCCCAAGATGACGCAGGCAATTGCAAAATCAACAAGCGCGGCGAATACGTACGAAAGTGGAATGATCTCCCTGGGGAAATGTAGCTTGGTTAATAGGTTTGCATTGCCGACCATACCCCCGATGGCATTGCTGATAGCGCCGGAGAAGAAGATCCACGGCAACAGTGCGGAGAATACGAACAGCGGATATGGAACTCCCTCGCTTCCAACCCTTGCCACTCGGGAGAATACAAGCGTGTAGATCATCATCATCGCCAATGGCTGCAATGCGGCCCAGATCCAACCGAGTATTGATTGTTTGTAGCGAACCGTAAGCCGAAAGAGTGTGAGTGTGTAGAGTAAATCTCGATAACCTACTAAAGTTTTGATTCCCGAGACGATGGTTTCCAGTGAGAAGGACGGAGGACGAATAACGGTAAGGGTTCGAGGTGTTGCGATTCGAGAGTTGAGGAACGAGGGAGGCATTCTTAATTGCTGTATCGTGATGGGCCCTTCTGGAGCATCCTCACGATCACAAAACTCTGGATCGTAACTTTGATCGTGACTAACTGTACCGTGTTGTTCCATAGTGTGCTAATTAAAGCGCCAATTCTTCAGTGCGGCTGCGAGGAAAGTTACCCGTTGCCGCACAATGCAAAGCGCTTTTCAGTTGTCCGGCTATTACTTCCACTGCGGGTTCTCGCAACATCTCGTCATGCTCCGCGTCATTCACAATGCTGATCTCTACTCCGGATAAGGATCTGGCACCCCAACCCAGTTTGTGATCCTTTACGGTGAAATATGGCTGTCCGGGTTGTCTAAACAGAAGCACGGGAGCACTAAATTGCTTGAACTGAAACTCTTTCTCGGGCCAGAAAGCTTTCTCCCAAGGACTACCTGGGTTCGTTTCGCGGAAGAGCACACTACGCAGACGTTTCCTAACTACCTGGCCGTAATGCTTGAATTGAGCCCAGAGTGGCAATTGAGAAATATTTTGGCGCCCGCGACGGAAAGACTCCAGTTGCATAAGCCAACGGATATTACTGTGCTCCAGAACAGAGGTATCGATGATACCGAGGAATCCAACTTCATGCCCCTGAGACTCGAGTTTCAGAACCATCTGCTCAGCGATATGCACTCCGTAACACATGCCCACGAGAAAATAGGGCCCTTTTGGATGCACTGCCCGGATGGCAGCGACGTACTCGGACGCTACGGTATGCAACTCCTCGCCACTGAGAGGTCCGATGGGTTGGGCTGAAGTATGGGCCTGCACCTTATAGAACGGCTGCTCCGAACCCATGTGCCGGGCGAGTAATGCATAGCCGAGAGCATCCCAACCGGGCGGCACTATCGCGAACAAAGGAAGCCCTTGAGTGCCTGCGTTGAGTTCCATGAGCAAAGGATCGGGGCTCCACGCACTGCCGTCACGGATCACGTCTGCCAAGGACTCGATCGTGGAACCGCGAAACAACGCTGAGAGAGGAATCTTGCAACCTACTACTTTCTCGACCTCGGAGATCAGTTGAGCAGCCAGTAACGAGTGGCCACCCAGATCGAAGAAGTTGTCATGGACTCCGATATTCTCGGTACCGAGTACTCGCTCCCATATTCGTACGAGTATTTGTTCTAATGCGTCGCGCGGCTCGTCGTTGCCTTTTACATGAGATGTCGGCGCTTCCAGTTGAAGCAGAGGAGTATGGTTTTCTGCTTTTTTGCTGAAGGTGCAACCGTTGTTAACAGTCACATCCTGCTCCATACTAAGCAGTGAGATGAGCCGAGTGATGCGCTGTTCGGGCTGGGCTGCAACGGCTTTCAATAATGTCAAATAGTCGCTCAGCATCTTCGCCATGCGAGCGTAGTTGAAGAGCGAAGTGGCATAAGTAACCTGCAGCCAACAATGATCTTCTGCATCCTCAATGAACTCTACCGATAGATCGAAAGGAGATGTTTGAGTATTGAATAGATAGGGGCTAGCTGAGACATTGCCAAAGTCTGGGAGTTTCTTAGCCTTTATGGCCGAGAACATGACTTGAACAACCGGGCTATAGCTTAACGTACGTTCCGGATTCAGGTATTCCACTAGCTTTTCAAAAGGAAGATCGGCATTGGCAAAGGCATCGAGAGCGACTTCGCGCACTCGACCTAATAGCTCGCTGAAACAGGGATCGCCGGAGAGATCTGTTCTAAGAACTAACGTGTTTACAAAAAATCCTATTGAATCTTCCAGTTCGACGCGATTGCGGTCTGCGACCGGGACGCCCACGAGAATATCTTCGACGGAGGTGTAGAAGTGGAGGAGCGCTTTGAATCCGGCAAGCATCGCCATGAACAAGGTGGCCCGCTGAGTATGGGCAAACTCGGCGAGGCTGTCCATGAGTTCTTTCGGAACGGGTATTACATAGTTGGCGCCATCGTAGGACTTCTCGGCAGGTCTCATGCGATCGGCCGGTAAATCGAGAAATGCAGGCGCACCTGCGAGCTTTTGTCTCCAATATTGAGCCTGCTCAGCGAGGAGATCGTCGACAGCCCATTCCCTCTGCCACTGGGCGTAGTCACCATACTGAATAGGCAGATCGGCCAGCGATGCGATTGGTCCCCCGGAGTATTGCGTGTAGAGAGCGGCTAATTCGCGAATCAATATTTCCAAGGACCAGCCGTCACACACAATGTGGTGCATGACGCAGAGGAGAAGATGTTCCTGGAGAGATAGGCGAATCAGTTTGAGGCGCAGAAGTGGACCAGTCGCCAGGTTGAAGGAGATCCGAGCCTGCTCGGTTGCTATTCTGTACGCTTTTGATTGACGGTCACTGGTTGGTAGCTCCATCAAGTCGATGAAAGATATCTCGATTGTTGAATCTGCCGATACGACTTGAATGGGATGACCAGCTATTGTGAATTTAGTACGCAGAATCTCGTGACGCTGGATTAGCTCACGGACACTGGATTCGAGCGCTTCCGGATTTAGGTCTCCTTGCAGGCGTATGCCAAATGGGACGTTATAGGCTGGATTTCCTGAAAGTAGCTGATCCAGAAACCACAGCCTCTGTTGTGCGAGTGACAGAGGAAATACACGTTCCGACGTCTGGCTGAGAAGGCCGACGAGTAATTCTTTCTGCTCGACTGCAGATAGATTCGATAAATTGTGTGGCATGTATGTCATCTATCTGTCAGGAGCTCCGTTGGCTGGGAAGTTGAGGAATGGAATTGATCACGGCGTCCCATGCGAGTTCGGAGGCATAAACCGGTAGATCGTTCGCGTGAGGTTCATTCGCATCACAAGTCGCCGTTGTCACTGCAAACAATGTATCTCCATCACGCGAGGTGTGAAAAGGTTGAATCGCTCTGGCCATGGCGGAGTGAGTCTGGATGGCCAGCCGTTGAAGTTGGGTCTGATCGAGCACGCGATTTGTAACTACTAAGGTTAACGTTGTGCTGTCGGTCAGACTGCCACTCGATGGTGTGTCATTGACGGACTCTCTGCCGCTGCTGAGACCTTCAGTTACTAAAGTCCTCGAACCGCGGGGATCCCGATTACCGAGGATGACCTGACCTTCACGGTTGACGATGACTCCTCGAGCATTCACCACGGTAAAGACCGCGAGCCGGGTGGATTCAAGTTGGAGAAACGCTGCACCCTGTCCTGACCTCTCCATGTAACTCTCACCGAAGACGGACCCGCAGTGTACAAAGGCTCCCGCGCCATGAGCCCCGAGGGGAAACATTCCTTCACGAGCTGACTCAAGAGCCGCGATGCCGAGTTCCCTATCGGGATATACCGCATTGTTGCGGCCTTTGAAGTCGAAGAGAACTGCCGCAGGGACTACTGCGACGCGGCCCCAATTTGCCGATGATGCCCCGGAGTGTAGCAATCCAGCAGCCACCCCGGATGCGGACTCAAGCCCGTACGTTGAGCCACCACAGAACACGATCGCGTTGATAAATTTGCCAAAGCCTGCCTGCAAAGCTGATGTCAGAGAAGTGCCGGGAGCGCCACCTCTTGTATCCACTGCACCGAAGACCCGTTCCGAAAAGTGGAAGACGGTCACACCAGTGGGGCCTTCGGGATATTCTGCAATCCCGATCCGGAGACCTGGAAAATCAAATTTTAGGAATGGAGAATGTTCGTTCGCGGATAGCAGGCTATTTTTTACGCGCGAAGAACTGGGCCGCATGAGCTCTCCCGATTATGTCGTCTTCGAGCACCCGCAGAAAAATCAAGCAGAAATCGAATGCGTTATTATAGACCCCAACACTCGAGTACCTATCTCCGGTGCGAGAGATGAACGATCCTCTTGTCGTCCTGAGTTTGGCAACTCGGATTTACATCTCTTCCCGTGAAGGAACGTAATGAGTGAGCAGGAGTTTCCGGCGTCTTTTGGGCAGCAACGACTTTGGTTTTTAGATCAGGTAGTGCCCGGAACAGCAGCCTACAACCTCGCGCGAGTATTCCGTCTAGCCGGCTCGTTGGATGTAACAGCATTAACGCAAGCACTGCAAACAATCGTCTCGCGTCACGAGTCACTACGGACCATCTTTATTCCCAGAGAAGCCGAGGTCAGGCAGGTTGTATTGTCCACTCTGGAATTCGACTTACCAGTTTTGGTTATTACTGACCTTCCTGCGGCACAACGCGAGCAAACTGCTCTTCGTCTCGCAAGCGAGGAGGCTCGCGAGCCGTTCGAACTAAGCAGAGGACCTCTTCTGCGCGCGAAGCTGTACCGGCTCGGCTCGGCGGATCATATTCTTGTTCTCGTTTTCCATCACATTATTGTGGACGGATGGTCCATGAACCTGCTGTTTCACGAGATGGGAGAGCTGTACGCTGGCTTTGTTGCTGATCGGTCACCGCAACTACCTGAATTGAACCTTCAGTACTCCGATTATTCGCGCTGGCAACGGGCCTCAGCGACCAATGATGTGTTTGCAGGCGATCTTGATTATTGGAAGGATAAACTGCGGGGCGCGGAAACAGTCTTACAATTGCCAACTGATCATCCGCGTCCGGTTGTGAGCAGCGGTCGTGGAAAGAGCATTCATTTTGACCTGAGCCCGGAGGCAAATAAGAGGCTTAAGGCGCTCGCTCAAAGCGAAAACGCTACTTTGTTCATGGCGCTGCTCTCTGTATTTCAAGTCTTGCTGGGGCGGTATACGTTGCAGGACAACGTCCTGATTGGCAGCCCGACAGCCGGCAGGAATGATGTGGAGCTTGAGAAGCTGATTGGCTTTTTCGTGAATACGCTAGTATTGCGAGCCGATCTCGACGCGGACAGTAGCTTTCGACAGGTTTTGCGACAGGCGCGTGCGAACACCCTGGAGGCCTTGGCGCACCAGAACACACCGTTTGAGAAGTTGGTTGAAGCGTTGGAACCCGATCGCAATCTGAATCGAAACCCCTTGTTTCAGGCGATGTTCGTTCTGCACAATGCTCCGCATATGAAAGTCGAACTTCCTGGACTCGTAATGCAAGAAATCGAGTTCGAAAGCGGTATAGCGAAATTTGACTTGACTCTTGAGGTCATTGACTTCGGTAACTTGCACTGCACTCTTGAGTACAATTCAGACCTTTACGAGGAAGACACAATTCAGCGCATGGCCGGTCACTTCGCAAAGCTGATCGAGACGGCCGTTGATTCTCCAGACAAAAAGCTCTCACAGTTCTCATTACTGACATCGGCAGAAGTAGAACTATTCGCCAAGTGGAATAACACGGGGAATGAATACCCAAGGGAGTTGTGCGTCCACACCGTCTTTGAAGAACAGGTTGCACATACACCAGACAAGATTGCAATCATCGATCAAACGAACCGGTTAAGCTATCGCGAGTTGAACGATCTTGCTAATCGGTTGGCACGCCGTCTCATCGACAAAGGAATAAAGCCTGGGAGCCTCGTAGGAGTTTCGTTAAACCGATCCATCGAGATGGTGATTGCGCTTCTCGGAACTCTGAAAGCCGCAGCTGCCTACGTTCCGCTGGATCCTGCCTATCCCGAACAGCGTTTGGATTTCATGGTCAAGGATTCTCAGGTCAACGTAGTTGTAATTACATCTGAATTTGCTGAGTTGTGGGGAAAACACGAAGTAGACACGCTTATCTTCAATACCGAGAACCTTTCTGCGGGGTCAGAAGATACGAGCAACCTGTCACTTCCTGTATCAGCAGAAGACTGTATGTATGTCATCTACACATCAGGATCAACCGGCAGGCCTAAGGGTGTCGAAGGTACACACAGGGCTAGCATGAACCGATTTTCGTGGATGTGGGGAAGATACCCTTTTGTAGATGGCGAGGTCTGCTGTCAGAAGACGTTTCTAGGATTTGTCGATTCTATCTGGGAGATTTTTGGTCCGCTTCTGCAGGGTGTTCCCTCGGTAATTTTACCTGACGAAGCACTCATCGATCCTGCGCAAATGGTCCAGCTTCTTTCAGAATACGAGGTTAGCCGAATTGTTCTAGTCCCATCCTTACTTCGGGTTCTTTTGGAGGGAGTTGATGAGATACAGAACAGACTCCCAAAGCTTAGACTTTGGACGTGTAGCGGCGAGGTGCTTCCGACGGAGTTGGCAGATCGTTTTTCAGAGGCATTGCCAGATGCAACGTTGCTCAATGTTTATGGCTCTTCCGAAGTAGCGGCGGACGTAACCTGGCATGAGATTGCAAAGAATCGTAATGGTCCTGTGCCCATCGGAAGGCCGATCACCAACGTTCAAATATTCATAGTGGATCGTCATTTGAATCAAGTGCCTGTAGGTGTGCCGGGTGAGATCTATGCGGGTGGAGATTGTGTTGCAGTCGGATATCTCAAGAGACCTGAGCTAACATCGGAACGTTTTATCGTTCATCACTTTGAACGAGAAGGATCTGTTCGTCTCTTTAAGACGGGCGACCTGGGTCGCTTTCTGTCGAATGGCGAGATCGAGTATCTTGGGCGAACTGATAACCAGGTGAAGATCCGCGGAATTCGGGTGGAACTGGGGGAGATTGAAGCAGTGTTGGCATCACAGCCTATGGTGCGAGATGCCGTCGCAGTTCTTACTGATCGTTCTGGACAACAAAGACTCACTGCCTATCTAGCAGTTCGTTCCGGCCTTCATCCAGATGTGGACGAGTTGCGCCGCTTCATGAGGGCGAGACTACCAGAGCACATGGTTCCTTCTGACTATCTTGTTGTGGATGCTTTTCCATTGCTGCCGAGCGGCAAGATTGATCGAAAGGCGCTGACGATAGAAACTTCTGCGCGTCCAATTGGCGACCGCGACCATGTTGCTCCCGAGACGCCAACTCAGGAACGGCTTGCTGCCATCTGGCGCAATCTATTGAAAGTAGAAGATATCGGAATCACCGACAACTTCTTTGAGTTGGGCGGTCATTCACTGATGGTGATGCAAGTGATTGCGCGAATTAGAAAAGAACTTGAAGTTGAGATTCCGATCAGGATACTGTTCGAAGATCCGACCATAAAAGGGTTGGCGAAAGAAGTAGAGGAAGCCAAGGCCAAGGGGATTAAACCCAGCGCTCCTATCGCAGCTTTTCTGCAAACACACGATACGCACGACAAGCTTAGATTGCAGGTGGAAAAGATGTCGCGCGAAGAGCTTGAAGAGATGCTACGGCAGGTTCTCAAAGAGAGGTCCGCGGATACGCCGGCCTAATTTGATCCTTCTTTGATTCGCACAATTAGTTCGGCGGCATTCAACTGACAAAGCTGTAGCAATTAATGCTGACAGGGGCAGCACTTGTAGCCAGTGCCCCAACAAAGCCAGGGGCGGGGCGAAGTTCCGCAAGATGCCAGTTTGAAGTAAAGCGTGCGCCAGGCCGGACTCCAAGAACTTCTGGCTTTACTCCTGGGTTCAACGATACATCGAAAGAATCTAGTTTCACCTGGAGCCCAAGGCCTTCAGCTTTTAGGATCGCTTCTTTCCTTGTCCAGCAATTGTAGAAACCCTCCAACCAATGTGCGCCCTGGAGTTTCGCAAGAGACGACTGTTCCTGTGTGGAGAAGTATCGTTCGATGGCTCCGTATTCAACCGGGCAGACTTCCTCGATATCCGCTCCAACTGAAATGCCAGCGGCTATA
The DNA here is from genome assembly GCA_963738855.1 of uncultured Acidobacteriaceae bacterium. Lineage (GTDB taxonomy): Bacteria > Acidobacteriota > Terriglobia > Terriglobales > Acidobacteriaceae > Edaphobacter. The sequence continues at coordinate 317,877 of CAVTYC010000002.1, read as the reverse complement.
GCCACAACTCCTATATGACTTGTGTGGCTCAGGTTAACAGTCAACTTGGGAACCGCCGACGCATCTGCGAGGATGGGTTTCCCAAATTCGTTCCGGTCAAAAGAGATGGACGAAGGTTGCAAGCCTAGATACCGGCTCAAAAGGATTCTTAGGATTGCGTGTGAAACACCATAGCAAACGCGGTCTCTTTCAAAACGAAACCTCTGCATCTGAAGGTGTTCGTCAGACGAGAGAAGGGTAATATACCTGCTCAGATCGTCAACGGTGCATTCGTAATCCCAAGCCCATACATGAACGGCGCCAGTGGCGATCGAGAGATGCGGTGGTGCTGTGGGCCACTCAATCGACGCTTTGACAGGTGCGATCATTTGAAGGTGGCCATTTGCATGACCCAGGGGCCGGCGGAGTTAAGCGTGGACGTGGCGGTGTTGCTGCCTACTGCCGTTACGATCTTGTCTTCCGCGATATCACTGTCCGGTGACGTGATGATTCGGGATGTAAAGCCACTTCCAACAGCCTTGGTTGTCGTCGCTATGGTGCTCGCGCCGAAGATTAACTCGTTGGCACTGGTCGTCGTTGCTGCACCACTACTCGCACTCGCACTGTTTCCGACCGCCCCTGCCGTCACATCCAGGGTTGTCAGCCCCTTGTACTCCAGAATGCGTATATCCGGATACACCGCAGCCTGGCTGAACGTCACTGTCACCGTGTTGCTGCCACCTGCAACGTTTGCTGCATAGTAGATCGATTGCCGCAATCCTGTCGCGCTTGTCGGCCCGATTGCCAGGCTGTAGGTGTTCCCTGCGCTATCTTTCACTGATTGAACCGTCGCCGTGGTGTCGTTCCATCCCACCACCACGATGTTCAGATCACCTAAAGTCTGCGCTCCAGGGTAACTTACGCTTACGGTTGCCGTTGGCGTTTGCGGGACCGCTGCGGCCACTTGTGCGAAGCTGATCGTAGCCACTACTTTGTAGGTGTATGCGGTGGCCAGGCTTCCGCTCTGTCCACCTACGTTGGTTACCGTTACTGTTACCGCACCGGCACTCCCGGCTGGGGTCGTCGCTGTAATTGTCGTACTGTTCACTACCACAACATTGGTCGCAGCCGCGCTGCCAAACGTTACTGTCGCTCCTGCTGCGAAGTTCGTTCCCGTGATCGTTACTGCAGTCCCTCCGGTAGTCGAACCACTATTCGGTGATACGCTGCTGACCGTCGGCTGCCCAATGTAGGTAAATGCGCTGGCCAGAATTCCGCTCTGTCCGTTCGCCGTCACCGTTACTGTGACAGCACCGGCGCTGCCTGCTGGCGTTGTTGCTGTAATCGTCGTGCTGTTCACTACCACGACGTTCGTCGCAGCTGCGGCGCCAAACGTTACTGTCGCACCTGCCGCGAAGTTCGTTCCCGTGATCGTTACTGCGGTCGCACCGGTGGTCGGCCCGTTGTTCGGTGAAACGCTGCTCACCGTCGGCTTAACTACATAAGTGTATGCGGTAGCCAGACTACCACTTTGTCCACTGGAGTTGGTCACGGTTACTGTAACCGCACCGGCACTGCCGGCTGGCGTTGTTGCTGTAATTGTCGTACTGTTTACCACTACAACGTTGGTCGCCGCCGTTGTACCGAACGTTACTGTCGCACCTGTCGCGAAGTTCGTTCCCGTAATCGTTACTGCCGTCGCACCGGTAGTCGGTCCGCTGTTCGGTGACACGCTGGTCACCGTCGGCTTGGCTACATAGGTGTATGCGGTGGCCAGACTTCCGCTTTGTCCACCGGAGTTGGTCACTGTCACTGTCACTGCGCCGACGCTCCCGGCTGGCGTTGTTGCTGTAATCGTCGTGCTGTTTACCACTACAACATTGGTTGCTGCAGTTGTGCCAAACGTTACTGTCGCGCCTGCTGCAAAGTTCGTTCCCGTGATCGTTACTGCGGTTCCACCGGTAGTCGGTCCGTTATTTGGTGAAACACTGCTGACCGTCGGCTTAATTACATAAGTGTATGCGGAGGCCAGATTACCGCTTTGTCCACTGGAGTTGGTCACCGTTACTGTCACTGCGCCGGCGCTGCCGACTGGTGTTGTTGCTGTAATCGTCGTGTTATTTACCACTACGATGTTGGTCGCTGCAGCTGCGCCGAACGTTACTGTTGCGCCTGCTACGAAGTTCGTTCCTGTGATCGTTACGGCCGTCCCACCGGTGGTCGGCCCGTTGTTCGGTGAAACGCTGCTCACCGTCGGATTCGCTACGTAGGTGTATCCAGCGGCCAGACTTCCGCCTTGTCCACTGGAACTCGTCACTGTTATTGTTACCGCGCCCGCACTCCCGGCTGGTGCTGTTGCTGTAATCGTCGTGCTGTTCACCACTGCTACGTTGGTTGCTGCCGTTGTACCGAACGTTACTGTTGCGCCTGCTACGAAGTTCGTTCCTGTGATCGTTACGGCCGTCCCACCGGTGGTCGGCCCGTTTCTCGGTGAAACGCTGCTCACTGTCGGACTCGCTACGTAGGTGTATCCGGTGGCAAGACTTCCGCTTTGTCCACCAGGGTTGGTCACCGTTACTGTCACTGCGCCCGTGCTCCCGGCTGGCGTTGTTGCTGTAATCGTCGTGCTGTTTACTACTGCTACGTTGGTTGCCGCCGTTGTGCCAAACGTTACCGTCGCGCCTGCCGCGAAATTCGCTCCTGTAATCGTCACTGCCGTTCCGCCCGAGGTTGCTCCACTATTCGGGCTTACACTGCTGATCGTTGGTGCAGCCGTAACCGTGATATTGACCGAGGCTGTATTACTGTCAGTGGTGCCATCGTTGACTTTGAACGTGAAGATGTCACTCCCTGCGTAGCCGGAGTTCGACGTATAGGTCACGTTCGGAGGGGTGCCTGACAGCGCGCCGTGTAGTGGTCCGCTCACGATGCTATAAGTCAGCGGAAGACCGCTTGGGGACGCGCCGGTCAATGTGACACTCAACGGCGTACCCGAACTGACTGTCACCGTTTGGTTGAAAGCCGCCGGCCCGGCAGCCGGCTTCAGGCCGACCACAGCGGTCTGCCAACCGACGGAGCTATCAAACTGGAAGTCGCCAGTGTAGGAACCGGCGGAAGATGCCGTCTCTGACTCGGCCCACAGGTAGCCGGTCGATCCCGGATCCAGCGTGTAACCCTCGATCGCGGTCGCGTTGGCGCCGGTCTCGTTTTTCGCCCAACTCAACAACAGGGTGCCGGCGGGAACCGTAATCGGCGCTGTCATTACGCTGGCCGAGGTCAACCCCACTCCTGGGTCAGTGATCGCAGAGTAGATAGGGGGGCCGGTAATGTCGGAACCCGATACGGCGAAGATATCCACGACCAGAGGCGCTGCGTTCGTCAGGTGCACCGTCACTGTGTGCGCATTGCTGGTGGCTGGAACATTCACGTAGTAAATTGCCGCCAGCATGGGGAACGTGTTGCCGATCCACTGCGTCGGACCATCGAGTAGCGTCCAGCTGTTCCCCATGTTGTCGGTCACCTGGCTGATGGAGACCGGTAGGCCGTTCCACGGTGAATGGCTACCGACAAACGCTACCAGCGTCGTCGCCCCAACGGTGTTGAACGCCGCCGTCGAATGCACCGTGAGCGGATTCGAGTTGATGTAGCCTTGGCTGCCTACCTCTGCGGGCAACTGTATGCCTGAGGCGACCGTGATGGTCACCGTGGCTATATTGCTATCGGTAGAGCCATCGTTGGCCTTGAATGTGAACTTGTCGCTGCCTATGTAACCTGAGCTCGGGGTGTAGATCAGGTTCGGGCCGGTTCCTGACAAGGAGCCGTGGGTGGGCCCACTCACGACACTGTAAGTCAGCGGAAGACCGCTTGGGGATTGAGCCGTCAGCGTAATGTTCAGCGGCGTATCGTGGTTGGTTGTAACAGCCTGGTTGTATGCCGTTGGGCCGGTGGCCGGTTTGAGGCCTACTACGGCGGTCTGCCAGCCTATGGAGCTGTCATATTGAAAGTCGCCCGTGTAGGATCCCGCGACAGGCGCTGTCTCCGTCTCAGCCCACAGGTAGCTGGTCGAGCCTGGATCCAGCCTGTAACCATCGATTGCCGTCGCGGTGCCGCCGGTCTCATTTTTCGCCCAGCTCAGGAGCAAGCTGTTGACGGGTACCGTAATCGGCGCTGTCATCACAGAGGCCGAAGTTGCACCTACTCCAGGGTCGGTAATGGCTGAGTAGATTGGCGGGCCGGTGATATCTGATCCCGATAGAGCGAAGACATCCATCACCAAGGGTGCGGGGTTGGTCAACCGTACAGTCACTGTGTGCGTGGTGCTGGTAGCCGGAACATTTACGTAGTAGATGCCTGACAACAGACCATACTGATTGCCGTTCCACAGCGTGGGACCAGTCAGTACACCCCAGCTGTTGCCCAGATTGTCGCTTACTCCGCTAATGCTCACCGGTTGGCCGCTCCACGGCGAATTAGTGGACACAAACACCACAAGCGTGGAAGCCCCAACGGAGTTGAATGTTGCCGTTGTGTGAGATGTCAACGGCGTTCCATTGATATAACCCTGACTACCCACCTCTGCTGGCAACTGCGCGGCCGGGACGACCGTAATGCTCACTGTGGCCACGTTGCTGTCCGCGATGCCATCGTTGGCTTTGAAGGTGAACACGTCACTGCCCAAGTAGCCTGGATTCGGCGTATAAGTCCGGTTTGCGCTCACGCCCGACGAGAGATTTCCGTGCAAAGGTTGGGCGACTATGCTGTATGTCAGCGGATCACCATCAGGGTCGCTAGCAGTGAGCATCACTGCCGTCGCGGTTCCCGCTGCAGCCGATACACTTGTGTTGCTGGCTACGGGAGGATGGTTTGGCCCGTGCACCGTAATGCTTATCGTGGCCACATTGCTGTCGGCAGTGCCATCGTTGGCTTTGAAGGTAAACGCATCACTACCCGAATAGCCTGAGTTCGGTGTGTAGGTTAAGTTCGGGGCGATTCCGGACAGTGTGCCGTGTGTCGGTCCGGTCACGACACTGTAGGTCAGCGGGAAACCACCTGGCGACACCGCAGTTAGCGTAACGCTCAACGGAGTACCGTAGCTGGCGGTTACGGTCTGGCTAAAAGCCGCCGGAGCGGTGGAAGGTTTCAGGCCGACCACAGCGGTCTGCCAGCCGATAGAGTTGTCATACTGGAAATTGCCCGTATAAGAGCCGGCAGCAGGCGCCGTCCTTGACTCAGCCCAAAGATAGCTGGTCGATCCTGGATCGAGCGTATAACCGTTAGTAGCTGTCGCGTTACCGTTGGTCTCATTTTTCGCCCAACCCAAGAGCAGAGTGTTGGCTGGAACTGTAATCGGCGCTGTTGTCACGGTCGGTGAAGTTTTTCCCGACCCGGGGTCGGTAATGGCCGAGTAGATCGGCGGACTGGTAATGTCTGATCCGGCTATGGCGAATACATCCATCACCAAAGGTGCCGGGTTGGTCAGCTGCACGCTCACAGTGTGTGCATTGCTGGTGGCCGGAATATTTACGTAATAGATCGCCGACAGCAGGACCCATTGACTGCCCGTCCAGACGGTGGGCCCAGTCAGCACATTCCAACTGTTGCCCATGTTGTCGCTTACTCCACTGATGCTCACGGGGAGGCCGTTCCATGGTGAATTGGTGGAGACAAACACCACAAGCGTGGAGGCTCCAGTGGTGTTGAACGCTGCCGTTGTGTGAGTTGTCAGCGGCGTCCCATTGATGTACCCCTGATTGCCTACCTCTACCGGGTTAAACGCCTGCGCAAAGGCCGGGATAGTTCCGCATAGCGCAAGCATTATGGTTACAAGGAGATAGCGCACATACTTCAAAAAAGACTCCTGGGACGATCTCACAAGACGATTCCTCGATAACATTTTTGGCTCTCATACGCTATTTTTTGAATAACTAACAATCGAGCTAGATAGTCAGCCGGTGTGCTAATTTTTTGCTGATGCTGTTTAGCACCTTTCGAGAGGTTTAGAGTCCGAACCAGAACAGAGATCAACTACACTCCTAACATCAGTCGTATTGGATTCTCCTTCTTGCCGATTCCAAAGGACAGTTGAGACTCTGCGACGCTGTCAGGATTGAGATAGGTTCCAAACAAGCGGTCCCACACCGTCAAAAGATTGCTTAGATTCTTTCCGTAATGTTCCGGGTTATCGCTGTGATGAATATGGTGATACCGCGGCGTAACGACAAACCATTCCAGCCGGTTGGAGCGCCAGGTAACATTCATATGCATCCAATCATTTTGAATGGCACTGTGCATCGCGATCGCCAGGCCCAACCACCAAGGCGAGATATCTACAAAAGGATAAGCGAGAATATAAGGGATATTGACCATGAACTGCTGAGGGATGGTAGCCCGTACTCCACCGAGCCAATACATATACGTAGGGGAATGGTGCCACTTATGCATCTGCCAGAAGTGTCGCGTGTGGTGGAGGCGGTGCACCCAATAATGACCGAAGTCAGCCAGAACTAAATAAAGTGCCACTCTGAGAGCGAGTGGCAAATGAGAAATGCTTGCTGGAAAGACATGATACCCCGGCACAATGTGGCTAAGATAACTTGCCACTGGAAAGACGACGAATATATATAGTCCGCAAGCAATGAGATCGTTCAATACAACGGATCGGTAATGAACTTTATGGGCCGGCCGAAGTCTCTCAAGTGTCGTAAAAAAAACAACCCTGCCAAGAAAAAGCAATGAGAAAAAGACAACGGGCGAAAAAAGAAAATTAAATAACCGTCTGCCCAGAAAATTCTCAACCATGCCCATAACATAGTCTCCCGTTCAGGTTGGTATGAACAAGCTCCGACAAATGCAACAGATATTCTCGTGTTTGTGTTCGAGATATTCAGAGTTGGCGGAATGATCGCGTAGGACACATGAAGACTGAGTCATTGCACGAAATAATGGTCATCCAGAGTTGGAGCTGCAGAGCCCAAGATGACACGCATTTCTTCCTGCATACGCTGTGAGCGTAGAGTTGCTTTGATTTCCTCACGGCTTTGATCTAACGAGAGCACATCTTTGTTGTCGAGCCTGTAGATAACGTACCCGTTTGCGTCTGTAAGCACCGGTGAAATCTCACCAGGTTTTAAGTCCATAACAAAATACTGGTTTGGGGGCAATGAAGTGCGTCTTATCAGCATGCTCGTAGCAGGCGGTGTACCTTTGATTCCAGCAACTTCGTACGCATCCGACTGTAGTTTGGTGAACTCTTCTCCAGCGACCGCACGTGCTCGCAGATTGTTGGCCTCATCTTTCATCATTTGCTCCAAATCGAACGGATGTTCTCCCATGCCGGCACTGCTGAGCTTTTTTTCGGCCGCTACTGATGGCTGTCGGTTTCCTGGAATGTAGATCCGATCCACGTGAGCCTTCTCAAATTTCCCTACGTTATTCTGGTAATAATCTTCGACCTCTTTCTCGGAGATCTGGGAGGCTCTTGCCTGGATAACATTTTTTAAATCTTGGGATAAAGCCTGAATACGAGCAAGTTTTATTTGCTCCTCGTAGTTCGTCCCCTTATCGAGTCCCATCTGTTCTGCCTTTTGGGCCATGACTAAAGCATCGGCATAACGCAAGGCAAACTCCCGGCGAGTGCGCATCGGCATGTTGGGCTGGATCGCGTCAATTATCTTTTCGAATTGGGCTTGAGTGATAACGGTTTTGCAGTCTGAAGCTGCAGCATTATGGACCGAAGAATGATCACAGAGGCCAGGGATCGTAATTGCTGGTTTATCTGGAGAGACCTTTGAAGTATTGGGATCGGCACTTAAGCTTCGAGCCTTAGTTTCCACAGTAGAATTCGTCTGAGCTGCCAGTGTCGAACTTGAACTTGCCTCCTGATACAAAGAGAGGCATCCGATCACTAGACAAACTATCCCATATCGAGCCATATTATTTCCGCTCCTCATCGGCAAGCTACAGTACTGTTATCTCCAGAAGAAAATAGCGTCACCCTATTTGAAGGTGGCCATTTGCATGACCCAGGGGCCGGCGGAGTTAAGCGTGGACGTTGCGGTGTTGCTGCCTACTGCCGTTACGATCTTGTCTTCCGCGATATCACTGTCCGGTGACGTGATGATTCGGGATGTAAAGCCACTTCCAACAGCCTTGGTTGTCGTCGCTATGGTGCTCGCGCCGAAGATTAACTCGTTGGCACTGGTCGTCGTTGCTACACCACTACTCGCACTCGCACTGTTTCCGACTGCCCCTGCCGTCACATCCAGGGTTGTCAGCCCCTTGTACTCCAGAATGCGTATATCCGGATACACTGCAGCCTGACTGAACGTCACCGTCACCGTGTTGCTGCCAGCTGCGATGTTGGCTGCATAGTAGATCGATTGCCGCAATCCGGTCGCGCTTGTCGGTCCGATCGCCAGGCTATAGGTGTTTCCGGCGCTATCTTTCACTGATTGCACCGTCGCCGTGGTGTCGTTCCACCCCACCACCACGATGTTCAGATCGCCTAGAGTCTGCGCCCCAGGGTAACTTACGCTTACGGTTGCCGTTGGCGTTTGCGGGACCGCTGCGGCTACTTGTGCAAAGCTGATCGTAGCCACTACTTTGTAGGTGTATGCGGTGGCCAGGCTGCCGCTTTGTCCACCTACGTTGGTTACCGTTACTGTCACTGCACCGGCACTCCCGGCTGGGGTCGTCGCTGTAATCGTCGTGCTGTTCACTACCACAACATTGGTCGCAGCCGCGCTGCCAAACGTTACTGTCGCTCCTGCCGCGAAGTTCGTTCCCGTGATCGTTACGGCAGTCCCTCCGGTAATTGAACCACTATTCGGTGAAACACTGCTGACCGTCGGCTGCCCGATGTAGGTAAATGCGCTGGCAAGGCTTCCGCTCTGTCCGTTCACCGTCACCGTTACTGTCACCGCACCAACGCTGCCTGCTGGCGTTGTTGCGGTAATTGTCGTGCTATTAACCACTACGATGGTGGTTGCTGCCGCTGTGCCAAACGTTACTGTCGCACCTGCCGCGAAGTTCGTTCCCGTGATCGTTACTGCGGTCCCGCCCGTAGTCGGTCCGTTGTTCGGTGAAATACTGCTCACTGTCGGTTTCACCACATAGGTGAACCCGTTAGACAGACTCCCGCTCAGTGCGCCAGTGTTAGTTACGGCGACGACTACTGCACCGGCGCTGCCTGCTGGCGTCGTCGCTGTAATGGTCGTGCTGTTTACCACTACAACGTTCGTCGCTGCCGCGCTTCCAAATGTCACCGTCGCGCCCGTCGCAAAGTTCGTTCCCGTAATCGTTACTGCAGTCGCACCGGTAGTCGGTCCGTTGTTAGGTGACACGCCGGTCACCGTCGGTTGTCCGATGTAGGTAAACGCACTGGCCGAGCTCCCGCCCTGCCCAGAAGAATTCGTAACTGTGACTGATGCTGTACCGATGTTGCCCGCCGGCGTCGTAGCCGTAATCGTCGTGCTGTTTACCACTACGATGTTGGTCGCTGCCGTTGTACCGAATGTTATTGACGCGCCTGCTGCGAAGTTCGTCCCAGTAATCGTCACCGCGGTCCCGCCTGAAGCTGGCCCATTATTCGGAGTTACACTACCTACCGTCGGCGGCGCAATGTAACTAAATGCATTAGCCAAACTTCCGCTCTGCCCATTCACCGTTACTGTTACCGGCACCAATCCTGCACCGCCTGTTGGCGTTGTTGCCGTGATCGACGTGCTGTTCACCACCACTACGTTTGTCGCTGCCGCGCTTCCGAACGTCACTGCTGCGCCCGCTGCGAAGTTAGCTCCAGTAATCGTCACTGCTGTCCCACCCGAGGTTGGCCCACTATTCGGACTTACACTGTTGACCGTCGGTGCCGGACCAGAGATCGCAAAGAAGGTGGCCATTTGCATGACCCAGGGGCCTGCGGAGTCAAGCGTCGACGTGGCGGTGTTGCTACCTGCTGCCGTTACGATCTTGTCTTCCGCAATATCACTGTCCGGTGTCGTGATGATTCGGGATGTAAAGCCACTTCCAACAGCTTTCGTCGTCGTCGCTATGGTGCTAGCACCGAAGATCAACTCATTGGCATTGTTCGTCGTCGCCGCGCCACTGCTTGTGCTCGCACTATTTCCCACCGCCCCTGCTGTCGCATCCAGCGTTGTCAGACCCCGGTACTCCAGAATGCGTATATCCGGATACACCGCCGCCTGACTGAACGTCACCGTCACGGTGTTGCTACCACCCGCAATGTTTGCTGCATAGTAGATCGATTGCCGCAATCCGGTCGCGCTTGTCGGTCCGATCGCCAAGCTGTAGGTGTTCCCTACACTATCCTTCACCGATTGCACTGTCGCGGTTGTATCGTTCCACCCCACCACCACGATGTTCAGATCGCCTAGAGTCTGGGCTGCCGGATAGCTCACGTTCAACGTTGCCGTTGGCGTTTGCGGCGTGGCCGAGGCTACTTGTGCGAAGCTGATCGCAACCAGTGCATTGTAGGTGTATCCGGCGGCCAGGCTTCCGCTTTGCCCGCTGGAGTTGGTCACCGTTACTGCTACCGCACCGGCACTACCGGGTGGAGTCGTCGCCGTAATCGTCGTGCTATTCACCACGACTACGTTGATCGCGGCTGCACCGCCAAACGTTACTGTTGCGCCAGCTGCGAAGTTTGCTCCCGTGATCGTTACTGCTGTTCCACCTGCTGCAGGCCCATTGCTTGGGGACACGCTGCTTACTGTCGGCTGCCCCAGAACATAGGTAAACCCATTGACCAGACTCCCGCTTTGGGAGCCAAGGTTGACGACTTTCACCGTGACTGCTCCGGCACTACCGGCTGGAGTCGTCGCTGTAATCGTCGTGCTATTCACCACCACAACGTTCGTCGCAGCCGCACTGCCAAACGTCACCGTCGCACCGGCCGCGAAGTTCGTTCCCGTGATCGTTACCCCTGTTCCACCCGTAGTAGACCCATTATTCGGCGATACACCACTGACTGTCGGCTGTCCGATGTAGGTAAATCCATTGGCGAGGCTCCCCTTTTGCCCGCCTGAATTGATCACCGTTACTGTCACTGAACCGGCACTGCCTGCTGCCGGCGCAGTCGCAGTGATTGTTGTGCTATTCACAACCGCTACGTTCGTCGCCGCCACAGCGCCAAACATCACCGTGGCACCTGCGGCGAAGTCTGTCCCAGTAATCGTCACCGCCGTCCCACCTGCGACCGGGCCGCCGTTGGGTGACACACCGGTTACAAACGGTACGGCACTCGCGACTGCTGCCCGAAATGTGGCGACTTGCATGATCCACTGCCCGGACGCGTTCAGAGGTGCCCACGAGTGATAGCTCCCAGGCACATTCACCGAGCGGTCTGCGGCAAGGTCTGAATTCGGCGAGGTGATGGTTCTGATATTGAAAGGAGCACCTGCCATGATGGTGGTATTGCTGCTCACCATATCGGCACCGATGATCAATTCATTCGCGGCGCTTGTAGTGACGTAGCCACTATCGGCTATGTTGCCGTTTCCAGCGGTGCCAGCAGAAATATCCAACGGGTTCGAAGTGTCCACTCCACCGTACTCAAGAATGCGGACATCTGGCTTGGTGGCTCCTTGATTGAAGGTAACCGTCACTGTATTCGAGCCGCTACTGCTGATGTTTTTGGCATAGTAGATCGATTGCCTCAAACCCGTACCAGTAGTTGGGCCAGCCGCCAGGGCATAAGTATTTCCTGCAGAATCGGTAACGGACTGCACGACAGCAGTCGTGTCGTTCCAACCTACGATTACAACATTTAAGTCACCAGCAGTTTGCGATTTCGAATAGACGACAGGAACCGATGCCGTAGTTGATTGAGGAGTCGCCGACGCCACTTGAATAAAGTGAACTCCCTGAAAGGCAGGAGGATTGAGTCCGTAGACTTGTAACTGTCCCGAAAACGAAGCTGCGTACACTTTTCCATTAGCGATTGTGGGCGGAACGAACTTGGCGTAATTCCCTGCCCCGTCCCGTGCCGGGTTCTGCGTGCTATCCCACAGTTCGTGCGTGAGATCAGTGGCGTCGAAAGCCCGAATGACGGCGGGAACTGGAACGCCGGTGGCCTTTCCGGCACTTGATGCCGAGGACCATACGATACCTGTACCCGTCAGGCTCCCGTTGGCCGAAAGAGAAAGTGCCGCAGCATTAGAGAACCCTGAAGAATTCTGTATCGTGCTCTGCGAAACAGCGGTCGTATTAAATAAGGATCCCGTGAAGGCGAAGGCTTTAAGAAAATCTCCCGGCCCCCACACATAGACGACAGGACCATTGTTCGGACTCTTCCAGTAAATGGGCGAACTAAAAAAGGGATTTGAGGTTGCGGTAAACTCCTGCGCATCATTGTCAACACTGGAGTTGAAGTGGCCCATGTTGGTGGAATTCACCACACGAAACACTGAGTCCTTACCCTGTCCTACCAATAACGAAGTCCCCGGCATCAACATGGGACCGCCGGCCCCAAGATCGGTATTAGCCGAATTCAGCGTCGCCTGATTGGAGGGGGTGAAATAATCGGTTACAGTCAGACTCGGTCCGTTAAACTTCACGAAGGAATCACCGTAGTCCGCACCGCCGGAGACATTTGCGGTGAAGTCGCCATTGCCCGATATCATATAGATACTTGAGGAATCGGCAACCAAACCCGCCCCTGAAGACCACACTCCACCTTCATCTCCGTTTGGTGTCACGTTGAAAATTGCCACCTGCTGCAAAGTCGTGGCGTTGTAGCTCATTACCCATCCATGCCATGTCCCAATGTCACCTTGGGAGCCAAAAGCAATGTAGATGAACCCATTCAGAAGGAGCAATGACGGACGTTGAAGATGATAGGTTGGATCGAATGTGATGATGCCACCCTGGCTTGCCGTGCCGGTCCCGCTCACCTGTCCAACGATCTCTATAGGACCACCAGCCTGCTCGGTTCCAGAAGTCAGACTCAATGCATGAAGAAAAAAATGATATGTGTTAGTGCTAGTATCTTTGGTTCTAGCAACAACGTAGATTACTCCTGCCAAGGGATCAATTACAGGCGTGCTAGTAATACCAATTTCAGGGCTAATATCGTAATAAGGGCAGTCGAACGCATTGGTATCACCTGTGATGATGCAAATATCCTGGCTAGGTACAGGATTCCCCAGATTCACTTGCCATAAGGGGGAGGAAGCGTTGGGGTCATCGGCATCAAACGCATAGACACTGTTATGTTGCGTGGCAACATACACCACATTGTGGTTTGCACCTTGAATATTTAGCCCGGGAACATACAGTGGCTGCGCATAGATAAACCCATCCACCGTGCGCCAAAAAAGTTTGCCGAAATTGCTTTGGTTTACGTTAGAGGTGTTAAGCGTGGTCTCAGCCATGTTCTGCCCAGTGCGCGCATTGTCATTGTGCTGGGTCAGGACTGAGACTTGCCCTCTGCAGTAAATCGCACAAAATAGAATCAATAGGCCAATTTTAGTAATTCTTTGAGGCTTCATTCTTACCTCCAAAACAGAACCCGATTTCGCAGCTCAATCTAAGTGCGGCAAAGTCTCACAATTTTTGAGCACAATGCATAGCTCAACCAATAAGATTGCGCTGCTTGCGCAACCGGAACAAGGTCCGCTGAATGCTTAGCTATATGTTCAATCATTCGCTCCTATACCGAGAGCGGGATTTTTTCTCGAGTTATCAAAGCTCTGAACATCCCGCGAAGGAGGCCTACATACAATGATCTCTGTGCAGGAACGATCATAAGCAACCCGAGAAACGTGACGAGAAGAATGACGCTTTCGAGTGCTAACCGAACTGGATGAGTCAATGATTGACCGAAAGCTAACCCTACTCCAAGAGCCACTGCCCCTGCCACGACACTCGCAACAAAGGGTGGGCTCGCGGTTCGTACGATATCGCCGACCGATATCTCTGTACCATGTACTGCCCAGCAGACAAGTGGAATGAGCCACAGGGTCATCACCACCGAATAGGCGCATGCAACCCCCTTCGGCCCGTGCGGCAATCCAATAATGTAGGCAAGAATTAAAACGGGGGCAATGACCAGAGACATCTTCATAAGTCGTCCTACCCGTCCGCTCGCAGAAAGCAGCCACGATAACGGATTGGCTATAGCGAAGACGAGGATGGTCGGTGCTAGCCAGCGAAAAATGGGAGCGGCATCTTTCCACTTTGCCCCCAGAAGAACAAGCACCACATCATTCGCAAAAAAGGCGCATGCGACCGTGATGGGCAGAGTCAGTCCCAGCACCAAAGAAAAACCTTTCAGGAAGTAGTTTCTACGGCGAGCGGGGTCGTCTTGAAGTCGCGACAGCGCGGAGAATGCAACCTCGCCGGCTGCTGCATTCAGGTTACTAGTCGGAACGTTGATGAGTTGGTAGGCCCGTCCGTAGAGCCCGATGGCATCTACTCCCCAGAAGCGGCCCAACAGAACTTTGTCGAAGTTGCTGGCGACATAAACGGTAAGACCAGTCAGGGTAAGAGTGCCACCAAAACGAATCATCGAACGAATTCCCGTTTTCCGACGCGGCAACCCGGGCACCCAGCATGTGGCCAGCCAACCACCCAAAGTCGCGGTCAATGGGAGAGCGACGGCCATAGCGACGAGTGACCAATATCCGTAGCCAGCCCTGGCTCCGGCAATTGCGATGGCAGTGCTCAAAGACAAGGAGACTACGCCGATCACGGCCAAGATTGTAAACCGCATCTCGCGCTGCAACAGCGCCAAATGTTGCACGCCTGCTGCATTGAAGATTATTCCCATTGACAAGACAATTGTTACCCGCACGAGTCGCGGTTCGCTGTAAAAAGCTGCGATAGTCGGCGCCATCGCGATCAATCCAAGCGCCAGCACTACTCCGAACACTAAGTTGATCCAGAATAAAGTCGAAATCTGTTCGTTTGAAACAGTTTTCCGCTGGATAGTAGCCGCTGATAGACCGAAATCTCGGAATAGATCCAATACTCCTGTGAAGGCCGTAACCATGCCCACTAACCCGAAGTCTTTTGGTCCCAATAGCCGCGCTAAGATCATGAGAGATCCCAAGCGAAGAACAAAATTTGCCGCCTGAGCACAACTTCTCGCGAGCCCGCCGACAATCGTCCGCTCCTTCAAATCCTTCATTGTGCTCCCTTAGAAGCGATCGATAGCAAAAAAATCGTGTGAACATGGCGCCCGAGTGGACTGACATGCAAGACAAGAAACAAACTAGAGAACTCTCCACCACGAGTGATCGCCTGATGAAGTGACATTCCAACCGATTTGCAAATATATTGCCTTCGTCGCCCCGCTTTTGGGCTCATAGGGTGTGGCATTGATTCGGCTCCCGTCGCAATCGCCCGGGGATTCCTTGTTCACAACACCAACTTGCGACAGTAAAATGCCTCGGCGTAACCGCTAGAAGCAGCGCATTCCATTCCCCGTAATCGCATCAGAGAAAAAAAGGTTTCCGGCTGGAACCAGCGTTTTGTCTGTTGCGATTGGAAGGCATCCATAAGGTAGCCAACCTTCTTATCACAAACTTCTTTCTCGATCGGCACGAAAACGCAGGGCTTTCCCATATCACCATCGTATTTAGGAATTTCGTACTCCAAAATGAGGTGATCACGGAAGGTATTCCAAGTAAGTTGTGAGATCAACCGATGGTCTTGATGAGCATCACTACCGTAGTGTGTGAAGACGAGGTCGGGGGAAAGCTGCTTTAATTCCTTTTCGAACACTGCTTTTACATCGGCTCCGACAAAGGGCATGTATCCATCGGAAAAAGTGTTTAAAAGCGGCCCTTTCAATCGTAAGCCCGCGAACATTTCTGCTGCTCGCCGTGCTTCAACCTCTCGAATTCCAATCGCACTAAATACTACCCAATGAAATTCACTGTTCGGATAGCGTCGCGCCAGTTCCAGTATGGTACCGCCGCAGCCAATCTCGATATCATCCGAGTGAGCACCCAGGCAAAGAACCTTCAGCGACTTGTCCGCTTCTCTGTCAAAATTCAGATGGATCATGTCAGGCCAATTTCAATTTTGAGACATTAGTGGTTGCGCTAATAGAACGATCCCATACTTTCCATGGTGCAGACATTCGATTCAGCTCTTCCAGGTGTTGTTTGTCTTTAAATGTATCCATACATTGCCAGAAACCATGGCATTTGTAGGCTAGTAGAGATTTCTCTTCAATTAAGCGCTGAAATGGCTCTCGGACCAGTTCTTCACCTGGTCGAATGTAATCAAATATCTCCTTGCGCATGACAAAAAAACCACCATTGATCCAGATATCAGTTGTAGTTAGTGCTTCAACGTTTCTTACCAAACCATCGGTTCCTGTATTGACAATGTCAAAACTTGCCGTTGGTTGTACCAGCAACAGAGACGCCACAGCGTTGGATTGTCGGAATGTCTCGACCATTTCCGGAAGAGCCACGTCGCTCAATCCGTCTCCATAATTGGCAAGAAACATTTCTTCGCCTTCGAGATAAGGCTCGACCGCTTTGAATCGTTCGCCGATGTTGGAATTGGCACCGGTCTCCACAAACGTGATCGTCCAGTCGTCGATGTCGCGGTTCACATACTTTATGTTCTTTCCTCCCTGCGACCAAACAAAATCGTTGGATACCGATTCGTCATAATGCAGGAAATAATCCTTGATCACATTGCCTTTATATCCCAGACAGAGGATGAACTCGGTGTGCCCGAAGTGGGCGTAATACTTCATTAAATGCCAGAGGATTGGTCTCGTCCCGATCAACACCATCGGTTTCGGAACATCATCGGCATATCCTCTCAATCGCATCCCTGCGCCTCCGCAGAAAAGAACAACTTTCATGGCTTACCTTCTCCTTTCTTCGCTGTCGTTTCAAAGTCCGTTTCAAGCATGAACAGCCAGCAGTTCTGTGAGCCATGCTTCGTTGCGAAACAACTGATATTGTTCAGCGCGCAGCTGATCGCTAATCCGATTTGGAGGGAGAATAACGTCGTTGTACGTAATCACCGTATCTTTCGGAATATCAGTGATCAATTTGCAACCTTCGACGAGGCCTTCCGGTAAATATCGACCGTTGCACATTTCATCCGCATTAACGGCTTCACCATAAGTCATATACATACCGTAATCGTCGAGAAGCTCTCCAGCCTTCAGATCACGCTTGGCTACGGCGCAAACTTCCACTACGGGGCCGCCCAATGGCCTAGCCACCGAGTCGCGTAAGAGCGCTACGCGGGCGATCGCGTTTGGAGCTTCAAAATGAACAAGGTGGTACGGGATAAAGAAGGAGTAAAGCGGCCCTGGACCCATCTTGTAGAGATTTAAGTAATGTTGCTGTTTAGGATCAGGATGTTCAGCTAGGCAGTACACCTTGGTGAGAGGCGTACCCACGACATAATCAACGATGCCACCTAATTGACGAACTTCGTCAATGTCATACAGAGAGCCAATCGTCATCACATCGCCACGATATTCAACTCCTCGTGACATGCCACGAGATTTCACTTTGAATCCTGTCGCATTCGCCACGATTGCCTGCTCAAAACTGATCTTGGAGCCATCAGCAAAGCTCGTGACCATAGCTGGGTTCTGGCCCCACTTGTCGGCGAATCCTTTTTGCGTTGTCGGATTGCGATATGGATCTTGAAGTCCTTTGATATTTCCCATCACACGCGGTATGAGCCCGAGGCCCTTTACCCAGCGATACAGATTTATCTGGACGCCTGGTTCGTCACCTTCGCATGCCGAGAGAATTTGGCCATATTTTTCAGCATATGTTTGCAGTATCGGACCTATCGTCGCATCAATCTCAGCATTCATCAGCACGACGTCCTTGCCATGTTGGAACGCATCCAAGATAATGCTAGCCCCGAACTCAACTGCCCCAGTCACATCGATCACAACATCTATCTGTTCGGAACGCGTGAGTAAGAAGGCATCCTCGGTAACAACAGGTTTTCCAGAACGGATAGCGTCTTCCACTTCGCGCTGGGTGTTAGCCACGACGGCGTCGTTCCGTCCCGAATAGGAGAACATGTCGAGTCCTCGTTGACCTCGCCGGCTAAATGCAGCCACCATCTTCATTCCTGGGACACTATTGACGATTTGATTAGTAAGTCCTTGCGCGATGAAGCCGGCGCCCAAACATGCGACGCGAATGGGCTTGCCTTCTGCCTCTCGGGCTCTGAGCGCATTATCTACGATAATCACAGAGCTACTCCTTCCGGTAACTGCATTAACCTTCTTAATTCGGGTTCCTGTTCAGCCAGCGTCGGCCAATCTTGGTCTTTCTCCGAAATGACACTGACTGGCAGCGGCCAATCCAATCCCAAGCCGGGATCATTGAAGCGCAATCCACCTTCTGAACCAGGCGTATAGAACTCGCCCACCTGGTAACTAGTCTCAGTCGAGTCGCAAAGGACCTGATACCCATGCGCAAACCGTTCCGGAACATATATCGCGCGATGGTTGTCTGCAGTGAGTTCGGCTGAAATATGCTTTAGGTAAGTTGGACTTTCTGGGCGAAGATCGACGATTATATCGACGATCGCTCCACGTGTGCATCGCACGATTTTAGTTTCGGCTGTGGGAGGATACTGAAAATGCATCCCGCGTAAGGTACCTTTATAGTGATTAAAGGCGAGATTAGCCTGCGCAATCATTGGTTTCAAGCCGTGTGCCGCGAATTCGTTCTGACAGAAGGCACGCGCAAAGAATCCTCGAGAGTCCGACCGCGGTTCGATGTCAATGATGTAAGCTCCCTGAAGAGCTGTTTCCGTGAAAATCATATCTATGAAGTCCTACTTTCTTTAGGTTCCTGCTACAACAGCTTCAACTGGCTGAATCCAGCGCAATGTGGAATCCAGTTGAGCGGATTCCAATAGACGACGAATATGGCTGATACGCGTGTACCGACCATCCTCGACGTCCTCCCGAGTGAGACCGATTTGGCGATAGGCCTCATAGAGCTCTTGCGCGCCCTTGCGAGCTGTCCACTGGGGTCTAAACCCAGGCAGCACTTGATTTATCTTGCTGCAGCTGACGCGATAGCAACGCTTATCTGGGCCACCTTCAGGAGCATAGTCAACACGACAATCGGGAACGACCTCAGCAACGATATCTGCTAGTTCCCGAATACGATAGTTTTCTTCAGTGAGGCCAACATTAAATATCTCGTTGTGAATGACCTCTCGTGGCGCCTCGAGTACAGCAATAATGGCAGCGGAGATGTCGCGGATATGTACGATTGGGCGCCATGGTGTACCGTCACTTTTTATATAGATTCTTCCGGTTGTGTATGCGGACGCCACCAAATCATTCAAGACGATATCCAGCCGGAGCCTCGGGGACACTCCATATGCAGTTGCGTTTCGTAAATACGTCGGACTGAAGTAATCATCTGCCAGTAGTGCTATATCGCGTTCAACTAGAACCTTGGATTCGCCATACGGTGTCACAGGATTCAGCGAAGCGGCTTCATCAAGGAAGTCGTCGCCTGCTGCACCGTACGTACTGCATGATGACGAAAAAGCAAAACGAGTTGCGCCTGCCTCTTTCGCAAGTCTTGCAAGGTGAACTGACGCCAGATGATTGATGTCATAGGTGAGCTGAGGATGAAGGTTCCCGACCGGATCGTTTGACAAAGCGGCTAAATGCACGACCGCGTCAAAACCCTCCAGGTCGTTGCGTTTCAGATCACGGAGATCCTTGCGTATCTGTGGAATGGGTTGCGGTGGCGCCCCGAAATCAGAGCCTTCATATAGCTCAGAGTCTAACCCGACCACTTCATATCCAGCTGCGAGCAACATAGGACCTGCAACCGCACCTATATAACCTTTGTGACCGGTCAGTAACACTCTCATAATGATTCCTCTTATGTGAAAAATATACTTACAGTGGGTTCTTTAGAAGTCTCGTATGTATCTGAAGAAGAAGATGGATGAGGGGTAATCAAAAAAACTACTTACTTTGTAAGGCTGAGTAGTGCATAGCTTAACCGCACTGTGATGTTTGGATTTTACGACTGTAGGCGAGTTAATTTGGGTGCGTTTTCATCGATGCCAATTACTTAAAATTGGCTAATTCTCTTGTCTAGCTTGTGGGGGCCATTTAAACGATTGCTGGTTACCTAGCTGAAAGACTGAGGCGTACCGAACATTCCAATTGGCCTTCTTCCCATCGAACGGTTCCAGGCCCCAATATCGCCAGGGCCAGTCTCGTCTGACTGATGGATCACCATTGTGTACCTCTTCTAGCAACTCTAAAACTGGGGCCCAACTCAATTCGGTCGCAACCTTAGTTCGTATATCAAGGTCGATTCCTGAAACAAAAAGGTAGCCTCCAGGCTGTACCAGATCCGCGACCCTGCGCAAACATCGTTCCGCATCTGGCGGGTTCATGTGGCAAAGAAATTTGTTTGCTACGACTATATCCATGAGGCCGATATGTAAGCGAAGCCCGGGGTCTCCGGCATCCGCAACATGCCACTCTATACCCTCTTTAATCCATGGTCGGACTTGCAGCGTGTCGCCGTCTTCGTGGAATAGCATTCGCATTTCTTCGCTGGTTAGACGTTCAAAAATCGGAGAGCCAATGAGTTTCTGAGTCTCAAGTGGATAGGTTCCTTCTCGGGCGATATCTACAATCTCCTGCGATATATCGATCGCATGAACGACAAGATTCAGATCCGGCCGAGTTGAACGGATTGTCCAAACGATGGAATAGACCTCAGCCCCATTGCTACAAGCCACGACTGCAATACGTAGCGTGGACCCATGCGGACGCTTAGACAAGAGACCGCGAATCAATTCCAGTTCCGGACGATTTCGAAGAAAAAACGTTCCATGGTATTGGCATCGTTGGGAGCGCAACTTGACTAATGATTGCAACAAGGCTCCATAACTGCGCACAGGACGAGTTGCCATCACGAAACTAGGCAGTCGATTCCAACCCCATTCATTTGCGCGTAAAAAAGGCCTTCCTATATACGTTCGGACAAATCGAGCTCTTAATAGCCTCGACAATACCGATTCAGCTATAGGCTTCTCTACAGAATCGCTATACGCTTCTTCACCAGTCAAAAGGTTCTCCATTTTAGCAGTCCATTGGACAAGAGGTCGTATTTTTCCTCGAGCTACACGAAGTTTTCCGTGGTCTGCTTTCGCCTATCCCCACTTCGCAGGTACTTGAGTATCCCTTGAAACGAGTCGAACTGAGCGGGATCATCGATTTCGATACAGACATCGAATTCTTCTTCAATCACGGCAATAAGAGTAACCGTAGTCACCGAGTCCCAGCTCCCCAAAGAAGCTGCGGTTGCCTGACTAATTTCCTCTGCGGTTACCTCAGGCAGGACGGCTGAAAAGCATTCCGTCAGTCGCCTTTCCATGTCATCCATTTGTTCATCTCCTTGGTCGCTTTAAGATTAACAAACTAACTAAATGTGCACTCGTACGTTAGGCGGTCTGCGCCAAATCGGGGCAAAGGGAATTTTCCTTGCCAGCATGTCCTGATGATCTAGGTATTAATTGAAAAGCTGCTGCATAACGAACGTTCCAATCACGTCTTTTCCTGTTTATGGGCTCCAAACCTTTATCGTCAAACGGCCAGGATCTCCTCAACAAAGAGTCCCCGTCGTGAATCTCCTCGAGCAACTCTTGCACGGGCGTCCATCCTAATTCATGTGCGACTTTTGTCCGAATATCTAAATCAATCCCGGAAACAAAAAGATACCCATATGGATCTACTAACCGAGCTATGTTACGCAAACACCTCTCCGCTTCTGAATCATACATATCCTCAAGAAAGTTATTCGCGACCACTAGATCTTGGGTCCCGATAATCTCAAGTATTCCGGATTCTCCAACGTCTGCGACTCTCCATCTAATCTCGTCCCTGATCCATGGTTTAACCTCCATCACGTCTCCACTAATATGAAACAGTTTGTCGATCTCAGCCGCTGTCAGTCGTTCAGTGATATTTGGAGATGATAATTGCGGCTTTGTCAGTGAGTACGCACCGGACTTCGCAACTTCCACCGCTTGTCGAGAGATATCAACCGCGTAGAGGATGAGCTTCAAGTCAGGACGAGCAGACCGTATTCGCCACGCCACCGAATACGCCTCTGGACCGGTGCTGCAACCCAGTACCGCAACCCTCAAGGTATCGCCCTTACTCTTTCGTTCTACCAAGCGTCGAATCAATTCCAATTCAGGCTTATTGCGAAGAAAAGAAGTCGTAAAGGCTTGCGTCGGCACTCGCTGTATCCGAACCAACCTGTGTAAGAAATTACCATATGACCGAATCGGGCCAAACGCTAAAAAGGACAATGGAAGCAAATTCCAAAATCGCCGATGAATGCGTAAATAGGTGTTAAGCGGCGACTTTCCAAAAACACTCGCCTTAGTTAATCTAGCTACCCGAGTTTCACGATCTATTGCGTAATCTGTATTTCCAACCACGTCCGGATTCCACTTTGTATGGGTGTCATTGCTCTTGAACCAGTCGGGGTTCGCGAAGGCTATTAGTGTCATTTTTCCCGAATAGCAATATTCGACATTGGTAGGAACCACCACGAGCATACCGGGACCGACGTTATATTTTTTGTTACTGATGGTAAAGTAACCATCACCCACCAAAATATAATAAATACGTGTGATTTTTTTGCTGATCATGAAGGTGTCGTGTCCCTTCTCGACTTCGATGTAATATACATCGAAATCTTTCTGATTCAGCGGTCCAAACGAATATCCCAAGAGGCCTTTGCCTGTAAATGAGGCCAGCATCGGAAGTGAATATGTGTAGGCGTTGTTTTTCATCTCCTTAGTCTTCAATCATCCAGCCTATAAATCGTTGAAAATCAGATTGTACTGTTCGTTCAGAGCTGTGCGACGTTCTATCACTTTCTCTCGGATCATCTGTTTCAAAGGTCCTGCGTTCTTCTCGAGTTGGCAAAATTGCTCGATCAACTTAGCCGCGCTTAGCTTATGAATGTCCTGGCAATAGTTCTGTAAACCCATATCACACATAAGGGACGTACATTTCTGGTGGAAGGAGATAGAAATGACGGGTTTGTTTAGGGCTAATGCCCAAAGAACATTGTGGAATCGTGTTGCCACGACCACGTCAGTTTCAGCAAGCTGTGTCAACAAAGTTTCTACAGAACCAATCGGATCATCCATAACCCGGGCCTCGTCGTAAGGGCCTAAACGATTTCTCAGAAGCGTCTTGAACGCGTCTGTTACTGACTTATCAGCATGATCGCCGATAAGCAGCCGAATGTCATAATCTCGTGCCAGCAACCATCTTACGAAGACTACAAGTTGTTCTAAATACTCTTCAGATGTCGGTTCATTTGACTCATTAGAGCTTAGCTTGTTGTTGTACAACATGAGACCTAGTCCAACAATCGAGCGGCGATCTGAGCTTTTACATTTTGGGGCGGCCTCTTCTGCGATGCTGAAGGCGAGATCAGGGTAAACTTTGTCACGGGCAACCGCCACGCCAATAGAGCTCAAGTATTCCTTAGTCTCGTTATCACGATACGAACGAAAATCTGCCAGTGCGAGTGATGTGGTGACCAACCACTTTCCAACACCGCTATGAATCGGCCCGGCTCCAACGCTAACGAAAAGTAATTTGCAGCCACGACTTTTCGCGGAAACCGACCACTTGAAAATACTATAGGGCCCCCAATTCATGAGACCGTATGCATCCGTCAGCAAGCCCGTTCCCACGATTATAAGTGCGTCTGTATCTCGCAACATCGTAATGTTTTTAAGCCACCGATAAAGCTCGCTTGGTACTCCGATGAAAATTCTGCGCGCCAATTTCGCCAGGGAGTTTCGAAAAATCGGAGAATTAAACACAACTGCACTAATGGGCACAGCTGCAATCTCGTAGTCTCTGGTCACGGGTTCAGGCGCTGTACAGATGCAAGTAACCTCAGCATCGGGCATTAGCCGGCGGACATGATATAGCATCGCTTGCAGAGTGCTCTCGTTGCCGAAGTTATTTGCACCGAAATGGCCGTAAAGGCTCAACTTCCGTTGCTTGAGTTTGGCTTTGGGCATTTTATTGCTGATTCAGTTATTTTCCGCTTTAGATTATGCCCTGGCTCTTTGGAGCCACTTAGCGTGGAGCGGGAAGAGCCTTTTCTAGCCTTTGACTTGAAATTTTTAAGTGAGGCGGCCGTTTGTTCCGACGCAGCTTTTCTAGCGTCTCGTACGGGCTCAACACCATTCTGCAGGATCTAGCCAGTATCGCTTTGGCCAAGCGAGCCCTGCTGAAACCTACCGTTTCATTCAGCTTTCTCTTCTGATAGTTCCAAAACTTCTTATCACGGCGGCCTCGCATGAAACTTACAGCTAAAAAGTTGTAATAGTCAGTCAACAGACGCTCTTTGCAGCACTCGAATTCATCCTTGCTAAGAAAATCCGGCCCATGCGTTACTAAGGTAGACAACATACAACCAAAGTGAGTCATAAAGTCCCAAGATACAGTCAAAGTCAGGGATCCGGCCCCCAATCTCTTGAAGGTAAGGACCTGGTGGACAAAGCCAAAGTCGCAGGTCTTAAGGAGTACGACACACGCTTCTCGATCGGCATGAAAATTGCCTTCGTTATAAAAAGGGTCCTGAGCCCTCACGAGGTCAGAGCGATAAAGGACCGAGTTCGACGTTCCGAACACGTACAAATCCTCGAGGAACAGGCGGCGACAGATATCTCGGCCTGACACTACTCTGCTAGAGTATGACAACCCGCCCCACGCAACTCTGTACTCTTCCAGTCCGTAAGCTCCAACAATTCCGACCGAGGGATGCTCTTCAGCAAGGGCAACCATCTCTTCTATGCATCGCGGAAAGAGCCAGTCGTCCGCAAAGACCATTTTGACGTACCTGCTCTCGGGGGAGATTTGACGTAGAGCGAGGTTGTGATTTGGGACTGCTCGCAAAAACTGATCGTTTTCATGAACTCTAATTCTCGGGTCCTTCGCGGCATAACGACGTGCGATTTCTGCCGAGCTATCGGTGCTGCAGTTATTGACTATGGTGTAGTCCCAATTTTGATAGGTCTGCGCCAAAACACTTTCAATGCACTCCACAAAATGCTCTTCATTGTTGTACACCGGAGTAACAATGCTCACTAAAGGCAGGTTCGAACTCACAATTCCTCCGCTATTTGTGAAAACGTTACCGACATTCCGTACCAAGCTGCGTGCTTACTTCACGAGCTCAGGTTCCACGGAACGAGCTGGTCCGACAACCCACTCCTGTTTAACAATGTCGAATTGTCGAATGATCCTGGCAGGATTTCCGTAAAGAACAGAGTAAGGCGGAGCACTCTTTGTAACCACGGCGTATGCAGCTACGAAGCAATTGCGGCCCAAGACTAAGTCGCCTCGTGAACAAATGATGGAAGCGCCGTGAGCTATAAACGTTCCCTGTCCGATCCGGATCGTGCCACCATCCGTAAACCCCTGGTCAGAGATTGGAATAGAGATGTCTTCATACGCGTGGTTCTGGTCGACGATTAGAACGTCCTGTGCGACAAGGACATCACGCTCCAGGTGAATGCGGTTTTTGGCGCCTATCTGTGTGCGCCAGTGAATAACGCAGTTATCATCGATCACGATTACAGGATCACCCTCCTGCTCCGGCGGAACGCTCAAGCCTAAGCACGTATCCTTTTCTATGGATATACAATTACCTAACTTAATCCGATGTGCGTTTTTCCTGTCGATGGAACATGTGTAATGGATCGACACCTTCGAACCCATGGACGCGAACGGATAGGTAATTCGCAACCACTCCGTATGTAGCCTCCTCAATAACCGAGGGATAAGTTTTAGTGGGTCTTGGAATCGAGCGCCCGATCCAATTTTATGACTCATCTATGCCGTCCCTGTTTCCAAACTCGGTGACAATTGGCACACTCCGATATTTTTGGATTCGTCATCCACTCTAAGTTCATCCGCCAACTGCGTGATGACCATCTCCTCCTCGACGCAGTCTCTCTAAGGAGCAATCGAATGTCTCTGACTATTTCGAATTTAGCCACGTTCACTTGCCACCAAAGCATTAGTGCTTCCGCCGCCCCAAGTTCCCTTCGTTGGGTCAAATTGTTTAGCCAACCTCGCCGGATTTCCAACAATGACAGAATAGGGGGGGAAACTTTTCGTAACCAAAGCGTTTGCTGCGACCACGCTGTTGCGGCCTAATACCAGCTCGCCTTGACCGCACACGATTGCGGCGCCATGGCCGATCCAGCAGCCTTCCTCGATTCGAATCGTACCGCCTGGCGTTAGTCCTTGTTGCTGAATCGGTCTTTCAATATCTTCATAAGCGTGATTATGATCCGCAATTAGAGAACAAGCCGAAACCATAACGTTAGGTTCCAAATGAATATTAGTCTTAGCGGAAATTACGCATTGCGCATTAATGACACAACGGTCACCTATGACGATCTTGATATCATCGGGTCCGGCTAGATCGAACGTGTTGATCCATGCATGATTCCTGATAATTACAGAATTACCGAGTTTAATGCCCGGAGCTATTCTCCTACTCAATATAGTCGTATGATGCATGAACAAATTATTGCCTTTAGAGGCGAACGGGTAGGTCGCACCTACCCACACGCTAAACAGCTTTGTCATGGCACGAGAGAAAAAATTTACTGGATCTTCCCAGGGAACATTGGGCTCGCGGACAGCGTTATGCATGGCTCTGATTTTCCTTACTTTTACGAAACTAAAAAACCTAACGTTCCAATTGACTGGCTATGAATCGATGCAGTAGGCCACTCAGAAACGCGCTCCTGAGTTATCAGCCCACCCGTTGGAAGATTGCATGAATGGATTCTCCCTTCCCTGCTATAGGCGCCATCACAAGCAAAATTCGCAGAAGCGTCAAGCGAACCAGTTTACGCGACGCTTTCCAAAGAAGGCTTGCTTCCGCCTGGTATGCCAAGGGCGTTCGTCTAACGCCAATCGCGCGGAAGACATCATCCCATACATAGCGCAGGCTGGCACCCAGAGCAGGATTGCGTCTTGTTTCAAGCGATATCTCCTTCAGCCCGACTAACTCCGCCAGAAATTTAAGAGATGCCGGCGAATAGTGGAAGAGATGCCGCGGAAGTTCGAGCCCATGCCAATAGCTTCCAAAGACGCGCCCCTCGGCTGAATCTACGTTAGGGACCAGAACGTAGAAAATTCCTCCTGGCTTAAGCCACTCTGCCACCTTGGCCATTACCCGCCGAGGCTCGTAGAGGTGCTCGAACACATCGAAACACGTAATCACATCGAATGACTCGGGTGGAAATTGGGCATCGAGAATATCTCCTACGAATACATTCGCACCGCTTTTTGCTTGTGCCTGTTTCGCAGATTCCGCAGACATCTCAATTCCGAATAAATTCCAGCCCTTGCCGCGGAGAGATTGTAAAAATGCACCAGAGCTGCACCCTAGGTCGAGGAGCACTCCTGACTGCTTATGTGGTGTCAGAGCGGTGTTACGGTCCCGCCAGCGCCCCGGCGAGTTCTCACCGGCATCTGAGATCAATTTGTCATATGCATCGGTATAGTGCTTGTGCATTTCTGAAGGCTTGGGCGGTTTACTAAGCCAGACGAGCGAACAGGCGGGGCAGCGCAGCAGTGTGTACCGCTCTTGCCGGCCATGCAGCCGGTCTGGCGCTTGCAGCCAATCCCGCGGCCCTGCATGCCCACAGACAGGACATGACTCCGGACCGTAGTTATTGGTTCGATCCACACCCTTAGTGAATTCTTGCTCCGAAATCGGGGCTAATGCAGTGGGGTTCATAAGTCTTTCGTTTTGCAAGTTAGACCGTGAATGCTGAGTCTTTTCTTCTGGCCTGCTTCTCGTGCACAGTCCGAAGTGCCAGGCGGGGGCTCACCCAGGTGAGCAACCATTTCACTGCGACGTTGAAAGTCAGGTTCATCTGAGCAGCTTTTGAGGCGGCCGCACGTGCCTTTCCGTATTGCCCACTCTCCAAATGGCAATTGACCCATCCATTGTGGATCGAGCCAAGCTGTTTACGAATCAGACTGCGAACTGCCACCGGTTGCCCTTCGGCTAAGCGCAAGAGTCCTTCGAGCCTAAGTTGACTATCTCGAAGGAAGAAATCGAACCTGTTCCAATCAGCGCTTACTCCCACATGACGAGTTTCTGCGGGCGATCGGTCAAACAAAACGAGAGGGAGATTTACATAACAGAAACTTGTGCGCATCGCCAACCGAAACATGAACTCACTGTCTTGGCTGTACAACAAGGAAGGGTCGAATCCACTCATCTCTCTAATTGTCCTTGTACGCGCCATGAAGGAAGATAGGCAGACGACCATACCAGCGCCCCCTGGTTTCACCAACAAGCTAAGTACGTCGGTGTTAATGCCTGTCACGCTTTCATGCCGGAAATTCTCTTGTACCAGTTCGAACATGGTTCGCGTTTCTGCGTGGTTAAAGAATCGGACGTCGGTATAACACGCATTGCATTTCGGCCCAGATCGCGCCAACGCCTTGAATTGCCACTCGAGCTTTTCTGTTTCCCACGCATCGTCAGAATCCAGGAAAGCAACCCATTCGCCTTTTGCTTCCTCAATGCCCCTGTTTCGTGCCACGCTAACGCCCTGATTAGTCTGGGCAAAATATCGAATTCGATCACCATAGATCTCCGCAAGCATCTGCCCCGTATTGTCCGAAGATCCATCGTCTACCACGATTACTTCGACATCAGTAAAGGTTTGCGCCAAGACGCTGTCGATGCTCTTCCGAACCTTATCTGCGCGGTTATATGTCGGAATAACGACAGATACTTTGGGGTTCATGAGATCGCTCTTTGTAGCTTCGTCTACCTTGCTGACAGATTTATGAGCCAGCACAGATAATGTCTTGAGGTTGAGGGAGTTTTCTCGAACAGCTCATTTGGTGGGCGGCGATCGTCTCACGGTAGGCGTCAAGAAGCCTTGCGCCTGCAGCTGTCCAAGTAATTTCAGAGCAGGACTCGAGAGACGCGGCTCGCAATCTCTCAAGAAGTGCTCGATCCTCGTGCAGCATTGTGATCTGCTGAGCCAGAGCCTCAACGTCTCCGACTTTGTGCATCAGTCCGGTCTTCAGATGACTGCAGATTTCTGTGCAGGCTTCTGACGCAAGTGGCACGCACCCTGAGCCCATCGCTTCCGTGATCACAAGACCGAAGCCTTCCTCTATACTCGGCAGAACTAGAATGTCGCTCTTGCGCATCAACTCGGGAACATCGCTGCGATGGCCTAGGACCCTCACGCTTGGGTGGGAGAGCATAGGCGCGAGTTTGTCATGATATGCCGGCAAGAATTCACCGGCAATAAGGAAGGTGCCGTCTTTTGATGCTGGAGACTTCAGCCACGCTTCGAGAGCATGATGCACGCCTTTTCGCACCGCGCAAACGCCAACGAACAACATGGTCAGCCCACGCTTGGGATCTCGTCGATCGTTGGCGGGATAGTAAACCTTTTCATCGTACCCATAGATATGGCGGGTGAGATGCGTTTTCGAGAATCCTTTGTCGAGAAACGTCTTCACCACAAACTCCGACGGGCAAAGGAGTTTTGTCGCCAATCTGTACTCTTCTTCCTCTCTTTGTAACTTCTTTGCGTTATACGCATGTTCATGATCAGGCGGCAGCACGATTCCCAGTCGATCGCATTCTCTTTGCACAATCTCCATAGCGAACCCGGTGTGTGCATTTGGTCGCTCGAGTACAGTCGGGATTCCCAGTCGCGCCGCAGTTTTAAGCGTTTCTAGCGCTCCAAGAGGCCAAGTGTGAATAACGTCAATCTGGCCCGCTAGTTTTTCGATTCTACGTGCCACAATCCGGTCGTGCAGAGCCACGGCCCGCATCGTGCCTATCATGCGAAACGGCAGGCGGAATTTCCCCCGTGCAAGCGTCGACGAAACTCTCACTCCTGCCGGAACAGGCTTGCCGAGAGACGCCGGAAACACGAGCAAGTCCGTGCCCGCAGTCGCCAATCCATTCACCTGCTGCCATGCGGTGTAACAAACACGGCTCGCCCCCAATCGGAGGGGAAAGCTATAGACAACTCGCAAGCGCTGGTTTCTCACCTTATTTCTCTGAGAGGAAGATAATTCCGCGCCAAGTGTGGAGTCGAACCGAGCAAGAACTCGTTTGTTGAATCAACCTTTCGAACTACCGTACGTTTGGCAGAAGAGGCAGCTATCGAAATACACGCCAACAAAGGGAACAGAGACATCTGTAGCTGAACCATATAGTTGATCCCGAAAGACGCCACGACATTGGCAAACAGGGTCGAGCCAAGACACCAAAGGAACCACTCCTGTGCACGATTCCCTTCCACCCGTTTTCTCGTCTTTCCGATTAGGCCAAAGCTCCGGCTGTAAATCATGATGAAAAAAATTAGGGTTATAAGGCCTCCGGTTAACGCAGCAACAACAAACTGGTTACAAAGGTCCCACATGTCAAATCCCCAATTGCCGTAGTTTTTATAGCCGAGGAGCCACCAATCGCTAAAATGCCGGATGCAATTGTCTACCAACATGTAGCGGTGATAGCTGGACGAGCCGCCAGTCAAATCTACTTTTTCAATTAGCGACCAGACTGGTCCGTGCATGACAATATGCAATCCTATCAAAGCGGCTACAATCCCCCATCTGATTAATCGCATCTGTTTTCGTACAAGCCAAAAAGAAAGTCCCAGCAAACTGCTCCCATAAGCCAGCCAGGAGGTACTTGCGTGGGATGCGAACACCATCGCCGTAGCACCAATAATGCCAGCGGCTGCCGTCATCTTAGATTTTTCCTCGGTCCACAGCCAAAGAAACAAAGGAATTGATACGCCGGCAAACGTACCTCCATAGAGGGTGCCCAGAGCGCCCTCCGAACGTATGTGCCCCTCTCTTATCGTGGGCTGATTGGCTCCAAAAATACCAAACACATTCTGATGAGTGCTCTGCTCGCTCACCATGCACACGCCCTGAATCACGCAAATCAGAGCCATCGCCTTGATCGTACGCCGGACTGTCTCGCGGTTAGGGATTAGAAATCGCACTACGAGATAACCACCTAGTGAATCGAGAAAATCCCCCACAAATTTGATGAGCCCCTGAAGTTCCATCCATTGAAGAGAAACAACAATCAAACCTGACACGGCCCAGAGGACTATCGCGCGATCCACCGTGTTGAAGCCACCCGGAAACTTATCTCCTAACGCGAAGCCGCCAGAAAACACTCGAACCAACCCGGCCAAAATCAGGATGCGCAACACCGGGAAGTGCAGTGGCCCCACTAAAACGACCTGTGCTAGCGGGATCGTAAAAAAAGATAGGAGAAACGGAACAATTGCCTTATTGCGCGGGAGTACAAGAATGAAGTAGATGGCAATAAACATCCCCACCGCCACCAGTACATGCAGCCTCGTTTCGGCTGCGCCTCCTCCAAATATAAAATTTTCAGATTGCATTGAACAGGTCTAGAGGTTGAAGCTCACTGGAGGTAATCGTTGGTGACAGTAGACTGCACGCGTCCATGGACTTTCTCACAAGATGGAGCTTAGTCCATGCTAGACGTGCCGAATATTTGAGGCATGATCTTCGAAGCTCGAACGAAAGTATCGCTTACTGCGGTGTGCCCCGTAAATTTGTCGGTGGTTGCGGAGCCTGGGGCTGCGAACCTGAAAACTGAACCGCTCCAATGTCCCATGCACCGCTACCTGGTCGGGCAAGGACCGTGCGAAGAACGACCGTGTGGTTCGTCGAGTTGTACTCTGGATAGGTTGTATCGCTACACAATGCTGCACCGGCACCCGAGCACAATCCTGTAAAGTTCGTACCTGCCCCAACCGTTGGACCATTCACTGTTGGAGAGTAAGGGTAAGTTCCACTGGATGTGTATCCCGCAGAATTCACTTGCGCTTCAGTCTGGCTTAGATTCGTTCCATCGTTAATGCATGTGGTTCCGATCGCATTACAGATTCCTTTAGGCGCGGCGATGCATAGATTGTTGGCATAGTGAGTCACTGATCGTGGAGAGGATTCTCCATTTCCCATGCATGTGCCGTCTGCTCCACTATTCACATCAATCGTGTTGTTGTAAACGTAGTATGTACCCGTGTTGGCAGCGCCAGTTGATGGCGGATGATATCCCACCGAGATAGCCCCGAACGCCGAGGACACTCCATAAATCACATTGTTGTAGATGTATCCTACGCATGTGCTGCAACTGCCAGTCCCCAAGGTTGTTGCCACCCAAAGTGTAGAACCGCCCTTGCAACTGCCGGGGTTGCGGATCACATTGTTGTAGGCGTACTGAATATTACCCGTTAGAGCGCTGAACATGAATGCCTGGTTGCAGTGGTCGCCAGCATAGCTAACGACAGCATTTTCGATCAGATTCGAATGAGCGTCAGTTATTTCTCCCAGCAGTCCGCTGACCACGTATCGGATAACGTTGTTATACACACTATCGGCATGGATGACGCCGTTCATCATGTCTTGGCTGGTATCCGAACCGTCTACCACGTTGTCATGGAACGTCGCGCCGAGAACCTGCGATTCTCCATTGGAAATATTTGTGCTGAACGCTGCGTTTGACCCGTTGTCATTGGCTCCACTGTCTCGTGACCAGCCGTGGAAATAGCAATGTTCAACTATCGTATGATCGAATATCGTTCCGACCAAAGGTGCGGATCCAGAGGAGTTTTCGCGCCATCCAGTGAACTCGATGTTGTCCAGCGTGACGTACGATCCGTTGATGGAAAAGACTTGGGCGAGCGGGCTGTTTCGGCTGCAAGTCGTGTTTTGACAATTGAAAATCGGACGGCACCAAGATGATCCACATGCGGTGGAGTTATACCAAGTTTGGTCAACTCCAATATAGATAGGTGCGCTGCTAGTACCACTCCATTGCCAGTTTACACCAAGGTCAGAAGCTCCCCAGGTGTCCCCGCCATAGAGAAGAAATTGATCCCCAGGGGAGGGGGAATAAGAGGCACATTTGCCCGTGCAGCTTGGCATCCCCGGCAAATGTGCCCATGGAGCAGCTTTGCTGGTTCCACTGTTTGAATCGGAGCCGAGACTCTTAGAGATGTAGTATGTAGTCGCAGCAGATGCGCTTTTAACACTGAAAATAAATGCGATAATGGCGACGAAAATAAGAACGAAAAATGTTGCTGTACGCAGCGGTCTTGCCATTGATATCTCCCAGGCTAAGTCTCGTCCAGCCTCAGAGTATATTGATCTGAGCCTGACCGTCTACTGGACTAAGATGCAAGATTTGGGATTGGGCGGACGCAGCGTCAATCGGCAAACCTCCTAACCTTCAAGGAACTCAACCAGCAGCCTTTGTTTTGTTAGCCCCCACGCAATGCGACGTCCGCCGAAAGCCACAGCAGGGACAGGCGGGCGAATGATTATCGTACCGACCGATTTACAAAACGCTAGATGCGATTCCAGATCCCCCACCTGATAACACAGATGGTGCAGGCCACCTCCGCGTTCCAGAAAACGTGACACGGGTGATTCAGGCCCGCCAGGTTGTACCAGTTCGATTAAAGAATCAGTTGAGTGATTCCCTTGTAGGAAGGTCACATATACCTTTTGCAGGGGATCGAAAATAATGTTTCCATCCCATGTTGCGCCAAGAGCACATGCAAAGGATTCAGCACTGTCCGAGATAGACATTAGTACGAAACCAACGTGGTGAAGCTTGACGTTACCCGACTGATGGAGACCCTCTGTCTTCTTACTGTTCATTCGACGTCGCCGTTCTCAATATCTGATCCATGGAGTCGACGCCCTTATGCATTTGGACAGCAGCAGGGTTTTCAGTCCATGAAGAGAAAGCGTGACCCAAGATAGTAAAAGATCTAACTAAACCCAAACACCGAAGCGACGTTTTTCGAAGAGAGGATAATTGCGCGTCATTCCATTCTGCTGCCTCAATAAATGCTCGGCCTTTGCATTTTGTTGCGAGGGTGGCGAGGATATATCTGATTAAGCATGGGTTCAAACCGCGCCCTCGATAACAAGGAAACACATGAAAATCAAAGAGATGCACATCATCCTTCGCAAGCGGAAAATAATACGGTTCCATTGTGTTTCCCTGCAGCGTCCAGCCGTAGCCAGCAAGTCGCCCCTCGGACTCGACCAACCATAACGAAGCTCCCTTCCCGAAGCGCTCCTGAATATTTTTGCTTGCCAGCTTTGGGTTCCAGAAGCTGGTCATGGCTTCCAAATGCTCCGCCTTGAGTCCAGCTAGCGCCTCGACCCGTTCCATCGCGAATGCCTTTGGGATATCTGCCGGAAACAGCCTTGGTTCATTGAGCTCGAAGTAAAATACCACCATGCGACCTGCAAAGAGCTTTCGTCTCCCCGCGATTCTGGCACGGTGAATCGTAGCCCCTAAGCCATGGCGCACGAAATAATCGGCCAGACGTGAAATGGAATTTGAAACACCCATCATGAGGCTGCCTTACCCATTGCTCGGCGCGTTGCGATAGAGGAGTTCTCGCAGACAAGCGCTGCTCACTCGTTTTCGCACTTCGTTTTGTGACTTTTGCTGGGAATGCGTCATGCTCGATATAGCGGCGATCACATAACGCAGCAGATGATGAAAAAGTATGATGCTCCGGATTCCTAGTACACCGAAGAACGTATGGTGTTTGGTCCAATAGTGCAAAACAGAACGCTGTTGAGCAACTGCAAAGCGCACGGGAAATGGAGCTGTGGTTTTCCCTCGGTCATGAATTGCTCGCGCATTCGGATAAAAAACTACCTGCCATCCCGCATTCCGCGCACGCCGGCACCAATCAACATCATCCCCGTACATGAACAAGTCTTCATCCAGCAGTCCCACTTCGTCAAAAGCTTCTCGACGGATCATCGAAAAGCAACCCACTATGACATCTACGGCGAGCGTCCGGTCATGCAGAAAGTAGAACATGTGCTCGCCGGCAAACAATCGTGAGCCTTTGAATATGCTCTCAAGACGTGTTGCCGAACAAAAATTATTCCATAGTGTCGGAAACCGACGACAGGTACTCTGCCGAGTCATATCAGGATTAAAGACGCGCGGCCCGACATTAGCCACCTTAGTATTTTGTTCCAGAAAATCTGCTAACTCATCTAGGCAACCGGGGAACACAATTACGTCCGGATTTACGAGCGCTATGTAGCGCCCCTGACATTGCCGAATGCCCACGTTGTTGCCTCTTGAAAAGCCGAGGTTTTCGCTATTCTTAATCAATTTTACCCACGGAAATTTCGTTTCGATCATCTCTATCGAGCCATCTGCGGACGCATTATCCACTACAAGTACTTCCATATTGCGTCGTGGAGGAGCATCGGCCAAACTTTCTAGACACAACTCCAGATAGTGCCTAGCGTTCCAGGCGACAATGACGACGGATATATCTACCGGGTTGGTCGAAGATGACATTTGCTTAGCTTCTTGCCGCGGATCGTTTCAGAGAGTAGCCAAGATTTAGAGGCTTTAAGGAGGCTCGAATCGTGCGCATCGTCAGAGCTGCCTTGACCATTCCAGAAGAAATGGCGCTGTCTGATGCAACGAATGGGTCGATCTGACAAATGTCCTCGCCCGACAGCCCTTTCTTGAAGTGATAGACCCCTGGGTTTTCTTCAGGATCAATGCCTCCAAGGTCGTACGACTTTATGCCGCGTTCCTTGAGCCAACAAATCAAGGTCCACTGTAAGAGATAGGCGCCTTTGGAATTCAGTCCGGCGTCGCTGGTGGCGCCAAGTAGATAAATAGCCGAATCGCCCATCACCGAGGCAACGAGGCCAGCCACTGGAACACCCTTATCCAGGCAGATCAGGACGCGCATTCGCTGGGATTCTGTGAGAGCTTCCTGTATACGCCCAAATTCGTCAGCATCCACCGTCGTTTTAAACGTCTTTCGATTACGCATCTGGGAGTAGATATCACAGAACGCTCGGTACTCCTCACTCCCCTGTCCAGTGTTTACTGTCAGATTATTTTGTTCGGATCGTAAAAGTTGGTTCCGCCATTTCTTATCGAGTCTTCTCCGTAATTCTTCAAGCGGAGCAGTGAGATCCAGCACAAAAGTTCTATACGTGTTGTCTGTTTCGCTCCGGTTTTGAGTGAATTTTGAAAAGGCGCTTTGAAATACCTGGGCGCGCGGCGACCCGATAAATGCGTTGGGAAGAATACGCAAGAAGAGTTTTCTCGCCTTCAAGTATTCGTCCTCAAGGGCGCGTGCCATGCGGATGGGAACCTCAGGGTCGATCGGTTGGCAGCTCCGCTTCCAGATCGGGCCCCAGCGAATATAGGCCATGCCAAATTTCAGCGGAGTGGGACGAACAATCCTGACCTGGGCCATTCCCATCACATTGCCGTCTCGTTTCAACACAAGCCGGCTAAGATTTCTCTCTCCCCAGCGGACCCCACCGTACGCGGGCGTCTGATAAATATTCGCGTCATCGAATAGATCGAGCATCTGCGACCACTCGGCAGTTGTCGCGCGATCGACTTCGATTTGCCAGGAAGAATCAATCATGGAGAATAAATCGAATGCGCCGATTTCTTTGGTCGCGGGCTTCCCACCGCCGCCCATTAAACATCTGGATTAGTTTCAAGAGCTTCCGGATGACAGGAGGTTCTACTAGAATCTGCTGCCAATGCGACATAGGAAATCGAGCCTGCCGAGTCAGTTGTTCTACGAACGTAGCGCGTTTTCGGCGTATAGGATTGAGGCACGTCATAGCGCCACAATTGTGGGTCCTCGGAGTTCCCTTCGATTGCAGTAAAACCGAGTTTCAGATAATGCTCCGCGACTATGCTGTTCTTTTTCGAAGGTATATAGATACCCACTATCTTGCGTATGTCACGCGTCTGACACTGTTCGACCAGGGCGTCAAACATAGCAAGTTCCATCTCACGGCCTAGAACGCGACAGCTCATCAGCCAAATGTCCAATTCAATCGTTTCGGCGATTACGCGCCCGATCATCACTGAAACCAAACCGTTGTCGCCAAACCTGTCGGCTAGCCGACCATAAAGTGTTACAAAGCTCCGGTCTCCAGCCATGGCCTCGACTTCAGCGCTCGTATATCGCTTTGTAGTGAGATTGAACTGATTCGTCTTATTGATTAGCTGCGTGATCCGCTCGATATAGACAGGGATAAACGGTGCGATTTCTGCGGTCATTTCGAGCGAATCTAAAAATTCTCCGTATGCTTGGAAGCTGGCCTGATATGCACTCCGCTGTGCATTCGAATTGTAATAGGATGAACGGCTGAGATCGTCCTGAACTAACTTCTCTACTTCAAAATACCGTTCGCATTCGAGTATCTCTGCGAAACGGGCGACATTCGAGCCCACGTCCGGCGACGCCACTTCGGGCAGTTGGTCCGCAACAAGGGCTCTCTCCGCAGGGTTATCATCAACAAACACAATACTATCAAGACCAATGTTGAGCTCCGCAGCAATCGCGCGGATGTTTGCTGGTTTCGGGCTCCAGTTTGCTTTAAATGCGCTGAAATCGTCCAATTTCAGGATGCTGTCCGGGTGCGAGAATCCCTCCTTCGCGTTTTCCAGGTCGTTCTTAGAACATACCGCCAGAATTACGCCACGCCGCTGTAGATCCTTCACATACCGCTGGAAATCTAAGAAAGCCTCGCCTACGGGATGGTCTCGCCCCAGAATGAGGTTCTGCACACCATCGTCACCAACGACTCCTCCCCAAAGCGTATTGTCTAGATCCAAGACCAGGCATTTTTTGGACTTCCCGTAGATAGATTTGACGATGCCGGCAACATTCTGAGCCAGAGCGACTGTCGCTGCCGGACTCACGGCCATGTGAAAGTTGTACCAATAGGTGTGACCGTGCCATGCGTCCAAACCTACTTGCGCGGAAAGGTAAAGAATATCGTTTATCAGGAACCGTGAATGGTTGCGCGCGTAGGTTGCAAACTCAGCATTCAACCTCATCAGGAAATTCACACGTCCAGACGATTCGAACGCCTCTAAATTTCCCAGTGGCCTGAGGCGTGGTAGATCAAAGTTATTTTGGATAATTAATGCGCCGAGTTCCGAGTGAATCTTCTCCCACAGAGATTCAAACCTAGCAGCTTCTCGACGGACACGCTGTTCAACCTCCCCTTCAGCCTCCATCAATTCAGGAAATTGCGAAACGTTGTGCCAAGTCGTGTGAATAAAAACCACATCTGGTTTGAAATCAAACAAGTCTGGGTTCTCGAACAATATGTCTTCGGAGTAGCGGTTGTAACCAGATTCGTAAAACGTCGGCCGAATTCCTTGGGCCAAGAGAAACAACTCCAGCATGCTTTTGACTTCGATTGTTGTTGAGCCACCGAGAATTGCGACTCGCGTGGGTGTTAAATCAGATTGCGCGAGCAGTTCTTTCTTAAGGGCATGGCGCTTTCGCAAGATATTCGCGGGTGTAATGGGGAACTGCATGTCCCTTAGAATCCCTGACTGCGCCGCTTTGGTCTCCAATGCCAACTCAAGCCTCCGCTAGAATGTAACTGCTGATCGGCGCATTACCCGTTCCGCAAAACGCGTTCGCCTTCTGACGCCTTGACGTAATCGTCTAGGTCCACTGTTCCCTGCCGGTCCGTCAATGAACGAATTAGGCTTACCCGAAACGGGTGCGAAGTTGTAAAAATGCGATTTCGTATTGCACGAAGACGCGGCAGAAGCTCGATCTCGGAAAACAGCGTGTCGTCGTTTTTGGCACAGGTACTGATTCTGTCAAGATGAAGCAGGTCAGGCTTTCGAGGATTAGCGACACTCTCGCTCAAAAAAATAGCTTGGTGGCCAGAGCGTTCTAGATGCTCCGTCAACTCATCCGTGAGATCTTTCGAGGAACCGTAGGGCTGGCTGAATGAACGTATCCTTGTCCCTGACAATGCCTCCAATTCCGTCTTATTCCTGTCCACTTCTGAAACGAAATCTTGTCGCGATAGAGTTCTGCAGTGAGTGTGGGTGTACGTATGGTTTCCTATCTCAAAATCGAAAGACGCTAGATCGCGAAGTTGTTTACCAGTCATGTACAAGCTCGCTTCATTCGCGGTGCGGCTCTCTTTGATACCAGCCAAATGACGCAGCGCGTCCAGAAAGACTTCCCTTTCTGCCAGTGAAATGGCCGGGAAGAAACGTCCAAAAACCTCGGCAAGGAGTCGCAACTGGGCGGTTTCCCAGCCCGGGACGGCTCGGACCGCCGCATTAATTGTCTCCATTCCGAACATGTTGGCCACATAACAGACAAGATTGTCCGGCGCCAAGCGTTGGTTATCGAGAAATGCAGCGTTTACAAAAAAGACGGCTGGCACACCAAATTGTCCGCAAAGAGGCGCGGCCCACTCGGCAACCGACGCATAAGCATCATCGAACGTCACAAGCATGGCGCGCGACGGTAGCCCGCGTCCATCGCAATTAGTCAGAACATCTTGCAGATGCACGGGAGTATAGTGTGCGGTTAGAAATCTCAGTGCAGCTTCGAAGTCTTTCGGGGTAGTGCTTACATTTATCCCAGTGGTAAACGGAGACTGTGTTACCGAAATATTATGGAAGACCACGCAACGCAATGAGTACGAAGGACCGGCGATGCGCGCGAAGGCAAAACGTCCCGGCGTGCGCCAAAGTACTTTGGCACCGATACCAATTGTAGACCGCGTCAATTTACTGTAAGACAACTTGCTCCCTTTCCAAGAAGGTCCGTTGCCACAGCTCCAGGCTAAGCAAGGAAAATATCTCTTTGGAGTAGTTGTTGCCGTTCGAGTTGGCCCGGAGTAAGCTCTCGACTGCGTCCTTGCGGAAATAGCCCCGGTTGATAGTCTTGCCGTCCATCAACACGTCCCAGACGAGATCCTTTAGATCGTTTCGAAGCCATGACTCGTAAGGTACCGGGAATCCAGTCTTCTTCCGCTTACGGATCTCACTGGGAATATTCTTCGTCAATGCCTTCTTCAAAATATATTTTGTATTGCGACCGTTCAGCTTGAGGTTAGGCGGTAGAGACGCTGCGAATTCCAACACTCGGTGATCCAACAGAGGCACGCGGAGTTCAATTGAGTTGGCCATTGTCATCTTGTCTGCTTTGATCAGCAGGTCGTCCGGCAACCATGTCTTGGTATCGATATAGAGCATCGCATCAAGGGTGTTCTTGCCTCGCACATGGTCTTGCAAGCGACGCACCGGTTCGAGACTTCGTTCACGGTCAATCACTTCCAAAAAATCTGCTGAGTAAGTCTCACCTAACCTGTTTCCGGTGAAGCGGTACGGGTTTGAAGTGCGGCTGTAGTAATAGTCAGGGAAACGCTCCCTCATCAAGTGCCCGTACTTAGAGAACCGATGAGAATGGAACACTGAGTCAGTGAGGGACAGTCCCTTGGCGAACGCACCGTTCAATGAAGAACCACCAGCTTTGAGGCGTTCGAGCCATACTAGGTTGCGATAATTGCTATACCCGGCGAATGCCTCGTCTCCACCCTCTCCCGAGAGAAGCACCGTGACGTATTTTCTCGCCAACTTGGAAACGTAGTAAAGTGCGATAGCTGGCGGCTCACAGATAGGCTCTTCCATGTGCCATATGTATCGCGGTAAGAACGTCGCAAAGTCCTCAGCCGAGATCGTCATGTCATAGTGTTGTGTCCCAAACTTCTCTGCGGCCAGCCTTGCATAAGGTCTCTCGTCTGCGACTTCGTCCCCGGAAAAACCTACGGTGAAGGTGCTGATCTTCTTATCCGTAGCATTAACGGCAAGGCTCAGGACGCCTGTCGAGTCAACCCCTCCACTCAGAAGAACACCAACGGGGACGTCTGCAATCATGTGCAGTCTGACAGTCTCGGACAAAAGGCTCAACAAATCAGCTTCTGCATCTTGAAAGCCAGCGCGCTCTGAGGGCTCTCCAAAATGCAGATCCCAGTACTGCCGAATCACCACCTTACCGTTGTTGACGAGCAGGTAGTGTCCAGGGGCCAGCTTCGAGATTCCGTCAAGAAGAGTCTCTTCGCCGGGCACGTACATGAACGTCAGAAATCTATCGATCAGTTCAGGGACTATTTTTCTGCTGATTGAGGGATCAGCCAGTATCGCTTTGATCTCGGATGCAAAGACCAAAGACGAATCATTCAGGCAATAGTAGAGAGGCTTGATTCCTACCCGGTCCCTCGCCAGAAGCAAAGTCTTCGTGTTGCCGTCCCAGATAGCAAAAGCAAACATCCCACGCAATTTTTGAAGGCAATCAGGCCCATACTCTTCGTATAGATGAACGATTACTTCTGTGTCGGTTTGCGTTTTGAAAACGTGCCCTTTGTCCAGGAGAATCGTGCGGAGTTCTTGGTAGTTATATATTTCCCCGTTAAAGATGATCCAGATTGAGCCATCTTCGTTTGCAAGGGGCTGGTGACCACCTTCAAGGTCGATGATGGAGAGCCGGCGGAAGCCCAACCCAATCGACCCTGAGACGTAGTACCCCTCATCGTCGGGGCCTCGATGGCGAATCGTGTCCGCCATCGCCTTCATGAGTCCAGGCGATACCCTCTCATTAGCTCCGAAAACAAATTTGCCACAAATTCCACACATAAAATGAGATCGATACCCGTCGGAGGCTGTTACCTCCAGATTGTTTGCATCCCGCAAAGACGCCTCAATTGCTGACCGCGTATATATGCCAAGTACGAACGGTCTTCCAATCGTGGCGGGCGAACAAAATGAGCCTTTAGAAATCCGTACATAGTTCCAACCGAGCCGACGAGATAAGGTTTTTTTGTGAGCCGATACAAGCAACTTACGGCTACGTAGAGTGGGTGGTACCCGGAAACGTAGCAGGCCACCCCATGTTTTACCCGGTCACGGAATAGACCTTCCTCTGTTCCAGTGAAGCGATGATGAAGAAGAGGCAAATCGGGGAATGCATAGGTCTTCCAGCCGAGCATGTTCGCCTTGACTTCATCGATAGTGTCCCATCCAGGAGCTGGCCAGAGACCTCCGATGGCCTCCCAACAAGCCCTTTTATAGATCTTGGTTGCCCCTCGGACATGAAACCTCGGATTTGCCTCGAGCTTCATCTCTCCAGAAACGCTATGGTGTATCTCCCCTCCGCCGATCCCGAGTTCAGCATCTCGGCAGAAGTATGCGAAGCATTTTTCGAAATAGTCCGCAGCAAAACTTAAATCTCCATCGAGCTTCACAACGAAGTCCCAGTCCTCGGACTGGAGACTGTTGTACCCGTCATAAAACGCTTCCATAACCCCGCCACCTGATTTCCGAAAACCTCTGTTCTGACGGTGTAGGACGCGGATCCATGAATGTTGCGCCGCATATTGGTCTACAATTTCACCGGTGCGGTCGGTGGAGCCGTCGTCGACGATCACCCATTCAACAGGGCGTATCGTCTGGTTAATAACCGAGTCAACAGTGGATTCGATGTACTTCTCCTCATCACGAACAGGAGTGACAATGATGTACTTAGGATTCATCGAATGACCTCAGTTGACGTCGCCACAGCAATGCTTTGAGTACGCTTGTAGTAATTTGAGTGCTCCGCTGATTCTGCGACGAGTGCCTTTGTCTGGCAATTCAGTTCGTGAGGGTGCACGAACTGTCATGATTTGATGGAAGACGTCTTCTTACAGAAACCCACAAGCGACAGCCCATATAAATCAACGTAACTAACAAGAGGAAGAGGCAGCCAATTACTTCCGCCGGCCTTAGCTTGTGCTCGTTGTAGAAACGAATGGCCGTAAGCCCGGGGCCAGACTTCGCCAAATAAATATCCCGGAAGTCTGATCCCATTCGGAGCAAGTAAACGACGACAGAGTCATGCGATGTATCGATAGAGCCCGATTGCAAATTATTCGCGTATTTGATCACGACACAACGCGTACCCCCCAGCGGAATATCGACGACCATATTGACCTGGGCTTCTCGAAGAGTATAGGGATGGATTCTTCCGTCCACAGTAACTGTATCTATCGTTTGGCCGCCGCTCTCCTGTTTTTGCACGTAAAAGGTTGAGTTCCGACCAGCTGTGTTTTCCAGACAGATGTTGCTCGAAAATGCCAGAACATCGTAATCGGAATCATCTCTGAGCCTTACAACATAGAGATGCCTGACAATATCTCCTAAGCTGCGCCACTCAGTAGCTGGTTCACGTTTGTTCACTTGGTCCGCTACATGATCGAAGGCATCGATACCCTTCGCGAAAAAGTCTGCGTGGTCGTAAAAGAAAAGCGAGTTGCCAAGAAATTGGTTTACCGCGACATACACTTCGGGAACTTGCACTTCGGTTGAGTAACGGCTGATGCTTGGGAATCCCTCGAACGACAATGTAACAGGCCGCAGAATTTCTAGGGGACCCGCGGGCGTGATGGCATTTTGAGGAACGTTCGATCGAATTAACAGTAGCCAAATAGTTGTACGTTTTGAGCGCCCCCAGCGTCTGCTCTGGAGCAATACTGTGGGGAAATATCATTACTTTGTCGTACGGAATACCAGTAAGTGTCTGAAATCGTTCCATTCTGGCCAAAGCCTGCTGGAGGTTGCCGATCTGAACAGACAGGGATTTGCTTCGATAGTCTGTAAACTCTTTGTGATCATGGTTATTTCCATGGACAACGATTGAAAATTTATCCGGATGATTTCGAAAGAGTGAGACTACCTCGGGTTGGCTTCGATCGTAATTCCACGGAATGAAAGCAATCGTAGTGTGAAAGTGGTGCTTCTCCATTTCCCCTAAAAGCCCCTCGTAGTCGACGTATCCGTACGGCTCGCGCAACCACGGATCGTCGATGGTGAAGTTCGCGTAGTAATGGAGCCGGTGCCAGGCCCGTTCGCCTGCGCAATACTTTACAAAGATCATAGCTGGCGCCGTTCGAAGAAAGGCACTCACAATGTCATGGCTGTCAGCGACGTTACCTTCTCCGGATGTCGCGCAAGCCAGGAAAACTATTTGACGTCCAATCGCGCTTTCAATGAAGACGGGAAAGCTTTTACTCCCTTCCTGCACGCTCTCAATCGTTTGAGCTATTCCGCTATAGTCCAGCGCAAAATATGAAGTATTTTTGACGGAAAATGGAATACGGAGATTCGCTAGCTGCGACGTCACACCTTCAACCCGGCCAAACGCATACTGCGAATCGGGCGAACTTTCGTGCCGTGTGCATTTGGTCGCTTCGCCACCGGACCAGGCCTTTAGCATAGCCGAGCTTAGATCTGGTCCAGCGCCTAGAATAAGCAACGGAATATCGCTTCCCGTTTTACGATTCAGAGCTTGCAGCAACTGGTATTCGCTAACGACGGACAAGGCATCTGAGTCGATGGCTACTCCGACGGTCTCTTTCTGTTCGATCGCCGTTCGAATCGAGAGGTGGTCAGCGCCAGAACTTGCCGTTACGACTCTAAGATTAAGCCCGTAAAAGCTGGCGGCCGCTTGCATCTCCTCTTGCTCAGCAGATACACCGCTATGCGAGC
The DNA here is from genome assembly GCA_963738855.1 of uncultured Acidobacteriaceae bacterium. GTDB lineage: Bacteria > Acidobacteriota > Terriglobia > Terriglobales > Acidobacteriaceae > Edaphobacter. Next base: position 273,394 of record CAVTYC010000002.1, on the reverse strand, counting down.
GGATAAAAACAAGATCAGACCCATAGCAACATGAGGCCAGCGCCAACGTTGAGAGGAGCACCGCCGATGCGGCGAATATGGAGCGCATCGTAATTTTGTCAAGTGGAATCAGCACCATCCGCTTGAGACTTTCATGCAATCCGCACAACCTAACTAGCCTGCAATGCCAAACTATAAGCTTCGAGCAGAGCGGTCTTCTCAATTTCCCAGTTCAAACTTTCTTCGATCCGCCTACGACCGCACGCACCGAGTTTTTCACGAAGCTCCCGGCAATTAAGCAAACTCGTGATTTGATTGGCAAAATCGATTGGATCGTTGGGCTTTGCGTACAAAGCCGCGGGACCCGCCGAACGGCGGCCCTCTTTCAGATCGAAGAGCACTACAGGCAACCCGAATGCCATGTATTCAAAAATCTTGATCATCGTCGAGTTATCGTTCATAGAAGTCTTCGGATCTGGCGCCACACCTACGTCCGCATTGGACAGGTAATTGATAACCTCATCGTGGGAAACCTGACCCGTAAACGTCACAAAGGGATCCAGCTTTTTTTGAGCTGCGATTGACCGGAGTTCAGGAAGAACCGTTCCCCCCCCTACCAGCACGAACTTCGTGTCTTGTCGTTTCTCATGCGTGACAATCTGCTCAATGGATTCAAGTAATAGATCTAAGCCATCTTGGTGGGCCATGAAGCCCACGTACACGACCTGCAGCGGCCTCCCAGACTCGAGGTTCGTTCGCGTAGCCGCCGGACGGAATTTCGTCAGATCGGGACAGTTCCGAACGACAAATACATGCTCTGGAGATTTTCCGCCGCGTGTGATCGCAATATCCTTAAAGGATTCATTGGTGGCAATGGAAACATTAGCCGTTCTAAATGAACACTTCTCGGCAATGAGCGTGAGCGCGCCAAGCAATCGACTCCGCCTTCTGAACTTTGCCTCAAAAAGTTCGGGAGACAAATCGTGATGATCGAAGATAAAACGCACGCCGAAAGGCTTTAGGAGTAGCCCAAACAAGAATATGGTGTCCGGAGGATTGCATCCTTGGAGGATCTTGAATCTGGTCCGGCCGAAAACCTTCAAGATTAGATAAAGCTCAGCGACTAAAGCCATCCCGTACTCAAGCAGATAGCCTACCGCGCTCGAAGCTTCCCACGAGGGATGCCGGTAGATATGTATTCCCTCAAGAATCTCATAGCTGGCGGTGTGAGAACTCTTTCCCTTCGGGCAGATTACGGAAACGATGTATCCCGCATCGCGTAGTGCGCTTGCTTCTTTCCAGACACGCCTATCAAGAGGCACCGGAAGATTTTCAACGATGATACAGACAGACGTTGCCCGGCCTTTTTTCTTAGGGCGAAGCTCAGTTTGTTGACCGGAGGAATTCATATTCCTCATTGGGGTAAGTTTTGGCATTTTCGGTTCGAAGGACGAAGAGAAGGCCAGATTGGAACCTGCAAACTGAATGTCAGCGGAACTCGTACTGTCTCAGTGTTTCCCGAAATCTTCGGGGGCATCGGCTTATTTCGTGGTTCGCGGACATTATGCCTGCGTGGCTAGTTGAAGCGGGATGGACTCCTCGACCATCCTTTCAAAGCCTGCGATTGCCTCGACCACCCTACTCTGTTGTGCCAGACCCAACCCTGGGAACATTGGCAAGGAAAGGATCTGAGTAGCCACCTTCTCCGTTACGGGGAAATCTCCACGCTTGAAGCCCAAGGACCGATAAGCTTCCTGAAGATGGATAGGAATCGGGTAATGAACGCCCGTGCCGACTCCAGACTGGGTCAAGTGCTCTTGCAGTTTATCTCGCTCAGCCGTCCGAATCACGTACAAGTGATAGGCAGAACGAGACCAGGATGGCTCGAAGGGCAATGTAAGGTCCGGCCATATTCCTTCCATGAGTTCGTGGTAAAGTACAGCGGCTTCACGGCGCTGTTGATTCCACTCCGCGAGATGACGAAGCTTGACTTGCAAAATCCCCGCCTGAACCGCGTCAATCCGTCCGTTATAGCCCTCCACGTCGTGGTAGTACTTACGCGATTGACCGTGATCTCGAAGTAATCGAATTTGACGGGCAATTTTCTCATCGTTTGTCGTGACGGCTCCGGCTTCGCCACAGGCTCCTAAGTTCTTTCCCGGGTAAAAGCTGAACGCAGCGGCATTCCCCATTGAACCCGCCTTCTTCCAGCGGTTCTCCGCACTTGAGAAGTACTCAGCACCGTGGGCTTGGCAGGCATCTTCAATGACAATCAAATGGTAGCGCTTGGCTAACTCGAGAATTGGGTCCATGTCTACAACTTGACCGTAGATATGAACTGGTACCACTGCTGTGACTGGAGCTTTCCATTTTCGGTGGATCAGCTTCCCAGTTTTACTATCGATCTCGCATTCTCGCTCAAAATACTGCCGCAACTTGGCCGCGTCGAGACCGTGGGTGCGCTCATCGATGTCCACAAAATCTGGTCTCGCACCGGCCTGACTAATGGCTTCCGTTGTAGCAATAAAGGTATGAGGAACAGTGACAACGACGTCACCAGGCTTTACGCCGGCCGCCATCAGTGCAAAGCGAACCGCATCAGTTCCGCTGGCAACCCCGATACAATGTGACACTTCGCAAAAAAGTCCGAATTCTCGTTCGAATTCATCGACCATTGGGCCGCCAATGAACGCGGCTGTTTTCAACACCTTTTGAAAAACCACCGTTAGTTCTTTCTGCAGCCCCTCGTGAAGTCCGGCGAGGTCCAGAAACGGAATATTTCCAATGTCTGACATTACAAGAATCCTTTCGTAACTGACGGCAATCGCCTCATATGCGATTCGCTGATGCGAACTTTCACGCTAAAGCGTGGCTCTAAAGATATTTTGGAGCGATTCGTTCTCCCAAGTACGCGTGCAGACCATCCTGCCACGGTTTGAACATATTCAAACCTCGAGCCTTTAAAGCATGATTCTCAAGTACTGAGTATTTCGGCCGCGGAACCTTTGCAGGAAATTCGTCAGATCCAGCTACCTTCAAGCGAACCGGAATATCAGTCGCCTCAAATATCTCCTTTGCAAATTCGTACCAGGAACAACTACCTTCCGCTGTCGCATGATAGAGCCCATAGCAATCCGAATGACTCAATTGAACCAACTGCTCTGCAAGTTCTGTAGTCGATGTTGGCGAAACGATTTCACTATCCACGACGCTGACCTCTCCTCGCTCCTTTGCAAGTTTTAACATCAGTTCTATGAAGTTGAGCCCGCCTTTTGCTCGACAGGGGTTCTTCCCGTATAGACCCGAGGTGCGGACCACAAAGTACCTTTCTGTATTCGAGCGGATAAAGTGCTCGCCGGCCAGCTTAGTGATGCCATAGGTATTCAACGGACGCGGACTGTCGTTTTCGGTGTACGGGCTCCCTTTGTTCCCATCGAAGACGTAGTCGGTGCTGACATGCATAAGAACTGCACCCAAATTCTTCGCCATGAAGGCTAGATTCTTTGGACCAAGGCCATTTACTGCGAACGCCTGCGTCGGCTCCCGTTCGCAATTTTCGACATGATGCATCGCGGCTGTGTTGACGATCACATTAGGTTGAATCTCTTCCAGTACACAGGCCACCGAATTGAGATCGGCGATCTCGATATGAGAATGTGTCAACGCACGTACCTCATCACCGTTCGCGGTGAAGGCAGTTGCGAGATCACTGCCAAGCTGGCCGTCAGCGCCAACTACTGCAATCTTCATCGTTAGATCACACTCGCCATGGACTGCATCTCAATGCCGCTTTCGATCGACCTGAATGTTCCGATGTTGGAATAGAGTGGATTATCCCAGTCTTGAAATCTGTTCATGTTCTCGATCAAATCCACGACAATAGATTTCAGGTCGTGGGAAGGATGAAAACTTAAGACATTTTTCGCTTTCTCTATGCTGACCTTGTAATTTCGGAAATCTTGAATGTGCTTGATGATCAAATGAATTGGCATTCCCAACCGCTCCTCAATTGCGGCCTTGACTAAGTCGCCCACCTCCCCAACGGTGTAATTGCCAGACGCGACATTAAACACGCCGGAGATTTTGTGATTAGCCTCAATGGCGCGGATGTATGCCGTCGAAGCATCTTGGATGCTTAGGATTGGTCTCCAGATAGAAGGATTGTTGATGGTGATTGTGCGATCTTTCATGGCATTCTTGAACATTGTGTTGATGATTAGATCAAAACGCATCCGTGGACTGTAGCCTGAGATGGTTCCTTTACGTAACGCGATGACGGAGAAATTCTCATCAGCGAGTTGCAGCGCGGCCTGTTCGCCCTGCAGTTTGGAAATTCCGTACGGATAGCTGGAACTTACTGGTCGAGTCTCGTCATAGAGTTCATTTTCCGTGTATCCATATACAGAACAAGAACTCGCGTATATGTATCGTTTTACTTTTGCCCTTTTGGCCATGTAGGCGAGATAGGATGGCGCGGCTGCATTGAACACGAAATTTTTGCTCGGCGAGTATTCAGCCATAGGATCGTTAGACAGGCCTGCAAGGAAGACGACTTGGTCATAAGACTCCAGATCTTCCTCGGTGAGTTGAAAAATATCTTTGTTCAAGATTCCCACTTGCCGCGGCAAGTGATTGCCGAACCAGAACAGATCTACGACGTCGACTTTGTAGCACCGATCCAGAAGTTTAGGGATCAAGGTAGAGCCAACATAGCCTGCGCCACCCGCGATTAAGAGTTTCATTGAATTTTTTCCTTGCAGTCTGGAGGATTTATCAATAAATGAATTCTTTGGACTCTGTCCGCAGCAACCACTCGTCCAATGTCTGCGCACATCGATCCTTCTCGGAAAGCAACACGTCATCGATCGGCCACTTGACTCCGATTCTTGGGTCATCCCACCGAATACCGGACTCCCCTTTATTGCTATAAATCCCCGTGCACTTGTACTGTATTTCCGCTGTATCGGAAAGCACACAAAAGCCACGCGCAAAACCTGCCGGGGCCCACACCTGCCGACGGTTTTCAGACGATGCCTCTACGCCTACCCACTGCCCCAGTGTCGGCGAACCAGTTCGGATATCTACAGCGACAAGAAAAGCGCTTCCCGATGTGACGCGCATTAGTTTCCCCATCGGTGGATCCCATTGAAAATGTAAACCCCGTAGGACGCCCCGAGAGGACTTCGAATGGTTGTCTTGCACAAAATCAGTTGGCAAGCCATTGTCTATGAATTGATCCTTACGGAACGTCTCCATAAAGAATCCGCGCTGATCCTGGAAAACGTCCGGAACGATCACTACCACATCGGACAGCAGCCTAGCTTCAATTTTGATTTCCATTATTTCTGAAATACCTTCCAAATGGTTACTAAGAAGAGACAATCTATAGGAGGAAGTGCCCAGTGGCTAATAGCTGACGCCATAGCGGTCCGTCATTGATCCACTTTGGATGGAGGTATTACAGAACGTAATACCTTCGCTGGATTACCAGCAACAATCGAGTTTGGTGGCACATCGCGTGTCACCATACTACCTGCTCCAACGATAGCGTTTTCACCTATCACTAGATTGGAAAGAACCGTCGAGCCCGAACCTATAGAAGCACCGCGCTTCACTATAGTCCGCTCAACATTCCAGTCTTTTTCCGTCTGAAGCTCTCCGTCAGTTTTCGTCGCGCGAGGATAAGAATCATTGATGAACGTCACACTATGGCCAATGAAAACATTGTCTTCAATGGTCACACCCTCGCATACAAATGTATGACTTGAGATCTTGCAACGGCGGCCGACGGTCGCGTTTTTTTGAATCTCGACAAAGGCACCTATCTTCGTCTCGTCTCCAACTTCGCATCCGTATAAATTGATGAATCTTGACAACCGGACGTCTTTCCCTAGTTTCACGTCATCAGCGATGCAGTTGTACGATTTCATATATAGACAAGCGAGCCTTTCTTGCTGAGCGACTCTGTCGCAGCCTCTAATATCTTAACTACCCGGAACCCCGCGCATCCGTCGTTAATCGGCTGCTTATCGTTTGAGATGCAATCTACGAAGTAGGACAACTCCTGTCGCAGGGCCTCCACCTGCTCAAGCTGGGGAGCCCACATATCTCCGGATCGATAGTTGACCAGCAGTTCATAAACGCCTTCGCGATTGGTGATGTCCACCCCCTTGTCGTATACCTTTATTTTTTCATCGGCCTCGAGATCGTTCCACACTAGCATTCGCTTCTCGCCTCCCATAAGAGTGGTCCTAACTTTTACGGGAGAAAGCCAATTGACGTTAATATGTGCTATCACTTTCTCAGGAAAATAGAGTGTCATATAGGCGACATCTTCGTGACCATTCAAATGCTTCTGCCCTGTCGCTACGACTGCTTCAGGACTTGCTTTAATCAGATAGTCCATAATGGAAAGATCGTGCGGTGCAAGGTCCCAAAGCACGTTGATGTCGTGCTGAAAAAGGCCTAGATTGACCCGAGTGGCATCGTAGTAATAGAGCTTTCCCAGGGCTCCCTCGTCAAGCAGTTGCGAAATCTTCTTCACTGCACCCGTGAATAAGAAGGTATGATCCACCATGAGCTTGAGATTTTTTTTGTGGGCAAGATTGATCAGCTCTTCTGCCTGCGCTGTATTGCTGGTAAATGGCTTTTCAACGAACACGTGTTTGCCATTCTCCAATGCAGCTTTTGCCAGCTCGTAGTGTGTCCACACCGGGGTAACAACAGCGACCGCGTCTATCTTGGGTGAAGAAATCACATCAACGGCATACGGAGTCACTTCAATAGTCGGATAAGCCTTCTGTACACGCAATCGTGCAGACGGGCTCATCTCAGCAATTGCGAGCACCTGGGAATCCTCCAGACTCGTGAGATTTCTCACAATGTTTGGTCCCCAGTAGCCGTAACCTATTACTCCGAAATTCACGATACCCTTCTGAGTCCAAACTGGCAGGGGATTAACGATGCGTCCATATAAGAGATCCGATTTCTGTACCATGTGACGCAGACACAGTGGCGGTCAAAATCATTAGTAGTATTGACGGATGAAATTTTTAGCATATGAGTTCGGGCAGGCGTAGCTTCGCCCTGTGGGCAACAGTCGCTTTTGCAAGCAACTTCGTCTGGAACGGATAACTAGGATATTAGGCAAGCACTTTGATGGCCATTGTTTGTAGCGCCAAAATGGCCCCGAAAGTCTCGATCTATTGCTAATTTGCGGGAGCTTTTTGTCTCTGACAAAGAATCACTGTGTTGGCATATAGCAACGTGCTAGCAGGGGCTTGCATATATTGTGAAAATAGATTGCACATTTTCTAGATTAGTGAGGTGAAGACATGGGGAAACCCTATGCATCTGTCTCAAAAACGTACGACGGAATTCAACATGCTCCCTCGCCCCCAATCACAGCCCGAGGAGTACGCACCAGGATCATAAAATCGAGCCAAGGTGACCACGACGTGGCGTACCGCAAATCAAGTCGAACCATCTCGTCGAATTTGACACGACTTCGGCCACTAATCTGCCACAGCCCGGTAATCCCGGGTTTGACTTCCAGTACACGACGACGGTGCCACGTCTGATAAGCCGCCAACTCATAAGGGATTGCGGGACGAGGTCCAACAAGTGACATGTCCCCTTTCAAAACGTTTATCAACTGCGGTAGTTCGTCTAGGCTAGTCCGGCGTAGGAACTTACCTACTCGCGTGATCCTCTTATCATTCGTTAGCTTATATACGTCCTTGCCATTCCCGTTGGAGTCAACGGGAGTGATCTCACCAGCGATTAGCCGTGTCACGTACTCTTTGTGAACGTTATGATCGTTATTTGTGTGCATCGACCTAAATTTCAGAAAAGTAAAACAGCGGCCGTATTGTCCCACTCGCCTCTGTCGAAAAAACACGGGTCCCTTGGATGACATCTTGATCGATAGTGCGATCAACAAAAGCAACGGTGCGAAAAGGATCAACAACACCGCGCTTCCGAACATGTCCATCATCTGCTTGATGAGCAACCTCGAACCTATGCTCTTGTCCGCGTTTAGTAGATCCGGGTACAAAGCCGGATTACTCGTTCGCCCAGGGCTATCGTGATCCCAATCGTCAGGGAAAAAATGAAACGAGATGCTGACTTGATTGAATTGGTCTGGCGTCAGCTGATCTCGCAACGTCGCACTTACTTTAGCTAAAATCACGCTCAGGATTGAACTTTTGTCATTGCATGCCAGTCCCGTAAACATTACTCCAACCGTTGTTCGGTCTTTATACCACCCGATTACGTCGGTTTCCCTTATGGATGACGGTAAGAACGATAGAATGATATCGAGTGCCTTTTCGTTCTTCTCCACACTTTGATGATTGCCGGTTTGGAGCAACATAAGTAGGAACGGCTCTCCGGAACGTTCTGTCCTTTTCCGCTCCACAGCGATCATTCGCTTGAAAGTGCTTTCTGAAAAAGTCTTACTTGTCCCAGCAGGCAACCATACGGCGAAGGGATCAGTGGATTTCAGATCCTTATCTATGCTAAGTTGAGCCACAGCCAACTCCTCTCTTGATGCTCAATTGCTTGTGTAAAACGGTGGTGTAGGATTACGATTTCTCCCGTTACTCGCCCCTAGATAAGAGAGAACAACCGTCTATGACAACCTTGGGTTGGTGCTATTACTTGACAAACAATATCGATTTTGGGGGACACGAGATATCTTTTGCTTAATTACTCATCGTATTGAAGGATCGGTCGGTCTGAAGCAGCAGGGGAGCTGTAATAGTAGTACTCGCTATTAGTTGCGCTGTTGGAACTGTTTACAAGCGCACCAATCAACTTATTGGGTTCAATAGCGCCGAGCCCTCTCTGCAATTTTCGCTTTTCTGTCGTTCCTTGACGTGTAGTTAGTAAAATCCCGTCGGCTAACCTCATCCAAACGCTGGTGTCAGCCAAGGGGAGAATGGGAGGAGAATCGATAACGATCCAATCAAACAAAACAGTCAACTGATTCATTAACGTGGCCAATTTTGCCGACTGCAGGAGTTCCAGCGCATTGCTCGAAGCGCTGCCAGCTGGCAAAATCCAGATGTTGGCATCTTCAAGATAGTAAATGCTTGCTATAGGCTTACGATCTCCATCTAACCATTCACTAAGACCTCGATTTTTCCCAAGCCCGAATATTTGAGATAAAGATGGCCGCCGAAGGTCTCCCTCCAATAACAAGACCCTTCGTTGTGCTTCCGAACCAAGTGTACAAGCTAGATTGGCAGCGACCGTGCTCTTACCTTCCTGAGGAATTGTGCTCGTGATCAGCAATTTCTTAAATAACCGATCACGCTGAAAATGCCGCAACCGCACTCCTAGAAGTCTAAAGGCCTCGGCCGCAGGACTCCTGTTATCACTGAGGCATGGTAGACGGCTTTGAGAAGAAAGCGAAACCTGAAGGGGCTGGAACTGGCCGAACAAGTTTATATCTTCAACAACTAGTCTGGGATTAGCCATTGTCACGACATCCGCTACCGATGGCCCTTCTTTTACATCTAATGATATGTCGTGGTCAGGGCTACTTGGCACTTCATGTTGTTTAGACGGAAGCGTAGTTTCCCATTTAGCTGCAGTTCGGCGTTCGACGTGCCGTAGCAATTCGGTGACGCCAGACAGTGCAGATATATCTATGTCAGAGCATTCGTCTTCTGACCTTTGCAAACCATCAAAGATATGGCTCATATTAGCTCGCTTTAGTGCTCACAGGTCTGTCCCATATCTGAATCACTTGTGACAGGCCTTCGAAGGGCGGCATACAGAGCCAGAAGTAGGTTTGTGATTCTGTGGGCATCGACCTCATTAAGATTATTACTTTTTTCTGAATCGGCCGAATAAATCACATCTAAGCGGAACTCCTTTGCTACATCTTCTATGATCTCTGGTGTTACAGTCGGCAAGCGTCTTGCATATGCAGCAATAAGAGCGTTGTCGCAGATCGTATTGATGAGCCGCGGTAGGCCTCGAGAATGGAGATTCACTGCTGCTATGGCTTCTGTAGAGAATAGTGTGTTCGGAGTTACGCGGCCTCCAGCAATTTGCAATCGTTGTTGGATGTAGCGTTCGACCTCCTCCGCGTCCAGTGAACCGAGGTGGGTGCGAACGGCAATTCTCTGCTTCAACTGTCTAAGCCCAACTGAATCTAATTTCTCGTTAAGTTCAGGTTGTCCAACCAGGACAATTTGCAGCAATTTATCGTCGTCAGTTTCCAGATTCGATAAAAGGCGGACTTCCTCTAGGATGTCCGCAGACAAATGATGTGCCTCATCCACGATGAGCACAGTGGTCATTTTTCTCGAGCCTCGCGATACTAAAAACTGACCAAGCTCAAACAATAGATCGCTTTTGTTTTTGCCAGTAGCGGGAAGTCCGAAATCAGAGAGAATGTATTGCAGGAACTCAACAGGAGAAAGCCGTCCGTTGAAGACATATGCGTACGCGACATCTTTGCTCTCCTTTAGTAGGCCAAGTAAACATCGAAGCAGTAAGGTTTTCCCAGTCCCCACCTCACCAGTCAACACAACAAACCCTTTATGCCGTCGAATTCCGTAGTAGAGCGCAGCCAGTGCCTCGTCATGCCGCCTGGTAGGGACAAAGCACGTCGGGTCAGGCGTGAGATCAAACGGGTTACGCGTGAGACTGAAGAAGGCTTTGTACATTGAGAGCTAACCTAACCATGCAAATAACTGAATGCAGAACCTACTAGAATGGTGGCTAAGACCAGCGCAGTCATAGCCCATCTCAACGCCACCTTTTTCTTATTAGAATGTTCATCTGAAGGGCTAACAATCTCTGGAATCTCGGATATGATCGCCACTGACAGCAGAGCTTTTATCTCTTTTTCACTGTGTAGGCGGTCATCCATAGTTTCAAGTACGCCGACTAGGGCGATCCCTAGTACAAGACCAACCCCCAACCCGATACCGCAAAATTTGAGCCTATTGGGAAAGTCGGGTTTTAGAGGCAAACTCGGTGGATCAAGCGTGCTAAACCGTTCACCTTGCTGCATTCGCTCCATACTCGTTGCCATCTCTGATTCATTTTGCTTTTTCAGCAATTCGTCATAATTGGCTTTGGACTGGTCATAACCACGAGTCAAATCTGCTAACTGCTGCTCCCGTATAGGTTCATTGTTCAACCGCTCTTGGTAAGTGTTAACCCTCGCCTTTAATCCGACAATAGATTGTTCACGGTTCGTAACCTCTGCCATGTTGGCTTGCAACTGCCCTTGAAGTTGCAACGGTGTCGAACCGAACGAAGAATCTGTAGCATCGCTGGTAATAGTTCCATCATTGAACTGTTTCCCATTATTCCCCTTACTCTTAGACTCAGCAATGAGCGAATCTCTCATCATTTCGGTCTTAGCTATCTCTTCCTTCAGATTCTCGACTTCAGGATATCGATCCGTATAGCGAGTGCTAAGGTCTGCCAACTTCGACTTAAGCCGAATAAGCTCTTGCTCTACGGCGGACACACTTGTTGGGGCGCCAGCGGCATTCCGGGAAGTCGTATGTAGGCTTCGATATTGCTCTATCAAAGTTTGGAGATAAACCCGTTGTTGTTTCGCGCTGTTGAGAGTATCCTGCTCATTCTGCAACTGCGCCTGAAGGCCGCTCAGGATTTGAAGGTTGCTTGCTTGCTGAGAGGGTAATTCACCTTCATGCCCTCCCTTAAACTCTCTAATTTTAGCTTCCTGCTCCCCTAGTGTTGCCCGTGCAATCTCCAGCTGATCTCCAAGAAACTTGGTCGTGTCTTCGGACTGTTGTTGACGCACTTTTAGATTTTCACTGATAAACAAATTTGTTAATTCGGTAGTTACTCGTTGTGCGATGTGAGGGTCGCGTGCCGAATAATTGATCTTGAATGCTGTTATCTGGTCGCCTTGAGAACTACGTACTAGCTCGATGTCAATATCTTTACGTATGAGCTCAACCTTCTCATCCGGCGTGAATTGGCGGCGATTGTTGTCATAGAGCTGCAATTTGTTGATGATCAAAAGAAGGCGAGTACGGCTCAGAATCTGTTGCGTAATGCTTTGCAATCTGCTCTGCAAATCGTCGCTGACATTTGGCACTACGTAATTTTTGGGCATGGTAGGCTGCTCTACCAGAATTAGCGTGCTTGACTTATAACGTTCCGGCAGAAACCAGCTGGCTCCCCACACAATGAGCCATCCCAAAAATAGAGGGATCAAGAAGTGAACGTGACGGCGTCGCACTACCTGTAGGTAATGCTGGATTCCTAGCCCACCTGAATTTTGTTCTTCGAAGGTCTCTTCCATGCTATTTTTTCTACTTAACTCAATAAGAAGTAAATTTTCCTTGATTGCTTGCACTCCTCAGCAATCATCAAACACTGGCCTCAGGACCGTTTAATGGCTTTTGCACTGAAGTTTCTAGGCGGTCAGGGCACGATGATGGTGTCACGCGACACAAGTTTGATGTTCTGATCTAGGTTTTTTCCTTTGATAAATTCTTTGTAATTAAAGGTTATACGGGACTCGCCACCACTACGGTTTGGTCGAAGGATGTAAATAGCTTTAGGCTTGGCGAAGTCCAGTAGTCCGCCAGCCGTCGCAATTGCATCCACGACCGTTGGCGCAAGTGCAATTGAGTACGACCCCGGCTTTGCCACCTGCCCCAAAATATTGAATTTCTTACTATTGACCTGCTCGACTATCACCGTAACTTTAGGTTTGGCGATATAGTTTTCGAGCTTGGCAACGATATCTTGTTCGAGTTGAGAAGGAGTTCGCCCTGCAGCTTGCACTTCTCCCATCAACGGCAATGAGATCTTCCCGTCCGAGCGCACCGGAATCGACCGAGTGAGGTCCGGCTCCTTCCAAACATTGATCGCCAGGACGTCGTCATTTCCAATGATAAAGCCGCTATCTTCTGGCCTATCAGGAGATGAAGACGGGAGGGACCCTGCCGGAGTTGCTACCGTAGGTATTGGAGTCTCATGATTGCCCAGATTGGCAGCTGGGACCTGACCCCATAGAGTACTCGATAGAACAATAGAAAAAAGCCCTATTGGTTTTCGGTATTTACTGTTGCCTTTCAAAACGACCCTCTAAGTAGTGCCTCACTAAACCCTCCAGCCTTCGCAGTTTCCCTAATTGGAAGTATGTCCAGGTTTCGTGCTGTAGCAGGTTCCACATCGGTAGCGTCAATTTCCACTGCCACGGACTGTGCCATCATGTCCACAGAAAGCACCAAACGATACAGATTCTTCTTCCGGAGCAGAATCCCTTCCACGCCTTCGAGTGAACCACGTGTAACACGAACCCGCTCGCCGCACTTCAGAAATGGATGCGGTTCTACGCGAAACGGCCCTTCTACAGCTCTTCGGATCGCCTCAATTTCTGTTTCCGGAATCATCGCCACGTGTTCACCGTGGAACAGAATCATATGAACTCCCGGAGTCGTTACAACCTGTAGCCGTCGATCAAGCCCTCCACGGACGAACACATAGCAAGGAAATAGTGGCAGGGTAAGCATTTTGCTTCTGTCTTTCCAGCGCCGTACTGATGCGTAGAGTGGCAGGAACACCTCAAAGCCCTTCGTCGAAAGCATTTCTGCCACCGTCTTCTCGTGCTGATGACGGGTATAGAGCACCCACCAGGCCGCCGTCTCATGTATTCCGATGTCGATGCACTCCGGGTTCCCCATTTTCGCTTCGTCTCTCCTTAGATTCTCTGCCTAAAGGACATAGCTTCGCCCTGTGGGCTACAGCCCTCGATTTACGCTGGTGGTGTGAATTGTGAATGGCCCTAATTCGTATTGAGATAAACCGTGAACCTGAAATATTCGGGTTTCAATCAACTCGATGCATTCATTGGAACCCTAATGTGCACGTTGATGGCCATAGTATTGGCAATTGGTAAAACCCCAAGACGATGTGATTTATTGCTAACTTTTGGGAGAATGACGCTTTCGCGAGTGATCCTGAGATGTAGGATCTTGCATACACGCATAACAATAAATTTCACATTTCCGTGTCTCTCGATCACCTGCATTATTGATCGAGGGTACTAAAAACTAAGCCAATTAGAGGACGTATACCGAGTAAGCTGTCGCCTATCAGACCTAGTGCAATGTCAGGCATGCAATTTACACGTCGTCAATATTTCCGTCGAATGGGTACTAAAAGTTACCAGTATGCGGGGCAAGTAACTAGGCATGTTTCGCAATCTCTCGGTATAGGGTCTTCATTATTAGGCTCGGCATATCCTTTGGTCTATGTTGAATTAGGCTAGATTGAACCAATTGCACAAATAATTTGCACCTATGTTTGCAATTTTTTGTTTGACACTTTTCTTGGATCGCATTAAGTTCGCTGCACTATACCTGCATTCGAGTAAAAACTTGAATGCGAACGTAATGAAACTTATTTTGCAATCTTTTGCAACGTTCTGCCGCCTGGGACAATAGTTCGTTGTGCTTGTGCAAAGGTTCTCCGGTTTTTATAAAGACTCAACTCAATTAGCACCGTGGGTCGGCGATGACCTGTCGATATGATTCGGCTTCGCAGCCTGTTTGTGACCCTTTTTCGAACTCGTTTGAGGTGTTTTGATGATGCACACAGTACAAATACTGGCGATCAGCAACGATACTGATGTTTGCAACACAATTCATAATTCTCTTGAATCTGACGGCTATAAGGCCATCTGTGTCGGTTCTCCTTTAGAGGCTCTCCAGCTTTTGCACCGGGGCTTGGTAGCGAACTTTCTCCTGATTCACGCTGCTAAGAACAATTCAAGAGATAACCTCTTTGCCCCGGCACTTATGCAAAACGTAAATGGAGAAAAGCTGTGCATTCTGTCCGAGGCGGGAGATACGTCGTGGAAGAATCATGCAGCAAAATGGAAGATTAATATGGTTCTGACCATGCCTCTCATGAGGCATGATGTCGAGAAGTTGACTGCCCAGCCCCGTATGGGAACAGCTGCGGCGGCCGCAAGTCCTATGGCCAACCTTTCTGCAAAGACATCACCTCATCACCATGTAGAAGAGTTGGGCAATAACCGTTTCTTTATGGCGGCGTCGCCGACTATGATGCAACTCTACAGGGACGTCCGGGTTCTGGCTCCTCTTAACATCCCCGTACTCATCCTTGGCGAAAGTGGGGTTGGCAAAGAAATCGTGGCTATGCTGTTGCACAAATACCACGCAAACGCTGAGAAGAAACTCCTCAATATCAACTGTGCAGCACTGCCCAACGAACTCTTGGAAAGCGAACTATTCGGCTACGAAGCCGGAGCGTTTACTGGCGCGACAAAGTCAAAGCCTGGCATGTTCGAACTGGCAAACAACGGAACCCTCCTCTTAGACGAAATCGGCGAAATGAGCCCACAGATGCAGGCCAAACTTCTTCACGTCTTGCAGGATGGGTCATTTTGCCGCCTTGGGGCGCTCTCTTCTTCTCGCGTTGATGTCCGCATTCTGGCGGCAACAAATATCAACATGCAAGAAGCAATCCAGGAAAAGCGCTTTCGTGAAGACCTTTACTACCGCCTCAATACCTTGACCATTCTTGTGCCGCCTCTTCGCGAGCGTCGCGACGAGATACCTCTGCTAATGGAGCAAATGTTCCGCAGAGGAACCCTTGAGCTTGGCCAACCATTTATTTGTTCTGACAGGATCGTTGAAGCGGCCCAGGAATATCACTGGCCGGGGAATCTTCGCGAGTTGCGCAATTTCGTAACTCGTACGTTGATTTTGCAGGACGAGGAATCTGCCTATAACGACTTGCGAGCAAAGACACGCCCCCCAAACACTGCTTCCACGAAAGCCACTCATGAGGAGGCAACAATAAGCAAATCCCCTATCGCCGTAGGTATGAAAAACGCAGTGAACGAAGTCAAGAATGAGGCGGAGATCCGCATGCTCACGGATGCGCTCTCGGCTTCAGGATGGAATAGAAGAAAAGCTGCAGAAAGTCTGAGCATCAGCTATCGCAGTTTACTCTACAAAATTCAGCAACATGGACTAAGCGCATAACTGTTCAGGTTTCTAGAAATAAACGTACCAAAAACTAGTTTCCCGGAAATCAGGGAAAAAGCAATTTTCATAACAGTTAAGGAATAGTTACAGTAATCTGGTTCGACGCGATGCTTTCCACACCACTCGAATCTACAGACTTGACGACGTAGCTATAGCTTGTGCCACTCACAACTGCGTTATCTACATAAACGGTAGCCTGGTCTACCGATAAGTTGATCAGCCCAAAAGATCCGCTGCCAACCGATCGATAGATGTTGTACCCCGCTACCGGATCGGTTGAACTAGCAGGCGCATCCCAACTCAAATCGACCTCATGCGCAACTGTAGTTCCCGTCCCACTCAAAGCAATGAGTACCGTACTTCCGCTGGTCGAGTTACTACTAATTGTCATTTGGCCACTGACAGACCCGGTTGCGGTTGGACTAAACTGGACCTGCAGCGACATCGTCTGAGATGGATTCAGAGTTACCGGAAAGCTGCCGCCTATAACGCTAAAGCCGTCTCCAGTGATCGTAACCGAGTTGACTGTCACCGGTGAGGCCCCCGTCGACGTCAATGTCAGCGACTGCCTCGTCGCCGAACTCACAGTCACATTGCCGAAACTCAGGCTCCCAGAACTTATCGTCAATTGCGGACTCGCTGCCGCACCGATGCCGCTTAGAGCCACCGATGCTATGCCACCGGTAATTGAATTGCTATTAATAGTGACTTGGCCGTTAACTGATCCAGTTGCCGTTGGATCGAACTGTATTTGCAGTGTTACAGATTGTGAAGGGTTTAACGTCACGGGAATGCTCTGAGCTACGATACTAAAGCCCGCCCCAGTTATCGAAGTCGAGTTCACGATCACTGGCGATGTCCCTGTCGACGTCAGTGTCAACGATCGAGTCGTTGCAGTATTCACCGTTACACTGCCAAAACTCAGGCTTGCAGTACTCACCGTCAACTGCGGATTTACCGGTGGATCAGTCGCGATTCCCGAGCCGCTCAAACCCACCACTGTCGCGCTCCCACTGGCCGAATTGCTACTGATTGTCAGTTGACCAATCGCTGCCCCACTTGTCGCTGGATCGAACTGCACGTGGAGCGTCAGGGTCTGAGTCGGATTCAAAGTAACCGGAGAATTGCCATCCAAAAGGGTAAAGCCCGTTCCAGAAACTCCCACAGAGTTAATAGTGACAGCAGTTGTACCAGTCGATGTCAATGTCACAGTCTGCATTTGTGCCGAGTTGACTGTAACGTTCCCAAAATTAAGGCTGGTTGTACTCGCCGACAAATGCCCATCGATCAACCCGCTTCCTGACATTGATAGCTGAGCAATAAGCTTTGAGTTCGAATCCATCATTGTAATCAGCCCCGAATAATTGACTGAGGAGGCCGGCGCGAAGCCAATCGAAAGCGGGTACGTACCACCTGCAGGGATATTGATCGGGGGCTTCTCAGTACTGGAGATTGAAAACGCTTGACCCGACACGTTAATCTGGGATATCGCAACGGGAGTGGCACTCTTATTTGAAATAAGTACGCTGTTCTGAGCCGTCTGCCCAACACCCACACTTCCAAAATTAACAGTGCTCGGTGAAATCTGAAGAGAACCTGAACTCGATTCCACCGCGGAGCCGGCCCCACAACCGATCAGCACCATCGACAAGCTGGCAATCGCAAGTGCAACAAAACGTAAACGAATCCCATTTGAGAGACCGAGGCGCGCACTTCCATTCAACTTCTGTATAAACCGATTACGGGAGAACAAAATACCATAACTGGACATCGCAAACATTACCTCTTCACAGCGAAATGACTCGTAAAGTTAAGAGGCAGAACAAAAAAAGGAAAGGTAATACACAGATAGTGGGGTGGTTTGCTATATCCGGCAGCTAGGAATCCGCTCGGCAGATCATTCTCATTCCCCACTTTCACAATATCAAAAGAAGGGGTGATATCATCATTTCCACAATATCCGCATGGAGTGAGGAAACCCCACTCCACACAGCACTATGATCTCTTTTGGCAGCCCGCACAATAACACGAATTGGTCAGAATAGTGCACATCATCAATGAGCGTCTACACTGCAAAGGCGTCTACACATTCAACTGCAATTGCTGAAATCGTTTTGCGCCTCGTGCCAGCCCTTCGGTCTGCGAAAGCAAAGCAAAACAAATAGAAATACTGAAAAACCTTGCATCTGGACAACCCAATATCTGAAGCCTCAGATCACAGGCTTTCTTGAGTCGACTTTGGGCATATTTGGGCATACTTGAACCTATAGTTCTTAACTAGTAAGGTGAGTGTAGGTTCAATTCCCCTCTCTGTTGGCGAATTGCAAATTGACTAATTGACATCGGACCTTCGACGAAGACTCCGGAGCTACTGCCGCCGACAACTAAACAATGCTTATACGGCAATCGCACCTAACTGATTAAGTTCAGAAAGGAGGGCTTCATGCGTAGACTGGCGACAGTCGTTCTCGCGGCTCTATTTTTTGCTGCGCCCGCAATAGTCTGGTCCCAAACTTCCGCGCCCGTCTGGTACCTCCTCAATGCACCGGAGGGATCCGTCGTCACCGCCACAGGGCCCATTACTCTTCGCTACGGTCAGGTTGCATCAACCTGTGCCGTACAGATAAGCAATAGCCCATGCAGTGGCGTAGCCCCTGGATCACCGAGCCCTGAGGCATGGTCCGCTCCAATTACCTTTAGTCCCACGCCTGGTTCGACTACCGTTTCCGTAACCGTGAGTTCGACCACGTTCAACGACGATCCGCTCCCCGGAGTCTACAAAACGGTGGAGATCCAGGAGCAGTCGACAGCCCAAAACATCGCCATAAACGGACAACCGGTCACAGTCCCGGCTCTTTCCGCCCCCATCTGGTACCTCCTCAATGCGCCGGAGGGATCCGTCATCACCGCCACAGGATCCATTACTCTTCGCTACGGTCAGGTTGCATCAACCTGTGCCGTGCTTATAAGCAGCGGACCGTGCAGTGGCTTGGCTCCTGGATCACCGAGCCCTGAGGCATGGTCCACTCCACAGACCTTCACCCCCGCGCCTGGTTCAACTACCGTTTCCGTAATCGTGAGTTCGGCCACGTTCAACGGCGATCCTCTCCCTGGGGTCTACAAGACGGTGGAAATCCAGGAGCAGTCGACAGTTCAAAACATCACCATAAACAGCCAACCAGTTACTGTCCCGGCTCTTTCCTCCTCCCTCTGGTATCTCCTTAATGCGCCCGAGGGATCCGTCATCACCGCAAGTAGTTCCATCACTCTTCGCTACGGCCAGGTCGCGTCTACTTGTGTGATACAGACGAACTCAAGCCCATGCAACAGCGGTCCCGGATCACCCAGTCCTGAGGCATGGACCAACCCACAAACCTTTAGCGCCGCGCCTGGCTCGACGAGCGTGACGGTAATCGTTGGCACCGCGGCGTTCAACAACGTCGATCCCCTCCAAGGCGTCTACAAGACGGTGGAGATACAGGAGCAGTCGACAGTCCAAAACATCTCCATAAACGGACAGCCCGTCTCAGTCCCGGCTCTCTCGTCTGCGCCCGCCTGTCAAATGACCGCAAATCCAAGCTCGATCACTTTCCCCAACACGACACTCGGGTACAACTACTCTTCCGTAGCGAGCATAGTAAACAATTGCCCAACGGCGATCACCGTAACTTCTGTTCAGGTCACTGGCCCATACAGTGCATCAGGGTTCGTAACCCCGTTTTCGGTGGCGCCCGGTCAGACCCAGAACTATACGACCGTCTTCACACCCACCACGGCCGGTACGGCAGCAGGCAGCATAACATTCGGGAATGCATCGACTGGTCAAACATTAACCGTACCGCTCACCGGGTCTGGCGTTACCCCTCCCCAGGGATTCTTGTCATCCAACCCGACCTCGCTGAGCTTCGGCAATGTAACCGTGAATAGTACGCAGTCCCAATCGGTGCAAATCACCAACACAGGAGCCGCATCCGTCACCGTTTCCAAAGTCGGCGTAACGGGAACCGGATTCTCACTTGGTTATCTGGCGGTCCCGTTCACCCTAGCCTCCAACCAGTCCACGTCAGTAAGCATCGCCTTCGCTCCAACGACGAGCGGCTCCGCTGCAGGAACCATAACAATTACGAGCACCGCACAAAATGCGACACTAACCGTTCCGTTGACCGGATCCGGCGTAAGTCACTCTGTGACCTTGTCATGGGCTGAAACCGGATCCCAAATTGCCGGTTATAACGTATACCGTTCCACTGTTTCGGGGGGCTCATACTCTAAAGTCAACAGCACACTGGTTGCCCCGACCAGTTACACAGATCAGGCCGTAATTGCGGGTTCGACCTATTTCTATGTCGTCACGGCGGTCGGTACAAACGGAGTGGAGAGCGGGTACTCGAATCAAATAACCGTCGTAATACCGTCACCATGAAACGATACTGATATTGGAGAAGAAATAGCGGACAAGGAGGCCCCCAGGGAGGCTGTATAAATTACAGCCGTTCCCGTAACCCTATCATTTATATAAGTTTAGATTGATTTCAAAAAGCAGATGGGCAAAGATATGGCGGAGAGACAGGGATTCGAACCCTGGATACCTTGCGGTATACACGCTTTCCAAGCGTGCGCCTTCAGCCACTCGGCCATCTCTCCGCTGCGATTTCGCGCTTTTTTGAATCTACCACAGTTACCGCATTGTCGTGGCCTGACGGCACTTGGCCACAGCCAGCGAATCCGAACACAGCAGGAGCTTTCGCACAGCACAAGATAAAAATCCGACACATCCCTTGACGGATGGGCGGCTGGCTATTCATAATCCCCAGACGAGATCGTTACCGTTCGACCCCGAACATTCAAGGTAACTCGATCCTTTTCCTGGGCCAAAAGTCAGCGCAGCAAATACGAAATCGAGGTGTCTCATGGCGAGTACCCCCACGTATCCTGGCGTCTATATCCGTGAGCTAACCAGCCCTGTCCATACAATTGCGGGTGTAGCAACCTCAATCGCCGCCTTTGTGGGATACACCGCCAAAGGTATCGACAACCGCGCCGAACATATCTTTGATTTCAGCGACTTCGAGCGTTACTTCGGCGGTCTCGCCTCTGACAGCGAACTCAGCTACGCTGTCCAGCAGTTCTTTTCGAACGGTGGAACCGAAGCATACGTAGTACGCACACCTCGAACCGGAGCCACTGGAGCGCAGGTCGTCTTTAATAGCATTACCTTCACCGCTCTTAGCAGCGGAAGCTGGGCTGATGGCCAACTTCTGCTGGACGTCGACTACACCGGCATCGACCATACAGCCGACGCAACCGCATTCAACCTCACCATCACCGATCTGCAGGACGGAACAACCGAGTTCTTCCCGCAGCTCTCGCTCAAGAACACGCAGTCGAACTTCATCACAGCCATCGTCAACGATCCAGACAACGGCTCTCAACTGGTAAAGGCTGCCGTAGCTGGTTCGCCCTCCGGCGCACCTGTCGTCACAGGCATCGTCGGCGCCACGATCACCAACAACGCGGTCAACACGGCGCTCGGCGGTGGTACAGCTGTCGCGACAAACGACTTCGGAGTAACGATAAGCGTCTCATCACCTCCAACCGCACCGGCTCCATTGCCGCTCACTGTCAAAGTCTTCTCGATCGGCTCTCCCCTGCCCCAATCTCTTGCAGGACTCGCTGCGCAATTGCAGACGACGGTGAACAACGCTCTAGCGATCCAGATGCCAGGAGCCTCAATTCAAGCTTCGGTTGCGCCAACCGCAACTGGCTCCGGCATCCGAGTCAACGCTCTGCTGCCTCAAGCACCCGATGCAGTCGTCACCATCACGGCTCCCGCGAGCGGCCCCAAGGACGCAGCTGGACCTCTCGGCCTCACCGCACCATTCAGCACCAACGT
Organism: uncultured Acidobacteriaceae bacterium; assembly: GCA_963738855.1. Lineage (GTDB taxonomy): Bacteria > Acidobacteriota > Terriglobia > Terriglobales > Acidobacteriaceae > Edaphobacter. Next base: position 251,494 of record CAVTYC010000002.1, on the reverse strand, counting down.
CGCCCACTACGCCCTTGGAACTGGCAACGGAACCGGCACCAATGCTTGGGGCGGCAGTCAAACCAGCTCTACAGCTGGAAAGCCCGGCACTGGCCTGCCAGCAACAGGAGATCTCATCGGAGACCCCGGCAGCTTTACAGGAATCTACGCACTCCAGAAAGTTGATCTCTTCAACCTGCTGTCCATTCCAGATGCCACCCGAGCAAACCCGAGTGATCCAAACGCACTCGATACAACCGTCGATCCAAACGCCATCTTCAGCGCAGCCATTACGCTCTGCGACACCATGAACGCTTTTCTCCTTATAGATTCACCACCCAACATCAATACGGTCTCAGGGGCAGTCGATTGGAAGTCCGGCGGCCTCTCCGTAGTCAACGAGAACGGCGCAGCTTTCTTTCCCCGGCTTCGACTCCCAGATCCGCTCAACAACTATCAACTCCGCACCTTCGCGCCCTCAGGCGTCGTTGCGGGCCTCTACGCGCGTATCGATTCAACCCGAGGGGTATGGAAAGCACCCGCGGGAATCGAAGCAACGCTAACTGGAGTGCAGTCTCTTGTTTACAAACTAAGTGACGCTGAGCAAGGAACCCTCAATCCACTAGGGCTCAACTGCTTCCGCACTTTCCCCGTATACGGCACAGTGCTATGGGGCTCACGCACGCTGCTAGGAGCGGACGCCCAAGCCAATCAATGGAAGTACGTTCCCGTTCGACGCCTGGCGCTTTTCCTTGAAGTGAGTCTCTACCGAGGAACTCAGTGGGTGGTCTTCGAACCCAACGACGAACCGCTCTGGGCGCAAATTCGCCTGAACGTGGGCTCCTTCATGCAGGATATGTTCCGCAAGGGCGCCTTCCAGGGCAAAACCCCGGCAGATGCCTACTTCGTGAAGTGTGACAGCTCCACCACGACACAGAGCGATATTGATCACGGCATCGTCAACATCCTCGTAGGCTTTGCTCCACTGAAGCCGGCCGAGTTCGTCATTATCCAGATCCAGCAGATGGCTGGTCAGATCCAGTCCTGAACCTGAATCAAGCCTTTACCGAAGAAGGAGTTCGTTATCATGGCAGAATTTGTCGTCAACTCTCAACGCTTCGATCCATATAAGAACTTCAAGTTTCGCGTAAAGTGGGACGGCCGTTACGTTGCAGGCATCAGCAAGGTATCTGCGCTCAAACGGACTACGGAAGTAGTCAAGCATCGCGAAGGCGGCGACCCAAGCACGAGTCGCAAATCTCCCGGCCGAACCGAATTCGATGCCATCACCCTCGATCGCGGAGTAACCCACGACGTGGATTTCGAACAGTGGGCTGCGAAGGTCTGGCAGATCGGCGCAGGTTTGGGTTCAGAGGTGTCGCTAAAGGACTTCAGAAAGGACCTGATCATAGACTTCTACAACGAGGCTGGTCAGCTTGCCATCAGCTACAAGGTCTATCGAGCCTGGGTCTCTGAATACCAGGCCCTTCCGGATCTAGACTCCAATGCGAATGCCGTGGCCATTCAGCACATCAAGCTCGAGAACGAAGGGTGGGAGAGAGACGTCTCAGTCACAGAACCGACAGAGCCGAGCTTTACCTCCAACCAGGCGTAGCTATCGTTGTCCGAGAAACACATTCTAAGCCTCTGCGGTTCAAACGCGTGCTTTTGCGGTGGTGGAAGATGCGTCAACTAACTGGCGAGCTATTGCTCACGGTGCTCGATCATGGTGCTGAGGATACTTACCTCGGTCGCATCATCACCATGCTTGCCATCGCGCATCCGCAGGTAACCCGTGCGCAAATTGCCGCGCAGAGCATGCCAGAGATCACACTTCAGCTTCTCATGCTGCGCGCTTCAAGCTTTGGCCCGCAATTAGAAGGCTATCTCGCCTGTCCAAGCTGCAATGCGCGACTTGAGTTCACGCTGCCCATTGCTTCTGTCACCCACAGCCTTCACCAATCAGCTTTATCAACGACGCAATTCAGTGCTGTTGGCGAAACTGGGTTAACGATGAGGCTTGCGACGGTCTCCGATTTACTTTCAATTGCTGACCTGACCGATCTCGTAGAAGCGCGCAAACAACTACTGGCTCGTTGCTTAGCCGATATGCCAACCGCCACTCAGAATCGCGACCCGATCTCACTGCTGGACAATCCTGAATTCCGCCGGCTTGCGATAGAAACGTTCGATCAGCTTCAATCTAGTGCGGAGATCTCCGTTGAGCTCGAATGTGCCGAGTGCGGCGAATCACATTCGGTTGACTTGGACATAGGACGCTTCCTTTGGACGGAGGTGCGCAACGCAGCGATGCAACTGATGCGCGACGTCCACGATCTAGCGATTGCTTACGGCTGGGAAGAGTCCGCAATCCTGAATATGAGTGGAGTACGCCGCCAAACATACCTGGAGATGATCCAATGAATACCTTGATCGATCGTATGATCACGCGCGTTCAGCGGCCCATCTCACCAGTCGAGCCGCTCTTATCCCAGCTATATGCGCCCCGCCTAAATGGTCTTTTGGAAAGTACCGACCCGGCTCCGGCATTTAGGCCGCTACATGAAAGTCATTTCCCTAACGCCAGCAACCACTCAAATGTTGGGAAGGCGCAAACCCAACAAACTCAGGATGCGTCCGACCCGCAACCTCTTCGGCAATCAAGTGAACAACGACTGGCAAATGCGCTTCGGTTCGACACTGCTTCATATGATCCTCAACCGCCAGCACTTCCTTCGACGAACACCGAACAACTTTCTTCCCCCTCGCAGCGTCACCAGCAAGAAACTCTCACCACACGAATAGAACGACCAATGCGGGATGCAGCCCCCCTGGTGCAGGAAGTACCCGAAAAGGAGCATGCCCAGGTCGCCAAGACTCGACACGCGACATTGCTCCCACAAAACGAAGGTATTAAGAAAGCCGAAAGGAACGGCGTCCAGGACACAGCTGCAAATCGACTCCACTCCGCAACAACTGAAGTGAACATCTCAATCGGTCATATCGAGGTACGCGCTATACAACGTGCTGAACCTGTCCGCAGATCAGTCTCACCCTCGCATGTGACTCTCGACGATTATCTTCGTCGACGACCCGGAGCCTCGCAATGAGTGACTATCTAGCGGTCGGCGGTGTCAGCGCAGTACTGCGGTGGATATTAGCGAATGCACTAACAGCAGGAGGCCCCAGTTCAATCATCGGAGTATCCAGTCCTGTCACTGCTCTTTCGCCCGATCTCGTCCCGACTGGCGCCGATGAGCAGCCGCAGATCAACCTGTTTATGTACTATGCCAGCCTCAACGCCAGCTTTCGCAACAATGCATTGCCATCACAGGATTCTTTAGGCCGTCGCGTAAGCAATCCACCACTTGCGCTTGATCTTCACTATCTTGTAAGCGCATATGGCAAGAACGAGTTCGATCCAGAGATCCTCCTTGCCTGGGCAATGCAGGTCTTTTATGAGACCCCTGTCCTTTCGCGCGAACTGATTCAGGCCTCCATCTCCGGTATCATCGCTGCCGGGCACATGTCTTCCGAGATGCAACTCATCGTCACAACGAACCTTGCCAGTCAGGTCGAATCAATTCGCATCGCACCGGAGTCGCTATCCAACGAAGAAATCAACAAGCTTTGGATGGCATTTAATGCTCACTATCGACCAACAACCTCCTACCAAGTTTCAGTTGTCTTGATTGAGGAGACACAGTCGTTCAAATCGAATCTCCCCGTTCAATCTCGTAACGTTCTTACGCTTCCCTGGCAAAGCCCCATCATCGATAACATCACACCGCAACCCATCGGCTCAGGTGAGATGCTTACCATTACTGGCCGCAACTTCATCGGCGATTCGCCTGCCGACACACTAATCTCGTTCGATGAGCAGCCCCCCATTGCGCCGGACACGATCCAGCCAGGCTGCATCCGTATCCGTATTCCCTCTGGCCTACAGGCAGGAGTCCGTACGATACAAATCGTGCGCAACGTACTCTTCGGCACATCGACAGATCCGCATCAAGGCTTTTCCTCCAGCGCGACTCCGTTCCTGTTGGCTCCCACCATCACCAATGCTGCACCAATCACCGCCGCTACTGGCACAGTCTTCACACTATCTGTCGTACCACCTGTCGGAAGTTCTCAAGAAGCCGTCCTGCTTATAGGGGACACCGCGATCCCCATTCCGTCGCGATCCATCAGTGGTCCCGCAACATCCTCAACACTAGACTTCCCAATTCCAACCGGACTTATCCATCCAGTCCCACCAGCTGGCCTGCCACTGCGCGTACAGATTGATCGTTCTCAAAGTAGACTTGCGCTCGATACAACGATGGGTAGTCCAACCTTTGGACAGTATCTCCCTCAGGTGGAGGTAACCGGACTATGACCATTACCAACCTCCAACAGGAATCTCTACAACAGACATTCGACCGCATTTATGACGTCGTAGCACTTCGCGCCGGTCTCGATATCAGACCAAACGCCCAGCAATGGAGCATCTCGGAGCGCTTATCCCCCGACACAGCAATCGCTCCCCTCCATCGCATTTCGGAATGTTTCCAGCTCTCTCCCTTTGAAAGTGACCTTCTAGCCCTCTCTGCTGGTGCTGAGCTTGAGAGCCGATTTGCAAAAGCATGTGCATCGATTCATGGTGATCCCACAAAGACGTGGCCCACCTTCGGCCTCGCTTTTAGCACACTGCCCTTTGCTCATTGGAGCGCTCTTAGCCCGAGTGCCCCGCTTCGTAGCTGGAAGCTATTAAACATCGACAGTTCCGTGTCTTTGCTGGGTAGTCCATTGCGGATCGATGAACCTATTCTTCACTACCTGCTAGGCAATCCTTGTCCCGATGATCGGATTCAACCATTCATTCATATTCTCCCTTCAATCATCGGTCACAACTCCGAGGCTCATCAATATCTCATCAGTCAGGGAGCGAGCTTATGGAATACGACTTGCGATGAAACGAAGTCCATTTTCCTTGTTGGCGGCACAGCAAACGATCGGCATTGGGCCTTTCAGCACATATGTCACATCTCAGGGCATGCAGCGTACACACTAAACGCCGCAGATATACCAGCTTCTCCAATCGAGAGAGAACAGCTTGCCAAAGCATGGATGCGCGAAGCACTCCTCATGGGTGGTGCTCTTTATATCCGCACATCGGACGCGGATAGCATGGAAATCCTTCGTAACATCACATCTTTCACCAGACATATCTCTATGCCTCTAGCGATCGAAGCCAGAGAGGGTTCTGCGTTGGAGCAGTCCGAAGGTATCCGCCTTTATTTGCCAACGATAAAAGAGCAGGAGCGCAGAGCACTCTGGACCGAAAGCCTCGGCCCTCTGGCACAGCAAATGAACGGTTCATTAGATCGTCTCGTTGACTCTTTCTCTCTCGATGCAATGGCCATCAATTCCGCGGGAGTCCTGGCAAGAAACGCGGCAGCATCTTTATCCAGTGTCAACTCAGAGACAGACCTCGCTGCACTCACCTGGAATATCTGTCGCACGCAAGCTCGTCGCTCGTTTGATTCGCTAGCTCATCGGATCGAGCCGAAGGCAGTTTGGGATGATCTCGTGCTGCCAGACCTTCAGCGTCAGACACTGCGTCAGATCGTCCTTCATGTCCGAAGACGTTCCATGGTCCAAAACGATTGGGGATTCTCCAACAAATACACGCGCAACTCGGGCATCACCGCGCTTTTTTCTGGAGCCAGCGGCACAGGCAAGACTATGGCCGCTGAAGTCATCGCCAATGATCTCGCCCTCGATCTGTATCACATTGACCTGGCGTCTATCATGAGCAAATACATCGGCGAGACCGAAAAGCATCTCCGGCGCATCTTCGACGCAGCCGACGAAAGCGGAGCTGTTCTTCTCTTTGATGAGGCCGACGCCCTCTTCGGTAGACGCAGCGAAGTCAATGATAGTCATGACCGCTATGCCAATCTCCAGGTCAGCTATCTGCTTCAGCGCATGGAATCCTACCGCGGCGTCGCCATCTTAACAACGAACATGAAACAAGCCATTGACGCTGCTTTTCTACGTCGACTCCGATTCATCGTGCACTTCCCTTTCCCCGACGCAGCTCAACGCGAAGCGATCTGGCAGCACGTGTTTCCACCACAAACACCCACGGCCGAACTCGACTACAAGCGACTCGCCCAATTGAATGTTCCCGGAGGCATCATCCGTAATATCGCTACTCACTCCGCCTTTTTTGCTGCGGAGGACGGAACTTCGATCCAGATGGATCACATTCTCCGTGCCTCGCGCATCGAGTACGCCAAAATCGACAAGCCGCTTACCGCAACCGAGACCGGAGGCTGGTCATGAATTTTATAAAACAGCCGAACACAAACCAGGCGCACCGGAGCGGCAAGGCCTCAAGCAGCCAAACAAATCTGAACTTTCATATTGGCCGCCTGACACTCACAGGCCTATCTCGGATAGACCAGGAAAGCGTCGTCAATGCCATGCGACGAAGACTCTCTGCGTTAGCAACTCAAATGCCTACCCTCAACTGGAGCCACGTTTCCGCATCACTCAGGATCGATGGAGGCGAAATATCCTCGGACGCGACTTCCGAACAGCTAGGAAATCACCTTGCAAACCACATCATGCGACATATTGAACACGCCAGATCAGCTCAAGATCAATCTCCCTGAGTTCGTCGGATAAGCAAACTCGCAGCACAAAACGTTGAACGTCGAAAAATCGGAGAAACATCATGTCGAACATCTCGCCCAGGCTACAGAAAGGCGCAATTCTCTCGCTCGACCCTACTACCGGGATCCCGCGAGGCATGATCACTCTCCAATACAATCCGGACTCGATCACGCGCTCACTGAAACCGCAAAGCGTTGGAGACCAACCAGATCGCACGGAGATACTGCGCCTCAAAGGTCCTCCAATTGAAACGATCAAATGCACTGCCGAAATTGATGCAACAGATCTGCTCGCGAGTGGCGATGCCAACACATTGAAATATGGCATCCAACCACAGCTAGCCGCACTCGAACTGCTCGTCTATCCATCCAGCACCACACTCATCACCAACGAAGCTCTCACCTTACTCGGAACCATCGAGATTCTTCCCATGGAATCTGCGCTGACTGTCTTCATTTGGAGTAAGTCACGCATTACTCCCGTGCGCATCACCGATCTTGACGTAACAGAAGAGTCCTTTGATCCGCAGCTCAACCCCATTCGCGCCAAAGTCGCATTGGGAATGCGCGTACTCAATGTTAATGACGTTGGCTTCATCAATCCGGCAGGCGCGCTTTACATGGCATATCAAGTAGAGAAGGAAGCAATGGCTGCGTTATCCAGCTAATGCGAAAGGAGGACAAATGGAAACCGCGCTTCAATCAATCGTAAAATCCGCAGCCGGAACGGGCGCTCCCACAAATCCGAGTAGCCGCTACTACGGTTCCCCTGTCCTTACGTTCACGCGCTCCGACGGAACCCAAACCGTCTATCTTCAACGTCGCATCCTGCCACAACCGGGTATTTACACTGCCCTCTTCCAGTACCCCATAGTAGATAACGACCGTCTTGACAACCTGGCAGCAAAATACCTTGGCGATCCACTGCTCTACTGGATGATCTGCGATGCCAATGGAGCGACCGATCCAGATGACCTAACCTCACAAGTCGGCCGCACCATAGAAATCCCACTCTCTTCAGGCATTCCCGCAGGAGCACGCAATGGGTAGCGGTGGCCTCTACCTCACGCTTTTTGCCGGCCCTCTTGAGGCTGTGCCTGCGCCAAAGCCCTTGATCGACTCACTGACCTCCGTCGAGATCACTGTATCCGCAAAGGAGAGAAGCGGCTTCCAGCTTGGATTCACTCTGGCCAACAACTCACCTTTGCAAACATTCTTCCTACTCGCCGGTGGTGCCTCGATACCACTTCTTCGCATTGTACTTATGGTGACGCTCGGTGGCCTTCCTCAAATCATCCTTGACGGTGTCATCGAGCACCACGAAATCATCCCCGATGCAATGCACGGTTCCTCAACTCTCATGTTGACCGGACGTGACCTCTGCTCCGTCATGGACCTCGTGGATCTTAGCGGCCTTCCTTACCCGGGTATGAGCCCCGATCTGCGTGTCCTCACAATGTTGGCGAAGTATGCTGCGTTTGGCGTTGTCCCCAATGTAATCCCCGCCATTGCACCGGACATACCAATACCAATTGATAAGATCCCCTCCCAGAAAGGGACCGACCTCGCCTACATCCAACAACTCGCCGCTGAGGCTGGTTATGTCTTCTACATCGATCCTGGCCCTCTGCCAGGCATGAGCCGCGCCTACTGGGGCCCGCAGATTAAGATCGGACTTCCTCAACCCGCGCTCAACGTCAACATGGACACCTGGACCAACGTCGAAACTCTCAACTTCCGCTACCAACCGCAATCAGCTGTCATGCCGATCGTGTTTCTTCAGGATCAGACATCCAAGCTCGTCATTCCCCTCCCCATCCCCTCTGTGAATCCACTCAATCCGCCCCTGGGTGCTCTCGTTCCTCCACCGCAAAAGTTCGAACCGCTCAACGATACGGCAAAGCTATCACCGGCACAGGCACTGATGCTCGGATTCGCCAAAGCCTCCGACACCGGAGACGTCGTCACCGGCAGCGGGACCCTTGATGTACTTCGCTACGGAAGCATTCTCAAAGCTCGCGAACTAGTCGCTGTCCGCGGTGCTGGCGTTGCTTTCGACGGCCTCCACTACGTACAAAGCACTACTCATAGCATCAAGCCGGGTCAGTACAAGCAGAAGTTCACACTCTCGCGAAATGCTCTCATCTCCAATCTCCCGATGGTTCCAACACTTCCGTTCTAGTACGAAAGGATCCCAGACGTGGCAAAGCATTACGGCAAATACCGGGGTACAGTGCTCAGCAACATCGATCCAATGCAGATCGGCAGACTCATGGTTCAGGTCCCCGACGTATCGAATATTCTGCCATCCACGTGGGCAATGCCGTGCGTTCCGTTCGCTGGAATCCAATGCGGCTCTTACGCCCTGCCCCCCATCGGCGCCGGCGTCTGGATTGAATTTGAACAAGGCAACAGCGATTACCCCATCTGGGTCGGCGGCTTCTGGGGTTCGGCAGGCGAAGTTCCCGCACTCGCACTAGCCACACCACCCGGGCTGCAATCCATCGTCCTTCAGACCACCAGCCAGAACACCCTGATGATCAGCGATACACCCGGTCCTACCGGAGGCATTCTCCTGAAAACTGCAGCCGGGGCTATGATCTCCATCTCGGACGTAGGCATCACCATCACGAACGGACAGGGCGCAACCATCATGATGACCGGCCCCTCCGTCACCATTAACCAGGGCGCACTACAAATTATCTGACTTGAAGGCGGTCCACCATGGCAGGATTTCTACTTCATCAAGGCGCGACGGTTTTCTGCAGCCACGCCGGCCAGGCCACACCATCGGCACCCAATCCCCGCGTCATGGTCAGCAGCCAACCTACAGTCCTGCTCTCCGCACCTTGGATCATCGCTGGCTGCCCGCTCGTTCCTCCGCCTCTTCCTCCATGTGTTAGTGCCCAATGGATCACGGGAACTCTGCGCGTCACATCACTAGGTCAACCTCTGGTGGTACAAAGCGGCGTTGCCATCTCCATTCCCAACGCAACTCCTCTATTGCCCGTAGTCATGCAAACACGTGTCAGCGCAATGTGAGCAACTTATGAATCTTAGCTACCCCTATCAATTCGATAACACCGGGCGAACCGCTCAAGTCGACACCCCGGGACACATCCGCGACATGATCGAACAGATTCTGCTCACATCGCCCGGCGAGCGTGTCAACCGTCCGAACTTTGGCACTGGCACCGCGCAACTCGTCTTCGAACCGAACAGTGACGTCCTCGCTGCGGCGCAACAGCAAATTATCCAGGCATCACTCCAGCAATGGTTGTCTGATGTCATACGAGTTCAATCGGTCGATGTCACCGCCGAGGACTCGACGATGCTCATCACAGTTCAATACATCATCATCAAGACCCAGCAACAGCAGACCGAACAGTTCGTCTACGGCGGAGCAGCGCAATGACTTACTTCTGTTCACAAAAAAACCGCAGAGCCTTAGTCCTCGATCACCCGACGCTCAACGGCATCGACTATCTGGAGATCTGTTCCACTGAACCCGGCTGCGACTGTGGCAAACTGCTCAATCTGATCTTCCTCAAGGATGTCCGTCCACTGAATCTAAGCACGACCCAGATCAAACTGACAGGCGGCGCCTCAAATCTCGCTCAGGTCAAGATAGTTAGTCTGCACCCTATATCCGCCGATAACCCAAAACTACTCACCATTGAACTCGACCAGCCTGGTGACTTCTCTACCTATACTCTGACGCTTATTGCAGATGCAGCCACCATCGATCCGCCTGTCGGCATCGATCCGCAGCTCGCTACAATCGACTTCTCTTTCAAAGCAAACTGCCCGACAGTCGGCGATTGCCTTCCCACCACCTGCTGCCCCCCCGAGCAACACGTCGAACCCGACATCAACTATCTAGCCAAGGATTACGAAAGCTTCCGCCAGGTCATCCTTGATCGAATGGCCGTACTCAGCCCGACGTGGAACGAGCCGCACGCCTCCGATACTGGCATCGCTCTCGTTGAGACGATCGCCTACCTCGCCGATCATCTCAGCTATCAGCAGGACGCCACAGCGACAGAAGCCTATATCGGCACGGCACGTAGCAGGATCTCAATGCGTCGCCACGCTAAGCTCGTTGATTACCAAATAAGCGACGGTTCAAACGCACGTACATGGGTCTACTTTCATGTTAAGGGCAACATCTCTCTACCCGCCCACACGCGAGTATTCCCAAGCGTTCCCGGTCTCCCCGCTAGCGTTTCTCCGAATAGCTCTACCGCCCAGCTGCTCACGAATAATCCCACACTGGCTTTCGCTACCATGCAAGATGCACTCCTCTATGGAGACCAGAACAAGATCTACGTCTATACATGGAGCGACACCAACTGTTGTCTCGCTCCAGGCGCAACCCAGGCAACCCTATTAGGGACACACCAATCTCTCAGCCCCGGATCGGTATTGCTCTTCGAAGAGGTTCTCGGCCCGAACACAGGCAATGCCGAGGACGCAGATCCGCAAAAGAGATGGGCCGTTCGCCTGACTGCGGTCCAGACTCTCGACTTCCAGAATCAAGTCCTTGTCGATCCCCTTAATCAAGAAGCAATTACAAATATCTGGTGGGCCGCAGAGGACGCGCTTCCCTTCCCGCTCTGCATCTCGTCCACCACCGACATTCCACATGGATCACATCCAGTCATTAACGTCAGCGTCGCATGGGGCAATATTATTCCCGCAGATCACGGAACATGGTTGGATTGGGAAGATTTAGGCGAAGTTCCATCCGCCCCTGAGTCTCCAATCGCCACCGCAAGCTGCACCTGTGGCTCAAGCAGCACACTGCAAACACTTCCAAGATATTTCCCGCAGCTTTCAAATCGCCCTCTGACCTTTGCGTATTCTCTGGACGCCACGGCCTCCGCTTCAACACTGCTCACGCCTTCTTCTTCAGCAAACTCCAATGCAACACCACAGCTACAGGTGCAAGACGACCAGCTTCATAACTGGCCGATTCTCGCGGACCTCCTCTCAACACCAGCTACAAGCCGTGGCGTCGTTCCCGAGGTCGAAAGCGACAATACGGTCTTCCTTCGCTTCGGAGATGGCCAATACGGTATGGCCGCAGAGACAGGAGCCGATTTCCGCGCAAAGTACCGTATCGGCAACGGTACAACCGGCAATATCGGCCGCGACACTCTTGGTCACGTCCTCACTAATGTTTCGGGGATAACTCAGGTTCGCAATCCGATTGCAGCGGCCGGTGGTGTAGATCCGGAATCCATCACGCACATCCGTCAACAAGCGCCATTTGCCTTCCGGTCGCAACGCCGCGCTGTTACTGAAGACGACTACGCCACGATGACCGAACAAGATCCAGCCATATTCGAGGCCAAAGGCACCATGCGGTGGACGGGAAGCTGGTACACCGCTTTCGTCTCTGTTGACGCAACCTCGGGAAGCGGCCCCACTCCCACACTGATTGCTTCGACAAAGCAACGTCTGAATCTCCTCCGAATGGCCGGGGTAGATCTCGAGGTAGAAGGTGCTATCCTCGTTGGCCTACGCATCGCGATGCAGATTTGCGTGGACGGCCAGCACTTCCAATCCGATGTCCGCAACGCTCTCCTGCGACTTTTTATTAGCGGAGATCAATGCAACGGAAAACCTGGCCTCCTCAATCCACAAAACTTTACCTTCGGACAAACGATCTACACCAGCCCTCTCATCGCCGCAGCTCAGGCAGTTGAAGGTGTCTCTTCCGTCACATTAACAATCTTTCAACGCATGGACGATCCCTCGAGCGACGGCACAGCATCTGGTTATCTCACCATGGGTCGCCTCGAAATCGCGCGATGTGACAACGACCCGAATCGTCTCGATCACGGCCTCTTCTCACTCAACCTGGATGGTGGTAAATGAACGGCGATTGCGAAGCCCAACCCGAACAACTGTGTGGCTGCTGTGTGGGCGTAGGGCCCGAAACCCCACAAGCCATCACGAACCGCCCCGGCCTGTCCGCAATCGCCTATCGCGTCGGCACTCACGGCACATTCAAAGCCAGCATGCTTGCCGCACTCTCAGATCCAGATCTCTCCGCACTTGCTACGCTCCGTACCCGCGACGACTCCGACTTCACCATCGCATTGCTCGATAGCTACGCCATAGTCGCCGATATCCTGACCTTCTATCAGGAGCGTCTCGCCAACGAGTCCTATCTACGCACTGCCGTCGATCAGCGCTCCGTCTTCGAGCTTGCCCGGCTTGTGGGATTCGTCCCTTCCCCAGGAGTAGCTGCCTCAGCCTATCTTGCCTTCACTCTCAGCGATGCCCCCGGCTCTCCCGACAACGTTCTCATCTCCACCGGCACTCGCGTCCAAAGCATTCCCGGCCCCGGACAGACACCGCAGACCTTCGAGACATCTGCCGATATAACTGCCACCATCGCCGGCAACGCTCTGCCCGCCCAGACCACACAAGTCTGGATCCTCAACCCCGGCGACAAATCAACCTGGATCCAGGGCACCAACAACAACCTCTCAGTCGGAGACGCTCTTCTCTTTGTCAGTTCCAGTCTGCACTCCACGCTCACCTCAGGGGCCGCAGACCTCCACTACATCAGCGCCGTCATGCTGGACCCCAACTCCGGCAATACCTTTGTGCAGTGGGACCAGCCGATCGCCAACTCTTTTCCATCAGATAGTGGCGCCTACGTCTATGTCTTTCGTAAAAAAGCCGCCCTCTTCGGATCTCAATCGCCCAATCCATGGGTAGTCAAAACCGACTCTATCGCGATGCTTCCTGAATTCCCAACCAACACCATCGCAATGGCCGACTGGACCTTTCAGTACACCGCAAACAGTGGTCAAGTAAATCTCGATAGCTCTATCTCCGGACTCAACCCTGCGAAAGATGGCGAACCACAGTGGGCGATCTTTGTATCCCCTCACTACACAGCACTCTTCCAAATCACCGCTGCGGCAGACACTGGCCCCAATCTCTACACCCTCACATCAAAGACCACCCAACTCACTTTGGCAAATGGTCAGGTCCTTGTAAATAACACTCAATCAACCGCCTATCTCAACAGTCTCATAACGCAAATCATCCAGAATGAGACTCTCTACGTTACCTACATCGCTCTCGGCCAAACCGGCATAGCCCTCCAATACCTCCAACTCATGCAACAAGCTCTCACACTGTTTATAGAAGCAATTACACCCGTAACTGCTGAACAAGTCCTCGCAGATTTCGTTGCACAAACCCGGAACACTACCATCTACGTGCAGAGCAATCTTCTGACGCCCACCGCGCCGCCACTCATCGCCTGGGGCTATGACGGCATCTACACACGACAAACCAACCTCCTCAAACCAGTCGAAGGAAACACAATCGAAGTACTCGGCGGGCAGCGAATCAGCGCTGGCCAACCCATTGCTGTATCCGGCAAACGAATGCGACTTCAGATCGTGAAGGCCAGCGGGGCCAGCTTCATTCCCGATCACTCCTCTGACGACCTCGCTGCAGCAAACGGCCAACTCTTCGTCATCGAAGCCTTCCCCCCTGTCACCGACATAACAGGCGCACTCAACTGGAAGGTCAGCACAACCAACGGCGTCGCTGGTTCCTTGTATCCGGGAAAGTCAACGTACCAACTCACCGCCGCCAATACAAAAGACCCCGTCGTCAGCGAATCAGCATTGATCAATCAAACGACGGTCGCCGGTCCCATCACTACACTCAGCCTGAACGGACCTCTCGCTCGCATTTATGACCGCAGCACCGTCACCATCAACACCAATGTAGTCGCATCCACAAATGGCGAGACTATGTACGAGATTCTCGGTAGTGGAGATGCAACAAACCCACAACTTCAGTTCAGCCTCAAGCAACAACCCCTTACTTACCTCAGCTCTCCAACGGGAACAGGCGCACAATCCACTCTTCAAGTGAGAGTCAATAACCTTCAGTGGCACGAGGTCGATAACTTCCTCGCCTCACAACCAAGCGACCGCGTCTTCGTCACCAGCGCCGATCAATCCGGTAAAACCTCCGTCCAATTTGGTGATGGCGTAGACGGGGCACGCCCCCCAACCGGTCAACTCAACATCACCGCCACCTATCGCAAAGGAATTGGCTCAGCAGGAATGGTTGCTGCCGGTCAACTATCACAAGCGATCGATCGCCCACAGGGGCTCACCAGTGTCGCAAATCCAGACCCGGCAAGTGGAGGTGCGGACCCCGATACAGCGGAAACAGCACGCAGCAGTGCTCCGTTACACGTCCTCACACTCGATCGTGTCGTCTCACTCGAGGATTACCAGAACTTTGCCTTGGCCTTCGCCGGCATCGCTGCCTCGCTCGCCACATGGACATGGTTTGGACGCACCCGCGGAATCTTCCTCACCGTAGCAGGAGCCAACGGAGCAGTTCTTAAATCGGACGACCCCACACTGCTTAACCTCATCAACGCACTCCGAAGTTCCGGCAATCCCTACATCCCCTTACAGGTCGCTTCTTACTCGCCCGTTCTCTTCGAAGTCGGAGCAAGCATCCGCGTAGACCGAACAACCTACGATCCCACTCTCGTACTTTCGCAAGTCTGGCAGTCGCTTTCAACCAATTTTTCTTTCTCGAATCGCACCCTGGCGCAGGGGGTAGCACAAAGCGAAATCATAGCAATCATTCAACAAATTCCCGGCGTCATCGCCCTCGAACTAACTGCATTCAACCGCCAGGGATCCGCACCGGCCAATCCCCTCGCTGCCGTCCTGCGAGCAGCCACGCCGGTAGTTGGTCTTGATACTTCCCCCACCCCTGCGGAGATGCTCCTACTTGATCCCGCCTCAATCGGCAGCCTCGGAGTCTGGTCATGAGCCTCACCGTAGATCAGCTATACGCGCTCCTTCCCGCCATCTACCGCACGCGCGACGTAGAGAACGGTAAGCCGCTATACGCTCTCCTCTCGGTCATCTCAGAGCAAGGCGCGATCCTCGAAGAGAATATCCGTCAACTCTACGACGACGAGTTCATCGAAACCTGCGCCCCATGGGTGATTCCCTACATCGGCGATCTCGTCGGTTCCGATGCCATCTATGAGATTGGCGGCGCCACCTCCGGCCGCCGCGCCGAAGTAGCCAACACCATTGGTTACCGTCGCCGCAAAGGCACACTCCTTGCGCTCGATCAAATCTCGATGGACGTCTCCGGCCTTCCTGCCGCCGCAGTCGAATGCTTCCGGCGTCTCATCACCACCGAGAGCATGCATCACATTCGTCCCCACCACTCTGCCACGGTCAACCTTCGCAACGGAGCACACCTCGACAACATCGGCGCCGCCTTCGACAAGCTCAATCGCACCATCGACGTCCGTCGCATCGCGCCACGCCTCCGCACTATCACCAACCCCGACACCGCACCCCTTGAAATTAACCTCCACGGCGGAGGCCGCGACAACATCCCCGACATCGGCATTTATCTCTGGCGCTGGATCAGCTTCCCCGTCACCAACGCTCCTGCTTTCAAAATCGACAATCGCCGCTACATGTTCAGCTCCCTGGGCCAGAACATGCCTCTTTTCAACGCACTCGCTCCGCGCGAATCCTTCAGTCGCCTCACCACACGCCTCGACGTTCCGCAACCAATCTCCCGCCGCGAATTCTTCACCAACATGTCCGACTTTTACGGCCCAGACAGCAGCATCGCTCTCTATCTCAATGACACGCCTGTCGACATCTCTTTAATCTGCAGCCGTGATCTCTCCGACGACCCAGCCTCACAAGCTGGCGATTGGAGCTGTACGCCACGCAACAAGATCGCGATCGATCCCCTCCTCGGCCGCATCGAACTTGGTCCCGACGTCCCCATCCCCGCAAACCTTCGCGTCAGCTATAGCTATGGCTTCCCTGCAGAACTTGGTGGAGGCCCCTACGACCGCTCCCCCAATCTCACCACCTTCACCACAACGACCTTCAATTTCACCGCCATCGTCGGCTCATCCACAACCCCAACCTTACAAGACGCAATCACCGCCTGGAACTCCACAGCCCCCGGATCAACCGGCCGCATCATCCTGCCAAACTTCGAATCCTTCGACATCGACCTGACGGGCCTCAACGCCATCAACATCTCCTCTCTGAGTCGCCTCTGGATCATCTCGGCTCAATCGCATCCCTCCGTCAGCGCAACCGACTTCACCTACGACAGCGCCTGCGTCACACTGCGCGGCAACATCGAAGTCCAGGGTTCTCTCATCATCAGCGACGACGGCACAACCCAACCCATGGGACAACTCTTTCTTAGCGGCCTCTGGCTCTCCGGCTCCATAGCTCCTCATGGCGATCCCATCAACCTCTCTCTCGCCGACTGCACTCTCGTCCCTGGCATCGCCCTCGCCACTGGAGGCGCTCCCATTCAACCCGGCGAACCCAACATCGTCAGCGACGCCATCGGCACCACCATCTCTCTCGTCCGCACAATCAGCGGTCCCATCGCCAACATAGTTGGAGGCAGCACACGCATCTGCTCCAGCATCATTGACTCTTCCAGCCGTTGTTGTATCGCCTACGCCGGAGCGGATCTCACCGCAGAAGGAGCCGACCTGCACATCGAAGACTCCACCATCATCGGCAAGGTCCACACCCACACGATGGAACTCGCCTCGAACACAATCTTCCTCGCGCGTCGCCCCCGTCACGATCCCTGGCCCGCAGCCATCTGGTGCAGCCGCCAACAAACGGGATGCATCCGTTTCTCCTTTGTCCCCACCGACGCGCTCACACCGCCCCGCTACCGCTGTCTGCCCGATACCGCAGCCAACGAAGGAGCCCTGCAGCCCCAATTCATCACCCTCCAATACGGCCATCCATCCTTCGCACTTCTCAGCGGAGACGTGCCCATGGCCGTCTGGACGGGCGCCGACAACGGCTCACAAATCGGCGTCTACAACCAGATTCAAGAGACCGAAGCCTTCAAAAACGTACAGCTTCGTGCACCTCAGTATCTTCCCTTTGGGCTCGAAAGCGGAGTCATGATCGAGCCTTCACGCACAGCAATCATCCATCACATTCCATTCCCACGCTATTACGGTTACGCTTTGCCCACGAAACCCCGATGCTGCGGCGACGACACCCAGGATGAAGTCTGGTTCGTCGGCATCGGTGCAGGCTTGATCTGATCTAGAACTTCCGGGGCCCCAGCATTCCTTTATCCGGTACTCAGGAGAAGCGTCCATGAGAGGCGATTTCAGTCGTATCCGTTTCAGTCCGAAGAAGAACTACACCGCCGTCCTCCAGCAACAGGGCCGAGTCGCACTCGACGCCGATGCCAACGAGCAGGCCGCCATCAATAATCACCTGCGCGAGGCCGAAACCATCGACGTCGTCGGTCCATACGGTGGCCCCATCGACAACGCCGGATTCGCCATTGCCGCGACGAACGCTTCTATCTCCATCGGGCCCGGTCGCTACTACGTCAATGGTCTCATCTGCGAAAATGGAGCCCCTCTCGACTACGGCGCTCAACCCTTCCTCATCAATCCCAGCCACTCAGAATCCGACCTGCTCAACCAACTCAGCAGCGGCAAAGCCACCTCCATCCAGTTCTTTCTCGAAGTCTGGGAGCGCCTCATCACCGCACTCGACGACCCCTGTCTTCGCGAACCCGCCCTCGGCCAGGCCGACACCACCGCGCGACGGCAAACAGTCTGGCGCGTCGTTGCCCAGGCCATTCCTGCACCCGTAGTCGTCAACCCGCCTCCGACAAACATTCTCAACCGTCCTGGTCTCCTCACAGGCATCAATCGATTCGTCGATATCGAAGCAGGCCGCCCCGTTCTTAAAGGAGTCAATCAGGTCGCCATCAATAAAGCTTCCGTTTCTGAAACATTCTCTGCAAACGCAGACGAACTCGACACATCTGCCGGAGCAACCTTTCAGGGAGACTGCTGCGCCTCCATGTACCGCCCAGTCCTCAAACCGGCGAGCGGCATGCTGTCTGCACAGACCGGCGATGGTTCCAGCGACTGCTCCTGCGAGCCTACTCCTTCCGCAGGTTATCGCGGTCTCGAAAATCAGCTCTACCGCATCGAAATCCATCAAGGCGGCAACGAGACCCAAGCCACCTTCAAATGGTCTCGCGAGAACGGATGCATCGAAGCGGCCGTCACCGGCGTATTCGGCTCCAACGTTCAAGTCGACACCCTCGGCCCCGACGCCAACCTCGGCTTCTCCCCCAACCAGTGGGTCGAGATCACCGACGACTCCAACCTCTTCGGCGATATTCCTAATCAGCCCGGCGATCTCTTCCAAATTCAGAGCACCACACCCGAGCAACTCACCATCACCATGACGCAAATCGTCTCTCAGGTGAATAAGACGCTCAACCCTCGCATCCGCCGCTGGGACCAATTCAGTGCGACTGCTACAGCCAACGGCATACCTCTCGCAGTCGGCACCTGGATCACACTCGAAAACGGTATCCAGATTCAATTCGCCCCCGGCAACTACACTCCCGGAGACGCATGGCTCATCGTCGCCCGCACCGCCTCCGGCCAGATCGAATGGCCTCCATGCGGCAGCAACGGCGCAGCCTTCCAGCCTCCATACAGCATCCAGGTCTACCGAGCTCCACTCGCCTGCATCCATTGGAACGGGAATACTCAACAGGCGGTCGTCGAAGAATGCCGTCGCTTCTTCCCCTCCCTCACAGAGATCCCCGACACGCAATCCAACGCCATGCATGTCACGGCCATCAACTGGTCCAACGATGACATCATGACCCTCGATCAACTCGTCCTCCAGGGACTCAACGTCACCCTCGACCAATCCCCCACCAGTCAGGTCGATCCCAGCAGCTTCACCGTCACCCTCGAAGCTCCTCTTGCCCGTCCGCAGGACCCCGCAGGCGTCGCCACCATAGGCATCATAGGCGCCTTCAATCTCAACCCCACTACTATTCTTCGTAGCGTCACCGTCATCGACTCGCAAATCACCGTCAAAGGCAACACCATCTTCTGGAACATGCCCTTCACCAACGCGCCTTTCATCCAGTGGGAGACCCTCTTCTTCCTCAACGGCCTTCTCCTCCTCGGAGCGCCCTTTCTTGAATTCGGCCGCGTGCGAGTTAAACTCACGGGCCGCACGATCTTCACCGGCACCGGCAGCAGCCAACTCTATCTCGATGGCTACACCCTCGGCCAATCCGCAACACGCGTCGACGGCAGCACCCCACGTACCGACATCTCGCTACCCTCAGGCAATCAACAACGCGCCAACGACTTCGAAAGCTGGTTCTACGTCGCTCCCACACTCGGAGCCACCGCGCTCACCGTTGCCACTCCAGCCATGCAGGTACTCTCCAGTCGTTTCGGAGCCATCTCTGTCGTTGCCGTTGGAACCACCACGCCCACCATCACTCCGCAGGCCACGCTCACGGTCAACTATCCAGCCATCGCCCCCACCAAGGTCGCGCTGGTTCTCACCGGAGCAACTGGTGTCGGTTCCATCGTGAACGTCCCACCATCTGTCACTATCGCGCAGAACCAAAGCAGCGTAACCATCCCTATCAACGTCACAGGAAACCCCGGCCCCAACTTTCCAGCCACAGCGCCCATGTCCTTCACCCTCACAGCTACTCTCACGTCGGCTATCGGTGGAATCAGCTCACTGAGCGCAACTTTCACTCTCGCCGGCTCCAATCCTTCTATCGGCATCATTGGCATCCCAGTAGTGATCGAAAGAGGCTAACGAGCAATCGTCGCCTCGAAAGGAACAGCAATGCGCGCCGTCTGGTCATTTTGGAGCAAGCCATTCCACGCCTACAAAGGCTTACTTTGGGGCCATCCATTGCACCACATGCTGGCATGGGGGCTATCGCTGCAAGCTGCCCGAGTCCACTATCCCGAAACCGCGCTCATCACTGACACACCAGGCAAACGACTCCTCGTCGACCAGCTCGGACTCTCTTTTTCAGAGGTCTCAACCGAACTTGATCGTCTCGATCATGTGGACATCGGCTGGTGGGCTATCGGTAAACTCACGGCCTACAGTCTTCAGGATCGCCCTTTCCTTCACATAGACAGCGATGTATTCCTCTGGAAGGCTCTCCCGTCACGACTCGAAACCGCTCCTGTCATCGCGCAGGCACCCGAACACTTCCACACCATCCACGATCCCTTCGGCCCACTCGACATCGAGCAAGCCTTCGCTCAGCATCATCTTCCTCTCCCCGTCGAGTGGGAGTCGGCACGTTCCCGCGATCCCATTCATTTTCGTGAAGAGAACTGCGGTATCCTTGGTGGCCACGACGTCGCCTTCATACGCTACTTCGCCAATCTCGCTATAGACCTGGCCGTCAACCCCACAACTATCCCTGTGTGGAACCGATTTCCGGAAAAAGAATGCTTCAATATGATCCTTGAGCAATTCCTTCTAGGCGCTTGCGTGGACTACCACCGCTTCCATCCTGGCTCCGCCTATCGTGGCGTCTACATCAAGTATCTCTTCGACTCCTTCGAACAATGCATCAATCCTAACGAAGCGGCTCGCGCCGGATTTACACATCTGTTGGGCGGTTCCAAGGGTCATCCCGCAGTGGCTAAACGCCTCGAAGCACGCGTACGTCGCGAAAATCCGGCCTTCTACCGTCGGTGCGAAGCCCTTGCCCGCAGAGCAAACTAACCTCACGTCTCAGGCGGGCCTAGCGCACCTGCATCATCTCGGGATCAACCGTCGCTCTCGCCCCCATGGCCGCCGCCCGAGCCAAAGCAATCTTAGCTGCCGGATACACATCACTCCCCAATACGAAGTCAGCGCCGCGATGAGCCAGCACAAATTGAAAATCAGCAACTGCCAGCGCTCCTTTATCAACCTCGACATGCGCCAATCCACGCAGATAAGGCGTCAGCGAAATCTGATCGTACCGCTCCAGCCGCTCCAGCACATTTAAAGCGCCCGCCGGATTCTTGGCTCCAAGCTCCGTTGCTGCCTCAAGATTCGGAACGTAGTACTGCATGACAGCCGTATTCTCAGGATAACTTTCGAGCAGATCGTTCCGCGCCCTCTCCGCGCTCGCACGATCACCACACAGCGCCGCAGCCATCCCGCCGTTGAAGTTCGCCACGGGCCCTCGCGATAACCCTTTCATCTCACCAACCATCGCCAGCGCCTCCCCACATCGCTCGGCAAGCGCCCGATCCAGCGCACCCTGCGCCAGCATGTATGCGCGCGCCCCCGAAGCCGCAGCAGTTTGCCCTCCCGCCGTACTCCTCCATACCGTGGCGCCCTCTGCCATCTGTTCCGTGTTGTCCAGATACAACCCGTAATCTGCGAGCCCCGTATAACTCACCGAACCACTCCGACGCAACGAACCAACCTCTCGCGCAACGACATCCTCCCTGCCCGCTAGATAAGCCGCCGCCAAGGCGCGACCACTCGAAACAACTCCTAATCGTTCGCTCTGATTCTCCAGGTGCAACGCGTCGCTGTAACGATCCAGCCCAATCATCGCCAGTTCCGCCTCACGATACGCATCCGCCTGATAAGGATCCTCACCATAGGCCTGCTCTGCAGCCAGCAAAGCCTCTACCAAATGTCCTTCTACACGAAGAACCCGCGCTAACCCTACCATTCCCTCAGCATCATTCGGATAGAGCTCAGCATACTGCCGTATCGTTACCAACGCACCGCCGTAGTCCCCGCTGCTGTTCATCTCATAGCAGAACTCCGCCAGCCGCCTCACCGAATCAC
Organism: uncultured Acidobacteriaceae bacterium; assembly: GCA_963738855.1. Classification (GTDB taxonomy): domain Bacteria; phylum Acidobacteriota; class Terriglobia; order Terriglobales; family Acidobacteriaceae; genus Edaphobacter. The sequence continues at coordinate 229,143 of CAVTYC010000002.1, read as the reverse complement.
TCGCATGCGTAGCCGCAGCCTCTGCCAAGCCCGCCGCATTTGCCGCGGCTATCTCTGCCTTCTCTGCACGATATAGCCAAGCCAACCGCACCTGCGCCTGGATAAATCTTGCATCCAGCCCCACTGCCTTCTGATACGCTCCAATCGCATCCGACGTCCTACCCTGCTGCATTGCAGCCTCGCCCAAAGCATACGCGTGGAGCGCAGCCACATTCGCCGTAGCCTCATTCTCCAGCGGAACACTTGTCTCGTCGATCGTTGCAGCAGCTTCACCCATCTCCGCACGCATCGCTCGAGCCAGCCTTCCAATCGCCGCAGGAATCTCCTCCCGCTTACCAGCCGTCTCCTCCACGCTGGCCAGCTTATCGTTCGATTCGGTATTCAGTACATCCACGCTGATGACGTAAGGCTCTTCTCCACCACCTCTCACCTCTCCATACAGATAAGCCTTCGCTCCAATCATCTGCGCCACCTTCCGCGGCGACACATTTGCCCCAGGTTTCCCACCTTCATCTGTAATCTGTCGTGCTCCCGCCTGATAAGCGTCATCCCCCCGCACCTTCAACGCCTTCGACTGCCGCAGCTCAATCTCCAGCCCTTCCAGCACCGAGCCATCCAACATCGGATCGCCCGTCTTATTCTGAACCACCGCGAGCAGCAGTGCCTCGTCAGGCTGCAACACCGCAGGACGCAGTCGCCCACTTCGCACCAGCATAAAAATCCCACACACACTTACAGCGATCACAACTGCGGCAATCAATGCCTTCCATATCCCTCCTCTTTGCCGTATCAGCAACTCCGGCGGTGCCACGTCCTCCGCTTCATCCAACACGGCAGCTTTATCCCCACAAACTTCAATCCCCAAAGATCGATGCAAAGCGTTCGTGCTCGCCTCAGGCTGCATCACGTCAGCCCTTGCATGAACCGCCGGAGCCTCTGCGATATTCCCGGTCACAATACGCGTTTCATCCTGCTCAACAGAAACCTTGATCTCTCTACTCTCAACCGTCACTCCACCAGGCTTCTCGCCCTGCAGCGCCCGATCCACCCGCAGCGGTCGAATCATCAGCCCACCAGAGCTCAATCCACTCTCAACAGGCGCAGTCACATGCTCACCGGAAGCCTTCCGCAGCGGATTCCTCGGTCGCGCCGTAGGCTCGGGCGCACGCACCAGAGGAACAGCTCCACTGCTCCTCTTCAACCGTCCTCCCTTACCCAGCTTCTCCGCAATCTTTTCTAGTGCATCCCGCAACTGCTCCGCTGTCTGAAAGCGGTCTCTCCTGTCCTTCATCAGCAGCCGAAGAATCATTCGTTCCAACTCTCGCGGAATCGAATCATTCCAGTTCCGCACCGGCTCCGGGTCGCGCTCCAGCAGTTGTACAAACAACAGCGCACTCGTCGTTCCCCTGAACGGAACCTGCCTCGTCGCCATCTCATACATCACAATGCCCAGCGAAAACAGATCCGACCGCGCATCCAGCGCTTCACCTCGCGCCTGTTCCGGCGACATATACGCCAGCGTCCCCACCGTCGATCCCGCCACGGTCAGATCAAGCGATCGCGACATCCACCCGCCCTGCGCCTCTAGGTTGATCTTCGCCAGTCCAAAGTCCAGCATCTTCGCCTGCTTCGAACCATTCGTCTTGTTCACCAGAAAGATATTTGCCGGCTTGATATCCCGGTGCACAATCCCCTTCCCATGGGCCACCGTCAGCGCATCGGCCACCTCCTGACAATACCGTACGATCTCATCAGCCGAAAGCGCTCTGCGCGCAATCTTGTCCTTAAGCGTCTCCCCTTCCAGCAACTCCATCACAAGGTAGGGATCACCATCCTGCTCGCCGATATCGAAGATCGTGCAAATATTCGGGTGGTTCAATCCCGATGCCATCCGCGCCTCCTGAAGAAAGCGCTCCCGCATCGCTGGCATCTTGTAATCATCTTTCAGCAGCTTCATCGCCACCTTACGGTGCAGCCGCTCATCCCACGCACGAAAGACCAGGCCCATACCGCCTCCACCCAGTCTGCCCAGGATCTCGTACGGCCCAAATCGCTGGCCAATCTCCGGACTCATCCCTTATTGCCTTCCATCTTTATCTCTTAAAGCGCTTCAAGCTCTGCGATCATCTGCGCGAATCATAGCCATGGTCTCTTCTGTTCCCGTCTCTACTTCTGACCCGTCCTACACTTCGACAACCCTTTCCTCCCAAATTGGAATAGCAGCATTTCGAATCAACGATGTACCAAGATGGTATGCACCTCACCCCCAAAGGTCTCTACAACCATCGACGTAGAAAGCCCTCTTGCGCACTCCATTTTCGTAACCTATCCCACCCTCCTATAATCACAGTGTGGCCAGCCCCAACCAGTTCATGCGCAACTCCGCCGCCCAAACCCTGCTCATCGATGCAGACGACACCCTATGGGAGAACAACATCTACTTCGAGCGCGCCATCGCCGCGTTCATCTCCTACCTCAACCACCGCACCTTTTCCACCGAGCAGGTCCGCGAGCACCTCAACCACTGCGAGCACGCCACCATCAAAGCGCACGGCTACGGCCTCAGCAGCTTCCGGCGCTCGCTTATCAACTGTTTCGAGCAGCTCAGCGACGCCCCCGTCACCCCTGACAAGCACGACCGCATCGTCAGCTTCGCCCAGTCCATCGCCGATCAGGAGATCGAACTCCTCCCCAACGTCGCCGATACTCTCGCCGAACTCGCCACCCGCCACCGCCTCATCCTCGTCACCAAAGGCAACCCCGACGAGCAGACCGACAAACTCCGCCGCTCCGGCTTAGCCCCCCACTTCAGCGCCGTCGAGGTCCTGCCCGAAAAGCATCACGAAGCCTACCTCTCCCTTGCCAGCCACCACGGCTGCGAGGCCTGTGTCACCTGGATGATCGGCAACAGTCCGCGCTCCGACATCAACCCCGCCCTCGCCGCCGGTCTCCACGCCATCTTCATCCCGCACGACTTCACTTGGGTTCTCGAACACGAGGTCGTCAACCAACCCCCAACCGGTCAGAATCTCCTCGAACTATCCGGCTTCGCGGAACTCCTCCGTCATTTCTAGCAAGCAGCCCTCCTGGACACTCTGAACAAGTCCCCAACCGAATCCGTTTTGAAAGGGCGCGGCTTTACAGGTTGCGGAAAAAGTCGTCGTTATGAAAGGGCGCGGCTGAAGCCGCGCCGCAAAATGGCCCCAAAAGCTGGGGCTTTAGCCCCTGAGGGAAAGCTGCACCTGCCCCTAAGCCCTGCACTTCACAGCAGGATTATTCATCCCGTCAAACAACTCCGCCTGCTTCAACAAAATCGCCGCCTTCGTCTTCAAATCCGGCTGCAGATTCCAATCCCCCATCTCATGCGTCCCACCCAGCAGCACACCATCCCGTCGCGAAAACATATAGGTGTTCTCATAACTGGTCGCATAAGTCACCTCAGGCTGAGGCACCAGAAATGTAAGCTGCCCGCGAATCGGTGTCATCTCCGCATCATTGAACAGCGCCTTCGCCCCCAACCCCGTGCAGTTGAACACAAGCTTCTCCGGCAGCGCCTTCACCTCATCCAGACTCCGCATCTCCCGCACAACAACTTTGCCCCCCGCAATCCGAACATCCGTCAGCATCGCCGGCAGATAAATCGGCGGCTCAACAATCATCCCATCGAACTGCCGCACCAGCTTCGTGCCAAACGGATGCTCCCCCACCTGCATATCTTTGATCTCCGGCAGCATATCCAGAATCAATCCAAAATCCCGACCCGTAATCGGCGCCTTCCACGGCTTATTCGAGATGAAGTAATTCCGCATCCACCGAATCCCATACCGCGGGTCCGTCATAATCTGATACCGCCGATACCCATACCGAGCCGCCTGCACAAACTGCTCCGTAAATTCCGGCGTCAGCTTCTTATCCGGGTCATACACACTAGCCGGAAACCACTGCCCACCAGCAATATTCGAAGTCGTCTCCGGCGGCAGAGCCTTCGCATAAATCGTCACCTCAAAACCCGCTTCCTGCACCAGCCGAGCCGTAGCTAATCCCACCGCACCACATCCCAACACCGCCACCGGCCCCACATGCCCCGGCAGTCCAAGGTCAACCGCCAGCTTCGAAGTCCCCCAGCTCAGCGTGATCCCGCCGCCGCCATGCCCATAGTTATTCACCACCGCCGTCTCGCCAACCATCTCCTTCGCCACCCTGAACCCCGAAGGCCGAAACGGCCGCAGCCCTACCACTGTCCGAATCTCCCGCTCCGCCGCAATATGCACCGGAGGCAGATGACAAGCCGAGACCGGCAAATTCTCAGGCACCATCATCATCCCAGTCGCCGCCGCCACCGGCCTCTTCACACACCCCGCAAGCCCACCGCTCGCCGCCAGAGACACCGCCGCCATGTTCGCGTTCCGCAGAAAAACACGCCTGTTCATCATCAGATTGTCCACTAAGTGAGATTCGGGCCTTCACCCTCACCCTACACCAAGCCACCTGCAGCATCGCAACCCAAAATACGAAGCGAATCTCTACGGATAAGGAGGCCCCTTCGCCAGCACAGCCTCCAGCTTCCGATCATGCCCATAGATATCGTCGAAGAAGTGCACCGTCCCATCCTCCTCCGCCACCGCCGTCACATACAACAACAGCACCGGCACCTGAGTAGCCAGGTTCACCTGCCAGTTATCTTTTCCCGAATCCATCGCCGTCTGCGCCCTCGTCGCCGTCCACGGCTGTCCCCCATCCGACTGATTCCTTAGCAAAAACGCCGCCAACTCCGCAGGCTTCTCCACCCGTATGCACCCCGAGCTGAAGTCCCGCCGCGACTGCGAGAACAGCTCCGTCGAAGGCGTACTGTGCAGATACACACTATGCGAGTTCGGAAACATAAACTTGATCAAACCCAGCGAGTTCTTCGGCCCAGGCTTCTGCCGTATCGAATACTTCCCTGACCGCAACCCCGCCGCCACATCACCACTCGCCGCAACAGGCCGCCCACTCGAGTCCGTAACCTCAAACCGCTGGCTCTCGATATAGCCGCGGCTCTTCTCAATCCCCGGAATCACTGTCCGCCGCAAAATTCCCGGAGGTACATTCCAGTAAGGCCGAAACACAATGAACTTAATCGATTCTGTAAACACCGGCGTCTGCGTAGGAGCAGCCTTCCCCACCACCACATTCATAGCCAGCGCAACCTTCTCACCACGCTCAAACGCCCTCAGCCGAAACTCCGGAATATTCACCACCACCGGAGGCTCAGGAAACTGAGGAGGCAACCACCGCCACCGCTCCAGAGCATTCGCAAGCTGCTGCACCCGATGCGCCAGCGGAACATTCAGCGCCTTCACCGTCGCCGCCCCCAGCTTTCCATCCGCAGCCAACCCATGCCGTACCTGAAAACGCTTCACCCCATCCGCAACTGCTGCGTCATACGCCTGCACATCCCCACCCGCCGGCATATCTCCCAACAACCGAAGCCTCGCCACTAGTGGCCCCACACCCGCATAGGCATCGCCGACACCAACACCTTTCGTCACCTCCGGAACCTTCTGCCCATCCCCCTTAGCCTCAAGCTGCAGATACTGCTGCAAAGCCTCCTCCGTCCGCCGATACCCTTCAAAAGGAGGCTCCACCTCGTTCAGCACCGCCTGCACATCCGGCGCACGAACCACCTGCTGCAACACAAACTGCGGCAGGTCATACTTCTTAGCCTGCACATCAATCCCAAAGTTGAAATGCTTGGGATTCACCCGCCCAATCCGCAGGTCCGAGATAAACCTCATCGTCGCAACCGTCAGCGCAGCATCAAACTCCGCCTTCTTCGCATCCGTCGCGCCGCCCAACGCACCCACCCGCTCGCTCCACCGCGAAGCATCATAATCCGCAGGATTCAACCCCTTCTGCGCACTAGCCTCAACCGCCTTGATAATCCCCAAAGCCTGCGCCGTAGGCCGATCCCCATTCAACCAAAGCGGAGCAAAATTCGAAGCCTCATACACCGCCTGAACATGCTTCCAATAGTCCGAAAAGTTCGGCCGCTCCATTCCCTCCAGCCGCCCGCTCGCCGCAATCTCCCGCAGCCGAGCCGACACCGCCGCCGAAGCCGGAGCCGCAGCCTGCTCCTGACTAGGAGCAGAAGCACCCTTTGCCACCGGACCTGCGTTACTCGCAACCTCAACCGGCCTCGTAGTCTGTGATGAAGAGCTGCACCCAGCCAGCCACACCACCATTACCGGAACGCGAAGAAGCACCCCACGCATCGAACCCATCATGCGCACATTTAGCACACTGCACCTCACAACGGTTGCAGTTTGCTTTGACCGTGGTTTTGTCTCAGCAGTTGCTTTTGTCCTAGCTTTTGTTTTCTTGCTGTCATCCCCGAAGAGATCTGCTTGACCGTTACCGTTGCAGTTGTCGTTACGTCACTTACTTCTCATCCCCATAAATCCCCACCTCCACCGTCCCACCCTCAGCAATCCTCGCCCGATACATCCCAGGCGTATTAAAACTCCAGGCCATCTGCCCATCCGGAGCGATCCCAATCACCCCACCATCCCCATGAATCGACCCAAGCTGCTTCTGCACCACATCATCCACAGCAGCCTGCAGCTTCATACCCTTGTACTGCACCAGCGCACAGATCGTCCGAGCCACGGTCAACCGAATAAAGTACTCGCCCGTCCCCGTAGCCGAAACCGCGCACGACTCATTCGATGCATACGTCCCCGCGCCAATAATCGGCGAGTCCCCCACGCGATTCCACTTCTTCCCCTGCGTCCCACCCGTCGAAGTCCCCGCCGCAATATTCCCTTCACGATCCAGCGCGACCACTCCGACCGTCCCATACTTATGCGCATTCGGCGGCTCAATCTCCGACACCGGAGCCGCAGGCTCAGCCGGAGCACCCGCAGGCCGCTGCGGCAGCGGAGCCCCCTCCTTCTTCAGCTGCCGGATCAAACTCTGCCACCGCCGCTCCGTAAAGAAGTAGTTCGGATCCACTTGCTCCAACCCAACCGAAGCCGCAAACTGATCCGCCCCCGTCCCAATCAACATCACATGCGGAGACTTCTCCATCACTGCCCGCGCCAGCGAAATAGGATTCTTAGTCCGAGTCACTCCGGCCACAGCACCAGCCTTCATCGTGGCCCCATCCATCATCGCCGAGTCCAGCTCATTCTTCCCATCCGCCGTAAACACCGCACCCTTCCCGGCATTAAACATCGGATCGTCTTCCATAATACGGATCGCCGCCTCCACCGCATCCAGTGACGAGCCGCCCTTATCCAGAACACTCGCCGCCGCCTGAATCGACCGCGTCAGCGCCGCACGATAAGCCGCATCCGTCTCTTTGCTCATCGATTTCCGCTCGATCACCCCCGCCCCCCCATGCAGCACCACAGCCCAGCGATGATCGCCCTTCGCCGCAGCCGAAGCAGCCATCACCGTCGTCCCCGGCTGCAACATCACACCCGAAGCAACCAGTCCGGCAAGCATCAGAAAAGCAAAAACACGCGCGTAGCGTTTCATCACAACTCCTCAAAGCATCTAATAGACATCTGAAGCAGCAGTGTATCGCGAGGTTTGGTCTAAGCCCCACATTCCTCGTGACATCTCGTTCATTGACCGCTTCAAACTGTACTCTTTTCTCGTTTTCGTCTACTGTAGGTAGCCTGTACACCGTTCGTGCCGTATCGGGCCTGAGGTGAAGCGCAGCCGCGCTCCCCATATAAATCTCAAGGAAGGTATTCCATCATGAATAAGACAGCATTGCTCACTTTGGTGTGCATGAGTGCGACCCTACCGGCCCTGGCGCAAACTAAATTCGACGACCGCCTGGGCACATCAACAGAAGTACTGAGACAGATGCTCGCCAGAACAGACGCCATTCCAAGAGATCTGCTTAACGAAGCGAGATGCATCATGGTCTATCCCAACGTTAAAAAAGTAGGTGTCGGTGTGGGCGTAACCTATGGTCGAGGCGTACTCACCTGCCGCACTGGCCCCCACATGCAGGGCGAGTGGAGCGCCCCCGCAATGTACACCATGGATATCGGTAGCCTGGGCGTCCAACTGGGCTCCACCTCAACCGACTATGTATTGCTCATTATGAGCCAGCAGGGTGCTGACAAAGTTCTGGCCGGCGGCCTGAAGCTCGGTGCGGAAGCAACGGCCGTTGCAGGTCCCACCGGAGCCAAGGCAGTCGGACACAATGACGTGAACGCGGATATCCTCACCTACTCTCGGGCAAAAGGCGGCCTATTCGCAGGCACTTCCTTAGGGACTGCATCCATGAAGTCCGACAATACCGCGAATCAGAGCATCTATGGCAAGCCCGTTGACGTACAGCAAATTGTCCGCGACGGTCAGGTTACAGCTACAGCTGCTGGACAACCCTTACTTGATGTCCTGGAGAAGAATATCCCCGGACGAGAAGAGACTCATAAAAAGCACAAGTAGTGCATCGGCGCACTCTGCATTGGGGTTGGACGTCGCTAATCGAAGACCGTCCAACCCCGTTACATCCTCGTTCGACAGGAATCACCAATCACTTCCCTGCGGCGTTGCGATAACCCTCCAGAGTCAATCTCAATCCCTCCGCATAACTAGTCCTGTGTACTGAGCCGAGTAGCCCAACCAAAGCACTGTCATCCAATAAAACAGGATTCGTCAGCAGATAATTCATCTCCACCAGCTCTCGCATGATCGGCTGAAACAGCCCCATCAGTCGCAGCATCGTCTTACCGGCTACAAGAGTCTTCGGCTTGCGTCCCGCCATCGCAAACACTTCATCAATAATCTCGCGCTGAGTCATCACACCCGACCCGGCGAAGTTCCACCACCGTCCATAAGCCTCCGACTTCATTGCTAGATCAAGAACCATCGGCCCGACATCAGGCACATAAACAAACTGATGCGGCGTATCGATCGGCCCCACCATAGTCGCCGTACCCCCCTTCGCCGCCGCCTCAAACAGCGAGTGCAGAAAGCTCTTATCCACTCCCCGCCCATAAAAATCGGGCAGGCGAAGAATCGTCCCTTGAATCTTCCCCTCCGCATGAGCCTTCAGCAGCACCTCCTCCTGAGCCTTCCGCATCTGCCCCTTGTACGTCTGAGGCTTACGAGGGTGCGTCTCCGTCACAGGAGTCGTCATCGGCATGCCATACGGATACACCGTCCCAACCAGCACCAGCCGCTCCACCCCTTCTGCAATCGCCCCATCCAGCGTCTTCTGCATCAACACAGGATGCAACTCGAACCTGTCATAGGGAACTCCCACCAGATAGACCAGCGTTCCCACACCGCTCGACGCCGCACGCACTGACCCCGGATCATCCGGATTCCACGTAACGATCTCAGCCAGTGGATCGCCTCCGAAGCTCTTCTCCAACTCCCCACGATTTCGCCCCACTACGCGATACTCAAGTCCCCGCGCCCTCAGCGCATCAGCAATACTCTTACCTACTGCTCCCGCAGCACCAAACAAGGCAATCTTTTTCATATCTCTCCTGTCCTACGTATAGATGACGCGTTGATAAGGATGACTCACAACAAAGTCAGCTAAATCAGTTACAAGGCAAAGCCCACGACTTTCATTCCGTGCACCTCCGGCTTGGTCCCTCCCGTACCTTCTTCAACACCCCACAGCACTGCCCAGCCCAAGTCGAGCAATCCCGCCGACAGATGGTATACTTATCTTCGGATTGCTCACCGCTACCCCGCACTCGTGTGCAGGGCTCAACGCGGAGGTGGCGAAATTGGCAGACGCACTAGCTTGAGGTGCTAGCGCCGCAAGGCATAGGGGTTCAAGTCCCCTCCTCCGCACCAATCCAAACATTCTTCGGGGAGACATCCTCTCCGCGTTCGAGGTCGCAAGCTACTCCCGATGGTCATTCTTCTCGTCATCCTGCACGTCATCGTTTCGCTCTTCCTCGTCGGCGTAGTCCTGCTTCAGCAGGGCAAGTCCGCCGACCTCGCCGCAGCCTTCGGCGGCCAGGGATCACAGACAGCCTTCGGACCCCGCGGAGCAGCCAACCTCCTCACCAAGCTCACCACCTGGTCGGCTATCCTCTTCATGGTCACCTCCATCGGCCTCACCATCATGCTCTCGCGCGCCAGCGGCGACCACTCCGTTCTGGCCGGTCACCCCACCACCCAGACCACCCCAAAGAAGTAACCTCAAATTCCGTCTCACCCCAGATGCGCAGGCCAAAAACCTGCGCATTTTTACGCCCAATCATCGTTTTTAGGGCATTCTGAATAACTCCCGAGCCGAGCTCGTTTTGAAAGGGCGTGGCTTTAGCCACGCCGCAAGTTGCTCAATTTCAATAGGGCTTTAGCCTGAGGGAACCCCCATAAATCAAGTCTATCCGCGCTCATCCCCGAGATCCGTGGTCGTTTAAAAATCGGTGCCATCGGCGCAAATCGGTGTTAAGCCTTTAGTCTTTAATCCAAATGATCCACGAAATCCTCCCCGTAGGCCTCCTCCAGTGCAACTGCTCGATCCTTGGCGACGAAACCTCCCGCGAAGCCATCGTCATCGACCCCGGTGACGACATCCCCCGCATCCAGGCCATCCTCGATCGCCATCACCTCACCGTCAAGCAGATCATCATCACCCACGCCCACATCGACCACATCGCCGGAGCCCACCGCCTCCAGCAGCTCACCGGAGCCCCCATCCTCTACAACCAGCTCGACCTCCCCCTCGTCCAGATGATGGACATCCAGGCCGGCTGGCTGGGCATCCCCACCCCCAAAGTCGCCGCCCCCGACGACAACCTTGGTGACGGCCGCACCATCTCCATAGCCGGACTCACAGGAACAGTCCTCCACACCCCCGGCCACACCCAGGGCAGCAGCTGCCTCTACCTTCCCGACCACCTTCTCCTCATCGCCGGAGACACCCTCTTCGCCGGCTCCGTAGGACGAACCGATCTTCCCGGAGGCAACACCAACCAGCTTTTAACCTCCATTCACCACCACTTACTCACCCTTCCGGACGAAGTCACCGTCATCCCAGGCCACGGCCCCAAAACCACTATAGGCGAAGAGCGCACATCAAATCCATTTCTACAAAACATGTAATTTCAATTACTTGAATCAAACAATTGAATGCAACACATTACACGCATCGCATGAAGTATTAACTATCTTGGTTCACATGACTCAGGCCAAACCTCTCATCCAACCACCAAATCAACCATCCGCTTCAATCCCTCTGAAAATTCATCACTTACCCCAATCAGACTAATCACGACCCGCCCATTCTCCCCAATCCCATAAAACGAACCCGGATGAACCACCGTATCGGCCTCCCGCAACAACCTCTCCGCCACATCCCCCACCCCAACCTGAGGCAGCCGTAACACCGCACTCCACCCCGCCTCCACCCGAAGCACCTCCAACCCACTCCCCTCCGCCGCCGCAAGATTCCCCCGAGCCCGTTCCAGAATCTGCCCCTGAATCCCCCGCCGCCCCGCCAGCCAAGCCGGCAGAGCCAACTGCACCGGAGCATTCATCGACAAAAACGTATCCGCGATCACCTCCAGCCGCCCCGCCGCCTCAACCCTCGCCTTCTCCGGCCCCAACCCCACAATCCACCCCGCCTTCATCTGCGGAAGCCCAGCAATCTTACTCATCCCGCTCAGCACAAACGTAAGCACCGGATGCGGCCCCACCGCAAAGCTCGTCAGCCGCTCCCTCTCCCGCAGCGGATAATCCAAAAACACCTCATCCACAATCAGCGCCAGCCCATGCCGAGCACATACCTCCCCCAGCCGAGCCCGCTCTCCCGCCCCCGTAGCATGTCCCGTGGGATTATTCGGATGCACCACCACAATCGCCCGTGTCCTCGGCCCGATCCTCCGCTCCAACTCCGCAAAGTCGATCCACCACCCATAGTCATAGAACAGCGGATAAGATCTCAGCCGCACATCTTCCAGATCCGCCAGAAAATCAAACAGCGGATAACTCGGTTGTGCCACCAACACCTCATCCCCCGCGTCGCAGAGCAGCCGGAACAGATACCCATACCCCTCGCTTGTACTGGTCGTCATCACAACAGAATCGGGATCGACCCCCGCCCCATGGTCCCGGTAATACCCCGCCACAGCCTCCCGAGCCGACCGCATCCCCCGAGGATCAGGGTCATACGTCATCGCCCGGGCATCTCCCAACGCCCCCAGAATCCCCTCCGCGTCATACGAAAATCCACAGACCGTAGGATTCGAAACCGTCAGATCAAACAACCGCCGTCCCGCACCCCGAGCCTCGCGAATCGCCTTCGCAAACCCGCTCTCTCCCACATCCCAACCCGTCCGCGCCGAAAACCGAAAACCCATCCCCCCATGCTACTGCGAAGCACCGCATAAGCCTGCGAGGCCGTCATCCTGAGGGGAGCGCAGCGAAGTCGAAGGACCCCGATAAACTCAACATCACCAAAACCGCCCGCACCTTTCAAATGCCATAAGCAGGCACTAAAAAGTCCTCGTTCTTACTTTGGGAGTAGCGCGAACTTCAGGGCCAAGGCCCGGTTTCATACCAGCCTGGGCCAATGCACCAGGTTGTCGGCGAGAGGAAATAGTCAAGGGCCAAAAGGCCCGACCTATTCCTCCCGCTATGAATCCACATACTTGATCAGCAGAACCTCATTCCCAATCTCGCTATAGATCAACTCATCCACCGTCCCCGCCGCCAGAAGCAGACCAAATCCCCCTGGCCGTATCCCTTCCTCTTCCCGCTTCTCCATATGAGCGGTAGGGTCCGCATCACCAGTAGCCGCATGGCTCACCAATTCACGACGAAACCCAGCCCCCGGATCGCGCACATAAAACACCATCGCCCGTCCAGTCCGAACAGCGGTAACCTCCACCACCTGCTCGGGATTGAACGCCGCCCCATGCTCCATCGCGTTCATCAAAATCTCTCTCAGCGCATACATCATGTCCTGACGAGTGTCCTCCGGCAATCGCGAACTAAGCTCCTTCGCAAACGTCAGCAGCCGTTCCGCTGTAACCAACCGGCAGTTCACCCGCACCGACACCCACCCCGGCCGCGCCGACAAGACCTGAATATCCTCCCGCCACTGACTGTCCGACGCCGCACTCTCCGCCAGGCGCACAATCTCGCTCGTCTCAAACGGAGGCGTAAAGCACGCAAACACCCGCGCCCGCAGCGCCGCAATCACATCATCCGGAGTACTCTGATGAGCCAGCAGGATGCACTTCACCCCGGGCCTGATCTCGCGCATCTCCTCCAGCAGAGCCAGATCTTCATCCACAGCGCTGTCAGGATTCGTAATCACCACCCCAAACGACCGCGCCCGCAATCGCTGCAAGGCATCTGCATGCCCAACCGAATACTCCATAGGAAAATCGGCAGCAGTGAGCGCATCGCCAATCTCGCGACTCACATGGTTCTGATCTCCAATAACCAGGACCCGACTCATAGTCTGCTCCGAGGGCGACGACTCAAACCATTCTAGATCATCCATCCCGCACAGCCACGTCACCCCAGAGACTCGCGCCTCTGAATCGCCACCGAAAACAGGCTCCCCACATACCAACCCATTTGGACCTGCACGACAACACGTCGTTTGCCGACAGACGGGAATAAACAAGATCGCTGCAGCGCTGGCCGCGGTTTTCTTTGCGCGTGCCAGCGCTTTGTCGATTCCGTCCATGACAAACTAGAACCGTCTTCAGGGTGCAGACGACCTGTCTTCCGTCGCTGCTCACTTGCCTTGATGATTTCGTTCATGTCCCCGGCTGGCCGAATCTCGAAAATGTTGCCATACGTCAGCGCCGGATGCTGGCCGATGAGCTGTACCGCATGATTCATGTCCCTCGCCTCAAGGACGAGAATGCCGCCGAGTTGTTCCTTGGTTTCGGCATAGGGGCCGTCGGTCGTTGCCACCTTGCCGTTCTTCCAATACAGGGTCAAGGCGGTCTCCGGCCCCTGAAGCGCTTCTCCACCGCCCCAGTGCCCGCTGGCGCGAAGATGGTCGTCATATTCAAAGCATGTGTCGAACATGGCGTTTCGCTCGCTCTCAGTCATGCCATCGAATTTGCTCTTTGTCGTAGTAGCCAAAACAGAGGTATTTCACTGTTCTTCTCCTCTTCCTTCCGGGTGGGAGCCAGCGGCGTAGTCCTGGCGTTGCTGTAGCCCGCGGACTCATCGCCATCTGAGGTCATCCACGTCGACGGTGCATGTTCCGAAGTCGCAGTGGCCGGCTGTTTACCGCTGTTGCCGGATTCTTATTCCGGAGCCGGGAAGAAAAGAAGCTCGCGCACCTCGCCGGCCACATCGCAGGCGATGGCACCCTTCTTCGCCCATGCCAGCGCCTCGTCGATATTGGCGCATTCCAGTATCCAGAATCCGCCCATGTGCTCCTTGGTCTCGATGTACGGCCCGTCGGTGACGAGCACCTTGCCGTCGGGCTTGGCTCCGCAGCGTCTTCGCGTCGGCGGCCGGGGCAATGCCGCAGGCGAACTTCCTCACGCCGGCAGCAATCATTTCGCGGTTGAGCGCGTGGATCTCTTCCATCATCGCTTCGGTTACGGTGGACGGGTCGAAGTCGTCGGGGAGGTAGTTAGCAAACCAGATACTGTGGCATGACTTTTTCTCCTTGGTTTCTGTGGTTTGTTCCCGATGACTCGTTTCCTGTTCACTCAGGAGCCGTAGCTCATCGTTCTTTTGTCCTATAGTCGTTGGGGAGACGGAAAATCGACAGCTATCCCAATTTTTATTTCAGCTGCCGAATCCGCTCCTGCAGGAATTGCCGCTCCGGTTCCTGTTGGGTCAGCGCCAGAGCTTTCTCATAAGAGGACCGGGCCTCAGCCGTCCTGCCCAGCCTGCGGCACATATCGGCACGGGCTGAATGCGCCAGGTAGTAATTTGCCAATTCGCCATGTGCCAACACCGCGTCGATATGCGTCAGACCGGCCTCTGGACCATCGCGCATGGCAATGGCCACGGCACGATTGAGATGGACAACCGGCGAAGGCTGAATTCGTACCAATTGGTCGTAAATCGCAACAATCTGCCGCCAGTCGGTCGCAGCGGCCGATTCCGCCTCCGCATGAACGGCCGCAATCGCAGCCTGCAGCGTGTAAGCGCCGAAGCGGCGGGAGTTCAGGGCTTTCTCCACCAATGCCACTCCCTCCGCGATCTGCTCCCGGTTCCAGAGCGAGCGGTCTTGATTCTCCAGCAAAATCAGCTCTCCGGCCGGAGAGGTTCTCGCGGCGCGACGGGATTCCTGCAGCAACATCAGGGCAAGCAGCCCCATGATCCGGACCTCCGGCTCTGGCTGGAGTTCGGTCAGTAGCCGTCCCAATCGAATCGCCTCGCCGGTTAGCTCGGCCCGCGTTACCTCCGCTCCCGCCGCAGCCGAGTAACCCTCGTTAAAGACGAGATAGATGACCTGAAGCACCGCGTCCAGCCGCTCCGGCAACTCCTGCGGCGTCGGCACCTCGTAGGGAATCGGTGTCTCTCGAATCTTTGTCTTGGCGCGCACGATGCGTTGGGCGAGCGTTGCCGGCGTAACCAGAAATGCCCGGGCAATCTCCTCCGTTGTCAGGCCGCAGATTTCGCGAAGAGTGAGCGCAACCTGTCCTTCCGGAGGCAGAGCGGGATGGCAGCAGGTGAAAATCAGACGGAGGCGATCGTCCTCAATCTCTTCATCTCCATCTCTTCATTGCCGCTGGCAGCGTCATTGCCGCGCGATTCCATGTGGGCAACAAGATCTCTCTGTGCTCCATCGAAGCGCGCGCGCCGGCGCATAGCGTCGATGGCCTTGAAGCGTGCCGTTGAAATCAGCCACGGGCGTGGCTTGTCCGGAATGCCAGTCAGCGTCCAGGACTCCAGAGCGGCAGCGAACGCCTCGTGCATCGACTCTTCGGCCAGGTCCAGGTCTCCGAGCAGGCGCACGAGCGTCGCCAGAACCCGGCCCGATTCCGACCGGTAGAGAGTCTCAATGGTCCTGCTGAGTTGTTCGGGCACAGGCGGCGGCATCTACGCCAAACTAGCAAACGGAGTGGCTCAATACAACTGCGCTACGATCTCTTGCCAGTCGTCAATCGGCGCATGATCGCCGAATCACTCATCGAGAACGGATTAGTAACTGGAAGTCGGCTTGTGGGAAGTGATCCGGGTCGCTCCCGGAGGAAGGGCATTCGGAAACTGCCACCACCCAACAGGTACGACAACTTTCCGTCCCTTTACAATCATCATTAATGACCCAGATCCAGGCAGTCCTCTTCGATTACGGCCAAGTCCTCTCCACTCCACCCGACCCCGCGGCATGGCAGCGCATGCGCACCATCACCGGCCTCGACGAAGAGACCCTCCACCGCGAATACTGGGCGCCCCGTCACGACTACGACCGCGGCGACCTCACCGGCGCCACCTACTGGACCCAGCTAACCTCGAAGGCCGGTCTAACCATCACCCCCGACCAGCTAGCCGCCCTCATCGACGCCGACACCGATCTCTGGGCCCAACTCAACACCCCCATGGTCGACTGGGCGCAGCGACTCCAGCGCGCCGGAATCCGCATCGGAATCCTCTCCAACATGCCCGACGCGATGGAAGCCGGTCTCCGCGCCCGCCACCACTGGATCGAAGCCTTCGACCACCACACCTGGTCCCACTCCATCAACCTCGCCAAGCCCGAGCCCGAAATCTACCACCACGCCGTCGAAGGCATGGCCACCCCACCCGCCAACATCCTTTTCATCGACGACAAAGTCGAAAACATCGCCGCAGCCCTGGCCACCGGCATGCAGGCCATTCAGTATCACGACCACCCCTCCTTCGAGCGCGAGATGCAGACCCGCGGACTCGACTACCTCCTACAACTCCAGGGGAGTACCGATTCCCAAATCGGGAAAATATAGTACCTACGTAACGAAGCCCAACCTCAACGAACCTAAAGCCACCTGTCTCCATTGAATAGTTAAGGGCAGGCTGCAACCAGTGCATCGCCGCAGCCAAACTTCATAATGACGAAGACCAAGTTCGCTCTCCGACTCCTTCTTGCCGGCCTCTGCACCCTCGCCTCCGCAACCCTCCCGGTCAGAATCCAAGCCCAAAACATCCAACAACTCGCCTTCACCGGCCTGCGTTCCGTCGCCAGCCAAGGCCAGTTCAACGCCGTCCAAACCGACTCGTCAGGAAACCTCTACCTCCTCCTAGATCAGAAAGACGGCGTCCGCCTCCTCAAGACCGACCCCACCGCAACCAACATCCTTGCCCAGGCCCAAATAGGAGCCACCGGAGACATCGGCCTCGCCCTGGCCCTCGACCCAACGGGCAACGTCTACGTCACCGGAACCACCACCTCCACCTCGCTCGCCACCACCTCAGGCGTAGCCTTCCCTGCCCGAGCCGACACCTCCACCAACTCCTTCCTAGCGAAATTCGACCCCAGCCTCAACCCCCTCTTCGTCACCTACACCGGCAGCGGACGCACCGCCACAACCTCCATCGCTGCCACCGCCGACGCCGTCTTCGTCACCGGAAGCACCTTCAGCACAACTCTCCCCGTCACTCCCTCCGGCATCATCCAGTCCCCCGCCTCAGGCAGCTTCCAAAACGGCTTCGTCGAAAAGTTCAACACCACCGGAACCACCCTCCTATACGCCACCTACCTCAGCGCACTCAACGGAGACACCGCTCCCGCAGCCATCGCCGCCGACGCCAGCGACAACGCCTACATCGCCGGATACACCACCTCCTCTGGCTACCCCACCCTCAACGCCCTCATCCCCGAGATCCTCACCACCCCGCCCAGCACCACCTCCGGCTTCCTCACCAAGCTCACTCCCGCCGGAGACGGCATCGTCTTCTCCACCTTCATCCCCGGCTCCGGCATCACCTCCCTCTCCCTCGACCCTACGAGCCAAAACCTCCTCCTCTCCGGAACCATCGCCCTGGGCCAATTCCCAATAGCCAGTGTCCCCATGCCACTGGTAAACACCACCTACCAAAGCGTCATCCGGATACCCCTCGACGGCAGCACCGTCCTTGCCTCCACCCTCCTCGCCCCGGGCACGCAGTCCGTTGTCACCCCCGCGCCCAACTGAGCAGCCTGGGCCGCGCTCCCGCTCCTGTCGCCACTTCTTCCGCTTCCGGCAATCTCGGATATCGGAGGCACCGCCGCCTTCCGCATCACCGCGCAGAGCACCATCGATCAGAGCGTTCGCATGGGTGGGCCAGGTCCTGCATTCACCATCAACGTGCCCGTCAATATCACATCCATCGCGATCGACTCAGCCGGGCAGCCGATCTTCGCCGGCAACGCCGCGCCCACAACCAGCGCCAGCCTCCTGGCAACAAAAACGTACGATCTGCCTCTCTACAACAGCCCCACTACGGCTCTACCCTCAACCCTTCGCGACGCCGTGCTCCCGGTCGGCTCCAACTGCGGAAGCTTATGCGCCGGTTCCGCAGCCTACCTGTCAAAGCTCAATCTCACTGCCGGAGCCTCCCTCGCGCTCTCGGCCGACTCCTCGCCCAACCTCACTCTGCGCAACCTCGGCTCCCTCACCACAACCAACCTCCAGCTCTCCGCCACCGGCTTCACCCTCACGCACAACTGCCCCACTCAGTTCGGTCCCGGCGCTGAATGCAACATCCTCCTCAACGGTTACGGTCCAGGAACCATCACCGTGCAAGCCGCGAACGCCACAACCCAGACCATCAGCCTTCCCGCAATCAGCCGGACAGCAGCACCGCTCGTCTTCTCCCCCAGCGAGATCGACTTCGGAATTGTCACCGCCTCAGATCCGCCAGCTGTCCGCACCGTCACACTCACCAACCTGAATCAGACAGCCCAATCCTTCCCATCGGCTTTCCTGGACATCAATCACAATACGGCCAGCCCAGTCACTGTCTCAACCGACTGCCCCACCCCAACCCTTCCTCTCTCTCTTCAGCCCGGAGCCAGCTGCCATCTCATCTTCAGCGTATCGGTGCCATCTAGCGCCACCAGCGGCGTTCCCTACAATGCTGGCTGGGCTAGCGGCTCCAGTTCGATAACTCTGACAGCCTACACACAACTCTCCCCGCTCAGCGCATCCGCCTCCGAGATCGACTTCGGCACCCAATACACCCCCACCCCAACACCCAACCTGAACCTCCCCCGCTACCTCTACCTCTCGAACAACTCCGTCACAGCCATCCCCCACACGCACGTCACCCTCCCCGCATCCTCACCCTTCACCGTCACCGACTCCTGCCCCACCCAACTAGACCCCCACACCATCTGTCAGATCAAGCTCACCTACCAATCCCCCCAAACCTCCACCGACTCCACAACCCTAACCCTCGGCGACGATACAGCCCAAAACCTCTCCGTCCTCATAACCGGCAAGACCATCCCCCTCCCCGGAGCCAACGGCACAACCACCAACCCGAACCTAAGCGTCACCCCCGCAACAATCACCTTCCCCAACCCCGTCCTCGTCACCGCAACCTCCAGCAGCCCTCAAAACGTAACCATCGCCAACACCGGAACCCAACCCTTCACCCTCTCCCTAACCCTCACCGGCGACTTCACCGACACCACCAACTGCCCCGCCGTCCTCACCGCCGGAACCATCTGCACCGTCATCCTCACCTTCGCCCCCTCGCAACCCGGAACCCGCCAGGGCCTCCTCACCGTCTCCACCGGAGCAGGCACCACCCCCGCCTACGTCACCCTCACCGGAACCGCCACCGGCATCCTCACCGCCAACAACGGCACCATCGACTTCGGCTCCGTCATCATCGGCCAGCCCTCCGTTCTCTGGTACAAGATCGCCCAGCCCTTCACCCACCTCTCCGCCGCCACCTCCACACCCGACTTCACCGCCATCCTCGTCGAAGACATCGGCTACGGCCATGGCCAGCCCCCCGCCTCAGCCTTTACGACCACCGCCACCGGAACCTGCACCAACTGCTGGCTCGGCCTCCAATTCATCCCCACCACCGCCGCCCTCGAAACCGCAACCCTCACCCTCACCTCAGCCACCGGAGGCAGCCCCTACACCCTCAACCTCACCGGCACAGGCCTCCCCCTCACCGGACTCCTCCTCTCCCCCACCACCTCCGACTTCGGCCCCATCCCCATCGCGAGCACCAGCGCCCCCGCCGCCTTCACCCTCACCAACGCCACCCCCTCACCCATCACCCTCAACTCGACCACCGCCACCGGAGACTTCACCCTAGTCACCACCACCAGCTCCCCCTGCACCCAGACCCTCGCCCCCAACGCCTCCTGCACCATCCAGATCACCTTTACCCCCTCCACCACCAGCACCCGCACCGGCAACCTAACCCTCGACACCAGCTACGGCTCCGTCTCCTCCACCCTC
The DNA here is from genome assembly GCA_963738855.1 of uncultured Acidobacteriaceae bacterium. Taxonomy (GTDB): domain Bacteria; phylum Acidobacteriota; class Terriglobia; order Terriglobales; family Acidobacteriaceae; genus Edaphobacter. The sequence goes on along the minus strand of CAVTYC010000002.1, from coordinate 208,795 downwards.
ACCGGATTCGGCTCCCCAAACACCGGCCTCGCCCTCAACCCCACCGCCCTCATCTTCAACAACGTCCCCGGCCTCGCCGCCACGCAACAGACCATTACCCTGGCCAACACCGGCCTCTACACCCTCCAGATCGGAACCCCCACCAACACCACGCCCAGCTTCGTCCCCACCAGCGCCTGCACCACTCTCGCCCCCGGAGCCACCTGCTCGATCGCCGTCACCTTCACCCCCGCCGCCGCCTACGTCAACGACACCCTCTCGATCCCAGTCACCAGCAGCGCCCCCGGCAACCCGGTCAACACCTACACTGTCCCCCTCAGCAGCACCTACACCACACAGGACACCGGCCTCCAGATCACCCCAAACCAGACCAACTACGGCCCCACCCCCCGACGCCACCCTCGGGCTCACCCGCCAATTCACCATCAACAACCTCACCGCCAAATCCCTCACCCTCTCACTCTCCCTCCCACGCCAGTTCATCCTCGCCTCCCCACCCTGCGCCGCCCTGGCTCCCAACGCCTCCTGTGACTTCTCCGTGACCTTCCTTCCACTAACCAACGGCGACATCACCGGAACCCTCTTCGCCCAGGCCACCCCCACCGACGCCTCTCCACCCTCAACGCCCTCGCCTACGTCGAAGGCTACGGCACCGGCACCGGAACCCTCACCATCACCGGCCCCATCTCCCCCGGAAACCTCGTCAACTTCGGTCAGGTCACCTCCGGCCAATCCGCGACTCAAACCCTCACCCTCACCAACACCGGAACCGCCCCAGTCACCGTCCGCCGCATCTCCTCCGGATGGCCCTTCCTCGCCACCTCCACCTGCGGCCTCACCCTTAGCCACAATCAAAGCTGCACCGTCACCCTCACCTACACCCCGCTCAACCAGCAAGCCACCGGAACCGCCTCCCCCCAACGCACCAACGACGCCGGAGCCCTCATCATCGAGAGCGACGCCCTCTCCAGCCCCGACATCCTCGACCTCGCCGGCAACGCCGCACCGCTCCTTGTCGCCTCCCCCACCAACACCGCCCCGCTCATCTCCTTCGCCGCCTCCCAAAGCTCCCTCACCTTCGCCCCCACCGGAGTAGGCAACGCCTCTACCCCCCAAACCCTCACCCTCGCCAACACCGGAACCACCACGATCCACATCACCGCCCTCCAATCCACGCCCGACTTCACCGCCACCACCACCTGCGCCACCCTCGTCCCCGGCGCAAGCTGCCCCATCACCGTCAGCTTCACCCCCCAACTCTCCGGCACTCGCATAGCCGCTCTAGAAATCACCTCCGACTCCACCACGCCCCTTGAGTTCATCAGCCTCCTAGGCAACGCCACCCCCGCCACCATCACCTTCTCCCCCACCTCCCTAGACTTCGGCACCGTCCTCGTAGGCAACACCTCCCAGCTCCCCCTCCAGATCACCAACAACAGCACCATCGCCGCCACCTTCACCAGCCTCACCACAACAGGCGACTACACCGTCACCGGCGACTGCCCCACATCCAGCAACACGCTAGCCCCCAACACAAGCTGCACCGCCCAAATCACCTTTACCCCCACCACCACAGGCACCCGCCCCGGAACCCTAAGCCTCGCCAATTCCCTCACCACCCTCCCTCTCACCGTCCAACTCACCGGCACAGGAGCCCAGTCCCACCTCCAGATCGCCCCCAGCACCCTCACCTTCGGCTCTCACTCGCGGTAGGCTCCTCCGCCAACCTCACCCTCACCCTCTCGAACACCGGCACCGCGACCCTCAACAACATCGCCCTCGCCATCACCGGCGACTACGCCGTCACCACTCCCTGCAATCAAACGAAACTCGCCCCCGGAACAAGCTGCGCCGTCACCATCACCTTCACCCCCACCGCCACCGGCTCCCGCACCGGAGCCCTCACCATCACCAGCACCGACCAAAGCTCCCCCGCCACCGTCCCCCTCACGGGAACCGGTATAGCCAACGGAACCTTCACCCTCACGGTCAGCGGAGGCCCTACCTCCGCCGCCACCGTCAAGAGCGGCGAACCAGCCAACTACTCACTCACCCTGACCCCACAAAGCAGCTTCAGCGGAACCGTAGTCCTCAACTGCACCCCCATCAACCCCGGCCAGTACGCCACCTGCTCGCTCCTCCCCTCCAGCATCACTCTCAACGGCACCGCGCAAAATGCCATAGCCACCATCAACACCGTCACCGAGGTCACCACCGCCGCCAACCACACCTCTCACACCCGAACCACCACCACCATCCTCTGCCTTCTCCCCACCGCCATCTTCCTATTCCGCAGATGCCGACACCGCACAATCCTGACCACCCTATGGATAGCCCTCGCCACCGCTGCAACCCTGCTCTCCTCAGGCTGCGGAAGCGGAGGCGCACTCAGCAACAACACCAACACCAACCTCCGCTACACCCCACCCGGCACCTATCAATATCAAGTCACCACCACCGGCATCCAGATCACCCAAACCGTAACACTCAACCTGACCGTCACCCCCCAATAACCACCCTTGGAAAAGTCAGTGCCTCTTGACAAAAACCACCCAACCTCAGCGCTCTATCCTCGCCATTCCAGAACAAGTACACCCTGGAAGTCCAGACCTAAACCTCATGTTCCGAAGACTTTGCAGACTAAAGTACCGGGGGACCAGATACCTGATACCCAACACCTGATACCTCACAACTGACAACCAACACGAGAATCAAAACCTCATTTTTTTGACCCATTCCTCCACCGCTTGCTACTCTACTCATACATCCTCAAGGTGATGGAGTTCGCCTTAACCGCCCGGCCAAAACCGGTGCTGATAACTCCTACGACTCTGTAGGAGGCCCCTTGCCGCTTCAACTCCGCGCCCTCATCCAACGCCTGTCCATCATCCGCCACACCCTCCGCTGGCTCCTGCTCTCAACTCTCGTCGGACTCCTCGCCGGCTCCGCCTCCGCCATCCTTCTCCTCTCTCTCGACTGGGCCACCGACACCCGCGAAGCCCACCGCTGGCTCATCGGCTTCCTTCCCCTCGCAGGCCTAGCCGTAGGCCTCATCTACCACTACTTCGGCCGCTCCGTCGAAGGCGGTCACAACCTCATCCTCGACGAGATCCACACCGACATCAGCACCGACCCGCACGTCCCCCGCACCACCATCCCCGCCCGCATGACCCCGCTCATCCTCCTCGGAACCACCATCACCCACCTCTTCGGAGGCTCCGCCGGACGCGAAGGCACCGCAATCCAGACCGGAGCAGCCCTCGCCGACCAGATCACCCGCCTCCTCCGCCGCCTTCCCTTCCGCTTCTCCGAGCACGATCGCCGAGCTCTCCTCATGGCAGGCATCAGCGCCGGCTTCGGCTCCGTCTTCGACACTCCACTCGCAGGAGCCGTCTTCGGCCTCGAGGTTCTCGCCATCGGCAACGTAGGCTACGACGCCATATTCCCCTGCTTCCTCGCCGCCTTTGTCGGTGACTACACCACAGCCCATCTCTGGCACATCCACCACACCCAATACACCGTCACGCAGCTATCTCCCCTCAATCCCACCACCATGCTCTCGTCCATAGCCGCCGGAATAGCCTTCGGCCTCACCGCCCTCCTCTTCGCCCGCTGCACCCACGCCATCTCCGCCCTCTTCAAGCGCACCATACCCTACCCACCCCTACGCCCATTCACCGGAGGCATCCTCGTAGCTCTCGCCGTCTTCGCCATAGGCACGACAAAATACATCGGCCTCGGCATCCCCACCATAGTCGCTGCTTTCTCCCAGCATCTCCCGCGCTACGACTTCGCAGCAAAATTCGCCTTCACCAGCCTCACCCTCGGCGCTGGCTTCAAAGGAGGCGAAGTCACCCCGCTCTTCTTCATCGGAGCCACCCTCGGCAACGCCCTCTCGAACATCCTCCCACTTTCGGCATCATTACTCGCAGCCATGGGCTTCGCAGCCGTCTTCGCCGGAGCAGCCAACACTCCCATCGCCGCCAGCCTCATGGCCATCGAACTCTTCGGCCCCGAAGCCGGAGCCTTCGCCGCCATCGCCTGCGTCACCAGCTACCTCTTCAGCGGACACCACGGCATCTACCGCTCACAACGCCTCAGCGCCCGCAAACATCCTAGCCCTCGAAGCCGCGAGTCCATCAAGCCCACAGGCGAGAGAATCAGCTAACACCATACAATTTCAATAAAATGGCATAGACACCAATAGTCCTAGAGCCCACTTTCCTATCCACAGCTAGCACTCCTCCCTGCCAAGGCGGTTTCCTGCATCCTACCTCTCAAGAGAAGGTGAGGACATCATGAACACGCCCCAACACGAGACATCCAGGGAAAGCGCAGACGACGTTCATACAATCGATCCTTCAGCGCCTGCTGGCAGCGAAAACTCCCTCGGTGCCGAGAGCGTCCGTGATGGTCGCCCATCAACCGATGACAGCGTAGTTGAAGCCATAGACGAGATGGGCCCAGGCGTCACCGACATACCGGAGAACACTTCGACTAACTCATGGAAGAGCAAAGGCGCGGAGGAAGGCAATGCGACAAGGCCCAACGCCAAGGGCGATCCTCATAATGGCTCCCTCGCTGGTCAACTTGGTCACCGCGATCAGGATGAGATGTTGAAGGACAACGACACCGATTTTCCTGAACCTGATGCTCAGGCAGAACACAGTGGCAGTCGGTCTCAGAAGAATGGTTGATGCCAACATCACAAAGCAGGATCTTCTCAAAAAGGTGGAACGCCTGACCAAAGAGATTGTGCAGTGCCAGAACTCAATGGAGGCTGGCCGCCCCTGCCACGGCACTCCAGTTGACCATGCGGAATGGCTTGGAAAGCTTCAAACAGACTTGACCCAGGCAGAAATCGAACTTGCAACGCTGGAAGTCCCGACCGAAAACTCCAACCAGTAGCGCTCCCTTCCCATCCTCAACTAGCGTTTCGATAGAGAACGCCAGTCACCCCTCGAACCCCCGATTCCAAGCCTCAATCACCCGAGTCTCCCGCTCCCACCCCAACACACTGACGCTCCCCGTCCCCAACGCGAACAGACTCCCACCACGAGCCTGCAGCCCAATCCAACGCGCCGCCAGAATCCGCAGAATATGCGCATGAGCAAACAGCGCCACTTTGCCCCCCGCAGGAGCAGCCACCAAAGCCCGAGCAATCACCCCATCGGCCCGCTCCCCCACATGCTCAACCGTCTCACCCCCAACAATCTCATTCTTCCAAACTGACCAATCCGGAATCTCTTTCCGAATCTCAGCCGTAGTCTTCCCCTCATAAACCCCATAGTCCCACTCCATCAACCCATCATCCACCAACGCCTGCGCTCCAAACCCCGCAATCGCACAAGTCTCCCGAGCCCGCTGCATCGGACTGACAAACACCGCCGCAAACGTCGTCCCCTTCAGATAATCCCGCAACTCCTCAGCCCGTAGCCGCCCATGATCGGTCAGCGCAATATCCGTCCGGCTCGTATGCTTCCCACTCAGACTCCACTCCGTCTCCCCATGCCTTACCAGCCATAACTCAGTCGCTGCACTCATTCCGCATCCTCCGGCTCACTTCCACTATCTTATGGGTAGATGGACTTCCAACTAACCACCACCTACAAACCTCAGGGAGATCAACCCCGCGCCATCAGCGAACTCGTCTCCGGCCTCAACGCCGGCGAAAAAGACCAGGTCCTCCTCGGCGTCACCGGCTCCGGCAAGACCTTCACCATGGCCAAGATCATCGAGGAGCTCAACCGCCCGGCCCTCATCCTCGCCCACAACAAGACCCTCGCCGCCCAGCTCTATCACGAGTTCAAGCAGTTCTTCCCCAACAACGCCGTCGAGTACTTCGTCTCCTACTACGACTACTACCAGCCCGAAGCCTACATTCCCTCCGGCGACCTCTTCATCGAAAAAGAAGCCACCATCAACGAAGAGCTGGACAAGCTCCGCCTCTCGGCCACCCGCAGCCTCTTCGAGCGCCGCGACGCCATCATCGTCTCCTCCGTCTCCTGCATCTACGGCCTCGGCAGTCCGGAAGCCTACTACGGCATGCTTCTGATGCTCGAGAAGGGCCAGCGCATCAAGCGCGAAGACATCACCCGCCGCCTCGTCGAAATCCTCTACGACCGCAACGACGTCGACTTCCGCCGAGGCACCTTCCGCGTCCGCGGCGACATCATCGAGATCTACCCCACCTACGACGAGAACGCCTACCGCATCGAGCTCTTCGGCGACGAGATCGACTCCCTCTCCCAAATCGACCCCCTCTTCGGCAGCGTCAAGCAGAAGTACTCCCGCCTACCCATCTATCCAAAATCGCACTACGTAGTCCAACCCGAGCGCCGCACCACCGCCATGGACACCATCCTCGCCGAGCTCTTCGAGTGGGAGGCCCAGCTCGAAAAGGAAGGCCGCCTCGTCGAATCCCAGCGCATCCACCAGCGCACTCGCTTCGACCTCGAGATGATCAAATCCGTAGGCTACTGCCACGGCATCGAGAACTACTCTCGCCACTTCTCCGGCCGTCTCCCCGGCGAACCCCCACCCACACTCCTCGACTACTTCCCCCGCGACTTCCTCATCTTCATCGACGAGTCCCATGTCACCATCCCCCAACTCCACGGCATGTGGCACGGCGACCGCTCCCGCAAGCAGAACCTCATCGACTACGGCTTCCGGCTCCCCTCCGCCCTAGACAACCGCCCCCTCCGCTTCGAAGAGTTCGAATCCCGCAGCGGCCAGATTGTCTACGTCTCCGCCACCCCCGGCCCCTACGAGCTCACCAAATCCGCCGGCGTAGTCGTCGAGCAGATCATCCGCCCCACCGGTCTCATCGACCCCGTCGTCGAGATCCGCCCCGTCAAAGGCCAGATCGACGACCTCCTCGCCGAGATCCGCGATCGAGCCGCAAGAAACCAGCGCGTCCTCGTCACCACCCTCACCAAGCGCATGTCCGAAGACCTCGCCAGCTACTACACCGAAGTCGGCGTCCGCTGCCGCTACATGCACTCCGAGATCGAAACCCTCGAGCGCATCAAGCTTCTCCGCGACCTCCGCAAAGGCGAGTACGACGTCCTCATCGGCATCAACCTCCTCCGCGAAGGCCTCGACCTCCCCGAAGTCTCCCTCGTAGCCATCCTCGACGCCGACAAAGAAGGCTTCCTACGCTCCCAGGGCTCCCTCATCCAAACCATCGGCCGAGCCGCCCGCCACCTCGAAGGCCGCGCCATCCTCTACGCCGACAAGATGACCGACTCCATGCAGCGAGCCATCGACGAGACCAACCGCCGCCGCGAGATCCAGGAAGCCTACAACGAAGAAAACGGCATCACCCCGCAAAGCATCATCCGCTCCACAGATATGACCCTCGCAGGCATCCTCAAAGCCGACTACGCCGACCTAACCGACGAAGCCGAAGGCATGCCCGACTTCAGCACCCAACAAGAACTAGACACTTACATAGGCAAACTAGAATCCGACATGCGCGAAGCCGCCAAAAAATTCGAATTCGAAAAAGCCGCCAAGCTACGCGACACAGTAAAAGAACTCCGTACCAAAGAATTCCTCTTCAGCTAAACTCGCAATCAAGCTATCGCACCTATCTTTTTTGTTCATGCCCCCACCACGCTCGTCATCCTGAGCGAAGCGCAGCGAAGTCGAAGGACCCCGAAGGTATCGACATCACCAAAACCGCTCGAACCTTTCAACCACGAATCCCCATCACTTTACACTCAACCAAAACCACCAAAAGGAAGCGACGAGAAAATGCCCGGCTACACCTACATCATGGGCAGCCACACCGGCACACTCTACATCGGCGTAACCAGCGACATCTACATCCGCGCACAACAACACAAAAACGGCATCTTCGAAGGCTTCTCAAAAGAACACGGCTGCACCCGCCTCCTCTACTACGAAGCCCACGAAAGCATCCTCGAATCCATAGCAAGAGAGAAACAACTAAAAGGCTGGCGCCGACAAAAGAAACTAAACCTGATCCGCACCCTAAATCCAGACTTCAAAGACCTGGCCGAACAATGGGGCTGGAAGTTCATCACCGCCCACGAAAAGATGAACCCCTAAATACAAATCAATGTGGCGGCGCTCATCGCTCTCCCGTCACATCGCACGCTTCGCCACCAACAACCATCCACTCCGACACCCGTTTTATCTGTTTCCACCCCACCCAACACCCCGTCATCCTGAGCGGAGCGCAGCGAAGCCGAAGGACCCCGAAAGCATCGACACACCGAAACCGCTAGAACCTTTCAACCAGCCAAGCCGTTGTTCGCTTTTGCTCTTGCCTGAGTAGTTCTTCTCTCGAACCGACCCGCCCCCGTCATCCTGAGCGGAGCGCAGCGAAGTCGAAGGACCCCGACGCTCTATACTCACCACATCCCTTCAAACCCATTTCACCCACTTCGATAACCTGACAAACCGTCGCCAAGCTACGTGATACCGTGAGAGCTGCGCGCACAAAAGGAGTTTTTTCTTAGCTAAACACATGACACCAGGGCGTCGAACAAGTCGACTAGCGGAACTTAGTCTCAACCATTACGACAACGAATCATTCGACAAAACCCTTTGCCACATTCGCGAAAATGGAGTCGGTATCATAAGCGTTGCGGGTGATGACCGCTCACTTGGTTGGACATACTCGACGGGACTTTTTGACACCTACGGACAACCGGAAATCATCCTTACAGGTTTTCCGGCGGGGCTTGCTCAGTTCATTGTCAACGAAGTCGGAAGACATTATCTCGATGGCAAGCGAATGGAAGTCAATCAGCGGACTGAAGGCTTTATCGGCAACGACATTGATGTCATTTTCAAACCGGTTGAGAAAGTTTGGGTCAATAGACTCATGCTCAGGACATTGTGGTACTACGGCAATGATGACTTTCCAGTTCTCCAATGCATCTGCCCTGATTTTCAAAATCGTTTTCCCTGGGAAGAAGATTTCGATATTTCATGGAAAGACCGTCAAGCCCTCTTATATGAAAATGCACCTAGCAATAAAGCGGAAAAACAATTGTGGAACGAAAGCAGTTCTGAAGAAACTATTCAGTGACTCCTGAAGAACATGAACGTTGCGGGGTTTCTGCGCGCTTAAAATTTCTGGCAGATGGCCACACATCCAATCCCAGCGTGAATCTGGGTGCCCCATTCATCGCAGTCTCATCGCGGTGAGTGGGACATTCGCGCGAGCGCGAACCTTACCAATCTCTCTTCCACCATTCTCTCCCGGACCTCGCCTCTAAGCCGCCGACGGTTTCACCGGCACCAACCCATACTTCAACATCACTGCCCCCATCGCCTTAGGATCCGGAGGCCCACCCCCTGCCAGCAGCTCACGAATCTCCCGAAAGTACTCTGCCCCCAGCACCCCCGGAGTGATCGTGCAAAGCACCACAGCCGGCTCATCAAACGGATTCATAAATCCATGCACCTTACCGCGCTCCACCCACACCAAATCCCCCTCCCCCACATCGATCGTCTCCCCCTCGAGCGTGAACTTCAGCCTCCCGCTCACCCCATACCCCGTCTCATCGAACCCCACATGATGGTGCGGAACCGGCATCCCTGCTCCCGGTGCCACCGTCATCTCAAACATCGTCACGCCCGACCCGCTCGTAGGCCCATCAATCAAAAACCGCAGCCCAATCCCGCCCAACCGAATCTCCTCCACATCCACCACACCGCCCTTCAAACTCATCGCATACTCTCTTTCTCTGGATTCATTCCCCGAAGAAGATAGCATCCTACTCCGCCCCAACCTAACGAATAATCCTCGGCCGTGCCCCCTTCATCCAATCCAATCGCGAATAGGTGAAGCCACCCAAACCTGTGGAAAAATAAAGTTGCCGAAAGTGGCATGATTTCCGCTCCCGAAAAGTCCACGTCCGTTTACCACGTTTGCCACACTTTTTACCGCTAATTGACCACAAAAACACCACAACAACGACACGTTTTCTCAAAAACCCCAGCCAAAAACACACTTCACCATCGCCAAAAAAGTCGCAAAAAAATCAGCACAAAAAATATGAGCGCACCCCCACAAACCCGTCACACCACCAAGCTCCTCCCAAGAACCTTCTACTCCCGCTCCCCCAAGATCGTCGCCCGAGCCCTCCTGGGCAAGCTCCTCATCCGCAACCTCCACGGCGAGCGCCTAACCGGCCGCATCATCGAGGTCGAAGCCTATCTCGGTCCCGCCGATCCCGCCTCCCACACCGCCCGCGGCCTGACTCCCACCAACGCCGTCCTGTTCGGCCCATCGGGACACGCATACGTCTACTTCATCTACGGCATGTACTACTGCCTGAACGTCTCCTGTCATCTGGAAGGGAAGCCAGGCGGAGTACTCATCCGCTCGCTCGATCCAATCGAAGGCCTCGACACAATGGCCAGACTCCGCGGTCTTCCCGCCCACGCCAAACCCAAACTCCTCACCGGAGGCCCCGGCCGCCTCTGCCAGGCCCTCGACATCACTCGCAAAACGGACAACGGGATCGACGTGACCTCAGCTAACTCCACCATTCAAATCGCAGACGATGGAACTCACCCAGGCAAAATCCAAATCACACCCCGAATCGGCATTCGCAAAGCCGCAGATCTGCCCCTGCGATTTCTGATAAACCCGGCCGCGAAAGATAAAGCGGCTGCGAAAACCTTGCACTAGATCAATTCGCCCCAGCGCATGGCACTGGAAATCGGACACTGGAGCACCTCGAGAGAGGTGACCTGTATCACCGACAAGCTACTGCACGCGGGTTTATCGTTCAGGCTATTGAGGAACAACACATAACGTAAAGAACCAACAACAGAACCACAGAAGGAGCATCGTCATGACAGTTCAAAACTCAAAGGAACTTTTCATACGGCTACTTAGCGACCTTCGCCAAGGCACAGAGCGTAGCGCGAAGTTCTATCAAGAACTCAGCCAGCTTGCCGGCGATCCAGACGTTAAAGAGGCCCTGGAATCGCGGGCTTTCATCTCCGAGAAAGTTCTTGCCACCCAGGACCAGTGTTTCAAGCTCATCGGCGCACAACCCATGAAGGGTAGTTCGCGCCTTCATGACTTCTTTGTCGATGAATTTCGCAAGGAGCTCGCCGAGATACAAAACCCGGCCGCAAAACACCTGTTCATCTTGGTAAAGGCCACCCAATTGACTCACCTTCGCATTGCGGAGTACACGGCGTTGATAGCGGCAGCTGATTTAACCGGCCACTATGGCGTCGGCGTATTACTTGAAAGCTGTTTAGCGGATAAATATGCGTTTGTTGAACGGACACGGCGCTTGATTCGGAAATCCGTTGAGGCCAGGATGGCTCAGAAGATGGCCGCCTAGGCCGATGCTATCTGGCTTACAGCATGTAACGATCAATTGAAGTGACTTCCATCGCGCCGACTCGTCAGGCAATTTTTGCGGGTCGACGCGTATTCTTTGTTCGTCCATACGACTCATCCCTACAGCCGGTGGGCCCGCATCTCACCTCAACTGGAGTAGTCCAACGTATCATCGAAGGACAGGGGACCACGCCCACCTTTCAAATTCAGAAGGCAGGCCGCCACTAAATCTTTCATCTACACGCACCTCATGGCTTCAATGACACTTAGAAGAATAGCAAGCCTCCAACCCTCAATCACCCTAACCCTCGCCGCCATCAACCGCCTCGACACCCTCTGCGCCCACACCAAGTACTGCCTCGAAGCCCTCCCCTCCCTCGCCGCTCTCAACCTCCCCATCCTCCAGGACTCCTGGACCACCACCACCGACGAACTCACAGCCGTCGCCCCCGACCTCGTAATAGCCTCCGTTCCTTACCGTCTCGAATCTCTCGCCGCGATCCTGAAATCCGGCATCCCCCTGCTCGCTCTAGCCCCGCACACCCTCTCCGACGTCCTGCACGACACCCGCCTCATCGCGCGGCAAGTAGACCGCACCGCCGAAGCCGAATCCCTCATCGAGACCTTCCAGCAAACCATCCTTGCCACACAAAAAACCACATCCAACCAGCCAAAACCCAACGTCTACTGCGAAGAGTGGGGCAAGCCTCTCATCCACTCCCAGCCCTGGATCGCCGAACTCATCGCCACAGCCGGCGGCACATTCGTCGGCACCCCCGGCACACAAACCACTCCCGAAGCCATCGCCGACGCCGACCCCGACATCCTCCTCTTCGCCTGGTGTGGCGCCGGAGACCGCGTCCCCCTCAACCGTGTCATCGAACAGCGCAACTGGCATCATCTCCGTGCCGTCCGCAATCACCGCGTCTACTGCATCCCCGACGAGTTCCTCAACACCCCCGCCATCCCCGCTCTCACAACCGGCCTCACCCACCTCGCCGCCGCCATTCACCCCGACCTCTTCCCCACCGCCCCGCGGCTCATCTCTCTCACTCGCTGATACACTCCGCACAAGGAGCGCGCGATGCCGACCGCAGAAGGCCTCATCACCCACCCCAGCCCCTACTCCGTCCCCGAAACCCTGGACCGCCTCGAAGACCTCCTCCACGCCAAAAACATAAAAGTCTTCACCCGCGTAGACCACAGCGGCGAAGCCGAAAACGCCGGCCTCCACATGCCCCCCACCCAACTCCTCATCTTCGGCAACCCAAAGGGCGGAACCCCCGTCATGCTGGCCGCGCCCCTCTCAGCCATCGACCTCCCTCTCAAAGCCCTCGCCTGGCAAGACACCGACGGCAAAGTTTGGCTAAGCTACAACTCTCCCGAATATCTTCAACACCGCTTCAGTCTGCCTGCTGAAATCCTCGCTCCCATCGCCGGCATCGGCGCGCTTATACAACAAGCCATCGCCTGAGACCGGCCATCACCATGCAATCCCATACCGCTTCAGAATTCGCTCCATCTCTTCGCGGTTTTCAATCACCGTCTTGTACAACGCCGTATAGTGGTCTCCTTCTTTGAACTTCATCACCGACAGCGCGCGCTTCTCTCCCACCAGATCCTCCATCGCCTGCCACTCCAGCATCAGGTCCGGCAGATGCAGATATGTGTCTTGTTCTCCGAACCCTCCCTGCGGATAGCTGGTCGGGAGCCCCGGAAACGTCCTCTTCAAATCCTCAAACAAGGCTCGCATCTTCTCCGGATGCTTTCCCAGCTCCCAATGCCCCTGCTCGTGTACATACTGCGACAGGGCTAGATCATCGTCATCCATGAACCGCCCATTCAGCGTCAGCACCGGCTTCGAATGCGCCATCCCACCCTGTTCAATCTGGATCTCCCTCGTCAGCGTGTACTTCGTCAGGTCGTACTTGTCCGCCAGCCGCTCAATCTGCATCTCCTTCCGCATCTCCAGCGGACTGTTGTGAACCAGATGCAGATTTAGCTTCGGCGACTTCGCCTCCACCATCGTTGCAAACACCATCGTTGCAAACACCAGCATTGCGACGAGCACTCCCTTCTCCATCACGCGCATGTCCCCTCCTCGGCATAGTCTGAGGCCTGATACGTTCAAATGGAACAGGATATTTTCATTCCCCTGATACTCTCATCTGCGTGAAGCTCCTTCGACGAACTCTCTTCGCCCTGGTCCTCATCGCCTTCACCCTTGCCCTCGTCGTCTACGGCAACTACCTCACCCTACCCACCCATAACACCTCCCAGACCCACTTCGATACCATCGTCGTCCTCGGCACCCCCTCCCGCGCCGACGGCACCCCCAGCCCCGAGCAGCGCGAACGCGTCCTCGAAGGTGTCCGCGAATACAAAGCCGGCATAGCCCCTCGCCTCATCATGACCGGAGGCCCCGCCCACAACCATTTCGTCGAAGCCCACACCATGGCCCAACTCGCCGCAACCCAGGGAGTCCCACCCTCCGACATCCTCGAAGAACCCCAGGCTCTCAACACCATCCAGAACATCTACTACTCGGCCCAGCTCATGCACCAACACCACTGGTCTTCAGCCGAAGTAGTCAGCTCCCCAAATCACCTGGGCCGAACCGCCCTCATCCTCGACACCTTCAACACAACCCAACCCGCGCTATCCATCGACTGGCACACCCACCCCGCTCCCTGGCCACACGAGTACAGCCTACCCCGCGAGTTCCTCCTCGACTACGGCGAAGCCGTGCGCTGCCTCCAACTCCGCATCCAGGGATTCCCACCTCAAAATTCCTCCCAGCACATTAGATAATTCCCTTTCCCACCAACTCAGCTACAATTCCCCCATCCATGTAGCCTGACTTCACCCCGAAAATCGGCAAACCGGCCAGCACTATGCCCAACGCATCACTCGATCCCCATCTCGTTCTCAACTGCACACCGCAACTTGCCTGCACCACCGATCCCGACGGGACCATCAACTTCCTCAATACCCGCTGGTTCGAATTCACCGGCCGGCCCCGCACCCACATCGTCGACAACGACCGCGAGGCCTTCTGGATCAACTGCGTCCACCCCGACGACCGCGACATCGTCTACCAGCAGTGGGCTGAAGGCGTCCCCCTCGGCAAGCCCTTCGAAGGCCGCTACCGCATCCTGGGCCGCGACGGCGAGTACCACTGGTTCTTCTCCAACGCCATCCCCATGTTCGAGGACGGCACCCTCGTCGGCTGGGTCTGCACCTCCACCAACATCCAGCCCCAAATCTCCGCCGAAGCCCGTTTCAGCCGTCTCATCGAAACCAGCTTCGTCGGCGTCTCCATCGCGGATGCCGCCGGCAACATCACCTACATGAACCCCTCGCTGCTCAGGCTTCTCGGCTACGAAAGAAGCGAGGTTGTAGGCCGCATGCGCTGGCAGGACCTCACCCCATCCGAGTTCGCGCACCTCGACGCCGAAGCCGACCGCCAACTCACAGCCACCGGCATCTGCCAGCCCTACGAGAAGGTCAACATCGCCCGCGATGGCCGCCGCATCCCCATTCTCGTCGGCGCCACCTGCATCCGTGACGAAACCGGAGCCAAAACCGAAAACGCCGCCTTCATCCTCGACCTCACACACCGTAAGCGCGCCGAGTCCGCCCTCATCCAGTCCGAAAAGCTAGCCGCCGTCGGACGCCTCGCCGCCTCTATCTCCCACGAGATCAACAACCCACTCGAAGCAATCACCAATCTCATCTACATCGCGCGCACCCACGAGAGCCTGCATCCAGAAGTCGCCGGTCACCTCTCATTAGCCGAAGCCGAAGTCGTCCGCTGCTCCCAGATCACTACCCAGACGCTCCGCTTCCATCGCCAAAGTACCCGCCCTACCGCCGTCACAGCGCACCAACTCTTCGACTCCGTCACCACCCTCTACCAGGGCCGGCTCTCCAACTCCGACATCACCGTTCACCGCGGATATATCACCCCGTCCCTCTTCCATTGCTTCGAGGGCGAAATTCGCCAGGTCCTCAGCAATCTCGTCGCAAACTCGATCGACGCGATGCGAACCGGCGGACGAATCGCTCTCCGCGCCTACGATGCAACCCACTCCCCCACAGGCAGACGCGGCGTCCGTCTCATCCTCGCCGACACCGGCCACGGCATGACGCCCGAAGTCGTCCAAAAGATATTCAACCCCTTCTTCACCACTCGCGAGTTGGCCGGCACCGGCCTTGGCCTCTGGATCTCAAAGGACATCATCGACAGCCACGGCGGCCGCCTCACCGTCCGTAGCCGGGAGCACCACGGCACCGTCTTCAGCCTCTTCCTTCCCCTGCACCCCTACCCTTCACCCATCCGGTGATCGCACACCCAAAAACTCGCCGGTAAGCCTGTTGTTCTCCGTTTCAGGACAAAAAACTTACCCATTCTCTGCACAAAGGGAAAATACTTTCCCTTTCTTCGCCTAAAAATCCCCGAAAACAGCCTTTCTACCCCTCCGTGATTGGCCATTCCCTTGCATATATGCAAGTTGTCTCACAGGAGCCCTCTCTATGTCTTTTAGGTCCTTCGCTGTACTTGCTTGCCTCGTTGCAGGTTCTGCCTTTGCCGCCGCTGATACCATCCCCTACGCGAACGCCGGTACTATCGCTTCGCAGTCCACCCTCACCGCCGCCTCCACCGGCAACATCACCGGATACTTCGTCTCCCAAAGCGCCGGCGACGACGACAGCATCCGAATGATCGATGTCAACACCGGTTGGGTCAGCAACTACTTCTTTGCCAACCATTCCACCGCCGTCGGTGCCACCGCAGACTTCGGTCCCGTCAACGCCGGCGACACGCTCGTCTTCGAGCTCTACAACTACGCCACCAGCCAACTCTTCGCCTCCGACGCTGCCTACAGTGTGGACGGAGCCAACCACGCCTACACTACGGCCTTCGCCGGCGGTGATCTCGGCGGGACGATCTTTCCGACTGGAACCTACGTCGGCATGGAAGACCTGCCCAACGGCTCCTCCGACTTCGACTACAACGACGATGCCTTCCTCTTCACAAACATCGGCACCACGCTCCACGGCGACCCGTCCCCCGTACCCGAGCCAAGCAGCCTCCTGCTCCTCGGTACCGGAGCACTCGGAGCCGCCGGGGTCCTGCGCCGCAAGCTTTTCAACTAGTCCCCTTGTTCCTTCACTTATCGCCATCCTTCGCTTCTTCAAAACAAGCGAAGGGTGGCACTTTTTTTGCCAAAAACCCAAAGAAAATCCCCACCAAAAACCGATCATGTAGCCTACTCACAGACACCACCGGAGAGAGCATGATCATCATCAACGACGAGTACGTCACCCTCGACACCCCTACCGGCCCCATGCGGACCCACATCGTCCGTCCCGCCGCCCCCGGCCGCTACCCCGGCATCGTCTTCTACTCCGAAATCTTCCAGATTACCGCCCCCATCCGCCGCACGGCAGCCATGCTCGCCGGCCACGGCTACATCGTCGCCATGCCCGAGATCTACCACGAGTACGAATCCGCCGGCACCATCCTCGCCTACGACCAATCCGGCTCCGACCGCGGCAACGAACTCAAAACCGCCAAGCCCGTCGCAGCCTACGACGCCGATGCCCGCGCCGTTATCGACCACCTCAAATCCCGCCCCGACAGCACCGGCCACATCGGAGCCATGGGCATCTGCATCGGTGGCCATCTCGCCTTTCGCGCCGCTATGAACCCCGAGGTCCTCGCCACCGCCTGCTTCTACGCCACCGACATCCACAAAGGCGGCCTTGGCCAGGGCATGCACGACGACTCCCTCCACCGCGCAGCCGATATCCAGGGCGAACTCCTCATGATCTGGGGCCGTCAGGACCCGCACATCCCCCTCGAAGGCCGCCTCAAAGTCCTCTCCCGCCTCAACGAACTCGGAACCCGCCTAAGCTGGCACGAAGTCAACGGAGCCCATGCCTTCATGCGCGACGAGGGCCTGCGCTACGACCCCGAACTAGCCCACCGCCTCTACGACCTCGTCTTCGACCTCTTTCACCGCAAACTAGCCGAAGGCGACATCACAGCCTCCCTCCCCGCCAGCACCGAAACCCGCCACTAGACCGAAAGATCTGCTGTTTCACTTGCTTTTGCGTTGCAATTTGCTTTTTTGAAGTTGCAGTTGCTTTGCCGTTGCAGTTGCTTTTCTTGTTGTCATCCCCGAAGGGGACCTGCTGTTGCTGTTGCCGTTGCCTTCATCCCCCAGCCCAAAAGATCGGGGTGCCCCATTCATCGCAGTCTCATCGCGATGAGTGGGAATGTAGAACCTTTCCCAGCCAGCTTTTGCAGTTGCCTTTCTTGCTTGTCATCCCCGAGGGGGACCTGCTGTTTAAGTCACGGGAGGGATCACCCTTAAATAGCGCCGCGTTTCCGTCGCAAATAGTCGCAAAATAGCTGTCAAGCCACAAAACATGATAACCACAAAAGAATCAGTGATATAGATGTGGCATGAAATCTATCCCGTTTTGGGGCTTTATCTTTTGTAAGACGCAGGTCTAGCCTCATGCAGACCTAAGTCCAGACCTAAAGTATTATTTTTGAAGACTTTGCGCTAAAAGTATGGGGGGAGGGGGGTACCGGTGGGAAGAAAGCAGATCATCGGGACTGGCTTCCTCGTGCTCTGCCTCCTGAGAGCAACCGCCTGGATCATTCCCACCGGCGCGAACTCACTTCCGGCGGCGGAGCAGCAGGCAATTCTATACGGAATCGCCGGAACCGGAGCACTCCTGTTCGCGGGACGTGGGCTATCCACCCGTCTGCGAGCACCCATCTGGACCAGGTTGTCGCTCGTCAGTCTGGGGCTGCTGGGATTGCCCGTTGTACTCATCGGATGGGCACGCGGCAGCGTAACCGAGACGGGAACATCCGCGCTTTTCGCGGCAGTCCCGGCAGTAGTTGCCATGGTGATGGCCAACGGAAGTGACGGAGTAGGATTCATGTTCCTGACCCCGGCACTCGTTGCCTTCGGAGGCTCCCTGCTACTCCTGCCGGTAGGTTTACCCGAATCACTCCAGGGCGACCTGAGGCTGGTCGGATTGATTCTGGCGATCCTCCTGGTCGGCATTGCAAGTGTACGGATCTTCCGGCTCTTGCAGCCGGTCGCGTATCTGGATGCCGTAATAGTTATCGGGCTTTCAAACGCGATCTTCCTGACGATCTGTTGCATCGCGAACGGATCGTTCGTGTGGAGATGGAATCGATTAACCTCGATCGCATCGCTGGTCGATCTGATTGACATGGCATTGCTGATCTGGCTACTGCAAGCGATGCCACCAATCCGCCTGTCGGCACGCTATCTGTTGATTCCGCTCTTCACCGTAATCGAGGGATACGTCGTGCTGCAACCGCAGATCACAGCGAGGCTATTGGTCGGCGCAGTTCTGCTCTTAGCCGGGGCGGCATGGATTCTGTTTGCCCGAATCGAGGAGGATGCTCCCCCGTTGTCACTGCGCTGATGCTTTTCGACAGGAGGTTTGGAGGTAAACTGCGAAGAATGGCTGCATCAATGTACATCGTGGTCGAAGGTGAAGACCCCGGGTTTGACATCTTCGTAAATGGCCGCTCCCTCGCGCGCCACGAAGACGCACTCGAAAAGCTCGCCCTACGCCAGGGCGTGAGGCCGCTCATCGAATTCTTCTCCGCCGACGAGAACTCCATGTCTCTCCTCATCGAGGAGGGCGCAGGCAACAAAGAACTGATGCAACGCCTCCCTCCCCCGCAGTGGTACTCACCCGGCGACGGACTCGTCACAGTACGCGCTCTCGTTCAGGCGCTCGAAGCCGAACCACAGCAGCTAGGCTCCGAGGGCGAACAGGTCCTCTCAGAGCTTCTGGAGTACTGCAAAGTGCTCGAAAAGACGAAAACCCGCGACCTGCGGTGGCACTTAGCAGTAAGCTGGCGCTAACCAGGAATCAGAAACAGAAAGGCCGCGCCATAGCAGCGCGGCCTTTCAATTAGGTATTACTCGCAAGAGCTAGCGATTACTGCCGCCCTGCGGAGCGCCCGAACCCGGACGACGTCCACCGCGACGGCGACGCCCACCAGGACGACGCTGCTGTCCCCCCGGCCCACCATTCGCCTGAGGCTTGGGCTGCTGCCCATCGACAGGAGTCTCAGCTCGATTGAAATTCGGCTCATCGGCAACATCCTCGCCGTCTTCGTCGAAGTCCTCATCATCCTCGTCCACAGGTTCCGCAACCTCAGCAGCGCGTCCGCGCGGTGCAACCGGTTCAGCAACAGCTCCCTCAGCTCCGGCCTGCGCAGGGTCAGGCAAACCAAGCTTCGCGCGCTGTTCACGCAGAACAGCCTTCCTCGAGAGCTTGATCCGATTACCTTCGATCGCCAGCACCTTCACCAGAATCTGATCGCCCTCACGCAGCTCGTCCTTCACCTCTTTCACGCGATGCTCTGCGATCTCGGAGACGTGCAGCAAGCCGTCCGTTCCCGGAAAGATTTCGACAAATGCGCCGAACTCAGCCAAACGAACCACCTTACCGAGATACGTCTTACCAACCTCAGGAACAGCAGTCAGATCAGTGATCATCTGGATCGCACGCGCCAGACCATCCGCATCGCTCGAAGCCACATTCACCCGACCCGAATCATCGACGTCGATCTTCACGCCGGTCGCATCGATGATGCCCCGGATCACCTTACCTCCGGGCCCGATCAGATCACGAATCTTGTCGGTAGGAATCTGCAGTGTATGAATCCGTGGAGCAAACTTGGACTTCTCCTCATTAGCACCCGCAATCGTCGCATCCATGGTGTCCAGAAGCGACAGCCGTCCACGCCGAGCCTGCTCAAGAGCCTCACGCATAATCTGCGGCGTAATCCCCATGATCTTGATGTCCATCTGCAGTGCAGTAATACCCTTGCGAGTACCGGCCACCTTGAAGTCCATATCGCCATAGTGATCTTCAGCGCCCGCGATATCGGTCAGAACGGCATACTTATCGCCTTCCTTCACTAACCCCATAGCCACACCAGCAACCGACCCCTTAATCGGGATGCCAGCCTGCATCAGAGACAGCGACGCACCGCACACGGTAGCCATCGAGGACGATCCATTCGACTCCAGAATGTCCGAAACCACGCGCAGCGTATACGGCGACTCATCCTCAGCCGGCAGCACAGCCTCAATCGCTCGCGAAGCCAAGGCTCCATGTCCAATTTCACGCCGTCCAACCCCGCTCATCCTGCCCACTTCGCCAACCGAGAACGGAGGGAAATTGTAGTGCAGCATGAAGCGACGCTTCTGCTCGCCCTCATAGCTCTCCAACCGCTGTGCATCATCAGTCGTACCCAGCGTCGCACTCACGAGAGCCTGCGTCTCTCCACGAGTGAACAGCGCCGAGCCGTGAACACGCGGCAGAACGCCAACCTCCACCGTGACCTGACGAATCTCGTCAAACGCCCGGTGATCCGGACGAATGCGCTCATTCAAAACCTGATCGCGGAAGATCTTTTCGCGCAGCACCTCATAGTACTTGCTGAGCTTCTTCGCCGCCGCAGCATCGCCTTCGGGCAGATCCTTCTTCAGCTCATCCTTGATGTTTTTCACCAGGGCATAGCTGTCGAACTTCGGATGCTTCTGCGTGTCAAGCGCATCCTTCAGCTGCGCACCGATCTTGCTGGTCAACTCATCGAGATAAGCCTGGTCAACCTCGGCAGGTGTAACGGCGCGCTTTGTCTTTCCTGCACGGCTGACGAGATCCTCAATAGCAGCGCAGATCTTCTTGATCTCGCCGTGTGCAAACTCGATGGCATCGACGACACGATCCTCGGCAATTTCCTTCGCGCCGGACTCAATCATCACGATGCCGTCCTTGGTCCCCACAACCATGATGTTCAGCAGGCTCTTAGCGCGCTCATCATATGTCGGGTTCACGACGAACTGATCATCGACGATCCCAATCCGCACAGCACCCACCGGCCCATGGAAAGGAATGTCGCTCAGAGCAAGCGCGCAGCTGGCGCCATTGATGCCGAGCACATCCGGATCATTCTCTTTATCCGCGGAGTAAACAAACGCGACCACCTGCGTCTCATTCCGAAACTCCTCTGGGAACAGTGGGCGGATCGGCCGGTCGATCTGGCGGCTCGTCAGAATCTCTTTTTCGCTAGGGCGTCCCTCGCGCTTAATAAACCCACCCGGAATGCGGCCGCCCGCATACGTAAACTCGCGGTACTCAACCGTCAGTGGGAAGAAATCGATGCCTTCCTTCGGATCTGGCGAAGCCACCGCCGTTGCCAAAACTACGTTGTCGCCGCTTGCCGTCAGCGCTGCGCCCGAGGCTTGCTTCGCCATCCGGCCCGTCTCAAATTTAATTTGCTTGCCGCCGGCAAGCTCAACTGTAACGTCCTGCTTCATGTTGCCTCTCTTCTCTCGTATCACTCGGTATATATGGAAACTTTTTGAACGCGCCGTCTCTTCTGCAGACGCGAAAAAGTGCAGCTCGGCTATGCGGCTTTTGAGCCACAAGCGAACTGCACTGGTATAGAACGATCAACTGGGATCGACCAGCATCGAAAAACAACGGAGGCTACTCCCCCGCCCATCGTCAGCAACTCCAACCGCAAGGTCTCGTCCGACCTTGCACGAAGTTTGCCACCCGAATGAGGACGGGCTGTATGTGCTTCCATGGTTTGTACGGTATCTCCGGAGTCGATGCGTTTACTTGCGGATTCCCAGTTTGCCGATAACCTCGCGGTAGCGATCGGCATCGCACTTCTTTAGGTAATCAAGCAAACGGCGACGCTTGCTCACGAGCATCAGAAGCCCGCGGCGCGATCCGTGGTCCTTCTTGTGTGCTTTGAAGTGTTCCGTCAACTCGCCGATGCGCTCGCTCAAGATCGCGATCTGAACCTCGGGACTCCCGGTATCTGAGTCGTGGGTACGGAACTTCTCAATAATGTCTGTCTTTTTAGCGGATGCCAACACAGCTATTTCTACTCCTGATCTTCTAGTCCACTCTTAGTGTCTATGTAAGAATAGCACCGCAAGCGAACGGGGGCAATAAAAGCAACCCCTCCAAGCCCCAAAAACTGCTATTTAAAAACAACTTACGCAATATGAGTCTTCAAAAATTTCAATGTGCGTTCTCGCGCTAAAGCCGCCGCCGGTGGATAGAAGTCAACGCGGGCGTCGCAATTAAATCCGTGTCCGGCATTCTCATAAACATAGATCTCCACCTCAGGATGCGCTGAACGTACCGCCCCTACCTGGTCTGTGCCGATATGGGAGTCCTTCGCTCCAAAATGCAACATCACCGGACAGCTAGGCTCCTCCGCGGCAAACTTCCCGATTCCGCCCGGATAGTAGCCCACGCAACATGATGGCTGCATCTTCAGAGTCTCACCACGCGTTGCAGTCAGCCAACTCATCAAGCCGCCAAAACAGAACCCCACGATACCAATTCCCTTTCCACTTTCCTTCGCCAATCCATAAGCTGCGGCTATATCCAGCAACGCCGTCTCGGGCCGCAGTTTCCCCATCAATTCATACGCATGCTTGGCATCCTCACCTTCGTACTTGAGCTCCACTCCTTGCTCATACCGATCAAACAAGGCTGGCACGACTACGAGAAACCCATCGCCGGCAAATGCATCCGCAACTCTACGAATGTGCCCGTTCACACCAAAGATCTCCTGAATCAGCACCAGCGCACCGATTGGCTCGCTCTGCGGGCGCGCAACATACGCGCTCAAGATATGCCCATCATTCGCATTCAACTTCACCCACTCGCTCATCATTTCTCCTTCGCTACGCTATGCAACATAGCATGATCAGGCAGCATCCGGCCTGACCGCATCCTTATTGTTCCTTATTCGATCCCGCGTAACCCTTGATCTCCCCGGTCCACCGCAGGAACCGGAAGAGTTGCCGCTTCTCTCTCCAGAAAAGATTCCAGAAATCGCGCGCACCAACCGTCTCAGCGCGCTGCCCAGAGTAAGTCTCGAGCCGCCAGCGAAGATATGGGCTACGCCACGGCCTCAGCCGGTCGCCCCGCGTTGCATTCCACAGAAACCTGATCCCTTCGACCATACCTCTAAGTATAGAGAAAGCGCACTGCTTGCACTTGTGGATAGAGCGAATGAACGGTGACCCGTTTCGCTAACGCACGAATTCATTTTCCCGGGAATCCGAAGCAAGTCAACGCGGCGGCGAACACGGTCAGCAAGCACTCTTGCTACTTCAAATAATCGAAAAGATTAGTTTTCTCCAGTGAAGTCATCACATTCATCAAAGCCTCGTTCTGCACTTCAGCAGACTTCAACTGCGTCGCCACAGACGCCGTATCGGAAGCAACCAGACTACTCTGCTGCGCCTTCAATTGGGCCTCTTCTGTCTGCGCATACGTGCACGTCGCCTGCAACCGGCTGAGCGAGGAATCCAGAGTGCTCCGCTGCTGCGACAACTGCCCAATCGACGCCGTCAGTACCGAGCTATCGACCGCCGAAGTAGATGCAGCCGTACCGCTCGAGAAATCCGCAATCAATTGGTTCAAAGCTCCTAACACCCCGGTGGTTCCCGTGCCAAAGATACTCGAACCCGGAAGATTCACTTGGATCTTCTGTCCACTTGGTGTCGTCACGTACTGTACATCCGTATCGCCCGCGTAGATTACCGTCGCAGGAGAGGTCGACGCATTCAACGTGAACGGCTGCGTCGATCCCTGACTGCCGGCAAACAGATAGCTTCCTTGATAACTTGTATTCGCCAGCGACAGCACCTGGTCGCGAATCCCTGTCAACTGCTGGGTAATCGACGACAGATTCGCCGCATTTGTCGTTCCGTTACTACCCTGCACCGCCAGCCTCACGGCCGACGTCAGCTGCGTCACCACCTCACCCAGCGTGGAGTCCGTCACCTGCAGCATCGAACTCTCGCTTGTCGCAGTCTGGACATAGTTGTCCTCCTGCGCAATCGCGCTGCCGATCATCGAGGCCTGCGCCGCCGCCACTGGATCGTCAGCCAGCGATATCACCCGCAACCCGCTCGATAGCTGTGAGGTCAGATTCGCCTCCACGCTCTGAGACTGATCCAGCGCACCCGATAGATTCGTGACAAAATTAGGGTCTACCCTCAAGCAACTCCTCCTTCTTCTCTTGACGTACACGTGAGACAGCAGCTCATCGCCGCCTGTTACGAGACCGTCGTCTGCTCACCAAGATTGAGCGCACTCGCCATAATCTGATCGGCAACCGAGAACACCTTCGCGGCCGCCTGATAAGCCCGCTGATACTGCGTCAAGTTAGCCGCCTCATCATCGAGCGACACACCAGAGAGAGCATCGCGCTGAGACGTCAACTGCGTGAGCATCCCCTGCTGCACCGTATTGTCGGTAGTTGCTCCAGACACAGCATTCCCAATCTGCGACAGCAGTGACGCATAGTAAGTCGAAGCCGTCTCGCCCCCGACGATGTTCGCCGTTGACAGTCCCGCCAGCAGCGTAGCGTTCGCATTCCTAGTCGATCCCTCGCCGACCGCTGTAGATGCGATCGCTTGCGGATCGGTCGTAGCTACCGCAATCGATTCCGCCGCGCCGCTTGAACTACCAGGAAGCGTGAAGATAGCTTGTCCGGGATTCCCGTTCCCATCCAGGCCCTGCTCGTTCTGTTGGTTCACCTGCGTCCCGATCGCATAGGCAAGGCTGTCGAGCGTATTCACGAAGCCAGGCAACTCCTGATCCCTGGCCTGCAAAATACCTCCTAACGAGCCCCCCGTCAGGCTTGCAGTCACATCCTGTCCGTTAGGCCCGGCAAGGATATGCGTCACTCCCGACGCCTGAGCCGTACTCATCGCATAAGACTGGTTGCCCGCCACCAGCACTGCGCCATCACTGGTCGTCAACGTAATCCCATGGTTCTCTGTCGATATCTGGTTCAGCCCAACATATTGTGACAACTGAGCGATCGCGGCCTGCCGTTCGTCTTCCAGAACTCCCGCATCCTGGCTCGGGCTTACGCTGGCTATCTGCTGATTCAAAGATGCAATGGTTGTCGTCAGGTTGTTCACTTGGCCAACAATACTTCCTGCCTGCTGGTCGAGGCTCGATGAAACCTGAGCCAATTGATTGGAAGCTGTATTGAAGGCTGACGCCAATATCTGCGCTGCTGCGAGTACACTCTGCCTCGTCGACGCATCAGCAGGGCTGCTCTCGAGCGACGAGAGCGATCCAAAAAATGAGTTCATCGCAGAGCCGATATCAGTCGTAGCCGCTGAGGTTGACGTCGACGTTAATCCGAATACATTCTGGATCTGTTTCAACGCTGTCTCAAATGCTTCGCTCTGTGCCTGCGTCTGCGTCTGTGTCTGTACTCGTTGTTCGAGCACCCTGTCCCGTTGCGAGACAGCAGTCGCACTACCGTTCGTGCTATACGTGTTGCTGTTGATCGTCACCAGGTCACTCGATTGCCACACTGCGACCTCACGCGTATAGCCCGAAACACTCTGATTCGCTACATTCGTCGAAGTTACGTTAAGTGCTTCCTGATCAGCCTGGAGCGCTGATCGCGACATGTCGATCAATGATGTCAGTGTTGCCATTGGATAGTTGCTCCCCTCATATACAGCCGCTCAAGCAGTCGCAGATTCGATTCACTGCTCTCAAGCAATATCTCCAGCACGCGCTTCTTCGTAAACGCCTTCGTTGCTTTGTCCTGATTGCAAACGATGTTGATCTCCGACAGCAGCTCAACCCTCTCGCCCAAAGCCTCCAGCTTTTCCGCGTCCATCATCGCCAAAGCCGCAATCGCCTCCTCCAGCAAATTTGTCAGTACCTGATCAGTCGTCATAAATCATCCAGCCTTCGCTACTCCAGCAAAGAATCGATCATCTTACCGGCGACATCTTCAGACGGGACGCTGTACCTCCCATTGGCAATCGCCTGTTGCAACGCTGCGACTTTGTCCATCCGCACGTCCGATTCCCCGAGCGCCTGCGCTACTTGGCCCCCCATCGAACTGAGCCTTGCCTGGTCTGTCTGCTCAGGGCCCGCGGAAAGAGCCTCGTTCTGCTGCGTTGCCCCCGTCGTATTTAACTGCGGTGTTCCCAATGTCGCGATCGAGTTCACAGTCTGATACCCACCGATCTCATTTGAATAACTCATTCAACTTCCTCCGTTACTTGAATCTATCGGCGTCAAATCAGTGCACTTTAGTACCCAACCCAATTATTTTTTGGAATCCTTCTCATGCTCCACTGAGACCTGTCGAATAATCTGTCGCGCAATGCCGAACCCGCCGCCCTTAGAAATTGCCTTGGCCACCGCCTCGGTCCCAAAGCTGCTCATCGTGTCCTCGCCACCGTCATCGCTCTTCTCTTCGCCGCCCCAACTGTCTTGCCCGGTGCGCATCGGTTTCAACAACTCCTGCAACATCATGGCCTCAAACTGCTGCGCCGCATCAGCCAACTTCGCCCGACTCTGCACATTGTTCCCACTCGCAGATTGCCCACCGATCACACTCGAAACCGGAACAGAAGATTCCATAGTAACTTTCATAACACTTCAATCTCCGCCTCAAGCGCACCAGCCGATTTCATCGCTTGCAGAATCGAAATGACATCCCTGGCCGAAGCTCCGATCGTCTGCAAACTCCGGACGAGATCATCGACCGTTGCGCCTTGTTTCAACTCAATTCTGTTCACCGGCTTATCTTGCGCATCCACCCGCGTCTGCTGCGTCACTTGTGTCGTCCCGCTCGAAAAAGCATTCGGCTGTGATACCAGAAAATCGCTTACCACATTCACCGCCAGCCCGCCATGCAAAATCGACACTGGCTGCAACACCACTGTCCCACCAATCACCACAGTCCCCGTGCGTTCATTCACGATCACCTTTGCCCGCGGAAACAAAGGAACCTCGATCGACTCCACCTGCGCCAGCAGTGCCGGAACCTCCTCGCCGCTCGCAACCGTCAGATCAATCCGTCTGCTATCAAGCACCCGCGCCGCCGATCGTCCCAACTCATGATTGATCGCCTGAGCCATCGCCTCCGCGCTTCGAAAGTCCGCATCATTCAGCAGCAGCGAGAACCGGTTCCTCCCCTCCAAATCCAGCGGAACCCCTCGCTCTACCGCCGCGCCAAAAGGAATCCGCGCCGTATTCGGATGATTCAGCTGCTTCACATTCCCATTCACGCTCACCGAATACCCGCCAACCACCAGCGGTCCTTGCGCCTGCGCATAAATCTTGCCGTCCGACCCATACAAAGGAGTCATCAGCAACAAGCCTCCTTCAAGACTCCTCGCATCTCCCGCTGAAGATGCCGTCACATCTAGTTTAGTTCCAGGTCGAGCGAACGGCGGCAGCGTAGCTGACACAAACACCGCCGCAAGATTCTGCACTCGAATCGAAGCCGCCGGCACACTCACTCCCATTCGCAGCAGCGTCGCCGCCAGTGTCTGTGTCGGGAAGCTGGTCTGCTGGCTGTCGCCGGTACCTGCGAGACCCACCACGATCCCATATCCAACCAGCTGGTTATCCCGAATTCCTTCAATGGAAGCGATATCTTTTACGCGCGCCTGACGCGGAGCCAAAACCGAAGCATCCGACGCAAAGCCCACGACACAGCAAAGCAGCAGAACCCCAACAACAAAAGTCTTTTCGATCAAACTCACGCCGTCCTTCACCTGCACCATCATTACCTCGCTCATCTTCCGCAAAAACTGCATACTTCCTCACCTAAAAGATCAAAACCCGCTGCAACAACCTGACCAGTGCATTCTGCCGCCGTGTATAGTCCGAAACAATTCCCTTGCCACGAACCTCAAGCTCCAGGCTCGATATCGCCGTCGAAAGCACTTGGTTCTGCTGCGAGATATCCTCCGGCCGAACCAGTCCGCGCAGCACGATCGTCTGCGTCTGCTGGCTAAACTCCACCTGCCGCGCCGCCTCGATCACCAGCGTTCCATTCGCAAGCACCTCGATCACCTGGCCGCCAATCGTCGTGCTCAGGCTCGAGGTTGTCGCACTTGTACCCTGTGCATTCAATCCCGACGATGAGTTCTGATTGACCAGATTCTGCATCGCATTGCCCGCATGCAACAGCCCGAACAAACTCGATATCTGCGAGTTGGCATTCGATGCCCGCGAATTCTTCACGGTTCCATCGGTCGACGCTGCAAGATTCTCCGACACCACCACGGAGATCAAATCATGCGGGCGCATCGCCCGAACATCCGTCGTCATCCGCGTCAGCCTGCCGCTATCCGTCCATATAGATCCCGCCGCAGCCTGCACATTGGAGTTGTCCGCTCGCACGCGCTCCAGATATGCCTTCAGCGAACTCGATGCAACATTCGGCTCTTGCCCCAACACCCTTGCCCGGATGTTGCTCTGACCCTCCTGCCCCCATAGCGCCGATGCCGCCAGCAACAGCAATCCAGCCGCAAACCATCCGCACAATCTAACCCAGTAATTTGCCTTAGCTCTTCTCTTCACCGTTGCATCTCCACGTCCGCCGGTCCGCGCACAACCCCGAACATCTGCCGTTCCTGGCTCTCCATACCCGGCCGCGCCAGTCGCACTCGTATGCGTTCACCCATGCCGCCGCTGTCTTCCGCAACAGCAACAGTCTCAATCTGTAGCGCATCTTCTCGCCCCCACAGCCGAACCTTATCGCCCGCCCGCACCACAGGCGCCATAGTCCGCACCAAGGTCTTTTCTGCCTCATGATTCAACACCCTACTCGACACCTGTGTCGGCAGCGCGATCTCAGGCCATTCAGGATGCCCGCATCGCATCACCATGGCCCACTCCTGCCGAAGCACAGGATCCCAGCGCACCGAGGTCACACGATATCCATCATGGCCCTCGATGACCTGCCCGCCGTTCGTCTCATCATGAAGCACCGCAGCAGTCGGCGTGCTCGCACAAACCGCAGACGCCACATACGTCATTGACAGCACCCCGAAGCTCAACACCGCGACTCGGTTAGATAAATTCCATCTCATACTCGTCCTTACCGGATCATGTTGTTGATCTGCGAGTACATGTCATCGGCCACATGTACCACCTTGGAATTGCTCTCATACGCACGCTGCGCCAGAATCATCTGCACAAACTCCTGCACCACATCCACATTCGAGTTCTCCAGATATCCCTGCTGCAGCGTGCCCATTCCGCTCGACCCGCCCGGAGCATCCGTAATCGCATTCCCCGACGACCCCGTCGGCACAAACAAATTGCTCCCCACCGAACTCAACCCGCCCGGATTAGCAAACATCGCCAACTGAATTGTCCCCAACTGCGCCGCCGCTGTCTGCCCCGGAATCGTTGCCGTCACCACGCCATACTGCGAGATCGTCACCGCCGTCGCATTCGAAGGAATCGTGATCGCCGGCAGCACTGTATTGCCGTCCGTCGTCACAATCGTCCCCTGGTTGTTCATGTGAAAATTTCCCGACCGCGTATACGCAATCGATCCATCCGGCATCGACACCTGAAAAAATCCCGCCCCCTGAATCGCAAGGTCCAGCGTGTTGCCCGTCTGGTTGAAGTCGCCCTGAGTCATTACCATCTCGGTCGCCGCCGCTCGCGTTCCCAGGCCAATCTGCAAACCCGCCGAAACCGTCTGCTGGCTCTGCGCCGACCCCGGCGTAATCATGTTCTGGTAGATCATGTCCTCAAACTGCAATCTGCGCCGTCGAAACCCGGCCGTAGCCGAGTTCGCAAGGTTGTTCGCCACCGTATCCAGATTGGCCTGTTGTGCGCTCATCCCGCTTGCAGCCGTATACAAAGCTCGAATCATCGCTACTTCCTCCTTTGGCGAAGCCTGTCAAAAGCAACTCCGCGTACATCTCAAATCCCGTTGTCAGACCCGCGGCAACTCTTCAGCCGCTGTCTTATCAAATTCGTTATTGAAGACGCTCAACGCCTTCTGCATCATCTCTGCCTGACGCTGCACCAGCACAAGCTGCATCGTGCCGTGAATCGCATCCTCGTTCGCTCCCTCGAGCGATCCCTGCATCACCGAGGCATCACCGGCAACAGCCTTCGCGCCGCCAGCCGAAAAGCGATTCGTTCCATCCGCAGTCAACGTCGCGGTGTTGGCGAAGGTGAACACACCCACCTGCCCCACGACAACGCTGCCATCCGGCGTCGACACCGACACACTCCCATCGCTTGCAATACGTACAGTCCCCGTCGGAATGGTGATCGGCTTCTGATTCACATCCATCACCGGTTCGCCCAGGCTGCTCTCGAGCACACCCGTGGCTGAACGCCGGAACGATCCGTCTCTCGTATAGGTCAAGCCATTCTTCGTCTGTAGCGCAAAGAATCCTTCACCCTCCAGCGCCAGATCGAGCGGATTGCCCGTCGCCGCAAGCTGTCCCTGCCCCATATCCAGCCTGTTGCCACCCAGCACACCAAAACCATTCACCGACTCCCCCACCTGCGAGTCAGCTGGAGCGTTTCGATCGAGACCGCCAGCAAAGACGCCACGGAAGTAGTCTCTCTGCGCGCGGAATCCGCTCGTTCCCGTGTTAGCCAGATTGTTGGCCGCAGTATCGAGCGCCTGTGTCCGCGCCATCAATCCCGTATAAGCCGCATAAAGTCCGCTATCCATGCCCAGACCATATGCACCTGCACGGCCAAAACAAAAGGACATCTGGTTAGAGCACCCTAACGAATAGACTCACTATGCCGATGTTATTGCCGGTTGTTGTCGTTGTCGTAGTTGTTCTTGTTCTTGTCGTTCTTGTTTGTCATCCCGTAGGGATCTGCTTTTGTAGTTGTACTTATAGAAAACCGTGGACAGGAGGCCCGCAGAGATGGGTCGCGAAAGACGCGTAGCGCCTGGAGACAATGCCGCCTCAATGCGGTATCACGCCATCCGCTGAACCCATTGGCTCCGCCAGGCCGGCGCCTCGAAAGGATCCGCGAAATACTGTGTCTCGTGCACGACCTTACCGTTGCGGAACTCCATAATGCTCACTGTGTATGCTGGTCGCCCCTGGTAGGTGATTGTGTATTCCGTGATCCAGAGATCACCTTTTCCGAGAATTCGCTTGACGTTGAAACCCGACGGCTTGCCTGGATGATGACTCCGCAAGGCCTGCAAATTGCTTCGCCCGAGAATTCGTTCGCCCGACTGGGGATAATCACAAATGGCATCGTCATCGTAAATATCGTGTTCCGCGTTTGCATCGCCGGCTGCCGACGCCTGCCAGTGCTTATTCAGGGCTTCACGTATTTGTTCGTCTTGCATGGAACCACTCCCTGTGCTATCCGGATTTATGTTGATTTACCTCGCGGAATGAAACCCGGGCTGCCGGTCTTCACCACTTCATTGAACCTCTGTCTGGTCTGAATGCGATTGATTTCGTCAAACGCGTCTTCCGGAAGGGCGGAGATGTTGAAATTCTCTCTCGCGCGGGCCGCAGTCCTGGGCGTAGTAAGCAAAGCCGTGCCACGCTGCACCGCCCATGCCAACAGCACCTGTGCCGGCGTCTTTCCAACTCGTGCGGCAATTGCCGAAATGACTGGATCTTCGAGCGGCCCCGGCCTTATTCCATGACCCAACGGCGCGAAAGCCAAAAACACAATGCCCTTCTCCTTGCAGAATTCCAGAAGCTCCGTTTCCGGCAGATACGGATGTGCTTCGACTTGTACCACGGCTGGCTTGATTCTCGCCGATTCGTAGATGGGCGACAGTTCGTTCAAGCCGATGTCCGACAGTCCGATGGCCCGGCATCTGCCGTGGTCCACGAGACTCTCCATCGCCCTCCACGTGTCGAGCAAAGTCACGCCGCCGTCGTAAAGGACATTGCCGTTTTGATCCCGCGGATCCTGCTCGTCCCCCGGTTGAAACGCAAACGGAGTGTGAATGAGATAGAGATCCAGATAGTTGAGCCTGAGTCTGTCCAGACTCGCCTCGAAAGCCGGTTCGACGCGCTCCGGCCGATGATTGGTATTCCACAATTTTGTGGTGACGAAGATGTCCTCGCGCGCGATCCCTCCAGCGGCAAGTCCTTCCTGTAACGCCTCGCCCACCTCGCGCTCGTTCCGGTATCGTTCCGCACAATCGAAGTGTCGAAATCCAGCTTCCAGCGCGTCTCTGGTAGCACTTATCGTCACGGCTGCATCGGGAATCAGGGTGCCAAACCCGAGTGCGGGCATATGGCCGGCTCCGTGGTTGAGCGGCATTCTCGCAATCCGAAAATCAGAAGATTCGATCATGATGACTCCTCGGCAGTATGTCGCGGCCAGCATCACCGCGGACGTCTCTCCAGCAGTTGGTTCAATCTCGAGAACGCTCGCGTTTACCAATTGCGTCTCTACGCCCCAGAAGACTCAACCGCTGTTCCGCAGAGTTTCGGTGTTCGGCAAGTTCATTTGCCAACTGTCAATAACGGGGCTTAACACTTATTGAGAATAATTTATGCGCCGAAGTCCGATTAGTAATGACAAAACTGGTTAACCTCAATGGGCTTCAACCTCTTGAAGTCTGCCTTCCACTCGGCGGAAAGCCCTAAAAATCTTGTCAAGCCCCAAACCAATCTAACTCATTGCAACCAAAGCACATCCCTATGGCATTTAATTAACCCCGATTAGCTATACTGGATACTGGATATAGAGATGGAAAAAGCCCCGGATACCAACCGGGGCTTTTCTTTTTTAGATTTAATCCAATGATATCAATACTTTACTGGAACCACATTCATAAAACCCTTGATTCAAGAGACTTCTATCGGCGATGACACACGAGGTCCGGACCTAACCATTGTCGATAGAATACTTTGCGCAAAATGTACGGGGGGGACACCCTCGCGCCGGGCGCTTCCTCAAGGCTTCCCCTTGACCGCCGATACAAGCAATAGACCACACGAAACATTGGAGGACAGGTTGCGAGCTCTAATTATTGATGATTCGGCAGTCATGAGGAAGGTAGTCGAACGGGCACTACGGCAGGCTGGCCTCGATCTCTCCGAGGTCCTCCAGGCCTCAAACGGTGAAGAGGCCCTCCAGATTCTTCGAAACGACAGCGGTGCCTCCAGCCAGCTCTCACTCATTGTCAGTGACATTAACATGCCTGTGATGGACGGCCTGCAGTTTCTGGAGACCCGCCGCAGCGAGAAACCTCGCGCCTGGAGTCCCAGCCATCATGATCACGACCGAAGGTAGTGAGCCCTTCGTCCTCCGCGCTATCGCAGCAGGAGCCAAGGGCTACATCTGCAAGCCGTTCACCGCCGATCAGGTTAAAGCCACGAGTGCTCCCCCTGCTGGCCGTAGCCTGAGATAGAGAGTTAAAAAGGAAAGTCCCGGGTATATCACCCGGGACTCTTTCCTGAAACGAACCTTCGTACGTTGTTGAAGTACTACTTCACAACTGACTGAAACAGTGGTGAGGTAAGCAAGCTCACAAACTGGCTATCCGAAGAAGAATAGGAAACTGTCAGCGTTCCCGAGTTCGAGTCGATCGTCGTTTGATCCAGCGCCGACTTTTCGAGTGGCGTTCCCGAGGTCTTTTTCATAATCGAAAGACCCTTCATCAACGTCGCCGCAGTCGCCGCAGTCATCGTATCAGACGTAACCACCGCCATTTCGAACTTCACGCCATTCTGGAAGTCCATGGTGTAGCGGCTGCTCTTCATTCGATTGCGAACTGTGTCATAGTCAGCCAGTTGAGCCGCATCGCCTAGAACGCTGCGCATCATGGTCTGCGTTCCCTTCTGGTCAAGCAGGCTCCAGATCGTCTTCGTGTCCACCGCGATCATCTCGTTCATCATGTCGCTGTTGTTCAGGAAGCTGCTGGTGATTCCGTCCCGCGCATCGAGCGACGCCTTCACAGCATCGCGATCGCCGAACACCATCGTCGTCTGGTTAACGAAGGTGACGCTCATGCCATTCGAGCCCATCGGATAGATGCTGTTGTTGCGCAACATTACAGGCTTGGTCTTCGACTTGGTGAAGCTGGCGAGAATGTCGCGCGTGTGGAACTGTCCCTGCGCAACACCCACGATGCGGGTTCCTTGTCCGCCAGCATCATGGAAGGCAGCAAACGCAAGTAGGTCTGTGTCCTGATCGACCTTCAAGCCGGACGTCTTCAGCGCCGTTTCCAGCCGCTTGAGCTCAGGTGGCAGAACACGGTCTTTGAGCTCCATCGCAGCCGACGAGTTCTGCATCGCCCGATAGTCCACAACGATGAGCTGCTGGATATCGCGCGGTATTGCGGCCTTAGCGTCACCAGAGAGCTGCGCAGCCGAACAGAATGCTGCGGAGAGAGCAAGAGTTACAACGGGGAGGAACGACTTGGTAAGAATGCGCAATGAAATAACTCCTTGATCCAGGCTTTAGCGGACCAACCCTTCTATTCTTCCGTGAATAACAGCTACAGGCAAGTGTCTGCCTATGCCACTTTGGACGTATGGAGTCCGAGAACGTTGGGTGAAAGCCTCCTCAATCAGGCATTTGCAACCAACTCAGACCCTCAATGTCACTCAATACTCGCCATGGTCACGCCTTGAGCCAATCGAGCGGATGCTCAAGCCGGCGCTCAAGCACCTTCAACGCCGGATCGAAGTTCGGAATATTCCGCGCCCACTCCGCATCAGGCTCGTAAGCGTCCTGAGGGACGAGACCGATCAACTCTCCATCCTCAATAATTGCCCCGTGACGATTGGCCAACTCAAGAATGCGCTCGTAAACCTTGCGCATCGGTGTCGTACGGTGATCCGTAATGTTCATGCTGACTTGAGCACGTCCATTGGCAAGCACTCCGAGAGCTTTGACACCATGGAGACCGCCATTCGAGGCGCGGATGTCCCGAGCGATGGCACGGGCCGCAGTGACGTCCGCATCACGCAGGTGAACGTTGTAAGCGATCAGGAAGCTGCGGGCTCCGACGGCGCTGGCTCCCGCGGTCTCGTGCAGTTCGGGACCACCGACGTCAGGTCTGCGGGCTGCATCACGGCGAGCGGCGTCCCGAAGGCCTTCGAACTGGCCCTTACGGACATCCTCGAGCTGAACACGGTCGGGGCGGGCAGCAGCAGCTCCGTAGAAGTAAACAGGAATGCCGTAACGCCGCCAGATCAGCAGGCCAGCGTTGCGGGCAAGCAGGGCGCAGTCCGCAAGGGAGGCTCCGCTTACCGGGATGAAGGGGATGACGTCTGCGGCGCCGATGCGTGGGTGCACACCGTGCTGCTTGGTCAGGTCGATGATCTCCGCGGCTTTGCCAGCGGCGCGGACAGCGGATTCGACGACCGCGTCGGGCGAGCCCGCAATGGTGACGACCGAGCGATTGTGCGCTGTGTCGAGCGACCAGTCGAGCAGACGGACGCCTTCGACCTGCATGGCCGCAACGATCTTGCTCACCTTGGCTGGATCGGTACCTTCAGAGAAGTTTGGGACGCACTCGATGATGGATTCGGAGTTCATGACCGCAGTAAGTTCTTGCCGGTGCACTGGCTGTTGTAAGCGATGTTCATTTACTTCCACCAGGTGTAGCCGACTGTGAATTGTACGCTTGCGTTGACGCCAGGGTTTTTATCGCCGAGCGACGCGCTGGATATGTGGATAGCGTTGGCACCGAAGTCGATCGAGCGTCGCGGGCGGATGAAGTACCGCATACCGACTCCGAACTGTGGGGTGAAGTTCCAGACACTTGTATCCGCATTAGGTCCATCATTATTGGGGTTATAGGGTGGACCACCGAAGGCCGGATATTTGTGGTTCGTCCACACAAGGCCTCCTGCCCCCTGCACCCATGGTGAGATGCGTTTGGTACCCGCGAAGTTCCAGCGGAGGATGATCGGGGTGATAGAGACTCCAGTAAATGTCCCTCCGACCGTATAGGGAGCCGAGCATGCGCCGGTAGCTGGGCAGAGTTCGCGCTGGAATTTCGGCGTGTAGGACTGCCAGAAGGGGAAGAGCTGGACACCGTACTCGAAGTTGCCGTGCAGGAGGCCGGGGCCGTGGTTGCCGGTGAGGACTTTGCCAGCTTGCGCACCAGCCATGAAGAACTTGAAGTCGTCGCGGTTCTCGGTGACGCCGAAACCTCCCTGAACCAGAGCGCCTATCTCGAGAGGACGATGGCCGGCGAGTGATTGCATGGGATTGAGCGCTGTGGGTGTTGCCTGCGCTATGGCGAGCGATGTGGATGCTACGAAGCTGAGAGCCAGCGTGCAGAACTTTACAATGCGCCGAATCGGTTGGGTCACTACTGGCTCCTGGTTCAAATTGGTACAGAATAAAGGCCGCCTTGAATGGCGGCCTTTACAGGTGGTTTGACCGCTTGGTTAGCTTGCCACGGGAGCTTCGTCCATGTCGAAGTTCGAGTAGACGTTTTGCGTGTCGTCGAGGTCTTCGATGGTTTCGAGGAGGCGGATCATGGCGTTGGCCTGAGCACCCTCGAGCTTGGTGTAGGTCGAAGCGATCTTGGTTACCTCGGCATGTTCGGGCGTGATCTTGGCTGCCTTAAGGGCTTCGGTTACGGCTTCGAAGTCCTTGGGGTCGCAGAGAATCTCCCAGTTTTCGCCCTCGTCGCTCAGATCTTCGGCTCCGGCTTCAAGGACGATCTCGGTGAGCTTGTCCTCGTTGGCTGCGGATTTGGCGATGGTGACGACGCCTTTTTTCGTGAACATCCAGGAGACAGCACCCTCGGCACCGAGGTTCCCGCCGTTCTTCGAGAAGGCGTGACGGATTTCACTGACGGCGCGATTCTTGTTGTCGGTGAGGACTTCGACGATGATGGCCACGCCACCGGGGCCGTAGCCTTCGTAGGTGATCTCCTCATAGGAGACGCCTTCGAGTTCGCCGGTTCCGCGTTGGATGGCCCGCTTGATGTTGTCGGCGGGCATGTTCTCTGCCTTGGCGGCGGCGATAGCAGTGCGGAGGCGGGGGTTGCCATCAGGGTCTCCGCCGCCGCCAGTCTTGGCTGCGATGGTGATTTCCTTGATCAGGCGGGTGAAGATCTTGCCACGTTTGGCGTCAAGCGCACCCTTCTTATGCTTGATTGTGGCCCATTTTGAATGGCCGGACATGAACTACCTCAGTGATGATTTGTGCCGATTGCGACCTTGCGATTTTAGCACGTTGGAGGGCGATGATTGAGTACCCCTCCCCCCGGTACCAAATTTACCTAAAGTATTGCATTGAAAAGGCTTAGGTTTGGACATTCGGCGCAAAGTATTCATTCTTATACGCTTATTCCTAAAGTATTTATTCTAAAGGCTTAACGTTGAACCATAGTTACCGGCCGAGGCCGCCCATGTTGTTGCGCTTCCCTTTTTGCTGCCTATATTCAATTATAGCTGTTCGATCGAGCAATCATGCCAACTGTAAGCTATTGATTATAATATGTTTGACGCTTTTTTGGACTTGACAGATGTTGGTGTGGAAAACGTCTCTGCATTCTGACAGAAGTATTCCCTCAGGGGCTAAAAGCCCCAGCTTTTTTGGGCATTTGCGGTGCGGTTGTAGCCGCGCCCTTTCTAGACGAATTCCGATCAGGACTTGTTCAGAGTCTTGCTTAACCGAAGAGTTCGGGGGCAAGGAGGTCTCGCATGGTTTCGCGGCGACGGATGAGTTTGGGGTGGGCACCGTCGATCAGGATTTCGGCGGGACGGGGGCGGGAGTTGTAGTTGGAGGTGAGGGTCATTCCGTAGGCTCCTGCGTCCAGGAGTAGGACGAGATCGCCAGGTTTGACTGTCGGGAGGGTGCGATCGCGGGCGAAGAAGTCTCCGGATTCGCAGACGGGGCCGACTATGTCTGCCGTGAGGGTGGACTTCCCTGCTGGTTGCTTGATGGGGATGATCTCGTGGTGGGCATGGTAGAGGGCGGGGCGGATGAGGTCGTTCATTCCTGCATCCGTGATGACGAAGGTCTTGGAGCCGTTCTTTTTGACGACGAGGACGCGGGTGAGGAGAGCTCCAGCCTGCGCGACGATGAAGCGGCCGGGTTCGAGCAGGAGGTGAGCTGGCTCGTCGGCCAATCCTTTGGCCAGGGCGGCAGCGTACTTTTCGACCTGATGGGCAGGGTTGAAGGGGCCGTCACCATAGTCGATGCCGAGGCCTCCTCCGGCGTCGACGTAGCGGATGTCGTGGCCGTCTTTGCGAAGGTCGGAGATGAGGCTAGTGACTCGAGCGAGGGCTGCGGCGAAGGGGTCGACTTTGCGGATCTGCGAGCCGATGTGGACGCTGACACCGGCGGGGTCAAGCCATTTGGATTTGGCGGCCTTGCGGTAGATGGCGCGGGCAGCTTTGATGTCGATGCCGAATTTGTGCTCGCTGAGGCCGGTGGAGATGTAGGGATGGGTCTCGGCGAAGACGTCGGGGTTGACGCGGAGGGCGAAGCGGGCGCGGATATTGAGGGCTTCGGCGCGGGAGGCGAGGAGGTGGAGTTCGGCCTCGGACTCGACGTTGAAGAGGAGGATGTTGGCTTTGAGGGCGGCGTCGACCTCCCAGATTTGCTTGCCTACGCCGGAGAAGACGACCTTTTTGAGCGCGGGCTTGTGGGCTTTGCGGACGCGTTCCAGTTCGCCACCGGAGACGATGTCGAAGCCTGCTCCCTGCTGGGCGAGGAGGCGCAGGATCGCGAGCGCTGAGTTGGCTTTAACGGCGTAGCAGATGGTGTGGGGGCGGTGGGCAAAGGCCGCTTCGAAGAGCTGGAAGCGGTGCGAGATCTGCCGGGCCGAGTAGACGTAGAGCGGCGTGCCGTACTGGTCGGCGAGGGTGGTGAGGCTGACTTCGTCGCAGTGGAGGGTACGGTTGCGGTAGGCGAAGGGACGGGCGCTGAGCTGGTCTGGTGCTGTCTTTTTTGTCAAAACTTAAATGCTCTTTGTAGGGAGTACGAGGGGTTCTTCGGGGATGATGACCCAGGCGGCGATGTAGGCCAGGGCGCCGACTCCGGTAAGTAAGACCAGTAATGCGGTGACGATGCGGACGAGGTTGAGGTCCCATCCGTATTGCAGCGCAAAGGCTGCGCAGACTCCAGCGATCATGCGGTTGTTACGCGGACGGAAGAGCTTGCCGGTGGATGCGAAGGGATCGACGAAGGGCGCCGCCGCTACGGGCGTGGGTGCACCGCAGGCGGGACAGAAACGTGAAGAAGGGTCCAATTTATTTCCGCAGCGTGAACAGAACATAGGAGTTCTCCAAGGGCGATTCTATTTTGACACATCAGTGAAGCAATGACAGCAGTTGGCAGATACGTGAAACAGGGAGAAAAGGTTCGCAATTGGAAGACCGCGGACGAGGCTATAAAAAATTTACTGGCGTTTGCGTCTGATTTACATGTATATACATCTATATTCCATCAATCGGAGGCTACCAATGCGCTTTATTCGATCCATTTCGCTGGCCAGCGTTTTGAGCTTTACCATGCTGGGCCATTCGCAGACGCCAACAACCATGCAGGGCCCGACGACGAAGGTGCTCGCCGTTGGACACATTGTCGGAACTCCTAATGACGCGATGCGGCAGACGATGCCGGCCGAGGTGAGAGATACGGTGAATCTCTACCTGGCGGGAAAGCTGGATCAATGGTTTGCACGGAAGGATATGAACGGCGTCGTGTTTCTGCTGAATGCGACCTCTGTAGAGGAGGCGAGAGAGATTTTGTCGAAGCTGCCGCTGGTGGAGTCGAAGCAGATGGAATTCGACCTGATACCGCTGGGGCCGTTGAGTCCACTGCGCTATCTGTTGCAGGAGCCTAAGAGTGATGGCAAGCCCTAAGAGCGGCGATTCCTTGAGCTGCATGTGCTCATCGATGCGGCGTGCGACGCGGTTAATGACACGGATGTATGACGAGGCGTTGTCGCGGGCTGGTGTGAGTGCGAGTCAGTTTGAGTTGCTGGCAAATATTCGTGGCAGACAGCCTGTGGATCAGCGGACGCTGGTGAGGGCGATCGATAGCGATCAGACGACGCTCTCGCGCAATCTTGCAGCGCTGCTGGAGCGCGGGTGGATCGAACTGTCGGCCGATGAAAAGGACAAACGCAAAAATCTTTATCGCCTGACTAAGACCGGGGCGACGACTTTAAGTGAGGCTTTTGCGTGTTGGGAGGAGGTGCAGACGCAGTTGCAGCAGCGGATCGGTGGCAGTCAGTGGAAGGAGCTTATGGACCTGACCAATGACGTTGCCAATGCAATCACAGAGCTGTAGTGCAGAAAGGAAGACTCATTATGACGAAGGCAAATTATGGAAGACTCATCACCGGGCTGATTGCGGCCTGGTTTCTCTTGTCCCTCTCGGCTTCGGCGTTTCATGTGTTTCAGACGCCCCCTGACAGGCCACCGCTTCCGTTGTTGCTTGCCGTGGTGGTCCCTATTGCTGTGTTCTGGGCGTGGTATCGGACTTCCAGTTCGTTCAAGGCTTATGTGCTTTCACTCAATCCGCGGACTTTGACGATCATTCATTCGTGGCGTATCGCGGGGTTCGTTTTTCTGGTGCTGTATACGTATGGCATTCTGCCGGGTATCTTTGCGCTGCCGGCGGGATGGGGAGATATCGCGATTGGAGCTACGGCGCTTCTGGTCGGGATGAGGCTTTCAAACCCGAGGCATAGGAGGAGCTTCATTACGTGGCAGTTGCTGGGAGTGGCCGATCTGGTTGCTGCGATCACGCTGGGCGCGGCTGCTCGATTCATTGAACCGCAGGCTGGTCTTAATGGAATAACGACGAGTCCTATGACGGTGTTGCCGCTGAGCTTGATTCCGACCTTCGCTGTGCCATTTCTGCTGATTCTTCATATGATCTGCATTGCGCAGGCTGCGCGCTGGTCTGAGCAGCGGCATGGCGGGATCGGGCAGGCGGAGGGTTCGTTTGCCGCGTAAAGTTTTGGCTCTTCCGAAATAAAGGAGCTACCTGCCGGTGTAGGGGGTCTTGAGGTAGCGGTGGGCGGCGTCGGCCTGGGATTGGTCGCCGCCTCCGGCGCTGGCCTGCTGGTATTGCTGGACAGCTTTGTCGCGCTGGTGGAGGAGGTCGAACATCTGGCCGGCGTTGAGTTGGGCGCGGCGTCGGAGCCAGTCGCTGCATTTGGGCTGGTCGGCGGCGTTGAGGTAGTTTTCTGCGGCTTCGGCAATGAGGTTTTGGCCGCGCTGAGTGTCAGCGAGGCCGAAGTAGGTCATCTGGAGGCGGGGGTCGATGAAGTAGTTGGACTTCTGGGAGTCTTCGAGGACTTTTTTGTAGGTGGCTATGGCTGCGGGGCCGTCGCCTTTGTCCTTGGTGAGGTTGGCCTCTTCGAGGCGGAAGAGGTAGTCGCGCGGATACTCTACGGCAAGGCCGTGCTGGACGGCGAGGGCTTCGGGGTAGCGGGCGTCGTGGCGAAGGAAGAGGGACAGGGCGGTGCGGGACTCGATGTTGGTGACGAGACCATGGGCGGCGGCTTCGCGGAGTAGATCGAGGCCTTTCTCCTTGTTGCCGGTGACGCCGGTGATGCCGATCATGATGCGGAGGATGCGGGGGAGGCTGGCGACGGCGAATTGCTGAATGCCCATGGCCATCTTGGCGTCGGCGTAGTCGGGGTCGATCCTGAGGGTCTGCTCGCTATCGTTGCGTGAGGCGAGGCCCTGGCGGGCGGCTGCGACGTAACTGTGGTCAACCAGGGTGATAAAGGCGGCGTGCATGCCGCGAGCATATCCGCGGGCGAAGTAGGCGTTGGCGTTGTTGGGGTTGTCTTTGATCTGCTGGTCACACTGAGCGATTGCGGAGTTGGTGAGCTGTTCGATGCGGTCGCGGGTGGCCTGGGGGACGGGGACGCTGCGCTTGGAGGTGAGGAAGGAGTCGTGCGCGTAGTATGTGGTGTCGAGGAGGTCCTGATGATAGAGTTCGCGGAAGATGAGCACCATAAGGACATAGCCGGTGGCGATGGCACTCTGGGGATTGGCCTTTTGGATGGCTTCGAAGCGAGTGAGCGCACCGTCATAGTCGAGATTGTAGAAGTGCTCGTGGGCCTCGCGAACCTGCGGGGTGAGATTGATGGGGTCAGTGTGCGGATTGCTGATGGGCTGAGCTGCGAGAGCGAAGGCCGGCAACGCAAAAACTGGCAGTGCGATGGTGACAGAGAGAAGGACGGCGCTGAGGATGGTCGTGTTGCGGGACTTCAGAATGATTCGCTCCCTGGGTTACGGGTGTTAGACGGTTGTCATCGTAAACTATACCTTCCGCTTCGCGGGATTGCCTGTAGCTTGTAGTATGGCTGCACTGCCTTGGTGGGATTGAACGGATATTTATGACACGGTTTGAGTTGCTTCAGCTGTTGGTAGGCCAGGCACGGGCCAATGGGTTTGAGTTTCGGCGGTGGTACGTCGGCAAGCTGGGATTGCCGTGGAAGAGTGCGTTGGAGGCGGTGGAGACGCTGGCCCACGGGCGACGCTACTACGCGCTCCTGTTCTCTCACGAGTTTGCCTCGAGGTTCTGGAAAGCGGGTGAGTTGATGACGTTTCAGGTTCCGACCCAGACATTTACTCGGAAGATGCCGGATGGGACGATCGGTACGGTGTATCGGAAGGCGTATACCCGGCGAAGCACGCGAGAGGATGCCTGGCGGTATCACCTGCGCGAGCTTGCGGCGGCGGAAGAGCCGCTGCGGTATATGCGGCGGTATCTGCGGGTGGAAGATGAGCTCGATGACGAGCCGGAGATGGTTCCGCGGCAGGAGCTGGACGACGAGGACTAGACGCGGTGGGCGTTTCGAATGGAGCGGATTTGATGGATGTGATGACGGCCGTGGATGAGGTGGAATCGGCGCCACTGATGGATGTTGAGCGGACCGAGAATGACGTGGCTGATCGCACGGCGAGAGCCAAATAGGGATTCGGCCTGGGTGAAGAGTTGGTCGATGCGGGCTAGTCCGACGGCGGCTTCGTGGGTGAGTTCTTCGCCCGAGAGAGGTGGCGAATCGGCGGGAGGGCAGACTGAGGTGGGGGCTTGGCGCCCGCCCGGGAAGTATCCGACGGTGGTGACCACAAATTGCCAGATGCGCTGCTGAGACGTGGGCCGGGCGCGGGTGGGGGTTCGTTTGG
The DNA here is from genome assembly GCA_963738855.1 of uncultured Acidobacteriaceae bacterium. GTDB lineage: Bacteria > Acidobacteriota > Terriglobia > Terriglobales > Acidobacteriaceae > Edaphobacter. The sequence continues at coordinate 165,448 of CAVTYC010000002.1, read as the reverse complement.
CCAGGCGGCCAGTGATTGACACCTCGGTGTTGGCATAGGTGAGGGTGAGGTGCTGGGCGATCTGCTGGATGCTCCACTTGTCCGGGTTCGTCGCCGAACGAAGCTGGGTCTGGGTGGCGTCGAGTCCGTGCAGTGAGGCGGCTATCTCTTGCTGGAGTTGCTGGAAGATAGTATCCATGGGTGCAGAATTACGGTACACCGTAGCCGGAACTATTGAAGCTGCGTAAGGGCTTTGCGGGCCTGCTTTACCTTGTCACCTTCGGGCTCAAGTTTGAGGTAAGTATTGAATTCGGCGATGGCTTCGTCGCGCTTCTGAAGTTTTTGTGCGATGTGGCCAAGGACGAAGTGAGATTCGGCATCCTTGGGCATGACCTTGATCGCGTCTTTGGCGCGCTGATAGGCGGCGTTGAAGTCGCCGCGGTCTTCGTAGAACTTCGCTACGCTGAGATCTTCGGTGACGCGGTCGTCGTCGGTGCGTGGATCGACCTTTGGGAGCTTGTGGCGGGTGGTCCTCGTGCTGGCGGCCTTATCGACCCATGGGGCTGATGAAGGGGCGTCAGGATCGTCGGGGGTGCTGCTATCGCTGCTACTGCTGCTGCTCGAACTGCTGCTTGAACTGCTACTACTGTTCGGGTCCGAGTCGTACATGGGAGGCGGGGTCTGGGTCGGGAACGGGTGCTCGTCGGCGGCCGTTGGGTGGGGTTTTGAGGGAGGTTGTATGTCGGAGGCGTCGCTTGATGGGAGCGGCTTTGCGGGTTCTCCGGGGAATGGGAATTGCTGGGACGCAGGGGGTTTTTGGTCGGCTGAGGGCACGCAGGGTTTGTCGGTTGCGGGCTTGCCGGAGGCTTGGCCAGGGGACGGGCATGGAGGAGGGGCTGTGGGATTTTGGGCGGGAGTGGTCTGGGCCGTGCATGCGGCTGCCAACAGCGCAACGGCCAGCAGTGGAAGGGACACCGAACGGATTGTGGGGCGGAACCTCATCCTCAATTAGATTACTCGTCTTATTCTTCCTGATGCTTGGACGATGCAGAACTGAGGTTTGTTATAGTCAGCATGAAGATGGTGGGCGTTGGGTGAAACGGGGATTGATTCCCTGATCTGAACGCAGTCATTACTGAATCTCTGTGAGTGTGTTTTCTCTATGGTCAATGGACTTATCGTTCGTTCTTCGTCGATTCACGCGGCCGGCTGCTACACGATGCGGGCTATTAAAAAGGGTCCCGAGTGGTCGAGTATGACGGGCCGCGGTTTACCAAGAAGCAGGCTGATGAGCGATATGCGGATCGATTCATCACGTATTTGTTCAGTTGCGGCAAGAATACGGTGATCGACGGGTTCGGGACGGCGATGTTCCTCAACCATTCGTGCAATCCGAACTGCGAGACCGAGGACGTCGGCGACGGGCATATCTGGGTGATCGCGATCCGCGACATTGTGCCGGGGGAAGAACTGACGTACGAGTACAACCTGCATGACAGCGATGACGACGACGAAGCCGATTGCTACTGCGGAGCGGCGGGCTGTCGCGGGACGATGTTCAGCGAGGATGAGGTGAAGCGGCGAGCGCGGAAGGCGAGGAAAAAGCAGGCAGGCAAGAAACGCGCGAAGAAATCCTAAGGGCTGCGAACGCTACAATAGCGGTGCGGCTCTTCGTCGCTTCATATGGGATATCAAGTTCTTGCTCGGAAATACCGGCCACAGCGTTTCGCGGACGTCGCGGGACAGGATCATGTCACCGTTACGCTGATGAATGCGCTGACGCAAGGACGCATCGCTCATGGCTACATCTTCAGCGGACACAGGGGCATTGGGAAGACGACCATTGCCCGCATACTGGCGATGGCGCTGAATTGCCGGAATGCGATTGGTTCGGCTGAGCGGCCTACTGCAGAGCCTTGCGAGGTCTGCGACAGTTGCGTAGAGATTCGCGCGGGCAATGCGGTTGATGTGATTGAGATCGACGCGGCGACGAATCGCGGTATCGATGAGATTCGCGAGTTGCGGGATGCAGCGCGGTATCGTCCGGCGCGAGACAAGTACAAGATTTACATCCTCGATGAGGCTCATCAGATTACGGATGCGGCGTTCAATGCACTGCTGAAGACGCTCGAGGAGCCACCGGACCACATTGTCTTTATGATGGCGACGACGCAGCCGGAGGATATTCCACAGACGGTGCGGTCCCGGTGCCAGCACTTCAGCTTTCATGCGGTGAAGCTGGTGGACATTCTTGGAGAGCTGCGCGGGATTGCAGAGCGTGAGGGTGTGGTGGCCGATGAGGGTGCGCTGGCTCTGCTTGCTGAGGCTGGCGATGGGTCGATGCGCGATGCGCTCTCCATTATGGATCAGGCGATTGCGAGTGCGCCGACGGAGAATGGACGGCCGCGGCTTGATGCTTCGCAGATTCGGGAATTGATGGGAACGGTTCCGAATGCGGTCTTCGAGAAGATTCTTGAGGCTGTCGATGGCAACAATAGCGCCGAAGTGATTACGGTTGCGAATCAGTTGCTCGATGCAGGCAATAGCCCTGCCCAGTTGGCGCGGCAGTTTGTGCGGTATCTGCGGAACTGCGTGATTGCGAAGATTGCCGGCATTGGAGCAGATGGTTCGGGGCTGGATGGTACTGCGACGGAGCTGCTGCAGATCTCGGCAGATGAACAGAGGCGTGCGGCGCGGTCGGCTGGGTTGTTCGGCGAAGAAGAGCTGACGCGGTTTTTACAGGTGATGCTGCGGACGTTTGATGAGCTTGGATATCGGCAGGAGCAGCGGTTTCACTTTGAACTTGGACTGTTGAAGCTGGTGCATCTGCGGCGTCTGCTTCCGGTGGAAGAGGTGTTGAGTCAGTTCCCTGTTGGCGGATCGGCGCAAGTGACGCCGCGAACAACGACGGCGAGCGCGTCTCGTGCACAACCAACTGCTGTTCGTACTAGTACTCTTGTGCCTAGTGCGGCGCCTGCGGCAACTCCTGCGAAACCTGGGTTTTCTCCGTTTGAAGCGGATCGGAGTCGCAAGCGGTTTGAAGGGGACATGACTGTATCGGCTCCGACTAAGGTTGAGATTCCGGCTCCTGTGAAGGTTGAGACGCCTTTTGTTCTAAAGAATGTGGAGACTGTACCTGTTGCGGAGGCTGTTGTTGTCGAGCCGGAACCAGTGGCCGAGGTTTCGGTAACGACGATTACAGCGGAGATTCTGGGTGGAAGTGCTGTCCCTGTTGCGGCGTTAGAGGTGGAGATTTCGTTGGTGGCACAGAGGTCGGATTCACAATCCACGGGCTCTGTAGAGGAATTGCAGCGTGTCGCGACTGAAGCTCTGATGAACGCTCAAAGTCAGGGTTCCGCAGCTGATGCTATCGCCGATGCCGAGTGGAAGATTGAAGGCGGCGAGATTCGTGTGCAGACGGAGCTCTCGAAGATCATGCTGCCGATGGTGGTGAATCCCGAGGCGGATAAGATTGTTCGCGCTGCGTTGCGGGAGGCTGGTGCTGGAGCACTGAAGCTGGTGCTGCTGCCCGGGACCGCGGCCGCAACGGAGGAGAAGAAGCCTCGAGCGGCGAAGACCGGTAGCGCACAGGCAAAGGCGATGGAGCATCCAGTGGTGCAGCAGGCGCAGCGGTTGTTCAACGCCGAGATTCGCAACGTGATCGATCTGCGGGACAACGACTAGGCGAGGAGGAGCGCATGGATTTTTCCGATCTGGGGAAGATGAAGGAGATGATGGGACAGGCGCGCCAAATGCAGGAACAGATGGAGCGCAAGCTGGCGGAGACCGTGGTTGAGGCTTCGAGTGGTGGCGGGGTGGTGACGGTGCGGATGAATGGGAAGAAAGAAGTTCTCCGGCTGAAGATTGAGCCTTCGGCGATTGGTAGCGCGGGAAGCGACCTTGAGCTGTTGGAGGATCTGATCACTGCTGCGGTAAATGAGGCGGGGCGACGCGCGGATGAGGCGATCAAGGGTAGTGTTGCGGGAATGATGGGCGGGCTTGGTCTGCCTGATCTGCCGGGGTTGCGTTGATGACGAGGTTTGCGGAGCCGATGACTCGGCTGATTGATGAGCTTAGGAAGTTGCCGGGGATTGGAACCAAGAGCGCTCAGCGGTTGGCGTTTCATGTGTTGCGGTCTTCTGAGGAGGATGCAGAGAAGCTTGCGGTGGCGATTCGGGAGTTAAAGGCTCATCTACGGCTGTGCTCGGTGTGCAACAACATTACGGATGTTGATCCTTGCGGGTATTGCACGAGTCCGGTGCGCGATCAACGAGTGGTTTGCGTGGTCGAAGAGCCAACGAACATTGCGACGATTGAGAAGACGCGAAACTATGGGGGCGTGTACCACGTGCTTCATGGAACACTGTCGCCGATTGGTGGGGTGGGGCCGGAACAGTTGCGGATTGGGAATCTGCTGACCCGGTTGGGGGATTTGGATGAGGTGATTCTGGCTACTTCGCCTACGACCGAGGGTGAGGCTACTGCTGGGTATCTTGCTCAGGAGATTCGCAAGGCTAATGCGCGCGTGAAGGTGACTCGGATTGCTACCGGGGTGCCGGCGGGTAGCGATATTGAGTATGCCGATGAGGTGACGATGTCGCGAGCTATGGACGGGCGTCGGGAGATTTAGTCGCGGTCTATTCAAATCCGATTTACGTGGGGGTGATATAAGGCGGTATGAATGGGATGCTGAGTCGTCGTGGGTTTCTTCGTCAGAGTTTTGCATTTAGTGCGCTTGCCAGTCTTGGGTCTCTGCCTTTAGTTGCTGCTGAGCCTAACCGCGAGTCGAACGTTGCGGCGAAACAGCTGTTGATCCTGGGGGACTGGGGCTATGAGGATTTTGCGGCTCAGAGCCGCGTTGCTGGTGCGATGCAGCGATATGTGCGCGAGCTAGGGATCAAGACCGATGCGATGCTGATGCTGGGGGATAACTGGTATGGACCGCTACCGGGTGGGGCGGAGTCTGAGCGGTGGAAGACGCAGTTTGAGGAGATGTATCCGAAGAGTGTGTTCGATTGCCCGGCGTATGCGATTCTCGGGAATCATGACTATCAGCGGATGCCTGAGAGCAAGGTCGATGCCGAGTTGGCGTATGCGAAGAAGGCGGGAACTCGGTGGACGCTGCCGTCACAGTGGTACCGGTTCGAGTTTCCGGCTAAGAAACCTCTCGTGACGGTGATTGCGCTGGATAGCAATGTGCCTCATCCAGAGGGCCCGCAGGCGAAGGGCGTGAACTTCACGCTGACGGCTGAGCAGCATGCGGAGCAGTTGGTGTGGCTGAAAGCGGAGTTGGAGAAGCCGCTACAAACGCCGTTTTTGATTGTGATGGGGCATCATCCGATTTATTCGAATGGGCCGCATGGGGATCATAAGGTTCTGCTTGCGGACTGGGAGCCGCTGCTTCGTAAACATAAGGTTCATATGTATCTGGCGGGGCATGACCATGATATGCAGCACCTTGAGTTTGAGGGGCACCCTACTTCATTTGTCTTGTCGGGTGGAGGTGGCGCCGACCTTTATACGTTGAAGATTGAAGAGGCCCAGCGTGGGCCTTATGCCTCGAAGGTGTACGGGTTCAGCCGGTTGGAGGTTACGCCGGAGTTGCTGCGGCTTGAGCATCTGGATGAGACGGGGCGCGTGATCCATGGGTTCACGAAGTCGCCGAATGGAGCTGTGCGGATCTTGTCCTGAGTTTTATGTTTGAAGGTCTTCTCCGGTCATCTCGCTGGGTTGGTGGAGGTGGAGGAGTTTGAGAATCGTGGGGGAGATGTCGCGGAGGCTGCCGCCTGGTCTCAGAATTGCGTGATCCGAGGGGGTGGCGTCGGGTGAGATGAGGATGAAGGGGACGGGGTTGGTGGTGTGGGCGGTGTGGGGGCCACCGGTGACGGGGTCGATGAGCATCTCGGCGTTGCCGTGGTCGGCGGTGACGAGTAGATGGCCGCTGCGCTGCTTGACGGCCTGGTAGATGCGGCCTAGTTGCGTGTCGACGGTCTCGACGGCCCGGATGGTGGGCTCGAGCTTGCCGGAGTGGCCGACCATGTCGGCGTTGGCGAAGTTGACGATGATGACGTCGAAGGCAGTGTCATTGACGGCTTTGACTACGGCGTCGGCGATGCCTGCGGCGGACATTTCGGGGGCGAGGTCGTAGGTGGCGACCTTCTGCGACGGGACGAGAGCGCGGTCTTCGCCGGGGAATGGTTTTTCGATTCCTCCGTTGAAGAAGTAGGTGACGTGGGCGTACTTCTCGGTCTCGGCTACGCGGAGGTTGCGCAGGTTGGCGTCGGCCATGACGTTGGCTAACAGGTTGTCCATCGACTCGGGTGGGATGACGACGGGCAGGTTGAAGTTTTTGTCGTACCGGGTCATGCAGACGTAGTGGATGTTTTTGGGTGCTTGAGCACGGGGGATTTCGATTTCGAGTTCGGCTGCTTTTGGCAGGTCGTTGGCGTTGGCTGCGGTCAGGCCACCGGGGACGTCGGAGTTGCGGGCGAGAACGCGGGTGATCTGGCGGGCGCGGTCGGCGCGGTAGTTGAAGTTGATGCAGACGTCGTTGTCGCGGATGGAGCCGAGGGGGGCTCCGTGGGCGTCGATGACGGTGAAGGGCGGGATGAACTCGTCGGTGATGTCGTTGTTGTAGAGTTCGCGGACGCGGGCGATGGGGTCAATGTAGGTTCCGCCCTGCGGGGTACCGGTGACCATGGCGTCGAAGGCCTGACGCTCTTTTTCCCAGCGGAGGTCGCGGTCCATGGCGTAGTAGCGGCCGGAGACAGAGGCGATCTGGCCGATTCCGTACTCGCGCATCTGCTGCTCGAGGGCTTCGAGGTGGCCGAGGCCGCTGGTGGGCATGGTGTCGCGGCCGTCCATGAAGGCGTGGACGAAGACGCGGGTGAGCTTGTGCTGTGCGGCGAGGCGCAGGAGCGCGTAGAGGTGGCGCTGGTGGGAGTGGACGCCGCCGTCGGAGAGGAGGCCGAAGAGGTGGAGGGCGCGGTTGTCCTGCTGGGCGAGATGGATCGCGTGGGTGAGGACGGGGTCGGTGTAGAAGGTGTGGTCGGCGATGGCGGCGTCGATGCGGGTGATGTCCATGCGGACGATGCGCCCGGCGCCGAGGTTGAGGTGGCCGACTTCGGAGTTGCCCATCTGGCCATCGGGGAGGCCGACGAAGTGTTCGCTGGCGCGGATGAGCGTGTTGGGGTAAGTCGCGAGGAGCTTATCGTATGTGGGCTTGCGGGCGAGAGCGATGGCGTTGCCGTGGGTCTCGGGGCGGTAGCCCCAGCCGTCGAGGATGGTGAGGACGATGGGTTTTGACATATGCAGGTGTCAGGATAGCAAGAGTTGGTAACTGTCTGGGGCGGCTGCGGATTTGCGGGGATAGTTGCGGATGGGAGGGGAAAAAGCCTAACACCGATTTGCACCGATGACACCGATGGGGTTGCGGGGTTTTCTGCGGTGGCCTGGAGGGTGGGGAGGATGGCTGGTTGGGCTGCGTTGTCGAAGGTGGGATTTGGAACATCCGGATTCGGAATGTGCGAGACCCCAACCATCGCGCGGTCAGGCGCGCTCAGGATGGGGCACCCGGGTTGTTCTGAGTCTGCTTCGGGTTGGTTTCGTGTCAGATCTTCGATGAGTTGGCGCATGATGCTTTTGGGGCGGCCGGAGGCGGTGGCTTCGTCGTACTCGGCGGGTGGGGCTAGGAGGCCGAGGTCGGGGTGGGTGGTGATCTCTTCGACCTGGGGTGGTGGGGTGTCGTTGGGGTTTTGGCGGGGGAGGTTGGAGCTGGCGATCTGGAGGCCGTAGAGGAGCAGGCCTGCTCGTTTGGAGTCGATCTGGTTGTGGGCGATGCGGAGGAGGATGTGGCCGATGGCGAGCTGGATGGCGGCGCGGTCTTCGGGCAGGGGGAGGTCGAAGGCGTAGCGGTCTTCTCGGGTGCGCGGGTCGGGCGCGGGGCGGCGGGTGGTGTGGTGGTAGTAGCAGAAGTCTTCGTGGCGGAGCGATGGGCTGCCGCAGCGGCGGCCTTCGGTGAAGATGTGGCGGCATTGGTAGCGCTTGGGTGTGTTCATGATGTGTGTACTCCCCCCTGGGTACTTTTGGTCTCAAAGTATTCGAAGTAGATGGTTTAGGTCTGGACTTTTGGTCGGTTGTTAGTTGCAGGTTGTTAGTTAAATGCGAAGAGCCCCGGCTGCGCCGAGGCTCTCTCTTTGTGTCTGTTTCTATTATAGGTGGTGGGTGGTAATTATCGTGCCAACTGGATGTGCTTTGGTTGCAATGAGTTAGATGGGTTTGGGGCTTGACAAGTTTTTTGGCGGGGTGAATTAGGAGAGCATACCCCAGGGGCTGAAGCCCCTTTTCTGCGGGTTAGAGGGAGGCCCAAGGCTGAAGCCTTGGGTTACCCAGAGGCGACAGCAACTGCCCTTCGGGGACGACAACGAGAAAGGCAACTGCAACGGCAACGGCAACTGCAACGGCAACTGCAACGGCAACGGCAACTGTAACTGCAACGGCAATAGCAACGGCAAGAGCTGGTGGGGAAGGAGTGTACATTCCCACCCATGTCGCGGTAAGGCTGCGCCATGGATGGGGCACCCCAGGCCTTTGGGGCTCTTGAAAGGGACCGTAACGGCAACGGCAGAAGCAGATTCCTACGGGATGACAACTAGAAAAGGCATGAACTTCGGAAATAATATGTTTATTATCAGTCACTTACAAGATATAAACTCATAAAGTTTGTCTCTCAACAATTTCTCAATCGGGGTTGCAATAGAGGGTACCCAGGTCGACTCTGTTTTAAGCCAGCTGCAACCTCCGTATGATAGAAACAGACCGGCACAGACGACCGTGCCGAAGGAGCAAAGTTGAGCACCCTGACCATCTCTGAACCTCTCCCCACTGGCCCAGGAAAGTTTGAAGCAACCGCCTTTACCGCAAATACCCTTGCCTCACCCGCAAACCTCGCCGCGATTCTCGACCACACCTTATCGAAGCCGGATGCGACTCGGGCTCAGGTTCTTCAGCTCTGCCATGAGGCTGCGGAGTACCGTTTTGCCTGCGCTATGGTCAATCCCATCTGGGTTTCCCTCGCCGCATCGACTCTGCAGGGGACCGGCGTTCCCGTAGGCGCCTTTATCGGCTTTCCGCTGGGGGCTACCCTCTCGGCCTCAAAGCGTGACGAGACTATCCGCGTGCTCAAACAGGGCGCACATGACATCGATATGGTGATGAATATTGGCCTCCTCAAGTCCGGGGAGTCCAGCGACTATGAGACCGTCCGGCAGGATATCCGCGGGGTTGTCGAGCTTGCCCACGCCTCAGGGGCGATCGTCAAAGTCATCCTGGAGACCTGCTGCCTTACTTTCGAAGAGAAGCTTCGCGCGTCTGAGCTCGCTCTGAGTGCCGGGGCGGATTTTCTGAAGACGAGCACCGGCTTTTCAACGGGCGGAGCCACCGCCGACGACATCTCCCTGATGCGGGGAGTGGCCGGAAGCCGAGCTGGAGTGAAGGCATCGGGCGGCATCCGCTCCCTTGCCGACGCAACGACTATGCTCCGCGCCGGAGCTTCGCGCATCGGAACCAGTGCAAGCATCAAGATCGTCTCTGAGCTCAAGGGTCAGGATGCTGTCTGAACGAACTTGCATCCGCTTATTGACAAGGAGTCTGCGGTAAGCAAGAGTCGATGCTAAACCACTGAGGCTGTGAGAGCTGCCCTCACAACCCTGACAGTAGTATCATCGGCTCTTCGAATGTCCATGGCTAACAAACCCCGCCGCGCAGAACCGCCTGCCGCGCCAACGCCGGAAGTATCTCCCGAACATCACTTCGAAGGAGACTACCGCCCACGTGCTCCGGAGACCCCGCAGCCGACGAACGTTCGCCTCGAGTCGCTTCAGGTAGACTTCCTGCACTCGCTTGCGGACGCGCTTAGCACCACACTGGATCTCAACACCTTGATGCATCGGGTGGCGGATCTGGTTCGCGCTGTGATTGATTACCGGATCTTCGCGATTTTGCTGATCAATGACCGGACCCAGGAGCTCTGGATGCGGTTCCAGATTGGGCATACCCCGGAGATCGAGCGTACACGCCTGAAGGTCGGCCGGGGCATCGTGGGGCAGGCCGCCCTGCAGCGCCGCTCGTTGCTGGTCGAGGACGTTTCGAAAGACGAGAATTACATTGCCGCCAACCCCAATGTGCGGTCTGAGCTGGCCGTTCCGCTGATCGTAAAGAACAAGGTCATCGGGGTGCTGGATATTGAATCGGAGACATCCGGCTTCTTCACGCCAGAGCATCAGCGGCTGCTCGAGGTGGTCGCTTCGCGTATGGCGATCGCGGTTGAGAATGCTCGACTGTACACACGAGTCTCCCGGCAGGCGCAGACGCTGACGGTGCTCAACGAGATTTCGCGGGAGCTGACCAGCATTCTTGACCTTGACGACCTGCTGGAGCGCGTCGGGCATCTGCTCAAACGGGTCATCGACTTCCAGATGTTCACGATTCTGCTGTGGAATGATCGGACGCAGCAGTTTGAACACCGCTTCTCGACCCGGTATGGTGAGCGGGTCACGCGGGAACGCATGGTTCCCCTTGGGAAAGGCATTATTGGGACCGCGGCCGAGCAGCGGGAGCCGATCCTGGCACCGGACGTGCGCAAGGATTCGCGGTATGTACTCGAGAATCCCGAGACCCGCTCGGAACTCGCCGTGCCGCTTATCTCCAAGGGGCAGGTGATCGGCGTCCTCGACCTCGAGCACACCCGGGTGAATTACTACAACGAAGACCATCTGCGGACCCTGAGCACCCTGGGGGCGCAGATTGCTATCTCCATCGCCAATGCGCGGCTCTACCAGCGTATTCATGAGGAAGAACAGCGCATGGAACGGGATCTGGAGATGGCGCGGAAGGTTCAGCTGCGGCTATTGCCTTCGCGGCCACCCAAGCTTGAACGCGCGGAGCTCGCCTCGCAGTTCCTCGCCGCGCGGTCGATCGGCGGGGACCTGTACGACTTCCTTGACTACGGTCCGGGACGTACGGCTCTTGCGGTGGGGGATGTCAGCGGGAAGGCCGCTCCGGCTGCTTTGTACGCAGCGCTTGTGAGCGGGATTCTGCGCTCGCTGGCACCACAGCATCTCTCCCCTGCTGCGCTGCTGACCGCTCTCAACGACCAGCTTCAGGAACGTAAGCTCGACGCGCAGTACGTGACGATGCTGATTGCCGTGTGGGATGACTCGAATCAGACCTTGCAGATCGCGAATGCTGGGTCGGTCCAGCCGCTCTTCGTCTCGATGAGAGGCTCCGGGCTTGAGGTCAAGACCATCCAGGCTGAGGGCTTCCCGCTTGGACTGTTCCCGAACGCGGAGTATGAAGAGTTCACGTTATCGACTCGTGCGGGGGATCTGATTGTCTTCTTCTCCGATGGGATCGTCGACGCGGTGAATGCTACGGGCGAGATGTTTGGCGACGCTCGGCTGAGCGCTGTGCTGCAGCAGCAGTCGCATGCCACGGCTGCGGCTACGGTGGAAGCCATCCTGAAGGCCGTTACTGACTTCCAGTCGGGTGTGGACCACTTCGACGATGAGACGGTTGTGGTTCTTCGTGTGCTATGACGACAAAAGGAACTGAGCAGCGCTCACGACAAGCGGAAAACCATTTAAGCTAGAAGTAATGTCTTCCATAGCTACTACTCAGATCGTCCGTCCTGCGCGTACTTTGCAAGGTTCTCTTACTGTTCCTGGCGATAAGTCCATCTCTCACCGTTATGCCATGCTGGCCGGTATTGCCGAGGGGACTTCGAAGCTCTCTAATTTTTCGACGGGTGCCGATCCCCATTCTTCGTTGGGGTGTATGGAGGCGCTGGGGGCCACTGTTGTCAAACGTGCGGATAAGACGGTTGAGGTGACGGGAGTTGGTGGCAGCTTCATCCAGCCTGAGGGACCGCTCGATTGCGGGAACTCCGGGTCGACGATGCGTATGCTGGCTGGGTTGATTGCTCCGCATCCGCATACGTTCACCATGATTGGCGACCACTCGCTGACGATGCGTCCGATGGAGCGGATTCGTAAGCCGTTGATGCAGATGGGCGCGAAGATCGACCTGGTCGATGGGCATGCTCCGGTCACCATTCACGGCGGCCCGCTGAAGGCGATCGACTTTGAGACTCCGATTCCGAGCGCTCAGGTGAAGACGGCGGTGCTGTTTGCCGGTCTTCAGGCTGAGGGGACAACCAGCCTTTCGGAGGCAGTGCGGACGCGTGATCACTCTGAACATGCTCTTCGGGCGTTCGGGGCCACGCTTACTCGTACAGGCGAAAAGCTGAGCATCGCTGGGGGACAGAAGCTGAAGGCTGTTGATGCTACGGTTCCGGGCGACCTCTCTTCGGCTGCGTTTTTCCTTTGTGCTGCGTTGCTGTTTCCGGATTCGAATCTTGTGCTTGATTCGATTGGGATGAATCCTACGCGTGCCGCTCTGCTGGACGTGATCGTTGCCCTGGGGGGCAGGATCAAGGTGCTCCAGATCGAGGAGCATCATGGGGAGATGATCGGGACGATCCAGGTCAATGTTGCGCCGGACGGGTTGAAGGGCGCGGAGATATCGGGCGCGCTTTCCGCACAGATTATTGACGAGCTGCCGGTGCTCGCGGCGATTGCTCCTTATACGCGCGACGGGGTTACGATTCGTGACGCCAAAGAGCTGCGCGTGAAGGAGTCGGACCGGATCGCTTTGGTTGCGAAGAACCTGAAGGCCATGGGAGCGGAGTTCACTGAGTACGAGGATGGTCTTGCGATTCCCGGGAATCAGAAGCTCCATGGGGCGACGATCGACTCGGGAAATGACCACCGTATCGCGATGGCGTTTTCGGTTGCGGCCTTGCGGGCGAGCAGCGAAAACGAGATCCAAGGCGCTGAGGCGGCTGCGATTTCGTTTCCGGAGTTCTTCGGGTATCTTGACTCGCTTTGCCTGCGGTAAGACACGCTAACAAAGCTCCAACTAAGTCTCAGGCCCCGACAATTCTGATAAGGGAAGCATGCCCTCAAGGGGCTAAAGCCCTATTCAAATTGAGCCACTTATGGCGCGGCTGAAGCCGCGCCCTTTCAAAACGGCGACGTTTTCAGCATCCTCTAAAGTCCTCTTGAAATTGAGTCACTTGCGGCGCGACTAAAGTCGCGCCCTTTCAAAACGGATTCGGCGCGGGACTTGTTCAGAGGCTCCCTAACGTATCTCAGCCAGCCCTACCTCGTTCTACCTGTGGTCGATGGTGGAGGTGCTGGCTGCGAGACGTGTGGCTCGATCTGCGGCGCAGGCGGGGTAAGCCGTCAGGAGGTCTTCGAGGGCTGCGATAACGTCAGGGGCCTGTATCTCGTCGAGGCGGTAGCCGGGGGGAACGTCGGGGCGGTCGAGTCCGCGGAGGATACGGGCGTGGGGGAGTTCGAGCGGAAGCCATTCGATGGGGCGCTGCCAGGATGGGCCGAGAACGACCATAGGGGTTCCGACGGCGCGGCCGATGTGCATCGTTCCGGTGTCGAGTGAGACGGTGGCGTCGCTGAGGGCGAGCAGCGCGGCAAGCTGGGTAACCGAGGTGCGGCCGGCCAGTGAGGTGCCGATTCCGTCGGCGGCGGTACGGATGTTCTCGATGGACTCGGCGTCGGCGGTGGTGCCTGCGTAGACGATGGCGCATCCGAGCACGTGATGGGCGTGGCGGATTACCTGTACGAAGCGATCGGTGTGCCAGCCGGTGCTCTGGCCTCCGCTGTTCTGGGTGACGAAGATGATGAGGGGACGGGCGTCGGGATTGGCGCTGTAGGTGAGCTGCTGAACGGCTGTGGCGTCGGCTGAGGAGAAGTAGACGCGGGGCTCGACGTGGGTTGCGGAGGCGCCGACGAGAGGAGCCAGTTGGAGGTTGTTCTCGATGAGGCTTTGCTCGCGATGGTATTGGAGAGGCCGGTGATAGAGCTGGGGCGTCAGGGTGAAGCCGCCACGCCATCCGAGGCCGCTGAGGAAGGCCAGAAGAGCGATTCGGCTTCGCTGGTCGGAGGCTCCGGTGAGGATGCAGTCGGGGCGAAGGTTGCGCTGCGCAAGGGCTGAACGCAGGGCCCGGGCTGCGACGTAGGTGTCGGTGAGAGGGTCCGGGGTGTCGATCAAGTGATCGATGCAGGGGTGATGGCGGAGCAGCGCAAGACCGAGGCCACGAGTCGCTACAGTGAGGGTGACGTGGGGGCGGGCGCGCTTGATGGCCTCGTAGACGGGCGTGAGATGGACGCAGCAGCCGAGGGGGAGCATGAACTCGAGGATGAGGATGCTATCGGGCTGGGAGGAGAGGGATGGGCTGCGAAGGAGACGTTCGGCGGATAGGATTGCGCCTGCGGAGAGGCTCTTTGCGGATTGTTTGAGCGACATCTCCTGCGGGTCTCCCGGTTACGGCATAGATAGTGTACGGGTGAGTTGTCTTTCGGGGTGTTGTTACTGGGGGTTCTTCTTGGCTCGATGGTCAGAGTGTTTGAGGTCCGACGTCATGCAAATCGGTCCTTCGGGTTGCTGCGCTTCGTAGGTCGCTTCGACAAGCGCGGCCTTCGCTCGGATGGAGTGCTGGGGGTAGGAATTCCGATCATAGGGCTGAAAGGTTTGAAAGGCTGTGGCGAGCGTAGACGTTCGGGGTCCTTCGGCTAGGCTGCTCTTCGCTCAGGCTGACGACTTTTTGGAGAGGGCCTTGCTCGAAAAGACATTTCAAATCTTTGGCAGGAAACTGCGCTACATCTTGTAGCGGCCCATCTCGTCGTCGTTGAGGTTTTCGAGCCAGCGGCGCATCTCGTCGGCGGTGACGGCCTGGGCTCCGGAGGCGGCTTGCTTGGAGTTTTCGAGGACCTCGCGGTTGACGTAGATGGGGCAGTCCCAGCGGAGGGCGAGCGCGATGGCGTCGGAGGGGCGGGCGTCGAGGGCCACGGTCTCGCCTGCGTGGTCGAGCCAGATGACGGCGTAGAAGGTGTCGTCGCGGAGTTCGGAGACGACGATCTTGTTGACCTGCGCGTTGAGGCCGCGGGCCATGTTTTGCAGGAGATCGTGGGTCATGGGGCGCGGGGTGGCGGTCTTCTCGAGCTCGAGGGCGATGGCGTTAGCCTCGAAGATGCCCACCCAGATGGGAAGGACGAGGTCGCTGGCGACGTCCTTGAGGACGATGATCGGCATGTTCGTAATGGGGTCCATCATGAGGCCGCGAATCTGCATCTCGACCTCGTCGGAGGCCTGGGTCGCGGGTTGGATGGCGGTCTCGGGCATGGTTAGTTCAATACCACAAAATGCGGGGTGCGGTTAATGGGGATGAAGGGGGTTGCGTCGGCTGTGGGAGGAAGGGCTTCGCCGATGAGACAGTTGGGCATGGTGTTTGTGATGCGAATGGGAAGGTAGCTGCCGATGGGTGGGGTCGCGCTTTCAAGCTGCGCGGTGGTGAAGTTGACGGTCTTGTTCTGCGAACTGCGGCCTATGACCTGATTGCGCGCCGAGTTGTAGCCTTCGACCATGACTTCGACGATCTGGTCGAGGTGGCGGGCGTAGTGGTTGCGCTGGATATCACGCTGGCGGTCGTTGAGGATGCGGAGGCGCTGATCTTTAACGGCTTCGGGAATGCTGTCGGCCATGTGGACGGCGGGGGTGTTCGGCCGGGGGGAGAACTTGAAGGCGAAGATGGCGTCGTATTTGACCGCATCGATAAGGGTGATGGTGTCCTCAAAATCGGCATCGGTCTCGCCGGGGAACCCGACGATCATGTCGCTGGTGATGGAGATGTCGCGCTGGGCGGCGTGGATCCAGCTCATGCGCTCGAGGTACCAGTCGCGGGTGTATTCGCGGGACATGGCCTTGAGGACGGCGGTGCTGCCGGATTGCACGGGCAGGTGGATGTGGTCGCAGAGGGTGGGGGTGGCGTCGATGGCCTGGACAATATCGCGGGTGAAGTCGCGGGGGTGCGAGGTGGTGAAGCGGACGCGACGGATGCCGGTGATGTTGCCGATGGCGGTGAGGAGCTCGGCGAAGGACATGCGGCCCGAGGGATCGCGCCAGGAGTTGACGTTCTGGCCGAGGAGCTGGATGTCGGTGTAGCCGAGGTCGGCCATCTTGCGGGCTTCGACGAGAACGGACGCGGAGGTGCGGGAACGCTCTTTGCCGCGGGTATAGGGGACGACGCAGTAGGCGCAGAACTTGTCGCAGCCTTCGATGATGGTGATGTAGCCGCGATGGGGGTTGGAGCGCGAGGTGAATTCGGTTTCGAAGGTGAGGTCGGTCTGGCGGTCGTCGAGGCCGGTGATGCGGGTTTCTCCGGCTTCTAGGCGGCTAAGCATGTCGGGCAGGTTACGGTACGAGGCCGAACCGGCGACGAGCGAGACGTAGGGGGCTTTTTCGAAGATCTTTTCGCCCTCTTGCTGGGCTACGCAGCCTAAAACGGCGAACTTTTTGCCCTCACCCTGGAGGCGCTTGTACTCGTTGAGGCGGTGGAAGACCTTTTGCTCGGCCTTGTCGCGGATGGAACAGGTGTTGTAGAGGATCAGGCCGGCTTCGGCTTCGTCTTCGACGCGGGAATAGCCCTCGTGCTCGAGTGTGCCGATGACTTTTTCGGAGTCATGGGCGTTCATCTGGCAGCCGAAGGTTTCTATGTAAAAGGTCTTGCTCACATGGACAGTATATCGCCGCACAGAGATGCAACTAAACGGGGATGCTGGTGGCGAGGGCAACGGGCTCTCGCTGCATCATTCGTTCGGTGTGCTCGATATAGTCCCGGAGAAACTCGGCGCGAGCGTTCAGGGCGCTGATTGCCTGTTCGACAGCGTCCAGTTCACGCTGAGTCTCGTCAATCACGCTTTGGTAGACGGAGCTCATGTAGCCCGAAAGTTTAGCATGAGACTGTGGGCTCAGTAATTTAAATTCGAGGGGTGTGCAAGAGATTGCGACTTAGGATATTCAGTTGAAAGGATTTGGTAGCGCCAACTGGGATCGAACCCGTACTCTCAGCCTTGAAAGGGCCTGACAGGGTGGGCCACCCACCCAGGTCGCCGCCACTCCATCAAGGCAGACCTATCTTGGCTATTCCCCGGATACGCCAGTTCTTTTCCGTGAGGCTGGTTGGCGCTTTTCAGCCATGTCCTGACGGAATTGTGCAGAGCTGGCATCGTCCGCGGGCTTAATCCTTCGCGGCCAGATGAATCGGAATAACGTGAAGAAGATGGCAAAGAGGATGGTCTGGAAGGCGGTTTCTGCCAGGAGATGCAGGAGGTTTTCGCTACGCTGATGAACATTGGGCCAAAGAAATTTGGACGCAAGGTCAAACGCGGCGTATCCGGCGGTAGCGATCACTAATTCAGATTTTTTCCGCTTTGGAGGAAGCGGCAGAGTGATGGGCAAGGACGCGGAAAGAGTTTGCATGGCGCTTCTGGTTGTAAACGAGATACGCCTGCCAAAAAATACGTCGAACGGGGGATTTGGTAGCGCCAACGGGGATCGAACCCGTACTCTCAGCCTTGAAAGGGCCGCGTGTTAACCAATTACACCATGGCGCCAAACACTAACTGAAGAAAGGGTTTGGTAGCGTCAACGGGGATCGAACCCGTACTCTCCGCCTTGAGAGGGCGGCGTGTTAACCAGTTACACCATGACGCCAGAACGAGAGGAAATCCCTCAGTTGCGATGTACTGAGTATATCAGGATTTGCGGTGAGAAGGAGTGGTCCTCGTCCGGTGTGGAAGAGAAAAAAACAACAGCAGATCCTTGCGGGATGACAACCAAAGAACAAGCAACAGCAAAAGCTACAGGCCGAGCTTTTTGACCTCGTCGTTGTAGTACTTGCGGTAGAGGATGTCCCACTCCTGCGAGCCTTCGAGGATGATCTTGCGCTGCGAGGCGATCTTCTGGCGGGCAGATGCGTCGATCTTTGTTTCTTCAAGGAGGAGCTTTTCGAGGGCTTTACGGGCCTCCTGCCGGATGGTGTTGCGGTCCTCGAGGAAGTCGCACTCGGGGATCTCGGCGAGGGTGTCGGCTACGGTGTGGGCGAGTTTGTTGAGCTTGTCGCGGGAGATTCTCACAGCACCGCCTTGTACTTGCGGGCCAGCTCGTTCTTCACTTTTTTGAACATCTCGGGGTAGCTGGCGCCGGTCTTTCGCATGTCGTCCTGGAAGGCTTCGAGGATGACGCGGACCTCGTCGTTGATGCGGTCTTCGAGGGAGAGCTCGTCCACCATGGCGGCGGCGACGCGTTCGTCGAGGATGGCCGGTTTCGCGGTTTCAATCATCTTCGCGCTGACGAGGTGTTTCACGGTCTGGCGCGCCAGGTATCCAACGTAATCTTTAGAAAAAATCATTGACTTTCCTTCGAATATATCATGCTGGCGCGCATGGGCTTATGGCGAACTACTTGTGTTTTGTGGCGGGTTTGTGGGGGCAGTGCTCGGTGTTGAGGCAGGTGTCGGGGAGGCGGAGGCGCTCGACGGGACGGTTGTGGAGGAGGTGTTCGGTAACGATTTCGTCGACGTCGCTCGCGTGAACGTTGCCGTACCAGACGGCTTCGGGATAGATGACGACGACGGGACCGTGCTCGCACTGGTCGAGACATCCGGACTCGTTGGCACGGATATGATGCTTGAGGCCGGCTTCCTTGATGGCATCTTTGAAGGCCGATTTAAGCTTTTTGCTTCCCTTGGGAAGGCAGCTGGGACGGGCGGCAGATTCGTCACGCTCGTTGGTACAGATGAAGATGTGGTGGTCGAATTTTGGCAATTGGCAGTTCCCTGTTGATTGGCGCTCTGTAATTCCTTCTATTGCAAAAGTTTACCGGAGATGCGATGCACAGGTGTTTTTGAGACAATAGGTGCTGGATGCAGCCTGACAATCTTATTTCGCTTAAAGACGACATGGTGGCGTTCATCGCCGGACATGGTATGCGGCAGCTCAACGCCTTTGTCCCCGAAGATGTGCCAACGGTTATCTTCGAGAACGAGCATGTGGATAGCTGGAAGGACTTCGTCGAACATGCGAAGGCCGCCGGTTCGCCGTTTGTCACGATGAGCGAGGTGGTGCTCGAGAAGAGTGACATTGCGATTCTGCTGGAGCAGATCCGCGACCAGACGTTTCCGGATGACGCCGCCGATGAGATTGAAGATGCAGAGTACCTGGTGCGACATGTGGGTAAGGTGGGGTATCTGCAGCTTGGGTTCGCACATCAGGGCGTGATGTTCATCTTTGAGATTGCAACGGACTGGTATGACAGTTTCCAGGATTTGCTGGAGACGGTCTCGGAGTTGGGCGGCATTGTGGTGGATGACCGCGAGAGCGACGAGTAAGAGAGATGGCCTCTGCCCAGAGTGGGCTCGAACGACAGTGGACGGTACAGACGGTCGATGCTGAAGCTGCGGCGCGTCTGGCTGGGGCGGTTGGGTGTCCACTGGGCATTGCCGGTCTGCTGATTGGACGCGGAATTGCAGATGAGGCCGAGGCTCGGCGGTTCTTCAATCCTTCCATCGACGACCTGCACGATCCGATGCTGATGCTGGGGATGGCTGAGGCGGTGACTCGCATTCAGCAGGCGGTTAAGGCCGGCGAGGCGATCCTGATCTATGGCGATTATGACGTGGATGGAACGACCGCTACGGTGCTGCTGAAGACGGCAATTGAGCGAATCGCTCCGAAGGAGACACCGGCGCAGGTGACCTATCATGTGCCGCATCGGCTTCGTGAGGGATATGGGATGCAGACCGGCGTGCTGGGGCAGGCGGCTGCTGCCGGGATTCGGCTGGTAATCAGCGTCGATACAGGTATCCGAGCATTTGCTGCAGCTGCGGAGGCGAAGGCGCTGGGGCTCGATTTGATCGTGACCGACCATCATCTTCCGGATGATGTTGTTGGGGTTCCAGAGGCTGTAGCGGTGGTGAATCCGGCACAGGAGGGGTGTCCCTATCCTTTCAAATCGCTTTGCGGAGCAGCGGTGGCGTTCAAACTGGCGCATGCCATTCTTGCTGCGGCTGCTGAGACGGATGCTGAACGTGAAGGTCTAAAGAAGCGTTTGATTCCTTCGTTTCTGAAGCTGGTGGCACTCGCTACGATTGCTGATTCGGTGCCGCTTGAAGGGGAGAACCGCGTGATTGCGGCCCTGGGATTGCGCGAGTTGAGGAATCCCGTGCAGGCAGGACTGCGAGCGCTGATGGAGGTGGCCAAGATACCGCCCGATCGCGCCCCGACGGCGACTGAGGTGGGGTTTCGGCTGGGGCCTCGCATCAATGCGGCGGGCCGGATGGATATTGCTAGTGATGTGGTCGAGCTGTTTCTGACGCGAGATGCAGCGCGGGCAGTAGAACTGGCACAGAAACTCGACCGGCTGAACGATGAGCGGCGGGCCACAGAGGCAAAGGCGCTTGAGGCGATTGAGGCGCAGTTGGAGATGATGCGTGGCCCGGACGGTGCCTTTCTGCCGGAGTGCATCATTCTCGATGACGCGGACTGGCATCGCGGCGTACTGGGGATTCTTGCTTCGCGGGTGGTGGATCGAACGGGAAGGCCTGCGCTAGTGCTGACGCATGAGGATGGGCAGGCGCATGGATCGGGTCGATCGATTATGGGGTTTCATCTACTGGACGCGCTGACTCGGGTACATGAGGCTGCCGACCATGCGACTGCTCCAGAAACCAACGGAAGGCTGTTTACGCGGTTTGGAGGCCATGCTCATGCGGTGGGATTCTCGCTGCCGTCGGAGCGAGTCGACAAGCTGAGAGAGCGGATGCGGAGTTACGGCGCTTCCCTGCTCAGTGGGTCGATGCTTATGCCGCCGCTCGAGTGTGATGCGGAGTTGCTGCTCTGCGATCTAACACAAGAGTTTTTTGACTGGCTTACACGGTGCGGCCCTTTTGGCGTTGGAAATCGGGAGCCGGTGTTATTGACCAGGGGTGTGTTGCTCGGCGCTGAGGTGCGCATCATCAAAGGGAGACACATTTGCCTGGAGATCGAAAACGATGGCGTAACCGGGCGATTGAGCGCGTTGGGATGGAGCCGAGGCGCGGAATGGGTGGATCGAAGCGCGGCTTTGGAACTGAAGCGCGGGTCGCGTATTGATATTGCCTATCGGTTGAAGGCAAAGACGAATCCGCAGTTTCCGGGACTTGAATTAGAACTGGTTGATCTTCGGCCGGCGAGCGATGGCGTGGGTACGGAGCAAGGCAAGATCGCCGCCTGTTGAGCTGGAATCGATCGCGCAAGGAGCTTCTGCAATCTCGCACACCGTAGCGACAAACGTATCGTTGCAGGTTCTCTTATTTCAAGAAGAATCTTATGCTTCGTTTCAGGCTGGGGAGCGTCTTATATACTGACGTTTCAACCTCATGCCGACGATTGAGACAAGACGCCCAAATCCTGTTGTCCTGCTGGGCATCGTGCTCGCGGTCATCGCCCTTGTCATTGTGGGGATCCGTACGTTCACCCGCGAGACGGTGGAAATCCGCGCGGCGGCGGTCAATCACCAGAACCTGCTGAGCACGGTCTCGACCAATGGCCGAGTGGAGCCGGTGGAGTACTTTCAGGCGCATGCTCTGGCGCCCGGGACCATCGCGAAGATTTACGTGGAGGTCGGCCAGAGGGTTAAAGTGGGCGACATGCTGATCCGGATGGACGACGCGGAAGCGGTCTCACGTCTGGCGACAGCAAGGGCCACACTGCGCACGGCTGAGGCGAATCTTCAGGACTTGCAGCAGGGTGGAACTCACGACGAACGAATCGGCTTGCACAGCGACCTGAACCGTGCGCAGATGCAGCAGCAGCAGGCCGAGAAGGATCTGGCCGCATTGAGGCAACTGCAACAGAAGGGTGCTGCTTCGGCAAGCGAAGTCGTGGCCGCAGAACAAAGATTGCAGGCCGCGAATGCTGGGCTCGACGTACTCAAAACACGAACGGCGCAACGCTACGGCACAACCGATATCGCTCGTGCACAGGCGCAGGTTGATGAGGCCAAGGCTGCCGTTGCGGCGGCGGAAAGCAATCTTGCCGCGGTGAATATCCGGTCTCCGCTGGCTGGGTCTGTGTACTCGATTCCGGTCTCGACGTATGACTTTGTGCAGGCGGGCGAGGATCTGATGGATGTTGCGGACCTGAATCGAATCCAGGTCCGCGCGTACTTTGATGAGCCGGAGATTGGTAAGCTGGCGGTCGGTCAGGCTGTGAAGATCGTGTGGGATGCGAAGCCGGACCTGAGCTGGCATGGCCACATCAGCCGGGCTCCCACGACTGTGATCACCTACGGCACAAGGAATGTGGGTGAAGCTCTCATTACAGTGGATGACGCTCATGGAGATCTACTGCCGAATACCAATGTGACCGTTACGGTGACCACATCCCAGCGGTTCAATGTGCTGAGCATACCGCGCGAAGCTTTGCATACCGAGGGGACAAACAATTACTTCGTCTTCCGCGTGGTCAACAACAGGCTGGTACGAACACCGGTACACACCGACGTGGTCACCCTGACTCGGGTTGAGATCACAGGCGGACTTACTGAGAAGGACACGGTCGCTCTAGCCGCCACAAGTAACCGCGATCTGTCCAACGGGCTTGCCGTAAAGATCGTCGAATAGCTATGGCCTTTGCCTCACGTTTTATTTTGACCCGGCTGGCTTTGCTCCTGATGGTACTTACCGGCGGGGCATCCTGGGTGTATGCGGACAACGTGCAGGCGAATACGCTGCTGCAGCAAGGCCGAGTCGATGAAGCCAGTACGGTGCTGCAGACTATTCTGAGAGCACAGCCTAACGATGCAAAGGCACGCCAGCTTTTCTGCCGTGTCTACTACTCACAGGACATGGCCGAGGGTGCGGTTCAGGAGTGCGAAGCTGCGACCGCCAGTGCGCCCTCCGAGAGCGACCATCAGGTGTGGCTGGGTCGAGCGTATGGACTGAAGGCATCGCAGGCTAATCCGCTGATCGCTTTCGGCATCGCGAAGAAGGTACGGCTTGCGTTTGAGCGAGGGGTGGAGTTGAACCCGGTGAGCGTTCAGGCATTGAGCGACCTGGGGCAGTTTTATGTCGAGGCTCCCGCAATCGTCGGGGGCGGGCTCGATAAGGCCAATGCGATCGCCGGACGGATTCGGCCTCTTTCGGCGGCACGGGCGCACCGGTTGCTGGGGATGATCGCGAACAAAAAGAAAGATCTTGGTACTGCCGAAGCCGAGTTTCAAGCGGCGGTCGCGGCGGGCAGAGCACCGGAGGCCTATGTCGATCTCGGAAGTTTTTATCAGCAGCATGGACAGAACGACAAAGCCTTTGCGGTGCTCGAGGCAGCGATTGCAGCCGACCATGCGAAGGGGCCTGCGTTGGTCGATGTGGCAAGCATTCTGACGCTGCTCAACCGCGCCCCTGAGCTGGCCGAGCGGTGTTTGCGCGACTATCTCTCTTCCTTCGCCAAGTCGGATGATGCTCCTGCGTTCAAAGTGCATGTGCAGCTTGGCGATCTTCTAATGCATCGCGGGGATGTGGCAGGTGCTCATCGGGAGTACGCAGCCGCGCTTGCACTCGCCTCCAACTTTGCCCCTGCGCAGAAAGCCTTGCAGGGAAGGTAAGCAAAAGGCGATACCATGGTCTTTAGCCGATCTCGCAGGAGCTTCTCTGGACGTATGACCCGCCCTCTTCGATTGCTTGTTGCGTCTTGCACGCTTGCCCTTGCGGTAACGCCGGCCGTGGCGCAGATTTCCTTTACGACCGCGATTGATCTGGCGCTGAAGAACAGCCCCAAGGTGATGATGGCGCAGGCCGACGTGGACAAGGCGCAGGCAGTGCTCGAACAGACCAAGGACGTTTATATCCCGACCCTGGCGGGCGGTTCGGGCCTGGGGTGGTCTTACGGGTTTCCGTTGGGGCAACCTTCGGTCTTCAACTTTACATCGCAGTCGCTGCTCTTCAGTTTTTCGCAGAAGGACTACATCCGGGCTGCACGCGATTCTTTGACTGCAGCGAACCTGGCGCTGCAAGATGCGCGGCAGGGCGTTGCAGAAGACGCAGCGATTACCTATCTTTCGCTCGACCGCGACGTGCAGCGACAGGCCGCACTTGGAGAGCAAGCCGGGTTCGCTGCGAGACTCGTGAGTATCGTTCAAGAGCGGCTCGACGCGGGACAGGACACTCCAATTGACCTGACGACGGCCCAACTCTCAGCAGCGCAGATCAGACTGGCCAGGATTCGCGGAGAGGATGATTTTGCCGTTGACCAGGCGCATCTGGCACGGTTGGTCGGATTACCAGCCCGGGGTCTGACTGTAATTTCAAGCAGCATTCCACAATTTGAGCCCTCGAATGCAGGCACGTCCGGAACGACTGCGCTTCCGAACAGTCCGGCGGTTGAGTCGGCCTACGCCGCGGCACACGCGAAACAAGAGATTGCCTTTGGCGATTCGCGTTATCGGTGGCGGCCACAGGTATACTTTGTCGCGCAGTACAGCCTATTTGCGAAGTTCAATAACTACGATTCGTTTTACAAGGACTTTCAGTACAACAACGCAGGGATCGGTGTTGACATTAGGTTTCCGGTCTTCGATGCGGTTCACAGCGCCAAGGCACGTGAATCAGCAGCGGACGCGGCACGGGCCCTGCATGAGGCGGATGCAGCTCGCGATCAATTTTTCGATGGCCGATTGAGACTGCAGCATGCTGCGGGGGAGTTGGTGGCGCGGGCCGAGGTGGCCGGTCTCGACCAAAAACTGGCGCAGCAGCAGCTGGCTGTGCTCGAGGTGCAGTTGAAGGCCGGCACCGGCAATCCATCTGGGCCTCAGATGACACCGAAGGACGAACAGATTTCGCGCATCGCCGAGAGAGACAAGTTTTTGGCAGTTCTCGATGCAGGCTTCCAGGTCCGTCAAGCGCAGATCAATCTGATGCGGCAGACCGGCGAGTTGGAGCCCTGGCTGAAAGCTGCGGCACAATCACAGCCGCCGGACGTCTCGAAACCATAGAAAACAATCAGTTAACGGACTTCAGGGATGAACCCGGCTTGGAACACCAGAAAAGCCCCTCTTGGCCGTAACTGAATGGTAAAATTGAACTATCATTATGCCCCTGAAGACATTATTCCTGAACCCGCCCTCCTTTGAAAACTTTGACGGTGGTGCTAGCTCCCGCTGGCCCGCTACCCGCGAGATCGAGTCTTACTGGTACCCGGTTTGGCTGGCGTACCCCGCCGGCATGCTGGAGGGATCTAAGCTTCTGGATGCTCCTCCGCACCACGTCTCGGCCGAAGAAACCATCGAGATCGCCAAGAGCTACGAGTTTCTTGTGCTGTTCACCTCGACGGTAGGCTGGAGCGGCGACCATGGATTGGCCCGTGCAATCAAGAAGGCTAATCCTTCCATCAAGATAGCGTTCGTTGGGCCACCGGTCACGACGGACCCCGATCGCGCTCTAAACGAGTGCGAGGTGATCGACTTTGTCTGCCGCCGCGAGTTCGACTTCTCCGTCGTCGAGTACGCCAACGGTAAGCCTTTGAACGAGATCCTTGGCATCAGCTACAAGGACGCGAAGGGTGTGATTCAGCACAATCCTGATCGCCCGCAGGTCGAAGACCTCGATGCGATGCCCTGGGCGACCAAGATCTACGCACGCGACATGGACGTGACACGCTACAACGTGCCGTTCCTGCTGCATCCGTACATCTCGCTCTACTCGACACGTGGCTGCCCGGCGCAGTGCACCTTCTGCCTGTGGCCGCAGACGCTCTCCGGCCACGCATGGCGCAAGCGGTCGACCGACGACGTCGCCGCAGAGATGAAGTGGGCGAAGGAAAACTTCCCGCATGTGAAGGAATTCTTCTTCGACGACGACACCTTCAACATCCAGAAGGTGCGCACCATCGAGTTGTGCGCCAAGCTGAAACCCCTCGGCATCACCTGGTCCTGCACCTCGCGCGTCACCACGGATCGCGACACCCTGAAGGCCATGAAGGAAGCCGGTTGCCGGCTGCTGATCGTGGGCTTCGAGTCCGGCGATCCGCAGATCCTCAAGAACATCAAGAAGGGCGCCACGGTTGAGCGCGCGCGCGACTTCGTGAAGGACTGCCACGATCTCGGCCTCATCATCCATGCCGACTTCATCCTCGGCCTGCCGGGCGAGACGAAGGAATCGATCCGTAACACGATCAACTTCGCCAAGACACTGGATTGCGAAACCATCCAGGTTTCGGTGGCGCACGCGTATCCGGGCACGGAGTTCTACGACTACGCCAAGCGCAACAACTTCATCACGAACGAGAAGATGGAAGATGGCGGCGGACACCAGATGGCGCACATCGAGTATCCGGGACTGCCGACCGAGTACGTCATGGAGATGGTGCACAAGTTCTACGACGAGTACTACTTCCGCCCGAAGGCTGCGTTCCGCGTGGTCTGGAAGGCCGTCGTGAACCGCGACGTTCCGCGGCTTTATGTTGAGGCGAAGTCGTTCATGAAGCTCCGCTCTCAGCGTAACAAGGCTGCGCGTGCAAAGCGCGAAGAGAATGCCCTGAAGCAGCAGGAATCCGTCAGCATGAACGCCTAACCGGCGTCCGAACCGAAGCGGTCAGCCTTGCTAAGCTGACCGCTTTTTTCTTGAGTGGTGGGCTTCGCGATGAAACATCGACTTTCTTTGCAGCGCTATCTCGTCCTGCTGGCCGTGATGCTTACGGCGTCGGTGGGCGACACGCTGCTCTCGCACGGTATGACGCAGGTCGGGCCTGTATCGCTGCACAATCTTGGAATGCTGTTTGTTGCGCTCAGAAATCCATGGGTCATCACTGGCATTCTCTGTCTGTTGGGATTCTTTGCAAGCTACCTGAGCGCGCTGAGTTGGGCCGACCTTACGTTTGTTCTTCCGGCTACGGCCTTTGGATACGTCGTGGTTGCGCTGCTCTCGCGCTTCTGGCTGCACGAACAGATTTCGGTCTATCGCTGGATCGGTATTCTTCTGATCGTATGCGGTGTTGGATTTGTGGCGAATGGGCCGTCGCTGACCGAACATGCGCCGCATCCGGGCGCCGACATTGACCCGCTGATTGCAAACACTCCGGAGACTGGCGCATGAACGCACATACTGCTGCCAGCCCTCTGCTTACCTGGACGACGATCCTTTCGGTCGCGATCACTGCCGTCGCCGGGGACGTCCTGACTGCGGGCGCGATGAGGCGGCTCGGCGATCTCGACCTGATCCGGGCAAAGTCCGGACTGATGGGCGCGATCAAGGCTGTTGTCTCCAGCCCCATGTTTCTGTTGGGCGTGCTGTGCATGGCGCTCAGCTTCTTCACGCTGCTGCTCACGTTATCGCGCGTCGATGTATCACTGGCCGCACCCGCCAGCGCTTCTCTTACGTTTATCGGCAATGCCTTTGCCGCAAAGTTTTTCCTTCACGAGAACGTAGACCGACGACGCTGGTTTGCTGCGATCTTTGTCTGCATCGGCGTTGCTTTGCTCGCGCAGTAATGCCGCGTCGGTGCTGAATAACCGAGGATCGCAAATCACCGTGCTAAACTTTCGGGCATGAGATCCGTTCTTCAGCAACGAACGCCAGTGCAACTTCTCTGGATTCAAGCTGTAGCAACGATTCTTATCGTCTTAGGATTTGGTGTACCGGTAGCACTATCGTGGCATACCCCCGTCGGTCAGCACCTGCCGTTCTCGCTCAGGCTTCCCTGGTTCGCAGCGATCCTGATAGGTTTCACGGTGAGTCTTCTCGCAGAAGATATTCTTCGAAACGGAGTATCCTCCGAGCGATGGTCCGATTCCCTGCTCGCCACCCCTCGAAGACTCGTAGCGCACTCGGCCTACTCTATCCTCGGCTGGTCACTTCTCTTTGCCGTTGCATTGACAGCTATCTTCGTTCCGATACGGCACGCTTCTGGGCTAGTCTGGGCTTACCTTGTTCCTCAGATGAGTCTTGTTCGTGTACACATGATTCTCCGCTCTAAACCATCCGAAACGTTCGACTTGCAAAGAATCACTCTCGACTCCGCAAAGCCTTTGTACTCCCACCATTGGGGTGGCAGACGGTCTTCCGTTGACTGATTCATTAGAAACCAGCAAACGAATCCCCTTTTGTCTCAAGCACAGGTAAAATAAGAGAAGACCTAGTCCCTCAAAAGCAGTACTAACATGGCTCATCTTTCTGTTGCCATATTGGTTACTCTCGGGATACCCTAACCACGAGATTCGGCAGAGACTATGCATCTGTTCGATACTGCAATCCGAGGCGCTGAATTTTATATGAAACCTGTCAGACTCCTCCTCAGCTCTGTGCTGATTGTCACTACCGCAATCCCCTGCGTTGCGTTGTCCCACACCCGTCGAGGACCAACCTCTTCCAGCAAACACGCGAAGCCAGCTACAAAACACACTGGCCAGCGCGCCATCGACGACAGCCGCGCCACGGAGATTCAGACGGCCCTCATCAAATCGGGCTACCTCTCCGGTCAGGCGAGCGGCCATTGGGACTCCCAGACCGAGAGCGCTATGCAGAAGTTTCAGTCCGATAACGGCTGGCAGACCAAGCTGATGCCCGACTCACGCGCCATCATTAAGCTTGGCCTTGGGCCCCATCAGGATGCCCCCCCGGCAGGCAGCGGTTCCTCTGAACTGAGAACTTCTGAATCGTCTGCTGGCCCAGTCTTCTCCCAGCAGTAGCTCTAAGCGAGACCACCCAGCGTAAATACGAAGTCGCAAACGTCTTCCGAAGACTTCGGCAGGCTCCCGACCCCGCTCATTGCGTCGCGTTCCAGCCAGATTCGTAGCCAGTAATAGCGGTGCAGCCGAATCAACCGCGAAGCCAGGGGCTGCTTCTGCTCAAGAATCGCGGTAATCCGGGCCGACAAGTCATTCGAATCTGCGGCCGCCTCAACTTTCACCGGCACAGACTCATACTCAAACAGCCTTTTGCGCGCAGGCTCAAACTCTTTCCCATCCAACAACCCACTCTCCACTTTTAGGCCGGTCATCTGCTCGACCGCCAGCGCAGCTGCTGCATCCAGCCGATCCTCAAACGCGAGGTACAGAATCCGCGATCCGGCGACCCGAAGAGGCAGTAAACCAAACTCTGCCACAAAAGCCCTCGGCATCACCAGAGCCATCGCCTCCGGCTCAAAGCCCTTCATCGGCAGTACCGGGCAGCTCCACTGCAAACTCAAATCCAACACCAAAAGATCAGGCTGCAAGGCCTCCATCTGCTCCAAACCCGCAACGCCATCCCCCACCCAAGCAACCTCATGCCCTTCCAGCTTCAATCCCTTCTGCAGAAACAAACCCAGAGCCGCATCATCTTCGACAATCAGAACCCGCATTCTGTCTCCTCAATCACGCTGACCGACTCTTCGTCACGTAACGAAGGCATAGTGGCGTCTTATTACCTTGGTGCATAGCCCCCGCGCATACAACCCTCTGCAGCAGTTTTTTGCATATGTCAATTTCAAAATGGGAAATTGCATAAGTCTTAACGCCTGTCTTCTCTTCCTACTGCATGCTCAAAACCTTTTGCCGATAGAGAAAACAAGAGCGGCCCTTCGCGTTCACTCATATCTCAACAAGGACAGGCGGCATGCAGATGAAATCCACCATCTTTCCACGGAGCGCAGCGATTATAGCCATGCTTCTTTCACTCTCTTACGGATTCGCGCAGAACCTAACCAGTCCTGAATCGCTCCAGCCCCTCGCCGTCAACGCGACGTCCGCCTACCCATCTTTCGTGACCCTCCCTCCATCAATCGTCATCAAGTCCAAAAGTTTCTCGCCCTTTTCCGCCATCGGTTTCGACACACACACAGGGCTCGGTGGCGAAGGTTTCGACATCGCCACACCTCTATCCAAAAAATTCACCCTTCGCGCAGGCGCGGACTTCTTCTCCTATGCCACCACCTTCCAGGAGCAGGGCGCCAACATAGCCATCGACATCCGCATGAAAACCGGACACGCCTCCCTGGACTGGTTTCCTTTCGGCGGCCGTTTCCGCCTTAGCCCTCTGCTGGTCTTCGCCAATAGCAACCGGATCCTGGCAACCGCCCTCATTCCCTCAGGCAGTACCGTAACTCTCAACGGTCACGACTACATCAGCAGCTCTATCGATCCATTACACGGCAACGGACGCGTCGACTTTCGCAGGGTATCCCCAGGCCTCACGCTTGGTTTCGGAAACATTATTCCCCGCACCAGAAGCCATCTAAGCATTCCACTGGAATTTGGTTTCTACTACGTGGGCCAACCCAACCTTCAGGTCAATTTCAACGGCAGCGCCTGCGACCCTTCCTACCCCGCATCGGTCGGATGCCAATCAGTTAGTCAGGATCCGGGGTTCCAGAAAAATCTTGCAGCCTTCATCGCACGTAATAACAACAACCTAAGCTACGCTTCCTTCTTACCCGTCCTCTCACTGGGCTTCGGATATGCATTCTGAGCCGCAAAACGAATTGAAATACCGCGCATCATCTTTACGAAGCACTGGCAAGCGCGCGCCGCCATAGCAAGTCCACTAATAAGGTTCGGGAGCCGCCTGACACTTGCAGAGACTTTATGCCACGAGCCAATGATGCCGCGCTTCAGCAGAGAGAAACGCGGATTCGACACCGTTGGTCGTAATGTCTCCTTCAACGTAGATCCGCTCCTGATGCGGAATCGTCTCGTGCTTTTCACCGTGAAACTCCCGCACTTCGTCAAGAGCGCCGGGATAGGCGAAAACTCGTCCGTCATAATCACGTCTACGTCTCCGCTGACGTTCTCTTTGATGTACTTCGCCAGAGTTCCAGACTTTACGTCCTCGGCGCGAAAGAAGCGCAGTTCTCCGCCGCGCTGCTTGATCCCTACTACAATTTCCTTCTTTGTTCCGCGCCCGGAGCGTCCTGTCCGCGCACTCTTGTCTTGCCACCAACATAGGTTTCGTCGACCTCTACCGTGCCGTCCAGCATCACCTGGATTCAGCTGATGCTTCATTGCTGCTCGGATGCGATGGCAGAGATACCAAGCTGTCTTGTAGCTAACTCCGAGTGTGCGCGTGAGTTGATTGGCGCTCATAGTGCGGTGCAATTTATGGAATCAAATTAGATATTGCAATTCGCTTTTTATTCGCTACAATTCCTGCATGGCTATTACACGGCGGCAAAAAGAGGTTCTCGACTTTCTTTCAGGCTTTACGCAAAAGAACGGCTACTCCCCTTCCTACGAGGAGATTGCCAGCGGGCTTGGCCTCAGTTCTTTGGCCACGGTGCACAAGCACATCACGAATCTCCAGAACAAAGGCCTCCTGCAGCGCGCCCACAACCGCAGTCGCTCGATTGACGTTCTGCCCGCACGTTCCAGCAAAAAAGGCTCCGACCGGCTACCGTTGCTTGGTCGTATCGCTGCTGGAAAGCCCGTCGAAGCTATCGAAACAGCTGAAAGCATCTCCCTCAACGACATTATTGGCAATCGCGAGGTCTTCGCCCTTGAAGTTCGCGGCGACTCCATGCGCGACGAGCACATCGTCTCGGGCGACTACGTCCTGGTAGAACGAACCCGAACCGCCCGCGAAGGCGAGATCATCGTCGCCCTGGTCGACGGCTCCGACGCCACCCTCAAGCGCTTCTACCGCGAGGGCAACATGATCCGTCTCCAACCCTCCAATACCGAGATGGCTCCCATCTACGCACCAGCTGGTAATGTGAGCATCCAGGGCAAGGTCCTCGGGGTCCTCCGCAAGTACGCCTGACCTTCCTCCAATCCCACCAACCATTTGCCAGCGCATTTCCCATCGACTTCATTTGCCTTAATCTTCTGATCACCCCTCAATTGCGCGTGCTCCCTCCCTCGCCTCCCACCCGTCTAAAATAAAACTCATTGCCCTCCCTCGTCTGAAACTTTCTCCACCGTCTACGGAACCAGACCACAGCATTCTGCGTAACCAACCTCCGAGACGGTCATTACTCAAGAATCCTTGGAGCTACACCTTGGCGACACGCAAAAGCAAACGGAACATCTGGATCTGGGGAGGCCTCGGCGTCCTCATCATCGCCGTCATCCTCGGCGTCACGGTAGCCGCGCGCGGCAACAGTGCAAAAATTGAGCCCTCCCAGCTTGCCAAGGCCGAACGCGGCGACATTGCCCGTTCTGTAGTCGCCACCGGCAAGGTCCAGCCCATCACCAAGGTCGAGGTCAAATCCAAAGCCTCCGGTATCGTCACCCGCCTCGACACAGACATCAACGCCCACGTCAAGCAGGGTCAGAATCTCGCCCAGCTCGACCAGATCGAAATCCTCGCTCAGGTCAACGCCCAGCGCGCCCAACTCACCGCGGCCGAGTCCAACGCCCGCGCCGCAGCCGCCTCCATCCAGTACGACAAGGTCAACGCCGAAGCCCCTGACCTGCCTATGTACAAGCACACCTATGACCGCGCCCTCCAGATGTCAAAGGACGGCGTCGTCTCCCAGCAGGCCCTCGACGACGCGCAACAGAAATATCTTGCCGCAGCCAACACGCGCGATAAAGCAGTCGCCCAGATCACCGTCGACACCTCCAAACTTCATCAGGCCCAGGCGCAAGTACAGCAATCGGAGGCCTCCCTCAAGCAGCTCGAGGAACAGCTCAGCTATACCACTATTACCTCCCCGATGGACGGCGTCGTTCTCTCCCGCGACGTTGAACTCGGCGATGCAGTGAGTTCCATCCTCGTCATGGGTTCCACCGCTACCCTCGTCATGACCATCGGGGACACCACACAGGTTTATGTGCAAGGTAAAGTAGACGAGTCCGACATCGGCAAGGTCTACATGGGTCAACCCGCCCGCATTAAAGTTGAATCCTTCAAGGACAAGACCTTTCTCGGCAAGGTCACCAAGATCGCTCCCCTCGGCGTCGAAAAAGACAACGTAACCACCTTCGAGGTCCGCGTCTCCATCGACAATCCCGGCGGTGAGCTCAAGGCCAATATGACCGCAAACGCTGAGATCATCCTCGAAGAGCACAAAGGCGTCCTCACCGTCCCTGAGCAAGCCGTCATCTACGACAAGGACCGCAACGCCAGCGTCGAAGTTCCCGACCCCAAAGAGAAAAAGGGGCGCCGCAAAGTCTCCATCAAGGCCGGCATCTCCAACGGCACCAGAACTGAAGTCCTCTCTGGCATCAACGCCGGAGATACTGTCATCCTCCAGCAATAGCGGCAATAGTCCCAATCGTCACACCAAAATCCGCGCCGTAACGAATCTTCAAGGAGCCTACGATGCAACTCCGAACTCTTCTCACAGCAGCAACCTTCGTGATTGCCACCACCGCCTTCGCCGCTGAAGCCAAATTCGAGCGCACGCTCAGTACCGGAAATTCGCCTGAGGTCTCCGTCACCACCGGTTCCGGCAACGTCACCCTGCGAGCCGGTTCCGACAATCAGGTCCACGTTGTCGGTCACGTCCATTCCAACCGCGGTTGGATGAGCAGCGACGCCGACTCCCGGGTCCAGCAGATCGCTAACAATCCACCCATCTCCCAGAGCGGCAATGAGATCACAATCGGCGAGCGCCACAACAACGACCTCTTCCGCAACATCTCCATCGATTACGAGGTCACCCTGCCCCGTGCCTCCACGATCAACGCCGCCTCCGGCTCCGGTGATGTCGACATTCAGGGTGTCGGCGCCAGCCTCAAAGCGCAGAGCGGTTCCGGCAACGTCAAGGCCCATGGCATCGGCGGCGCAGCCACTCTCGGCACCGGCTCCGGCGACATCGACTTCGACCAGTCTGCACCCGGCGACGTCAAAGCCGAAACTGGCTCCGGCAACATTGTCCTCCGCAACATCTCGGGCGCACTCAAATCCAGCACGGGCTCCGGCAACATCGAAGTCTCCGGACAACCCACCTCAGACTGGAAACTCAGCACTGGCAGCGGCAACATCCATCTCGCCGTCGGCAGCGGAGCACGCTTCAACCTTGACGCCGACACCGGCTCCGGAAACATCAACGTCCAGCAGCCCATCACAATGCAGGGCAGCCTTAACCGCCATCACATTAACGGCGTCGTCAACGGCGGCGGCCCCACCATCCGCGCTAATACGGGCTCCGGCGACATCCAGATCCGCTAGCGTTGGCGTATCTATCTTGGGGGACGGCGTCCGCCGTCCCTTCATCCATTAAACTCGCTCTATGCAGCCCCTCGCCCCCCGCCTGCTCGTCTTCGATCTCGACGGTACGCTCATCGACTCCCGCATCGACCTCTGCAACTCGATCAACGCCACGCTTGCTCACTTCGGCAAACCTCAGCTCCCTGATCCCGTTATTGCCAGTTACATCGGGGACGGAGCCTCCATGCTCGTCCGCCGCGCCCTGGGCGACCCCGAAGGCGACGTTCACGACGAAGAGTACGTAGCCGAGGCACTCACCTTCTTCCTCGGCTACTACCGCATCCACAAGCTCGACTTCACCTACGTCTACCCCGGCGTCATCGCTTCACTCGAAACCATCCGCGCCGCCCACCCCAGCCTTCTGATGGCCGTCCTCACCAACAAGCCCGTCAACCCGTCGCGCGACATCTGCGACCACTTCGGCCTCTCGCGCTTCTTTTTCCAGAACTACGGAGGCAACAGCTTCCACACCAAAAAGCCCGACCCCCATGGACTCCTCACCCTAATCGCCGAAGCCTCCACCCTGGCCAGTGAGCCAATTTCCCCCGCTCAGACCATCATGATCGGCGACTCCGACGTAGACATCCTCACCGCACGCAACTGCGGAGCCGCCGCCATAGGCTGCACTTTCGGCCTCTCTCCTCACTCTCTCGAAGCCGCCAAACCCGACTACCTGGCCCACACCTCCAGCGACTGGCTCCAGATCCTCGGAATCGCGTCTCCTACCGCCCCGTTTCAAACCTCTTGAAAAAACTGCTATCCAGATAGTGCGGCGTAGCCAGATCATCCGCCACTGTCCGTGCCAAATCCGCAAAGAAGCTATTGAATTGCGCCGCCGCCGCCAAATCGACTGGCTGCGTCAGGTCGTCTTCGGTCGAGTGATACCGTTGCGCCAACCACCCTCGCCATGCCTTGTACTCCGGAGACCCCGCGGTCCATCCGAACTTGAACGCCAGCGCCGGAATCCCCGCCTGCACAAAGCTGTACTGGTCCGTCCTGATAAACGAGTTCCGATCCGGCTCCGGATCAGGCGCGATCACAATATTGTGTGCCGCTCCCACCTTCTGAGCATCCACCGCCAGCGTCGACTGCTCCAGCCCCTGCACATGCAACTTCTTCAGCGGAAAGATCGGCATAAACATATCCAGATTCAAATCCGCCTTGATCGATCCCTCCGGCACCGTAGGATGCCCCGCATAGTACCGCGACCCCAGCAGGCCCTTCTCCTCCGCCGTAAAGATCACAAACAGCATCGACCGCTTCGGCCTCTCCTTCGCCGCACCAAACTCCCGCGCCGCCTCCAGCACCGACGCCACCCCCGAAGCGTCATCCATTGCCCCGCTATAGATCGTCTTCCCCTTGATCGGAGCCCCCACACCCAGATGATCCAAGTGCGCCGACACAATCACATACTCCTTCGAAAGCACTGGATCCGACCCCTTCAGCACACCCACAATATTCGGTGACTCCACCTGCGAGTGCTCCCCCACCACTGTAGCCACCACTCTCTTGTTCAACGCAAACCGCGGGAGCGGCTTCTGAGCATCCGCCAACTCCAGCAACTCGGCAAATGTATGCCCCGTCCCGGCAAACAACTTCTCCGCCTCCGCTGGATTGAACGACGCCCCAAACATCGCGCCATGGTCGTCCGCCAGCGCCGGATGCTTCGCTGCCACGGCAGCCGCATCAGGAGCAGCCGCCAACCGCATCCCCGGCTGCGAAGCACCACTTGCCACCCGTTGCCACCCAAAGTCCATCGACTTCGGCGTCGGTATTGAGATCGCGCCCACCGCCCCGGCATCCCGGAGCGCCTTCACAAAAGGAGCCGTCCTTGCATACGACTTCAGCGGCCCCGGCAGATCCCCCGGTCCACCATTGATATACACCACAACCTTACCCTTCAACTCCGACCACGGCACCTCAGCCGAATCGAAGTCGTCATACTTTGCCTCCGGCAGATGCAGCCCATACCCTATAAACACAAGAGGGGCATCCACCTTCCCTGCCTGCGCCGACCGGGACCCCAGAATCGCATCCGTACCAAGCACCAGCGGCTCCGTCTTTCCATCGACCACCAAACTCATCGAAGACTTGTCCGCCAACACCCGCTGCACATCGAACTTCACCGGTTGATAGAACCCACCATTCACCCCAGCCGGCTGCAACCCATACGACTTGAACTTCTCCACCACATAAGCCGCAGCCTTTAGATACTCGTCGCTCCCCGTCAGCCGACCCTTCATCGAATCATCCGCCAGGTACTGCACATGCCCCCACCAGGCCTTACCCCGCTCCTCGTCACTCGAAGCCGATTGCCCCTCGAGCACAGCGCAACTCAACATCGAAATCAGAACACACATCGCGCAAAGCAGCCGCATCGTCACTCTCCAAAAAATGGGGGATGCGTAGAATCTAGCATCTACTCCTCCGTACCCCAACTCCATTCTTGGAAGAATCGTTGCGGGGTTAGGGGTGGAGTAGGGGCCAGAGGTGGTTGAGGGGACCGTGACCGTGGCCCAGGGTGGGGGCGGTGCGGATGGCCCGGGTGGTGTAGTGCTTGGCGGACTGGGCTGCGGTATAGGGGTCGTCGCCGAGGACGAGGCGGCTTAGGAGGGCGCTGGATAGGGTGCAGCCGGTTCCGTGGGTTGAGGTGGTGGGGATGTGTTCGCCGGGGAGCCAGTGGAGTTCGCCGGATCCGGTGAGGAGAAGGTCGTCGGGCGGGTCGAGGTGCCCGGCGGTGGCCAGGATGTTCAGGCCTCGGAAGCTCTGGTGGAGGGATTCGGCTGCGGGCTGGAGGTCGTCGCGGGTGGTAACGGGCAGTCCGGTGAGGAGGCTGAGTTCGGGTAGGTTTGGGGTGACCCAGTCGACCAGGGGGAGAAGACGGGTTCGGAGGAGGGTGAGTCCTTCGTGGGAGAGTAGTTCTCTGCCGGATGTGGAGCGGAGGACAGGGTCGAGGACGATCGGGATCTGCGGGGTGAGCGCGCGGATGCGGGTGAGGAAGTCGACGACTGCGGCTACGATGGGGGCGGTCGCGAGCATCCCGATCTTGATACCGGCTGCGGGAAGGTCATCGTGGAGGCAGTCGAGGGTGGCGCGGACGGTTTCCGGGGAGACGGGGTGAGAAGCTTGCACTCCGAGGGTGGATTGCACGGTGAGGCTTGTAATGCAGGAGGTTCCGAAGAGCCCGTGGGCGGCGAAGACCATCAGGTCAGCCGTGATTCCGGCTCCGGAAGAGGGGTCGAAGCCGGCGATGGTAAGGACGGTTTGCATCTAAGGATCAGGAAGAGGGCCGGAACCGCTGAAGGCTCCAGACCTGATTTGGGGTTGCGAGAGGGCGAATTGAGCCTTTTTCTGCAACTTTCGAAAAAATAGCAGGAATGGGCGGGAATGTCTTCCGAAGGGCGATTTCTGGGGCAAATTGGACTCAATCCGGGCGAATAACGGACGGCCAACCTCGGTTTTTCTTTACCACACGAGGCTGATTCGATCAAGCTGCTTTGACTCTTAAGTGTCATCCAATGATTGACTTAGCTATCCTAAGACGGGACAATAGAGGTGGAGCTTAACTATGAAAATGATTCCAGCTGAGATGCGAGAGAGAAGTATCTCGATGATGAAGGCGGGAGTTGCTGCGGTGACGCTCATCTTCACGTTAGGCGGAGCGGCATCGGCTACCGATGTAGCTCCCAATGCAACAAAGATCAAACCGGATATCAAGCCACGGCGGTGGTATCAGATTGGACAGGCGTCCTGGTATGGACGTCACTTCCAAGGCCGCACCACAGCAAACGGTGAACAGTTCGATATGAACGGACTGACCTGTGCTCACCGGAGTCTTCCGCTGAATAGCTGGATCCGGGTAACGAACCTCAAGAACCGCAAATCGATCTTCGTGCGGGTGAATGATCGCGGACCTGTTCCGCAGAGCCGGATTGTTGACCTTTCGTACGCAGCTGCCAAGGCAGTTGGCCTGGTTGGCGTCGGCAAGGTGAAGCTTGAGACAGTGCGCGGCGGCGATCTTGAGATGACCCAAGCCCTGCTGAATCAGTTCAAGATGCCGTTGGTTCCTGTCTACGGTGAGTAGGTAGCGGCGGCGTCCGACATATGGGGCATCCCCTGGGTACTTTAGGTCCTAAAGTCTTCAAAGTAAAAGGCATAGGTCTGGACTTCCGTCCAGACCTTAATGGCTAAAACGAAGTGAGCCTGGGCATAAGCCGAGGCTCTCTTTTTGTTCTTTGTTTCTATTTCTATTTTATCGGGCTGATGATAATTAAATGCCAACTATATGTGCTTTTATTGCAATGAGTTAGGTGTTTTTTGGACTTGACAAGCTTTCGGCCTGCCTTCCAGCGAGTCAAGGAGGAAAATTCGCGGCTGCTTGCTGGGGTTTGGCGCTGTTGGGGCTCGCCACTAGAAGCCGCGTCCCTTCAAAACGAAGCTGCGCCAGTTCGAAAACTGCACTAGACTGGTGGGGTGGATGCGACGAGAACTGCTTTGCGGGACGGCTTGAGTGTCGATCCGGTAGACCCGAAGGATCGGCTTGCGGTGGCGTTGGACTTCCCTTCCGCGGCTGAGGCGCTGAGTCTGGTGGATCGGCTTGAGGGGGCCTGCCGGTGGCTGAAGGTGGGGATGGAGCTTTACTATGCGGCGGGCAATGGGCTGGTGGAGACTCTGCGGGGGCGGGGTTACGACATCTTTCTCGACCTGAAACTGCACGATATTCCGAATACGGTTGCCGGGGCAGTGCGCTCGGTGACGACAACGGGGGCTTCTCTGCTTACGGTTCATGCGGGGGGCGGAACAGCCATGATGCGGGCGGCGTCTGAGGCAGCGAATGTGCCGGGTGGTCCGAGGCTGCTGGCGGTTACGGTGCTGACGAGCATGGATGCGGCGGAGTTGGCTGGGGTTGGGGTTGCGGCTTCTCCTGCCGATCAGGTGTTGCAGCTGGCTCGGCTGGCTCAGGGGGTCGGGATTGATGGGATGGTCTGCTCGGCCGAGGAGGTGGGTGCTCTGCGGGTAGAGATGGGGCCGGAGACTATGCTGGTGATTCCGGGGATCCGTCCGGCGGGTACCGATGTGGGGGATCAGCGGCGCGTGGCTACACCCGAGGCGGCGATTGCTCGTGGGGCTTCGATGCTGGTGGTGGGGAGGCCGATTACGAAGGCTATTGACCCGGGGGCAGCGGCGCGGGGGATTCTTGCAGAGATCGAGCGGGCGACCGCGGATTAGCGCGAATGAGCGCGGATTAAAGGCGAAAGGCTTAACACCGATTGCACCGATTACGCCGATTCTTTGGTGTGTGACTGGAGATCGGAATCCTGCCAGGCATGATTGCCGCTCAGAATGGCAACCCCTTTTATTCTCAATGAAACTGCAAGACCTCAGTTTTTAGGCTGAGGTCTTGTTGCTTAATCTAGGTCGCTTTTATTGAAGTTTTACTTTAGGTATCAGTCGTTACATGTTTACAGGCAATGTGTTGGTTACAGTTGTGTCGCTCAGACGCAGAGCCAAGGCTTTGGCTGAGCCGCCGCCGCGGAGGAACTCGCTTAGGTCGAGTTCTGTGACCTCGTAGCCCAGTTCGGTGAGGCGGGCGGCGAGGTCGGTGCCGGCGGTGCCCATGATGATGTTTTTTCCTATGTTGATGAGGTTGCAGACGAAGTGCGTGGCCTCAGTCTCGGTGACGGCGATGCGCTTATCCGCAGGATAGGCGGCTTCGATCCTGGCCAGCGAGGGGGCGTCGAAGGCTGCGGGGAAGTAGAGCAGATGGCCGCCGCTGAGTGGAGCGAAGCAGGTATCGAGGTGGTAGAAGCGTGGATCGACGAGGTGCAGGGAGGTCACGGCGTGTGTGCCATGCGTCGGCGACGTGGCGGTGGCTCTGACGGCAGGTGCGGACGCCGTGAGCTGCCCAGAGATGGTCGCCGGTGGCGTTGAAGAGTGCATCACCCTCGCCTTCGAAGGCTGTCTCGCGCGGGGTCTCCCAGACGAGGAAGCCGGCGCTCTGGAACCAGCGGCGGAGGTACTGCTCTTCGGCCTGACGCTGCGGGTGGGCGAAGCTGGAGACGGCGGCTACACCGTGCTGCACGAGAGCGGAGTGGGCGACGAAGACCATGTCGGGCAGATTGGGCCGGGCGGGCAAGAGACGGACGTCGGCGATGCGCTGCAGGTGATGGTGGAGGTTGTTCCACTGGGCAAAGGCGGCGTCCCGCGAGGGCCGATGGAGATTGCCCGCCATCCAGGGATTGATGACGTAATCGACATCGTAGAACTGGGGTGGGCACATCAGGTAGGTCGGCCGATCGAAGTGGGGGAGAGAGCCTAGATTCGAGGGGGATGATACAGAGGGTGTTGCAAGGGTGCTGGTAATCATAAAAACTGGGTTCCTACTTTCCGCTGTAGAGTCTGCCCTTCTGATAGGGCAATCGTCAAGCGGTGTAACGGTAATTTTCTATACAACTTTGGTACGGCTTTAGTTCGACGTAAATGCCCGAAAATGGTTGACAACTGTTATCTGAAAGGAGCATGAGCGGCTCTGTTTATCTATTTATCTATTTATCTATTTATCTATTTATCTATTTATCTATTTATCTATTTATCTATTTATCTATTTATCTATTTATCTATTTATCTATTTATCTAATGGATGAGATACAGCTCAGGAACTTTGGGTTGGCCCTTCCGGATACAGGCGAACGCACACGACAAAAGCCCGTTTCCGGGCCCTTGAACGTGTGTGCTCTGCAGTGAGTGACCGAGCAAGCTTGAAGAGAAGCGTTCCCTCAGGGACTAACCGCTTGCGACGCGGCTAAAGCCGCGCCCTTTCAAAACGGATTCGGCTCAAAATCTATTCCGGTCTCGTTAGAGCTTCTCGTAGAAGTCGCAGGTCGAGCAGGAGATGTAGACTCCGCCGGGGGTTCCGCGCTCGCGGTCCTTGACGCGCTTGACGATGCGGGTTGGTTTGGAGCACTTGGGACAGTCGGTGCTCTTGTTGGTATCCATGAC
Organism: uncultured Acidobacteriaceae bacterium; assembly: GCA_963738855.1. Classification (GTDB taxonomy): domain Bacteria; phylum Acidobacteriota; class Terriglobia; order Terriglobales; family Acidobacteriaceae; genus Edaphobacter. The sequence goes on along the minus strand of CAVTYC010000002.1, from coordinate 124,395 downwards.
CTTCTTACGGTCGCCGGTCTTGGCAATCTTCGCCATACTTGTTCTCCCTGGTGCGAATGTTTGGCTCGCGCGCTGGATGAGATAGGAGCTGAGGGCTTGCGCGCCACAGACTCGATGACATCCGGAACTTCTCGTGTGGATCGTCCGGGACAGGCCTCGGCGGGAATCGGAGAGAAGAACTGCGGTTGGTGCTCTCTACCAGTTTACACGACGAAGGCGACTATTGGAGGTGCGGGGGTTGGTTCGGGTCGCCTGACTGGCCAAGCGAGGGCGGACCGCTCCGGGTGGAGGTCTGGGGAGTAGCGGATCCGGTCGAGTCCGGGGGATCTACAGGGGCCGAGGCGACAGGATTGTTCTTCGCCTTCGGGAACTGAACCTGACCCTGGCCTCCCTGGGCGGGTTGAGGATCGGGTTCACCGGGCTTGCGCAGGGTAGGCGCTGCTGGAGCGGCAGTGCCCTCGGGGCCGTCGGGCTTGCGGTCGCCCAGGGCGATCTCGCGCATGTTGACGGGGAGGTCGGACGGGTCAATCTCGGGCTTGTCGTGGATCTCGACGGGCTTGCCTAGGGCGGCGATCTCGACCACGGTGACGCGGTCACCGACGAAGCGGACGAATCGGACGGTCTGGGGGACGTGACCGTAGATCCACTCTTCGTAGCGGGCTCCGTTGGGGTCGCCGCTCTGCTGCTCGCGGACCTTGCTCTCTGGTGGGCCCAGGGCGGCGAGGACCATGCGGTGGTTCATGCCGACGAGGACTTCATGAGCGGCGATGGCGTCCTTGAGTTTGGGTGGGAGCGTGTCGGCGTAGGCCTGGTCGCAGGATTTGACGCCGAAGTCGATGACGGGGTCGAGCAGGGCCTTGACTTCGGGAGCGGAGATCTCGGGAACGGCACCGTTGAAGACGAGGGTGACGCGGGCGCCGATGGGCTGTTCGCCTTGGGGGGCGACGGGATTGTCGTTGAGCTGGATGTGGCTGAGGAAACGGTGCTTGGCGTAGGGGCCGCCGTTGAGGTCGAAGATGATGCGGTCACCCTTGATGGTCATCGCGGTGATGATGACGCGATCACCGGGCGCGGCGGACTGGCCCTTCTCGAAGATCATCTTCCGGTAGTCGGCTGCGCTGGGGCTGAGAGCGCCATTGGCGTGGAGAGTGATTCCGGCTCCCATGGGGAGGGCGCGATGAGCGAAGCCCTGCTCGGCCTCGAGGTTGCGGACGAGTTCGCGGCGACCGCGCTCGGAGAGCGTTTCGGTGGGTAGAGGGAGATTAGTGGGGGTGAAGTCGGTGGAGATGTCGGCAGTCGCGGACTTTTCGCCAACGACAAAGACCTGGCAGGCCGTGGGAATGGTGATCGCCAGACAACCTACTGCGAGAGCCCATCTGTGCGTGCGCAGTTTCATGGAGCACCTCAGATACTCAACAGCTTGCGCCTTCTATTCTCTTTTGACAAGGGGCCGAGGCCGGCGTTTTGATGAGCCGGTAACGATATTGCAATCTGATGACAAATTTGTGACGAAGGGATGGTTTGGAGGCCGCTTAGAGCTTGGGTTCTTCGTCGACGGAGCGGGTCTGTGGGGTGGTGGGAAGGATCTGGATCAGAGCTGGGGGGCGGGCTGCGGCTTGCTGCTCCATGGCGGCGTGGGCGGGTGGAGGTGCGACGTCCATCGGGTAACCACCGGGAGTGATGGGGGCGTGAGTGTAATTCCAGGCGTAGTCGCGGGTGATGCGGACGAGGACGACGATGCCGGCGATCAGGATGAGGCCGGTGAAGAGTGCGGCTTCGGGGCCGTAGTCTCCGCCGGTGAGCCAGCGGGGGCCGTGGGCCGTGGATAGAACGACAGTGGCGGAACCGATGTCTCCTCGGACGGGAAGGCCGAAGAGGAGGCCGAGGCTTGCGTTCCAGGCGAAGTGGATTCCCCAGGGGAGCCAGAGGCCGTGGGTTCGAAGCCAGGCGATCGAGAGCAGGATGCCGGCGAACATGGTGAGAAAGATGCTGGCCCAGCTGGAATCGGTGTTGAGGGCATGGGCTACCGCGAAGAGCAGCGACATGGTCAGGGTCGCGCCGACGGGGCCGATGGCTTCGATGAGGCGGCGGAAGGGATAGCCACGGAAGGCGACCTCTTCGGCGAGTGTTCCTACCGCTACGGCCGCGAGGTTGATGAGGAGAAGCCAGAAGGCTCGGGGTGCGGTCCAGAGGGTGACGTACAGGGAGCCGGAGAGCGCGAGTGGGAGAACGGCGAGAACGACCATTCCCCATCCGATGGCCGCGCCCTGCAGCCACTCGGTTCGGTCGGTTGGACGTTGGGGTAGTCCGAGGATATCGCGAAGAGAACTATATTGACGGGCGATTGTGTTGAGTAGCGAGAAACCTACGGCGAGAAGGAAGAGCAGGAAGAGAGCCGCAAGCAACTGTTGGCTTGGTTCGACATTGAAACGCTGGGTGATGCCATTAGCGGACCGGCCTGCGATGACCTTGGAGGAGATAAACCACGTCAGAGATGTGCCGAAGAGCGCAAGCTGCAGCGTTCTGGTGGTGCGGCCTGGCAGGTTCGATTGGGGCGCGGACAACGGTAAGTGCTCCGTGAAGGTGCTGGACCGCTAGGCGGTGGTGTAGAACTGCGCGATATTTCGGAACTTCTGGTAGCGCTGCTCGAGGAGATCATCGAGCGACAGGGAGCGAAGGGTGCCGAGATGGTAGCGAAGCTTATCGCTGACGATGGCCATGGCGGCGGCTGGGTCGTTCTGAGTGCCGCCTTCGGGTTCGGGGATGACGTCGTCGACGCAGCCCAGGAGTTGGACGTCGGTGGCGGTGTACTTGAGAGCGGCTGCGGCCTGCTGTTTCTTGGTCGCGTCCTTCCACATGATGGACGCGCAGCCCTCGGGCGAGATGACCGAGTAGATGGCGTTTTCGAGCATGAGGACTCGGTCGGCTACGGCCAGAGCCAATGCGCCGCCTGAGCCGCCTTCGCCCGTGATGGTGGCGATGGTCGGGACGCGGAGGCGTGACATCTCGATGAGGTTGCGTGCGATGGCTTCGCCCTGTCCGCGCTCTTCGGCACCGATGCCGGGGTTCGCGCCTGCGAGGTCGATGAAGGTGAAGATGGGGCGGCCGAATTTTTCGGCGATCTTCATGCAGCGGAGAGCCTTGCGATAGCCCTCGGGATCGGGCGAGCCGAACTTGCGGGCCACGCGCTCCTTGAGGGTGCGGCCTTTGAGGTTGCCGACGACGAGGACGGGCTCGCCATCGAAGTTAGCCATACCGCAGGCCATTGCGCCGTCGTCGCCAAAGGCACGGTCGCCGTGGATCTCGCTGAAGTCGGTGAAGATTGCTTCGATGAAGTCCATTGGATATGGGCGCTGCGGGTGCCGCGCCAGCTCTGTCTTGACCCAAGCCTCTGGAACAGGAGCCGTAGCGGATGAATGGTGGCCTGCTTTGCTGGTTTGATGTTCTGCCATATAGCTCAGTCTGATTGTATACGGCGATCAACTTGTATACGGCCATCAACCGGCAGGAGAGGTTCAGTGTGTGGTCCAGGCGAAAGATGCAGGTATCGGTGGGACATCGCTGGGGTCGTCGAGCATCTCCCAACGTTGCAGCGAGAAGGGCAGGTTGCCGTTGAGCCAGACGAAGTCGTGGAAGGTCTGGAGCTTGAAGTTGTCGCCGTGTTTGCGGCGAGCGTCGGAGAGCATGCGGGTGATGTCGAGCTTGCCGATCTGGTAGGTAATGGCCTGGCCCGGTGTGGATGCAAACATTGCAGCCTCACTGTCGGCTGTGCCCTTGATCCATAGGGACGGTTGATGCGAGATAGTCGGCGGCTTGCTCGAGTGTGAACTCGCCTAGTGAGAGGCGAACGTCGACCTCGACGCGAAGGGCGCGCAGACGCATCATGCTGTAGATGCTCTCCTTCATGCGGGGCGTGGCGTCGAAGAGACCGGCCTGGAGCATCATCTCTTCGGCGTAGAAGCCGATGCCCTCGTTCGATTCGGAGTCGTAGTAGTGGCGGCGGATGGGGTCGGGGTGGTGCCAGCTCCACGCCATCTGGAAGTAGTGGCCGGGGACGCCTTCGTGGATCATGAGCGGGCGGGTGTCGTGGGCGCTGACAACGGCGAAGAAGCCTAGCTCTGTGCTTGGTGGGCGCTTGTAGCTGACGCTGTTTTGGTTGAGGCGGGATGGGCCGGTGAGGTCGTCGGTGACGCCGAGAAATGATAGCGGCACGATGTAGGCGGGCATCGCCATGTCGTGGTAGTGCTGGATGTCGGGTGGAACGGAGAGGATGCCGTGGCTGACCATGTAGTCGCGGATGGCGAGCTCTTCTTTTTCGCCGCTGGCGATCTGGGCGTCGAGGCTGGGAAAGAGTGGCGGCTGCGGCTTGCCGGTGTTGGCTGCCTGCGCGAGGCTCTCGAAGGCGACGGAACGCTCCCACTCCTGACGGCCGGCGGTGAGCATCTGCTCGGGCGTCCATGACATGAGGGCGACGTTGTGCAGGAAGTAGAGGTAGGCTTCGCGGCCGACTGCGGTCTTCTCGGACAGACCGGGGGTTTTGGTCTGGAGCCATTGGCGATAGCTGACGAGCGCGTCCTGGGCTGCGGTGGTGGCTTTTTCGAAAGGAGCGCGATTTTCAGGCGCTAGTTCCGGCAAGAGCGCGGACTTGAAGGTCTGGATGTCAGCTTCGATGTTCTGGAGTGAGTCGAGTGTGATGCGCATGTAGGGGGCGCGCATGTCGTCGAGGTTTTCACGGGCGACGGTAAGTGTTGCGGGGATGCGCTGTAGGCGGGCGATGATCTGCTGCTGGCGGTCGGGTTGAATGGGAGGCGGCGGAAGCAGGACGGCGTAGACGCTGCCGAGGCTCTGATCGACGTAGAAGCCGGGGTTGCGGCGCCAGTCGGGGATGACGTCGAGTTCCCAGTAGACGCGAGCGATAGCGGAGCCTAGGAGGCGGTAGTCGATCTGATCGGGAATGGATGCGCCGGTGATGTCAATGGCGCGCCACTGTTTTTCGAAGTCAGCGATGCGGGCGTGGTAGCGTTTGACTGCCGCTGGTGACCAGTCGACGGCGAAGTCTGAGGCGCGCTCAATGCGGGGGATGTCGTCGTTGGTGAAGGGCTGCTCGGTGGCTCGCCACTGCCAGAAGGAGGCGCTTAGCGCTTCGAGTTGCGAGCGGTCGAAGGCGGCGTGGGCTGGTTGAAGGCAGACGAGCAGGACTGCGCAGAGCAGTGCGGAGAGCTTCACTGTACGGGCCATGCTCACACAGTACATGGTCGACCGCGGATCTTCACTGATAAAACGGATAGAAACGCTGGATGAGGTCGTCTATTCGATGACGCGGACTCCGCCCTGGCCTACTAGCTCCTCGACTTGGTCGATGAAGAGTCGGTCGGCGGCGACCATTACGTCGTGGGGTTCGAGGACGGCGCAGAACTCTCCGGGTTCTTCGAGGTCGAGCAGCAGCTTGCCCTTGCCGGGGGCGTTGACGAGAATCGCGTGGAGTTTGTCGAGCAACGCTACGTCGGGATTGTGCAGCGGGACCTTGATGCGTAGGGCTTCGGGCAGCTTGAGCTTGACGTCTTCGAGGGCCTGGATGCTGGAGATGGCGAGCTTGGGGGCGGAGTCTTCTTCGCCGCGCAGGACGCCTCGGACGAGGACGGGGACGTCGATCTTGAGCTTCTCGGCGAGCTTCTCGTAGGACTGCGGGAAGGCGATGAGCTCGATCTTGCCGGTGGTGTCTTCGAGCGCGGCCTGGGCGTAGAGTTCGCCCGAGCGCTTGGACTTGGCGACCTTGAGGCCGGTGATGACGCCCGCGATGGCGATCTCGTTCTGCGGTTCCTCGTTGCGACCTCGGCGGAAGACCTGCGGCTCGGGCTTCATCTCGATTGCGGTGGCGGTGTCGACGACCTTCATGTTGCGCAGCTTCTCGCGGTACTTGTCCATGGGGTGGCCGGAAACGAAGAATCCGAGGACCTCTTTTTCGTTCTGGAGGCGGGTGTGTTCGTCCCACTCGGCTACGGATGGGAGCGCGTCTTCGGTGTTCGACGCCGGTGCTGATGTCGGAGTCGAAGATGCCGAAGAGGCCGTGCTGTCCGGCTGCGGCATCGCGCTGCGCTTTTTGGGCGCGCTCCATGGCTTTGTCGAGGGCGCCGGCGATCTGGGCGCGGGCTCCGAATGCATCCATGGCTCCGGCTTTGTTCAGCGATTCGAGCACGCGCTTGTTGAGGCGGCTGAGATCGACCTTTTCGCAGAACTCCCACAGGCTCGCGAAGCCCTGCTTCCCTTCTGCTCGAAGTTCGGCCCGAGCGGCGATGATCGATTCGATGGCGTTGTGGCCGACGTTCTTGATGGCGGCGAGCCCGAAGCCGATCGCCTTTCCCTTTTCAGTGGTGATGGGCGTGAAGTTTGCGTCGGAGATCTGGACGTTCGGCGGAACGACGGCGATGTTCATCTCGCGGCACTCGCCGATGTACTTGACGACGTTTTCGGGCTTGGAGGTTTCGCTGGTTAGCAGGGCGGCCATGAACTCAACCGGGTAGTGCGTCTTGAGCCAGGCGGTGTGGTACGCGAGCAGAGCGTAGGCGGCGGAGTGCGACTTGTTGAAGCCGTATCCGGCGAACTGCTCCATGAGGTCGAAGAGCTGGCCGGCTTTGTCCTTGGGGAACTTGCTTCGCAGCGGCACCGGCCATGAAGATATCGCGCTGCTTGGCCATCTCGGCGGGGTCTTTCTTGCCCATGGCGCGACGCAGAAGATCGGCGCCGCCGAGCGAGTAGCCGCCGATGACGGAGCTGATCTGCATGACCTGCTCCTGGTAGACGATGACGCCGAGGGTCTCGTGGAGGATCGGCTCGAGTTCGGGGAAGCAGGAACTCGACGGCGCGGCGGCCCCACTTGCGCTCGATGAAGTCGTCGATCATGCCGCCCTGAATTGGGCCCGGGACGATAGAGCGCGTTGAGTGCGGTGAGGTCTTCGACCGTGTTGGGCTTGTAGCGGCGCAGGACGTCGCGCATGCCGCCGGATTCGAACTGGAAGACGCCGGAGGTGAGCGCTCGATGGAAGACCTGTTCGTAGGTCTGTGTGGTCGTCGAGCGGAATCATGGCCATGTCGACGACTTCGCCGGTCGTCTGCTTGATGAGCTTGAGGCAGTCGTCGATGACGGTGAGGGTCGTCAGGCCGAGGAAGTCCATCTTCAGAAGGCCCATCTTTTCGACGGCCTTCATGTCGTAGGAGGTGACGATGGCTTCGTCCTTGGTGCGGGTGACGGGGACGAGTTCGGTGAGCGGCTTGGGCGCGATGACGACGCCTGCGGCGTGGACGCCGGCGCCGCGTACGAGGCCTTCGAGGCGCATCGCGGTGTCGATCAGTTCCTTGATCTTGGGGTCGGCGTCGTAGGCGGCGGCGAGCGGACCTTTGTCTTTGAGCGCTTCGTCGATGGTGATGCCGATGGTCGTCGGGATCATCTTGGCGATGCGGTCGACCTCGCCGTAGGGCATCTCGAGCGCGCGGCCTACGTCCTTGATGGCGGCCTTTGCGGCCATCGTGTTGAAGGTGATGATCTGCGCGACCTGATCGTTGCCGTACGTGCGCTTGACGTACTCGATGACCTCGCCGCGACGGTTCATGCAGAAGTCGATGTCGATATCAGGCATCGAGATGCGCTCGGGGTTGAGGAAGCGCTCGAAGAGCAGCTCGTTCTGGAGCGGATCGATGTCGGTGATCTCCATGACGTAGGCGACAAGCGATCCGGCGGCAGAGCCACGGCCGGGGCCTACAGGGATTCCCTGCTCTTTGGCGTAACGGATAAAGTCCCACACAATCATGAAATAGCCGGGAAACTTCATCTGTTTGATGCAGTCTAGCTCGCGGTTGAGACGGGCTTCGTAGTCGGCGATGGTCTTGCGGAGGAGGCCGCGTTCGCGCAGGTGGGATACGGCGGTGTCGAGTCGCCTGCGAAGGCCTTCACGGCAGACCTGCTCGAAGTAGCTGTCGAGGGTGTGGCCTTCGGGGACGGGAAACTCGGGGAATGGGTTGTCGACCTTCGCTGAGCTTGAGGTTGCAGCGGTCGATGAACTGCATGGTGCGAGTGCAGACCTCGGGATGCTCGCGGAAGGTGCGGTGCATCTCGTCGGCTGACTTGATGTAGAACTCCTGCGTGTCGAACTTGAACCGGTTCGGGTCGTTCATGCTGCCCGCGGTCTGTACGCAGAGCAGGATCTCGTGGGCGCGGGAGTCGTCGGCTGCGACGTAGTGGCTGTCGTTGGTGGCGATGAGCGGGATGTTGAGGTCGCGCTCGAGTCTGTAGAGCGCTTCGCAGACGGCTTTGTCGGGTTGGAGGCCGTGGTCCTGAATCTCGAGGAAGAAGTTTCCTTTGCCGAATATCTCTTCGAAGCGGCCTGCGGTGCGCTTGGCCTCGTCGTACTTGCCGGCCATTAGTTGCTGGTTAACCTCGCCGGCCAGGCAGCCTGAGAAGCCGATAAGTCCTTCCGCATGCTTTGCGAGAAAATCTTTGGAGACGCGGGGCTTGCGATAGAAGCCGTGGAGTGCGGCCTCGCTGGTGAGGCGAACGAGGTTGCGGTAGCCCGCCTCGTTTTCGGCGAGTACGAGGAAGTGCTTGTAGCCGCCGCTGAGTTCGCGGTGATCGTCGGTCTCGGAGAGGTAGAGTTCGCAGCCGAGGATGGGCTTGATGTCCTTCTTCTTCATGGCGTCGAAGAAGTGGACGGCTCCGTAGATGTTGCCATGGTCGGTCATGGCGGCAGCGGTCTGGCCGATCTTGCTGAGGTGGGAGGCGAGTTTGTCTACGTCGCAGGCACCGTCTAGAAGGGAGTAATCGGTATGAAGATGGAGGTGGGTAAACTCTGCTGCCATACCTATGATGTTAAGCCCCCGTTGGGTGAGGAAAACGCGGGCCTAATTCAGCCGGTATCGACGCGGGTTCTAGCTCACGAGGCTGGCGGCTAAATCTGTGTAGAGATCGACTGCCTCACGCAGCTCTTTCTTGCTGATCTTCTCATTCGGCGTGTGGGCTACGTGGATGGAACCGGGGCCGAGGAGGAAGGGTTCGCCCCAGTTTGTGAGCGAGGGGATGTCGGTGGTGAACTTGGCGACCATGGTGGGCAGGTTGCCGACCTTGCGCATGCGAACGAAGGGGAGCTCCAGGCTGAAGGTGACGTCGGCGCGGTCGCCTACGATCCTGATGATGTTCTGCTTGGTCTCGTCGGCTGGGCCGACGAGGCGGATGAGGATATGGGCTTCGGCTTTGTCGGCGATGACGTTGGGGGCTCGGCCGCCTTCGATCAGGCCGATGTTCAGGGTAGAGGCGCCGGACTCTCCAAGGTCAGGCTCGACCGGTAGCGGCATGGCAAGCACATCGTGGAGGGCGCCGACGAGTTTGTCGATGGCTGACTCGCCCAGCTCCGGGTAGGCAGAGTGGGCCATGCGGCCTTTGGCGCGGAGTTCAACGCGGAGGGCTCCCTTTGAGGCCAAGGCGAGGCGGTTGTCGGTGGGCTCGCCGTTGATCAGGAACTTCGATCCTTTCGGCGATAGATTGGCAACCGCAGCTCCAGCCGAATCGCGTTCCTCGCCGACGACGAAGAGCAGTCCGACCTTGACTCCAGACTCGCGAAGACGGTCTGCAGCGGCGATCTGCGCGGCGATGATGCCCTTGGCGTCGCAGGAGCCTCGGCCGTAGAGGAATTCGTCGTCCTCGGTGCAGCCGAAGTAGGGGGGGACGGTGTCCATGTGCGTCGAGAGAACGACGTCCGGGGTGACGCCGGGGAGCGCGGCGTAGACGTTGAAGCGGTCTCCGCTGCCAGCGCCGGGAGTGCAGGAGCGGTCTGGCTGTTCGACAGGCATGCGTTCTACTGCGTACCGCTGCTTGGTCAGATATTCGTAGAGAAAAGCGCCGGCAGGCCCCTCGCAATAGGTAGTGGATTCGATATCCACGAGCTGCTTCGTCAGCTGAATCGGATCAATGGGCATAGCTCCAGCATACGATATGGAGGCGGTGCGCCCGGTAGGCTGGAAGGCCTCGATCCTCGTAGACTGGGGTAGATGACACAGTCACATATTCGATCGATTGAGGACCTACGCGGACCGGCGGGCAGGCTTGAGGCAGTACTGAACACAGGGCGCGAAGATGCTCCGTATGCCGCGCTCGTCTGCCACCCTCACCCGCTGGGTGGCGGGACCATGCACAACAAAGTGGTGTACCACACGATGAAGGCGCTCTCGTCGTTTGGATTGCCGGTGGTTCGGTTCAACTTTCGCAGCGTGGGTTTGAGCGAGGGCGAGTTCGACAACGGCGAGGGTGAACTGGAAGACACGCGCGCTGTACTGCAATGGATGGAGCAGAACCTCGGTTTGCCGATTCTGCTGGCGGGGTTTTCCTTTGGCTCCTTCGTCGGGATGCGTGCCGGGTGCGGTGATGAGCAGGTGAAGGGATTGATCGGCATGGGTGTTCCCTTCCGCGCTGAGGGCAGGAGCTACACCTACGAGTTCCTGACGCACTGTATGCAACCGAAGCTCTTTATCAGCGGCACGGAAGACCAGTTCGGCCCGCGCGATGCCGTGGAACCGATGCTCGAAAAGGCTGCGGATCCGAAGCGGATCGTGTGGATCGAGGGCGCAGAGCACTTCTTTCAGGGGACGCCTTCTTCGCCGGGGCCAAAGCTCGATCAAATGCAGGCGGCAATACGGCTGTGGGTGGGAGAGACCTTTCGCCTGACCGCAGTCTGATCTCAGGCTGCGCTTGGATTCGCGGGAGTAAAGGCTTGCCCTACCGGCAGTGGGCTGGATATCCAGTCCTGCATCGCACGATTGCAGACGTCCGGCATCTCTTCGAAGGCGATGTGCCCGGCTCCCGGGATGACCATGAGGCTGGCTCGCGAGAGGATGCGTTGAAGCTCGCGGCCCGAAGATAGACCGACGGCGCGGTCGCGGTCTCCCCAAATCAGTAACGTCGGCTTGCCTGCCACTTCAGGCAGCACGTCGCGGAGGAGGCCCATGTCGACCGACCAGCGGCGGACTATCTCGAGCACGTGATCGATCGTTCCCGGCACGCGCAAACCAGCAGTGTAGCCTTCGAGCGCACCTTTTTCGACGCGGGACGGATCGCCGTACATATGGCTCAGAGCGATCGCTTTGAGAGAATTTGGCAACCACGGAATCTGCCGGGCAAACCATGAACCGAACGGCGCCTGATAGAAGCGGATGAGCTGACGGCCTAAGTCGCAGAAGGGATTCGCAGGAGCAAAGAGAATGAGGCGGCGGACTCGGTCAGGGTGACGCGCCGCAAGCATCATGGCGATGGCGCCTCCGTGCGAATGGGCAGCGATATCGGCCTCGACCAGTCCAAGGGCATCCATGCACGCGGCAACACGGTCGGCGGTGGCTGCAAGACTCGCATCGAGACCGGGAACGCGCTCCGACTCACCCATATTGAAGAGGTCGACGGCGTAGACGGTCGCGTGGCTTGCGAGGAAGTTGATGTTTTGGCGCCAGTTTCGGGCAGAACCGACCAGTCCGTGCAGCAGAAGAAGCGGACGCCCGTGGCCGGCGCGCTCGTAGTGGACCTTCTTCCCATCCACCAGCACAAATCCTTCTTCGATCTCTGTATGTTGCAAGGTCATCGATGCCGCGGTCCTGAAGGATTAGCTTTCGGTAGCGCCGATCCGGCGATCCGACCTTCTCAATGTTACAGGAATGTTAAAACATACTTCAGCCGGTCACTTCAACTTTGTCGGTGTGGGATAGCGCACGCCGTAGTCCCGACGGTCACAGAAAACGTCTACCTTGTTGAAATAAGCGGCCAAAGCCCGATCTCTGAATTACGGAATCGGTTATGATTTTCTGTAGCGATCTCGCGGGAAATGGTTGCTCAACTGTGCTTTATGTCTATGCGCCAGTTTGGCACTTGATGTGCTTGTACATGGTTGAAGCTGTATGAAGAACGCTGCTCAAACGCGCATTCTGGCTATTGCACTCGCCCTGGCGACAGTGGCGGCTTGTGTGCTCGCTGCGATGAATTTCGAACGGGAGGCCAGCTTCGACGTCCCGACGGACGGCATTTGGTGGGTCGAGGCCCCGGGTGGGCTTCGAGCCGAACAGGTTCCTCCCGATTCGCCGGGTCAACGTGCCGGGGTACGCGCGGGAGACGTGCTGGTCAGCATCAACGAACGGCCCACCGAGCGACTGGCTCCGTTTGTCCGTGAGATGTTCCACAGCGGCATCTGGGCCCATGCGAACTATTCGATCCTCAGGCCGCTTCCCCACGCGACGGACCTCACCGGTGCAGCCAAACTCGATATTCAGGTGATTCTGGAGCCGACCGATCGTTCCATCAACCTCGGTCTGCGCTTCATTGCTCTGGTGTACCTGTGCATCGGGATCTATGTCCTGTTCCGGCGATGGACCGCGCCCAAATCGACGCACTTCTACGTCTTCTGTCTGGTCTCGTTTGTACTGTATTCCTTCAAATACACCACCAAACTCGACACTTTCGACTCGATCATCTACTGGGGCAACATCATGGCTGGGGCGCTGCAACCCGCGCTCTTCCTGCACTTTGCCATCAGCTTTGCCTCCGGAGAACAACGTAAGCGCCTTGGTCGACGTCTCCTGACCGTAGCGCTCTACCTGCCGGGAATCTTTCTGATCGGTCTGCAGTTTGTCGCGATTCACTACTGGTCGGCGACCGAGGTGCTGCGCCATCGCCTGGACCAGATCGCGGTGGGTTATCTTGCGCTCTACTACGTTATCGCCGCGATCGTGTTCCAGTTCCGATACAAGAGGGCTGAATCGGCGCTGGAGCGGCAACAACTGAAGTGGCTCACTCGCGGCACGATGATCGCGATTACGCCTTTCACGGTTCTTTATGTCATCCCATATCTGTCCGATGCGGCGGTACCGACACTGCTGCAGAAGCTGGCCGGACTGTCGCTGGTCTTCGTCCCGCTGACGTTCAGCTGGGCGATTGTGCGCTACCGGTTGATGGACGTCGACCTGATCTTCAAGCGCGGCGTGACTTACACGCTGGCGACAGCATCGCTGGTGGGCCTTTACTTCGGCGTAATCGCGATCACCGCAGAGGTCGTTCGTACCCGGCTGCCCAACCTGCGCACATGGGGATTTCTGGCTGCGGTTATCGTCACCGGCTTGGTCTTCGATCCACTGAAACGGGCGATTCAGGCGCGTGTCGACCGTCTCTTCGATCAGAAGCGATTCGACTACCGCGAAACCCTGGTGGAGTTTGGCCGCGGCCTGAACTCGCAGACCGACCTTCGGGCGCTGGTCGATTCCATCGTCGAGCGGTTGCCGCAGACGTTGCTGGTTACTCGGGTTGCGGTGTTCCTTGCCACGGAGAGCGACGACCCATTTGCCGAACGGCACTTTGAGCTTGCTGCGTCGCACGGTCTGACGAATCTGCAGGCGGCTGATCTGAAGGCGCTCGATGTCCGCTTCTTCGACTTCGACCGACCCGGCGCGAACAACCATATCTTCCTCGAAAATCCGCAGCAGGTGCTTCGTCTACCTGAGGCACAGCGCTCGAGCGCAGGCAGGCTCGATCTGAACTACTATCTGCCCTGCCGCGTCGCCAATCGCGAGGGTGGCGGCAACAGGACGGTTGCGGTGATCGGCCTGGGACGTACTGACGACGGCGACTTTCTTTCCAGCGAAGATATGGAACTGCTAGAGTCGCTGGCTGGCTACATCGGCATCGCTATTCAGAACGCGCAGCTCTACCGCCGGCTCGAGCAGAAGATCACGGACTTCGAGCGGCTGAAGGAGTTCAACGAGAACATCGTCGAATCGATCAACATTGGCATCTTAGCGGTCGATCTGGACGACCGGATCGAAAGCTGGAACGCGCAGATGGAGACGATGTATGCGAAACCCCGGATCGACGCATTGCGCCAATCGCTTTCGGCCGTCTTCCCACCAGAGTTTGTTGCGCGGTTCAACAGTGTGCGCGACGAGCAGGGTACGCATACGCTTTACAAGTTTCGGCTCCCACTGCCGACTGGTGAGGTACGAACCGCTAACATCGCCATCGCTCCGCTGGTCACGCGCGATTTCATCACCGTAGGACGAATCATTCTGGTCGATGACATTACGGACCGGATGCAGCTTGAAGCACAGCTGACACAGTCAGAGAAGCTGTCTTCCATCGGCCTGCTTGCAGCTGGAGTCGCACACGAGGTGAACACGCCTCTGGCAGTCATCTCCAGCTACGCCCAGATGCTGACCAAGCATATGCGGGACGACGAGCGTCTTGCTCCGGTACTGGAGAAGATCACCCAGCAGACCTTCCGCGCGTCGGAGATTGTCAACGGGCTGCTGAACTTCTCACGTACCAGCGGAACAGAGTTCGCGGACGTCGATCTCAACGAACTGTTGCGCGACACCATCGCTCTGCTCGATCACCAGTTGAAGACCGCGAAGATTCGCGTAGAGACCAATCTCGACCCACAGCTTCCGCGCATCCATGGAAATCGCGGCAAACTGCAGCAGGTCATTCTGAATCTGGTGCTGAACGCGAAGGACGCCATGCTGGGGACGCCCAACGCGACTCTGCGGATTGCGACCTTCAGCGGCGCAGGACGCGTGCTCGTTCGCATTCAGGACTCCGGCGGTGGTATCGAGCGCGAGCATCTGCATCGCATCTACGATCCATTCTTCACCACGAAGACCAAGCCGCAGGAAGGCGCGCACAAGGGTACCGGCCTTGGCTTGGCAGTGAGCTACGGAATCATGCAGGAACACGCCGGCAAGATCCACGTCGAGAGCGAGGTTGGTATCGGCACAGCTTTCCAGCTGGAGTTCCCTGCCTCCGGCGGCCGACCCTCCGTGATCCCCGCCGAGCCAGTACGCACAAGTGATACGCAGGAGTTGGAGAGGAAGACGATTCATGTCTGAAACAACCGCGATGGCCGCAGAGGCTGTCCGCTCGCACGATACGGCGCACATCGCCGGTAGCCCCCGCATCCTGATCATTGATGATGAGGCGGCCATACGCGAGTCGCTCGATACGCTGCTGACGCTCGAAGGCTTCACGGTCAGCATGGCAGGGGATGGAGCAGCGGGGATGGACTTGATCTCGCGCAACGAGTTCGATCTGCTGCTGCTGGACCTCGCGCTGCCGGGCGAGAGCGGACTCGATCTGCTGCCCCGCATCATCGAGATGCAGCCAAACCTGCCGGTCATCATGATCACAGCATTTGGCACGGTGGGCAACGTCGTTGACGCTATTCGCGCGGGCGCGGAGAACTTCGTTCAGAAGCCGTGGGACAACGAGAAACTGCTCGCCGACATCCGCACCGCAATTGCAAAGCATCGCGCCGAAGAGGAGATCGTCCAGCTCAAGCGCACGCTCAAGCAGCGCTACAACTTCGAAAATATCGTCGGCAAGAGCGAGCCGATGTTACGCCTCTTCGATCTCATCGCACAGGTCGCACCCAGCCGCTCGACCGTTCTGTTGCAGGGTGAGAGTGGCACTGGTAAGGAGCTCTTCGCGAAGGCCCTGCACGCCAATTCGCCACGCCGAGACCGCCCATTCGTACCTGTAAATACCGGCGCTGTGCCGTCAGACCTGCTTGAGTCCACGCTGTTCGGCCACGTCAAGGGTGCATTCACCTCGGCGGTCTCAGCGAAGAAAGGCCTCTTCGAGGTGGCTAACGGCGGCACGCTGTTCCTCGATGAGATCGGCACCATGGGGCTGGATATGCAGGCGAAGATCCTGCGCGTTCTGCAGGATCGCCGATTCATGCATTTGGGTGGGGTGCAGGAGATTCAGGTAGACGTGCGGATCATTGCTGCCACCAACGTCAACCTGCAAGAAGCCGTACGCGCAGGCCGGTTCCGCGAAGATCTCTTCTACCGTCTGAACGTGATCTGTCTTGAACTACCGCCACTGCGTTCGCGACGGCAGGATATTCCCTTACTGGCAGCGCACTTTCTCAAGTTCTACGGAGAGGAGAACGAAACCGGCGAGCGTGTCTTGTCTCCGGAGGCGATGCGAGTCCTGATGGACTACGAGTGGCCCGGCAATGTTCGCGAACTTGAGAATGCGATGGAGCGCGGCGTCGTGCTCTCCACGTCGAAGATGATCACGCCTGAGTTGCTGCCGGCGCAATTGACGGGCAACACCTACTCGGCCACTATGCTTGAGCATCAGCCCGACGCTTCGCTCTTCGACCTGATGGAAGAGATAGAGCGACGCATCATCGCCGACCGCCTGGAGCGTTGCCACTGGAACCAGACGGAGGCCGCCGAATACTTCAGGATTCCGCTCTCCACGCTGAACCAGAAGATCAAGCGCCTCAACGTCGAAATCAAAAAGCGTACAAGGGATTAGAGAGCGACCACGGATTACGCGAATAAGAACGGATTCCGTGCAGAGGTAAAACTCAGTCCGTTTTGATCCGTAAAATCCGCGGTCGTTTCTTGCGGCGTGTTCAGGGTTGAATCACAATCTTCAGCGAATCGGCTTGCGGGTGCGAGGCCAGATCGATCGCGGCAACTGCATCCTCAAGAGAAAACCGGTGCGAGATCAGCTGCGTCAGGTCGAAGCCGTTGCCATAGCTATCGAGCACCAGCCGCGCAACCTCATCATTGATCGCCACCGATGAGCTGTAGGACCCCATCAAAGTCTTCTCGTCCATGCACACAGCCGCCGGGTCGAACGGAGCCTCGCCGTGCTGCGTCGCCGCAAAGAGCATCACGCGCCCGCCGGGACGAATCGCTTCCATCGCAACCTTGATAAGCGCATCGCCCCCGACTGCGAGCAGAGCAACGTCCGCGCCGCGGCCTTCCGTAGCCGCTTTAGCTGCGGCCACAACATCGCCCCGCGCATCGAGCGGATGATCTAGACCGAATTTTGCAGCGACCGCATGACGTTTAGGGTATAGATCGCTGGTCAACACCGTCGCCCCTGTCTTTTGGGCGAGTGCAGCGAGAAGAATTCCAATCGGACCCTGCCCTATAACCAACACGGTCTCGTCAGGCTGAAGGTTGAGCAACTGAATCGCCTTGTAGCAAGTGTTGACAGGCTCGATGAAGGCCGCCTGTTCGAACGGAACGCCATCGGGAATCTTCACCAACCCACCGCGGACGATCCAATCCATCACGCGGATATATTCGGCGAAGCCTCCGCCCGACGGAGCAAACCCAGCGGTGCAACCGACCTTTTTATAAACCTCACACTGTGCGAACGTCTGCTTGCGACAGTAGTAGCACTCTCCACAAGGAATGTGGTGGTAGGCCATGACGCGATCGCCAACCGCGAAGTCTGTAACTCCATCGCCAACGCGAACAATCGTTCCAGACATCTCGTGCCCGAAGACTCGCGGCGCGCTGTGCGACCCGGTATGGATCTTCTTTAGGTCGGTTCCGCAGATCCCGCAGGTGTGAATCTTTACCAGTACCTCACCGGCGCCAATCTCCGGAACCGGAATCGTCTCAACACGCACGTCGTTGACACCGCGGTAAACGGCCGCACGCATGGTTGCAGGGACTATATCGTCTTGCTGATTCTGCTCTGTCATCCTTCTAAGCTCTCCGCTTGTACAAGTCTAGCTGCGACTCAAGCTCCGCTGTCAGGGCCTTCACCGCGCGACTGCTGTTGCCTGCAAGTTGAATTAATCTACTCCACAGTTGTGGACGTAACGCAGCATGAGCTGCGAAGGCTGCCTCGCGAAACTGACCATCGTGCGTTGCAAAACGAGCGAGTTGTTGAAGCTCGAATGCTGCGTCATCCGAGATGGCCTTAATTGTGTGAAAAGGGATGCCGTGCGCCTGTGCGATACGTGCGACTGTCGCGGCCTCCATATCGACCGCAGCAGCACCATAGGAAGCGTTGAGCCGCTGTTTTTCCCGGACACTGGCGATGGCCGGCGTGCTGACAAGCACCTGTTTGAACTGTGGATCGGTGAATCGCTCGCCCGACTGCGCATCCACGACGACGCCGGCTCGGACGATGTCTCCCACCTGCAGGGAAGGATCGCACGCACCAGCCAGCCCCACAGAAATTAGCGCAGTCACAGGCCGAAGTGACATCGCCGCCTGCACAGCGAGTGTGGCGCGCACCGCCCCCATGCCTGCGCAGACGACCACCGCAAAATCATTGGAGTAGGCATAAACCTTCCCGGGCAATGAATGCCGCTGCCAGCCTTGGATCAACGGCTTCACCTCCCGAGGCAACGCAGCGATGATGGCTGGACACTCGCTCATAGGGTGGGCCCGGCGAACGGAGGAGCGTATCCGTTCGTGACGAACCACTCGATGGCCGAGCGCAGTGCGCTATAGATTGGCAACACCTTGAAGCCGAGGTCGCGTTCAGCCTTCACCGAAGTCGCGAACATCATCTTCTTGCCCATGCGCACGGCCTCAACCGTAGCACGCGGCTCCTTGCCCAACATTTTGCCCGTGAAGTTTTCGTCGAAGAAAGCAAACGCCATCGCGACGGAATGCGGCACTTTCATGGTCGGCGAAGGTAGTCCAGTGATCGCGGACATGCGGTCAAGGATCTGTTTGAGGGTCAGGTTCTCTCCACCGAGGATGTACCGCTCACTCGGAGTTCCATGGTCCAGCGCTTCAACATGCATACGCGCCACCTCGGAGACATCGACCAGATTAAGACCAGTGTCTACATAGGCAGGAAATCTCTTATTCAGAAAGTCGACAATGATTCGACCTGTCGGGGTGGGCTTGGCATCTCCGGGACCAATTGGCGTGGTCGGGTTCAGGATCATCACATACTGACCGGCCTTCGCGGCTTTGATGGCCTCCTGCTCGCCAAGAAACTTCGACCGCTTGTAGTGCCCGATCATGTCGGCGAGTGAGACGGGCGTGTCCTCGTTCACAATGGTGCCGTCGGACTTGAATCCCATGGTGGCGACGCTCGATGTGTAGACGACCCGCTGTACGCCGGTTTCGCGGGCCAGCCTGAGCAGTTCACGTGTGCCATCAACATTAGCGGCGTACATCTGTTGCGGATCGCGCACCCACAGCCGATAGTCGGCGGCGACATGGACCAGAGCATCGCATCCTGTAAGTGCCGTGCGCAGCTTCTCCGGCTCACGCAGATCGCCCACCACTGTCTCTGCATCGAGCCCTTCAAGGGCATCCAGCCGGCTCGTCTGCCTCGTCAACAAGCGGAGGCTTGCGCCCTCGGACGCATACCTTCGGGCCACATGAGCCCCGACGAAGCCCGTCGCTCCCGTTATGAATACGCGCACTTCTCAGTCTCTCTGTTAGGAAGCAAACGAAGTTGCAGACGAATCGATATCCAGCGAACTCTAAGTTTTCAGCGAAATCTAATCCAGTTTCTCGGGTTCGATCTGGATATTCTTTTCGCCTGCCGCCTTCTTCTCCCAGTACTTCTTGACCCAGGCCTCGAAGGTCTTGCCCGCTGCTGTATCGCGACCGGTAAAAGCGAGCGCGGCGACATCGGCGTAGGCAACATTCACCTTTGTCGGCGCGTTCGATGGGATGATGCGAACGAAGGAGTCCGTCAGCGAAGAGCCTGAGCGGCGGTCGAAGAGATAGCCTGTGACCTGCGAACCGTCCTTCCGCGTGATCGTGATATCGCCGCGATAGTCAAAGGCCTTCTCCAACGCCTCGCGAATCTCTGCGTCCGTAGCCAGCGCCGGCACCCATCCTTCAAGGTTCTCGCGCTCGCGGCCTTCGATGTGATCAAGCTCATCGGCGCTGTGGTGCCGCAACTGTTCAATCTTCAGGTGCTCCTGCTGCTCTGTCGCCATGGTGCCTAGTCTCCTGAAACCGACTGCAGTTCATTGTTGGCCGTGCCGGCAGACGCCTGGATCTGGACCAACGGGCTGGTATGCTCTGACCGCCACTCGTTCAACAGCTTCTGCGCGCCCTCATCCGGATACGTCGATGGGAACATGTATTTCTTTGCGGTGACCAGGAATCCCTTCAATGAGCCGAAGTTGTAATCCACCGCAGAGGCCTCGTGTCCGGAGTGCACCATGCAGTTCGCGCACTGCGGATTGCCACTCTTTGCGCCGTAGTTCTGCCAGTTCGTCGTCTCCATCAGTTCCTTGAAGGTGTCGGCGTAGCCATCCTGCAGCAGATAGCACGGCTTCTGCCAGCCAAAGATCGAAAAAGTCGGCATGCCCCAGGGTGTGCATTCGAAGTTCTGCTTACCCATCAAAAACTCGGAGAAGAGCGGATGCGTATTGAAACGCCACGTCTTCTTGCGGTTGGAAAGGATCGCGCGGAACATCCTGCGTGACTTTGCCTTGCCCAGAAAGTGATTCTGGTCCGGAGCCTTGTCGTACGTGTAGCCGGGAGAAACCATCATGCTCTCGACACCGGCCTCCATGAGTTCGTCAAAGTGAGCGCGCACGGAGTTGGGATCGGCACCATCGAAGAGAGTCGTGTTCGTGGTGACGCGGAATCCCGCCGCAACCGCAGCACGAACCCCTTCCATCGCGATATCGTACCCACCCTCGCGGCAGACGGAGAAGTCATGATGCTCACGCTGGCCATCGACGTGGACGGAGAACGACAGGTACTTGCTCGGCTTGAAGAGGTGCAGCTTCTCTTTCAACAGCAGCGCGTTGGTGCACATGTAAACGTACTTCTTGCGCGCAACCAGACCGGCGACAATCTCCGGCATCTGGGGATGCAGCAGCGGCTCTCCGCCAGGAATCGAGACCATCGGCGTGCCGCATTCATCGACCGCCTTGAAGCACTCTTCGGGCGACAAGTCCGTCTTCAGGATGTGCGCCGGATACTGAATCTTGCCGCAGCCGGCACAGGCCAGGTTGCAGCGAAAGAGCGGCTCAAGCATCAGCACAAGCGGATACTTCTTCCGGCCCATCAATTTCTGCTTCAAAACATACGTTGCAACTGTCCAAGCTTGCGAGACTGGAACTGCCATCCGTTCGTCTCCTCCAAAATCTATAAGTAGGCTGCTATGCTGCCTGTTCTTCCCGTCCCATGGCGCGCTCGTAAGTCGTCAACGCCAGCAAGGGGAAGTACTGCTTGTACAAGTGATATCCAAGGTAAAACACGCGCGGGAAGCCCGTTCCTGTGTAGTAGCTCTCGCCGTTGCGTCCCGGCACGAGTTCATCCCAGCTTCCATCTTTGTGCTGGCGTTCTATCAGCCAACGAATGCCCTTCGCCACCGAATCGGAGCGCGTATCGCCCGCTGCCAGCAGCCCAAGAACAGCCCAGGCCGTCTGCGAAGGTGTGCTCGGCCCAATGCCGCGCTGGTTGGGGTCGTCATACGTGCCGCAGGTCTCGCCCCATCCGCCATCGGCGTTCTGAACCATCCGAATCCACTCGGCCGCCTGCTGTACCGCGGGCTCATGATTCCAAATGCCCATGGCCTCAAGGCCGCGCAGAACAAGGAACGTGCCGTAGAGATAGTTGACGCCCCAGCGGCCAAACCAGCTCCCGTCCGGCTCCTGTTCCTTCAGGATGAACTGAACTGCCTTCTCGACGCGGGGATCCTTTCGCGTAAATCCATATTGCGCCAACATCTCAAGCATGCGGCCGGTGATGTCTACCGTCGGTGGATCGAGCATCGCATTGTGGTCAGCGAATGGAATGTACTGGAAGATGCTCTTGGTGTTGTCCTTGTCGAAGGCAGCCCATCCACCGTTCTTGCACTGCATCGCCCAGATCCAGTTCAGAGCGCGCTGACAGGCATCGTACTGATAACGTTCGCGAGGATTCTCCACGCAGTTCAGTGCCAGCAGAACCTGCCCGGTATCATCGACATCCGGGTAAAACTCATTGTTGAACTCGAAGTACCAGCCGCCCGGCTCGACGTTCTTGACCTTCTCGGCCCAGTCGCCCTTCTGACGCACTTCCTTCGCCAATATCCAGTCCGCTGCCTTCAGCATGCGCGGATCATCCTTGCGGACACCTGCCTCGCCAAGCGCGTACATCGCCTGAGCCGTGTCCCACACGGGCGGGAAACAAGGCTGCATCCGGAACGTCGGCGTCGGATAGTCTTCCGTGCCTTCCGGACAATCAATCCCAAGCTTTTCGAACTCGTCGAGAGCGCGGATCATCTGCGGATCATCCACCGAACGCCCAAGGCATCGGAGCGCAACGATCGAGTTCAGCATTGCAGGATAGATCGCGCCCAGTCCATCGGACTTCTCGAAGCGCTCAAGCATCCACTTCTCAGCCTTCTTGATCGCAACCTTGCGCAGCGGGCGAATATGGATTCGCTCAAACCAGTGGACCATCCGATCCGTAAAGAGGAAGAAATTCCGCCAGCTTACCGGACGCTTGCCATCCCAGCGCAGATGCAGGTTCGAGTTCTCGCGACCACCGACAAACAGCTCTTCAATTCCCTGCTCCGGCGCAAGCTTTTTGAACGGCTTCTTCGCGTAGATGATCGACAGCGGAACCAGAATGCCGCGGGACCACGAAGAGATCTCGTAGATATTGAAGTAAAACCAGTTCGGAAAGAGAACGATCTCCGGCGGAATGGCCGGGACGGCGTCATAGTCATACTGACCCAGCGCGCAAAGATAGATCTTCGTAAAGGTGTTGCATTCCGTCACGCCGCCATGCGCCAACACCCACTCGCGAGCTTTCACCAGCACCGGATGATCCTTCGACCAGCCCATCAGCTTCAGCGCAAGGTAAGCCTTAACCCCATAGTTGATATTCGACGGCCCACCCGGATACAGGCTCCATCCACCGTCTTCGTTCTGGTGGCGGAGAATCTCATTGATCGCCCGCTCCATCTTGCCCGCATCGCCCGTACCCAGCAGCGTGTGCATAAAGATGTAGTCGGACTCGAGCATGCTGTCCGCTTCCAGCTCCCCGCACCAATAGCCGTCCGGGTGTTGCTGGCCGAGCAGCCATTCCTTGGCGCGGGTAATGCCGTCAGCGACATGGTTCAGGCCAAGGTCCATCCGCCCAAAGCGCGGCTGCGCGGGCTGGGTGACCGTCTGCGGATTACGTGAAGATTGACTACTCATCTGCTGCAACACTCTCTGGAAAATTCTCGCCGTCTATCGTGCTGCCGGCGGAGCGGACGCAATAGCCTGGACGATTTCAGGCGGCAGGCCGAAGCGAACATTCTCCGGCATAACCTCTACCTCATCGACCGAACCATAGCCCTTCGCCTGCAGATACTCAACAACATCCTTCACCAGTACCTCGGGAGCCGAAGCACCCGCGGTCACAGCAACCGTATCGACGCCGTCGAGCCAATCCGGCTGGATCGCATCCGCCGTGTCGATCAGGTAAGAGTTCGTATCGAGATTCTTCGAAACCTCCACCAGACGGTTGGAGTTCGAGCTGTTGCGCGAACCGACAACCAAAACCAGGTCAGCTCCGTGAGCAACATTCTTAACCGCAGTCTGGCGATTCTCCGTCGCATAGCAGATATCCTGCGCATGCGGTCCAACGATGTTGGGGAATTTCTTCTTCAGGGCCTCGATCATGTACCGCGCCTCGTCCAGCGAGAGCGTCGTCTGCGTCAGATACGCAACCTTGTTGGGATCGGGCACAACCAGGGCCGCAACCTCTTCGACAGTCGAAACGACCTGGGTCACATCGGGAGCCTCGCCCTGGGTTCCCTCAACCTCTTCATGATCGCGATGCCCCACCAGCACCAGCGAGTAACCCTGCTTGGCAAACTTGATCGCCTCGACGTGCACCTTGGTCACCAGCGGACAGGTCGCATCGATGACCTTCAAGCCACGTTCCTTGGCGCGCTCACGAACCGCAGGAGACACCCCATGGGCCGAGTAGATAACCCGTGCCCCTTCAGGCACTTCGTCCAGCTCATTGACGAAGATAGCGCCCTTCTTCGCGAGGTCATTCACCACGTAACTGTTGTGAACGATCTCCTTCCGGACGTAGATCGGCGCTCCGAAAGTATCGAGCGCAATCTGGACGATATCGATAGCCCGCACCACACCTGCACAGAAGCCGCGGGGCTTAAGGAGGAGGACGCGCTTGGTCTTTGTCGTGTTGCCGTTTTCGTTTGTTATAGCCAGGTCAAGGGTGGTAGTGGTCACCTGCTAAGTATACCCCGTTTAGGGCTGCTAAGGCCCGGAATTGAACCAACCGTGGTGCAACGAGAGAGGATATCTCCACGTCGCGTCCACGGAGCCGGGCCTTTTCCCCACGCACCACGCTATCAGCCTCATTCTTTTAGGCATTCCGTCCGCCGTCACTCCAAATCAATGGGAACACTCTGGATGCCCGCAAGCACACCTCAGTGTCATAAACTTCTTCGAATCTTCGCATTGGGTCGAGCAGTATTTATGGCCCGCCTCAGCCATACAGTTACAACCTTCCTTTGCGCATTTCTGGGGAGCTGATGTTGTCATAGCCCGGCACCTCCACACTTGCAACTGTCGGATGCAGGTCCGTTGGCCGGGGATGTGTCGTTATCGGCTGGTCGCAAGCAGATGTTCGGCATGTTTCAGACTGGTCTCGGTCAGCTTGGCGCCGCTGAGCATCCGGGCAATCTCCTGCGTCCGCTCCGTATCCTCCATGCGCCGAACCTCGGTCTGGGTCCGCCCACGCTTCTCCGTCTTCTCAATCAGGAAATGCTGGTCACCAAACGCAGCAATCTGCGGCAGATGCGTGATACACAGCACCTGCTGTCCGCGCGAGAGCGTCTTTAGCTTGCGTCCGACAGCTTCCGCGGCCCGTCCACCGATTCCGATGTCGATCTCATCGAACACCAGCGTTCGAGGTAACGGAGATTTCTTCTTACGTCCCGTGCCACTCGCAGCCTCCTCAACCGTCACCTTCAGTGCCAGCATCACGCGCGACATCTCACCGCCCGAGGCGATCTCATGGAGCGGCTTCAAGGGCTCGCCCGCATTGGTCGCAATCAGACACTCCACCTGATCCCATCCATGCGCAGTCCAGCTCGAAGGCGTCTGGTCCGACGTAATCTGAATCCGAAACCGGGTGCTCATCGCCAGATCATTGATCTGCCCCTCAGCAAGCTTTTCGAGTTTCTTTGCCGCCTCGGCTCTGCCACCACTGAGCTGCGCAGCCGCCGCCCGATATGCTGCAGCGTCCTGAGCCTCTTTGGCCTGAAGTTCCACCACCAACGCATCCCTGTTCTCAATCTCGGCCAGCTTGTGCGCAGCGTCGGCCCCGAACGCAATCACCTCAGCCAGCGTCTGCCCATACTTCCGCTTCAACCGGTCAAGAGCAGCCAGCCGGTCCTCAATCTCCTCCAACCGCCCGGGAGCAGCATTGATGTTGTCGGCAAAGTCCCGCACCTCAGCATCAACATCCTCGACAATCGCTTTAGCCGCAGCCAACTGCTGCGCCGGAGCCTGAAACCGCGCATCGTAGCGAGCCAGCTCCTCAAGATTCTTTAGCGCCCCCCCCAACGTCGTCTCAGCCGAGCTCTCCGACTCATACAGCAGCTCGTGCGCACTCATAGCAGCCGTATAAAGCTTCTCAGCGTTGGCCAGCACCCGCTTCTCCGCCTCAAGCTGCACATCCTCATCATCCGCAGTCAGCGCAGCCTGCTCGATCTCCTTGCTCTGAAACCGCCACAGATCAGCCATCCGCAAACGATCCTGCTCCGCAGACTGCAGCTCCTCCAACTTGTCCTTCGTTGCCCGCCAAGCAGCAAAAGCCTCCGCAGCAGCATCGTGGTTCAGGCCTCCGAAGCGATCCAGCAAAGTTCGCTGTTGCGCCTGATCAAACGAGCCCATCGTCTCACCTTGCGAGTGCACCAGCGCAAGCTCCGGAGCAAGCTGCCTCAACACCCCCACCGTCGCAGGCTGGTTATTCACGAAGACCCGCCCCTTGCCGTTCGCCAGAATCTCCCGCCGCAGCAGAATGTGGTCCGACTCCACATCGATCCCATTTGCCTCAAGGATCGCCTCAGCCCCCGGCGTCAGCTCGAAAACACAACCCACCACAGCCTTCTCCGCCCCATGCCGCACGACATCAGTCGAAGCCTTGCCGCCAAGCAGCAGCGCGAGCGCATCGATCAGGATCGACTTGCCCGCGCCCGTCTCACCGGTCAGCAGGTTCAGTCCCAATCCAAAGTTAGCGACCGCACGGTCGATCACCGCATAATTTTCCGCGCGCAGTTCGAGCAGCATCTCAGGGCCTCAGGCAACAACGTACCGCGAGAATAGCAAACCTCACCCTGTGGCATCATGACCTTCCCAAATCTGCCCAAATCCCGCACCACCGCAGATGCTCCCACATGCACCCCGCTCCAATCCCGATTTACACTAGACCAAGGTGGTCACAACAACTATGGTCTGGAACCTCGCCCTTGCTCTTCACTTCCTCCAGGAAGACACCTCCGCCCCGCCGGCGGCCAGCACAAGCGCCCTCGGCGAGATGATTCATAACAGCGGCCCCGTCGCCTTCACGGTGCTCGTTCTTCTGCTGATCGCCAGCGTCTTCTCCTGGGCCATCATGTTCTCCAAGTGGTCGAGATTCAGTAAGGCGCACACGCAGGGCCTGCGTTTCCTTCGCGCCTTCCGCAAATCGAGCCGCCTGAGCGAGATCGCCGCCATCGCCGACCAGTTCAAGCCCAGCCCCCTCGTCGCCGTCTTCAACGAGATTCACGACGAGTACCAGCGGCAGAACGGCGGCCGCGGCCTACCGCGCAATCCCGTAGCACTCGAGCGAGCCGCTCAAACCGCATCGAGTGAAGCCCTCACCGCCATGGAGAGCCACATGACTTGGCTCGCCACCATCGCCGCCATCGCTCCCTTCATCGGACTCTTCGGCACCGTCTGGGGCATCATCGACGCCTTCCACGGTCTCGGCACCGCAGGCGCAGCCACCCTGCGAGCGGTGGCCCCCGGCATCTCCGAGGCCCTCATCACCACCGCCGCCGGCCTCATCGTAGCCATTCCCGCCGTGGTCGGCTACAACCAACTCACCGCCCGTCTGCGCGAGTTCGGCGCCAAGATGGACGACTTCGGACGCGAACTGCTCAACGCAATCGAGAACGCCGCCATGATCGCGCCGCCGCAACCCCCGACCCACGTGCAACAGCCCGTCGTCGAAGAACCCCGCCGGAGGGCCTTCTAGCAATGGCCTTCTCTGCAAAGGGACGCACCCAGACCGCGCTCGCCGAGATCAACATCACCCCTCTCGTCGACGTCGTTCTTGTGCTCCTGCTCATCTTCATGCTCACCGCGCCAGTGCTTCAATCAGGCGTCGAAGTGGCCATCCCGAAGACCCGCACCGTCAACCAGCTCACCGAAGAGCGCATGGTCGTCACCATCGACAAGGAGCAGAACGTCTTCCTGCAGGACAAGCCCGTCAACGTCAACGACCTCCCCGCCCTGCTCAAGAGCACCGGCAGAGGCGACCCCGCCAAACGCATCATCTACCTGCGCGCCGACGAGCGTGTTCCCTTCGGAGCCTTCGCCTCGGTCATGGATGCGGTCAAGCAGGCCGGCATCACCAACATCAGCATCGTCACCCAGCCGTTGCAGAAGTGAGGAGGCAGCCATAGCCACTCACATCAAATTCACACGCAGCGAGGACCTCCTCGACGACAACCTCCGCGGCAACTTCGTCCGCAGCGTCGGTCTGCACCTGCTGGT
Source organism: uncultured Acidobacteriaceae bacterium (assembly GCA_963738855.1). Lineage (GTDB taxonomy): Bacteria > Acidobacteriota > Terriglobia > Terriglobales > Acidobacteriaceae > Edaphobacter. Next base: position 96,859 of record CAVTYC010000002.1, on the reverse strand, counting down.
CGCTGGAGTCGTTATCGGCTCGGCCTTCGTCTTCCACCAAAAAGGCTCCAACTGGGGCGAGAACGCCGCCACCGCCGGAGCCATCCAGGCCACCATGGTCTCTTCCCTGCCACTTCCACCTAAGCAGCGCGAGCTCGACACCGGCGTCCTCACCTCCGAGTCGCCCAGTCCCGCACCCATCGAATCCAAGGCAAAGACCGAGCCGCCACCCGCACCCAACACCGTCGCGATCCCCGATAAGATCACCAAGCCCATCAAGCAGGCCGAGAAGCCCACACCCGCACCGCCGAAACATCCCCAACCCGCGCCCGAGCAGCCCACCAAAGCCACCACCGGAGAGACCGCAGGCATCCGCATCCCACAAGCGACCATTGAGCTCAAGAACGGCACCGCCAGCATCGCCGTGCAGGACCGCACCTTCGGAGCGCGCTTCGCCTACTACGTCAACATCGTCAATCAAAAAGTCGCGCAAAACTGGTACACCCAGGAGGCCGACCCACGCGCCTCCGTCGGCAAGAGCGTCACGCTCGTCTTCGACATCAACCGCGACGGCGTCCCGTCCAACGCCCGCGTCGAAGAGCGCAGCGGCTCACCCTCGCTCGATCTCTCCGCCATGCGGGCCGTGCAGCGCGTCGAAGGCTTCGGCCCGCTCCCGCAAGGCGATCACATCACCGTCGAATACACCTTCCACTACCAGCCAAAATAACGCAGCGTTCATGTTCGAATAACGGAAGTTCTTCCTTTGATTATTCAAAACCGACAAAAATCAAGCAGCCTAACTCACATACTTTGCGTCTACCATAGAAGATGATGATGCTTCGTACGGCTCGCACCTCCATCGCCCATCCCGCGCGGCAACTCAAACTTTGGCTCGCAACGTTAACCATTCTGCTCGTCTCAACCTCTGCCCTTCACGCGCAGGACTGGTTTAAAACCGAGACCTCCAGCGGAGCCTCCAACATCCGCATCGCCGTCGCTGACTTCAAGCCCTCCCTCACCGACGCGCAGACCGCAGCGCTCAAGAGCACCTTCGACGCCACGCTCTACACTGACCTGGCCAACGCCGGCATCTTCGACATCGTCTCCAAGAGCCTCCAGCCGCAGTCCACTCCCGGCGCTCCCGGCGAAATCAGCCTCCCGCAGTGGTCCAACGCACCCACCTCCGCCGCGATGGTAGCCTTCGGAGCCCTCGGCGTTCAGGGCGGCAAAGTCACCGTCAACGGCTTCCTCTTCGACGCGAAGAATACTCAGTACCCGCAGGTGCTCGCCAAGCAATACAACGAAGACTCCAGCGAAGACTCCGCCCGCCAGATCGCCCACCGCTTCGCAGACGAGATCATCTTCCGTCTAGGCGGCGGCGTCCCGGGCATCGCAGAGACAAAGATCTACTACGTCAAGCTCGGCGGTGGCACCAAGGAGATCTGGGCCATGGACTACGACGGAGCCAACCAGCATCCCATCACCCAGCTCGGCACCATCTCCATCTCGCCCCGCGTCTCGCCCGACAACGGCCGCCTCGCCTTCTCCTCGCTCGGCAACGACGGCTTCCAGATCCGCATGTTCTCCCTGCTGCTGGGTCGCATGGTCAACTTCCCATCCGCTGGCGGCGGCACAAATCTCTCTCCAGCATGGGCTCCGAGCGGCAAGGAACTCGCCTACTCCTCCTCGCGCACCGGCGACCCCGAGATATGGATCTCCGACGTCAACGGCGGCCTCTCACGCCGCATCACCAGCTTCCGCGGCCCCGACGTCTCGCCTGTCTTCAACCCACGCAGCGGGTCACAGATCGCCTGGATCAGCGCACGCAGCACCGGCCTTCCGCAGCTCTACATCATGGACACCGATGGCTCCGCCGTCACCCGCCTCACCGACGGCGGCTACGCCTCCTCGCCCTCCTGGTCGCCCAACGGACAATTCCTCGCCTTCGCCTGGGATCGCAAGTACGGCCCCGGCGCTCCCGGCGGCCGCGACATCTACGTCATGGAGATCGCCACCAAGCGCTGGATTCAGCTCACCCACGACATCGGCCCCTGCGACTTTCCCTCCTGGTCGCCCGATGGCCGCCACATCGTCTTCGCCAACGCAGCCGACGGCAAAGACGCCCACATGAAGATCTGGACCATGCTGGCTGATGGCACCCAACGCCGCGCTCTTACCGGTCCCGGCGCCGACATGCCAAACTGGAGTTGGAAATAATTGCAGTCTTGCCCTGCGAAACAACCTTCGCAGTCAACCTTGGTTTTTCGATTCACTATTATTTAAGTAGGAGAGAATCCAATGAACGTACGCCCCAGCCTTAGCCAAGCCCTTGCGCTGGCCTCGACCATAGCCATCCTCACCGCCACCGGTTGCCACAAGAAGACGGCCGCTCCTCCCGCCCCTATCGCTCCTGCTGCGGCCCCAGCGGCAGCCCCCACTGCAGCCATCACGGCTGATCCTCTCGCCATCGACCTCGGTCAGTCGGTCGTCCTCAACTGGCGCACCCAGAACGCCACCGTCGTCACCATCGACGGCATCGGCGAGGTTCCGTCCAACGGCACCCAGACCGTCGCGCCCTCCAGTTCCACCAACTTCCACCTCACCGCTAAAGGCGATGGCGGCACCACTGAGGCCAACGTCCGCGTCACCGTCCGCGTTCCCCAGGCGCCTACCGCTCCTCCTGCCGAAACCGACATGACCAGCGAAGCGCTCTTCAAGCAGAACGTCCACGACGCCTTCTTCGACTTCGACAGCTACGAGCTCCGTCCTGACGCCGCCGCCGCAACCGCTGGAGCCGCCACCTTCCTCCTCGCTCACCCAACCCTCAAGATCGTCATCGGAGGCTACGCCGACGAGCGCGGATCGGCAGAGTACAACCTGGCCCTTGGCGAAAACCGCGCCAACGCCGCCCGTACGGCCCTCGTCAACGCTGGTGTCCCAACCAGCCGTCTGCGCGTCATCAGCTTTGGCAAGGAGAAGCAGTTCTGCACCGAGTCGAACGAAGAATGCTGGCAGCAGAATCGCCGCGCTCAGTTCTCCATCGACCGCTAGTCCTCGACCATCCACCAACCTCAGGCCTCGCGTGCACCATGCGCGGGGCCTGACAGCTCCACAGAAAGGCGAGCCGACTCCGCCATGCATACACGCAAACCCATCTTCCGCTTCACCTCAGTGGCCCTGCTCGGCGGAGCGCTCCTCTTCACCTCTCCTGCATTCGCCGTCAACAAGGACATGATCCAGCTGCAAACCCAGATCCAGCAGCTGCAGGACGCCATCGCGCGTCTCCAGCAGTCCAACGACGAGCGCATGGGCGTCATGAAGGACCTCATGCAGCAGAACGCCGACTCCATCAACCGCATGTCGACCACCATCGACACCCTCCAGAAACATCTCCAATCCCAGACCGAGGCCCAGACCGGAAAGGTCGATCAGATCTCCGGCCAGATTCAATCCCTCAACGACTCGCTCGACGAGATGAAGGCCCGCCTCGCCCGACTCGAAAAGCTCATGCAGGACGTCCAGAGCCAGCAACAATCCATGAGCGGCACCATGCAGAGCCTCCCCCAGAGCGGAGCACCCGCAGCCACAACGCCCGCCCCGGCCGTTGAAGCCCCGGTCGTCACGCCGCCACCCGCACCCACAGGCCGCAGAGGCAAACCATCCGCCAACATACCCATGCCGGCCGCACCAGCACCGGCTCCGGCGGCAGAAGAAGCACCAGCCGCAACCGCCGCACCGCCCGCGGACGATCTCTACAAAGCCGCACTCGGCGACTACATGGCCGCCAAGTATCCGCTCGCGTCCTCCGAGTTCGGCGATCTCATCAAGTTCTACCCCGACCATCCCCTCTCAGGAAACGCCCACTACTATCAGGGTGAGATCGAGTATCGCGCTGGCCAGTACGCCAACGCCGTCAAATCCTACGACAAGGTCATCGAGCAGTACCCCGACAGCAGCAAAGTCCCCGTAGCCCACCTGCACAAAGGCCAGGCGCTCATCGCCCTCAAGCAAGCCGACGCCGGCGTCCGCGAACTACGTGGCCTCATCCAGCGCTACCCCAACTCGCCCGAAGCCATGCAGGCCCGCAGCAAACTCAGCGGCATGGGCATCCCCGTCACCCCAAAGCGCCCCGTCCAGTAAGGTCTCTGCCTGCATCTCCCACAACGCTTCGACGTTTTAAAAAATCCCAGTCACCAAAGGGATGAGGGTTGCGCTCGTCCTAAGCAACGCGCTGGTTGCATGGTATCCTGTTGCCCCTTCGAAAAGTCTCTGTTTAGGTCCTTGATTACAGGAGACGGGCATGTCGGTAGAGGTCTGGGGAATGCTTGGTGCGGGCACCGCCGCGCTGGTTGCGGGACTCGTTCTTGTCCGGCCACGATTTCGCGCAGCTTCCGGCACCGGCAGAGTGATAGTGCTCGGGCCACCCTTCGAAGCCGTCGCGCTCGCGATCTTTGCCGCCGAGCACTTCCTTGCGGCGCACGATCTAATGCCCATCGTGCCGCGCTGGCTGCCGAGTCCCCTGTTCTGGACCTACTTCGTTGGCGCAGCACTGCTGGCCGCAGCCATCAGCTTCATCGTCTGGCGGCATGTGCGCTGGTCGGCGGCGCTGCTCGCCCTGCTATTCCTGATTATCGTCGCCACAATCGACCTGCCCAACCTGCCCAAACAGGTGCATGAGCGGCTCTTCTGGACGCTCACCTTTCGCGAGATGGCCTTCGCTGGCGGAGCGATGGTGCTGTCGGGCAGCCTGTGGCCACGCGGAAGCTCGGCTGGCATCGCGCTCATGCGGCTCGGTCGCTCATTCGTCGCGGCGACGATGATCTTCTATGCGATCCAGCACTTTCTCTTCCCGCAGTTTGTGCCCGGAGTTCCGCTCGAAAAGCTCACGCCCGCATGGGTTCCGGCGCCGACGCTGCTTTCGTATTTCATTGGAATCACCCTGCTTCTCGCGGGAATTGGGCTGTTCTTCCGCCGCACGATCCGCATCGCAGCCGCCAGCTTAGGGATAGTGCTTCTACTGCTGACGGCGTTCTTCTACGTTCCGATCCTCGTGATGGAGATCCACTCCCCACTCGACGTGGAAGGGATCAACTACGTGGGCGACACATTGCTGTTCGCAGCGACTGCTTTACTTACGGGCTTCGGTGCGGACCACCCAACGGTCTAATTCCGCAATCCCCGCATCAAGCCTTCAATCGCCTCCCGATCCTCCCCTGTAATCGGAAGCAGCGGAAGCCGAGGTCGTCCCCCAAAGTACCCATTCAAATCACACCCGAACCGGACCCCCGGCACGCCCAGTTCCACTTCAACCTTCGCCACAGCATCCCGCAACCGAGCCTGCTTCTCCTCGGCCAGCGCAGCATCCCCATCCTTCCACGCAGCGAACACCTCATAGCAACCCTGTGGAGCACAAGCCGCAAATCCCGGCACAACCCCCACCGCTCCCGCCCGCAACGCCTCCAGCATCCCAGCCGAACTCCCACCCAGCACCTGGAACCCCACCACCTTCGTCCGCGTCTTGATCGCTGGCTTAGGAGGCGCAACCGCCAGCGCCGCCCCACCATCCGTCAACGCATCTGCCGAGACAAACGTCCCCGCCCCCGTCGACTCCTGCTGCGCCTGCATCCTTCCCGTCACAGCCGCGAACACCGTCGTCACCATCACCTCACGCCGCACAGCCGCAGTACCCGCCTTCACCTCCGCGATCCTCTCGCCAGATCCACCATCCAGCAGCCCAATAATCTGCGGATGCCCCGCAAGCTCCACCGCTACCTCCACCGGCAGCAATCCATCGGGACTATACAGCACCACCGGAACCGCAGCCCGATCCGCCACCGCGCGAAAGTACGTCAGCAACTCCCGGCTACCCCGCGCCACAAACGGCTGCTTCACCAGCACAGCATCATAGCCCACATGCGCGGCATACTCCGCCAACTCCAATGTCCCGACAACGCTGTCCCGAGACACCCCGGCCAGCAGCACCTTCTCCGCGCCCGCATGCTCCGCAGCCACCCGCAGCGCACTCCGCGTCTCTTCATCCGAGAGCATCGAAGCCTCCCCCTGCTCACCTAGCACTGCCAACCCAGCGGCAGGCGTCTTCGAGTAGCGGTCCGCATTATGCTCCAGCTTGCGCAGATTCAGGCTTCCGTCCGGATAGAACGGCGTAGTCAGGGGAATAAAAAGTCCTTCAAGTAGCATCCCTCTATTCTAAGAGAAACTCCGATCAAGTCCTGCTTCATCCCCCAATAACCCACTCCTGGAGCCACGACATAGTTTTGCCTTTACCGTAGTTCGTCCTGTTTTATCAGGCATTATCCCTTCGATTACCGTTACGCCGTTGATCCGCGCCATCCGCAAAGATCCGCGGTCGCATCCCACTCTTATGCCACGAAAGACGTAACCATCCCACTCCCGCTGCAGTACCAATTTGCGATACCCTCGCTATGAGCCGCATGAACACCACTCAGAACATCTCGCAGGACAAAACCGTCGGAGAACTCGGCCGCGAGGCACTCTGGTTCCTCGCCCACACCCTCCTCGCTCTGCTGCTCCTCGGCCTCGTCATCGGGGTCATGACGATCAACAGCCCCGACCCCGACTCCGCGAATCCCAAGCTCCTCGCCACGGTCCTTTCCTTCCTCGTTCCCATGATCGGCGGGTTCTTCGTCACCCGTGGGCGGCGCAACACAGTCGCGAGCTACGTCTGGATCTCAGGTCTGGTCTTCTTCTCCATCATCTGCGTCTGGGTACTCGACCTGCCCACCGGCCCCGGCCTCTGCGAAGACTGCGGCGCAATCGACAAGCTCTGGCGCACCTTCTTCTCCATCAACCACGGAAGCGGTCTGATGGCCGGCGACGGCCTCCTTTTCGGCTCCTGGATTCCGCTCTCCATGATCGGCTACGCCGTAGGCGCCCGCTTCGGCCTCGCGGAAGACTAGGCACAGCACCAACGGCGCGACTTTAGCCGCAAAGGAAATCTCTCTGCGGCAACAAGTCGAAAGATCTCACCATGAGCAGTTCATTCGTGATGCAGAGAGGCCTTAACCCTTCATCTGCATTTGCCCGTTTTTGATCGGTGTCATCGGTGTAAATCGGTGTTAAGTCTTAGCTTCAAACCTCAGTAGCCACCCGATCCGCATGCAACGTCTGTAAAGCAAACACATTCAGCGTCCCACTTTGCAGCGCAGCAATCCCCTCCGCCGCGGCCCTCGCAGCCGCAAGCGTCGTAATCGTCGGAATCCGCGCCAACACCGCCGCCCGCCGAATCGCCTTCTCATCGAAGAACGTATCCTGCCCACGCGGAGTATTCACAATCAACTGAATCCGGTCGCCCTTGATCAGATCCACCACATTCGGACGCCCTTCCTTCACCTTGTAAACGCGCTCCGGCTGCAAGCCCGCCTCTTCCAGCACGCTAGCCGTCCCATGAGTCGCCACCAGGTGGAAGCCCATCTCCACAAACTGCCTCGCCAGCGGCACAACGCCTTCCTTGTCGTGATCGTTCACGCTCAGGAAGATCGTTCCCTTCAGCGGCAGCACCTGTCCGGCAGCGATCTGCGCCTTGGCAAAAGCCTCGCCAAAATTATCCGCAACGCCCATCACCTCGCCGGTCGATTTCATCTCCGGGCCGAGCACCGTATCCACACCCGGAAACTTACCCCACGGAAACACCGGCGACTTCACAAAGTAATGCGCGCCCGTCTCCAGATCCTTGCCGCTCTTCACCTGCTCCGGCAGCAACTCCTTCAACTTCCGGCCCACCATGATGCGCGAAGCAATCTTGGCCAGCGGAATGCCAGTCGCCTTCGAGACATAAGGCACCGTCCGCGAAGCCCGCGGATTCACCTCGATCACATAAACCTTGCCACGCTGAATCGCGAACTGAATATTCACCAGACCGCGCACACTCAACGCCATCGCCAGCTTCCGCGTGTACTCACGAATCGTGTTGAGCACATCCTCGCTCAAATCCACCGCAGGCAACACGCAAGACGAGTCGCCCGAGTGAATCCCCGCCTCCTCGATATGCTGCATAATGCCCGCGATCATCACATCATCGCCATCGCACAGCGCATCCACGTCGCACTCAGTAGCATCCTCAAGGAAGTGGTCGATCAGCACCGGCCGCTCCTGCGAGTACTCGATCGCCGTCGTCATGTACTGCACGACCGCAGCGTCGTCATACGCAATCACCATCGCGCGTCCGCCCAGCACATACGAAGGCCGCACCAGCACCGGATACCCAACACGATTCGCACCGGCAACCGCCTCTTCCACGCTGGTCGCCATCGCTCCCTCAGGCTGCGGAATCCCCAACTCCTCAATCAGCTTCCCAAACCGCTTCCGGTCTTCAGCAAGATCGATCGACTCCGGCGAAGTCCCAATGATCGGCACGCCCGCCTTCTTCAGCGGCAGCGAAAGATTCAGCGGAGTCTGCCCGCCGAACTGCACAATCATCCCGATCTCCGCGCCCGCCGAAGCCTCGTGCTCATACACTCCCAGCACATCCTCCAGCGTCAGCGGCTCAAAGTACAGCCGGTCGCTCGTGTCATAGTCCGTCGACACCGTCTCCGGATTGCAGTTCACCATGATGGTCTCGTACCCGTCTTCACGCAGCGCAAACGCAGCATGGCAGCAGCAGTAGTCGAACTCAATCCCCTGCCCAATCCGGTTCGGCCCACTCCCCAGGATCAAAATCTTCTTCTTATTCGTCGGTGCCGCCTCGTCCTCTTCGTCGTAGCAGCTATACAGATAAGGCGTATAGCTCTCGAACTCCGCCGCGCACGTATCCACCAGCTTGTACACCGGCATCACACCGAGCTTCTTACGCAGCGCACGAACCGCAGCCGTCCCTTCCGCTCCAGTCAAACCCCAGTTAGCCGCGAGCCTCTCATCCGAAACCCCCATCCGCTTCGCCGCGCGCAACTGATCCGCCGTCACCGCATCGATGCCCACACTGGCAACAGCCTTGATCTCATCCGTAATCTGCTTGATCTGATACAGGAACCACGGGTCCATCGAAGTCATGCGCGCAACCTCGCGCACCGTCATCCCCTTCTCAAACGCATACCGGATGTAAGCCAACCGATCCGGATGCGGCGTCACCAGCCGCTGCGTCAGCCGCCGCGGTTCAATATCATCCGCCGTAGCCTTCTTACCCGTCTCCAGCGACCGCACCGCCTTCATCATCGCTTCCTTGAAGGTCCGGCCGATCGCCATCACCTCGCCGACCGACTTCATCTGCGGCCCCAACCCCTCATCGGCCCCGGGAAACTTCTCAAACTGCCACTTCGGAATCTTCACGACGACATAGTCAATCGTCGGTTCAAAGCAAGCCGGTGTCGCCTTTGTGATGTCGTTCTGAATCTCATCCAGCGTGTAACCCACCGCAAGCCGCGCCGCGATCTTCGCAATCGGAAACCCAGTAGCCTTACTCGCCAGCGCGCTCGACCGCGACACCCGCGGATTCATCTCGATCACCGTCATCCGCCCGGTCACTGGATTCACCGCAAACTGCACATTGCTCCCGCCGGTCTCGACACCGATCTCGCGAATCACCCGAATCGCCGCATCGCGCATCACCTGATACTCGCGATCCGTCAGCGTCTGTGCCGGAGCCACCGTAATCGAGTCCCCCGTATGCACGCCCATCGGGTCAAAGTTCTCAATCGAGCAGATGATGATGACGTTATCGTTCAGGTCACGCACCACCTCCAGCTCATATTCCTTCCACCCGAGCACGCTCTCCTCAAGCAGGCACTCATGCACCGGCGACAGATCCAACCCGCGCGAAAGAATCTCCATCAGCTCCTCGCGGTTGTAAGCAATCCCGCCGCCCGAACCACCCAGCGTAAAGCTCGGACGAATCACCACCGGAAACCCGATCTTCGCGGCAAATTCCAACCCATCGCGAATATTGTTCACCAGCGACGACTTCGGCATATCAAGCCCGATCTTGTTCATCGCATCCTTGAACAGCAGCCGGTCCTCGGCCTTCTTGATCGCCTCAAGCTTCGCGCCGATCAACTCCACACCCAGCTTCTCCAGCACGCCCGAATCCGCCAGATCCACCGCAAGATTCAGCGCAGTCTGCCCACCCACCGTAGGCAGCAGAGCAAACTTACCCTTCTTCTCGCCGCTCCACGACGCGTCAGACGAATCCCCCATCATCTCCGTCTCAATCCGCAAAATCTCTTCGAGATAAGCAGCATTCAACGGCTCAATGTACGTCCGGTCCGCCACCTCAGGATCAGTCATGATCGAAGCCGGATTCGAGTTGATGAGGACAACCTCATATCCCTCCGCCTTTAGCGCCTTGCACGCCTGCGTACCGGAGTAATCGAACTCCGCCGACTGCCCAATCACAATCGGCCCCGAGCCGATCACCAAAATCTTCGCAATGTCATTCCTACGCGGCATTCGTTACCTTCATCCTTCTATCAAATCTTTTTCTCTGCTTTGAAAGAGGGCGGCTTTAGCCACCCCGTTCGACATAACCAGCTTTCCGTCGCCTCTGTCCTTGCTTTGAAAGGGCGCGGCTTTAGCCGCGCCGCTTACCATAGCCGCAGCACCGGGCTTTAGCCCCTGAGGGGATGCGTCCAGCTCAAATCGCCCGTTCGCGGAAGAGTAGCCATAATCAGCCGCTCGCCCAACCAAACCTCTTTTGACCGGATTCCCCGCGATATATCGCTGATGGACTTCAAAATCTTCATCGTCGCGAATCCTATGATCAGAAAAACCTGCAACCCATACATCACCCGTCCAGCCCAAATCTCTCTTTGCCCTGAACGAGAAGCCGCCCTTGATGCACTGCACCGCACGTTCCAGACTCTCCATCGGAGTAATGAGGAGATGGAAATGATCCGGCATAACAACAAACCCGTGAATCAGAAATCGCTCGGGCCGGTATCCATACAAACTCTGAATGAAAAGCTCCGCCCATCGTTCATGCCTGAAGAAAGGCTTTCGTTCTGCAGTATTGGAAGTGACGAAGTAGGTCTGCCCATTTCTCGTAGCCACCTCCCGCTTCGGTATCATGCACTCCCTCAGGGGCTAAAGCCCCATAGTTGTTCCCTTTATAAGGCACGGCTAAAGCCGTGCCCTTTCAAAACGCCCTACTACTTCTTGAACTCCTCCATCATCTTCCGGAAATCCTTGAACAGATAATGCGAGTCATGCGGCCCCGGACTAGCCTCCGGATGGTACTGCACGCTGAACATCGGGTCGGTCCTATGTTTCAAACCCGCCAGCGTCTGGTCATTCAGATTCGTATGCGTCTTCTCCACGTCCGCAGGCAGCGAATCAGGATCGACATTGAAGTTATGGTTCTGCGCCGTAATCTCCACCTTGCCCGTCTGGTGGTTCATGATCGGATGATTCCCGCCATGGTGCCCAAACTTCAGCTTGTAGGTCTTCCCGCCCAGCGCCAGCCCAAAGATCTGATGCCCGAGGCAAATCCCAAACATCGGCGTCTTGCCCTGCAGCTTCTGCACCGTCTCAATCGCGTAGTCCAGCGGCTCCGGGTCACCCGGCCCATTCGAGAAGAACACCCCATCCGGATCCATCGCCAGCACGTCCTCCGCTGAGGTCCGCGCCGGAACCACCGTCACATTGATGTTCTCCCGCGCCAGCATCCGCAGGATGTTCTCTTTGATTCCGAAGTCATACGCCACTACATGCAGCGGATCGGCCCCATCCACCGCGGCCTTCAACAAAGGATCGCCCGTCTGATTCTTCGGCTCGCTCGCGTCCCACGTATAAGCTTCCTTAGTGCTCACGACGCTGGCAAGATCGGTGCCTTCCATCTTCTTGATCGCCCGCGCCCGCGCCACCAACTCATCGACATTCAGGTTCTCACCACTGGCAATCACACCACGCATCACACCATTCGCCCGAAGATGCCGCACCACCGCCCGCGTATCTACCTCTGCGATCACCGGCACGCCATAGCGCTCCAGATACTCATCGGCCACCTGCGTCGAGCGCCAGTTCGAGCTCATCGGCGAAAACTCCCGCGTCACCAGCCCTTCGATGTACGGTCTCTTCGCCTCCGCATCATGCGGTGTGGTTCCATAGTTGCCAATGTGGGGATTCGTAAGAACGACGATCTGTCCCGCATACGAGGGATCCGTAAAGATCTCCTGATACCCGGTCAATGATGTATTGAAGACCACTTCGCCGGAGCATTCCGCTCGTGCGCCAAAACTCTTGCCGCGAAAAATGCGCCCGTCTTCCAGCGCCAGTATTGCTTGCATTGCCTCTCCAAAGGAGTGGATTTAATAGATTCTATCAGTATCCGCACCCCTTTAGGCCCTCGCCCCCGAAATCCCTCACCACAAATAGTGAGGCCCGGCAGTTTCGCCGAGCCCCGTGTAAACAATTCGTCAATATCTAGCTCTTGTGATGGTGGTGACGGTGGTGGCGATGATGAACAGCGGCATTGGCCGGAACAGTCATCCCCGCCAAAACGAGCAGTGCGACGACACCCAAAAATACGTTACGCATCTTCATGTAAAACTCTCTCCCTTATAGGACCGTTTGCTCTTCCAAACGATTACCGCTTTATGCGGCTACTCTTTCTTAACACGCCTCTACCCCAAAAGACGTCCGTATCTTTTCGATGTTCCGCCCTTGATTCCCCCACATATGGCACACGCCGGACCTACCCGATCTCCACCAGTACATCTTCGCCCTCAACCCGCACCGCAAACGTCCTCACCCGTTCACCCTCCGGATACTCCGCCACCCCCGTCTTCACATGGAAAGCCCACGAGTGCCAGGGACAAACCACCGCCTCCCCCTCCACCCACCCCTGCCCCAGAGGCCCCTGCCGATGCGGACAAACGTTATCTAGCGCCGAAAGCTCCCCGCCTACATTCGCCAGACAAACCCCAACCCCTGCAACGTCGGCCTCCATCACCTGCCCCACCGCCGGAGCCTCCGCCAACCCACACAACCGAACCCACTGCGCCACTCGAAAAACACCTCTCCCTCCATGCTACAGGCAAACTTCGAACGTCTTTCAGATCAAGTGGATGGCCTCCAGATAAGCCGCGAGGCCGGTGCAGATGATCTGGACGCCAATGCACAGCAGGACGAACGCCGAAAGCCGCAAAACGACCATAGTTCCGGAAGCGCCCAGTAGACGTTCCGCGGCGTTGGCGTAGCGATAGCAGATGTAAATGGAGATGCACACCAACGCTATGCCGACAAACGCTGCAATCAGGACCCTGGGCGAAAGAAATGACGATGCATTCAGCTCCGCAGGCAAGTGCGCGCCCAGCGTAATCGCAACCGAAATAGACCCCGGCCCGACCGTCAGCGGCATGGTGTACGGATAAAAAGCGTGATCGAGAATACTGGCATCCTGCGCGTTGTTCGAGCGCTTGCTCTTCGAGTCCCGCGCCAACAGTGACCACCCAGTTACAGCCACGACAACTCCTCCGCCAATCTGGACGGCGTAGATCGAGATGCCGAAGAAGGTAAGAATCTTGACTCCCCACAGTAACGAGCCAATCAACAGAAAGAAACAGTAGATGGAAATCTTTCGTGCAAGCGCGCGATGCACCGCCGGCTCCAGTCCGCTGAAAACATTGAGGAGAACGGCAGCGGCGGCAAGCGGATTGACGACAGGAAAAAGCGCTGCGACCACGAGAATCGTAGCCTCGATGATGTTCGATGCATTGTGCAGAAGATCAATCACCGGCGCACTCTTCCTCGTCTATATTGCGACGCAACAAAGCTAGCTGCACCCCAAAAAAGCGCCTAAACAGAGAATGAGGCACTTGGTGAGCAAATTTGCATTGTAGCGCCACGCGAGATGGCTTCTCAAAGCTACGGGCATGTCACTAAAGAAAGCGCATAAGCCGGAAATAATGGCATGCGCTTTCTTTAAATGTTATTGGAATCAGTAAACGCAAGCGACTTACAGGTACGGGTATCATGCAATAAACTTTTGCCTGGCTTTGAGGATGCAAAATCGTGACTAGTTCCCAAATCCGCACGGCCTGCCTCCTCGCAACAGCACTGTCGTTCTGCATCCCGCGAATGGCCGCGCAGGAGCCCGATCGCACCCTCCTGCCAATTGTCCCGGCGCCATTTCGTGGAACCGTTGATTCAACCTACGCCACATCCACCCCATATGCACTTGCCCCTATCCATGCGCCGGCAGGCGCGCCCAACGTCCTGGTAGTTCTCATCGACGACGCAGGCTACGGCCAATCCGGCACCTTTGGTGGTCTCATTCCAACTCCAACCCTCGATCGGCTCGCACAAGGCGGTCTGCGTTACACACGATTTCACGTGACGGCGCTCTGCTCACCCACACGCGCCGAGCTAATGACCGGCCGCAACCACCACGCCGTCGGCATGGGCACCATTACCAATTGGAGCACTGATTACCCGGGATACAACGCGTCCATCCCCAAGAGCGCAGCCTTCCTCTCCGAAATCCTGCGCGACAATGGATACGCCACAGCCGCCTTCGGCAAATGGCATCTCATCCCCGAGCGCGAAGCCACCCTCTCCGGCCCCTTCGACCACTGGCCAACCCATCAAGGCTTTGACTATTTCTATGGCTTCCTCAACGGTGAGACAAACCAGTGGAACCCCGAGCTCACTCTCGGCACCCAACCCGTCGAGATGGTTCCCCCGCCCGGTCGCAAAGACGACTACACCCTCAACGAAGATCTCGCCGACCACGCCATCAAATGGATCGAGTCCGAAAAATCCCTCGCCCCAGATCGCCCCTTCTTTGTCTACCTCGCTCCCGGAGCCACACACGCTCCCCTACAGGCACCCAAAGCATGGATCGACAAATTCAAGGGACAATTCGACATGGGCTGGGACCACTACCGGGAGCTAGTCTTCGAACGCCAAAAGAAGCTGGGCGTAGTCCCCGAAGACGCCAAACTGACCCCAAGACCATCCTCCATCCCCGCGTGGGATTCACTCACTCCCGACGAGAAGAAACTCGCCTCCAGACTGATGGAAGTCTTTGCCGGATTCATGGCCCAGACCGACCACGAGATGGGCCGCATCATCGACGCCATTGCAGCCACCGGCCAACTCGACAACACGCTCATCATCTACATCGCCGGCGACAACGGTGCCAGCCTCGAAGGCGGGCCCAAAGGAACGGACAACTCGATGGCCCAGATTAATGGCCTCCCGCAGAACATCACCGAGATGGTCTCCCGGCTGGACGAGCTCGGAGGCCCGCACACCACGCCCCACTACCCAGTCGGCTGGGCCTGGGCCGGCAATACTCCCTTTCAATGGGGCAAGCGCATCGCCTCTCATCTCGGCGGAACCCGCGACCCCATGGTCGTCTTCTGGCCCAATCGCATCAAAGATGCAGGCGGCGTCCGCTATCAATACGAAAACGTAACCGACGTCCTTCCGACCGTCCTAGAGGCCACTGGCATCCCTCAACCCACCTCCGTGAACGGCATCAAGCAACAGCCCATCGACGGCATCAGCATGCTCTCCACCTTCGCTTCACCCTCCGCCCCGCCCAACCGCACGACGCAATACTTTGAGATGCTCGGCAACCGCGCCATCTACAACGACGGCTGGATCGCAGCCGCACGCAGCGGTCTCTTGCCATGGGTCTACACCACAGTGCACGAGAGCATGATGCAGCAGCCCTGGGAACTTTACCATCTCGCCAACGACTACTCCGAAGCCGACGACCTCGCCAAACAATATCCCGACAAGCTGAAGCACCTGCAGCAGCTCTTCGACACCGAAGCCAGGAAGAACCATGTCTATCCGCTCGACCCGCGCGTCGCCGGAAGACAGGAGCGCCCGACAAGCAAGCACTTCACCTACTACGCACCCACGGGCCACCTCTACGTCTCGCTCACGCCCCAGTATGAAAACCACTCGCACACCATCACCGCATACATCAACGTCCCCAAAGAAGGTGCCAGCGGAGTCCTCCTCGCCGACGGAGCCGAAAGCGGCGGCTTCTCCCTCTTCCTCAAAGACGGCAAGCCCACCTACACCTACAACTACTTCGAGCGCAAAATCACCACGATCGCCTCGCCCGACCCACTGTCTCCCGGCCCAGCCATCATCCGCCTCGACTTTGCCTATGACGGCGGAGGCATCGGCAAAGGCGCCCTTGCCACTTTGTACGTCAACAATCGATCCGTCGCCCAAGCCCGAATCGAACAGACCGTTCCAATGGCCTTCTCTTTCGAGGACACCTTCGACATAGGCGAAGACAGCGCCTCACCCGTAGGCGACTACCAAAGCCCCTTCCCCTTTACCGGCATCATCGACCACATCAACTTCGACATCTCAAATTGAGGCTCCATTTTATCCATACATTCCTACCGCAGACAGAAGCCGTCGTGAGACAAAGCGCGCGAAGCATACTGTTTCCTCCCCATTGGGAATCTGCCGTCTCAGGCAAGATCACCCCACAATTCCTGAAATCGGTCTTGGGTAAACGATTAGAGTGTAAACGTATAAGCCCGAATAATGGCTCATGCGTTCTCTTTAATGGTTATTCGGAATCAGTAAACGGAAGCCGACTTATGAGGACTGATTTCGTCTCATTGAGAACGGAGGGAGATATGTCTCTCAGCAGGCCATAAGGAACGGAACCATGGTTCCCGGTGTCTAATGCTCTATGCGCAGGTGGAATAGATGGATAGTGAAGTGTTCGACGTGCCTAATTTCACTTTGTTGGGGATGCTCTCGTCACAAATCGGCTCCAGCTCCGGACGTGTCTACCAAAACTCCGGAGTTGTATTTTTTTACTCGTCCTACAAGGCAGCTCTTCTCGATGGGCGAACCTGTGGCTTTCGGATTTCAGCTTTACAGCCGGTCGGAACAACCAATACTAGTCGGCACCCTGCAAGGCAAAGACTTCGTGCGTTTCAAAGTAGTGGGTTCAGATGGCAACGAAGTATCGTGGCAAGGTGAGGCACAAGCTCATCCCAGAGCATATGCAGCATCTGATTTCACGGTGCTCGGGCAATATCAGGCCACCTCTACGAACAGAATCATCTCGATGAAGGATGGCACGGGCTTTGCCTTTGACAACCCTGGCCAGTACATACTCACGGCTGAGTACTCCATTGGGCCGCCAGAGACTTTCGTTCCATTTTCCGGCCAAGCGAAACGTGCAGTGGGAACATTCCCTTCGTCGAAATTGGTGTTTTGCATAGAAGCGTGCATCGTGGCACCTCTTCCGGTGCGTAACAATGCTTCGGGAGCAGCTCTTGAGGCTATTCGCGTGTTCTACGCCGACATCACCAAATACCGGCCGCTCGGAATTCCATCCGGACCGGCAAAGACGAAGCTTTGGCCACTTCTTAGTAAGCGGCTTGTCCGGGAAATCGATGGCCTCGCGGCTTGTGACCGGGACTACTACCGACGCTATGGCGAGATTCTTCGCGCCAAAACCTACAAGCCCGCGACACCTTGGCTGGAGGAAGGTCTCTTCACGGGGCCAAATGATGCAGCAACCCCACCTACTTTTCGGGTTCTCAGCAGCCGGTCGGTTGGAGAGAATCGCGTTGACGTTCTGATCGCTTTCAAAGAGGACTGGGGCGACACTGAGGGAGATGTTACGGCGATTTTAGAGAATAACCGGTGGGTCATCGACGATTACGTATCGATGTACGGAAACGACGAACTACGTTGTCTCTCTGCAGGATATTCGGAGTGCAAAGATGGTCGATGGGTCGGAGAACCAGCGTACTGAACGTCGGTCGCCGACTTGTGCAAAAAGTAAGTCCTCATAAACGCCGTTGTCATCAACCATCTCCGTAGTCACTTCTCAAGTGCAGCAAATTGCCTTCTCCCTCTAAGATCAACCGCCCCGCCCGCAAAGCCGGATGTTCCGCCGAAAGCTTTCGATCCCACCTCGCCGCTCTCTCGGCCACGTTATCCTTTAGAAACATGCCGCGCCCCACCTCAAAACCATCCCACCCCGAAACCGTAGACCCCATCTGGCTCCTCAAAGCCATCGGCCTCACCATCCTCGTCGCGCTCCTCTGCGCCTGGCTCACCCTGAACCTCCTCTTCTACCGAGGCCAATGGCAGCTGGTCCTCCACCCCACCCGCACCAGCGCCCCTCCCGCCAACATCGCCGGAGACCCCTACGAACTCATCCACTTCGGCCTCGACGAATCCGCCACCCCACAACTCACCGGCTGGTGGATCCCCGCCCCCGCCAACGCCCGCTACGCCCAATCCACCATCCTCTTCCTCCCCGGAGCCGACGGCTCCCTGGCCAACAACACCCAAACCCTAGCGGCCCTGCACAACCTCGGCATCAACGTCTTTGCCTTCGACTACCGAGGCTACGGCCAAAGCGCCGACACCCACCCCAGCCAGGAAAAGATGACCCAGGACGCCGACCACGTCTGGCAGTACCTCAACGCCACCCGCAACATCC
Organism: uncultured Acidobacteriaceae bacterium; assembly: GCA_963738855.1. Lineage (GTDB taxonomy): Bacteria > Acidobacteriota > Terriglobia > Terriglobales > Acidobacteriaceae > Edaphobacter. Next base: position 78,465 of record CAVTYC010000002.1, on the reverse strand, counting down.
CCGCCCAGCAAATCCTCCCCTACGGAACCGGTGTAGGAGCCTCCCTCGCCACTCACCTCGCCCTCACCCACCCCGACGTCCCCGCCCTCATCCTCGACACCCCACAATCCGACCTCCTCGAGACCGCCCTCCGCGACCCGCGTTCCTCCCTGCTCCCAGTCCGTCTCCTCTTCCACGAGCAATTCCCCCTCACCGACCTCCTCGCCGGCATCCACACCCCCAAGCTCCTCATCGAAACCGGCAACGCCAAGCCCCCAGCCTTCCGCGCCGCCGCCGACCCCAAGTTCACCGTCGAGCTCTCCTCCCCCACCGACCCCTTCTACGGTCCCGCCCTCACCCGATTCCTCGACGAATACCTACCGTCTACGAACCAACAACAGCCATCTACAAACCACCAATCTCCATCTCCTGACCACGAAAATTTGCCAAAGTAAATCCCCCGTCGGCCCCTTACCTACCCCGGCACCCTACCGCATAAAAAATCCGCCTTCCACGCCCCCCAGCGATACCTTCGATGAGAGGAGCATTCCCGTATGTCCAAATCCCTGAACAACCTGCAGCCCTGGGGAGCCTTCTTCCTACGCCTCGTCCTCGGCACCGCCATGATCTACCACGGCTACGACAAGGTCATCCCCCACGGAGGCTTCCACGGCGGCAACACCTTCTCCGCCCTCGACCACCACGGCCACTTCGTCGCCTCTCTCGGCTTTCCCTACTGGCTAGGCTATGTCTCTGCATTGACTGAGTTTATCGGAGGCATCCTCATCCTCCTCGGCCTTCTCACCCGCTTCGCCGCCTTCCTGATCGCCTGCAACATGCTCGTAGCCATCATCATGGTCAACCGCCACCACGGCTACTCCGGTTCCGAATACTCCCTCGCCCTCTTCGTCATCGCCCTCATGCTCCTCTCCTACGGAGCCGGAGCCTGCGCCCTCGACCGTAAAATCGGCTTCGCCTAACCTTAACAGAATCAATCGCAAACCCCAGCGCAAGACTGCAAAACCTACATCGCATCCTAACGGCGAGAAGGCTCCCGGTACACTGGGAGCCTTACGTATAAGGTGGGGAGTTCGATTGCGGATATGTGAAGCCGGAACCGTGGGAACTGCTAGCCCGGCACGTGCTTACTACACTCGATAAGACGCAACCCTGAAAGAAAAGTTGTACGAATTCTGTACATTTTTTTGTAGAAGCCACATTTTAAATATTCTAAAAACAGAACAAACCCCATACTGCCCTCAAACGTCTCGAACAGCAACTATCTAATTTATTTTCAATATTTTATATCGAATAATAGGCGACGCATAAGCCCCTTGGCCCATGGTCAAACGTCCACCCAAAGTGGAAACTACCCTGCCAAATCATCCAGTGGTTTACTATTTCGTTACCCCGAAACCCAACAGGGCGAAGAAAGTTTTCCACAGCCCTAGCCACCACGAACAACCTGCGCAACCCATCAGATGAAGTTCAGAAACTGCCCAGGATTTACCTGCGCCCCCGGAAATACCGTATCCAGATTCTTCGAGCCCAGCGTCTTGTAAGCAGCTTCCCCGAGCACACGCCTAAAGTCTGTAGTTACAGCAAGGTCGCGCCCTTCATTCAACTGCTCATTGGCCAGCCCAGGCCACTTTCCGTAGACCTTACCGCCCTTCACCTGCCCACCAAGCACGAACATCACATTCGCATGGCCATGGTCCGTGCCACCCGTACCATTCTGCCTCGCCGTCCGCCCAAACTCCGACATGGTCACCAGCGTAATATTCTCCGCATCGTCACCCATGTCCGTCCAAAACGCCGCAATCGTGTCCGAAAACTCCTTCAGCCGATTCGCCAGCTGACCATTCGTATTCCCCTGATTCTGATGTGTATCCCACCCACCAATGTCAGAAAAAGCCGCCTCCACCCCAAGATTCGCCTTCATCAACTGAGCCACCTGCTTCAAGCTATTGCCAAACGGTGACTTCGGATAATCCGCTCCTGCCGCCGGCTGATACTTCGAGGGATCAGCCGCCTTCAGCATCTTCACCGCCTCAAAAGTCTCCTGCCCAGTCCCATGCAATACCGCGTCCGAACTCTGGTCATACATCGCCTGAAACGCATTGCTGATCGACGAAGTCTGCGGCCCGCGCCCACCCACAGAAAAATCCGCCAGATTATTCACCGCAATCGCCGGCACCTTCCCCTGCAGCGTCCGAGGCACCTGAGTTCCCAGAGCAACAGCACGAAACGCCGAAGGCTTGCCAGCCAGCATCTCCGCCTGCAAGGCCCGGTTCAACCAACCATCCTCGGTTATCTTGACGCCCGGAGTACCGCTCTCCATATAATCCTGCGCATCGAAGTGCGACCGCGACATATCAGGCGACCCCGCCGCATGGACAATCGCCAGATGGCCCTGGTCATACAGCGGCTTGAACGAAGCCATCGACGGGTGCAGCCCAAAAAAACCATCCAGATCCAGAACCTGATTCTTCTGAATCGCAATCGAAGGCCGCATCGTGTAGTAGTTCTTCTCCTGGTACGGCACCACAATATTCAATCCATCTGCCGCACCGCGCTGAAATAGGACCACCAGCTTCTTTTTATTCGCGGCAGCGGTTGTCATCTCCGCCATCACGCTACGGGTCAGAAAGCTCGGAATCGTCGACGTTCCGACCACCGCCAACGCGCCACCCTTCATAAAACCACGTCTCGTGATTCCCATTGCTGGCCTCCCGCATTCGAACCGATGCACCTACTCTGATCTAAACGCCAACCCGGACAAGAAGTTTCCCTCGATTCCGGGCTCAGCGCCGCAATTGCGGCCATCTAGAAGGTCGCGATCTCCGCCATTGCACGATACAGGTCCTCAGACTGCGGCAAAATCACGTCCTCCAGCAGAGGCTGATACGCCACAAACACATCCATCGAGGCCACTCGACGCACCGGAGCATCCAGATCATGAAAAAGCTCCTCGCCGATTCGCGCCGCAATCTCAGCGCCATAGCCCCAGCTCAACATGTCCTCATGGGCCACAATCACCTTGCTCGTCTTCTTCACTGACTCCGCAATCGTCTCCCAGTCATACGGCGATAAGCTCCGCAGGTCGATCAGCTCCACATCGATTCCCTTATCGCGATGAATCTTCTGCGCTGCCTGCAAAGCCCGGGGCACCACAGCGCCATACGTCAGCACCGTCAGATCTTTACCCGGCCGCACGATCTTCGCCTTGCCAAACGGAATGCAATACTCCGGCCCCGGATAAGCCGCACGACCAAACGTCTCGCGATACAACCGTTTATGCTCCAGAAACAGCACCGGATCATCGCACCGGATCGCCGTTCGCAGCAACCCGAACGCATCCAACGCATTCGAAGGCATCACCACCCGAACCCCAGGCGTATGCGTAAAGATGCTCTCGCCCGACTGCGAGTGATAGATCGAGCCCGCCTGTCAGATATCCGCCAATCGGAACCCGAATCACCAGCGGGCAACTAAACCCGCCATTCGACCGCCACCGCAGCAACGCCAACTCATTCCGCATCTGGTGCATCGCCGGCCAGATGTAGTCGAAGAACTGAATCTCCACCACTGGCTTCAATCCACGAGTAGCCATCCCAATCGCGCGGCCCACAATATTTGCCTCAGCCAGCGGCGAATTCCACACGCGGTCATTGCCGAACTCCGTCTGCAGTCCCGCTGTCAGCTTGAAGACCCCGCCCTTACCCTTGATCTTCCCCGCCCTCAGAGCCTCATCACGCGTCGCATCCGCCACATCCTCGCCAAACACGACAACCCGTTCATCCCGCCGCATCTCATCCTTCAGGCAGGCAGTTGATCAGGTCAGCCATCGTGCGCTCCGACGAATCCGCTGTCGCCACCGGCTCCGTCGCAAAGCGACGCATCCATCGGACTCAGGTCCTCCGAATACATATGCCGCATGATCGAATCAACCGTCGGCAGTGCGCGCCATCACAGCCTTATCCGCCGCACGTTGCACCTCTTCGTCCACCTGGCGCTCCAGCCGGTTGATCGCATCCGCATCCAGAATCCCCTCACGCAGCAGCCACATCTGCATCCGCGAGATCGGATCACGCAGCGCATCTGCCTCCAGCTCCGCAGCAGACCGATACAGCCGCTCATCATCGCTCAGCGAATGCGAATACGGACGAATCACATGTCCATGCACCAGCGCCGGCCCCTTACCCGCGCGGCAATACGCCACCGCCTCCACCATCGCGTTATAGCTCGCAATCGGATCGGTGCCGTCGATCTCCGCAAAGTGGAAGTTCGGAAAATTCGCCACCAGCCGCGAGATATTCCCACCCGGCGTATTCGCCTCCACCGGCGTCGAGATCGCGTACCCATTGTCCTCGACCACATACACCACAGGCAGCTTCTCGTTCGACGCCGTATTCAGCGACTCCCAGAACTCCCCCTGACTCGTCGATCCCTCGCCAATCGAGACGTAAACAACCTCGTCTCCATGAAACGTCACATCCTTGAACTCGCGATAGTCGCCATCATGCTTCGCCGCAGCCTCCGGATGCTGCGAGAAATATCTCCCCGCCTCCGCACACCCAACAGCATGCAGGCACTGCGTCGCCGTCGACGAAGACGGGCTCACAATATTCAGTTTCTTGCTCGACCAGTGCGAAGGCATCTGCCGCCCACCGCTGGCCGGATCATCCGCCGCTCCCACAGCCTGCAATAGTTGCTCTTCAACCGTATTCCCCAACGCAAGGCAGAGCGCCCGGTCGCGATAGTACGGAAAGAACCAGTCATAGCCCGGCCGCATCGCCATTCCTGCGGCCACCAGCAACGCCTCATGTCCCGCACACGAGACCTGGAAAAAAATCTTCTGCTGCCGCTTCAGCACGATCTCGCGATCATCCGTGCGCCGCGAAAGATACATCAGCCGGTAGAACTCCACCAGTTGCTCGCGCGTCAGCGATGTCCCCGCAACCGCGGTCGCCGTCTTTTTTCTCTCTGCTACACCAGATCCCGACTGTCGAGCCATGCACCTATCCTCAGCAGCTCAAAACGCGTGCCGCCGAACAAGATTGTACCGGGAATGCAGCCAGATTGACTCCCCGGAACCAGCCAGATATCCACTGACAAGTCCGACCACCAACAAAAAGATGGGCGACCCCAGAAGGTCGCCCACCCAATCCAACGAAATCGACTAAACAAACAACGGAGCCAGCACCAGCGTAATCGTGGCCAGCAGCTTGATCAGCACGTGCAAGCTGGGGCCAGCCGTATCCTTGAACGGATCGCCAACCGTATCGCCGACAACAGCCGCCTTGTGCGCCTCAGTCTTCTTCCCGCCATACTGCCCAGTCTCGATAAACTTCTTTGCATTGTCCCAGGCTCCGCCGCCATTGTTCATCAGCATAGCCAATAGAACACCGGCAATGGTCCCGACCATCAGCAACCCGGCCACAGCCTCAGCCCCGGCAAGATTCACCGGAACCCCCGCAATCGCCGGTACAGGCAGAATCGTCCCCGGAGCATAGAGCGCAGCGCCCGCCTGATAGCTCGCACTGAAGTGCCGGAAGATCAACCCTACGGCCACCGGCAACCCAACCGCGAGGACGCCCGGCAACACCATCTCCTTCAGCGCCGCTCCCGTAACAATGTGGACGCACCGAGCATAGTCCGGCTTCGAAGTCCCCTCCATAATCCCCGGGTTCTCCTTGAACTGCGCCCGCACATCCTGCACCACCATCTGCGCCGTACGTCCCACAGCCTTGATCGCCAACGAGCTGAACAGATACGTCAACATCGCGCCAAGCAATGCCCCAACAAACACCGGCACCTGCGCCAGGTTGATATTCGTAAAGCTCCACCCCGGAGGCATGTACCCGCCAGCATGTGTAACTTTGTCGGTCACAATTGTCTTGATCTGCTCAAGATAAGCCGAGAACAGCAGAAATGCTGCCAGCGAAGCCGACCCAATCGCATACCCCTTCGTCAGCGCCTTGGTCGTATTCCCCGCCGAGTCCAGCTTGTCCGTCCGCTCACGAATCTCATGCGGCTGATGCGACATCTCGATAATCCCGCCCGCATTATCCGTGATCGGCCCAAACGTATCCATCGCCAGAATGTAAGCCGCGCAGCTCAACATTCCCATCGTGGCAATCGCCGTGCCATAAATTCCCTTCGCATAATCGCTGATACCCCCGACATCCGCCAAGCCCTGCACGCCGAAGTAGTAGCTCAGCAAAAGCGCCGCTGAAATCACCAGCACCGGAGCCGCCGGTGTCTCCATGCCAACCGCGAGCCCGCTGATGATGTTCGTCGCCGGTCCCGTCAGCGAAGCCTCCGCAATCGACTGCACCGGCCGGTATCGCGACTCCGTGTAGTACTCCGTAATCCACACAAACAAAAATGCCGTGCCCAAACCAATCACACCGCATCCCAGCAACCACAGCGGCTGCACCTTCGGACCATTCAGCATCGTGTACACGGCAGCAGCAAATCCCGCCAACGCCAGCGCCGAAGTCACATAGAACCCTTTATTCAGCGCATGCATCGGGTCCTCGTCCTCGCGCGTCTTCACGACAAACACACCAACAGTGCTCGCGATCAAATTGATCGCATGCACAATCAGCGGAAACAGAATCCCCTTCACACCAAACACCGGAAACAGCGCCGCACCCAGAATCATCGCGCCAACATTCTCCGCCGCAGTCGACTCAAACAAGTCAGCACCACGACCCGCGCAGTCGCCGACATTGTCGCCCACTAGATCCGCAATCACAGCCGGATTCCGTGGATCATCCTCAGGAATCCCCGCCTCAACCTTACCCACAAGGTCAGCACCCACATCTGCGGCCTTCGTATAAATTCCGCCGCCCAACTGAGCAAACAGGGCCACTAGCGAAGCCCCGAACCCAAACCCTACCAACTGATACGGCACCACCTGCGGATTCTCCAGCCCGCCAAAGAACAGGAACAGCACCCCCACTCCAAGCAGCGACAGAGCCACAACCACAAGCCCGGTAACCGCACCGCCGTGCAACGCCATCCTGAGCGCCGCATTCAGACTCGTCCGCGCAGCCGAAGCCGTCCGGATGTTCGCCCGTATCGAGCAGTACATCCCCGTATACCCCGCCAGCGCCGAGCAGACCGCGCCCATCAGAAAACTCACCACCGTCTTCAGCGCAAACGGCGCTGTCCTGGGCGACAAGTGATACCCAAAGAACAGCAGCACTGCCAGCACCACGGCAATCGCCCCAATCGTCCTGTACTGCCGCTTAAGAAACGCCTCCGCACCCTCCCGGATAGCGTTCGAGATCGCTTGCATGTCAGCCGTTCCCGTATCCGCTGCAATCACCGCCCGAGCCAGCATAAACGCGGCCCCTAATGCCAGCACTCCGACGCCCAGCGCAATCCAGAGCCACATCCGTCCATCGTCAGCATTTGCAGGTGTAAAAGGAACTTGTTCCTGAACGGCCATAGCCAGAAGGCTTACTACGTACATGCAAAGGTCTCCTTGAATAACGAAAAACGGCAACTTGCTTCACAAAGCGGCAATTAGAGCATGCTGGCTCCGGCAGGGTCAATGTACCCCATAGGAAACCCGATCGATCCTCCTGCTTCCCGCGATAAACCAAAGTAATAGCACACGTTGGCTCATTCTCTCGCCTGTTTTCGCAAATCATCCGATGCACACTTCAGCACAAACAGCGAGGTCCCCGTCGTGTCCGTTCTCACTCCATCCCCGTCCGCCCGTTGATATCCGCCCCGGTTTCAAAACCATACCATCCTCACCCGGCTCCTCAGACACGCGGCCACGGTCCTGTTCCTCACTCTCGCCCCGCCCCTTCACGCCCAAAGCACCCCGCCGCCTACCCAGCCCAGCCCCATCCTTCCCCACCACTATCTCGTCGTCTACCGCAACGCCACCATCCCCGCCGACGCCGAAACCCGCGCCCTCTCCGCCGGAGCCCGCCTGACCCAGCGCAACCCACACTTCGGCATCGCCGCCGCCCAATCCCTCAGCACCGAAGACGACGCCACCACCATGCGCCGCCTCTCCGCCCAGCCCAACATCGCATACGTCCTCCACGACCGCCTCGTCACCGCGCATCATCTTCGTATCCAGCCCATTCCACACCCCACCTTCAGCGTCGTCCTCGGCGCACAGGCCCCCTACGACACCTACTACACCGCCTCACCTCAAGGCTGGGCCGTCCAGCAAGTTGGCGGATATGGCAACGTCCCAGGAGGCCCTGCCATTGGCCCCTGGAGCACCACCATGGGCAAAGGCATCCGCATCGCCGTCCTCGACAGCGGCGTCGACGCCAACCACCCCGACATCGCTCCCAATCTCGCCCTCAACCTCAGCGAAGTCAATCAGTCCGTGCTCCCCAGCCCCTGCGACGACGGCACCCCGCAAGACCAGGCCGGCCACGGCACATGGACCGCCTCCCTCGCCGCCGCCGCCATCGGCCCAGGCACCGGACAAGTCATCGGAGTCGCCCCCGTCGCCACCCTCCTCAATATCAAAGTCCTCGAGCGCCTACCAGCCTCCATCGCCGGCAACAGCACCGTAGCCGCAAATTGCACTGCCGGAGAGGCCACCGGCCTCCTCAGCTGGGTCATGCAAGGCATCGAAGACGCCGTAACCAACCGAGCCGACATCATCTCCCTCTCGCTCGGCACCATCGTCGACATGAGCACCGGTGACGGCGCCGGCCTCAAAGCCGCCTTCGACCAGGTCACCTACGCCGCATCTCAAGCCGGAGTCATCCTCATCGCAGCAGCCGGCAACGATGGCTACGACCTCTCCAACCCTCGTTACATAGAGATCCCCGCCCAATCCCGCGGAGTCCTCGCTATCGTCGCCTCCACTAATGCCGCCTGCGCCGAAAACCTCGCCTCCGGGGCCGCCTGCACCCCCGGCCCCATCTCGCTCCCCTACTACAGCAATCACGGAGCACCACTCAACGCCCTCGCCGCACCCGGCGGCAGCTACCCCTCAGGCTCAGACCTCAGCGTCAGCGGATGGGTCCGCGGCGCCTGCAGCTCCGGCCGCCCCAACACAACCGACGGCCCACCAACAGACTCAACCCACAGCTACGGCTGCTTCAACCTCGGCCATGCTCCCTACGTTCAGGCCATCGGAACCAGCGCCTCCGCCCCCCTCGCCGCAGGAGTAGCCGCCCTCCTCCGCGCCGCCCACCCCACCTGGAGCGCCAACCAGATCATCAGCCTCATGCGCTCCACTGCCGTCCCATCAGCGCAACTTCCCGTCCCACAGATAGACGCCTCCAAAGCGCTAGCCCAACCCTAGCGTTCGCGGAGTCATCGCCCCCGCCACGCAGCTAATAACTGTCTCGCATCCGTTCCTTCACACTGCGAGCCAGCTTCTCAATCTCCTCAGCACGCTTGGCCATGTCGACCGACGACATCTCCACGCCATTCTTATTCGCCTGCTGATTGAAGTTCGACACCAGCGCCACCAGCTTGTTCGTATCGGAAATAAGCTTGTCCTGCCTCTCAACATTCCGCATCGCCATCTGCTGGGAGGCAAAGCTGTGTCTGATAAATCCGGATCTAGCATGTATCGATTGCGGAGCCTCCACCACCCTTTGCTCCGCCTGTTGATTAGCTTGTCCCCGGCCTGTCGCCGACATCACAACACACAAAACTAAAACTCCAAAACCCGCTCGAAACATTGCCCTACCTCAACCTTCACGGCCCCTTGCGTCCATACATACCCGTCTGAAGCCGAACCGTTGTACTCCTTCCCCTCCTTTTTGTGCAAGTCATCCTACCCGCCCGCAGTTAGCCAACTTGGTTCCCAAAACAGCAATAGCCAAAATCCCCATGGCGAGGCATCATTTCGGCAGAGGAGCCCTCATGAGAATCGCCTCCACCGCATTGATAACAATGGCTCTTCTCCTCGCCACATCCCTACGAGCCGAAACGCTGGCTGACGTTCTGGCCGCACATAAAATTCCTATAAATCTCTTCTCCGCGGACGATCAACAGCAGCCCATCACCAGCTTCGCCGTCTCAACCAACAACTCACCCTTCCTGCTCGCCTATCACGATGACGACGGTTCGGGCCGATTGCCATCCGTACTGCACGTCATCCGCTACGACGAGCAAACTCATGAACTCCGCCGAGCCGATTTGCGCGGCACAGACGTCTCCTTACGCGGGTTCCTAACCGGTAGCGTTATGGAACAAGTCTCAAACGAGTGCATGGGATCTGCACTCCGAATCTCAGAGAAAGGCGGATTCATCACGATTGACACACACGTTAACCCATCGGCCGGATGCGTTCTCATCCTCACCTCTGATCTAAGCTTCAGCGCTGGCCTGTGGGGATGGACATTAGCGAGCACCGAAGGAAACATCATCCTCGAAGGAAACATGAGACACTTCGCATCGACTCACCCGGCAACTCTGTTCCTCTACGATGCTCGACAAAAGCACCTCACACCGATCTACCCCACAAAGAATGACGTAAACCGTCAGCAGTTCTCGGCGGAACTACAAAAACATCTGCCTTCCAATCAATGGTGTCGTGAAACAAATAACTCTTGCGATCCTGAGGATTTCTCAACCGATATAAGCCACGTAACAGTTGGCGAACAAGGACAAAGCTTCGAATTCGACGCTCAGATGTACCCGGAAAACTTCGGCGAAGATGCCGAACGCGCGGTCAAGCCAAAGACCGTCCATTACACCTGCAAACGGACAGCTGGCAATTGGTCTCTGTCGTCCGACTAAGAACCACCCCACAGAACGAGAGATATCTGCTGACTACTGCTTCATCTCGTTCTTCAAACTCCGCGCCAGCTTCTCAATCTCTTCCGCCCTCTTGATCACATCCACCGACAAAACATCCTTATTCGTCTTGTCCACCTGCTGCTTGAGAGCTGTCGCCATCGCCAGCAGTTTGTCCGTATCCGCCGCAAGCTTCTTTTGCTTCTCACTGATCGGCTGATCCCCCGCAGCCGGCGCATTCGTATCCGTACCGCCTGTTTTGCTCGCCGCAGGCGCAGCTGCCTTGTCCGAAGCTGCGGCATCATTGCTCGCCTGCGCAGTCCCTGTCGATTGTTGCGTCTGGCCTCCCGAAGTCTGGGGTGTCTGACCAAAAGCGACGGCCGCCCCTTGTATCCCTACACTACCGGCCGCGAAAACCATCCCATACATCACCACTCGAAACATCTTCATCGCTCAACCCTAGCCCTTCATCCGTTCCTTCACGCTCTTGGCCAATCTTTCGATCTCTTCTGCCTTCTTCACCATATCTGCCGTCATAGCATCTTTGTTCGTGTTGTTCCCCATCTGCTGCTTCAGGTCAGCCGCCAACGCAAGCAACCGAGCGGTATCTTCCACCAGCTTCCGCTGTCGATCGCTGTTCCGAGACTTTGCCTGTTGCTCCTGCATCCGTGGCCCAAGAGGATCCGGCACATCATTATTACGTCCAGTGATCGAAGGCAACCCCATGGTACTCGGCCCTGCCATAGGCCCAGGGTTTTGGATCGGCGCCTGTCCCCCACTCCCGCGTTGTCCGCTTATCAGGCCGGAGGTTCCCGTCAACAGCAAAGTTCCCACCATCGCAGACCGGAGAATCTTCATTGCTCCCCCTTACGCCCCACAGTGGATCTCCTCTCGCTTTCTTCGCGTTGCATCCAACTTTAAGGTGTCACACCTGGTTAAAGCACCCTCAGCGCGAAAGTGAGATATTGCAATCATGCTCCTTCTGACCATGGCCCCGCAAGGCGAACATATCCTAAGCACCGTCGGACGAGACCTGCGCGAAGACTCCGTCTCCTTCCTTCACGACAAATTACCCAAGCTCGCCGTCGTCCTCATCCTCTTCTTGATCATGCAGCGGGTGGTCCTGTTCTTCGTCAAGCAGCTCCGCACGCGCGCCGATCAGCAGGTCGGCAACTTTCACCGCGCCGCCCAACTCCGCACCATGGCTTCGATCTTCCGTGCCACGGCTATCGGCATTCATCGCTTTCATCACTTTTCTGCAGATTCTGAACATCTTCGACATCCCATACCAGCCGTTGCTCGCCTCAGCCGGTATTCGTCGGCGTCGGCATCGGCCTCGGAGCCCAGTCCATCTTCAAGGACATGCTCAACGGCATCTTCATCCTCATCGAAGACCAGTACAACGTCGGCGAAGTCCGTCACTATCGCCGGCCTCAAGGGCACCGTCGAAGACCTCTCACTCCGCAGCACCCGCCTCCGCGACGGCGACGGCACCCTCTACATCATCCCCAACAGCCAGATCGCCACCGTCTCCAACCTCTCACGCGACTTCTCCGTCGCCTCACTCCCCGTCAGCGTCGACGCCAGCGCCAACCCCGACACCGTCATGGCCATCCTCCGCAAACTCGCCACCGACGTCCGCCAGGACTCCGCCTTCAAGGACATCACCATCTCCGACCCCGACGTCCTCGGCGTCGAGCGACATCCGTGGCCGCGAAGTCATCTACCTCATCAACATCCGAGTCCGCGCCAACCAGAGAGACGGCGTCCTCCGCGAACTCCGCCGCCGCATCATCCTTGCCTTCGAAAAAGAAGGCATCCCCCTCGGCATCTCCTCCAACATGCTAATCACCCAACAAAAGTCAGATCCCACCGCCCCACCAGCGCAACAGCCCCTGGTCACCTAGAGCCGTTCCTAAAACCGTCATTCTGACCCTGAGCGAAGTCGAAGGGGAAGAATCCCTGTATTTGCTGTTGTTGCTGTTGCTCTTGTAGTTGCTCGCTTTTCTAGTTGTCATCCCCGAAGGGAACCTGCTGTTGCACAACGCATGAATCCGCCCAAGCCTACAACGACTGATTCATAGCCTCAATCAACTCATCCACCGTACTGCACCGGCGGCAGGCATCCCTTGCCGCTGCACACCACCGCAACGCTACCCACCATCCTGAAGCCCCGGCAGATGAGGCAGTGTCTCCGCCAGCATCGGAGGCAGCGCCTCCATCTGATCCTGCCGCAACCGAATCACGCTCTTATTCACCGCATACCGAGCCAGCGCCACCGCCTCCAGCCGCCGCGCCTCAGCATCATCGCCAATCACGCAAACCTGCACCGACCGCTGCACCATGCGCTGCAACGCCAGCCCATAGCTCGCCGCGTACAACCCAAAGTGCTCCACCACCCCAGCGAACGTCTCCAGCGTCTCCAGCGCCTTCACCGCATAGTCTTCGCGCCCGTTCAGCGCCTCCAGCCGCAGCAGCAACGCCGCAGCCACCGGGTTCCCCGCCGGAGTAGGCGAATCCTGCAGCGGCTTCCTCCGCGTCGTCAGCGCTCCAAGCCGTCTGCTCGCCCTCCGCCGGAGCCTCCGTATCGAAGAACCCGCAACCCCACCGGATCGTAGAACCGCGCCACCACGCTCTCCGCAATCGCCTCGGCGACCGCATCGTAGTACCGCAACTCCCCCGTCGCCTCCCACGCATCCAGCGCCGCATGTCCCAGCGAACACATAGTCGTCCAGCACTCCCGCTACCCGCGCCCCTGCAGCACCCGTCTCGCCATAAGCAACCACATGCGCCATCCCTGTCGTCGCATCCCACGCCTCCGCCAGCACCCGGTCCAGCGACTTCAGCGCAAACGCCCGCACCTCCGGCATATCCAGCACTCGCCCCGCCTCCAGATAAGCCGAGATGCACATCCCGTTCCACGCCACATAAATCGTCTTGTCCACATAAGGAGTAGGCCGCTGCAGCCGCGCCGCATACAACTTCGCCTTCGCCGTCGCCAGCCGCTCCTTCGCCTCATCCAGCGATGCAGCTGGTTCGACCTCGCCACGCCCTCCAGCGTCGTCCGCACATGCAGCACATTCTTCGCCGGATTGTGATGCATGTCCCCAATCTCGCCGATGTCGTAGTACGCGCCCGCGACCGCCAGCTCCTCCGCGGTCAAAACCGCCGCCGCCTCATCCCGCGTCCACGTAAAGTAGTCGCCGTCATCATCCAGCGAGTAGTCCGCATCCTGCGAAGCATAGAACCCGCCCAGCTCGCGATCGCTCAGCCACTCATCCATCCACCGGATCATCTCCCGCGCCACCCGCGCACACTCCGGCTCCACAAACGTCTGGAACGCATGCACATAGTTCTTCAGCAGCTCGCTGTTGTCATACGCCATCTTCTCGAAGTGCGGCACCACCCACCGCTCATCCACCGATACCGATGAAATCCACCCGCCAGATGGTCGTAGATCCCGCCCTTCGCCATCTTCTCCAGCGTCACCAGCGCCGCTCGTCTTCGCCGACTCCCCCACCACCAGCCGTGCCCGCTCCAACCGACACCCGCGAAGCCGCATCCAGCAGCAGATCGATCGCCCCCGAATGCGGAAACTTCGGCTGCGACCCAAACCCGCCCGACCGCGCATCGAACTGCTTCAGCGCCGACTGCCACCAGCTTCGCCACCAGCTCCGGCCCCGGATTCCCGCTGCGCCCCATGAACGACTCGTTGTGCTCGATCGCCGCATCACGCTGCCGGCCGACTCATCCACCTCGCTCCCGCCGCTTCTGAAACGCCTCCGCCATCGTCAGCAGCACTCGCTCGAAAACTCGGCCGTCCATGCCGGTCCTCCGGCGGAAAATACGTCCCGCCAAAGTAAGGCTTCCCATCCGGAGTCAAAAACGCCGTCAGTGGCCACCCGCCCTGCCCGCTGATCGCCGACACCGCCGCCTGGTATCGCGTATCCACATCCGGCCGCTCGTCCCGGTCCACCTTCACCGCGACAAAGTGTTCATTGATGATCTTCGCCGTCTCGGCGTTCTCATAGCTACTCGCGGTCCATCACATGGCACCAGTGGCACCACACCGCCCCAATATCCAGCAGAATCGGCTTGTCCTCCGCCTCGGCCCGCGCAAACGCATCTTCGCCCCACTGCTTCCACTCCACCGGCTGATGCATCGCCGACCGCAGATACGCAGAAGCCGCCTTGCGCCAGGGCATTCTTTGCTCACTGCCCTGCTCATTCACTCACCAGCCTAGCTCTGTAACCATAGATATTCAGTTTACGGCACTCGACAGCAACCCGAATCGCCACGGCAATCCACCCAGTACCATCGCAGCAGTAGCCTCAGCCCGACTCGTTCCCATCCCCTTCGCTAAGTAAAAGGGCCGATGCCAAAGCCCGTGACCCTTCACCATCCACCCGCTTACTACTGACGGAGGCGCAGGCGTCGCCGACAGCGGCTTCGGAGGCGCCGGTGCCGTCGGTGCCGTCAGCCCCGGAATCACCGGCGTCTGCGACACATTACCCGTTGGCCGCATCCGCTCATGCTGATGCCATACTCGATCCAGCGTGTTCGACAGCAACTGCCCCAGCGCACGCCCGGTCCTTCGCATAAGCACGCCGTCGCCGAGATCAGGTATTGTCCGCCATCGCCAGGTTTCTCTGCCTGCTGCAGCACCAGCGCCGTCGTCGAAGCCCCCAGCCTGTACTTCTTCTGCTCCGCATCCAGGCTCTGCGCCGCAAAGTCACGCGCCGCCTGCGCCGCCTGCACCTGCGCCCGGTCGTTGGTCAATGCAAACTGCCCGTTGATCACCTGGATCCGAATCTGCGTATAAAGCTGCTGCAGCCGCATCTGCGACTGCCGGTACTCCATCTGCGACCGTGCCTGATCAGCCTGCGCAGTCCGGTTCCGCAGCGGAATGTTGATGTTCACGCCCACGCCCTTGTCCGGCGAACGTAGTTGTTGAACGCATTCTGAGAGCACGTCTCCGTAGCCACTGTGTGTAACGGCATCCGGACCGGGCAAGGAACTGACTGCAGTACCGATGCTGTTTGAGCACTTCAGCGCCGGATTCTGCGCGCCGCCCAGTCCGACTCCCTCCATAGAACGCATACGCATCCACCGTCGGCAGCAACCCATTCTTCTCCGCCTTGATCGTGATCTCGTTGTTCTTCATGTTCAACACCGCCTGCTCAATCTGCGGATTGTTCGACGTACGCCTGTTTCACCAGGTCCTCAACCGGCATGTCCTCTTCCGGCAGACGGTCCAGACCACGCGGTCCGTCGGAATCACCGGCGCATTCGCCAGAGTTGCGGGATCGTTCAGGTTCCGCGCAATCGCCTGCTTCATCATCAGCTGCTGATACTCCAGGTTCGACTGCGACGCCACCAGCGCCTGCTTGTCCGTCGCCACCGCACGTGTCCGAGTTCACCACATCCAGCGGTGCCAGCGTTCCAATCTCCAACTGCTTCCGATTATCCGCCGTCAACTGCGTCGACTGCGCCAACGCACGCTCCTTCGCCTGCTCATCCTCGTAGGCGCTCACCAGGCCCCAGTAGATGTTCTCCACCTGGTTCACCGTAGAAGAGCAGCTGCTGCCGGAACGACGAATCCGTAATCCGCCGGTTGTTCTTCGCCTGCACGAATCAAACCGTCCGTTGAGAGTCGAGGCCAAAGCCCTGCAGCAGATGCTGCGTAGCCGTCGCACGGAAAGTGCGTCTGCAACTGCGGGCTGTAGTTCGGCCGCGAACGCTGTTCGTCGTCGTGCGGGAGTTGTTGAACGTACAGTTAAGCGACGTTACCTGTCAGAAAGCCCTGCTGATAGCCGAAGTTGTACGTGGCGGTGTTCGTGATTCAGCGCGTTCGTTCCGGTGATGAAGCGTCGTCGACTGCTGCGTGTTCGATGCGACTCATACTGCAGCGTTCCCGTCAGGATCGGATCCAGATTGCTCTGGCTGCGGTCCGCCGCCATTCGTGCTCAGCACCAATGCCCGTCGCGCCCGTACCGCCGCCGCCTGCCGCAGCTCGAAGTTCCACCCGGTCCGCCGCCGCCGGTGATCGTCGACGTCGTTCCGCCCAGCGTATTCGTCACCAGTCCGGTCGAAACACCGCGCAGACCGATCCGCGCCCTCGCCCGCAGAAGATCCGTATCCGCGATATCCAGGTTGATGCGCGCAATCGCGATGTCATAGTTGTTCTCGAGCGCCAGCGTCACCGCATCCGACAGGCTCAGATAAATCTTCCCGTCCCGCAGCAGCGAGTCCAGCCGCGGACGATCTGCGTTCCCCAGCCGCGGCTAGGATACATCGGTCGGCGTGTAGGGAGCGATCGGATTCCAGAAGTGGCTCTTCGGCTGCGCATAGTCCTCGGTCGTATCCACGCAGATTCAGCGGCTCGGTCGGCTTCGGCGTCCGGAGCCTGTGGCAGCCCCGGCGTTCCGGTCGTATCGTACTGCACAGCCTGCGGACTGCGCAGGTGCCGTCGGGCTCGCCGGTGCTGCGCGGGTTGGTCTGCTGCGCCATTCCCGGCTGGTGTGCTCACGCTCATCAGCAGCAATCCGATGCTCGCTGCCGCCTGCATATCCCTTAATCTCACGATGCGCTCTCCAGCTCTTCCTTCTGATTCGTCACCGGCATTCACCGGATTCTTGTCTTGCCCGAACCAGCGCAGCATTGCAGGCTAACTCGGATACACAACTGCCCGGCACCGTCTAAGACGCACAACAGGTTCCACGAACAACAAGTAAGTTCCGAGACTATGGCAACCAGATCGCTGCAGGACGCTGCGGCGAAGGCACTCATAGCACACGAGCAGTCGCTTCGATCCACATCACCGCTCCATATTCTCACGTTGCAATCTTGCTACGCATATCAACCTCCTGCGTTCCCTTGTCCTTTGCCAATCATCTCACTCATCACCTTCGCCTGCAAAAAAACCGGGCGCACCGTTCTGAGCACGCTCTGACCGCGCGAGTTCGTTCCACAGCCATCCGGTACCATCTGGCACGTTACTGTCGTACACATCCGATTCAATGCGCAGCCATCCCTGAGTCATAGCCGTCACATCTTCAGCCGGCTCCCGTGATACCGTCCGAAACATCGCCATGCCTCTCTGGAAAACCATCCTCACCTACGACGGCACTCCCTTCCACGGCTGGCAGATCCAGCCCGGACCTCCCCACCGTCCAGGGCACCCTCGCCCAGGCCATCCACCACATCACCGGAGAATCCGTCCTCCCCCAGGGCTCCGGCCGCACCGACGCCGGCGTCCACGCCCTCGCCCAGGTCGCCTCCTTCGCTCTCGACGCCCCCATTCCCCCCGCCAACTCTCCACCGCGCCCTCAACCGCGCCCTCCCGCCCAGCATCCGCATCCTCTCCGTCGAGCACGCCCCCGCAGACTTCCACGCCCGCCACAGCGCCCTCCGCAAAACCTACGAGTACCGCATCTTCCCCAACCGCACCAGCCCGACCAGACTCCCTCCCCATCTGCTCCCCCATGCTCGCCCCCTACGTCTGGGACTGCCCTCTGCCCCTCGACCTTCCCATCCTCCAACAGCCGCCGCAGCCTACATCCTCGGCACCCACGACTTCACCTCCTTCGCCGCCGTCGACCCCGACCTCACCACCCGCACCGAACAATCGAACCCGCCCACAGACCTGCCCGCTACTCCCGACTCCTACTCCCTACTCCCTGCCATCCGCACCATCTACCACTCCACCTGGCACCAGCGAAGACAACCTCCTCATCTACCGAGTCACCGGCACACGGCTTCCTCCACCACATGGTCCGCAACCTCGTCGGCACCTTCGTCGAAGTCGGCCGCGGCCGCATCCCCCTCACGCCATCCCCCACATCCTCGCCGCCCGCAACCGCACCGCCGCCGGCCCCACCGCCCCCGCCCGCGGCCTCTTCCTCGTCGAAGTCGAATACTGAATCCAAACACGAGCACCAAACCGCAATGCACCCAAGTACCGACTGATACCTGATACCTGATACGTAACATCAGAAAACCAAACTCTGACACCTGAGAACTGACAACCCGCAACCGCAACTGACCACCGGCAACTGACAACGACAACCAACATGCCCACCGCCACCGCCGCATCACCCGCCTCGCCACCCTGACCGCAGTCCACCGCGCCTTCCACTGGCTGCACCTCCACCAGCCCCAGCTCCGCCACTGGCAGCTCGACCTCGTCCGCATCCCCGCCCCACCCTTCGGCGAATCCGCCCGCGCCGCCTGGTTCCTCGACCGCTTCCGACACCTCGGCCTCACCAACGTCCACCTCGACGACGCCGGCAACGTCCTCGCCGAACTCCCCACCGATCCCCTCATCACTCTACCCTCTACCCTCGTCCCTGTCATCCTCATCTCCGCCCACCTCGACACCGTCTTCCCCGCCGGAACCGCCTGCGACCCCATCGAAGACGCCGACGCCCCCCGCATCTTCGCCCCCGGCATCTGCGACAACGCCGCCGGCCTCTCCGCCCTCCTCGCCATCGCCGCCGCCCTCCGCTTCGCCGACATCACGCCCCCCGTCCCCATCCTCTTCGCCGCCAACGTAGGCGAAGAAGGCGAAGGCGACCTCCGCGGCATGCGTCACCTCTTCGACCACGGCCCCTACGCGCGACCGCATCGCCGCCGCCATCGCCCTCGAAGGCAGCGGCACCAACGCCGTCGTCACCCGCGCCCTCGGCAGCCTCCGCTTCCGCGT
This sequence comes from uncultured Acidobacteriaceae bacterium, assembly GCA_963738855.1. Classification (GTDB taxonomy): domain Bacteria; phylum Acidobacteriota; class Terriglobia; order Terriglobales; family Acidobacteriaceae; genus Edaphobacter. The sequence continues at coordinate 59,035 of CAVTYC010000002.1, read as the reverse complement.
CACCATCACCGGCCCCGGCGGCCACTCCTGGACCGACGCCGGCACCCCCAACCCCATCCTCATCCTCAGCCGAGCCCTCACCGCCATCGCCGATCTCCAACTCCCCACCTCCCCCGCCACCACCATCAACGTCGGCCACATCTCCGGCGGCACCTCCATCAACTCCATCCCCGAGTCCGCCACCGCCCTCCTCGACCTCCGCTCCACCGACCCCGCCCAACTCATCTCCACCGCCACCGCCATCCACCAGCATCCTCGACGATCATCGTCACCAGCTTCGCCCGCCAAAAAACCACCAGTTCGCCCACCCAAACTCCACATCGACAACCATCGGAAACCGCCCCGCCGCCACCCTCCCCGACGACTCCCCCCTACTCCACACCCTCCGCGCCGTAGACCGCCACCTCAACCTCCGCACCGAACTCCGCCTCGGCTCCACCGACGCCAACATCCCCCTCTCCCTGAGGCATCCCCGCCATCGCCATCGGCGCCGGAGGCACCGGAGGCGGCATCCACACCCTCCAGGAGTGGTACGACCCCACCGGCCGCGAAACCGCCCTCCGCCGCATCCTCCTAACCCTCCTGGACACCACCCACCTCACCACCCCCACCTAGCCCCCCCTCGTAGCCAACCTCCCGATGTGCCATCCTGAGCGAGCACGCAGCGCGAGTCGAAGGACCTGCGGTTGCCATTTGCCGTTGCCCTTGCCGTTGCATTTGCCGTTGCCGTTGCATTGGCCGTTGCTTTGCCTCTCTTGCTTGTCATCCCCGCAGGGGATCTGCTTCTGCGTCTGCCTTTGCCTTCTAGTTGTCATCCCGTAGGGATCTGCTTTTGCAGTTGCCTTCGTTCGAACAATACTCAGCCCAGTCCCCAAAACCTTGTCAAGCCCCAAAACGCCAAATCCCTTTCCAATCAAAGAGATCCGCCTGGCAGATAATTTCATCCAACCTGCTACACTAGATACAGAGATCAAAAGAAGCCCCGGAAACCCCGGGGCTTTTGTCTTTACGTTTTAAAAAATCGGTGCAATCGGTAAAGATCGGTGTTAAGCCCTTAGCTTTTAAAATGAATACTTTGGACCTATCCACAGACCAGGTCCAGACTTAAACCATCTAGATAGAACACTTTAGATACTTAAGTATGGGGGGAGGGCGTAAAGAATAATGCCGATACACAACAGCCAACTTGATACACTCCACCACGTGAAACCCTTTGCCATCATTGCGATCCTCTGCGCCTCCGTCACGGCCACCTTTGCCCAGTCACCCGACACCATCTACATCCACGGCAACATCCTCACCGGCACCCACCTCCGCCAGCAGGACACCAGCCCCACCCCGGCCCACGTCACCGCCATCGCCACAGCCAACGGAAAAATCCTTGCCGCCGGAACCGACGCTGACCTCCTCAAACTCAAGGGCGCACAAACAAAAGTCATCGACCTCAACGGCGCCTTCGCGATGCCCGGCTTCAACGACGCCCACACCCACATTGCCGCCGCCGGCCAGCAAAAGCTCACTATCGACCTCGACAACATTCCATCACTAGCCGAGATGCAAAACCGCATCCGCGACTACGCCGCCAGCGCCCCGCAAGGCTCATGGCTCCAGGGAGCAGGCTGGGATCACACCAAATGGTCTTCCAAGACCCTTCCCACCCGTCAGGACATCGACGCCGTCTCTGCCGGACATCCCGCTATCCTCTCCCGCACCGACGGTCACATCCTCGTCGCCAACTCCGCCGCGCTCGCCGCCGCGCACATCACCCGCGACACCCCTGATCCCCCCGGCGGCAAGATCGACCGCGACGCCGCAGGCGAGCCCACCGGCATCGTCCGCGAAGACCCTGCGATGTCGCTCATCTTCAAGATTGTTCCTCCACCCATCGCCCGAGCTTCGCCGCAAAGCCCTGCTCCTCGCCATCAGCGACGCCCTCGCCCACGGCGTCACCTCCGTGCAGGACCTCTCCGACTGGGAAGACTTCCACGACCCTCGAAGCCCTCGAAAAATCCGGCGAACTCCACCTCCGCGTAGCCGAGTGGCTGGCCTTCGACACCCCCGTCGAGACCCTCAAGCAGCGCCAATCCTCCCACCCACAGCGCGATACCTTCCTCCACACCACCATGCTCAAGGGCTTCATGGACGGCTCGCTCGGCTCCCGCACCGCCGCCCTCAACGCCCCCTACTCCGACGACCCCGGCAACTCCGGCATCCCCCGCTACGACCAGACCAAGCTCAATCAAATGGCCATCCGAGCGCGCCGTCGCTGGCTTCCAGCTAGGCTTCCACGCCATCGGAGACCGTGCCAACCACATGGCCCTCGAAGCCTTCATCGCCGCGGATACCTATGCAACACAAGCACATGCCTCTGCAGCACAACGTGAACGATCCCGTATGGAAACTTGCTTCTCACAACTGTCGGAAGCCGCGCGTAAACAGATGCAGGAAGGCAAACTCCACGACCCTTGCGGCGTCCCTGTAGGCTCGCTTTCCTACACCGGCCGCTTCCGCATCGAGCACGCCCAGGTCCTCCTCCCCGCCGACTTCGACCCTTCGCAAAACTCCACGTCATCGCCTCCATGCAGCCCTCGCACCTCCTCACCGACATGAACTGGGCAGAAGCCCGTCTCGGCCCCGACCGCGCCAAATACTCCTACGCCTGGCGCTCCTTCCTCGACCACCACGTCGCCCTCGCCTTCGGCACCGACTACCCCGTCGAGTCCATCAATCCCTTCCGCGGCCTCTACGCCGCCGTCACGCGCCAGAACGAAGCCGGCACCAAAACCTACCAGCCGCAGGAAAAAATCACCCTAAACGAAGCCCTCTACGCCTACACCCAGGCCTGCGCCTACGCCGAATCCGAAGAAAAGCTAAAAGGCCGCCTCGAACCCGGCTACCTCGCCGACTTCGTAGTCCTCGACCGCGACATCACCAAGGCCACACCGCAGGAACTCCTGCACACCCAGGTCCTCCGTACCATCGTCAACGGCGAAACCGTCTACACCAACCCGAAGACGCCACCAACCCAGTAACGAGCCAATCATTTGCCGCGACGCCTCAGTCCATCCACCCTCGCGCACCTCCTCCTTCTGGGAGTAGTCGCGGTCTGGGGCGTCACCTTCGTCCTCGTCAAAGACGCCCTCAACGATGCCTCCCCGCTCCTCTTCAACCTTCTCCGCATGACCCTCGCCTCCATCGCGCTGGTCATCATCAACCACCGTCATCTGAGAGACATCACCCGCAGGTCCCTCATCTCAGGCCTCATCGTCGGCCTCTTCCTCGCCGCCGGATACCAGTTCCAGACCGCCGGCCTCGCCCGCACCACCGCAGCCAAATCCGCCTTCATCACCGGCCTCGTCGTCGTCTTCGTCCCAGTCTTCACCATCTTCCCCATCCTGCGCCCCGCCAACGCCCACGCTCCCCGCTGGACCGCAGCCATCGGAGCCATCCTCGCCTTCTCCGGCCTCCTCTTCCTCACTACTCCAGCCGGAACCTCCTGGCAGAACCTCTTCTCCAGCATCGGCATCGGCGACCTCCTCACCCTCGTCTGCGCCATAGCCTTCGCCGGACACCTCCTCTCGCTCGCCCACACCTCACCCAAAGTCCCCACCGCCCAACTCGCCACCCTCCAGATCTGCACTCGCCGCCCTCATCATGGCCATCACCCTTCCCTTCGGCGGAAAGCCCCACCTCACCATCACCCTCCGCCTGCTCATCGCCCTCGGAATCACCAGCCTCGTCGCCACCGCCGCCGCCTTCACCATCCAGAGCTGGGCCCAACAGCACCTCCCACCCACCCACACCGCGCTCCTCCTCACCCTCGAACCCGTCTTCGCCTACCTCACCTCCATCGTCTTCCTCCACGAGCACCTCGGCCACCGCTCCCTCATCGGAGCAGCCCTTATCCTCGCCGGAATCGCCATCACCGAGCTCACCGCCGCCCCAGCCGAACTACCCACCCACCCTGTCTGAGCCACTTTTGTCAGATATTCGCGTCTAAACAACCGAAAGGGCGACTCACCGCTCTTAAGAGGCACGTAAAGCCGCGGAAACTGAAATGCAACTATACTTAAGGTTTCGCCGCGCCTTCGTGGCACCGGCGCACCGTAACGTACGAATGAGGTAAGAACCCGCCAATGGATACTCCGATACGCACTTCTCCGAGCCTGCTGGATCGCATCCGCAGCCACCGCCTTGCCACCACCTTCGCTCTGCTTGCCACGCTCTCTGTCGGCATCCTCGTCGGCTCCGTTCTGACCCACGGCGTCAGCGGCAAGGAACAGGCGCCCGTCGACTCCTCCGACGCCCGGCCGCTCGTCATCCCTTCGCCAGTCACCCTCTCCAATGGCTTCTCACAGATCGTCAAGCAGGTCGGCCCTGCCGTCGTCAACATCAACACCGACTCGCTCCCCAAGCAGTCCGCCACCAAGCACCGCGCCGCCGCGGCCAGCGCGCACCCCAGGGCGGCGGCAGACGACGACGACCAGCAGCAGCCCAGGGCGACATGCAGGACTTCTTCAACCGCTTCTTCGGCGGCCAGGGCGGCGACGGCGACGATGACGGCAGCTTCGGCGGCGCAAGCGCGAGGCTCTCGGCTCCGGCTTCATCGTCGATCCTCGCGGCTACATCATCACCAACAACCACGTCGTCGATAAGGCCGACAAGATCTTCGTCAAGCTCTCCACCGATCCCGACGGCGGCCCAGGCGAAGAAGGCCGTCCCGCCCAGGTCAGTCGGCGTCGATAAGGACACCGACATCGCCGTCATCAAGATCGACGCCAAGGAGCCTCTCCCCACCGTCAAGCTCGGCAACTCCGACGGCGCACAGGTCGGCGACTGGGTCCTCGCCATCGGCAGCCCCTTCGGCCTCTCCCAGACCGTCTCCGCCGGCATCGTCTCCGCCAAGAACCGCTCCATCGATGAACCTGGCCCCAACGGCGTCTCGCAGAGCCAGTTCCAGCGCTTCATCCAGACCGACGCCGCCATCAACCCCGGCAACTCCGGTGGTCCGCTCGTCGACATGGCCGGCCACGTCGTCGGCATGAACACCGCCATCTACACCCAGTCCATGGGCTCGCAGGGTGTCGGCTTCGCCATGCCGTCCAACACCATCGCCAGCGTCTACAACATGCTCATCGGGCCCGAGCACAAGGTCGTCCGCGGCTCCATCGGCATCAGCTTCCAGCCCGCTCTCAACTCCGCGGTCGGTCGCATGTACGGCTTCACCAACGGAGTCATGGTCTCCACCGTCACTCCCAACGGCGGCGCAGCCAAGGCAGGCCTCCAGCCCGGCGACGTCATCGTCTCCATCGACGGCCGCAACATCAAGGACGGCGACGATCTCGTCGCACGACATCTCCGCCCGCAAGGTCGGCTCCACCGTCAAACTCGGCTACCTTCGCAATGGCAAGCAGGACACCGCCAACGTCGCCATCGGCGACCGCGCCAAGACCTACGCCGACCTCGCACGGAGACAACGAGACGACAACGCCGCCCCGCAGGAAGTAGACGCCGGTCAGAACAAGCTCGGCATCACCGTCTCGGCCGTCCCGCCACCGATCTGCCTCAAGAACCGGCACCAAGGGCGGCGTCATGGTCACCACCGTCCGTGCCCGGCTCCTTCGCCGACGAGATCAACCTCGTCAAGGGCGCCATCATCACCGAGATCAACAAAAAGCCAGTCACCGACGAGGCCGACTACAAGGCCATCGTCTCCACACTCAAATCCAACGACGACGTTGTCTTCGTCGTCCACTACCCCCAGCAGAAGAACAGTGGCAACTCCTACGTAGGCGGAACCCTCCCATAAAAACGCCCCCAGAGCCAAAAAGTGAAAGGCGCGGATCATCTCCGCGCCCTTGCTTTTTGGTGCCATCATTATCATTCCGGGCTTGTCTACTGCGATCCACAGTAAAAGCTGTGCGAATGTAAATGCGATACAGGTTTCGTGGGTTATCTCGAAAGAAAGCGCATGAGACCAGCGGCGGGGGTTTCCGCAGCCATAAAGCGGGTGGGGTCTCCAGTCAAAGCTCCAGCAGCTAGCCTCCCACTGCGAACAGCGCCTTCCATCGTCGAGGGCCACTCAGTAGCGGTCCAATCCCCGGCAATGTAGAGGCCGGGCCACGGAGTATCCTGCTGCGGACGATAGCGGTCGAGCCCCGGAGTTACGGAGAAAGTTGCCCGCGCCTCCTTGAGAACGCTGCTTTTGATGAGTTTTGCCTGGCGAGCTGCGGGAAAGAATGTCTCGAACTCTTGCAAGGCAGATGAGAGGACCGCTTCCCGGCCCATCTCGAGCTCAGGCCACGAGGCGCTGATGACGAGTTCGAGGTAACAGCCGCGTTCAACAGGCCAGCGTCGAATGCGCGACTTCACAAAAATCCACTGAATCCGCGTGTCGAGTAGAACCGCGTGGTCGAGTCCGGTGACGTCGCGATCGTACCAGAGATGCACAGTGGTAATGGGCGCGGGGATAAAGTGGTCGAAGACCTCGAGTTGGCAGGCAGCATCAGTTGCCGGAGACGGTAGTGTGGCGAGGAGATTCCTTGTCTGCTTGAAGTCGCTTGCCAGAATGACGGCTGAGGCAGAGTGGAGTTCGCCGGCCGCGTGGATCTGCCAGTGCCCATCTGGGGCCTTTTCGATGCGGTCGACTCCAGCTTTCAGTTTGACGGTGACGCCTTGCCGGTGGACGAACTCGACGATGGGGCCGAAGAACTCACTGAGCGGGGCGGTGGGAATGCCGAGGCGGCCCGCTTGTGAAGATCGGAGGAAGGACTCGTGGAAGATCTTGCCAGCGTACTTAACGGAGCATCGTTCGAATCCGTCGTTGAGTGCCCCCACGACCACTGGTTCCCAGAAGTGGCGGATGGCTCGGTCAGTCTGGCCGGTGCGCTTGAGCCATGAGGCAAAACTTTCAGTATCGTCCGCTGGGTAGCCATGGAGGAATCTTGCGAGGCCAGCGGCGATAGCGGCCTTATCGCGCAAGTTGAGCATGGGGGCGCGCAAGAAGCTGATGGCCTGGTGCACGGGAGCGGGCAGTGCCCCTGAACGAAGAAGAGTGCGGCGACCACTGGGCTCGAGAAAAATGAGTTCGTCGTACCAGCGGATCATTTCGGCCATGCCTGCCTGCTGGCAAAGGTCGAGGATGTTGGTGCAGCAGCCAAGGACGACATGTTGAGAGTCAATGGTCTCTTCGAGCGCGGGATGGTCGTAGGAGTAGGCTCGGCCGCCGATATAGGGACGACGCTCGAGGAGAGTGATCTTTGTGCCTGCTCCGGCCAGAGCTGCAGCAGCAGAGAGACCCGCTACGCCCCCACCGACGATAACGACGTCCTTGTTTTCGGTGGTCATCGCGAGGCCATCCGGTTGCGCAGAGTCATGGCTGCTCCCTGCGCAAGGATGAACAGCTTCTGTGAAGTGGGCACACTGATGCGCTGACTGAAGACGTCGCTGTCTGCGGAGCGAATCTTATGGAGTAGACGATGATAGATGGTGACGAGTACCCATAACGCAGCGCGGCTGTCCGGTTCGATCAAAGGCAAAAGGCGGTCGGCAGAGGCGTAATACCGCTCGGCCTGCGAGCCCAATGAGTAGATAGCCGATCGTTCGTTTTGATGAAGCTCAGCGCCCTCTGCAAGCGCCAGAATACGGTCAAGGCTTATACCGAATTCGCCGAGCAAGTCCAGCGGCAGATAAATGCGCCCTCGTTCGGCGTCTTCCTTTACGTCGCGGAGAATGTTGGTAAGTTGGAAGGCTACGCCGGTCTCTTCAGCGAACTTTTCTGCACGGGGATCGATGTAGCCGAAGATGCGGATGCAGACCAGACCGACTACGGAGGCGACGAGATAGCAGTAGCGATAAAGGTCGTCGAAGGTGGCGAATGTCTGCATCTTGCCCGCGAGTTCCGGCTGAGGCTCGAGATCCATCGTGGTTCCCTGCACTAACTCTTCGAGTAGTGCGTCTGGGATTGCGAACCGCTTTTGGGTATCGTTGAGGGCCAGGAAGACAGGATCTTCGGCGATGCCAGAGATGCGTGCGGCACGCCAGGACGCGACCCAATCTGCCATGACGATGCGGCGCTCCAGGATGGGTAGAGAGTCGTCATCGGCGATGTCGTCGGCACGACGCATGAAGGCGTAAACGGCGCACATGGCATTGCGTTTGTGCTCGGGAAGAACGCGGAAAGCGTAGTAAAAGTTCTTTGCCTCGCGTTGCGCTATTGTGTTGCAAATTAAGTAGGCTTCGGCTGTGGTCACCGTGACATCCCCGCGCGGATCTTCGCTCCCAGCGCCCCAACGAGCAAGATTAGTTTTTTTGCCTTCGATACGACAGGTCTTCCACGCAGAACATCGAAGTCCTCCGCGCTAATGCCGTCCAGGATAGCTTCGCCGCCTTTGCGGAAGAGATCGAGGGTGACCGCGAGATCCTTGTCGACGCCCTTGCTGATAGCTCCCCCTTCACGCAGCATTTGACGAGTGCGGACGACGAGATACTCGATCATGGCGCGGAACTCCGGGGTGAAGACCCGGCCTATGATCTGGCCCTCCTCCACACCGAAGCGTTCCATGTCGTCGGCTGGCAGGTAGCGGCGACCGCGCTCGGCATCCTCGACAACGTCCTGCCAGAAGTTAGCAAGTTGCAGCGCAGTGCAAACCTTGTCGGAGAGTAGGGCGATAGACTCTTCCTTGTAGCCGCAGACCCAGAGAACGAGACGGCCTACGGGGTTAGCCGAATAGTGTGAGTATTCGAGCAGTTCGTCCCAGGTGTTGTAGCTGGTCTTGATTTGGTCCATGCGGAAGGCGTGGAGGAGATCGGCGAACAGCTCGCGGGGTACCCCGCACTCGCGAATAGTTTCGTGGAGCGCCACGAAGACGGGATGCATGGAGCGCTCGGGGGTGTCGTAGCACTCGTCGAGCATCGAACCCCAGGCGTCGAGCAGGCGCAAGGCAACAGTGGGGTCGGCTACCTCGTCGCCCAGATCATCGGCCACGCGGCAGTAGGCATAGATGCTCTCGAAATGCGGTCGCACCCTGTTGGGCAAAAACCAGGTTGCGACGTGGAAGTTTTCGTAATGCGTGGAGGCAAGGTGACGACACCAAACCTTCGCCTCTTCGAGGGTGGGGCGTTCGATCGGAGTCAGGTACTCGTGCGGAGCGCCCAGCAGTGCGTGCTGCGATACGGTCATCTCGCTCACTGCGGCACTCCGTCGGGGAAGACTGCCGTCTTGATGTCGCGGGAGTTACCGCTGCGAATCATCATGCGGGCGAAGACCTCAGGAACCTGATCGAGGCCTACGCGGCCAGTGATGTACTCTGCGCATTTGAAGCGGCCGCTGGTGACCAGATCAAAGGCCGTTCGGCAGGTCGCGGGGGTGTGGTGAAAGCTGGCCTTCAGGGTAATGTCGCCGTAATGGAGGCGGTTTGTATCGAGCTGCACTTTCGTGCCACTAGGCGGGCCACCGAAGAAATTCACGAGGCCTCCCTTTCGGACCATGTCAACGGCCCACTCCCATGCTATTGGAGTGGCAACGGCCTCGATGACGACATCGGCTCCGCGACCTTCTGGGGTGAGAGCCCGAGCTGCCGCAACGATGTCACTCACAGCTTCGATCTGGATGACTTCACGGGCACCAAAGAGCTTTGCGGTGGCGATCTGGTCCTCACGTTTCACGACGGCGATGACATGGACGCCCGCCAACTCCGCGACGTGCATGAACATGAGACCGATGGGGCCGGCGCCGATGACGATCATAGTGTCACCAGGTTGAGCTGCACTCTCTTCGAGTCCTCGAACGACACAGGCTAGGGGCTCAGTGAGCGCGGCGTGTTCGAAGGGGATTCCTTCCGGAATAATCAGGGTGTTCTTCTCGACGATGCGGGCGGGGATGCGGATGTACTCGGCGTAGGCTCCATTATTGAAGAGGAGATCTTCGCAGAGATTTTGCTGACCGTGAAGACAGAAAAAGCAGACGTCGCAGGGGGCCGAGTTGAGGGCCACGACTCGGTCTCCCTCGCGGAAGCTGGTAACCCCGGCACCTACTTCGGCGACTACTCCAGCCAGCTCATGCCCGAATAGGATGGGCGGCTTGAGCATCATGGCGTGGTAGCCACGGCGGTAGACTTTGAGGTCGGTCCCACAGGTGAGCGCGGCACGCACCTGAACTACGAGTTCGCCGGGAGCGGCCTGAGGGGCTGCTACCCTCTCCATGCGAAGGTCTTCCTTGCCGTGCAGCACTGCCGCCGTCATCTGAGAAATCATTCTTTCTATTTTCTCATTCCAGAGGGTACTCCGCATCCTTGGATAATGCCCCGTAATCCCTTCAATAACAATGCAATCGCCCGAGGTCACTGTGCATCTGATACATTGAGCCTGATAACGACATGCCCTTTGTCTCGCCAGAAGTCTTCGCAAAAAAGAATATTGCCGCCGTGCAGGAATACTCGATCCTGTCGTGGCGGGCTGTCATAAACGTGTTCTCAGCCCCCCGCTACTGGGCCGATATCTACACCCAGATGGACTCGATCGGCGTCGGTTCGACACCAATCGTAGTTCTTACGGGATTTTTCACTGGCTGCGTTCTTGCCCTGCAGTCCGCTACGTCGCTGCAGGCGTTCGGTTCGGTCAGCCTGACCGGAAACCTGGTAGCACTCTCGATGGTAAAGGAACTTGGTCCTGTGCTGACCGGCCTCATGGTCTCCGGGCGCAACGCCTCCGGTATGGCCTCGGAGATTGGTTCCATGAAGGTGACTGAGCAGATCGATGCAATGCGCGCCCTGGGAACTGATCCCATACGCAAACTCGTCACACCGCGGCTCTATGCCACAATCTTCATGCTGTTTTTTCTAACAATTCTAGCAAACGCCTTTGGCATCGCTGGCGGAGCGCTGGTCAGTATTGGGTTGCTCGGACTTAATGGGTCGTCCTATTTCCACAATTCGTATCGAGCTCTTGCGTACGGAGATGTCGTACAGGGGCTCACCAAGCCGCTTTTCTCAGCTTTTATCATCGCCACCGTCGGTTGTTACTTCGGCATGACCACAAAGGGCGGAACTCAGGGTGTCGGCCGTTCAACAACCCAGGCCGTGGTTGTCTCCTCTGTCTTTATCATCATCGTCGATCTGGTCGTCACGCGTGCGATGATCGGCATCTTCGGCAGGTAATCCGAGACCATGCCAGACCTTATCAGCGACGCCTTAGAAGAACAGCACGCCCCGGATACTGGAGCGCCCGTAGTTGTCTTTGACGATGTCTCGATTAGCTTCGACGAGAAGCCCGTGCTCGAAAATATCTCGTTCAGTGTCGACCGCGGAGAAACACGAATCATCCTGGGACCGGCCGGCGGGGGCAAATCGGTCCTGATGAAGCTAACCAATGGATTGCTCCGGCCTGACTCGGGCACAATCCGGGTCTTTAGCGAAAATGTTACGACCATGCCTGAAGTCGACCTCTTCAAGCTGCGAGCGCGCATCGGAATGGTCTTCCAGGAGTCGGCCTTGTTCGATTCACTTTCGGTGGAAGATAACGTCGCATACCGGCTTCATGAAGAAGGTGTACCTGAGGAAGAAGCGCATGCTCGAGTTGTGGAGGCACTTCAGTTTGTCGAGCTCGAACATGCGATTTCGAAGTTCCCGTCCGAACTCTCTGGAGGGATGCGCCGGCGCGTTTCGATCGCACGTGCCATTATCAGCAAGCCGGACCTGATCTTGTACGACTCTCCTACAGCTGGCCTTGACCCGATCACGTCAACAACCATCATCGAGCTTGTGATCAAGCAGCGTGATGTTTCTCATACAACATCATTGATGATCACGCACCGGCTGCAGGATGCGTTTCTACTGGCCTCGCACAGGTTCAACGAGCAGACAGGCAAGATTGAGCCGATTCCAAACGGTGGAATCGACGACAGCACAAAGTTCCTGGTCCTGAACGAGGGCAGAATAGTCTTCGACGGCACAACGCTCGATTTGGTTCGCACGAACGATCCGTGGCTGAAGGAGTATCTCGCCTAAGGTTATCGCTTGCCTTGCTTCCACTCTTCAAACGAGATACGTGGAATCGTAAGGAATGAATCCCGAGTTTTGACATAGGAGCCGAGGCCATTCATTCGACCAATTGCATGTAGTTCCTCGGCGCGAATGTAAGGTCCGGTAGGATCGACAAACTTGTCTTCAATGTAGATAGCGACAACTCGTCCAAGGATGATGCGCGAGCGGCCAATCTCCATGGTTGTGTGTTCACGGCATTCGAGCGCCGCGTGGGCTTGTTGGATGCGCGGCACCTTCACGACATGCGAAGGAGCCGTGCTGAGGCCAGCCATCTCGAGCTCCTCAACGTCAGAAGGAAAGTCCGTGGCGCAGATATTCATCTGTTGGGCCAAATCCTCCGTCACGACGTTCACTACGAACTCACCCGTGCGGCGAATGTTGCGCGCGGTGTCTTTGGGGACGAAACTCGCGGCAGGTCGGTCGGTTACGCCTATACCGATGATCGGCGGATCGGTACAGAGGTAGTTATAGGCGCTGAAAGGCGCGGCATTCAGACGCCCGTCCTCGCTCATGCTGGTAACCCATGCAATTGGTCTAGGTGCTACGAGGCCAATTAGCAGGTTGTAGGTCTGCCGAGGTGTGACTTCTTCCATGTTTAACTTCATGGGGCTGGCTCCGAGTATCCTCGCCGGCTATCTTACTGGCGATCCAACTCTACAGGTAGTCTTAGTGTTTGACTGCACTGGTCGGGACGGATGTATTGCTCGTGGATGCAGTAGAGGGCATCGTGTAGATTACCTCGCCCGGGCGGGTATAGTGCAACTCCTCACGAGCCTGATGCTCGATCGCATTGGGATCGTTTTGCAGTCGCTCGACATGTCCCTTGAGCAGCTCATTTTCTCTTTGTAGGCCGTGAAGCTGGCTATCCAGTGTCCGCGCGTCCTGGCGTTTCTGCTGATACGCAGTAAGGCCATTCTGTCCGAAGATGACGTGATAGCCCATCGCGATTGCCAGAACAGCAGCAGATCCTGTAGCGATTCTTCGCCAGCCAGCGTGAGCGTGACCAAACAAACGCACAACAGCCGAAGACTTGCTTCCTTCCGAACGTGCTGTATCTGAACGAGACATCCCATTTCAAGTACAAATTTCGTCACGTATACCGTCAAGTGGAAAACCCTGCTTGCTCGAGGCGCGAACCAAGTTCGTACTGAAGGTTCTTAACCGATATGGCGTCCCGTATTGGCAAGAAACGTTCCTCCTTACGCGCTATCTTCTGCCTTTAGCCTGATAGATCAGTCCTATATACAGCAGAATCACGACCAAATGCCCAGTAACGCTCGAATAAGATGCATAAGCCTCTACACCTTGGTATCCTTCTCTAGACGCATGCAGATCCTCTTTGCCATTTCGATTCTCTGCTTCAGCGCCCTTCTATGGGCAGGATTTGCAATTGTTCGTCATATTCGTCTCGACCGCAACCGTAGACGGATAAATGCTCCTTCGCACCGCGATTTTGCGCACCATCTTTACGCTGCTTCCAGCGAAACCCGAGTCCCTCGTGGTATTCGTCACCAATCAGTACACGAGGTCACGGCCAGAAAGAGTTGGAATACGGCAATGCCGGCATCTGTACAAATACCCCCATCTTTCGATGAAAATCGCACTGGCACGATGGACGGAAGGCGCAAGTCGCCAAAGTCGTCACACACCGGCGCACCGGAACGACTAGACTGGGTTTACTTCAACAAAGATGCTGGTGATCTTTCGGACCCATACCAGCCCAGGCCTGCTCAACGAGCCTCGAGGGTCCAGGCAACTTCAACTAAGCGCTATTAACGCGAAAGGACCTGCTGCATATGCAATCCGCCGTCTCCTCTCCATACGGTCTCGCGCACAGTTCAGTCTCTGTCCAAAAAACGCTGCCTGGAAGAATCCTGCTCGCAGTTGCCGCCACCGTGTTTGTGGCCTTATCAGCGCATATATCGCTGCCACTTCCTTTTACGCCGGTTCCGCTTACGCTGCAGACATTCGCCGTGATTCTGGTTGGCATGGCCCTAGGACCTATTGGCGGCTTTTCGGCTATGGTTCTGTATCTTGTTCAAGGTGCACTCGGTCTGCCGGTGTTTAGTCCGCATGGTCCAGGTGGCGTTGCGCAACTGATGGGCCCGACGGCTGGCTTCCTCTTCTCTTATCCTCTAGCCGCAGCCTCTGCCGGATGGGTTGTTCGTAGACTGGATGGTCGGGCATCGCGGTTTACGCGAGCAATCATTGCGGGCTGCGTGGCTAGTATTTTTATCTTTACGCTAGGCGCTGGATGGCTGGCGATCCTGCTCCGCCTGGGTGGGTCAGCCGCATGGCACCTGGCAATCGGGCCCTTTCTTCCTGGCGAACTAATCAAGATCACGGCAGCGGCCGGTCTTTACAGCACATTCGAACGTTGGCGTCGCTCCTAACCTGGGCTCGCAAGAATTTACCTCGCTACATTTCGGACCTGTCGTTTACGGCCGGTTCAGCACTGACCACTTCACCTCTCCCCAAGGATTACTTGCAACATGAACGCAACAACCAGTTCCGCCATTCAAGAAATCAGCATTGCTCATAGCCCAGACTCCGATGACGCCTTTATGTTCTACGGCCTCGCCACCAACAAGGTCCGGGTACCAGGTTACAAGTTCACTCACACTTTGACCGACATTGAGACGCTGAATCAACGCGCCATTAAAGAAGCGTTCTATGACGTAACCGCGATCTCCTTCCATGCCTATCCTTACTTGCAGGACAAGTACACCTTGATGGCTTGCGGCGGAAGCGTCGGCGAAGGTTATGGGCCGATGATAGTAGCCACCCGCAAACTGTCCCTCGATGCGGTTAAGAAGACAAAGATTGCTGTTCCGGGAACTTTAACGACAGCCTTTCTCACGCTAAAACTGTTCGCACCTGAGATTGAGACGGCTGTCGTGCCATTCGACAAGATCATACCGGCCGTTGCTGCGGGCGAGTATGATGCGGGCCTTATCATCCATGAAGGGCAGCTTACTTATGCGAAGGACGGTCTTGTGAAACTACTGGATCTCGGCCAATGGTGGAAAGAGCAGACTGGACTGCCTCTACCTTTGGGCGGCAATGCAATCCGGCGCTCGCTTGGCTCAGAGACGTTGCTGACGACAACCAATGCGCTTCGCGACAGCATTCAACATGCGCTGGACAACCGCGAAGAGGCACTTGCCTACGCAATGCAGTTTGCACGCGACTTGGATACATCTCTCGCTAACCGCTTCGTAGGTATGTACGTAAACGAACGCACACTGAACTATGGTCCAGACGGAAGAGAGGCCATCAAAAAACTGCTCGACATGGGCTTCGAGCGTGGCATCATTCCTCACAAAGCGAATGTGGATTTTGTTGGCTAAGAAACAGCTTGCAGCGTACCTGTAACGCTGCAAGCTGTGTTATTCTTAAGAGGTCGACTGATTGCAGTCAGGCTTGTTCAAAGGCGTGTCATAGCTCTCGACGACTTCTCAAAATATGGACGCGTAGCTCAGCTGGTAGAGCATTCGACTCTTAATCGACTGGTCGTAGGTTCGATCCCTACCGCGTCCACCACTCATTTCTCCTTTATAATCAATAAGCAAAAAGACAATCTATAAAATTGTGCTAATTTTGTGCTAACCTCATCAGGTCAATGCCCATGAAACGCAGGGGTTAGCACAATGAATGTCCGCACCATCCTGGCTCCGGTCATCCCCTCCATAAGCATCTTCGTCCGGCACTCGTCAGACTGTCCCCGCAAAGGGGACGAGTTCTACAAGAACTGCCGGTGTCCTAAGCATCTTCGCTACACCTACGAAGGCAAGCAACATAGGCAGTCCGCCAAGACTCGTACATGGTCGATTGCTGAAGAGCGACGGCGGGACGTGGAAGAAAGATTCAGGGCGACCGACCCTGCGCAGCCTATGGGGCCGGTCAGGATAGAAGCCGAGTCCAAACCGACCATTCAGAGAGCCGTCGAACTCTTCCTCAGCGACAAACTCTCGCAAGGGCTAGACCCCACCGCACATAAGAAGCATCAGCGGGAGCTAGGTCGGCTCGTAGAATTCATGGCCAAGCGGGGCAAATTGTTTCCCCACGAGATAGGGCTAGCGGACCTGACTGAGTTTAGGGCTGGGTGGCTGAAACATTATGCCTCTTCCCTGACTCGCTCAAAGGTGCAAGAAAGACTGAGAGGCTTTCTGCGGTATGCGTTCAACGCGAAGATGATCGACCATATCCCGCAGCTTTCCCCTATTAAGGTCACTGAGCCGCCGACGCTACCACTGACAGACAAGCAATACGCTAAGCTGCTCGAGGTCGTACCGGCTGAGTTCAAATCACCTGACAGAGTCAACCGCCTACGCGCTCTCATCCGGCTCATGAGATATAGCGGTCTCGCTATCCATGATGCGGTGACCTTGGAGCGTACTGAGATTCAGAAGGACATAAAGAAAGACCTATATCGGGTCGTCACAAGTAGGCAGAAGACCGGCGTACACGTGTCGGTAGCGCTGCCTCCTGACGTTGCAGCAGAGGTCTTAGCCGTGATGGTGTTAAACGGACATCCTCAGTATGTGTTCTGGAATCGAGCGGGCGGCAAGTCTAAAGCCGCGGTAGACGTGTGGGAGAGGGCTTTCAAACGTGCATTCACGGCGGCGGGGATGCTTGACGGCCATTCTCACCAATTGCGGGATACGTTTGCCGTGTCTCTACTGCAACAGGGAATCCCGTTGGAAGAGGTATCGAAGCTGCTAGGTCATACCTCAATCAAGACGACGGAGAAGAGCTACGCGCCTTGGGTAGCGGCACGACAGGATCGGTTGGATGCCTTGGTGGTGGGGACGTGGGCAAAGCCGCGGCCTGAGGCGGGGTCTAAAGCAGCGGTCGGGCACGGAGCGTAACTGGGAAGGGGAACCGATGCGATTCTGATAGGCCCATAATTCTTCCATAAGAAATGCATGACCGCGGAACGTCTTGGGGGGACAATCGGAATCGAACTCTGATGCCCTAACAGTTGGGCAGATTCCAGGTGTATTTGAAAACCCCTGTTGGTTTTGCCGAATCAGTTCCCTCCCCTTTCGCTCATGTTTCGCCAATGCGGACGTGCAGGACTGACTAACCTCGATGGTTTAGAGCACTCGCCTGTTCGGTGAATACATTGACGTAGCCGGCGGCGCATCGCCTAGACTGGCAACCGGACAGCCGTCTTGCAATATTTTCCAAACTTCGTCTCCGCAACTTCGCATTACCGCAAACCTCACGCGCGATGCCTCCCCTTCACGTTCTTTCATCTACGCATCGGGCTGTTGCGACCAATTAGGCTACATGAAGGTTGCTTGGGCTGAGCGTGACGCGAACACGGTCATCACCCTAATTTAATCGCCACTAGTTTCAGCGGACTGTGAGCGTAAGAGCAGCTGAGCTCGTTACTTGATGCGAGGATGGAGTGGATGTCGATCCTGAGCCGCTACCCGCACAAGCCGTGATGCCAAAAGCCGATGCCAGCAAGAACAACGCCAAATACACTCTGAAACGAGGCTGGCTCAACGCTAATTTCCTTCTAACAAAAATGAATGGTGACAGGAGAAGCGGTATGAGAACGAATGCAGGGGCCGGTCCCGGCAGAGTCTCGGTAAATACCACCGTGATCTGATAGGTTCCCGAAGGCGTTGTTGCCGAGGTAGTAATAGTGACTGCACTGGCGGCCGCAGAATAACTGCAACTCGCTCCGGTTGGCAGGTTCAGGCATGTCACCGAAACATTTGTGGCAGACGAAGGCAGATTGACCGCATACGTGGCACTCGATCCAGAAGCCAACGTGGCAGTGAACGTAGAAAAGGATGGCGATGCTACAGATCCCGACCGGACTGAATCCACTTCGAACTGCAGTGCATTGGAGGTCTCTCCACCCGGTGCAGGCGTTTGAACGGTAATCGCTGCAATGCCTGCTGCCAAAGTACTGGCTGCCGGAACCTGGGCTGTGAGTTGTGTACTGCTCCCAAACTGGGTAGAGAGAGCTGTGGTACCCCAATAGACTGTTGAGCCAGATGTAAATCCTGATCCAGTTACAGTGAGCGTGAAAGCTGTGCTACCAAATGCTGAGAACGCAGGCGACATTTGGCTGAGTATCGGCCCTGCATTCGTTGGAGTATTTATCGTGTAGGTGGCTGTAGACGCTGCGCCAGGGTTATAGCCACTCGCAGTCGCAATGGCTTCGATGGTTGTAGTCGAAGACATGGTGATCGGACCGGCATATACCGTCGAACTCGTCGTCGGTGTGGTTCCGTCAAGCGTGTAGTGGATAGTGGCTCCGGCTGTAGCATCGCTGATAGTCACAGTTTGGGTTGATGAGTAGGTACCTGCTACTGGTGAGAACGTCGGAGCAGCGGTAACCGGAATGCTGATCGTGTATGAGGCTATGGCCACTCCGCTTATGGTGTAGCCAGTGGCTGCCGCAATGGCCTTGATGGTCTCTGATGAAGACACCGTAATCGGGCCGGCGTAGACCGTTGAATTCGTCGTTGGCGTGCTTCCATCAAGCGTGTAGTGGATAGTGGCTCCGGCTGTAGCATCGCTGATAGTCACGGTCTGGGTTACTGAGTAGGTACCTGCTGCCGGTGAGAAAGTCGGAGCAGCAGCAACCGGAATGTTGATCGTATATGAGGCTGTGACCACTCCGCTGATGGCGTAGCCAGTGGCTGCCGCGATGGCCTTTATAGTCTCTGACGAAGACACCGTGATCGGTCCGGCGCAGACCGTTGAATTCGTCGTTGGTGTGGTTCCATCAGTGGTGTAGTAGATGGTCGCGCCCTGGGTGCTATCCGAAATCGCCACCGTTTGCGAGCTTGAGTAACTTCCGGCTGTCACACTGAACACCGGAGTTGCAGCCACCTGGAAGGTGACCTTCCGGATTCTCGGGTTGGCTGTATCGGCAATGTAGAGATTGTCTGCAGCGTCGAATGAAATTCCCTGAGGACCTGAGATCTCGGCGACAGTTGCGGGGCCGCCATCGCCCCCATAGGCCCCATACCCGGTACCAACCACGGTCGTAATCAAACCGGTATTTGCATCAACTTTTCGGACCGCATAGGGATAACTTGAGAGATAGAGATTGCCTGCAGCGTCGAGTGCGAGAGCTTGGGGATAGATTTCAGCGTTGATTGCCGGGCCCCCGTCGCCGCTGTTGCCCAATTTGTTTCCATTGCCGGCTATGGTGGTGATGATACCGGTGCTCGCTGTTACCTTGCGGATCGTTCCAACGTTAGGTGTTGCAATATACAGATTTCCTGCGCCATCGAGCGCCAACGCACTTGGTTGGTAAATGGTGGCACTCGTGGCGGGGCCGCCATCGCCGCTGGAACCATAGCTGCCATTACCGGCGACCGTGGTGATGATGCCAGTGCTCGCGGAGACGCGCCGGACAACACTGTTGTAGGTATCTGCAATGTAGAGGTTGCCGTTGTTATCGAACACGATACTGGAGGGGTGGTACAGTCTGGCGGCTGTGGCAGGACCGCCGTCTCCCATATTACCGGATCCTCCGGTACCGACCACGGTTGTGATGAGTCCTGTACTGGCTACTATCTTCCGAACCACATTGTTTCCGGAATCGGCAATGTAGAGGTTACCCGCATTGTCCGACGCGACTCCGTGAGGAGAGTTCAGTTGCGCGCTGCCAGCCGGACCGCCATCCCCGCTGTAGCCCGGTGTCCCGTTGCCAGCGACCACCGAGAGGTTTCCAGTCTGAGCCGAGAGCATCCATACAACATTGTTATCCGTATCTGAGAAGTAGAGATTCCCGGCACTATCGAGCGCAGTCCCCTGAGGGGTTCCAAACTCTGCGCTGGTTGGCGGACCACCCACTCCGCTAAAGCCGTGAACCCCGTCTCCTGCGATGGTTGTTATAACGTCGGTCGGCGGCGAGGTGATGGTATACGTTGCCGTCGAGGATGTGCTTGTCAGATAACCCGGCGCCACCGCGACCGCGCTGATCGTAACCCCTCCTGTAACGTTGATGGGTCCGCGGTATCCTGGCGAGAAGGTGAAGGGAGGTGTTCCATCCATCGTCACATAGATGGCCGCTCCCGGCGTGGAATCCGTGATTGTGACGACTTGGGGGCTGTTATAGGTTCCCCCTGACACTGTGAACGTTGGTGCTGCCGTTGCTGTTGTTGGAGCAGAACTAACAGCTGTCACCATGCGGATTCGATTTCTTGACGTGTCGGCAATATATAAATTGCCGGTGTTATCCACTGAAACACTCTGCGGATAACAGAGGGCTGCGCTGGTCGCTGCGCCTCCGTCCGCTCCCAACGAATAACATGCTGGCGCGTTTCCGTTTCCAGCAACCGTATTGATTGTTCCATTGCTCGTGGTCACCTTGCGAACAACCACGTTGTAGGTGTCGGCTACGTAGAGATTACCGACGGTATCTACCGCCACTCCGTAAGGCAGATAGAGTTCTGCACCAGTCGCCGGTCCACCGTCTCCTGTGTAACCTGCAGTTCCATTTCCGGCAACCGTGGTGATGATTCCGGTTCCCGCCGCAACCTTGCGAACCACGTTGTTGTAAGTGTCCGAGATGTAAAGGTTGCCGGCTAGATCTAAAGCAACTCCCGTTGGGTCTCTGAGTTCCGCACTGGTTGCCGCTCCACCATCGCCGGTGTAGCCATATTGGCCATTGCCTGCAACAGTGGTTATGGTCCCCGTGCTCGCCGCCACCTTGCGAATACGCTCAGACCCAGACTCGGCTATATAGAGATTGCCAGCCGCGTCCATGACTATTCCTGCGGGATAGCTAATACCGGCGCTGATCGCGGGTCCGTTATCCCCGCTATATGCCAATGTTCCGTTCCCAGCGTAGGTGCTGATGATCCCAGTCCCGGCCGCGACCTTGCGAATTCTATTGTTAAGGATATCGGAAATATAGAGATTGCCTGCGCCATCCAGCGCCAAGCCAGTTGGGGAAGAAAGCTGTGCGCTCGTTGCCACACCCCCATCGCCGCTAAATCCCGCGGTTCGGTTTCCGGCAATGGTAGAAATGATCCCGGTCCCTGCCGCAACTTTGCGGACTACGTTGTTATTGCTGTCGGAAATGTAGAGATTGCCAGCCGCGTCCATGACTGCGTTTCCCGGGGAATTCATGTCGGCACTCGTTGCCTGGCTGCCATCTCCGCTATATCCGGGATTGCCATTGCCGGCGACGGTGTAGATGAATGAAGACGAAGACGAACCAATGACATACTGTGCAGAGGCGGGTGGACTCATGGAGTACCCATATGCCAGCGCGGTGGCGACGAGTGCCTCGGATGACGCAACGGTGATTGGCCCTGTGTATTGCGCGGAGTTTGCAGTTGGTAATGATCCGTTTGTCGTGTAGTAGATCGCGGCTCCCGGAGTTGTATCCGAAATGGTAACGGTCTGCGTACTGGGATAAGCGCCCGACGCAAGCGATATGGAAGGCTTAGCGGTCGAAGGCAAATTCAAGGTAAAAGCTGCAGTCTCATAACTACTTTGCTGATAGCCCGTCTCCGTAGCATAGGCCTGGATCGATGTATATCCCTGGTTCGATAAGGCGACCGGTCCTGTGTACTGCACGAATCCGTTGGTCTGCAAGGCTCCGGAAGCCGAGTAATAAATGGCTGCCCCGGGAGTTGCGTCGGTGATGCTTACCGTCTGAATCGAGGTATACGTACCCCCACCGGGCGAAATGATCGGAGTTGCCACTTGCACTGTGAGCGGCGTCGTGCTGGAGATACTGGAAGTGAAGTTGCTGTCTCCGGGATAACTCGCATCCACCTGGTGAGGTCCAGGGCCAGTCGGCGAGATACTGCTTACAGTCGCTGTGGCCGTTTTAGTAGGTTGCGTTAACAGAATCGGCACGGTGCCGTCCTGACTCGGAACAACCAGATCGGCAATGCCATCTCCATTAAAGTCCGCGGCCGCAATGTAGCCGGAGCCCAGCTGCGCGACCGCACTCTCTCCCATTGCGGGAGCGAAAGTACCATCTCCGTTGCCCAGCAGAATTGCTAATTCACCGTGCCAGAACTCGCCTGCAGCCAGGTCGGGAATACCGTCCCCGTTAAAGTCCGCTACGGCAAGAGACTTGAAGTTCAGCCCGGGTGCACTATTTGCCACTCCTGTCTTGAACGTGCCATTTCCATTCCCCAGAAAGACCGTTACGGCGTTGCTGGATATGCCACCATAGTTCGATACCGCAAGATCGAGAATGCCGTCGCCATTGAAATCAGCTATCGCGAGACCGTCAGGCGAAGCCCCTGCAACAGGGCTAGCTAGAACCACCGGAAAGGTACCGTCACCTTTTCCAATGATGATCGTGACAGTACCGTTATTGTTGTTGCACGGGTAACTGGCGCCGCAACTATTGGTTACAGCCAAATCGGAGATACCGTCCCCATTAAAGTCTCCAACTGCAACCGTAATTGGGCTGGCACCTGTTGATGGACTTGCCAGAGCCGTGAAGGTTCCGTCACCACGTCCCTGAAAAATCAGTACCAAATTTGCATTGACCACGGCAAGATCGGCTATGCCATCTTGGTTGAAGTCTCCAGTCGCTACAGATTGTGGAGTGCTGCTGGTGTTCAGGTTCGGTGCCGCAGTAAATGTTCCATCCCCATTGCCCAGAAGTATCGTCACCAGATTTTGGTCGACACTCGTTACTGCAAGGTCAGGAATGCCATCACTATTGAAGTCACCAACGGCGATGGAATCGGGATAGAGACCGACTGTTGGACTAGTCGGCGTCGCAGTAAATGTTCCGTCTCCGTTACCCAATAGAATGGCTAATAATACTTGACCAGAATTGCTATCCGATACCGCCAGATCAGGAATGCCATCGCCATTGAAGTCCGCTGTCGCCACTGCATTGGCTTCTTGAGTTAGTTTAGCGGTGCTGGAGTTCAGCAAGCTGAGCCCGACCGTAGCGGAGCCGAGAGATGCGGTACCCAACACAGAGTTGCTCGTGGTGGTATCCAGGAAAGAGACACTTCCCGTCGGAGCAGGTACGCTTGAGCCATTGACAATCCCGGTGACCATTGAAGTGAGTGTGTAGTTCCCGAGGTTGCCGGTCTGTGTGATCGTAGTCGTGGTGGGATAGGTGCCTGTAACCGTGAGAGTCACGATACTGGAAGTACTTGCCGCATATGCCGTCGTGCCATTGGGCGTCCCAACAAAGACCGCTTTATAGCTGTGGCTGCCGATGCCCGGGTGGAATCGGAGTACTGCGGTACCCGCGTGGGTTAGCTGCGCCGTTCCGAGCAGATGAATATCCGTGCAGATCTTCGCCGCGGCATCGCAGAAGTTCACCTGCCCAGTGGTCAGATTGGTTGCTCCCGAAGTGACGGCTGCCACCAAGGTCAACTCGCTGCCAGAACTCAAAACCCCACCCGATGACAGGGAATTCGTTCCTGAACTCATGGTCAACGCGGTATTAGAGGGCGCTGACGCAGAGGCCAGAGATACACAGCAAAGAAACATTACAATCAGCGTCGAAAGACGGGGCGCTAGGGCAAATCTTGCAGTATTCAGGGCCTTACTCCATTCTCGTTCCCATGCTCACAACACGCCGCCACAGCTTATAGAAAACTCTTAGCCTCTAATTTGAGCTAGCTTGTGGCCACAAAGGGCAGCGTGAGAAATCAGTGCCGAAACCGGCTTTGAGCGTATCGGTTAAGTATAAACATGCCAATCTATATGAGCACTTTGGGGCTTTGTAAAAGCTGCCCCTAAAGTTGTATCCCAATGATCAGGTTTGACTCCTCTTCGGGAGCACCTTTCTGCTAAGGATGGGTTTCGTTTCCATGATGACATGCCTCCTGAAGTAGGATTCGAACCTACAACCCTTCGGTTAACAGGCGGTTCATGAAGGCCGGAGCCCATGTGTTTTCAACGGAGTAGAGAGGAGCGCACAGGAGCATTTGGAGTCCCTGTGGCGCACAATTTGACGAAGAATTTGACGAAGTTCTGTTCTCGATCCTGGCCGTGGATGAGCAGATCCCACATCGGAATCTTCGCACCTCAGTTCCCTGCTTTCGATGACCTTCAAACTCTTTACCCCACGAGATCACAGCTCTAACAACTCGCTATTTCAGGAGCCAGCGGGTTATCCGTCGAGTTGGTGAATCGTTGTGTTCGGGTAGAAGTGGGCGAGGATTCGATCGGCAGTGTATCTGCTGGCTGCCAGAGCCGCGGCTCCAAGCTGGCAAAGGCCGATGCCGTGGCCGATGCCTCGGCCTTGTTGGGTCGCGCCGTCCTGTATGAAATTGTTAGAAGGTAACATGGACCAGCCGTGGATGCGATTGAAGGCGAGGCGTTCGCGCTCCGAGCGTGGTGGATTGTTGATTTCGCGTCGCCACTGTTCGGGGTGCTCCAGGCAGAACGGACAATCCACGGCGTAATAAGGGTAGTTACCGATGGGGAGTCCAAGATCGGCAAGCGTGTGGGTATGGCCACCGCAACTGCGACTGTACATAGCGGCAAAGGACCGATCTTCAAAGGTGAGGTGGAGATTCATGGTCGCCCGTGTAGCAATAGCGGCGGCGGAACCTGTGGGCGGTGGCTCACGGAGAAACTGGCAGTGAGTGGTGTCACAGAAATCGAAGCCATGATGGCCAGCGTTGGCTGCAAACAGGAAAGAGCGAGAGACGATGGCCTGGGCTTGAAGATACGCCGGGGGCGCCTCGGGCGGGCTCTCAGCATGGACGATTGAGGCTGTGGCGGCTTCGGTGTCCATAGTGAGAACAGCCTGGAGTTCGTTGAGTATGGATCGAACCTCGAGAGTCCCTTGGAACCGCCGACGGATGGTCCCGTGGAGTGCGGGAGGCGGGACGGCGAGAGTGAAGGCGGCGTCCTCGCCCGATGTTGAGGTGAGACGAATAGCCTTGGCTGTGATCGTGAGGTTGTCTGAGGATATCTCAAGCTGGTTTCCGGAGAGAGTGCTTATCTGTACCAATACGGCAGGTGGAATGCGGTGGAATTCTGCACCTGCATCTGTCTGGTTGAGATGGAGGATGAGAGGCGCCTCCGATTGCAACATCAGACGCTGTGGTCGGAAGAGTGAGAAGACATTGAAACGTGGACGACGCAGTTGGGAGCCGGTTTGGGATTTGGCAAAGTGTGGCAGAGCTAGCGCAGCGGCCAGAGTCCGAGTGAAGTGGCGGCGACTGAGTTTAGCGGTTGGCAGCATTCTGGGTCTTTAGGGCATGAAGCATTTGGGCAGCAATGATGGAAGTCGACGCACCTGTGGTTCCGTGCTGACGGACCAAGAGAAGGATACGCGGGTTGGCAGCGGGAGTCAGTGCGAGGACAAGACCGTCTCCACTGGCGAGGCAGTGGTCAAGACAGGGAGCGGTTCCGGTTTTTGCCAGTGCGTCCTCGGCGTGCAGTGCGCGTGCCGTGCCTTGCTGGGTAGCAAGTCGCATGCCGGTGAGAATTGAGTGGTTATCCGGCTGGTTAGCGAGTCGAGTGTAGGCGCGTGCGAGGGTGACGGGAGCGATCCGCCACGTGGGCTCGAGGCCGATAAGGATGACGGGTGTCGCGTCGGGAGGAGCTGCCGGGAGGTTATAGAGTTGAGTGATGGTTTGGAGAGCAACGGGTTCGATCTGGCGGGAGAGCGCGAGGAAGTAGGCGTTACAGGACTGTGCGAGAGCGTGCTCGAGGTCGAGGGTGCCGTGACCTTTGGGAAGCCAGCAGCGATCCTGGGTTCCTTGGCAAAGCGCGTGGGGAAATGTGTTATGGGTTCGTGCGTAGGCGAGTGCCAGGAAAGGTTTGGTCAGGGAGCCAACTGGTATGGGATCGTTTAGAGAGGGCCATTGTTGGGCCAGGATCTGGCCGCTCGCTGTATCCAGGACCAGCCATGAGAGATTCTCCGAAGGCGGCCAACGACGAGAGAGCGTACTTTGGATGGCTTGCGCGAGGAGCGAGTTTGAGGCGGACGTTTGAGCGTCAGTGATCGAGGCGAACAGAACCAGCGCGAGGGCGGTGCAGATTGCGCTCAAGCTGCGGGTCAGGGATGCCATTTGTAGATGACTCTCTGATTCACGATGTTGGCTGCGTTAGGTTGGACCTGGACGGTTTCTGTGAACGTCTCTGAGTCGAGCGCTTGGAAGGTTTGGCTAAGGCTGCCGATGTTATGAGAGAAAAACGCTGGAACACTGGCGTCGGATTGAGGCGAAGTGTTGGTACGATCCAGCAGAGAGCTGAGGCGATTGAGGCCGGGACTTTCCGCAGTGTGGTTGAAACCGGCGGCAGTCGTGGCGATGAAAGGTTGCGGACTTTTCTGGTGAGGGCTGCCCAGAATCTGCAAGAGCGTTTCGGGGTCGGAAGCGAGGATGCAGAACTTTCCTTGCACGCTGAAGGCGAGGGACTCAAGGCCGGAGAGTTGAAAGTAAGCGGCGCCTCCTTGCCGGTGAGCCTTCCAGTCGAGGCTCGCAGTCGATACGGTCAGACGGGCGCTCAATGCCTGAGTAAGAGCAGATTGGATTGCGGAGGATGCAAAGGGCGTGGACGCTGAAAGGATAACGGCAGTGTGGACGGGAAGGAAGAGAGTGTCGGCAGCATGCTGATTCGTGATCGTTGAGGAGTAGATGAGGAGTGCATCCAGAGACGCAGCATCCAGTAGAGATCGCATCGGGGCGAGAGCTGCAGTGATGGGTTGCTCGGGGATGGGCGGGGTGTCGATACGGGTCTCAAAGTCGGTTGCGCTACCGGTGTTTTGGACGCTAAGGTCGACGGCGGGAGCAAGGTGCTGATCGCGAAAGGACGATACGGTGCGGGCGAGGAGCTTCTCGTTGAGCGCGTCAAGAGCTTGATCGGTCGTGGGGTGCGCTGTGGCGCGGTAGACCCCGGTGTTGACGGGCAGATATTGCAAAATGGGAGCAAGGTCGACAGTGGGAACCGTGGCCCTTGTTGTGTTAGGCAGGAGAACTCGCTCTTCGCGGAAGTCCTGTTTGGTGAGGTAGAGGTCCGAGAGCGCCGCAGAGTACTGCTTGAGCTCGGTGATGTTCTGCTGTATCCAATAGCTCCGAAAGTAGGGCGTAGGGAGGATACGGGTGAGATTCAGGGCCATACGCAAAGCGGGCTGATCAGAGGAATGGGTTGCGTTCGCGGCCATGACTGAGGAATACCAGGACTCATTATGGAGCGAGGCGTCGTCTGGGTGCTGCATAAGAAGAAGTGCGTTGGCGACGAGATCTTCGCGCGTGGCGAGGAGGAGATAGTCGCCGTGGACCGCGAAGGCTACAGTACGTTCGGGATCGCCCTGGGTGCGGAGATAGAAGGAATCGTCACCGGATTTGCGGAGTTGGAATTTGCCTTGGAACTGCAGGAGGGGCGTTTGTTCGGCGGTGCCGGGGGGCATACGGGTGATGTATAGGAACTGGAGATTGCCGATGTCGTACCAGGCGAAGATCGATTGCTTTCCTGCAACCTGCTGGAGGAACTGCATGTCGGGTGGGAGACCGGCAGAGGTGGCGAATTGGTCTTGGGCCTCGTTGAGACGGGCGAAGAGACGGGAGCGGGAGAAGGCAGCATAGTTGTCGCTGGCGAGCCAGTTGCGCTGCTCGGAGGATGCGGACCAGGACTTGAGGAGTGCAGCGAAATCGGGTGATTCAATGGCGAGGAGAGAACCCTGCGGTACAAAGCTGGAGAGAGCGGGGGGAGCCGGGGTCAGGGCTTGAAAGGCGCCGTAGAGGGCAGCGGTGGAGATGGCCGCTACGAGAATCAGCATGGCGATACGTCTGCGAATTGGGGTGATGCATTGGTTCATGGCTGCACCTGCTTTTCGGCGACTAGTCCAGATACGATACGCGGGCGGACCACTACGGTTTGATTGAGGCCGGACTGTATTACAGGGCGGCGATTCGCATCTTCCGCGTCGATACGAAGACGCTCTTCGATGGCGACTATGCGCTTTGCGATTGTATTGCGGCGAGATGGATCACGATTAAGGGTTGCAGCAGTTCGAAGGTAGTTGATGGCACTAATGGAATCGCCTGTGTTTTCGTAAACGTCGGCTACGGACAGGGAGAATGCGACTTTTTCTTCGCGGGTACGCAGGAGAATGGGCAGGTTCACAAACTCATCAGGTACTTCGTCATACTGCGTGGTTGTTATGGTTTGATCGAGATCAGGGGCGTACGTGGAGTTCCGGAACTGGGTATAGCCACTGGAATTCAGCAACGGCACGATTGCGGTGAGGGCTCGATCATTGTGACCCAAAATGAATTCGGCACGGAAGATGGCAAGGCGAAGGCTGTCGCTGGGAGCTATGGCGATCGCTTCGCGGAGGATCGCGGTCTTGGCGGCGGGAGGGGCTGAAGCTGCAGCAGCAACGCGGGCCGCGACGAAGTAGGGCTGGCTTGCCTGTTGCGGAGTAACTGGAGTTCCGGAGGCGAGGAGGTTGAGTTCGGCACTGTCGAACGGCTTTGTGCCGGACTTCGATTTGAGGGATTTCGCAGCCTCGATGCGGGTGGCGTAAGTGGTGGTGCCGGCTCCCGCAATAACGGTGAGAGTTGTGTTCGCGTCAGGCGATCCCTGCTGGGTTTTGAGTTGCGCTTGGGCAAGGCGGAGACGGTAATCAGGTTTCCACGGAGTGGAGGTGGCGAGGGTCGTAAGGAACGGGATGGCTTCGGCGACATGGTTGGAATTGACCAGGAGGGTCGCAGCGGAGTCCAAGTTGGTATAGAGATCAGAGGTGGCGCCGGAAGTGGCGTTGCCTGGGAGCATGATCAGACGGTGGAGAAGGTCGAGTGCGCTGGTGGTGTCAGCGGTCGTGTTTGTGTCGAGACGCGCCTGGGCTAAAGCGAGGAAATCGGGCGGAGTGAGTTGGTGCTGCTCGAACTTCTGCTGGAAGACGTATTCGAGGAGTAGGCGATTCGATGACTTGTCTCCTGCTCTACGTAGATTGTTCGCGGCATAGGAGATGACATTCAGGTTGGGCGCATTGGATGGATCCGCGATAAAGGCCGTAAGGAGTTGCGAGACTTGATTCTGGTGGGCTGCTAGTTCAATGCGAATCGTTTGGAGGTCATCCTGCTTGCGCAGGCTGACAGAGATTGAGTTGAAGAGATTTTGGGCCTCGGCATCGCTGGCGCTGCTTTTTTGCTGGAGAAGATAGTTGAGGAGCTTGACGCGGATGCGGTTGAGATCGGAAGTGTAGATGTCTGACGCGTCGGGGTCGTGAGGGCGCTGGGCGGCGGCGGATTGTTCCACCTCAAGCTGGCGGCGATAGAGTCGGCCACGTTGGTCGTGGGGAAACCAGTTCACTTCGTCGAGTTGAGCAAGGATCGACGATGGGGAGCGTGAGGCGTCGGCCAGCGAGAAGAGCCAGTCTATTGTGGAGGCGTCTGACGAGGCTTGGGAGTTGAGCGCAGACTGGAGAAGCTCGACGCTGCGATAGTTGCCGTTCTTGGCAATGTAGGCGCGAAGCAAGGCATCCATCTCGGGTCGAAGTTGGCTACCTAGATCGCGTGCGCGGAGGTCAGCGGTGATGCTGGCAAAGTCGATCCAGAAGGACTCGGGTACAACACGAGTGTCGACGAGGGCGCGGAGAAGATTGAGAGCTGTCTTCCACTGGTTCAATGCCTCTGGCTTGTCCGAAGCGGGCTTATCTAGCGGCCATAGGGTAACGGCGATGGCCCGATGGATCGCAGCAGTGCGCGGGCTGATTTCGAGAGCGTGGTGGTACTCACGGACTGCTGCCGCAGGATTGCCGGAGTTGGCGTAGGTCTCGGCTAAGTTGACGTAGCTGACAGCAGCGGTAGGGCTGGCTTCGAGAATAGCAGGGAGAAAGTCTTCGGGATCATCCGACGAACTGGTGGGTGCGAGGGCGCGGTAAACCCCGTAGCGGGTGGCATAGTAGAACCAGTCATGTCCGACAAGTTGTCGAGTCTGATCTGCAGGGTGCGTGAGGCGGGCATCGATCGTAGTGTCGGCGAGCGCAGAGCGGAAGGCTGCTTCGGTGCGAGGAGATTTGTCGCTGTAGAAGAGACCCGCAAGGGCGATGTTGGCAGCGCCCCAGACTGGTTGGCGGGCGTGGGCGCGGACGTCGACAGCGGCATAAGCGAGCGGCTGCGATGCATGACTAAAGATGTAGTTGGCCGCCGCATCGGCGTAATTCTCGTTCGAGGAGGCTGCTTGTGCGAGGAGGGATTTCTGGTCGGCGGCCAAGAGGAGACGGAAGTAGCGCTCACGTAAGGCCGCATATTGGTCAGTCTGAAGATCGAGGATACGGAGGATTCGCAGCTCGGCGGCGCGGTTGCCGTCATCCGCCCAGGCGTCCGCGGCCATGGGAAGGATTGACGCGGAGTTATTTGCGGGACGGCTCGCGGCGTAGGTTTCGAGGGCACGAGCGAGCGTGGCGTAGTCCATGCGTTGCTTTTCTAAGGTGTCGAAAGGGGAAATCTGAGACTCAGCGATTTGGCCTCGGGAGAGGAGCAGCGATCTGCGCCAGTCGGCTTCGCGGTCTTTGAGTCCTGCGGCTTCGGCGGCTGGTATCCAGAGTGAGGCTACTTCGGCGTCGGACTTTCCGCTACGCTGCGTGTCGAGGAGTTGAGCGTAAGTGAGCTTTTCTTCGGGGGTGTAGAACTCGGCTACCGTAGCGCTCATTACGCGGACAGCGTTTTGATAGCTTTGTTGGGCCTGATTGCGGCGCTGTTCGATTCGGTTGCGACGCCATTGCTCGTCGCCGACAGAAGCGATGCCTTGTTTTTCGACTTGTTCGACGATCAAGCCAGGGGAAGACGGGGAGACGTTAGTGGCTTCGAGAGTTTTTTGCAGGACTGCCAGTGCGTCAGCGGGGCGACGCTGGCGGGTGAGGATACGGGCATAGGCGGCGGCAGCTTCGCGATTTTCCGGCGCGCCCAGCAGATCGTCGGGAGCTTTATCCGAGGCCAGCTTGATTCCCTGCTCCGCAAAGGTGCGAGCCTCGGGCAGGAGATACCATTTTTCGAGTTGAGCAGCGACCTGGAAGCTGTTCTGGGCGGAAATGGGTCGACCGTCGATCCACGCGGCCTCCAGAGCACGAACAGCGAGGTCGGTCTTACCTTGGCGAGCACGCATCTCCGCAGCTTTGAGCATCCACTGGGGATCTTTGTACGTGAGGTTGTAGAGGCGGTCGTAGTCCGCGCAAGCTTCGTCGAAGTGTTGGAGGTGCTCTTCGAGGTCGGCTCGGGCGATGTAGACATCGGGGCGGTCTTTGCGGATGGCGATGGCCTTGTTGAAGGCGGTGAGGGCTCCAGGATAGTCCTCAAATATGGTGTCGACGCGAGCGAGGGTGATGGCGAAGCGAGAGTCGCGTGGCGAGTCGGCGACCGTTTTGTTGAGGAAATCGACGAGTTGTTGCTGGCGATTGTAGCGGAGGGCGTAGAGGGCGGCGCTTTGCGCGATGCTTGGGTCTTCGGGAAAAGCACTGATGAGAGCGATGTGCTGATCGACAGCGCCGGGTAGTCTTTGAGGAGGGTGAGGGCCCCGATGAGGCCCTCACGGAGGGATGCGGTCTTATCGCGACGGTCTTCTGCTGGTATGTTTGCGGTTTTAAGTGTGGCTAACGTGGTGATGTAGAAGTCACGGAGCGCAGCGTTGTCGCCAGCGAGGGCATAGCTATCGGCGACAGTTGCGAGGTAGCGTGGGTTGTAAGGATCTTGTGCGAGGAGCGGAGCGAGAAGGGTTCGGGCCCGGGCGTAGTCGCTGCTCTGGTTGGACTTCGTCGCGGCTTCGAGAGTGAAGGCACGCGCCAGTTCCGGGTTCGCATCGTGAGAGGCATCGACGAGGATAGCGATGGCCTGCTGGGGATGCTGATTGGTCCAGTAGAAGTCAGCGGTAGTGCGAACTACACCAAGGACTTTGGGATTGTCTTTGTAGACGGACTCAATGATGTTTTGAGCGGCAGTGAGATCTCTGTGTTGAGAGTCCTGCTCGTAGGATCGGGCGAGAGTGTACTGGAGTTCGATGCGCTGGACAGGGTCACCGGAGAGAGCGATCTCGCGCAGGAGCGCTGCGCGATAGCTGGGGGTGAGCTGGTGTTGCTGGGCGAAGGTGGCGAGGTCGGCGGCTTGGTCGGTGGTGGAAGAATGGGCGAGGGCGAGGTCGACAAGAGGGGCTACCAAGGATGGCTGCTTGCGGGCAGCAAGGACGTCGGCTCGAAGGGTGAGCGTAGCAAGCGCAGGATCAGCGGTGGCGGCCTTGGCGGTGGCTTCGTCGATTAGCTGGGCGTAGGCTGGACGGGTGGCGAGGCTGAGGAGACGGGCTCGGGCCGGGCCGTTGGAGTTTTCTGCAATAGACGCAGTTACATACTCGGCGACTGCTTGGACGGGAGCATTTTTATTTTCATAGATAGCTCCTGCCTCGTAAGCGTAGAGGGCGGGCGCGTGGAACTGTATGCGAGCAGCATTGATCTGGGAGAGTGCTGCGTCGAACTGGAAGTAGTCCCAGAAGACGGTGGCCGCCTGCAGATAGCCATCGGGTTGGCCCGGGTGGATTTGCGGGAGTCGACGCCAGTAGGGAGCAGCAGCGGCGAGTTGAGCCTGGGCGGAGATCGAGAGGGCTGTGGACTGGCTGTCGGCCAGCGTATCGCCAATTCGCGTGAGCCGGTCGAGATTGGTGGGTTCCGCGATGGAGAGGTTCTGTTCAATGGCTACGGCGTGGGCGGTTTGAGTGGGATCGAAGTAGGCGAGGGAGCGGTAGACGCTGGCGGCTTCGTCGCCGATGGTGGTGTCGGCTGGGTAGATGTGCGCGAGACTTCCAAGGAGGGGTGCGCTCTGCTCGAAGTGCGACTGCCACAGATTGACTTCGGCCAGTTCGCGTGTGGCGGCAGGGTTTTGATGCTGCTCGGCGTCCGTGGGGACGAGTTGTTGGAGGGAGGCCAGTTCGGCGCCGAGTCTGTTGGTGCGACTGAGGTGGTCAAAGAACTGGTCGCGGAGGTCATCGGCCTCGAACCAGTGTTGGCGCAGGAGCAGTTCCCATGCTGAGGAGTCCGCTGTGCCTTTCGTGCGATACGCAACGAGGAGGTTGCGGGTGAATTTAAGCTCGTGCGGAAAACGCTGGTGGGCGTAGAGGTTCAGTTGGAGGTAGACCTGGGGCCAGTTGCGATTGACGTTGGCGAAGTACTGTTCGAGGTCGGTGCCGTGGAAGGTGTCGACAACCTGACGGGTAAGTGTAGTGAAATCCTGTTGACGTTTTTGGCGGAGGTAGAAACGTGCGAGCTTGTCGTAGAAGCTAGTGTCGCTGAAGCGGGCCAGGGCGCGGTGATAGACCTCCTCCTGCTGTGCAGCGAAGTTATTTTGCTGGAGGAAGTCGGCGAGACGGTCATAGAGGAGCGGGTCGTCGGGGTTGCGGTCCAGTTCGCGGCGCAGGACGGCGAGGGCTTCGGGAAGCTTATCGGCGGTGGTGAGGCGGCCGAGGTAGCGCTCGAGGATTTGGCTGTAATTCAGATCGTCGGGAGCTGCTGAAACGGTAGAGGGAGTGGCGGTTAGATCGAGAGCCTGATCGGGGGTGGTCTTAATGACTGGCGTTGCAGGCGCTTCGTTGTTCCCCTCGTCGGCATGAGCGGGCGACGAGGTTGGGCTCACTGCCGCAAATGCAGTGAGAGGCATGCCTTGGGACTTGCGGGCAAGATCGGCGAGCAGATGATCGTAGAGGGCAAATTCGGCGGTCGTGTTATTGGTGCGGGCATAGGCATCGGCTACGATCATCGCGACGGGAATGCGCTGCGGAGCATCGGGAAATACAGTGAGGAAGTCCTGTCCAGCCTTAATAGTTGCGAGATCATCTCCGTAGGTGGCATAGGCGCGGACGAGGGCCGCGTGAAGGGCGGGACGCGTCGGGTCGTTGGGGAAGTCTTTGTCAAGAAGATCCAGAACCTGGGCGGCTTTGGAGCGACGGAAGTAAGGAGCGGCGCGTTGCTCCTCCTGGTGAAATTCGAACGCGGGCGACGTGGAGTTGAGCCACAGGGAAAGTATGCCGTTGAGGTAGCCGGGGCCGTTATCCAGTGTGGCGATGTCTCGATATATAGAGAGGTTGCCGGAACCGAGATCGATGGACTGGTCCGGTGCCGTGAGGAGTATGTTGGCGATGCTGCTAAGGGCGGCCTCGCGAGGGGCTTGCGTGCTGAGGCTAAGTTTGCCAGGAGTGTTATAGAGGGCGAAGTCGTAGCGGGCGGATTCGGCATAGAGGCCGACGTTGTTGAGGAGGGTGGCGAGGGTGTAGAGCTCATCAACTGTCCAGGCAGCCTTGCGGGATTCTTTGCTAAGCCGATACTCGTCGAAGGCACGCGCGGCGGCATTGAGGTTACCCTGTTGCTGAAAGTAAAAGAAGATGCGGGTCGCGGCGGCAAGATCGTCGGGGTTCTTGACGAGTGCGCCGCGAGCATCGGCGAGTAACTCGCGCTGACGATGTTGGGCAGCAGCCATCCCGTAGTAGCTCTGAATAAGTTCGGCAGGCCAGAGGGGCTGGAAGCTGGCGGCGTAGAGAGCAAGGGCTTTGTCGGGAGAGCCGCTGCGATACGCGATCAGGGCTGCGGCTTTGACTGGAAAGACCGGATCGTTGGGGAACGCTCTTTTGTAGTCGTCGATGACAGCAGCGGCCGCGTCAAAACGCTGTTGATGGATGAGGGTGTTGACGTAGGTGGCGCGGACCGATGGTTCGGCAGGATAGCGTGCGATCCAGGCTGTGTAGGTGGCGTCGACTGCTTCGGGTGGAAGCGCCTGGTCGGCGGCGATCTTAAGGATGTGGCTGTAGGCTTGCCATGAGCGCTGTTTGGAGACAGGAACGAACTTTTCGTCCGGTGTAGAGGGCACGGCGGCCAGGGCTGTGAGGGTGGCGATTTCCTGCTGTGGCTGAAGGCGACGGTCGTAGTAGTTGGCGAGTTCGAGTTGGGCGGCGGGGATATCTTTGACGTGGGTAACGTAGGACTTCCAATCCTGCTCGGCAGCGGTGAAGTCGAGGGCCTGCTCGTCGACTCGGGCGCGGATCGCGTAGAGTTCGGGATCGGAGGGGGACTTCTGAACGAGGACGGAGAGATCCGTGCGGGATTCCGCTGGCGGACGCGGGTAAAGAGTGCGGAGACCGGGCAGGTCCATCACGCGGTAGAGGGCAGACTCGATGGCCGAGGCAGAGACGACCTGCTGCATCCATGCGGGGAGATCGGCGTGTGCAGTGATAGCCGTCGCGGCTAAGAGAGCAACAGCGGCCAGCACGCGGCGGCTCTTAGGCGCGGCGGCATTAGGGGATGATTTCAACTTTCACCTCCTGTGAGCCGATGTTATGAGCGATGTCTTCGGCGGTGACGGAGAGGGTATAGGTCCCCGGCGCAAGGCTGTCAGGGATACGGAGTTGGCCTGTACTAGAAAGAGCGCTGGGGTTCCAGCGAAGGTCCGCGACGCCGTATGCGCCGGAGTTCGGGCCGTCTCCTTGTAACCGGGCAGTGAGGCTGCGCGTGGTGGAGGTGGCTCCGGCGCGGACAAACATGAGATCGCCTCGATGGTAGCGGGAGTGGTCAAGGGTGATGCGAACTGCGGGCGGAGTGGAGGCGATGACGAAGGTCTTGGACTCGGAGTAAGTATGGCCAGCAGCATCGCGGAGGATGAGGCGGACGGTGTAGGTGCCGTCCTTCATATCGGTGGGAGCGAGGAACCGGGTCTCCCAAAGGCGATCAGAGTCCTGTCCCTTGCGGCTGTCTTCAGAGGGCATGTGGCGCAGGGATTTGGTGAGGCCAAAGGGGAAGAGTGCAATGACGGAGGTAATAGCAGGATCAGTATGCACGCGGAGGACGGGGTCTCCCGGGCGAATAATGCGGGGGCGCAAAAGCGAGCGGGGGACGGCAAGGAACGAGGTGTAAGGGGTGACGAACTTATATCGGCGGGAGAGACGGATGATCTCGTCGATGGCTTCGCGGGTCTCGCCTTCGCGGGCGATCTGCTCCAGGAGTGCGTTGACGCGAGCCTGGGCCCAGAGACGTGGGAGTTGAGGATGAGCGAGGTCTTCGGCGGGGAGGTTGACCTTGGTGTGGACATTGAGAGACGTCCCTTCGCCAGAGGCCTGCGCAGTGAAGGTGATGTTCTTCGCGGGAGTGGCGTAGTCACCAACCCAGGAGGCGATGCTTCCGGCGTAGACGTCGGAGTCCAGTGGATAGATGGTGTGGATGACGGCGTGAGGTTCGACCGTAAGATGCAGGCCAGCGATGGGGCGCGTTGAGATGCGGGAGAGAAAGGTGGCGAGCTTGGCTTCGACGGGCTCGCTCGATAGGACTGACTCAAACACGCCGTCGTTGCGGGCTAGTTGTTTGAGGAGGGGAAGATTCGCGTCGTCGCCCACCGCGAAGACGTGGGTGCGTGGATGTTGGGGAGATCGCTTCCACTGCTGAGCGTAATCAGCAGCGATGGTTTTGGTGAGAACCGAAGCGCCGCGATCAGAGCCGCCGTCGGTCAGGAGAATGAGGCTGCTGTTCGGTTGGGTGCACTGCGCGAGGCCAGCCGTGAGGGCTTTGCCAATGTCGGTGCCTCCGCGAAGGCGGCTGGAACGAACGAAATCGAGAGCATGCTGGATGGCCGCGGGGTCTGCAGCCACGGGTTGCGGTTGAAATACCGCGATGTCCTGATTGAAGAGGAGCAGGTTGAAGTGATCAGCAGAAGTAAGACCAAGCAGGATTTTTTCGAGCGCGGCATAGCTTCGTTCGAGTTTGTCCCACTGCATGGAGAGGGAGTTATCGAAGAGCAGAATTACATTGCGAGGTGCGGTTGGCTGAGCCTTGGGAGCGCTATCTGCGAGGAGGGTCTGGGCGAGGAAGAAGCCGGGTTCAGGCTGCTTGGTTGGCGCTGGAGATGTTTCGTCGGGAGATGGTTGAGCGGACTGGGGGTTGCGGTAGGTGGTGACGACGAGGCTGTTGGCGACGGTAGGTGAGAGCTTCCACGTAGCGGCGAAATCTTCAGTGAAGGCAACGTCTGTGCCTTCGAAGGTACCGACAGCGGTATGGGCGTCCTGCTGGGTGAGCTTGAGGGGAAGGGTTCTGGAAAGAATTTGGAGATCGGCCAAGGCGTGGGCGGAGTGAAGCTCGAAACGCAGGGTGAAGTGCTTTGCGGACTGCTTCTGGAAGACAGACGGCTGCAGGGGCAGGACGAAAGTTTGAGCGAGATGAAAGGCGGCGAGCGACTGGTGATACTCGAGCTCAACACGCTTCGTAGCGTAGGCAGGTATCGGAACGATTTTGGCAGTGAAGGTGGAGGTGGCCTTCGGATCGGAGCCGTCGCGCTCACCGGCTTCGAGGAGTCCCGGATCAATAGCCTGCAGGCGTGCCTGATCGTAGACTTGCTCCGCTCGCTTGCGTTCCAGAATGACGGCGGGGATTCGGACCGGGCCGTCCCAGGTGGCGAAGTCGGAGACGGTGCTACCGGCGGGGAGGGCGAAGAC
Source organism: uncultured Acidobacteriaceae bacterium (assembly GCA_963738855.1). Lineage (GTDB taxonomy): Bacteria > Acidobacteriota > Terriglobia > Terriglobales > Acidobacteriaceae > Edaphobacter. Next base: position 21,605 of record CAVTYC010000002.1, on the reverse strand, counting down.
GTAACTTCCCTCTTCAACCTTGTTGGTGTGGTTGGCAAAGATCTGGGTGATGAAGACGCGGGCGTCGCCATTGTCGATCGTGACGGTGACAGACATCTCCTGGAGAGAGAGAATCGGCGGGTCGGGCTGCTGTTTATCGCGAGGAATAAGGACGCCGGAATCGGCACGGCGACGGGCGCGGCAAGAAGGATAGAAGCGACAATGGCTCGGATCAGGTTCACTGCGCGAGCCCGCTTTCGTCGATGCGGACGATACCGTTGTCAGTGCCGACGTAAAGCTGACCATCGTGTTCAGCGAGAGCAGTGACGTTGAGGGAAGGAAGACCGACGGTAATAATGGACCAGCGATTAGCGGTGCGACTGTAGACGAAAAGGCCGTCGCTAAGCGAACCTGCGAAGACATGTTGTGCTGTAACGATCATGGCGTTGGGATTGATAACAGAAGGTCGGGTAGCACCCTCAATTGCTGTGATGTGGCCTGATGAGTCGAGGCCCATGACTCCGGCCCCGTAGGTTCCGACGAGCCATTTGTCTGGATTTGAGTCAGATCCTGCACTATCGGTTCCGTTGATGGAGGCTATGGCAGTGATCCAGTTTTGCTTGAGTCCGGAGTTGGCGGTGGTGAGATTGCGGCGAATATTGCCATCGCTGACGTACGAGATGCCCCCGAGGGTTCCGGCTAAGAAGGTAGAGCGAGTGGCGTTGGTGGCGAGAGCGTAGACGTGATTGTTAACGAGGCCGTTGAAGGCGTAGAGGCTGTGCATGCCGGTGGGCTCGATGAAGGTGAGACCGGCGGGCGTGGCGAGTACGGTGCTGTCGCGAGTGAAGGCGATGTCGGTGACCTGATCGGCGATGAGTCCGTCGCGTCGAAGGAGTACCTGGCGTTTGTGCCCGCTGGCATCGAAGAGAACGAGGCCATTGGCGGTAGCCACATCGACGGTATGGCGCATCGGGTCGGTAAGGATGCGATTGACACAGAAGATGTGGTCGTCCTCAACGTGTTCGACAGGGCCGAGTGAGGTCTTCGAGAGGGTAAGGATGTCAAGGCCGCGATCGAAGTAGCCGATCCAGAGACGGCCGTCGGGAGCGAAGTTAAGAGCGGCGACGTTGCTGTCGGCGAGCGGCGAGGGCTCGGCGGTGAAGACGGTGCGCCACTCTCCTGAGGGTTCACGTCGGACCAGACCAGAGTCGGTTACGGCGAGCAGGCCATTCTTATCCCCGGCAGAGAAGAACGAATCTGCCTTGAGGGTTTCATCGGAGGCGGAATAAGCCCCACGGTGATCGGTAAGCGCGATCTCACGAACGCCCTGATCGATGGACGCGATGGTGAGAGTGATGCCGTCGGTCGCAAGAGCGTGGGCAAAGAAACCCTGGGCAAGAACTCGATTGGGGCGGCCAGAGCGAAATTCAGTCACTCCTAGAGGAGTGCCAATATACACATTGGTGGAGTTGATTGCGATGGACTCGACCTGTTGATCGGGCAGACCGGTGGACGAGTCGAACGAATCAAGTTGGCCCGCATGCCAATGAAAGACACCCCGGTTGCGAGTGCCAATCCACACGTCTCCCTCGTCCCCGGCCAAAGCGGTTATGGCAATGTTTGTCAGGTTCGATTGGAAGGGGGTGAGAGTCTTCCCGTTATAGATGAAGAGGCCATCCTGACGGGTACCTATCAGAAGATCCCCAGAGGCCAGGGGCAGAATTGCAGTGGCATCGCGAACCGAGAGATTTTTGGGAAGGAGTTGTCGAACTGCATTGCCATCGTAGAAGAGAATGCCTTGACCCCGGGTGGCGAGGATTAGGCCGGGGCGCGAGTCCCCACGAATGGCTCCTGTTCCTATGGCGATGATCTCTGCCGGGGGAAGGTCGAGGCCGGGGCGGAGTCGGCGCGGTACGGCGTCAAGTGAGGAGAACTCAGCCAGACCACCAGGACCGGAGAGGTAGAGCTTGCCTTGAAAAACCGCACCAGCGGTATATCTTGCGGGCGGTGCGAGAGCCTCAAAACCAGCATTTTCGATATTCGAGACTGGATTTAGAGTGAACTCCAGCCGACCTTCAGATGCGACTTCAGAGACCGTCTGCCTGATGGTGCGCTGCACCAACGTAATACCAACGAATCCACCTCCAAGTAGAAGGGCCAGTGAAGCAACGGCGACTTTTCGCATTGAAGGATCGGGCCTCTGTCGGGTGAAATCAACCGGAAACGCCAGCCTACCATGACTTCTTGATGCGGAAAAACAGTATCTGTAAGACAGGATTAGTCATGAGCATCGTCGACGAAGAACACTCCGGTGGATGTACGCGTACAGGTTCTGGGCGATGCGGTCCTGGTCACCCATCATCGTCTTACTGTCCAAGAGAGAGATGTTGGAGAAGGTCTGCTTCTCCTTACGCAGTAGAAACGGCTCTGGGTTGATCCCAGTCTTCTTGCGGAACTCGTTCTCCGCCGGCACCGCTTCCTGGGTCTCTTGGGTATTGTGAAGGAACTTCAAGTGAAAAAAATCCTTTCGAAAGAACCTCCTAATCTAACTAATGCCACTAAATAACGGGGATGAGAGGGTACCTAAGCAACTTCCTGACAGTTTGCAATGAAGGGAGTTGCTGATTGCAGGGTCCTTAGTGTGCGGCTACTTCCAGGTGGATGGGCCGTGCAATCGAGTGAACGTCGGGGTCGTAGTACTCGTAGACGCGCGACTGGAAGGTGCGGGCGCGGATGGGGTACTTGGCGCGGAGACGGAACTTGAGGGTGACGGTCTGCTTCGGGGCGAGAGAGTTGAAGTAGAGGATGGCCTGGGTGGCGGTGAGGCTGAACTTTTCGAGGTGGCCGCTCGTTGGCGGACTTTTCTCCTGAAAGGTCTGCAGGTCTTCGCTGAGAAGGTCGAAGCCGGGCGGGATGCCGAGGTCGACCATGACCATGTTGGCGGTCTTGGGGAGGTTGTTTTTGACGGTGGCGGTGGCGGTGGCGATGTCGTTCTGGGCGAGGTGGGTGCGGTCGTAGGCGACGTCGATGGAGAGCGGCTCGCCGTGCGGGTTCTTCGTCCCAAGGGAGTGAAGTAGCGGCCTACGACCTGATAGGCGAGGCCGCCGTTGCCTTCGAATTGGAGTTGGACGTTGTTGGGCTTGTTGCGCGTCGATGTCCTTGAAGACGAACTGGTGGAGGAGGTCGTTGTTTTCCGGAGTCAGAATTGAGGTTTCTGGACGGGTTTGCCGTTGAGGGTGACGGTCGACGGTGCCGCGGACGTCGGCGGCGCCTGATTTGCGAGGCGAGGAGCAGCGAGCGGAGGGCCATAATGGTGGCTTGCGTGGTGCCCCAGTTTCCGGCGGCATCTTTTTTGGAGGACGATGAAGGTGAGGGCTTTGCGGGCGATGTCGGAGGCTTGGCCCCGGACTTGAGTAGGGCCTGGACGGCGAGGCCGGTGGTCTCGATGGCGGCGCTGGGGCCGGTGGCGTAGACGCTGGTTTCGTCGGCAGTCCACGAGACCTGATCGTCCTTCTCGGTGCGGGCGTCGAGCAGAAGCTGCATGGCGCTGGCGGGTGAAGTCGCGGTCCTGTTATGGCCAGTAGCTTCGGCGGCGAAGTTGGCGACGACGGCGAGGGTGTAGGTGTCGGCTTTGGCGGTCGATGTGGCTCCTCGATGTATTGGTTGGCCTTTTCGACGGCCGGGCCTTGGTAGCCGGTGTTTTCCAGCGACCAGGCGATGTAGGCGGTGATGCGGAGGACGTCGGTGTTGTAGCGGTTGGTGGCGCCTTCGTTGATGAAGTTGGTGTCGGGCTTCCAACTGCCGTCGGGCTGCTGCTGGCGCGGCGAGCCACTGCTGCGTGCGCTGCGATGAGGCGCGGGTCGACTTCGTAGACCTTGGACATGTCGTTGAACTCCATGAGGCCGTAGGCGGTGAGGATTTTGTTGGCGGGCGCCTGGCCGAACCAGGAGAAGCCGCCGCCGGGGACTTCGAAGGTGAGAAGGCGCTGGTAGCCGTGGGCGATGTAGCCCTCGGCCTTGGCGTGGACTTCGGGCGTGAGCTTCTTGGTGCGCTTCATGTAGTCGAGCGCGAGGACGTTGGGGTAGGTGCTGGAGGAGGTCTGCTCGAAGCAGCCGCCGGGCATGCGGAGGATGCTGTCCATGCCTTCGATGACCTGGCTGAGCGGGCCGGGGTAGAGGCGGACGAAGATGCTTGCTGGCGTCGGGGATGGCGGTTGCGGGGAAGTCTATGTCGTGCTGGACGTGTGTTTTCGAGGCGGCCGTTGAAGACGAGTGTTCTGCTCGCGGCCGTTGGGGATGACTTCGATTTCGCGGACTGACGATGTCGGCGCGTGGCTGTGCCCTTCATGGCAGCGGAGAGCGTGAGTTTGAATTTGCCGATGCGTTTGGCGTCGATGGTGAATTGCGAGCCGCCGACGCGGCCGGAGTCGACGGAGACGGATCTTGTTGGGCGGTGTCGTCGACGAGCGAGAACCAGTCTTCTGGATTGAAGTTTGAGGGAGACGTCGCCGCGTGCGCCGGAGTAGTTGTAGACGCCAACAGGAATGGAGACGCGATCGCCCTGGGTGAGGGTGACGGGCAGGTCGAGGTCGACGAAGAAGTCCTGGAAGACTTTGAGGCTGGAGGTGCCGCTGCCGAGTGCGCCGTGCTGGGTGGAGGCGAGCATGGCCATGCGCCAGGTGGTGATGGAGTCGGCGATGGGGATGGAGATGCTGGCGTCGCCGTTGGCGTCGGTGATGATTTCGGGATTGATGTAGAGGGCTTCGGGGAAGTAGGAGCGGACGTGCGGTCGCGGGCGGTTCGGCCGTTGAGGAGCTGCGTCGTGAACGACCATACTGGCTCTTGGCATGGGCGATCGGTGCGGCGAGCGTTGGCGTCTATCTCGACGAGCTGCTGCGGTCATTGCTACGGGCCGCCCATGGCTCCGTCGACTGACTCCGCCGCGCGATGCCGCCCATGGCTTCGCGCAGGCGCGGCCATTGGAACAGCCATGCATTGCGTCCCCGCGACGACATTGACGGTCTCGGTGTACGGAACCAACGTTCAGAGTGACGGAAGAGGACGGCGCGATCGCGGGGCTGAAGGGTGAACTCGCGGGAGATGCTTCTGGAAGCCGGGGGAAGTGATCTCCACTTCGTAGTGGCCGGGGGGAGGCCAGCCAGATCGAATTGGCCTGTGGCATTGGTGCGGCGGTGCGGGTGTTGCCGTTGGCGATCTGGCGGAGATGTGATGGTCGGCGTCGGGGATGATGGCGCCGCTTTGATCGAGTACGGTGCCGGTGATCTCGGCGTGTGCCGTTGAAGGGGCCGCGATCGTGTTCGATCTTGAGGTCGAGTGAGCCGCGTTGCTGCCGGGTTGGCTTGCGACGCTGCCGGAGTGACGCTCGACATAGACGGCGAGGTCGTCGGCGGTGTCGAATTGCTGGTCGGGGCCGGCGCTGCGGATGAGGTAGTAGCGGTCTTGGCCGCGAGCTCCAGCCGGCCTGTTCGATGCGGAAGGGCGTGCCCCAGGCGTCGCGGGCGTCGGAGCCGTTGCGAGCGTAGGTTTGTGACAGGCTTAGTGCTGAGGTCTTCCTGGGTGTAAGTTCTGCTGAGGCTGAGCTGAGTTTCGGCGAGCGGCGGACCTGGTCGATGAAGGCTGCCGGTAGCGCTGCTGGTATTCGGCGTACTTGGCCTGCGGGAGGCTGCGGCCGAACTCGGTGTCGAGCTTGTTGGGATTGGCGATTTCGGTCGCGGAGAAGAGGGCGCGGGCGGCGACGGTCGCGCTGGTCGGTCTTGCGGGTTCTGGACGCGGCTCAACGACGTCGGACATGCCGATGGAGTGAATTTCGTAGCGCGGCTTCATGACCTCCTGCTCGAGATAGAAGAAGACCTTGGCGAAGCCGGGCTGCTTTTCGGCGAGGGCGAAGACGGCCTCGTCGACGACCTGCAGGCCGAGCGCGGCGCTGACGCCTTCGCCGTGGCGAGTTGGTGACGTGGAAGCGGATGCGGGCCTCATCGCCGGGCTTGTAGACGGCGGCATCGGCGGTGGTTTCGATCTTGAGTTCGTCGGCGGGCTGGACGAAGACGAGGCGATGATCGGCGACGGGCTGTGCGTCGCGTCCGAAGAGGTAGGCGTTGAAGTCGAGGGTTCCGGCCATGTCGGGCGTGGCGGTGAGGGAGAGGTCGGCGTGGCCGTTCACGATGATCGAGGTCGCGAGTGAGGATGGTCTGGCCGTTCTTTGACGATGTCGATGTAGGCGGTGCCCCGGGCCGGGTGGAGAAGACGTTGAGCTGGATGCGGTCACCGGCGTTGTAGACGGCGTGGCTCGGTGCGGAGGAGGATTTGGTCGGTGCCGGCGCGGGTTTGGAGGGGAACGGTGCTGGAGGCACGGTTGCCGTGGTGGTCGGCGGCTTCGATGTGGAGGGAGTCGAGGTCGGTGCCGGGTGTGAGGTGGATGACGGCGACGCCGCCGTTGTCGGTGGCGACCTGCTGGTCGGGTGCCGTCGGCGGATGTGGACGGTGAGGTTGGTGCTGGCGGGTGTGCCATCGGGATAGGAGGTGAGGATGAAGACCTGATTTTCGAGATGGGGGATGAGCGTGCCGCCCTCGGGGATGGCGGTGATGAGGAGGGAGGATTGGCTGACGGTGATGGGCTCGCCGCGGGTCTCGGAGTGGGCGGCGGAGTCTTTGACGGTGGCTTCGACGAGGACGCGGGCGGCGCCCTGGCTGAGTGGGCGTCCGGCGAAGTAGTCGGGAAGCTTGAGATCGAAGTGGTAAGTGCCGTCGGCGTCGGTCTTGCCGGTGGCGGAGGCGGCTTCGACGATGGCGACGTCCATGGCGGAGGCTTTGATGGTGATGTCGGCGTGATCGACGGGCTTGCCGAAGAAGTAGTTGGCGCGGACGGTGCCGGTTACGTGATCGCCGGGGCGGTAGTCTTGCTTCTGCTTGCCGTCTTTTTCGGTGAAGTCGACGGCTACTTTGAATTTGGGGAGGACGTAGCGCTCGACGTTGAGCGCGATCTCGGCGGTGTTGGAGGGGGAGCCGGTGTCGCCCATCAGGGCGCGGAGGTGGTAGGTGCCGAGGTTGACTTCGTCGGCGAGGGTCGAATTCGGCGGAGGCTATGCCGAACTTGTCGGTCTGGGTGGCTTTCTTGAAGACTTTGTTGCCGCGGGAGTCTTCGACTTCGAAGGTGAGTTTGCGGTTGGCGGCGGCTTTGTGGTCGGCGCGGTCGAGGGCGAGGGCGCGGATGTGGATGGTCTGGCCGGGCTGGTAGATGGGCTTCTCGGTGGTGAGGAGGATCGAGGCTTTGTCGTTCGAGCTGGACGGGCTGGGTGTACTCGGTGGAGCCGATGGGCGTGTCGACTGTGTAGTGGAGGCTGTAGCGGCCGGTGAGGTTGGCGGGGAAGTGGAATTGGGCTTCGAGCGGTGCCGCGGCGGTTGAGGCGGCCGTTGAAGAGTGGCGTGGATTTTTGATTGGGGTCGAGAAGGTCGATGCGGACGGTGCCGGACTGGATGAGAGAGGTGCTGCGTCGCTGTTGGTGGCGTCGGAGACGATGACGCGGATGGCGGCTTCGCTGCCGGCGAGGTATTCGGTCTGGCCGATGATGTGGACGACGGGGCGGCGGAGGATCTGGGAGATGGATTCGATGCCGTCGATAGGCGGGAGATTGCTGGCGGTGTATTCGAAGTGATAGTGGAGGCGCTGCCAGATGATGTCTTCGAACGGCGTGGGTTTGTCGGGTGTGATGGTCTCCTGCCATGAGCCGTCGTCTTTGCCGATGGTAACGTTGCGTTCGATGCGGCCGAGGACCTGGTCTTCGGGGTCGAGGATCTCGGCTATGAGTTTTCCGGAGCCCTCGTGCTGGGATTGGTAGGGGATGGTGATGGAGAGGTGGCCGTGGGTGTAGGTGGCGGAGGGTTGCTGGGCTCCGGCGCGCGTGAGAGAGATGATGGCGCTGGTGATGACGAGGACCATGGCGAAGGGCAACAGGAGGCGAAAGATGGGGGAAAGTTGGCGCGCGTGCATGCAGGTTCTCCTCGTGGGTTGCCGCATGGGCAACTTTGTCTGAGCGGAGAACGTGGCGAGTTTTGAAACTTGCACGGGAAGGTGCGATTTTTTTGGCAGCGGGGTTGAGGCTGCTCTTGGCGGCTACTTTTGATTCCAGATTTTGCCGTCGGGACTGGTCCAGTGGCCGCCGTTGTCGGTAGTGATCTCGAAGAGTGGAGTGGCGGCTGGCTTAGCTGGGGCGGCAGGAGCGGATTTTCTGAAGGCGGCACTTGGGGTGGCGAGGGACTCTGAGGTGGTGGCGATGGGCGCGACCGGGGATGCCTCGACGGTGACGGCCTCGGAGACTGAGCCTACGTTGAGGGTCAGGTTGGCTTGATTTTGTTGGGAGGGGACGACGGTGACGGCAAGTTGTTGCTTCTGGAAGCCGGTTGCAGTGGCTTCGAGTTCATAGTTGCCGGGGGTGAGATTGTCTGCGAGGTAGTGGCCGTTACTGTCGGAGGTCACAGTGCGGGAGGTCTTGGCTGTGGTGTTGGTGAGGGTTATGGATGTGCCGCGGACGGTTGCACCGGATGGGTCGGTTATTGTGCCGGTTATTGTGCCGGTTGGGACGGAGCCTATAGCAGGTGCTGATGAGGGAATGGGTCCGCCAACCGACTCGAAGGTGGAGGCGGTCGCGATCGTGGCGTTCTGCGGGAGGGAGACGGCGGGACGGGCGAGGTTGACCTGGACTGCGCGGCCTCGCCACTGCGTCGGGATGGTCGTCCAGTGAATGCCGTCGTCTTCGCTGTAGAAGAGGGTGTTCTGAGCGTCGATGGCGAGGACTTTGTGGCCGTTGACTGCGCTGGAGAGTGCTGGCTGGCGGCTGGGTAATGATGCGAGCAGAGCAATGTTGCGGCCGTTCACTCGAAGAGTGGCAGGGGCGGCGTTGGCGTCTGCGGCAAAGCCGTTTACGACTCCGCCAACGACTCCGCCGACGGGTTGAGTCGGCGCGGCTGGCGCCGGTGGTGCAGGTGCGGCGGCGGAGGGTAGCGGACGAGGAGCCGGCGGTGGCCGCCTGAATCTGGGGGACGGTGGACAGATTGTCTGCCTGCTGATTGTTGGCTCCGGTCGTCGAGGAGGCGCGGGATGTGTTGAAGGCTGTGTAGCTACGATTCGCGATCGGGATGTCGGGAATGTTTTTTTCGTGGCTGGGCACCCTGGAGCCGCGGATTACAGGTTTATTTGGCGGCGGAGTTTTGGCGGCAGGTTCGGATAATGGCTTTGGTGTTGCTGCGGGTGATGGTTGCGGGGCTGAAAAGGCTGTGGGTGGCCGTGAGGTAGCGATCTCTGAGGGAGCAGCGACGGTTTGCTGGTTGGGCATGGTGTTGCGGAGGTGAATGATGAAGGCGAGTACGGCGAAGGCTGCGGCGGCTGGCCATGCGAGATGCCAGGACGCGAACCAGGGTCTGCGGGTGGGAGTGGGTTGTGGTGCAGGGGATTCTTCGATCGGTGGGAGTGAGAGCGCGACAATGGCGCGGCAGTGCTCGCAGGTGGCGAGGTGGGCCAGCGTCTGTTCGCGCTCGTGGGGTGGCAGAGCGTGTTCGACGAAGGCGGTGAGCTGGTCCGCGTCGGGATGTTGTCCGAATTGTGTGAGATCGCTCATGGTTGCTTGAATTCTGCGGTGGTGGCCGCACTCGTCTTATTGAAGAACGTATCGGCTTGTGAAGTTTGCAGTAAAGTTCGTAGGTTTATTTCGATGTCGCGGGGATCGGTGCCGAGAGCTTCTTCCGCGGCTCGCTTGCTGAGGCCGCCGGATTGCAGATTGTGAAGGAGTTGTTTGCGGAGGTCGGCGACGAGGCGCTTGAGCCTGCGGCTGATAGTGGCTTCGTGAACATTCAGGATGCGCGAGATCTGAAGGAGGGTCTGGCGGTCGAGGAAGTAGGAGGAGAGGAGGAAGCGGTCTTCGGAGGCGAGAGTCTGCAGCGTGCGGGCGACGGCTTGGGTGAGGTGATTGCAGCTCAGCTGGAGATTGGTGGGGCGGCTGGGGGGGGTGCGGGGACGTCGAGGGTGTCGAGCGGGGTCTCGCGGTGGGTGCGGCGATGGTGGTCGACGTGGCGCTGGGCGAGGGTGGTGCGGAGCCAGCCGAGGAGCGAGCCTCGGCCGGAGTAAGAGGCGAGTGGCGAACGGCGTTCGCCTGCTTGTTCGCGTGAGGCCGTAGAGCTCGGAGTAGAGGGAGTCGGCGAGATCGTGGCCGAGGGTGGCGGAGCCGGTGATGGCGATGGCGGCCTGGGTGAGCGGGGTGCGATAGGTGTCGATGAAGCGCTGCCATGCGGGTTCGCGGCCGAGGGCGCAGGCGTGGGCGAGAGCTAGTTCGGGGAGGCGAAGAGAGCGGAGGAAGGCAAGTTTTTCAGCCGCATCGGGATGAGTGCCGGGTGGCTGGCCGAAGTTGAGTTTGGTGCCGACGGAAGCGAGGATGGCGGCGAACTCTCCTAAAGTGAGGCCGCAGGTGTCGGCTTCCGCAATGGTCCAGAGTTCGTGGCTAAGTTTGAGGGGAAGACCAAGCAGGACCAGGGACGCATCTCTAGTTTGCTCCGCGGCTCTCAGGGGCAGGACGAGATCACCAGGTTGTGAGGCCGTGTCCACGACCTTCAAGATACTGCATATGCAGGGAGTAGACGGGGATCGTTGGCTAACTATCTAATACAAGACTTCTATGTGCCCGATACGTTCACCGCAAACCAGACGCTGAAATAAATATTTTTTCGCGCCTCAGGTTCCAAAAGAGCTTCCCCAAGCAAAGCAATAGACTGATTTGGAGGATAGGAGTTAGTGGTTAACAGCCCAAGGGTAAAGGCCGGAGTGCCTATGTTTTCAGCAGCATAGATAGGAGCGCGCAGGAGAATTCGGGGTCCCTGTGGCGCACAACTGGACCAAATTCTGGACCAAGCCGGTTCTGCAAACGCTGATCGTGGAAGAACCCACTCATCTAGTCCCATAGATTGGTGCCCGAAAAGGGGCGCGTGATTTCTTTGACGCCGACTTTGCGTCGCCAATCGATATACCAAGGCAAACCGCTCCGTCGCAAGGCTCATTAGAAGCTTAGGGTCTGGACCCTTGGCGATAGCCCTGCCGGTGTCGGGCTTGGTAATACATGGGGCACGGAGCAGCAGGCGAGTGGCCGTAGCGGTGGCGCAGGCCAATGCTCTGCCCTGATTATCCTCTCAATCTGTTGCGTCCGCTGGCCGGATGGTGGGTGTGAGGCAAAGTAGCCCTGAAGTGTGCCCAAGGACAGTTGGGTCGCTTCGTCGATGGGAGTCGCGGGAGCGCTGGAGTGGTCACCAGTCTTTTGTTCTAATCGTCCGAATTCTTTGAAGAGTTGGAGTACGCCAAGCGGTGAATATCCGGCATCTACGGCCAGGGCCGTTCCGTTGCGGTCGGCTTCCAGTTCCTGATCCTTGGAGTAACCAGCGATGAATAATTCGATAGGCAAACCTAGGAGGTCGCCAACGGGTCCAAGATTACGAAGACGTTGCTCGGTTTGGACACGTTCTGCACAATGCCTCAAGTCAACATGCTCGATCTCATGCCCAAGCACCGCTGCAAGGGCATCCTCACTCTTCATCAGCGTCAGCAGGCCTGCACCCACAAAGATGTGGCCACCCGGCAGCGCGAAGGCATTTACGAATGAAAGCTGCGGCACATAGTGGAACTGGTAGTGCAACTTTCGTCTGGAGTGAACCGACACTCTTTCGCCGACCTGTTGCAGGTAAGTCTGTATCTGCAGTGCGGCTCCTCTTTCCGCCTCGGTAGACTGCAATCGCTTTTCGTAAGAACGTGCAAGTTCATCGCCAATTCGTACTTCGTCTTCATCGGACATCCGATCGAGCCTGTTTGGAATGCGAGTCAGTTCACGCTGTCCATCTGCGGTAGCCGACAGTATGACTTGGGGACTAGGCCGTATGTCGATCTTGTGCCACTCCGCCGTGACAATAGCTAAGAGTCCGGCAAAGAGAATAATCGATAAAGGTACCCAGCGTTTCATAGCAGTTTAAGGATTGCTTCGCGGTAGCGCGTGTAGAGAAACGAAACAAGAAGGAGGGCGGCTCCCGTGACGATGAGGGTGATGTAGCGATCGGTTGGAGCCAGCTTCCACATATCGATGAGGAGAATCTTGCCTACGCCAAGCAGAAGCAGGCCGAGGCCCGCAAGTCGAAAGGTACGCTCCTGAACCAAAAGTGCGAAGAGAAACGTGGTGATTCCGAGGGCACTCCATGCGACGGTTATCATTCCAGCACGCATATCTACTGCCAGAAGAGTGGCCAGGAGTACCAAAGGAACGAAGAATAGCAGTTGCTCCGGTCTCGAGAGAGCCATGCTGGCCCAACCCGCAGCATCGCTGGGCAACGATGCGTCGGATGACAGCCGACGAAGCCGAAATGCAATTGGAAGTGTAAGAAGGACGACTGCGCAAGCCGACCCGACACAGATAAGCCGCGATGACCAGAAAGAACCGCCGACAAGCGGGGCGGAGAAAAGGTTGAAGAGGACAGCCCGTGCTGCTACTCCTATGAGAAGTGTAAGCGCCTGGGCAAGGAAGATCCTCCGATCCAGGAGCCATGCAGCTAGGGCGAGAACGAAGACAATGGCCGACCAGGCAACGACAATCCAGTCGGGGCTGAATTCGAAATAGGCGAGTGCCACGGCTGCGATCGTCCCCAACCATGCTGCCACGCGTCCAATGGAGCGGTCGAACTGGGGGCTTTCTGCCTCCGCATGGAGCCGTTCGTAGACCCAGAAGTAGGCCGCGATCAGTGGAATCACGGTATACATCCTGGGATTGAGGAGATGGGATTCTCCACCGGCGCTCAGGTTCACAAAGAAGATCCGAATGAAGCTTGCTGCAAGAAGAACATAGCCCTGGTAGCGAAGATAAGAGCGGCGGCGAACTATGCCGATTTCAAACAAGATGAGGCCGAGCACACCCCAGCCGACGGCGACGCTGATCGGGCGCAACTCGTACCAGACAAGCAGGCCAAGCAGCGTTGAGCCTGCCCAGGAGTACGCCGCTGGAACATATGCTGCGTGGAGGATATCCGAGCCGATCTTCCGGCGTGTACAGCAGTAAAAGAGACCTGCGCATAGTGCAACAGTGATCGCCCGCTGGGACAAGAAGCCCCAATGGCTCGTAACGAAAAGATTGATGAGCAGTATCCGCAGGAACGCAGAAGCAGCCAACATATCAACCTGAAGCGCAAGATCGGCAGATGCCAACTTCTCTGCCGCGAAGCCCAGCAGGACGGCAAGCAGCATCCATACGACCACCGTCACACTACCAGGAAAGAAAACCCATAGCGCCCCCATCGCCGCAAGAAGACCGAGATAAGACATGATTCTCAGAACTGAGCTGTCGCCTTCGGATTCACGAATCTCCGTCCAACGTCGTCGGTGCGAACTGCGAATTGAACCAATACAAAATGGCCCCGCAGATCAGTGCAATTGAAACTGCCAGATGCCTCTGAACATCGGGCTGCGTCTGGCGCAACGAGATGATCGGGTATACATCGACAAAGGCCAACTGAACAGCGGCTGCGAATCCTGCAATCAGCCCGAGCCTGCGGAAGACAGTCTCCTTCATGCGAAGGCCGGTGAGAAATAGAACCTCAGCCTCCAGCAGCCAGAATATCGACCAGTTCGATCCGCTGAAACGAAAAGGTACCGCAGCAAGCAGGAACACGGACGCGATACTGGAGAGAACGATAAACGCTGCCCGAAACCTCCGTCGGGCATACATAGCGAACATCATCTCCGCTGTCCCCAATGCCAAGAGACCCCAGAACGCCCACTCCGGATGTGAAGACTGGTACTTGAGCAGGCTGAGCAAGCCAGCCGCATTGAGCACTGCGGTTGCAGAGGAAATCAGCTCTTCGCGATTGTTCCGAGGGGAGCGCAGAACATACGCAATACGGAAGATAAGCCAGTAGAGAAGAATGAGTCCCGCACTGGCAAAGAACTCAGGAAAGGGATGCCCCGGCTGGCCGCCGTTCGGAAGCACCCGCTGTAACCACAGAAAGTGGTTGAGATAGACACTGACGAGACCCGCAAGTTCAAGTTCATACCAGTGCTCCCGGCTCGTAACGAATACTAACCCCACAGCCAGAAGCAGACCTGCCACGAGACTGAAGACGGTGACATGACTGATACCGACCGTGCAAAACGCTAACAGGAAGGCGAGACTGGTGACAACCTGCGACTTGTAGAGCAACGAGTGCCAAATCATCCCCACCGCAACCAGCATCATCAGAATGAGGTCGACTGCCTGCGACGAAAGAATATGGGTCGCCGCTACGTGATACATGGCGTAAGTGACGAAGAAGGTTAGTGCCCAGCCCCCTCCAATCCCAGCACGCGCAAAGACTTGATACCTATTGCGACGTTCCAGCAGAAGGCCGCCAATCAGAAGCGTCGAGCTGACGACAAATCCGACGACCGTCTTTCCTAATGGCCCGAGAGTCCGTAGTTGATAGGCGAGGAAGAAGGTGACCCCGATCACCAGGATGATAATGCCCAACTTGTTCAGCCAATTCGCACCAAGCCTCTCTTCTAGCGAGGGAGACGGCTTCACAGAAGAAGGTGTCTGCGATAGCTCCTCGGGTGTTGAGCCAAAGCGGGGCACAAATGGTGGTATTGATGTTGGTGGCTGCGTCGAGACAGTCCGCAGTTGTGGGGCTTACCCCGGCAGTGACGCCTTCTGCAGCTCCCGGCATGGCTGGCGCTCCCGCACGAGGAACCTCGGTTTGCAGTTGGCTTCTTGGAACCGCCTGCGGAATCTGCACCGGAATATCGGCACGGACATGTGCAGGCTCGGGAATAGCGGCTGTCGGCTGAACCGCATCCGGCGTTCGCGCCTGAGGTTCTGCACGGAGCGACACCGCTTTTAGCTCCTGCGCCCTCTCCAGCCGAAGTACACGATCTTCCAAACGAGATGCAAGCTCGTACAGTTGTCGTGCGTACTGTTGGTCTGCGCTACGTTTGCTCACCAACCAGAAAACAAGGGCCCCAAGAACCAGGATCAGAAAGTATTCCATAAGAAATGTGCCAACAAGTGTGTCATGAAGCTCCGGTTGAGGAAAGGTTTATCAGGTCACACCGATCTATTTCAGTTTGCGTGGAGGTTCTTCAGGTGCCCTTGGGCGAGGTTGTAGGTATCGATCGGGCTAATTGGCCCGTCAGGCGGAGTGACCTTGCGATAGGCAGCGATGGCGGCATCATCTTCGCCCAACCGCTCATAAATGCTGCCGAAGCCGAACCACACGGCAGAGTTCGGCTCGGTCTGATTACCTGCAGACATGGCGTCTAGAAGGAGTTGACGAGCCTCCGTAGTCTTTTCCTGCGCAGCGTAAAGGCAGGCAAGGGTGTGCAAGTCGGCAAAGCTGGAGTTCTTACTTAGGAGATTGGCTTGTTGGCCTGCCTGGATCGCTTCAGCATCAAGGTGGTTGTCGAAGAGGGCGAGCCATGCAAAATTGTTGTAGTCATTGCTGGTGACCTTGCCTGAGTCGAGGACGAGGTGAAGAGCTTTACGGGCGCGGTCGAAATCAGATTCCGATTCTGCTTCGAGAGCAGACTGAATGAGGAGGTCGTGATCAGAGGGACGTTTTGTGAGACGAGCGTTGAGCAACGCAGACCAGGCAGTAAAGTTTTTGAGTTCAGAGTAAGCGTGACCAGCAAGAGTGATAGCCGTGATGGAATCAGGGTACTGGTCGAGAAGCTCGGAAATGTACGGGAGAGCTGCCGTTGCGTCTTTGTGGTTGAGCCACGCACAAGCGAGCAGCAAGGCGAGATCGGAACGACCAGCAGTGGGGGCCTTCTGGTACAGTGCGATGGCAGGGTCGAGGGAAATTTGGCTCGCCGATTTCTGAATCGTGAGGGCGATGGCGGCGATTTGGATGGCTTGAGGGCCGCTCGATGAACCTTCGGTCCAGAAGCGAGCGAAGAGGTCACCTTCGAACGGATCGTCGCCTCCTCCCCGATGGACAAGAGCACGTTTCCAGTCGAGAAGATTTCGCGCTTCGGCTTCACGGTCATTCTTGAGCAGGTAGACGGCATAATTGCCGACCTCAGCGGTGTCAGTTCCGGACGCGACGATCTTGTACTCGCCATCTTCACGAGAGACGAAGAACTGCTGCGCCGCGGCTCCAATTGACTGCAGAGTGATCCGGTACCCCTGTTTGTCGTCACCCGTTGAAGCAAACTTCATGTTGCCAAAGATGAGGTCGCGCATCACAGCCGCGGGAATCTGGGCCTTCCGAGCCATGGCAACCAAAAAACCTGATGAGTCGTTGTGTTCAAGGTTGTGCTTCCACTCGGTGTCAGTTGCGAAGGCATGGCGGGTGAGGATTGTGGGGACTGCCTGGCTAAGCGTGTCCGACATCATGGAAGTCATCATGCGCTGGACCGGAGCTCGGGGATCGGTTAGAGGAAAGGCATCTGGCATACCGTGATGAAGATTGCGATAGACGTCAATCTGGCGGGACATATCAGCGGCGTTGTCCTGGCCCTGGATGCC
This sequence comes from uncultured Acidobacteriaceae bacterium, assembly GCA_963738855.1. Taxonomy (GTDB): domain Bacteria; phylum Acidobacteriota; class Terriglobia; order Terriglobales; family Acidobacteriaceae; genus Edaphobacter. The sequence continues at coordinate 5,095 of CAVTYC010000002.1, read as the reverse complement.
TGCGGTAAGGACTTCTGCGGACTGCGAGTATAGGTTGAGACGGACTAATAGCTGGCCAGCAAGACGCAGAGCTGCGTTCTTCTGCTGAGAGTCTCCAATGCGGTCGGCCCTCTGAAGGGCGGCACTGACCGTTTGTGAAGCGGCGACCGCAGTAATTGCAACAGCGTTACGCGTGGGATTCGAGGGCTGAGCATCAAGCTCCGTCAGCACATCTGCGAACTGACGGTTATAGAGCATTGCGAAAAGCAGGTTGTCCTCAAAGCGAGTTGCGGCAGATTTGTCTACGTCTTTAAGTTCCCGGTACTCGCGGATCGCGTCGGGCAGACTGGAGCCCTCTGCGTATCGATCACCTTGGGGGTTGTACTCATAAAGTACGGCGAGCCCAGTACGGATCCCGATATCATCGAGGTCGAGCTGTTTGGCCTTGCGGTATGCTTCGATCGACGTCTGGCGGTCAAAACCTTTGCCTACAAAGACGCCGATATTGTTGTACTCAAGGGCTGTGGCAAGCTGTGAGAAGGCGGGGGCCGAGCGTGGATCCAATGTGGTCGCAAGTCGAGCTTCCGTTTGAGCTCGTTCACTAAGACCGACGCTTAGAAGCGCCGATGACATCTGCACGTGGTGCATGGCATCTGACGGGTGGGCGGCGATGAGGGCACGATCAGTCGCGAGAGCCTGCCGAATTTTGCCTTCTGCTAGAAGCTTCGCGCCGGACTGATCAGCGTAAATCAAGAGATAGTCTTTGCGGTTTTCCTCGAGGACGGCTTTACGCAGGGCAAGAACTTCGTCGAGGGAGTAGCGTTGTTTCGAAGTATCGAAGCGGTAGACGGCGGTGACAACAGACGGAGACTTTCCATTTGATTCCAATGCGAAGTGCCGGGTCAATGTGGCCGGACCCGATCTTAAGTGTCTGGTCTTCTGGAAGAGTTCGCGCGACGAACCCTTCCGGCAGAACGATGCGATAGTGCCACTCAGTGACGAATGGATGAACGAGGTACTCGCTGGATCGTGCCTGCACCTTCTTCTTGCGGTCCAGTTCCTGCTCCAGAGTGAGTTTCGTGTTGTCAGCGTCCGGGTCTGTTGAGAACCATCCCGGCAGACGATTGAGTACACCCGCAGGCGGAATGGCGACGGCTGCGTCGTTGATGCCAGAAGAGCCTCGGCCAGCATTGGCCATATCGAGGCGCAGGATGAAGGGTTTCGAGAAGTCAGTTCCATCACCGTGCTCGATGTGGGTGAGGGTCTTGGCGGCATAAGCTCGCTTGCTGTACTGCTCGAGATCCTCCTTTACAGTCTTGTTTTCGCCGACGCCGTAGCGGGCGCGGTAGTCAGCATCGATGTGGCCAGTTGTGTTGGAGGACTCGATAATATGAGCAGGCCCCATTTGCGCGAGTGTGATCTCACGGGTTTCAACGAGGACGTTATCGGCGGGCTTGGGTTCGGGAGTGCGGGTAAGGCTGGTGGTCCCATCGGCGATGATGAGAGCGAGACGGCCTTGGTCGCCGTAAGGGAGATCGCCTACGCGGGTAAACTCCGCAGTGGCGTCGATCCAAACCTCCGACTCGCTGCTGTTTCCAGCGGGGACATGTACGATCGCGTGGTCAAACTGGTTCATGCCAGGAAGATCAGGGTCGACATCGATTCCAGGACCAACATTGAGTAGGGCGAGATTGGCCGGGATGCCCGAGGCACGAAGCATCGCAACCAGAAAGGCAGCCTTATCTTTGCAGTCTCCATAATGGCGTTTGAGAATCTCCGTCGGAGTCTGGGGCTGGAGACCGGACTCGCCAAATTCGATACCGGTATATCGGATCTCGTGATGGAGTTTCGAGACGAGGGCCTGAATTGTGGTGACTCGATTCGAGGATGTTCTCGCAGGGAGCAAAGACCTGACGTGATCGGGTTCTATCTGAGGTTCAGCGATCTTCTGGTAGGCAGAGGCAACCGCCGCCCACGAGGCTCCCGTAGAAAATTCGATATAGGGATAGATGGGCCTGTCCGTAGCAAGGTCGATATCGGAGGAGGGAGAGAGCGGCACAGAGTCTTGATCGAACGTGCTTCGACGAATGCCGTCGATCTGTTGAGTTTGGACCTTGGCGTCGGGAAGGAAGTGAACCTTGGACTGAAAGGGAATGTCGGCAGGAGTTTCAACTATCACGCGAGAGCGGACGACGCGGACGTCACGCGACAGGTAGGCGCGATAGACGCTCCCACCGGAGAAGAACGGAAGCTTATCCGAGACCATCGTCTCTTCCTCGACGATGGCTCCGATGGCAAGTGAAGGAAGTGGCCCCTTATAGATGCGCGAATTAGAAAACGCATCGTCTTGCTCGTTTTTTGCGGGAACGTCCGTGAGTGTGTGGGGGTCGAGCTCGGAGACCCTGCCATCAGCCTGGAGTATGCGCGCACGGATAGAAGGCTGGTTCTGGAACCACGGATCCCACTGGACAGAAGTCTGGCCCCACACGTCGATACCAGCCTTAGTCTCGATGCGATACACGAGTTCGTGGACACGAGTAACCTTGCCGGACGAGTCGAAGCGATAGTGCTCCTGCTCAAACAGCACAGTGGCGTCCGTGAATGGCTCGGCCTTGATGCGGGTGGCACCTGTCTGGATCTCAAGAGGAGAAGCACTGAATGCCGGGCCGTCGATGGGCCAGCTGTGCTCTTGAGCGTAAAGGGAATGGAAGAAGGCAGTGAGGACGAAAAAAACAGTAATACCGGAACAGCGGGGCCTGAGCATGTACGAGATAGCCTGAATGATTTGACGTTGTGTCAAGGATACTATGGCCCATCCGGAGGCTCCGGAAAACAGAGAACCTGCATGCGGAGATGTTCGTCGTGGGTTGCGCTACTGGTGACGGAATAGGCCGCCAGGTGCTTCCACCAAAAGACCGGACTACATAGAGAATTTGCGTCGCCTGATTCGTGCGATCCTTTACGGCCATCGCACTTTCGTTGCGTGAGCGTATCGATCGCGGAGCGTCGCAACGTTTTCGCCTGGTTGGCGTCGGTCTAAGTAATTTTCAAGACGTGGAAGCGCCACCTGCGTCCCTCTTCGAATAGATTCACAGAATTGGCGCTACTTTGAGTTTCAAAGACGCCCTAAATCATTCCATTTTCTTCATGCACTTTAGCAGCGACTGTCGTCGGTTCGTGAACAATTTGGTGAAGTTCTGTTCTTGATCCTGGCCGTGGCTGAGCAGATCCACATCGGAATCTTCGCACGCTAGTTCCCTGCTTTCGATGGCTCGAAGAAGATAACAGCGAAATGGCATCATGTTCCGCGAATTTTAAGTCTTCGGAAAAGACCGTAAATATGGCAGAGAGCTGGGACGACCCAACTCCCCTTTTGGCGAGCTGTCAGAGCGGCGGAATCGAAGGGAGCACCAGGACCGCTGCTAAGGGTTAGCTCGTCGTCCCAGCCTACTCTCGGTGGATCATTTTTGATTACATTGGTTAATGATGAAAAAGTTCATTAATTGTCCAGAACACGTGGCCGAAGAAATGTTGCAAGGGCTAGTTGTGCTTCATCCAGGTTCTGCCCGTTTGCCGGGACACAAAGTGATGATTCGGGCGGATGCAGAGCAAACCCGTGACCTGCAGGTCGCGGTAATCTCCGGCGGAGGCAGTGGCCATGAACCGGCGCATGCAGGATACATCGGAACGGGCATGCTCAGCGCAGCCGTGATAGGAGACGTCTTCACCTCTCCAAGCAGTGACTCGGTCTTCGCCGCGATCAAGGCGGTGTCGGGAAAGGCCGGGGCGCTGCTGGTGGTCAAAAACTATACCGGTGACCGGCTGAACTTCGGCCTCGCAGCCGAGATGGCGCGTGCCGAAGGCATTTCAGTGGAAATGGTGATCGTAGATGATGATGTCGCCCTAAAGGAAACGGGACAGGCAACGGGCGCACGCGGTCTCGCCGGCACGGTTTTCATTCACAAATTAGTTGGTGCTGCTGCGGCCGAGGGCAAGAGCTTGGCCGAGACAGTAACAATAGGCAGATCAGCGGTTGAATCCCTCGCGACAATGGGTGTTTCGTTCTCAGCTGGAACTTCGCCCACAGTTGGTAAACCCAGCTTTGAGCTCGGCGCGCACGAGATGGAGCTTGGACTCGGTATTCACGGAGAACCTGGCGTAAAGCGCACCGACCTGCAGCCTGCGGATGAGCTGACAGAGACATTGTTGACCGAGATTCTGAAGCGCGGAAAGTTCGGCGACGAAAAACGATTGGCAGTAATGGTGAACAACCTGGGGGCAGCCACGGAGATGGAACTCGCGATCGTGGCTCGCCATGCAACGCCTTTCCTTGAGGATCGGGGATTTACGGTGGAGCGAATCTATGCCGGAACATTTCTCTCATCACTTGATATGGCGGGTATCTCGATCTCCGTTCTCGGACTGAACGATGAGTGGTTGCGCTGGCTCGACGCGGCTACCACGGCTCCCGCATGGCCAAACACGCTCAAACAACGTCCTGGCAGACCGGAAGCGCACATCCCAACGGAGGTCAGCGTTAAACGTGAGCTCGCCTACAAGCATCGGCGCTCAATCGGAAGCAGGCAAAAAAGCAAAGCAAGCAATCGAGGCTGCGTGCAAAGCGCTGATCGACAACGAAGATGAACTCACAGAGATGGACCGCGTTACAGGCGACGGAGATCTGGGCACCAGCATGGCGCGTGCAGCCAAAGCTGTGCTAGCCGCGGTGGAGTCATATCCCGTGGACGATGTCCCCGCCACGCTCATTACTCTGGGTCACACCCTCCGTCGCGAATTGGGTGGATCATCAGGACCCCTTCTATGGGGTGCTTTTCCTGCGTTGCGGCAGCGTGCTGTGAGGAGTCGGGCGTGACCGGAATGGAGCGGTGGGCCGAAGCATCTGGATCAAGGGTGTCAGGCCATTAGCGAATTGGGCGGCGCGAAGCCTGGCGACCGGACCATGCGTGGATGCGCTCGAGCCATTCGTGCGGAAATTGAAGACGGGTGTAGGTGGCAAGGCACGCGATGCGGTCCTGGCTGCAGTCGAAGCGGCGGAGCGAGGCGTCGAAGCGACGTCCAAAATGAAACCCCGTCTGGGTCGATCTAGTTATCTTGG
>CAVTYC010000001.1:0-1249912 GCA_963738855.1 uncultured Acidobacteriaceae bacterium | reverse complement strand
CCACCAGATCGCTCGGTGTTGCGGCCGCAGGTTCATTCCGTTGGTCACCAGCAGGTCGACCCGCCCGTCCAGATCGTAGTCGGCCGCCACCACGGTCTCGCTCACCCCCGCACCCTGGGCGATGGCCAGGCCGATCGGACCGGCCGCGCCGCCGGCGTTTGGCACCGCGGTGAAATTGCCGTGCCCATCGTTCATCAGCAGGATGTCGGCGATGTTCTCCACGCCGTTGCGGCAGGTCAAGAAGAGATCCATGTACATGTCGTTGTTGAAGTCGGCGGCCACCCCGCTCACACAATTGATCTTTGCGCCCAGGCCGCTGGCCACCGTCCGATCGACCATGCCTGTGGGCATGTTCATCAGCAGCACCGGCACCTGCGGACCGTCGACCGCCTGGATGCCGATGGTCACCAGGTTGCTGACCGCCGTGGAGCTCTGCACCTCGATGTAGGTGTAGACGAACTTGCCGCCCGAGTACTGCATGAAGGTCCAGGTCTGGGTCGCCGGGTCATAGCCGACGTGCAGTTCGCCGTTGGTCGCGGACGGATTCTTCGGCTTGATGCCGTGCGTGGAGGCGTTGCTCGGGTCGAGCGTGAAATTGACCGAGGCCGGGTGCACGCCGCCCGCCCCGATGTAGATATTGCTGTTGTTGACGAAGGTCTTGCTCCAGTCGAGCTGCACCTGCAGGACGCCGGCCGACTTGAAAGTGAAGCCGCGATCCTGGTTGATGAACTGCGCCTCGATCTGGTTGCCGTTGAAGGTCAGCACCTGCGAGGGCCGCAGCGCGCCGTGCAGCAGCAGCATGTCGTTGCGCTGATTGTTGTCGAAGTCGCCGATGACCACGTCGTTGACGTTGGTGGTCGCGGGGAGCTTGGAGGTGATGTCCTTCCAGGGCAGGCTCGACATGTCCCAGGCCTGCGCGAACGGGCCGCCGGTGTGCACGCACACCAGGTCCAGCACGCCATCGCCGCATTTTTGTATGATCCGCGCCGCCGCGTGGGCGATTATGTACGACTGGCCGGAGGCGCGAACCGCGATGCGGATGCGAATCGTTCTTATGTGATTCGTGCCGGAGGCGCGGTAGTCAGTAGACAGTACAGCTCGTCCATGCTGCGCGGAAATGGTTTTGATTCTCTGCCGCTTTATCCTGGGGATACGGTCGTAGTTCCGCTGAATTTGGACAAGGGCAAGACGATGCGGCTATTCGTCGATATCGCGCAGATCGTTGGCCAATTTGGAATCGCGATTGCCGCAACTAACACACTATTTTGAAAAAGAGACGATGGCACAAGAGACTGTATTGAATCATCCCGAGATTTCCTCTCGCTCCGAACTGCCGGCTGCAGGCTCGCAGCTGGCGCTTCCGGAAGAGAGAGGATCGATCTGGCTGGCCATTGGCCACCTTGCTTCTAACGGGAAAGAAGACTCATTCGTGCGCTTCACTGTAGCGGCGACGATCCTCACGGCAGTAGTGTGTCTACGCGATGATGAAGCCGACATACACGGCAGAAGTAGTCTTTGTGCCCCCGCAAAATCGCCCGGTAGCAGCATGTCACAGCTTGCAGGTCAACTGGGATCGCTTGGGGCGACTTGGAGGACTTCGCAGGATTGAAGAGCTCCCGGAGATATTTATCTCGGCATTCTCGGGAGCCGCACAATCGCGGATGAGATTGATTGAGCGGTTCGACTTGCAGAAGGTGTACAAGACCGAGTGGCTCAGCGACGCCGAGAAGAAGCCTCAAGAGCAAGAGCAAATTTATTTCGGGCAAAGACACCCTAATCACCATCAGTGTCAACGATCATGACCCAAAACGAGCAGCTGATCTGGCGAATGGCTATCTGGATGTGTTGCATGAGGAGAACGGTCGATTAGCCTTAACCGAAGCTTCGCAGAGGAGGCTCTTCTTCGAGCAGCAGCTTGAGCGTGAGAAGGACTCTCTAGCTAACGCCGAAGTGGAACTGAAGAAAACACAGGAAAAACCGGGCTAATCATTCCGGGTGGTCAGGCCCAAGTCGAGATTGAGGCGATTGCTCAGATACGGGCGCAGATTACCAGTCGTCAGGTTGAATTAGCTGCGTTGAGACAACTCGACTGATCAGAACCCTGCTGTTGTAAGGTTGCAAACAGAAATCGCTGGTCTGCAACAGCAGTTACAAAAAATGCAGAACGATACGGCACAGCGACAACCAGGAAGCGTTCAACTGCCGACGGCGAAGGTTCCTGAACTTGCCCTTGAATATGTTCGGAAGCAAAGAGAGGTTAAGTATCACGAGGTATTGTTTGACCTGATTGCCAGGCAATACGAAGCTGCTCGCTTGGATGAGTCACGGGAGGCACCGTTACTCCAGGTTGTTGATCGTGCGGTGGTCCCGGATAAGAAATCTGGACCACCGCGCACACTTCTTATATTTGTCGGGTGTATGTTAGGAGCGTTTGCTGGGGCGAGCTGGGTTATTCTAAGGAATTTTATAAATACCCTTCATCAGGATCCCTCGAAGGCAGCGCAGCTTGAGACTTTGCGGCAGGCCGCGCTACCGAGACGCTAGAAAATACGACTTCTCGCGTTAGGTTCTGTTCGAAGCAGCCGTTTAGAAGGTCGGTGTACCGGATATGCCAATTGGTTTGGGCAATGGCGCTAAACACAGTTGCTAAGGCCCTCGGAAAGAGATGATATAGATGGCATCCGCAAAGCCGTCTATACACGGGTTAGGGCCTCATGTAAGAGAGGCTCAGTTTTACCGCTTTCATGGGCTGATTTCCCCTCGACGAAAGTGCGCAATCCTCACGACAAGCGAAGAAGTTGCTTATTGATCTCACTCGTCACAGTCGCCACGAAAGCGCGCGCGATATCGACGGATAGGAACTTGGCTTGCCGGAATATTGTGCGCGCTAAATTTGGCCTCATTAGAGGGGTGGTTTATTTGGACTACATGGTTGTTACTTCAGATAAGTTACGGCAGATCACTCCACCTCGCATGATTTTTCGACACTCCGACGAAATAACCTGCTGTAGCGGCTCTCAAGTGGAAAGGGCACGCATTTAGTCATCCATACGGCGAGGGATGTTATTTTAGATTATGCTTCTGAAACGATACGTTCAAGGTAAGATCTACTCCGAGTCATACATTTAGCTCCCAGGTCGAAAGAGCCTTACGCCACCCTGACGTCCCAGTCCTAGTGGGTGTGGCGGCGACGTTTAAGCCAAGCCTGCTAATCGAATTCGGAGCCGGAAGTTTTAGTACCCTTTCCTTTCTGGACGAAGTTGCATTTCCGTTCCTTCGAGAAGTCAGGTCATACGAAAACAACAAGGAGTGGTTCGAACAGGTCCGGGAGAGATCGCGCCAGAGTTCCCGGGTGAATCTCCAGTACATTGAGGGAGATATGTATCGAGCGGTCGCTAGTGCAAAAGTTGCCGACGCCGATATGATCTTCCTTGATGATTCGCCTACCGCGAAAACTAGAGTTCCTACTGTGAAGGAGGTTTCGCGACTATGCGGGCAAAAGCCGATCGTCATTCTTCACGATTATGAGTTATGGAGACTTCGATCGGCTGCGCGCAAGTTCGAAAACTGTGTTGCCTTCGATACATTCAGTCCTCAATGCTGTGCAGTATGGCACGGACATCCGGAGCGGCGCGCGATTCTTGAAAATATCAATCGCACGATTCGACAACACGCAAGCAATGTTTCGTTGACAGATATTCGGGAGTGGAGCGATCTATTTACAAGGCCGAATTGATGGTCTATTGCCTGTAGGCCAAATTGAAGCCAATATTTGAAAAACGAGAATCGACTATTGCTTTTCTTGACTGGAGAGAAGCTAATGATCACTTTCCAGTTATGAAAGACTATTCTCCAAATTCGCATTCATGTGTTTCATAAATGATTTGCAATCTGCCGATTCATCAGTAGCAGCAACCCTTCTTACGAGCGCAACGGCTTTAGAACTGACGAAGAGTTTTTTGGCAGATTACGGTCTCCCTTTAAAAAGCCATATACGCCAATATAGGTGTGCGTGCACACGGCACTCATGCTTGATGCCAACGTGAAAAAAATCGCATGCGGCGTGTCACGAACACCAAAAAAACGACAAAGGAGACATCTACCAAAAGCATCATAGCAATTTCCAGAATTGTTCCACGCCAAAAAATCCATCTTCGGGCCCGATTCATAATCCAAATTAAATTAGCTGCGTAGTTAAAACACCCCGTGAGGACAACCCACCCGACGATGTGGCCGAGGCTGCTATATTTTGGTCCAAGCAACCACAGGAGCGGCGTCGGAAATGCAAACGCCAAGAGCACGATCGACAAGCAAAAAACACAAGCTAACAAAATTAATTGCAAGTAAGTGCGAAGCAGCCTTTCGGGCTTTAGCCGAGCTATGCGTGGCTCAATGATTATCAGGTTGAAAGTCGTAAAAACTATAACAGCTGTCCAAGCCTGCTGAGTGCTGCTACTTCAGCTACGTTAGCAGTCTGGCCGAAGGCGTTTATAAGAAAAAGAGCAATCTGTGATTGAAAAGCCGCAAAAATAAACGTTGGAATTGCTGGAAGAATGTAGTTGAGGACCTCTCGATTCACCTCAGGCTCACTGCTCCTTGGCCATTCGACGTACAAGCGGCCTCTTTTTCGGCAGGAGAACTGCATTAAACAGCACATTGAGAGCGCTTAATCCCGTTGCTGTGCATGCATTCAAGCCACCAACAATCCATAGGACGATGTAGGTGGCTAACCGGCCCACACCCGCGAGGGATCGGCGAAGGTAGAATTCTCGTAGACGGCCATAAAGAAACAAAGGAGCCGAATAGTAAGAAACGGGTCCACTTGAGTAGAGAGAAAGGAGCACCGACAGCAAGAGCACGGCCTGGGTAGTCCAACTCCAGTGATGCTTATGCATGATCGCCAGGAAAGCAAACGCTGCAAATGGGCTAAGAATCCAGAATGCGCTGTCCCGGAGGTGTTTCGCTGCTCGCAAATAACTACCGACACGCGCACGGTCATCATGACGTTCACCTACCAAGGGAATGATTGTGCTCGTATATCCCAAGTCCATTAATAAGGTAACAGCGGCTTGAAAGCCAAATGCGAGGCTAAATTGAGCATAGTGCTCTACGCTCAAGGCGCGCACAAGAAAAAGCGCCGCAAGAACATTGACCCCCTGTAGCGTCCCTTGACCAAACAAGAAGGCCGTCACGACACTGATTATGCGACTCCAGCGCATGCTTGCCACTCCAAAGGAAATAGAACTTTGTGGCATCAGGGCCATAGAATCTTCGTCGTTATCGATTGGAGATTCCACTCTCTCGTTGGCCGATCCTCGACGTGGCCGAGAACGCAGACATTGCGACCCGAAGGCAATTCGGTAATGACCTGTCTCAAAATCTCTGTCTCTAGATCTCCCTCCGCTAAGGACCGAATGCTGGAAAAATTCTGCGGACTAAAGTCTTCCAACCCAGCGGACACGATTTTAAGGACTTTGGGCACCCGATCCGTGACCTCCCCAGCCTGTTCTTTTCTCTCGAAATTTTTGGTGATGTCTTCACCGGTCGACCAGTCGAGCAAGGTTAGCTTCTGCCTGATCGCCAATGAGGCCCGAACAGGAGAGGTAGTTACGTTTTTTGAACTCCTTGTGGAACTCTTGGCTTTCTGCGGGAAGCTGAAAAGCATCCTCCATGCAGAATTAGAATAACATCTGATGGCACGACCAGAGGCATTCGTCGACCGGCGTAAATAGCCACTTGCATGTGCAGACTCTGCATTGTCTGCGGAAGAGATTGGCTGACCCCGCAGGTCAAACCAATCGCTGTGTTATCCCGCTGCTCGAAGTGTTGCTCTTCTGCCAGTCGGGCACAGATATTTTGGAATTACCAGGCTTTTAGCGCAGTTGTTGCCAATGAAGATGCAGTTCCGGATCACGAAGTTGCGCGCGTAAGGATTGGCATTGCCCGGAGCGGCCAGAAGTTCGATCGCAGGGCCTGCCTTTTATCGAGGGTGGAGGCATTCGCGATCGCGTCTTCGTTGTAGCATTCAAAGTCGAGGGCAGTGTTGTCTGGACCCGTTTCTTGAGAGTCACTCGCTTTTGAATACATGACCTGCAAAACTAAACTGGTCAGTATAAGCGGGACAAACAAAATGCGTGGAAAGCAATTAAACACTTTGCTTAGTGAACTCGAAAAGTCCGCAAGCCCAGTCGCTGTCAGGGATACCAATTGGATCTCTATCTTCATAGAGACAGCCATCGTCTCCCACAAAAGAGAATGAGACCAATTCAAGAGCAGGGAAGGCATCGAGAATCGTCTTTGGCGAGAACACTCGATGAGCGTTAAACTCAACACGTTCGCGACCGACCGGAACCGAGAAATACAACCTGCCACCCGGTGATAGTACCCGCTGAAGAGAGCCCATAAACTTAAGCCAAGCATCAGGGTCAATAGGATCCGAATAGCGTCCTAGGCCGAAGTGTTCGGCAACATGGAGGGTTGAAAGTGAATCAATGCTGTTGCTCTCCATGCGGCTCAATTCCGTAGCGTCATCCTGTACAAAGGTAAGCCCCTCTATATTGCTATCGAGATGGCGGATGTCTACTGCTGTCACTGGCATGAAAACCAGTAAGTGAGCTACAAAACCATCTACCCGCGAGCCAATATCTACATGAGTCATGGGACGCCGCTTGAAGATTTTCTTTGCTGCCCATAAATCCTGGTGGAAATAGTGACCCCCGGCCAATCCTGCGCTGTCCTCTTTGTCTGACAAAATTGGAAAGATGTCTCTCAAGCGAATCTGAAACGTAGAACCCCTGTTCAGCCTGTTGTATGTTCTCAAATCCTTCAGAAAGGGAGAAATTCCCTTGAGGTTCCGAAATAAAAGTTTAGGGCGGAATCCGGTAAGATAGACTTGCCTCTTCAGGAAATCAGTATTCATCAGTTCATATGTTGACACGACCCGGCGATCGGATGCAAGATTCCGCCGACCGCAAATTTCTTTGAACTACGCTTCTTTGAAGTTACTCTCTGTCGCCGGAGGAATTCACAGGCTATTTTGGATATTTCGAAGATTGTGAGTTGCCTATGGATTCGTGGCAGGGAAAGAGGTGAGGTTGCCGCTTGCATGGCGGATGTGACGGTTATGTTGCAAATGCAACCGACGGACCTAGCCGGCAGCATGATGCGAATTAGTGGATGCACTAACCCACGCGCCAATGCAGTATCATTATCTATCATGCACGTCCTGAAGGTATCGGAACGAAGAGACGAGCAGTCTTTTTGGCATGGCAAAGTGGGCAATCCAGTCCTTGCTATGTTGCTCATTCTCTTAAGAAACCTCCGGCTTATTACAGTCATTACCTTCTTCGCCCTTGTGCTTGGAGCAAGCACTGCTTTTCTGATGACACCTGTCTTTACTGCATCGGCGACAATTCTTCCTCCGCAAGCACCGCAATCCACCGCATCGGTTTTAGTTGGGCCTATAGGCCCGTTCGCGGGGTTTGGCAGTGGAGCTGGCAATCTACTAAGAAATCCGCCCGACATGTATGTGGGGATTTTGCAAAGTCGAACGGTGGCCGACGACGTGATTGAGAAATTCGGTTTACAGTCTCGGTGGCGGTTGAAAAGTTTGGAGGACGCGCGTAAAGCCCTTAAGGCGCACGTTCAATTCGAGGTAGCCAAGGATGGGCTGATCGAAATCAATGTGGAGGAACATGATCCGGAGCTCGCGAGTGACCTTGCAAACGCGTTTGTTGACGAACTCTACCGTTTGAACTCGGAGTTAGCGGTTACCGAAGCGGTGCAACGCCGATCATTCTTTGATCAGCAATTGACACAGGAAAAGAGAGTTCTTGACGTTGCTGAAGATAATTTAAAAAAGACACAGGAAAAGACGGGCCTGATCGCATTATCTGGACAAGAGACGCAGGCTATTCGCACAATTGCAGAAATTCGGGCGGCGATATCAACCCGAGAAGTTGAAATGCAAGCGATGCGCACCTTTGCTACCGATCGGAATCCCAATTTCAACCGACTTCAGCGGGAGATTGATGCCCTCCAACAGCAACTGATAGACCTTCAGAATAGCCAGGACATGATGCCCGGAGATATTGGACTGGCTACAGGCCGTCTTCCTGCGGGAGCTCTGGAGTATCTGAGGAGACTACGTGAAGTGAGATATCATGAGAGCCTATTCGAGTTCTTATCAAAGCAGTACGAGGCCGGCAGGATTGATGAGGCGAAAGCTGCTCCGATCATCCAGGTAGTCGATCGCGCCGCACCTCCTGATAGGAGGTCTGGACCTCCCCGCATGTTAATGACGGTAGGCTTCGGCGCCATCGGATTTTTTATTGCATGCCTTTCGGTATTTATGATTCAGGCATTTGTACGTATGCGGCGGATCCCCGAGTTCGCGGCGAGGTTGGATCAACTCAGCGGGGTGCTTCGCTTATAATGAAACGTTACAGGCTTGATCTCAAAGTTGCCTTCTGAATGTGAGCTCTACTATAGGGTAGACTTAAGCTGTGATGCCCGAGTCGACAGAGATGCAGTATAAGAAATCGATCACCAGATTATTGGCTGCCATCGTGATTTATAAGCGCCCTCTCTGTGAATCGCCTAGCTTTCGAACACTGATCGATGCATCTGCATTGATCTCGGGAACTTCAGTCAGTCTTGGTATTTTGATATGGGACAATACTCCAGAAGGCCAAGACCCTGGCCATATCCCCGAAGGAGTACAGTATGAGGCGGCCCCCGAGTAATCCGGGACTAGCGCAGGCTTATAATCGGGCCTTGGAGATTGCTCGAGAGGAGCATTATGATTGGCTCATAACACTTGATCAGGACACCTCGCTTCCTCTAGATTTTCTGGTAAAGGTCGGAGCACTTGTTGACAAGTTTGAGTCGTGCCCGATGATCGCCGCGATCGTTCCTCAGGTTGTCGGCGACGGTCGAATTCTATCTCCCTTTCATTTCGTGGGAGGGGTACTGCCTCGCAGGTTCCCCGGCTTTATCGGTGTATCCGAACAAGCGACGTATGCGGTGAATTCAGCAGCTATCGTCCGAGCATCAGCGGTAAGTCAGCTCGGCGGTTATAATCCCATCTTTCCGCTTGATGTAAGCGATATAAACCTCTTCCATCAACTTCATCGTTTTGGGAAGAGAGTTTTTGTCGCTGGGGGCATCCTCATTCATCATGAGTTTTCTATTCTAAAGAAACATCAAAGAATGAATATCGAACGGTATCAGGATATGCTATTCGATGAATGTGCCTTCTGGGACCTCAACATGAAGCCTCTTGCAAGGCTAGAGCGGATGATACGCCTTGCAGGTCGAGCATGCAAAAATATCTTTAATCCTGAAGAGGTTGTTTTCCGAAGAGCAACCATCGCAGAGTTGAAGCGGAGGTTGCTAACGCCAAGAAAACAGCGTGTCGCTGAGTGGACGAACCGAACAAAAACAAGGCTATGACGCTCTTCTGGAAAATGCGCTCCGAATCGTTAATAAATTATGTCGATCAAATGACCGGATTTGTTTGCACGAACGTCTAGTCCGATCGCATTTGTCAGAAATGGAAATCCTCTCTGTAGTAAAGAACACAGTTTTTCAAAAATCTGTAAGTCCTACAAGGGAGGTAAGCAAGTCTATGTTTTCAAAGATATTCAAAATCCGAAGCTCGGCCGACTTGCCTTTCTACTGCAGCCCATTACGGCTGTTTCTCGCTGTCTGGTTGCTTATGTTGACATGCTTTCAACTTCATATATCTTACACATCCTATCCCGATCTATCACTTGCCCTTTTAGTCTTCGCCTGCTCTTTGGTCTCATTTCTGATCGGACTTATCTCAATTCGTTCAGCATATTTTGCCGTGGGGTATAGTCCAATAGGTCCGAACCATTACAAGATTGATATTAAGAAGCTAAGACGTTTTCATTTAGCGGCCTCTGGAATAGCAATAGCTATCATTATCATGAATTTGAAGCTACATGGGCTACCTCCTATATTTGGTTTTTTTGGGGCTGACACTCTTAATTATCAGGAATACGGTTCCTTGAGGCAGGTTCTCTTTTCATCGGTTATGGCACTCTTCGTTTCGGCACCGTTAGAAATATCTGCCTTTCGCAGATGGATTCTCTATATCGGTGGGCTTCTAGTACCCTTCGGTTATGCTTCTCGCGGTTTCGTGTTGATTATGCTTTTCCAAGCGCTCATAGTCTTTTCTTTCAGAACGAACCTGAGCAAAAAAAAGATCTATTTAGTTGCGCTATCGACTTTGTGTGTCGCTGTTATCTTATCCGACATAATCGGAAACGGTCGCAGTTCTTTAGGTAGCGAAGCTATGCTTCGCTACCTAAAGATTAAAAACTGACTATTACGATTGGCCGACAGCATATATCTGGCTAATTTCATATATATCGACACCGATTTCCAACCTGTGTTGGATCATTCATGTATACAAATACGATCATCCCTCAGCTCATTTTCTCTACTCAATGATTCCCGGATTCTCAGACCAAATTTTAGAGACGGGAGATCTTGGGAAGCGAAAATATTATTGATGGAGTTCATACATATATTGCAAAGTACTACCTGGATCTGTGGGTGTTCGGTATATTTATTATCAATTATGTATGGGGACTTATATCGGGCTATATTAGCGCAGGTAATCGCTCAGTCGCAGACTATCTGTCTTCGGCTGTCTTGCTGGGCTGCATAGGATTTATGTTTTTTTCTGATTTCCTCACTATTCTCATGATTATCCTTCAGTTATCCATTTTAACTTTTCAGCCCAGCGATATTTTACGGTTGAATGCGCCAGTATTTAGAGAGTGTGTGTCTCCGTTTTTTCTGTCTCATCGCTCTTGACATGGCCGTTCTGCACAGGCTGGCAGATCAGACTATGCACCAGTAGCCCGTTCGCGGGGCGATCTCATCAGAAAGACGAGGAGTCGAAGCCGATAAATGGATCGGTCAGGTCGGAATCTCCCGGTTCCCCGCGCAGAGAGCGTACCTGCATGCCAGGGTCTAAGACTACGCAGGGCCGCTCAGGCCCTCGCAATTACGCCCGTCTCTGTTGCCTTCCGTCAGGCTAACGACGGTACCCCGAACTGATTTAAAGCTTTCGCGGCTCAATGGCTGGCCTACAGACTCCCCTGTCAACGCTTCGCCGTGCACCTCGCGATGCACAGGGCATCTCTTGGGGCCAGTGTGGTTTGCTGTTCCTTGGCTGCACAGGACCCTCACCTGCTACTACCTGCCGCATATCGCGTACGATTTTTGACGTTGGTGTAGTGACCCCCACTGTGTGTAAAATCGGGAAGATGTTACGAGCCATTAAAAACGCTATATTTTCTGTTTTTGGCCCTGACTGGTTCCTTACAATATCAGCGCTATGGAACATCCACCGGAGCTACGAGCCCCATTTCCAGGAGTGGCTGGCGACGATCCCCCAAGGGGGGACGTTGCTCGATGTCGGGGCCAATATTGGCATCACCTGCGCTATCGCGAAGAGACGGCGACCTGACATTAATATGATAGCTTTTGAGCCGGTGCCGCATAACGTAAAAGTACTGCATCGAGTGAAATCAATTTATTCAATAAAAAACATGCAAATACAGTCCATTGCGATAGGAGACAAAGAAGGACAAGTTTCGATGACGATTCCGATGATGGACGGATTAATAAAAACAGGGCTCAGTCATGTCGTCTCCGAGGAATTTAGTAATCCCACTGTAAAAGACCTACCTTCATTTAAAACAGTCGATGTGCGTATGCGTGCGCTAGATTCGTTTTCCTTTGAGCGTGTAGATGCCATCAAGATCGACGTTGAGGGTCACGAGTACCAAGTGCTGAATGGTGCAAGAGAGCTGCTACTGTTGTTTCGTCCTCTTGTGTTTTGCGAGATGTGGAGTAGTTCAAACCGGGCGCAAACGATCGAACTCATGGATTCACTTGGATATTCTGTAACCTCGAAGGGCGCAGAAGATTTTCTTTTTACTCCGCAGGGTATGGCTGAACCATCGCGCGCCTCCATCTCTGAATGAGTTGACCTCGTTCGCTTGGCTTTCACTGCCAATGAGCGGAGCGTTTATGTTTGCAAACTCGTACAGCTATCGGTCCAACCGACAGCATTCACTCGGCTATCCGGAACATTACCGTCAACTGGCACTCCCAAGGCCCCCATAAACTCCGGCTACCGGGTGATCGTATCCACTGATCCACGCCATTCGTTGGGGTCGGCTTGAACTGCCGCCGGCACTATCGCGGCAGGGATGCGCATTGCTGCGCCCCGCACAGATTCCTGCTCCGGTGCAGCTGGTCTACATGGTTTTAGTATCTTTGGTGCGATGGGGGGCATATCCCGCGCGTGGCGCAGAACCACATCCGGCTCTGCGCTGCCTTCGCCCTGGCCAACCTCTACCAGCACACACTTCTTCGGGGCTAACTCCTACATCAAAATCCGCCACAAATCTCACACACTGCAATCTCTCGGCTCTGTACATCCGCTTCTACGACACATCATCAGAGGTTGCATAGGCGTGTTGCTCATCAAAGATTTCCTCTGCTCTGGTTGAAACAACCTTAGCGCTAGCTAAATCGTAGCTCTATATTGGCGCGCGCCAATGATCAGAAAAATTGTGGGACCCGGCGCTCATTATCGAAGTTTAAAGTTTGCGGCGCAAGTACCGTTATGAATGAGCTAAACTAAATTGGATATGAAGATACTTATTACCGGCGGAGCCGGCTTCATCGGCAGGCATCTAGCCCGGCATCTCCTCTTACTCGGTCATCAGATCACTATTTTAGATAATTTTCTACCTCAGGTGCATGCAGGTAATTCTGCATTACCGAAAGATATCGAAGAAAATGTGCGACTGCTGAGAGGGGATGTTGCGGATCCTTCACTTCTCCAATCAGCTCTGCAGGGGCAATCCTGTGTGATACATCTAGCAGCTGAAACAGGGACTGGGCAATCCATGTATGAAGTAAGCCGCTACGAACATACAAATCTTTCCGGGACCGCCCTACTGTATGACATTCTCGCAAAGAATCCCGGGTATGGAATTGAACGGGTCGTGGTTGCGTCTTCACGTGCCATCTATGGTGAAGGCGCATATTTTTGTGAATCTGACGGTCTTGTCTATCCTAATTCTCGGAGCGAGAAAGAAAAACGTTCCAAGCAGTTCGATCCTGTTTGTCCGCATTGCGCAAAGCCATGTAAGACTGTGCCCACTTCCGAAACGGCCCCCGCTCAACCGGCTTCGTTCTATGGTTTGACCAAGCACGTTCAGGAAAAGATGGTTCTCATGTTTGGCCAGGTCCTTGGAATTCCTTCTTTTGCAATGCGTTACCAGAACGTCTATGGGCCGGGGCAGTCGTTACAGAATCCCTATACGGGAATTTTGGCAATTTTCTCTAATCTCGCTCGAACCGGTCGACAAATCCAAATCTTTGAAGATGGCATGGAGAGCCGCGATTTCGTCTATGTCGACGATGTTGTGCGGGCTACAACGAGTTGCATCGAAAGTGAAATCGTTGGATGCCATGCTATTAATGTAGGGTCCGGAGAACGAACTACTGTTCATGCAGTGGCCAATCAGATAAATTCCTTCTATGGGGATCGTTCCGAAGTTGAGATCACAGGTGCTTTCCGGGAGGGTGATATTAGGCATGGCATGGCAGATCTAGGATTAGCTCATTCGATATTGGGTTATGAGCCATCTTGGAGTTTTAAAAAAGGGTTAGAGAAGTTTCTTCAATGGGCAAGTGAGAGGGAACCGATGCAAGGGGCATATGAGCAATCCCTGCTAGAAATGACGCAGCGTGGACTTTTGCATAGGAATAGAGGCGCAAGGCGTCAAAACTCCTGAGAAACAAACAGTTCTTGCTTTGTAGGGGGACGCTACTACTGCGATTATGGATTATCAAGAGTTTGATTTGGAAAACGGTCAATTGGCCGAGACGACCGATAGCACATCTTTGATTCAAAAGCGACACATTATCTGGATGACCGTTCGGCATTTGGTGGGTCTAATTTTCGTGTGGATCATATTCTATGGCATATTTCGGATGTTCCCATATCTAAGTGCCGGTGCCGACGTGGTCTATCGAGCTAAACTTACCCAGGAGATGAAAGGCAAAACTTTCCCTACGGAGCATAATAAGTGCCGCGTCATGATCTTCGGTAATAGTAAAGTGCTAGCGGGATTTATACCTGACTATTTCGACGAAATGGCTGCCACTAATGGACTAAGTTATTACTCCTATAACTCCGGATACCCAGCTCGAGAAGTCTTTGTACCGCAATTAAAAGCAATGGTTGATAAGGCCAGAGTTATACCGGATATTTTACTACTAACACAACCCTGGCAGCCTACCCAACAACACTTCAGCATCTTCGACCCATTCCAACGGGATCACGACATTGCAGAGCAACTTTTTCCGTTTCGCTTCTTGCTTCGCGACACGCTGAGTTTCTTGATTACTTCTCGGGCGCATGGCGGACCTATAAATTTCTATAGCACATCTCGTGAAAATGCGATGAAGATGATAGCAGATAGAGGGTATTATTTCGTTTCGGAGCAAAGTCATTACCCAGGCGATAGGCTTCCGGATGACTATCATCTATCCGCCGATCGGCCAAACGATGTAGCGCTGCGAACCGCTGATGAGGATAGCAAAGAACTCAAAGAGCTAGATAAAATTATCAACAGTCACCACATACGGTGCTATTTTGTTCCGCAGTATCTGCGTATGGGTGAACGCGCTCCAGCACCGCAAATCGACCATCAGTTCGCTGACATTCTTCGCGCACACTCATCCTGCAAGTTGTCGGGACCAGACTACTATTCCTACCCCAACCGAATGTTCTCCGACCCGGCACACCTGAACGGCTACGGAGCGCGAATTTACACTCAAGCCATATACCGCCTTATTGCGAATGAGGAAGGCAATGGGCACTGAAGATGCTATTTAACAGTTTCCAATTTTTCATATTTTTTGTCGTCACTTGGGGGCTATTACTAATCCTTCGCGGAATTCCCAGAAAACTTTTCCTTCTCATTGCCAGCTACTACTTTTATATGTGTTGGAGTACAAAATATATTGTCGTGATTTGGGCACCACGCTTCTTGAGGCTATTGTTGCGGGAATAATGATCGAAAAGAGTCAAGCCTTATTTTGGCGAAAGTCGTATCTGTTCTTGAGTCTTTTATGTAATCTTGGTTTATTGGTTGTTTTCAAGTATGTCAATTTCTTGAGCACGTCCTTGACTGAAGTGCTGAGCTTTATAGGTTTCCACCACAACATACCTTTGCTTCATATAATTTTGCCCGTTGGCCTTTCTTTTCACACCTTTCAAGCAATGAGTTACACAATTGATGTTTATAAAAAAAGGGCGACCGCTGAAAAGAATTTTCTCGATTATGCACTTTATGTAGCGTTTTTTCCTCAAATGGTTGCCGGTCCGATCGAACGACCTAATCAATTGCTACCACAATTTCATCGTGATCCAATACTCCGACCTGAGCGGGTTCGGTCTGGTATCGCTCAGGCTATTTGGGGACTTGCGAAGAAAATGGTCATCGCAGATTCG
Source organism: uncultured Acidobacteriaceae bacterium (assembly GCA_963738855.1). GTDB lineage: Bacteria > Acidobacteriota > Terriglobia > Terriglobales > Acidobacteriaceae > Edaphobacter. The sequence goes on along the minus strand of CAVTYC010000001.1, from coordinate 1,234,335 downwards.
CTGGCCGGTTTTGTCAATTTAGTCTACTCGTCTCCCAAAAATTATTCTGGCCCCGAACTCATGGCTGCTACTATGGCCTTCTCCCTCCAGATTTACTGCGATTTTTCTGGATATTCGGACATCGCGCTAGGTATCGCGCGAATGATGGGGTACGAGTTGCGAACAAATTTCGCACAACCTTATTTCAGCCGGTCAGTGGGGGAATTTTGGCGCCGCTGGCACATTTCACTCTCCACTTGGTTTCGAGATTATGTCTATATCCCTCTAGGGGGCAACAGAGTAAGAATTTCTCGCCATTATGGCAATCTCCTTGTCACTTTTATCCTGAGCGGCCTATGGCATGGAGCAAGCTGGACATTCGTGGTTTGGGGAGCTCTTCATGCGGTATTTCTTGTCAGTTCGCAGGTAACGAAGAACTTACGTGTAAACGTGCACAGGGTTCTTCGACTAGATCGAGCGCCAAAGCTGACAGAATTGCTTCAAGTTATTCTTACATTTTGCCTTGTGACTGTAGGCTGGATTGTTTTTCGCGCAAAAGATATAAATACCGCGTGGTACATCTTTAGGCATCTGCTTTTAATTGGTCATTTCGACTCAATGACGCTTGCTATCGGTGGAATTCCAAGAGCAGATAGTCCATTTCTGGCTTTCTTCATTCTCATCATGTTCATTGTTGAATGGTATATTATGCATCCTCACCGCACGCCACGGTTGTGGAACCATCGTCCTTTTCGTATTCTGTGCTATTACGGCTGTATTTACAGCATTGTATTTTTTGGAGTGTTTGGGCATACCGATTTTATTTATTTTCAATTTTAAAATTGATACGGACACAACCTCTTTATTTAGGGGACGAGTTTGTTACTCTAACCTGACTCTATCGTTTATGATCCGAATTTTTCAGTTACAGTTTGTGTCCCAATCCGGATGAGACCTACTTCGATCTGTATATGGGACTCGGCTAGCGCATGGCTACGGTGTTCTTTGAGGGTGAAGTGGAAATTTTATGTGGCTCACGGGGTGTGTAATTTACAAAAGCCCGGACCCTGCCGAAATCAGAGACGCCTCTTAGGTCGATGAAAAACTATAGCCTCTTTGTATGGCTGTGTTCAGCGCATCGCACAGAAACCCCAGGTGCTCGAGGAGCAGTTTTAGCTTTTAGACCTGCCCTGTATCGTCCATGTCTCCGGCCTTCGACGCCAGCCATTCGGTGCTCACGGTGAGTGTTTTCATGTTCGCTAAGCCTAGATGTTTGCGATGAAAATACGGTAAGATCTGCTTAATGTCTACTAGGATAGAAGGCGGCTGTCGCTTGCGAGAGCTGATGACCGAGACAGCTCCCGTGATCTCAATCATAACTGTGGTATTTCGCGCTCATGATGATTTGCCGCTTTTATTACAAAGTGTTTTTTGTTTGAAGAATGAGCAAATCGAATTGATCGTTGTTGATGGCGGATCGACGGATGGGACTGTCGATTTACTCCGTCAGCATGATTCAAAAATAGATTATTGGATTAGCGAAGCTGATCGAGGAATCTACGATGCGATGAATAAAGGCATTGCTGCCGCGCGTGGTACATTTTTGCTCCATCTGAACGCTGGGGACAGGCTTTTACACGCTCCTTTAGAAGAGCTTGAGGCTGCGAGCGCTCAAAACATAGACATTGCAGCGTTCCGCGTCTCGATTGACGGGAAATATGAGTTTCGGCCGTCTTCGGGAATTGCCCTGCTGTTCGACAATACCCTGCATCATCAAGGGACGTTTTTTCGAAGGGAGATATTTCCCATGTACGATATTAAGTATAAAATTTTCGCCGATTTCGATGTGAATCAACGCATGTTGCTTAGCAAGGCACGCATCGCGGTTTTCAATCGTGTGGTTGCGCTGCATCTTACCGGCGGGATATCAGGTGTGCCTACGAATGCTGCTGTATCCGAATTTTTGGGGATTATTGCTAAAAACTATGGCTGGAAATGCTTAGCTATCGCTTGGCTGATGGGAAAGTGGCGTGGCTTCAAGTGGAGATTAGGTCAAATTATCGATTAGAGGGATTCGCGATACCTTAAATTAAGGGTGCCATGTCTAGGGTTAGTTTTGGCTGGTCTAGTTTGCTGAGATATTTTCGGCGAACGCGCTTGGCTTCCTCTGAGATAGATGATTGCAAGTGTCATGTTATATTTTGCCCGCTAAGCATCGGGCTGCAATACGCGTCCAAATAACTGGCTCGGAAAGTTTGTCGAACGATTCCGGGTTATTTTCTTCTAAGTTGTGCTCGTTTACCAATATTCGAACATTGGCTCCCAGCTATAGGCCTCGCCCCGGGGTGGTCTCCGGCAAAGTCTGCTGTTTTCCTCTCGTCTCTTGCTCTGTTTTCAAACTCGACGATCAGAGTTCCGCTATATCCTTCTCTTCATGCTCCGTTTTCCTGTCCACCTAGGAGAAAAACTAAACAAAGCGCATCGTGAGGGTCCTGATCTCGCCGTACGGACAAGCGGTTTGAGTCGGGACGATTGCGTTGTGATCGATACGAATAGAGACAGGAGCAGGGCGCGAGTCGGGACGGCGGACGACAGACGACGGGAGGAAAGTGGCGATCGTAGAAGTGACGATGAACCCGGAAGCATCCAGTGCGACGGCGTGAGTACTGCGAGGGTGTTGTGGATGGGCCGGAAAGCCATAGCCGAACTGCTGCTTGTGGACATTGGATCGAGAAGAGAGCGGTCCTATCGTACCCAAGGTGGCACCTAAAGTTCAGTCAGGGATCGATTGGCAAAAATGGTCGTAATCGTGGTTTAATTTCACTGAGCGTGTTAAATACAAAATGAAAATCTTTTATGATCACCAAGTGTTTTCGCTTTTTGATGCGGGCGGGAGCGTAAGATATTTTCATGAATTGACCCGTCACTTGCAGGGCAGAGAGGGTGTTGATCTTGAGATCGCACTTGGACTGAATGCCTCAGTCTTTCCATTTGATCAGCTTGCAGGTGAACATACGCGGGTCCTTGCGAGTAACACGACGCTAGCTCCTGGGATGCTTCGATATCTGGTGAATGAGGCGTTTTCGAACGCATTGGGTGTTTTCGGGCAGCGTTTTGACATCTATCATCCCACCATTTATCGAGCCCTCCCTATGATTCGCAGGAAACGATTGGTAGTTACCCATCACGACTGCATACACGAACTGTTTCCCCATCTGTTCCGTAATACTTCTATGATCCTCAAAAGTAGGAAGCGGCTATATGCTCAGGCCGATGCCATTATTTGTATATCAGAGTCTAGTCGACGGGATCTGATGCGGTTTTATAGGGTGGATGAGCAAAAACGCAGGTAATATATCATGGATTTGCTCCATTTCCTTTTCCGAATTGTGGTGTAGAAATGTCGTTATCCTCGCCGTATTTACTTTTCGTTGGAGCGCGTGGAACATATAAGAACTTCATGGCACTCTTGGGTGCTTATATAGCTTCCAAAGTATCGCAAGACTATGAATTAATAGTTGCTGGAGGGGGCCCGCTCACTGGAGCAGAAGTGGCTAAAATAGAAAAGCTCGGAATCAGTAATCGAGTTCGAGCCGTTCCTAAGGCAGGGGATGATTTGCTCGCTTCGCTTTACCGTGATGCGACACTCTTTGTCTATCCGAGATTGTACGAAGGTTTCGGATTTCCTCCTTTGGAGGCCATGGGTCTGGGATGTCCCGTCTTGACATCCAACACGTCGTCGATGCCGGAAATCTGCGGCGACGCGGCCTTCTACTTCAATCCCGTAGATCCTGGTGCCTTGTCGATTGCACTACAGAGATGTCTATCGGATAGAAGTGGTATTGAAGAGATGAAAACAAGAGGCTACCGGCAGGTGTGTCGATATAACTGGTCGCGTACCGCCGACCAAACCTTGGAGGTCTATCGAGACGCACTATAAAATTGACTTGTCATGTGACGAAAGCAGAGTGGTATATATAACTACTTTAGACTACCCGAAGCAGTGTAAGCATGACGTGGGTAAAAGAGGTAGAGATGGAACCGATATTAGATCTGACAATTATTATACCGAACTACAATACGCTAGGCCTACTCCGGCAATGCTTACGTCAATCTATCGGTACACGACCGGCATCGGGTTTGAAGTAATTGTGTTAGACGACAACTCTTCTGACGGTAGCGCGGACATGGTCGCCGCTGAATTTCCGCAAGTTCTTCTTGTACGAAATAAGGTAAATTTGATGTACGCCAAGAATAACAATCTCGGAATTAAGATGTCCGTGCTCGATATGCCTGTCTACTAAATAGCGATACGGAGATTACCTCCAACGCGTTCAGTGGGCTTGTTCATTTTATGGATACCCACCCGGATGCTGCGGCTTGTGGACCCAGGCTACTCAATCCCGACGGCACCACGCAGCATTGCGTACGTACATTTGCTAATCTGCGCATGATGATCTTGCAGGGACTGAATTGGCACAAATTATTTCCGAATGGAGCTGTATCCAAGAGCTATTATGCAAGCCATTTCGATTATTCGAGGGAGCAACTGGTAGAGTTTATTGGTAGCACTGCATTCGTAATCCGACGCAGTATCTGGGAACAGGATGGCGTGCTGGACGAACTCTTCCCGATGTATCAGGTCGATCTGGCTTATTGCTACATGCTGATGAAGAAAGGTAGAAAGCTATACTACACGCCTTCGGCAGAGGTCATTCACTACGGCAGCCAAAGCGTTAACCGAAGTCGCGAAGAAGAGTCTGCGACTGCAACATCAGGGGTTCATAGACTTCAGTGATCACTACGACTATTTCGGATCAAGTGCCATCACGAAGCAATTGATCCGTTGGGCGGTGGGAATACGTTATGGCGTTAAGCTGTTGGAGCTGAAGTTTAGTAAGGACAAGCGGGTCATCAAGGGACCAGGAGCCCCGAAGCTCGAGGACGCGCAGCGAGCAGCAGCTCTCAATAAAAGCACTACCAGCATGTTGATTTTACTTTGCATCCGAGAGTGTGACGTGATGGTGGAAACCGCGCCGCCAAAGCAGCCCCTCGACAACCAGTATTTGCAAAATCTGGCCGGCTTTTTGGCTTCGTAAGCCTTTATATTTGAACTGCCTTAGATGCGTCTACTAAAAAGGGATTCGACTCACAATGCAGTCTTTATTGTCCACTTGAATCTCAAGCACAAAAGTCAGGCTGCATGAGCATAGAAAGTGGGGGAATTATTTTCTCTCTCTGTGCAAGATTCTGCGGAAGCAAATTTCTAATACAGAATTTTAGGTGTTGCCGTAGAACCCGAATACACAACGTATGCGGAACCTAACCACCCGCCGATAGATCCAGTAGTGTTGCGTACTCGATATCCCGCGATTATATTCGAAGGCGAATTGCTGTCAGTGACATTATTGTTGAATCCGCAGAGGTTCGTACACGACCAGCATTCGACGATATAGCCTGTATGCGGCGGAAACGGTGAGGTGTTACAGTTTCGCGCGGAGTTATTACTAAAAGTCAGGCCATCAATATTGTTGAGGAAATAGGCATCCGCAGCAGAGTAGTTAACCATATTTCCAGTAATTGAAATATTTGAAAGTCGTTTGTTTCCGACCCCATATTGATAATCTCCACCAAATGAACCTACCGTGAGAGCTGCCTTTCCTCCTCCGCCCTGGTTTCCATCACTCTGCAACTTGCCCATTATTGGAAAATCTTTGAGGCACGCGTAAGAGATCACGTTGCCAGTGATGATGACATCCCGTACAAGGCATCAGGTCCTTCAAAGCTTTCGACAGTGTTATATACCTCGATCCCGCAATTGACCACGTGCTCGATGACGTTGTCAGTGATGGTCAGCGATTGCAGACCAATCGATGCTATGCCGCGCATGGCATTTTTGATTCTGTTATTGGTAATGATGCTATTGCCAGCCTGCGGATATCCGAGCGCGATAATCGTCTGCTTGTCAGCATTAAATCCATAATCGTGCATGCTCAAGGCATCATCCTTTATATTCTCCAGGTAGTTTCCGCTGTAGAGCACATTAACTGAGTAATGGCTGTAAATGCCGTCACGCGTTGTGTTTTTAATGATGTTATTCAGTATTTTGACGTTTACCCCATTTGCGATACCTATTCCCATGCCGGGAGAACCGTCGATGAACACATTCTGTATGATGAGGTCCTTGCAATTTGCTACAAAAAAACAATGGTGGTCGGTCGGCCAAGAGGCATCGGGCTTGGCTGAGCGTGTGTATTTGCCCCCAGTTATAGTGACGAATTCACATTGATCGATTTGGAAACAATGATTGTTCAACGCTGTATTTATTAGAGTTGCACCAGTAGCCCAGATATGAACATTTTGAAGAGAGTTCAATTGAATCGCCTTGGATACGCGGTAGCTTCCCGCAGGAAAAAATATCAGTGAGTTCGATTGCATGGCGCGTTGAATCTGTGCCGTATCATCGGTTACACCGTCACCTTTTGCGCCATAATTCTTGACACTTGTGACCATGTCTTGGCCGGGCAAGTGGACAGGCTGTGTGGATGATCGCTTCACGGCGGATGCAGATTGAGTCTCGTTCACCTCTCCGCTGGCGTGAGCTGGTGGGGGGAGTCAAGCGTCGTGTAGACGGCAGCAACAAGAGAGGACAATGCGAGGCGCTTGTAGAACTCCTTGCGGGTGATCGGAGAATCCATGGGTTGCATCTCCATCTTGGACGTCGTCGGTTCCATGACCCATCTTATGGGCGTCTCTTGCGCTTATGCTGAGGTACCACTACACAAACGGATGCGGCGATCATTCCGGAAGCGAAGGCTATGACAGTTGGCTGACTAGGAGACTGTTGCGTCCATTGCCCGGCCTTAAACAGATGAAGCCCGAGGCTCACCAGACGTGATAATGACCCTGAGTTGCTAAACAGCAGACGTTGTAAAGATGAAGAACGACGACTATTGATGGCCCGGTCCTTTCCGTGACCTCGCTCTGGCAGGTTGTGCTCCGCTCATAAGCAGCTTTAGGAGCGTGCCCACAACGAGCGGGCCAACAATTTACGCATGGGGCAACTCCCAGACACAAGGCTATGGTGTTTCGGGATGCTTTACGCTTACTTGTCATCCCCCATACGCATGGCCTCAGTTTTTCGCGAACGCGATGGGATGGACGTTAAATAACCAGGCATATGGTGGAACAGACTGTGCTGACCTCACCTACCAGGGCACCTCGCTTTCCATCTGGGATTTGAATATTGACGCAACGAGTATTAACATTTACGGGCACTTCCGCAACGATCAGGCGCTCTATGGTCCGTTGCCGTATCGTGTCGCTTATGTACGTGGATGCATCGAGGCGCAAACTGCTTGGCTGGCTATTCCAGAGTCTAATAAAGTTCGAGGCAACAGCGTTGTCGCATCGAACACTGGCATTTGGATCAATGCAATACAAAACTCTGCTGGATCGTACACCCTTACAGCCGGGGCGACAAAAACCTTCACCGTGATGGGAACAACAATTTATCTAGCTTCAGCCCGTAATATAGGCGGAGATCTCACGACTTATACTGTTAGCGTAGATGGAAATCTGGTAACTGATCCTATTAGCAAATCAACCATCTTTGACCAGAGGTTGGATGCACCAGGGGTGATGATCCAGAACTTCGTTCGCGTGCCAAACCTTAGAACTCGAAGCACACTATCGTTTACACCTGCACCAATCCGGCGATCACCGGATGCTACGTTTTCTATGCGGCGGGGGTGGGTTTTAAGGCGCCAGCAACTAACGGACCGCTGGTCTATTCTCTTTCAAACCTCTCCAATTCAATTAGAGTGAGCCTTGGCAACATGACTAAGGCGACAACACTTATTTACTATGATGAATGGAAACAGATGGTGTCGGAGCTTGCTGGTGATGGACTGCAGGTTGTCGGAATTGACGCAATCGACCCCGAGACATATAACCCACTCACGGACTCCCAGCCAGATGGAATTCACCCAAATCTGAACGGTCACAACAGAATCGCAGTAGCGGCGTCCAAAGCTAAATTATTAAGCCACAGCGCAACTCCCCCATAGAATTTAGAGGCAGAATCTGGGGTTAAAAATGCGGAAGCTGGTCAAGGCGATTGAACCTTAGAGAATTGGACTGACCTGCTCCATCTTCTAGTCGACGAAATAAAAGCACGTAATGCAAATATCGGGGCTGGCGAACCGCAGTGGTGTTGCTGGTGCGGCGAGACGAGGGTTGCTGATCCAGCTAGTGGATCAGCGAAGGTCGTCCTCCATCAGGCTGACATCCGGCTAATGACGAATCGCGAAGCTCCGGATTCCACGTGATCTGAAGCCAACCGCTGGTATTGTGCTGCGAACCCTTCATGTAGGACGGAATCAAGAAAGCGCTCATATTGAGTAAAGACCTGGGCGGTCCAATGGCGGTTGATGGCGAAGGAGCTATTCACGAACCCGTCTGTGATGGTGCCGCCACCGGGCAGAAAGGCCGTAGCCGCCTTTATTCTGGCGATAACCTGCCTCAATCCGGGTTCGACTTGAGAACCAGTAGCTCGTTCGACCTTCGATGGCGCTGGCGTCGCGGCCGATGGCGTTGCCCAGCAGAAAGCCCTTGTTGGTATTGCTATCCAGGTACTGATTGTTGATGAAAAAATGCTGTCCACCGTAATCACTCGGGAGGCCGGTCGAACTGACTGCTTCCACGCGTAGATCCATATGCGGCAGGAAAGGTAACCGCGCGAGATAAATTCCCGGGTTCCAGACGGCACGGCGTGGCGCGTCGATGGGGCTCGGGTCATCGTCCGAGTAGGCATCGGCGTACAACGTGACTAGCTTTGCGCAGAAACGGCAGCTTGTAGCGGAAATCGAAGTTGCTCTTGCGGTCGCCCGGATCGTTACGGTCGCCGAAGGGAGCGGCGCCATTCCCCACGTAACTTCCGGTGGAGTTGAAGCTAAAGAGGTTTTCCTTGAAGCTGTGAAGCGTAATGGGATGTCCCTCGCCCCAGAAGACGGACCAGCGCGTGAAGCCGATCTCCAGGTAGTCGCCAAAGTTGAAGCTTGCTTTTTGCCCGTTGTACCAAGGACGTGCTGGATACGAATGTCCCGACAGCTTGCCCAGGACCAAGTCGAAGCGGTAGGTCCCAAGCGATGGAAAGAAGGGCAACGGGTGAGGACGCGTCGATACAAAGCGCAGGTTGTAGTTAGGCTCCGCGTTGCTGGAGAGGGCAAGTGGACCCATCGTAGTCGGTCCCCAGTACAGCTCCTGCTTGCCGAGGGAAAGTGCATTGCCTGCGAAGGCAACGCCTCCATACAGCTCGATCGGGCGTTGCCTGTCATAGGCCGCACGAGCCGAAACGGGAACTATCATCGGGCTGTCGATAAATTGATCCAACGTATTGATGAGGGCGTTGGTTTCGGGCGATTCTGCAGGATTTCCTGGGCTGTGCTGCAGTTCCTGCCGGTCGTAAAAAAAGAGGCGGCCATAGTGAGCGCGGTAGGAGAGTCCGGCGATGAAGCTGCTGCCCCGGCCAAGAGGGCGGCCGAAGTCGTTCCACCAGGTCTGGCCAAAGTGGTAGCTATCGGCTAATGCTGGTCCTGCAATGGTTCCATACCGAGCGTAGGCGGACTCCCAGGACAATGCCGCGTAGGAAGCCGGCTCATCGGCAAGTTCGTGGTGCAGATCCGTTATCAGGCGATGAGCTTCGGCTACCAGGCCCGAGCTGAAACCATCCGGACGCTCAGCCAGTTCCTCTGCTTGTCGTAGCTGGCGCAGGCACTCCTGGCGGGTCCATGGACGGATTCCGACATTCTGCGTTGGAATCAGGCCCATTGAGCCTAAGCGCTCCAGCGCAGGGTAGATCCAGCTGTCCATGGGAACGTTGGTTGAGCCGATCGTGTCAGGATCAGGATCGAAGGGCAGCGGGTGACGATTACTGATCGGATCAGGCGGCAAACCGGCCACCGATTGCTGTAACGCGGGAACAGCATTAGAAGCAGAAGCGGAGCTTGACGTCGTTGGCGGACTCGCCAGGTGAGCCAGATAATCTTTCATCTCCGGGCGCGGGCTGAACGGCGTAAGGCTGTAGTTATGGTGGGTGCGGTAGACGTAGTGACCGATTAGCCATCCCGTTGCGCTGCCGACGAGAACGTCGGACGGAAAGTGCTGATAAGCGAGGATGCGGCTGATGCTCACCGTCGTAGCCAAGCCGTAGACCGTCAACCGGGGAAGCCAGCCGGGGTATTCTTCACCGACGACAGCGGCCATGGCCCAGGCGGCAGTGGCGTGGTTCGACGGGAAGGACGAATCTGTAAGCGCGGAGTTGAAGAATTTGCCTTGAGAGTCGTTGACCAGTGGACGATCGCGGCGGAAGACAAATTTCAAAGCTTGGTTGACGACCAGGCCATTAGCTACTGCCTCACCGGCCAGCAACCCTGTCTCGCGTGCCTGCGGAGTGCGGTTGAAAAGGCTCCATGTATACGCGCCCGCGGGAATCGCTCCCAGCGCGACAATACCTGCGTTTGAGATGTTGTTCGCCGTGCTCTGGCCGCTCGCGTTGATGTGGAGGGCCTGCGTCATCGTGTGCTGGTCACTGTTGATCAGCACGCCAGTCGAGACAGCAAGAGGAACAAGCCATATGGCGTCGAGAGGCTGCACGTGCAACGGACTAGTCCAGATCGCCTTCTGGTCACGCAGAAAGCGCTTGGGAGTGCCTGAGAGCGTAATCTTTTCGGGTGCGCTCGGCGCTGGCGTTACCGGGGGGGGCGCAGGTGCAGGCGCAGTTGAGTCCTGGGGTTGCGGCGCATCAGGGAGTGAGCTTGAGATATCAACCGGAGCGCGAAGTTCGGCACTTTGTGCAAGGCACATCCGGTCCATGGTCAGAAAGAGAGAAGCGGTCAAGCAAACGCACGCGGACAGTATTCTGGGGGCCACTAGCATAGGGAGATTCAAGGCCGCAGAGCGTTGGCAAATGCTGCAACCACTTAAACGAGGCTACCATAGCGGAACCTCCAAATTGCCCATCCATACAGTGTCAATTACTGTTCCCACGGCGCTCATTCAGCTTAGTTTAAGGTTGGCGATTCGATGTGTTCTTCGTCTAAGGGAAACTCTGCTCCGTACACACTCCTGGCTGGATATGGATAAGACTCGGCGCGGTACGTCGGTACAGTTCTTGCAAGCACAGACGACACTGCTACGGCGTTCGAAATGGGCAGGTTATAAGTGGTAGAAGTGGTCAACTCCGAGGACCAGCCCCAATGTAATGGCCGCAATGGCAACCTCACCCACAGCTCCAACAAGGAACGGGCGAGCGCCCTGCCTGAAGAGATCCTTTAGATTGGTCCTTAGCCCGACTCCGGCGAAAGTCAGCAGAAAGGCCCAGCGGCTCAGGTTCCCCAACGCGAGTAGTTGCGGCTTGCTGAATCCCAGCGCGGCCACGGAAGGATTCGTACTGCTGCCCAGCGTCGCAAGCAGCGAGATGAAAAGAAAGCCCAGGACAAACTTCGGGAACTTCTTCCAGAGGAACGCTGCCTTATTCTCGAGCTGCGTTGTTGTAGCTGCGTTGGCCAGCCCCTTACGCGCCCACTGAATTGCATACGCCAGAACCACGAAGCCGATCAGCGCATTACGGCAGGTTTTGGCGAGCACGGCGTACTTACCCGCTGCATCCGAGAACAAGGCTCCGGCCGCTGTGGCCTCGGCAGTGTTGTCGACGGCAAGACCGGCCCACAGACCATAGGCACGATCCGACATATGCAGCGCGTGGCCGATCAGAGGGAACGTGAACAGCGAGATGGCGCCCAACGCAAGGATCGCGGCGATCGCAGTGGCGGAGTCGTCCTCGTCAGCATCGATGGCGCCCTGCGTCGCAATAATCGCCGAGACTCCGCAGATCGAAGACCCCACCGCAAGCAGCGTCGTCAGCGCCGGGCTCAGAGCGAATCGTCGCCCCAGCCACGTCATAAACGTGATCGACAACGTGATCGCAACGAAGACCAGAATCAGCGAGATGCCGCCAAGCTTGAGGACATCGCCGAGGATGAACCGTGCTCCCAGCAGAATGATGCCAGCCTTGAGCCAGAACTCGTAGGTCGCAACACCCGGACGAAAGACACGCGCGACCCCCACCGTGTTGGCGATCACGACGCCAAAGACGATGGCCCATAGAACATATTCGATGTTGGGAAAGGTGATGTGGTGTGCCTTGGTATAGGTGTTCAGAAAGTGCTCGACGAACTTGCCCGCATAGCCGACAACGAAGAGCAGCGCAACGCCGGGCAGCAGGGAAGGAAGCGAAGCGCGCTCATCGGCAAGTCGAGCCGGGCGGTCGGTACGCAGGTCGTGGACTTTAGCTGAGGTGGCCATGGCGTTCTCCTTGGGTGTGCTGGACTACCAGGCGACGGTCTTGATCAGGCCGAGGCGCACAATCAGGGCAAGCGTCAGCGACAGAACGATGGCCCAGGCATCGATGGAGAGATGGAAACGTTTGGAAGACATGTCAGATGCTCCTATGGGAGGCGGCTGCGCTCACGAACTATGCGTGGGCTGCTGAGGATTTTGAAGAAAGAAAGGGGAAGAGCGCGGAGGGAGCTAGCGACAACAACAGGTAGGCATGAGGTCCAGCATCGCGGATTGGCGGGCGACCGTCATGGTGGCTGTAGTGTACATCACTTCGATTACGGACAAGATCAATGAATACACCAGTTTTGGGAAAAGGTTGCGCGCAACCGTTGCAATGAATGAGTGTTCATTTCAAACGTAGGCAGGAGGTTGTTATGAAGCTCACAAGCGTAAAGGCGATGGTTGCAAAGGCGATGACAGTTGGCATGCTGGCGGGCGCGTTCGTTCTGGCCACTCCCGCAAAGGCTCAGGCACAGCAATTCGGCGTAGGCGTGCAAGTTGGCTATCCTCCGTACGGATACAGCCGCGACTACTACGAGCGTCTCCGCTGCGAACGGGAGCGTCGCGAAGCCTTCCTCCGCCAGCAGGCCTGGGAGCGCCAGCAGGCCCGGTTCCGTCACGAGGCCTGGGAGCGGGACCACCGCTATGGCTACGCTTACGACTATCGCCGCTAATCGTGGATAGAGATTACAGCCTTCCCTTCACTGGTGAAGGCTGAAAACGAGGTTCAGATGGCCGGTTGCGGAAGCGATTCCGCGCCGGCCTTGCTGTCTCTGGATGGCTATTCTGGCCCGAGCGGCCGGTAGTAGCGTGTCTCAGGAAAGGCGCAGCCCTGACACAGAATCTCGCCGCCGACCTCAATCTGGCGATCGTAGTTGATGCCCTCGCCGCACACCGCGCAGGCGATCCGCTCGGACTTATAGCCGGGCAGCTCGCGTGCATGCATGGGAACCTGCACCCACTCCTCGGTAAAGAGCTCCGCGTCGGGTAGCTCGCGATAAGCCAGCATCTGCTGCTTATTCTTCGGCTCCACGTCCGGGTAAAGCTCCCGCGCTCGCTGCTTCGACGACTCCAGCGCTGCAATCCGAATCGCCCTACCCGTGCTGAGATCGAGGAAGGTCGCAGCCATCTTGCCCCAGTCACGAAACTTCAACGCACGCTTACCCAGCCGGCAGCCCTGTAACGACGCCGATCGCGTCCGTGGCACAGCGGTCGATCTCAACAAAGGTGACCAGCCGCTTGCGGTCTGCGCCCTTGGGATCATCGATGCCCAGCCGCTGGCACCCAAGCATAGCCATGCGCACACCGAGAATCTGGCCCGCGCACAGGTGCCCGTGGGCCACTTCCGCTTCGCCGAGCAGCGCTTCGAAGGTCTGCATAAAGCGATGATACTGCCGTCCTTGCCAGCGAGGGTGCGCTACACTTCCGATTGACCGGCCTTTATCTATCCGCCTACACCGAGAGTCCGAATGCTTCTGCTCTGGCAACATTTCGCCCTTGGGTTCAGCGCCTTGCTGCCGATTGTCAATCCGCTTGGGTCGGCGCTGGTGTTTCTTGGCCTGGTAGGTATGCAGCCTCCCGAGGTCTATCGCTCCCTGGCGCGTCAAATTGCAATCAACACCGTTCTCTTCTTTCTTGTCATCGAGTTGATTGGGTCGTACCTGCTGGGCTTCTTCGGAATATCGCTTGAGATTGTGCAACTGGCTGGAGGACTCGTTCTTGCGGCGATGGGGTGGTCGCTGCTGAATCAGAAAGACACGGATGCAGCCCCCGATAAGCAGGTTCCCGCCCCCAACCCTGCCGTCATCCAGAACAACAACTTCGAAGATAAGGCGTTCTACCCCCTTACCTTCCCCATAACGGCAGGTCCTGGCTGCATCGTCGTCATGCTCACTCTGAGCGCCCACGCCACCGCGAAAACCCTCAGCGGAAACCTGTTGGCGCGCGCCGGATTACTGCTGGCGGCCGTAGTGCTCAGCTGGCTGGTCTATCTCTGCTACGCCTATGCGCCTCAGATCACCCGTACGGTCTCTCCCTCCACGGTTCATGGCATTCTTCGGGTTATCGCATTCATCCTGCTGTGTATTGGCGTCCAGATAGCCTGGAAGGGCCTGGCCCCCCTTCTAGCGACTGCCCTCCATTCCCCCTAGCCCCATCGAGAGATTGATTGCGAACCATCCTCCGCCCGAGTTACTATTCGAGGCCCGAGGTGCCCGATGAGCGAATTTGCAACGACAGTAGGCGTTTTACTCAAGCAGAAGGCCGGGCAGGTCGCCTCTATCCCGCCTGACGCCTCCGTCTACCAGGCCGTTGAGATGATGGCGGCCAAACAGGTCGGTGCGCTCCTTGTCCTGCAGCAGGACGAACTCGTCGGCATCATCTCCGAGCGCGACTACGCCCGCAAGGTCATCCTTCAGGGCCGGTCTTCCAAGGACACCCCGGTCTCCGAGATCATGAGCAGCCCCGTCATCACTGTGTCCCTGCGCCACACCGTCGGCGACTGCATGCGTATCATCACCGACAGCCGTATTCGCCATCTGCCCGTGTGCGAGGACAAGAAAGTCGTCGGCGTCGTCTCCATCGGCGACCTGGTGAATTACGTCATCAGCGAGCAGGAGACGACCATCCGCCATCTCGAGGCCTACATCTGCGGCACAGCGGGTTAGCCAGCGCGTGCCCGTCTATGTGTACCTTGTTCTTGCGGCGGGATGGATTCTCTGGCTCCTTCCATTTCCTTTGAACGGATGGAACTGGTCTGCCCCGGCGAAAAGAGACAATCGCTCTCGTTGGGGTCTGGTGCTTCAGGTCATCGCCTACTCGCTGCTATGGCAAGGGCATTTCTGGATGCGTACCGCCGAACTCTGGCAGATCGTGCTCGCCGTCCTCTGCTTTCTCTGCGCCGCACTCCTCTCCTGGACAAGCACCCGCGCCCTTGGCAGACATCTTCGCTTCGACGCCGCCCTCAGCCACGACCACCAACTCGTCCGCTCTGGTCCCTATGGCATTCTCCGCCACCCCATCTATACGTCGATGCTATGCGTCTTCCTCGGTACGGGGGTTCTCGTTACGCCGCTCCTCCTGTTTCTCGTCGCGCTTATCGTGTTTCTATTGGGTACGGAGATTCGCGTGAGAGCTGAGGACGGACTCCTGGCCTCACGCTTCGGCGAAGAGTTTAACCGGTATCGTCAGACCGTCTCGGCATATGTCCCCTTTGTACGATAGGGCCAGCCAGCAAAGCGATTTCCCTTGTACCGTTATCTTCCCTTCAGGAGCGCCTAAAACATGGTCACCCGCGCAATCCCTCCCTGCTGCCGCCATGCCATCGTCAACGGAAAAGACCAGTTGATCATCGAGACCTCCGCAGGCCAACGAATCACCCTGCAGGAGAGCGCACCCTCCGTACTGATCGAAGACGGCAACGGGAACATCGTTCGTCTCGACTCCAGCGGCATCACCATTACAGCTTCGACAAGTGTCAACGTAAATGCGTCTCAGGTGAACCTCACCGCCGCGATGGTAAACGTGAACGCAGGCATGGCCACATTCAGCGGCGTCGTGAAGGCGGAGACCGTCATGGCCAACGCAGTGATTACGCCAGGCGCAGGAAACATCTGGTAGCTCAGTTGTCGTCGGAGTTATCGCCTTCCTCAATGATCGAAGCCGTACCCAGCACATCGTAGGTAGTCGCCTCGCCTCCCGTAGGCTGGATGCTCACGCGCATGGGCAGTCGCTGCCACTGAGCAGGCTGGCACACTGGAATAAAGCGATCCGTCTGCGGCCACTTGCCAATCAGCTTCTGCACCACAGCGCGTCGAGCACCAAGCTGCGCGACGACGGCGAACAACCCTCCCTTGGCTGTGTTCGTCGTTCCGCAGTACGCAGCGTAGTCGCGAAACCAAACCGCATTCGAGACCACGGGATCGAAGTCCGGCAGATGCAGCGCAGTGATGTGACCCGTCACCCTGTCCACAGTGATCCATGGCCCCGGTTGCCATATCCAACGAGGAGTCCCATCTGTTGGCAGCGAGTCGTTGATACGCAGAGCTCGACGGATTGCAAACGTACGGTCGGTGATCTCATGCAGATCCCCCATCGTCCACTCCTTCTGCCGGTCGTCGACGAACAGCGCCCGCACCTTCAGCGTGGAGGTCTCATCCGACTTCGTATCCGGCGTAGCATCCGGCTGTGTGTACGGAACCTTGCGAACCGCGCCAAGGGTAACGGTATGAACCTTAGGCGCCGCGGCCAACGCAGACTCCAGGACGAGTGCGAACAACGCAAAAACAACCAACATCCGCACACAAGGCAGACAAAAATGCATAGACCGATTCAAGGGCAAACTCGCTGAAGCTTGTCCGGCTCGCGCAGGCCCGGGATTTGGGATAAGAAGCGCAAGCACAGAATCACATCCAGGCACGCGCAGAATTTTCAGGTGTTGTCATGCTACTTCACACACAAAGAGCCAATTCGCCATGCCTCTACCACTTTTAGGGAGTTGGAACAAAAGGGATTACCTGCAGAAATTAATTCGGAGTACATGGAAAGACCTTCTGGAGGTGCCTAACTATGGGCCAAAACTGTGGATTGTTTGTTGATCGCTGACGTTACGCAGCCCACTCCAGAGTAGTATCGTGGAAAGAATGCGTGCTGCCCTGTGGTGGCGCGTCCATGCAGCCCGCATCGGGACATCTGAGCAGTGACGAAAGGAAACAAACGAATATGTGGAAACCGAATCAGCCCGGCAGCAACAGCCCCTCAACCCCTGAACCGGTGCGTCCGACGCCCCCTGCTTCGAGCTTTGAGGCTACCCCGACACGTCCCACCGTCGGCAGCTCCGGCGCGACCGCAGTGCCCACGGGCGAACAGGCCACCATCGGCAAATCTCTCGTAGTCAAGGGTGAAGTCACTGGCTCCGAGTCCCTCTACATCGACGGCAAGGTCGAGGGCGCCATCAACCTCCCCGGCAACCGCGTCACCGTGGGCCGCAACGGACAGGTAGCCGCCAACATCGTAGCCCGCGAGATCGTCGTGCTCGGTAAGGTCCGCGGCAACTGCCAGGCCAGCGACCGCGTCGACATCCGCAGCGAAGGCTCGCTCACCGGCGACGTTATCGCAGCTCGCATCTCCATCGAGGACGGCGCCTTCTTCAAGGGCGGCATCGACATCCGCAAGCCTGGCGGCACCGACCTCAAGGGCGGTACTGCAACCACATCAGCTGCGCCCGAGCCCGTAACGGTCGAAGCATAAAGCAATCTCTCGCTCACTCACGATGGCCCCGGCGCCCGCTGGGGCCATTCTGCCTTTGTGCTACAGATTGCGCGCGACTCCGAAGATGACCGCAATCGCAAGCGCGCCATAGACCGCCACCGAAGGAACCTGCAGCCAGGCAAATCCCCGCAGCCATCGGCGATACCCAACCACAGCATATCCAGCGAGCACCGGCAGCATCATCACGATCAGCCAATTCAGCCGCAGAGCCTCATCCACCTGCCCGTGCAGCAGACTCGCCAGAGCCCGCGTAGCTCCGCACCCCGGACAAAGTACATGAAGATACCGATAGATCGGGCAAGCCGGATAGAACCCATACTCCTCCGGCGGAAACCGCAGCAGCACCATCGCCGCCAGACCCACGCACACCAGAGGAGCAGCGGCAACCACGACAGCTGCCAACCGTCCCCTTCGCTTCACTGCCCGAAACTCCGGTAGCGCGCTGCCTGCTTCATCTCATTGATCTTGTTGAGGTGATACTGGAAATAAAGGCCGCCGAAGAAGAAGGTCATCACCGGCCCCAGCCGCAAGCCAATCGGCTCAGGCCCGTTGAAGTGCTGCTCGAGCGAGGACCGCATCGCGAACCGGTACACGATCGCCATCACGATCATCGCCAGCGAGATCAGAGCCGCCAACGGGGAGATATGCTGCACATCGCCATGCATCATCGCCGCGCTTCGTCCCATCGAGCTGCCGACATAGAGAAACCAAAGCACGATGTAGATGATGTAGTACGGCATCGCCTTGGTCTGCGGCTGCACCCGCTTCATCCAAAGCGTCTGCACCAGCTCCCATATCGGAAAGAAGATCCCGCACGTCAAAATCCCGAACAAAAGCACCAAACCCCAATTCAGGTTCGGCGGATCGGGATACGCACTCGAAGGCGTATAGCCCGGTGTCGGCGCGTAAACCGGCTCTGACGGATAAACCGGTGCAGCAGCGGCCACCGGCGTTCCCCCAAGAACCTGCGAGACCGGCGCCCAGTCGGCCATCTCTTCGCTCTTGGCCATGTCGGTGGGCAAAACGTTGCCCGAAGCAACGTACCGCTGAAGATCTTCCAGAGTATACGGGCCATACATCTGGCCGCCGCGTGAGATCTGATATGGCATAGCTGCCTCCTCAATGGTACGCAAACCGATGAAAACACGGACGGGGCTTCCGCACAATCAGATTCCGCCACCGTCACAATTCCAACTCCAAAAAATGAAAAGGCCCAGACCTAAAGCCCGGGCCCATCCAACAGCCATTAACTTACAACGTCTGACCATCCGCCGTCGCCATCTGCGTATCTTTCGCGGCACGGCTAAGCGCAATCCGTAGATCGGTCACCTTATTCAGATGGAACGCCGGAGCCTCCGCGCTCGTAGGAGCCGTCACCGCGATAAAGTCCGCCCGGTTGACGTCCTGCAAGTAGAACGACGGCCGCGGATCAGGCTGCACCGGCTGCACCTCCACATGACTCATCTCCAGGTGGTCGAGGTGCCGCAGGAAGAACCCCTGCGACGGCATCGGCCCAAACATCGGCGGGTCCGGATACTTTTCCACGTTCTCCGGAGGAGTGAGCGCCACCATATCGGCGGCCGCGCCGCCCTGATGCTGGACGTAAATATTCGAGAGCTTCACATCCTGAATGGCATATCCCGGAATCCCACTCATGATCGAGCAGATCTGCGAGCTGGAGTTATAGCTCACCAGGTTATTGACCATCACCCGCCGCAGAGTGCCGACTTTGGTGCTCTCCTTAGGGCCGCGCAGGCGAGCGCCAAGCCGGAAGAACAACGGCCCATTCACGCCATCGCGCATCGTTATATTCGAGATCGCGATGTCCTCGCACAACGCGCCTTCCTCGCTCTCAAGCGCCAAACCCATCGAGCCCTCGAAGGTGATGTTCGAGATCGTGATGTTCTTGAAGCCCCCATTCGACTCCGTCCCGCACTTGATGCGCCCATTGCGCGGAACCCGGAAGTCCGCCGAAAACTTCTTGAACGTGCCATCGATCACCGTGCCCAGCTCGTAATAACCAGTCATCACGCAGTTCGTAATAGTCAAATTTTCCGTAGGCTTCGCATACCCCAGCGCATAGCTCGACTTCGGACAGATGCCATCGTCCCAGGGAGAATTGACGAAGCAGTTCGACACCCGCACGTTCTTGCAGCAGTCAATGTCGATCCCGTCGCGGTCCGTATCGATCATCAGGTTATCGATCGTCATATTGTCGATACCCGTCAGCAGCAGGCCAAAGTGCCCGCCCTTCAGGATCGAAAAATCGCGAAACATCACATTGCGGCAGTTCTTCAGCGCAATCGCCTTGTTGCCGACACCAGCCTGCTCGGCGACAAAGCCTGTGCGGCTGCCACGGCTCAGTCCCTTACCCCAGATCAGCCCGGGCCCCGTGATCGAAACATCTTGAATCCCCTCGCCCCAGATCAGCGAATTGTGCCAGTGGTTATGCCCGTAGTCCTGATAGGCGTCCCACTCGGTCTTCGGCTCGGCCGCGTCATATGTCCCACCGTTGTACCCGGTGGTCTCCCCAACCTTTGGCGAGTCGGCAGCCAATAGCGTGGCGCCCTGTGCCAGATGAAGATTCACGTGGCTCTTCAACCGGATCGAAAACGAAAGCCAGGCCCCAGCCGGAAACAGCACCGTTCCCCCACCCGCTGCCGCAGCAGCATCAATAGCCTTATTGATGGCCGGACTATCCACGGTCTTGCCATCGCCAACAGCGCCAAAGGTGCGGATGTCGAAGATGTTTGGAATCACAGTAAGAGCAGAGTTCTTGGGGGCGGCATAAGCGGAGGGCACAGCAGCGGCAGCAGCAGCGGCCAACCCCATGCCTCCCATCTTCAGAAGTTCACGGCGCGCAGACAGGAAAGAGTCCATAAGCACGCCATCCTAGCAGAAAAGAGGTAGGACCAAAAACCATTTGTCATAGGGGAAAATAAACCCTCATTAGAGAAAGCAGTTAAGGCCAATCCTACCGTTGCTGTCTGTTCTTGCTTTTGTTGTTGCGGCTTTTGCTCTTCTTGTTTGTCATCCCGTAGGGATCTGCTGTTGCCTTTGCCGTTGCTGTTGTTCTTCTTCGTTGTCATCCCCCGTAGGGGATCTGCTTCTATCGTTGCTGTTGCTTTGTCTCCTTCAACCCTCACCTAAAAAATCGTCATCTCGACTGGAGCACTGGACGGTCCCATCGTCCATTGCGCAGTGGAGAAGCCAGCCCTGACCAAAGTCGAAGGTCCCCCCGCATTCCTCCTTTGCCTTTGTCGTTGTCTCTTCTAACCACCCAAAAATCCCGTCAAGCCCCCAAACGACAAATCCCCACGCCAATCAAGGCGATTCGCGTGGCATTTAATTTCGCCCCATTCGCTATACTTGTTATAGAGAGCAAGAAAAGCCCCGGCTAACCACCGGGGCTTTCCTCTTTTTGCAGTCAATAAACACCTAAACCATTTAGATGGAATACTTTGCAATGCTGACACACCTGCAATCAATACTTTACGAGGGAAGTCCAAACCTAAGTCCAATGATTCGAAGACTTTAGGACTTAAAGTATAGGGAGGGGGTACCGCAAAATCGATACCTTCTGACCTTTGGAAGCTTCACTGTCCCGCAGCAAGCGGAGCCACGCGATCAAGATCAAGGTTCAACTCAAGCACATTGACCCGAGGCTCGCCAAGAAACCCAAGCTGTCGCCCTTCCGTACGCTGCGCAACCAGCTCGCGAACCGCATCCTCGGAGAGATGCCGCTCCCGGGCTACGCGCCCAACCTGAAACTCAGCGCCTGCTGGCGTGATGTGCGGGTCCAGCCCTGACGCGGAAGCCGTAACCAGATCGACCGGAACATCACTGCCAGGGTGGTCCGTCTGGAGTGCAGCCACATCGCCCGAGACGCGGTCGATCAGCTTCTTGTTCGTCGGAGCAAAGTTCGAGCCGCCCGAATTGGCAGCGTCGTACCCGTTGCCCGCCGCCGAAGGCCGCGAACGGAAGTACCCGGCCGCACTAAACGGCTGGCCGATGATGCGCGAGCCCGCAAGCTGGCCATTCTGGTAGATCAACTGCCCATTGGCCTTGTCCCTGAACAGAACCTGCGCGAAGCCGGTCACAACATACGGATACACCAGCCCAAACAGAAAGGTTGTAACGACGGTATAGAGAAGAGCGATAACAAAATTACGACGCATGGTAAATCCTTTACGCCAGATGAATGGCAGTGATGATCATGTCGATCAGCTTGATCCCAACAAACGGCGCAATAATGCCGCCGAAGCCGTAGATGATAAGGTTGCGCCGCAGCAGAGCCTCCGCCGACATGGCCTTGTAGCCCACGCCGCGCAGCGCCAACGGAATCAGCCCGATGATGATCAGCGCATTGAAGATCACCGCAGACAGAATCGCCGACTGCGGCGTCTTCAGGTGCATGATGTTCAGCGCGCCCAGCACCGGAAAAGTAGCCGCAAACATCGCCGGAATAATCGCGAAGTACTTGGCCACATCGTTGGAGATGGAAAACGTAGTCAGCGCCCCGCGCGTCATCAGAAGCTGCTTGCCGATCTCGACGATCTCGATCAGCTTCGTCGGGTTGCTGTCGAGGTCGACCATGTTGCCGGCCTCCTTCGCTGCCTGCGTGCCCGTGTTCATGGCGACGCCTACGTCAGCCTGCGCCAGCGCCGGTGCATCGTTCGTGCCGTCGCCGGTCATCGCAACCAGCTTGCCCTCGGCCTGTTCGCGACGGATCAGGTCCATCTTGTCCTTGGGTTTGGCCTCGGCCAGGAAGTCGTCCACGCCAGCCTCACGAGCAATAGCTGCCGCGGTCAGCGGGTTGTCGCCCGTGATCATGATCGTCCGGATGCCCATGGCGCGAAGCTGGGAGAACCGCTCCTTCATACCGCCCTTGACGATGTCCTTCAGGTGAATGACACCAAGCGCCTGACGGTTCTCCGCAACCACAAGGGGAGTGCCACCACTACGCGCAACCATCTCCACCGTAGCGCGAACTTCGTCCGGCAGCACGCCGCCGTTTTCTTGCAAGAATTTCGCAATGGCATCGGTTGAGCCCTTGCGAATCACGCGCCCGTCCAGGTTCACGCCCGACATGCGCGTAACAGCAGAGAAGGGAACGAACTCTGCATTCAGCTCATGCAGCTCGCGGCCTCGCAGCCCATACTGCTCCTTGGCCAGCACCACAATACTGCGGCCCTCCGGGGTCTCATCAGGCAGCGACGAGAGCTGCGCTGCATCAGCCAGCTGGTTCTTGCTGACACCCGGTGCCGCAATAAACTCCGCCGCCTGCCGGTTGCCCAGCGTGATGGTTCCAGTCTTGTCGAGCAGCAAAGTGTTGACGTCGCCCGCCGCCTCAACGGCGCGTCCGGACATCGCCAGCACGTTATGCTGCACCAGACGGTCCATGCCAGCAATGCCAATGGCCGAAAGTAGTCCGCCAATCGTTGTAGGAATCAGGCAGACCAGCAGTGAGATCAGCACAAACACCGTCTGCGGAGCCGTCGAGTAAATCGCAATCGGCTGCAACGTAACCACGGCCAGCAAAAAGATGATCGTAAGTCCAGCCAGCAGGATGTTGAGCGCAATCTCATTCGGAGTCTTCTGCCGCTCAGCGCCTTCAACCAGAGCGATCATGCGATCAAGAAACGTCTCGCCAGGATTCGAAGTGATGCGAACCTTGATCTGATCGGAGAGGCAGCGCGTACCACCAGTAACCGCTGAGCGGTCTCCACCAGCTTCGCGGATCACGGGAGCCGATTCGCCCGTAATGGCCGACTCATCCACGGACGCGACGCCTTCCGTCACTTCGCCGTCGCCAGGAATCATCGCCCCAGCAATGACGAAAACCAGGTCGCCCGCGCGCAGATGCGAGCTCGGAACCTCCTCGGTACTTCCATCAGGCCGATACCGTACGGCGGTCGTCTCTGACTTCGCCCGGCGCAGCGCATCAGCCTGAGCCTTGCCGCGGCCTTCCGCCATCGCCTCAGCGAAGTTCGCGAACAACACGGTGAACCAGAGCCACAGCGTAATCTGCAAATCGAAGCCGAGCGAATCGCGGTGCGTGGCCATATCGCGAAACAGATAGATCGATGTGATGACACTGCCGATCTCGACTACGAACATGACGGGATTCTTCATCATCTTGCGTGGATTGAGCTTTGCCACCGCATCAAAAAGCGCGCGGCGGACGATCTTTGTATCCCAGAGAGAGCGTTTGCGTGTGCTTGCCATGATTCCTTTTCTTTCTGCTTAGAAGCTTTTGCCGGCGTGCATGAGGAGGTGCTCGAGAATCGGTCCCAGCGACAACGCTGGGAAGAACGTAAGCGCACCAACGATGAGGATCACGCCCACCAGCAATACCGTGAACAGCGGCGTGTGCACGGGAAACGTTCCCGGTGACGGAGGAACCAGCTTCTTCTGCGCCAGATTTCCAGCCACCGCCAACATCGGAACGATCATAAGGAAGCGCCCAACGAGCATCGCCGTAGCAAGCGACAAGTTGTACCAGTGCGTGTTCGCGTTCAGTCCCGCGAACGCAGAGCCATTATTGCCAGTAGCCGAAGTGTAGGCATAAAGGATCTCCGAGAGGCCATGAGGTCCACCGTTGGCCAGCGAAGACAGCCCAAGGTTTGGCATCATCAACGAAACTGCAGTGAAACCGAGGATCGACAGCGGAAAGATCAGCACATACAGCATGGCCATCTTCACGTCGAACGCCTCGATCTTCTTACCCAGATACTCCGGTGTGCGGCCGACCATCAGTCCGGCGATGAACACCGACAGCACAACGAAGATCAACATGCCGTACAGGCCCGCGCCCACACCACCGAAGATGACCTCGCCCAGCATGATGTTCACAAGCGGAACCAATCCGCCAAGAGGCATAAACGAATCGTGCATCGAGTTCACGGCACCACAACTCGCATCCGTCGTAACTGTAGCGAACAGAGCTGAGTTCGCGATGCCGAAGCGGACCTCCTTGCCTTCCATGTTGCCGCCAGCTTGTAACCCTGACACGTGCTGATTGACCGAATGCAACAGTGGGTTCGCCTGCGACTCCGCATAGTAGGCGACGGAGACTCCGGCAAAGAACAGAACACCCATCGCCGCAAACACAGCCCAACCATGCTTCGGCGAGCGGGTCATGCGTCCTAGCGTAACGGTAAGTCCAGCCGGAATCAGGAAGATCGAGAACATCTGCAGCAGGTTCGACAGCGGAGTCGGATTCTCGAATGGATGCGAGCTGTTGGCGTTGAAGAAGCCGCCGCCGTTGGTGCCGAGCATCTTGATTGCCTCCTGCGAGGCAACCGGTCCTTGCGCGATGCTCTGTGTCGTAACCGTCTGCGTGGTCGTCTTGCCATCTGCGCCTGCCGTGGTCACAGTCTGCGCCTGGATAAGCTTCGCCTGGTCATAGGGCCGAAAGTTCTGCACTACGCCCTGCGATACCAGCAGGAGAGCATAGATGAAACAAGTTGGCAGCAGCACCCAGAGCGCAGCCCGCGTTGTATCGACCCAGAAGTTGCCCAGTGTCTTCGACTCACGCCGCGAAATGCCTCGCACTAGCGCAATGGCCAGAGCGATGCCAACAGCCGCCGAGAAGAAGTTGTGATAGGCGAGAGTGAGCATCTGGGTCAGATAACTCATCGTTGTCTCGGGAACATAGGATTGCCAGTTTGTGTTCGTGGTAAACGAGGCAGCGGTATTCAGTGCAAGGTCTGGAGCTACGGCGGCAAGATGCTGCGGATTCAACGGAAGCGCCTGCTGCAGTCTCTCGATCCCATATGTAACCAGCAGGGTGACAAGGCTGAAGAGCAGCATCGCGATGCCGTACTCTGTCCAGCGCATTTCATGTGTCTCATCGACGCCAGTGAGACGGTAGATCAACCGTTCGATCGGTCGAAAAAGGCGATCGGCAAAGGTGCGTTCGCGTTCAAAGACGCGCGCCATATACAGGCCAAGGGGTTTTGCGCAAACAAGCACAAGGCCGAAGAAGAAACAGATTTGAAACCAACCGTTGGCGGTCATGAATGAACTTTCCTTTTTGGATCCTTGCTAAAACTGTTCCGGGCGTAGAAGCGCATAGACGAGATAGACGAGTAAAGCGACAGTCACGAGTCCAAGCAACACAATCTCAAGCATCATTTGCTCTCCTTCATGCCTAGTCGTTCGCAGCCGATGGTGTAAGCGATGGCTACAAGGAAGAAGGCCACGCTAGTTACTATGCATCCGATATCCCACCACATGGTGTTCTCCTAAAGGCTTGAGACTTCCTGCAAGTCAAGACCACTTTAGAAGTGGTCTTGCACATGCCATTACAGCGCCGCTCTCTCAGGAAGCGTCGCTAGTTCTATGGAACGACTTTGCACATAAAGAAGGAATAGGGAATTCGTAAAGAATTCGTAAAGAGGATTAGAGTTCGTCCTTGCCTGTTGGCCGGAAGCGATAACCGATCCATGGTTCGGTAATGATGTACCGCGGCTCATCAGATACTTCGATCTTTTTGCGCAATTGGCCGATATTGACTCTCAGATACTCCGGCTGATCGACGTTTGTGCCCCACACGGTATGTAAGAGCACGCGATGTGTCAGCACCTGGCCTGCGTGTTGGGCCAGGGTTACTAGTAGATCGAACTGCTTTGGAGTCAGGTGAACGTCCTGACCGCGAACAAGCACTCTATGCTGCGGAATATCGATCACGAAGTCGCCGAGAGCGATCACCTGTTGCGCTTCGGGTGTGCTTGCAAGGCGGCGGCGGAGTTGAGCACGTACTCGCGCCTGCAACTCCTGGATGCTGAAGGGTTTTGTGACGTAGTCGTCCGCACCAGCATCGAGCGCCTCGATCTTCGTACGGTCCTGGTTACGTACTGACAATACGAGGATCGGGACTTCAGAGACGGCTCGAATGCTGCGGCACAGCTCGACTCCGTCCATCTGTGGCATGGCTAGATCGGTGATCACAAGGTCTGGGCGCCATTCGTGGACTGCTTCCATTCCTTCCACGCCGTTGGCGGCGACTCGAAGAGCATAACCTTGCGTTGAGAGTGCTGTTCGCAGGACGCGCGTGATCTGTGGCTCGTCATCTACGATCAGGACCTTCGCAGGCAGGTCGCGTTCCGGTTGCTTCATTCGTGCTCCGAGTGTTGCGTGACGATGTGGACGTCGACATTTGGCGCTTCCCGCAGAAAGTGTTGAATCGCCCAGTAGTACAGGTATTTTCGCAAACCTGTCACAGCGGTCCGTCCAAAGACAATGTGGGTGATACGTTTTTCGCGAACGAATTCGGCGGCGGTGTGAGCAATGTTCTTGCCCTTGATGACAAAGACCTGCGCGTTGAGGTTGCGGGCGAACTGGAGGTTGGCCGCCAGGGTGCTTTGCTCGTCCTTTGCAAGGTCTTCATTGGTGTCGATATGCAAGACAAACAGCTCGCCACCTACGCCTTCGGCCACGCGGGCCCCGCGAGCGATCAGGGTTTGAGACGCACTGTTTGAGCTGATGCAGACGGCGACTCGTTCGCGCACGGCCCAGTTGGCCTCGATACGCTTGGCGTCCATATAGGCGGTCAGGGTGCGGTCGACCGCTTTGGTAACGTGCTGTAGCGCTAGCTCGCGAAGCGCAATCAGATTGCCGCGGCGGAAGAAGTTGGCTAAGGCTTTCTCTGCGCGGTCGACTCCGTATATATCGCCGCGGCGCATGCGAGTCTGCAGTGCTTCAGGCGTGAGGTCCGCCATTACGATCTCATCGGCGCGCTGGATGAGCCAGTCGGGTACCGTCTCGCGAATCTGGACGCCCGTGACGCTCTGTACTGTAGGCGCGACGCTCTCGATGTGCTGCACGTTCATCGTGGCGAGGACGTCGATGTTGGCGGCGAGAATGTCGAGGACATCTTCGTAACGCTTACGATGTTTGCTGCCCTCGATGTTTGTGTGGGCGAGCTCGTCGATCAGAACGATTTGTGGTTTGCGGGCAAGAATGCCGTCGAGATCCATCTCCTCGAAGACAACTCCCTTGTACTCGATCTTTCGCCGTGGGACCTGTTCGAGTTGTTCGGCAAGCTCGGCGGTACGCGGACGCCCGTGCGTTTCGACTACGCCAATCACGATATCCTCGCCCCGCTGATGTCGTCGGATGGCTTCGCTCAGCATGTTGTAGGTCTTGCCTACCCCTGGCGCGTAGCCGAGGAAGAGCTTGAAGGTGCCGCGCGTCTTCTCGGGCGCGACCTTTTCGAGCCACTCTTCAGGGCTCTTTGTTGCGGCGGGTAGTGGGTCTCGACTAGGCATGCGGCTAAGATAGGGTGGTGCGACGATCGGTCAAGCTAAGTGTCATCCGGTATGGTGTGTCAACGGCTACTGCCGCTGTCATTGTAGCTGTCTACTTTCGTTGGCTGCATGTTAACGAGACGACAGTTGCGCTGACGTTCATGATCGGCATTCTGGTGGTCGCCGCCAACTGGGGCCTTCGTCATTCGATTTATCTTTCCATACTTTCTGCGGCTGCTTTCAACTTCTTCTTTCTGCCGCCGGTGCTTACCTTCACGATCGGCGACGGGCGAAACTGGATCGCATTGTTGGCGTTTCTGGTCACGGGCATCGTTGCGAGCCAGTTGGCGGAGCGGGCGCGAAGCGAGGCCAAGATATCGCGTCGGCGGCAGCGCGAGGCTGAGCGGTTGTATGAGTTCAGCCAGCAGATGCTGGTGAAGGGCAACGTTATCGACCTGCTGAACGTGCTGCCGCAGATGATTGCGGCGACGTTCAACCTTGCGGGGGCGGCGGTCTATCTTCGCGAGAAGGACCGTATCTACCGGTCGAGTCCGAACTACATGGACGTGACGGCAGCGGAGCTTCGTGATGCGGCGTTCATGCGTGACCATCGCCGGGACGAGGAGCGCGATGTGACGCTGGTGCCGATCCTGCTGGGGACGCGGCCAATTGGGGCGGTCGGCATTACTGGCTCAGGAACTTCTCCTGAGGCTCTGGATGCTGTTTGCGGACTTGCGGCTATTGCGATTGAGCGTGCCGGCGCGGTGGAGACGCTTACGCGTGTGGAGGCCTCGCGTGAGAGCGAGCGGCTGCGTAATGCGCTGCTAGATTCGGTAGCGCATGAGCTGCGGACGCCGCTGACTGCGATCACCGCTGCGATCACGAGCCTTCGGACTGATCCATTGCTCAGTCCGGAGCAGAGTGCGGAGATGATGCAGGTCATTGAAGAAGAAGCGGGCCGTCTTGATCGACTGGTGGGGCAGGCGATGGAGATGGCTGAACTGGATGCGCATGACATTCAGCTCGATCTGCGGCCTCACTCGATGCGCGAGGCTGTCGATGAGGCGTTGGAGGCCTTGCAGGTTCCCTTGCGGACGCATCCGGTTGATGTCCGGCTGCCTGACTCGCTCCCCAGGGTCGAGATGGATCTCGAGCGTATCGCGAAGGTGCTGCAGCATCTGCTGGAGAATGCGGCGAAGTACTCGGCTGAGGGAAACCCGATTTTTATCAGCGCCGAGGTCTCGCGGGGGCGGTTGGTAACCAGCGTTGCCGATCGCGGTGCGGGCGTCGATGATTTTGAGCGGATGATGATCTTCGACAAGTTTTACCGGGGCCAGGGGCAGCGGTATCGGGTGCAGGGCACCGGGATGGGGTTGGCGATCGCCAAGGCGATTGTGGAGGCTCATGGCGGGTCGATTGAGGTTACCAGCCAGGCGGGGCAGGGTTCGGTGTTCTCGTTTGCTCTTCCACTGGCGCACAGTTCGCGGTGATCTCTGGCGGGTCCCCCCCCATACTTTAAGTTCTAAAGTATTGGAATCATTTGGCTTAGGTCCGGAATTCCCTTGCAAAGTATTGATTTTTGGTGTATCTGTACTGCAAAGTATTCCATTCAAATGATTTAGGTGTTGATTGACTGCAGAAAACAGGAAAGCCCCGGTGGTTGCCGGGGCCTTCTCCAGTCTCTGTCACTATTATAGCGGGTCGGGTGGAATTACTATGCCACGCGAATCTCCTTGATTGGCGCGGGGATTTGCTATTTGGGGGCTTGACAAGATTTTTAGGCGGTTAGGCTGCAAGAGGGTGCAGAAAAGTCTGATGTGGCGCGGAAAGGTTCCCTCAGTGGCTAAAGCCACGTTGAATTTGAGCCGATTACGGCGCGGCTGAAGCCGCGCCCTTTCAAAACAGAGACTTTTTCCGCAACATCTGAAGCCGCACCCTTTCAAAACAGAGACTTTTCCGCAACATCTGAATCCGTGCCCTTAAGCAAACGGACTTTTTCTGCATCCGATGTATGCCAGGAGCTGATTAGGCAGACGGTGGTGGGGTAATAGATAATCTTCGGCATGATCCGACCTTGTTTTCTTGTGATCGACCGGGAGTTTCCGGGTAGTATCTCGACGCGAAAGCTGGTGATCGAGACTGCGAAGTTCAACGTGCTTACGGCGTATAGCGGGCGAGAGGCGCTGGAGGTATTCAAGCGCTTTCCGGCGGTGGATGGGGTGGTGCTGGATGGAGGGATCGACGATATCTCGGCTGAAGAGTTGACGGAGGAGTTGAAGGCTATGCAGCCGAAGATTCCAATTGTCGTCATTGCCTTTCCCGGGTTCGACGGATGTCCGAGGGCTGACTTTCATCTGGAATCGTTCAATCCGGCGAAGTTGCTGGAAATCCTTCGCGGCTTGAAGCCGAAAGAGGCTGCCAAGATTGAAAAGCATGATGAGGATTTGAGTCGCGAGAATCTGATTTAGCGAGTATAGGGCGGGCTTTCAGCCCTTGGGTTCTCGCTCCTGAGCTTCATGGGGCTTCGCCCCATGCTGGTATGAGGTCGCGCCGTTTGGCGCTCGGGAGTATGCTCGCCGCCTGAACACAGTAATGGAGTATGCTCGCCCGGAACACAGTAAGTATGGGTCAGTTTTAGAGCTATTTCTCGGTTGCGAGGGGCTTTCGGGCGAAGTAGTAGAGGCTGAAGGCGAGCAGGCCGAACATGAGAACGCTGATCCAGTCCTGGTGCAGGGGGTTGTGTTCGCTGAAGCGTGGCAAGGTCTTGTCGGTGGCGGATTCGTAGAGTCTGACGGCTACGCCGAGTAAGCCGACGATGCCTCCGGCTGCGATGAGGCCTGAGGCGTAGAGAGAGCCGGAGGAGATTTCGGATTCAACTTCGGGGCTGCGCAGGGTGATGTTGTTGGGCAGGCCGGTGGTGGGGTTGAGGTGGTCGGGGTTGGTGGGGTCGAAGTCGGGGTGCTGGGCGAGCCATGCTTCGTGATCGCGGTGCCAGAGCTCGAGTGAGGCCTGATGTTCGCGCTCGGATTCGCGTTCGTATTGCTTTGCTACGGCGCGGTCGACCATCCAGCGCATGACTCCGCCGACGAAGATGGCGAGGGTGGTGCCAATGGAGAGGTAGGCTCCGACGGCGAGGGTGAGGGAGCGGACGCCGAGGAGCTCGACCATGATGACGAGGGCTACGCCGAGAAGGACGAGCGACCAGGGGAGTTTGCGGCTGAGGATGCCGTTGATGACGGTGGCCATGAGGCGGCCTTGCGGGGCGGCGGCCTTTTCGCTGCCGATGCCCTGGATCCACTGGACTTCGATCTGGTTGGTGGTGGGGTTGTAGAGGTACTTGCCGTCGGCAAGGGTGGCAGAGCCGATGGCGTTGAGAAGGATGAGTTGGCGGGTGTTATTGAGCTCGCTGTGTGCGGTGGAAGAGTTGGCGGGGTTAGTGATTGAGATGCGGTCGCGGGTGAAGTTGCCGTTGTTCTGGACGCCGTCGGGGAGTTGATTGAGGGAGAAGGCGATGGGGTGGGGGAGGAGCTGGAAGGTCTCGAGGCCTTTGTTCATCGCGTTGAGAGTAGTGCCGATGGAGAAGACCGAGATGATGACGCCGATCATGATGGCGAGCTGCTGCTTCCAGGGGGTGGCTCCGATGAGGTAGCCGGTCTTGAGGTCTTGCGCGGTGTCTCCGGCGTTGGAGGCGGCGATGCAGACGATACCGCCGATGGTGATGGCGAGGGCTCCGAAGGCGGGGGCTGTCCAGCCTTTGACAAGGAAGATGGCGGCGGTGGCCATGAGGGTGGCGATGGTCATGCCGGAGACGGGGGAGGCTGATGACCCGACGATGCCGACGATGCGGGCAGAGACAGTGACGAAGAGAAATCCGAAGACAACGACCAGCAGGGAAGCGACGAGGTTGGCTCCAACGGTGACCTGCGCTCCGGGGACGGGCTTGAATACGAGGAAGACCCAGAGGAGGGCGACGAGGAGGATGGAGCCTCCAATGACGATGGACCAGGGGAGGTCGTGCTCGGTGCGGGGGGGAGTGCCAGAAGCAGGTCCCTCCACTCCGCTGCGCTCCGGTCGGGATGACACTTCATTTTTTAGATCAGCTTTGTTTTTTCCGATGGATTTGATGCCTTCGGAGAGGGCGGCGAGGATGGTGGGGGCGGTGCGGAGGAGGGTGATGAGGCCGGAGGCTGCGACAGCGCCAGCTCCCATGGGACGGACGTAGGTGCGCCAGAGGTCGCTGGGCGACATGTCGTGGATGGGGACGGTGCCGGGATAGAGTGGCGTGGCGAGGTGCGAGCCGAAGAAGTAGATGCCCGGCATGAGGACGAGCCAGGAGAAGACTCCTCCGGCGAGCATGACGGCGGCGACGCGCATGCCGATGATGTATCCGACGCCGAGGTATTCGGCGGTGACGTCGGCGCGGATGGCTCCGCCTTTGAGGAGGTGCTGGTCGCCGAGATCGGGGGAGAAGTTGGGGGTTCCGGGGAAGAGGCCGAAGAGGTTTTCGTTCTGGAAGAGGGTGTAGAGACCGCCGAGACCGAGGCCGAGGAAGACCCTTGATGCGAAAGCGCCTCCGCGTTCGCCGGCCATGAGGACGTCGGCGCAGGCGGTGCCTTCGGGATAGGCGAGGGTGCCGTGCTCTTCGACGATGAGCTGGCGGCGGAGGGGGATCATGAAGAGTACGCCGAGCCATCCGCCGAAGAGAGCCAATGCGAATATGCGTGTCGATTCGAGGTCGAAGCCGAGGAAGATGAGGGCGGGGAGGGTGAAGATGACTCCGGATGCGATGGATTGGCCGGCGTTTCCGGTGGTCTGGACGATGTTGTTTTCGAGGATGCTGGCGCGGCCGAAGGCTCGGAGGATGGAGATGGAGAGAACGGAGATGGGGATGGAGGCTGCTACAGTGAGGCCAGCGCGGAGGCCTACGTAGACGGTGACGGCTCCGAAGAGTATGCCGAAGATGGCACCGAGGATGAGGGCTCGAATGGTGAACTCGGGGCGGGATTCGGTGGCGGGGACGAAGGGTTGGAAGGTGGGTCGTGTCATCGTGGCCATGGTGAGTGTCTCCGCGCTGGTTTTCGCTTGGTTTAAGGCTGGATGGGAGTGTATCAGCGGGGGATGGGAGCCTGGCTATGGTTCTGTTTGTTCGGGTTCGCCGGCGCGACGGGTGGTCAGGCGCTGGCGGAGGTAGACGGCGAGGGCGCAGGCCATGAGGAAGAGCATGGGGCCGGTGTAGATGAAGCGGTCGGTGGGCCATCTGCTATCCATGAGAGTCGGGGTTTGGACATTGAGGGTGCCGAAGAAGCGGGCCAGGCGGCCGGCTGATCGGTGGGTGTCCATGACGCTGGTGTTGGTGGATTGCCAGGTGATGAAGCGGAGGAGGAAGGCGCAGCTGACGGGAAGCCATGCCCAGAGGATGGGAGAGACGGTGTCAAAGAAGGTGGTTGGTTCGGTCGTGGTGCGGGATGGGGAGAAGAGCGTGCCCGCGGCGGTGGTGAGTCTGCCGAACGGAATGAGGCCGATGAGGAAGCCGGATGCGGCAAAGATGGGGAGGAAATAGCTGAGGTGGAAGGGGAATTGCGTGAGCTTGGTCCAGTGGAAGCGGGTGGCGATGCTCCAGACGGGGATGGTGAAGATCCAGGAGAAGCGGACGGAGACGATGACTACAATCAGATAAAGGAAGAGGCACTTTGCGCACCAGGTGATGGCTTTGAGCATGGCCTAGGTGTAGCACAGGTGCATCTGCCTTGGTGCAGAATTATTGACGAGATATTAGGGGGAAGGCTTATACTGCGAGCAATGGCGCGGGTTTTCTCCGCGTTGACGAGTGAGGTGAGTCTTCAGCCAATGCTTGAATGACAATGCGCTCGGTGTTACTGCTGGGGCTCCGCCCGGTGGTCCCCCTGGTGGGGTGGAGGAATGGCGCGCTGTTTCTCGCGTGCTGAGGAGTCCGGGCAGGGTGGTTCGGGCTGTGGTGGATGACTTAGTTGCTACTTTTTTTCCAGCGGATTGCAGGGCTTGTGGGGAGCCGTTGCTGCGGGCTGGATCCCCTTCGATTTGCGATGTTTGTGTGGGCCCGGTTCAGACCCAGACGGCTGTGTTGTGCCGTTTGTGTGGGGAAGCGCTCGATATGGAGGGGGCCCGGTTTGCCGGGCAGTTTCCGGCTGAGGGTTTGCTTTGTGCGCCTTGCAGGATGGTTCGTCCGGAGTTTGAGCGGGCGGTTGCTTATGCGGCGTATGAGGATGAGCTGCGAGAGATGGTGCATCTGCTGAAATATGAGCGGGTGAGGGGAGTGGCTCGGCCGCTGGGGATGATGCTGGCTCGGACGGTGGAGATGCTGGACGGTGCGGCTGGGACGGATTTGATGGTGGTTGCGGTGCCGCTGTTTCCAGCTAAGGAGAGGCAACGCGGGTATAACCAGTCGGTGTTGGTGGCGGAGGAGGCTATTCGGGAGCTGAAGAAGAGCAGGCCAGGGTGGAGGCTGCGGGCTGCGCATGGGGTGATTCGCAGGGTGCGGGATACGCAGAGCCAGTTTTCGCTGACGGCGACGGGGCGACGGAGGAATCTGCGCGGGGCCTTTGCTGTCGACAAGGCTGCGATGGTGGCGGGGCGTGAGGTTCTGCTGGTGGATGACATTTATACGACGGGTGCAACGGCACGGGAGTGTGCGAGGGTGCTGCGTCGGGCTGGAGCGAGCAAGGTGTGGGTGGCTACGGTGGCTCGGGCGCAGGTGGAGATGGTGGCTTCGTGGGGAGCATCGCGGACGGAACGGGCGAACGTTGCGGTTTGGGATGCGGGATAGGGATTAGTCATAAGAAGAGAAGAGCTTGGCGGAGTGCGAACACTAGTTGGAACCGGAGGGCGTGACGATGCAATCGGGGAAGATGAGGAAGCAAGGGCTGAGTGGAAAGCGACACGCAGGGCATGCTGGGACACATGCTTCGCGTCCGGTGACGGAGCTCGATGTGAGGGCCGGTGTGTTTCGACAGCCGGTGATGCAGACTCCGGTGCTGGTGCTGAATGCGTCGTATGAGCCGATCAATATCTGCGGGGCGCGGCGGGCGCTGGTGCTGGTGTTGAAGGGTGTGGCGCGGACGGAGGAAGAGCAGGGGCAGATTCTGCATGCGGCGCGGA
This sequence comes from uncultured Acidobacteriaceae bacterium, assembly GCA_963738855.1. Lineage (GTDB taxonomy): Bacteria > Acidobacteriota > Terriglobia > Terriglobales > Acidobacteriaceae > Edaphobacter. The sequence goes on along the minus strand of CAVTYC010000001.1, from coordinate 1,199,299 downwards.
TGCGGGTGGCGATGCCGAGTGTGATCCGACTGCTGGAGTATCGCAGGATTCCGCATCAGACGCGGGCGCTCTCGCGGAAGAATATTCTGCTGCGCGACCGGAACAGCTGCCAGTACTGCAGCGTTGTATTGACGGCCGGTGAGTTGACGCTGGACCACGTTGTTCCGCGGTCGAGGGGTGGGCTTTCGACGTGGGAGAACCTGGTGGCTTGTTGTCATAACTGCAATCGGCGGAAGGGCAACCAGATGCTCCATGAGATGACAGAGATGCGGTTGCTGCGGGAGCCGAGGCCGTTCTCGCTGCATACGTCGCGGCACATCATGCGGATGATTGGCAGTGCGGATGCTGCGTGGCGGAAATATCTGTACTTTGAGACGACGGAGCCGGCGGCTTAGGCTCGGTGTGGGATGCGGCAGACGGCTACTTCGTCGCTGCGGTAGGGGCAGTCGAGGCCGGGTATGGGGTTTTGGGTGACTGCCCATGTGACTGGGTATTGCGCGGCTAATTGCTGATAATCGGCGAGGGTGAAGCGGGTGAAGCCGCGTTGTGCTTCCTGCTGTTGCTGCCAGTCGTTGACGAGTGTGGGGAACATGGTCACGGCGCCGCTGTCTTTGATGTTGTCGGCTAACATGCTGCGCTCGGCGAGGGCGCGGAAGCCGTGCTGATCTTCGGTGGCGATTGCCATGTAGTTCGGGTCGATGGCGAAGACGGCGTCTTTTGGGGTGTTGGCGCGGATCCAGAGGAATGCTTCAGACCAGGGATTGAGTGGAGCGGCTAACGGCCACTCGATGTGTCTGGTGTGGGGGTAGGTTCTCCGGTCCGCGAAAAACATGCCAGCGGCCAGCGGGAGGAAGAGTGCGGCCCATCGCCAGGGGTGGCTTTTGAGGAGGTACTCGCCGAGCAGGCCACCGATGAGAAGGAACATGACGATGTAAATCAGGTGGAAGCAACGCATGGGTTGCAGCTTGACGAGGTTTTCAAAGCGCGGGCTGGACGAGAGTGCGATGAAGATGAGTGTAGCAGCTACGCCGAAGGGAACGAGGGCTCGGCTGAGGCGATGAAAGGCGGGCAGGGTGGCTCGGGGGTGAAGGCGCGTGAACAAGAAGAGGATTGCGAGGGGGGCGAAGACTCCGAGCCATTCGTACCATGCCCATTGCGAGGCGAAGAAGAAGGCGCGGGTGTAGAGGACTTGACGATAGATGCCTTGCGCAGGCTGGAGGGCGAAGCTATTTGATATTGGCGCGAGGAGTAGTGCACGCGTGACGAGGGCTTGCTTTGTCTCCGCCTGTGTCTTGTGGGTTCGTTGAAGCGGGATGAAGAGGAAGAGGCAGAGAACGAATGCGTAGACGGCCATCTGCGGGTGTATGAGTGCCGTGAGCAGGAGCCAGACGGCGGTGGGGATTCTTCGTCCCCCAAGAAGGGAGGCAATGGCCAGCATGGCGAAGGGGGTCGAGAGGGAGCGCGGGGTCAGATAGTTGTCGGAGATGGTGAGAGCGGTTCCGGCTACGGGAATGGGCAACAGGGCTGCGAGTAGAGCGACGGAGGACCATCGAGCGCGTACGGTCTGGAAGCAGAGGCAGGCGAGTTGCCAGGCGGCAATGAGGATCAGGAAGACGCTGCCGATATGCCAAAGGAAGATTGCGAGGTCGGAAGGCAGGTGCAGCCAGCGGACTGAGTGGCCGATGACTGGTGCGAAGAGGGAGAGGCGTGCGTGCGTGAGGAAGAATTCAGCGCCGAAGGGATAGAGCTGCGGATCGGCGACTTGCTTGATTGCGGGAAGGAATATCTCGGAGTCGTTTACTCCGAAGTGGTAGCCCTGAATGAGGATGGCGGCGCAGGCGAGGAGAAAGAGGGCGAAGAGGGGGGGGGGCGTCTTTGAGGTCTGCTGGCGGACTGGGGAGTCGCCGGGAATGGCTGGCGCATACTGCTGGTGCTTGATCATCTGGTGCTGATTTTAACCACGTGAGCCTGAGGGAGTGTGGGCGAGAAGAACCGTCCGATTGCGGGGATGTTGCAGTAAAGCAAGGCAATAAAGACGGTCGAGGTGATGATGGTGGTGGCCATCAAGGCCGGTTGGCGGTATAGCTTCTCAGGGTGCTGGACGGCGCTGTTGGGATGGAAGGCTAGATCGAAGTACATCGCCATGAGGAGCGCGACGAAGGGGACGGCGAGAATGAGTTCCATGCGGTAGCGCACGATGAAGGCTCCGAACATGAGCATGGCGACGGAGGCGTAGAAAAGGGTTGAGCCGAGCAGGCTGCGTTCGGTGTAGCGGAGGAAGGATTTTCTGTAGGCACCAGCCATCAGGGGGCTGCCGATCTCGCGGCACTCACTGAAGCGCTTGAGGGCCATGAAGTAACAGCCGAGCATCCAGTAGGAGACGATAAGGGAGACTGGCGGGATGAGGGTGGCGGTCACCATGTACCAGCCGAGAAGCATGCGCAGCGGGTTGTTGATGGCCTCGGTGAGGACGTCGAGGTAGGGGACGTCTTTGGTGCGGAACGGCGGTATGTTGTAGAGACAGCCCATGATCCAGAGTCCGGCAGCGGCTAGGGCGAACTGCCAGGAGATCGTGCTGGCCAGCGCGATGCCGGCGATCATCATCAGGAGCCATTGGCAGTAGGCTGCGGGGATGTTGATCAGACCGCGCGCTGCGGGGCGAGTGCATTTGAGGGGGTGCTTTTTGTCGAAGGGAGCGTCCAGCACTTCATTGAGGACGTAGTTGCTGCATGCGATGAGGGTGGCGGACAGGAAGCCGATGCTGAGGCGCTTGATTAACGCTGGGGTGGGAGGTTCTCTCAGGATGCTGAGCGGGAGGATGATGCCGGGGAGGATGAAGATATTTTTGATGGAGTGATCGAAGCGGGCGATGCACAGATGAGCTTTGAAGCGAACGCTCGGCGGCGCAGTGTTTGCTGAGACGACCTGGGTGTCAATTTCGGTTTGAACGGAGGTGGACAAACTTTGGGCCCAGTCTTTCGAAGGATCTGTAAGGTGAGTCGTCGAAGCCAAGGCCGCGCAGGGACGGAACAACGGAGATCGACAACTCAAGTTCTATAGCGAACACCTGGACCTGCTAAAAGTTTCGCTTTACTCATGGACGGACAATGCGGCAGGAAAGTTTACGTTGCTTGGGGAGGATGTCTTGCTAGATTTGGTGGTGCATGTGGGCTAAGGCTTTGTCATACCGCCACATGACGGACTCTATTGCTGTGTGTTGCGAATGTGATATTTTCAGCGGCAGGAGAGAATCCATGTCCTATACGGAAAGTTACACATGCGATGTGTGCGGAGACAAAAAGGGTGAGGGCGGAGACTGGTGGTTGGCGTGGGTGGATTGCTTTCAGGGAGAGAGTCCGGAGGACGGCCAACCGCTGATCAAACTGACGCGGTGGCAAAAGAAACATGCTCACGCTGGTGGCGTGAAGCATCTGTGTGGGGCGCGGTGCGCTGGGACGTTAATGGATAGGTGGATGTCGGAGCAGTACGCTGATCCTGACGCGCATTGCCAGACCGTTTAGTCCTATTTGGGTGGTGGTGGTGAAGCCGGCTGAGGTTGCTTGCTGGCGTCGGGATCCTTCTTGTTGGTGATGTCCTCGCCGTTGTAGATGATGCGCGCGGTGGCGTGGTACTGCTTGTAGTCGGTGTATTTGACTATGTTGCGCATGTGGACGTCCTGCGACATGGACCCGTTGCTGGCCTGGAAGTGGAGGGTGCCCTCGGCTTTGGTGTAGGTGGGGAACCAGTATTTGCCGTCGACTTGCTCATAGTAGGTGGTGAAGGGGGGCTGTAGATCCTCGTGGCCCTTACGGGTGTCCTGCGGGACGGTCATGCCGTTGATGAGGACGATCTGTAGGTCTTGCTGGTCGACCCAGACCTTGCCCTGGAAGTAGTGTTTGCCCTTTTCGATGGTCTTGGGGCCTGCTTCGAAGACGTAGGTTTCGAGCTCGTCGACTTTTTGCCGGCCTAGGTACTTGACGTCGTATTTGGGCAGGTCTTCGGTGGTGAGGATGAAGGGCAGGCGGTGCTCGATCTCGTCGAAGTCGGTGGGGGACATCATGACGCGCTCGAGGGTGCTGGCGGGGGCGAAGACGACGTGCTCGGTGCGTTTGCCGTCTTTGTCGAAGACGATGTCGGTGACCTGGAGATACTCACCGTCCACGCGATTGGTGTCCTCAGCGAGGGTGTTCACTTTGACGGTCTGGCGGAAGGTGTAATTGTCGCGGGCGCGGCGGAACTCGGATTCGCGGGCGCCGAACTTCTGGATGATTTGATCGACGGTCGTTCCGGAGGGAGGAGTGGGGTCGAGGGGGCCGAAGCCGGCGGGGTCCTGGGCGGCGTCTGAAATTGGGACAGCGGCAAGGGCATGGGCGGAGATGGCCGATAGCGACAAGAGCGATGCCGCGAAGAGACCGGTGATGGCTGAGGCTCGGATCGCTGGGAGGGGCTTCATCGTTGGAGGCTCCTGGGCGTGGCGGTGGAATCGCTGCTTACGCCTTACTAAGGATAGACGCTAAGAGCGGAGGTTGGGATGCAGGTCGAAATGAGTGCGGTGTGGAAGATGGCGGCGCTGCACTGGGTCTGCCTTGCGGTCATTGCCTGTCTTGCCGGTGCGGTGTGGTTGCTGCGACAGCAGGTGCAGATCCATCTGGCGGAGCGCCGGCGCGAGAGGAGGGTAAGGGAGGAGATTGAGGCCTATGCGCGGCTGGATGTGAGGCTTTCGTCTGATGCGGATGAGCGTTTTTTGAGCACGGTGGTGTGCCGAGTTGTGGCAGAAAAGAGCCGTTTCTACAGGGTGGCCCTATTGGTGCGGGACGCTGAGGGAAGACTGTACGTGGCAGGCAGTGCGGGGATGGAGAGTAAGACCGTGCAGGCGGTGCAGCAATGGGCGGGGAGGGAGGACAACGAAGGGCAGTGGGGAGGCGCTGGGACTAAAGAGCTGGATCGCGTGGGTGCGAAGAGCTTTGCTGTGGTTCTGGGGGAGAGTGCCTCAGGGGCGGGGGCTGAGCGGGCGATTGTGTTGCCGATTGAGACGACGGGCGGGCGGATGGTAGGGGCTCTGATGGTTTGTGTTGATGGAATGATGCTTGTGCCACGTAAGGAGATGGCGGAGGCTATGCCTCCGCTGGAGGCGCTGGGGGTGAAAGTGGGGCGAGCGATGGAAAATGCCGAGCTGGCGGAGCGTTTGCTTCGTGCGGAAAAGCTGGCAGGGCTTGGTTTATTGGCGGGTGGGGTGGCGCATGCACTGAATAATCCGTTGACGGCGGTGATGGGGTTTGCGGAGCTAATTGCTGATACTGCACAGGATGCGCGGGTATCGAAGGATGCACGGACGATTGTGCAGGAGGCACAGCGGATGCGGGAGACGGTGGAGAGTCTGCTGAATTTTTGGCGTCCGGGGAGTCAGAGCGACGAGATGGTGCGGGTGACGGAGATGGTGGAGGAGTTGGCCGCAGCTTGTCGGGAGACTCTGGAGGCGAGAGGGGTTCGGCTGGTGGTGCAGATCGGTGAGGACGTTCCGGCGGTGCGGGGACACAAGGGGAAGCTGCGGCAGGTGATGGAGCATCTGCTGAATAATGCGGCGCAGGCGATTGCGTCTTCGTCCAGTAAGGACGCTGGTTTTGAGCATTCTATTCGGGTGACGGTGAACCACGATGCGAGGGGGGTGCATGTGATTGTGAGCGATACGGGGCCGGGATTTCATCAGCCGGGGCGGGCGTTCGATCCGTTCTATACGACTCGGCAGCCGGGCGAGGGGATGGGGCTGGGGCTGAGTATCTGCTATGGGATTGTGCGGGAGCATGGCGGGGAGATCAGTGCGTTTAACCTGCATCCGAGGGGAGCGGCGGTGGTTTTGGAGCTTCCGGTGGGGGAGTTTTTTGTGGAGGATTTTGATGGGGTTGGGCGGGTGGTGGCTTGAGGGTATGTGTCTGAGGGTAGGAGGGTTATTTGGTCAGTTTTGGTGGTTAGTTGGTGGTAAAAAGTGTGGATGTTGTGGTTTTAAGGTGGTTTTTGGGTGGTGGGCGTTTGCTGATTTTGGTTTCAATGGGCGGGACGGCATACCCCAGGGGCTGAAGCCCTTTTCCGTTTTGGGATTGAGAGACCCAAGGCTGAAGCCTTGGGGTACCTAGAGGCAACGGCAACTACAAAAGCAGATCCCCTTCGGGGATGACAAACAAGAAAGGCGGGCAAGGGCAAAAGCAAGAACAACTGCAAAAGCAAAAGCAAGAGCAAGAGCAAGAGCAAAAGCAGATCCCTACGGGATGACAACCAGAAAGGCAACGGCAACGGCAACGGCAACAGCAAGGGCAAGGCAAGAGCCGCGGCAACGACAACGGCAAGAGCCGCGGCAACGACAACGACAACGGCAAGAGCAGCGGCAACAGCAAGAACAGCGGCAACTGCAACGGCAAGGAGGAACGGTATCGGCACGTATCGACGGTGATTCTTGTGGGGGCCGTCGTGGGTGGAGGCGGGAGTAGACTGGCGCGATGAAGATACTTGCGGGCTTGGTGGCTTCGGTGGTCTTGGGCGGGGTTGCGTTTGGCCAGGCGATGGTGGGGGGGGAGGGGGGCTCTGCTGGGGCGGCTGTGGGAAAGCGGCCTATGACTTTTGCCGATCTGCAGCGGATGAGGCGGGTGAGTGATCCGCAGATTTCGCCGAGTGGGAAGTGGGTGATGTTTTCGGTGGTGGATGTGGATCTGTCGGCGAATGCGAAGACCTCGCACCTTTGGGTGGTACCGATGGGAGGGGGTAGGGAAGAGGGAAGAGGGAAGAGGGAAGAGGGTGGGGCGGCCGCTGGTGCTTCGTCGGATGGGAGAGCTGCGGCGGGTGCTGCGGGTGGGGAGAGGCAGATTACTTTCTGGAAGGAAGGGGAGAGTGGGGGAAGGTTTTCGCCGGATGGGCGGCAGGTTGCTTTTGTTGCGACGGAGGGGACGAGTGGGCGATCTCAGATATTTCTGGCGGATTGGGACGATGCCGCGGGGAAAGTGGGGACTCCTCGGCAGTTGACGCGGGTGAGCACGGAGGCGGATGGGCCGGTGTGGTCGCCGGATTCGCAGCGGATTTTGTTTGTTTCGCGGGTGTATCCGGAGTGCAGCGGGGAGGATACGTGGTTGCACGAGGATGAGTGCAACAGGAAGAAGGATGAGGCGGCGGCGAAGAGTCCGGTGAAGGCGATGGTCTTCGACAAGCTGCTATACCGGCACTGGAACAGCTATGTGGGGCCGAAACGGAGTCATGTGCTGGTGGTCGCGGCAGGAGATGGCAATGCGGTGCGGGATCTGACGCCGGGGCGGGAGGTGGCGGATGCGGAGGTACCGACGTTTTCGCTGGGCGGGCCGGTGGGGTATGCGTGGGCTCCTGATTCGAAGGAGATTGCTTATGTAACCAATCTTGATCTTGTTCCGGCGGCGAGTACGAATAACGATGTGTTTACGCTGCGGCTGGATGAACCGAAGGCGCGGCCGGTGAGGATTTCGACGAGTCTGGGGAGTGATGATGGGCCGGCTTATTCGCCGGATGGGAAGTGGATCGCTTTTCGGTCGCAGGAACGGGCCGGGTATGAGAGTGATCGGTTTCGGTTGATGTTGTTTGATCGGGAGAAGAAGACGACGGCAGAGTTGGTCTCTACCTGGATTCATCCGAAGTTCGATCTATGGATCGACGAATTCGCATGGCATTCTCCCAGCCTCATTCTGTTTTCGTCTGCGGACCAAGGTGAAGGGCCGATTCGCGCAATTCAAACTGGAGGTGAACTTGAACAGCGAGTGTTGTCGAAAGACGGCGAGTTTTCGGAATTAGTTGCTCACGAGGACGTCGTCATCGCGAGTCGCATGGCTATCAATCAGCCAACGGAAATTGTGAAATTCATTAATGGCCAAATGACACAACTCACGCACTTGAATGACGCTGTACTGTCCCAGCTTGAATTTTCAAAGATGGAATCGTTTTGGTTCGCTGGAGCAGAAGGCGCGAAGGTGCAGGGGTTTATTGTTCGTCCGCCTAACTTTGATCCTTCGAAGAAGTATCCAGTGAAGTTTTTGATTCATGGGGGGCCGCAGGGGGCCTGGGGGAATGCCTGGAGCTATCGGTGGAATGCTGAGTTGATGGCGGCGGATGGGTATGTGGTGGTGATGGTGAATCCGCGTGGGTCGACGGGGTATGGGCAGGCGTTTATTGATGGCGTGAATGGCGATTGGGGTGGGAAGGCTTATGTCGATTTGATGAATGGGCTGGATGCGGCGGAGGCGAAGTATCCGTTTCTTGATAAGAACCGCGAGTGTGCGCTGGGCGGCAGTTATGGCGGGTACATGGCGAACTGGATTCTGACGCATACGAACCGGTTTGCGTGCATCGTGACGCATGACGGGATGTTCAATCCGCAGAGTGCGTATGGGACGACGGAGGAGCTTTGGTTCAATGAGTGGGAGTTCAAGGCTCCTGTTGCTGCGGGGCCCAAGGGTAGGGTCGTCGCTGCGGTGAGTGGGCCGGGGCAGCCGTGGGAGTACTTTGACAGGCCGGTGGAGGGTGATCCGTTTCAGGAAGTGGTCGCCGATGTTGTCGATCAGGAATGCGAAGACGCCTACGCTGGTGGTTCATTCGCAGAGGGATTACAGGCTGGATGTGAGCGAGGGGTTCCAGTTGTTTACGGCGCTGCAGCGGCTGGGTGTGCCTTCGCGGATGCTGTACTTTCCGGATGAGGGGCATTGGGTGCTGAAGCCGCAGAACTCGCAGCTTTGGTACCAGGAGGTGGGGGAGTGGTGCGACCGGTGGACGAAGGGGGATAACTATAGTTCGGTTGGGAATGAGGGGGCGGCTGCGGCTCCTGCTCCAGCTCCAGCTGCGCCTGTTGTGAAGACGAAGGTGCAGGAGCAGCCTAAGGTTGTGGCTTCTGCTTCTGCGCCAACTCCTGCTGCGCCGAAGGTGGCGGCTCCGGTTGTGGCTCCGACGCCACGGGCGGGTGTGACGCAGAGTCAGGCTAAGGTGACGGCTGCTCCTGCTGCTGTGCCTGAGGTTGCTGCTGCTGCTCCGGTTGCGTCAAAGGCCACGGCTTCGGCTCTTGCTCCAACGCAGGCTGGGGCTTCGTTTGCGATCACGATCAAGGCGCTGGAGGATGAGGTGCAGGTGGGATCGGATGCTCGGGTTGTGATTACGCTGAAGAATGTGTCGGGTCAGCAGGTGCTGGTGGGGCGGCATACCGGGACGGATAGTCCTGAGTTCACGTACAGGATTGAGGTGAAGAATGCGGAAGGCCGGGCGGTGGAAGAGACCGCCTATGCGCGTGGGGTGCGGCCGGGGAGCGCGGTCAGTACGGTGGACTATGTGCAACCGGGAGGGATCGCGGTGCAGACGGCGCATATTGCGAAGCTGGTGAATCTGCGGCGGCCTGGGCGGTATACGGTGCAGGTGTCTCGCAGGGATCCTAAGAGTGATGTGGTGGTGAAGTCGAATGAGATTACGTTGAGTGTGGTGCCGTGATGCGGGTGTGGAGTTGGTCGAGCGCGAGAGGTCTGTTGTGGCGAGGAAAGATTCCCTCAGTGGCTAAAGCCACTTTGAAATCGGGCCATTTATGGCGCGGCTGAAGCCGCGCCCTTTCAAAACCGAGACTTTCCGCGGGAAGCCGCGCCCTTTCAAGACAGAGACTTTCTCTTCAAACAAGGGACTTTCCCCCATTCAAACAGAGGCTTTTCGTAGCTGGAAGCAGCGTCTGTTCAGAGCAAAATCTTTCCTGAGTGGTTAGGACAGCAAGCTCTCTACGACTGCGGGTGCTTTGGAGAGTGCGGTGTCGAGTGCGCTGACGTCGCTGCCGCCGGCTTCGGCGAGATCGGGACGGCCGCCGCCTTTGCCTCCGACGAGTGCGGCTAGCTGACCGACGATCTTTCCGGCTTGGGCGCGGGGGGTCAGGTCCTTGGTTACGCCGACGATGAGGGAGACTTTGCCTTCGGAGGCGGCCCCCAGGACGACGATGCCGCTTCCCAGCTTGGTGCGGAGGGTGTCGACGAGGGTGCGCATCTGGCCTTTGTCGAGGGCGTCGACGCGCTGGGCGAGGACCTTGATGCCTTTCACCTCGACGGCTGAGCCTGCGGCGTCGGCGGTGGAGGCGGATGCGGCCTTCATGCGGACCTGATCGAGTTCGCGGCGGAGCTTCTTCATCTCCTCTTCCTGGGCGGCGATCTTGTGCTTGAGGGCCTCGGCGGGGGAGATGTCGGTGGCTCCGACGAGAGAGCCGACGACGCGTGTGACTTCGAAGCCGCGGCGGAATTCGGTGAGTGCGCCGGTGCCGGAGACGGCTTCTACGCGGCGGACGCCGGAGGAGACGGAGCCTTCGCCGATGAGCTTGATGAGGCCGATCTCGCCGGTGGCGGCGGTGTGGGTTCCGCCGCAGAGTTCGGTGGAGAAGTCGCCGATTTTGACGACGCGGACGCGCTCGCCGTATTTTTCGCCGAAGAGGGCCATTGCGCCGAGTTCGTTGACGGCTACGTCGATGGGGACGTCGACCATGGTCTGGACGGCGGTGTTGGCGAGGACCTGGCGGTTCACGATGTCTTCGATCTCTTGGAGTTCTTCTTCGGCTACGCCGGTGAAGTGGGAGAAGTCGAAGCGGAGGCGGGTGGGGTCGACGAGCGAGCCGGCCTGTTTGACGTGCTTGCCGAGGACCTCGCGCAGGGCTGCGTGGAGGAGGTGGGTTCCGGTATGGTTGCGCTCGGTTGCGGCGCGTACTTCGCCGTTGACTACGGTATCGACGGTGTCGCCTACGGCGAGGGTCTCGCGGGCTTTGACTTTGTGGGCGAAGACTCCCTGGACGGGCTTGGTTGCGCCGCTGACATCGGCTACGACGGTGTTGTGGTCGTCGGAGTAGAGCCAGCCGGTGTCGCCGATTTGACCGCCTGAGTCGGCGTAGAAGCTGGTGGCGTCGAGGACGACTTCGCCTTGCTCGCCTGCTTTGAGCTCGGGGACTCCGATGCCGTCTTTGACCAGGGCGAGGATCTTTGCGCCGTCTACGCGGAGGGCGGAGTAGCCTTCGAATTCGGTTTTTGCTAGTTCGCGGTAGACCGGAGCTGCGGATTTTTGCGAGCCGCCCTTCCAAGAGGCTCGGGCGCGGGCTTGTTCTTCTTCTTTGGCGCGCTCGAAACCGGCCATATCGAATGCGATGTTCGCATCTCGCGCAGCATCAACCATAAAGTCCAACGGTAGACCATAGGTTTCGTACATACGAAAAGCTATAGGCCCTTCAAGGGTTGCCTTGTCAAAGGGCTGGTCCTGCGGAAATGCTTCGTATCTCAATTTCGCATCGGCTATTGCGGAATCTAAATTCATCGCTCCGGTTTCAAGCACTCGCGCAAACTGCTGCTCTTCGGCGAGCACGACCTTTGCTACGCGGTCCGCGGATTCTTTCAGTTCGTGGTAGGCTGCGGCCATCTCGTCGCGGACGGCGTAGACCATCTCGTGCATGAAGGGCTTTTCCTGGCCGAGGAGGCGGCCGTGGCGGATTCCTCGGCGCATGATTTTGCGGAGGACGTATCCGCGGCCTTCGTTGGCTGGAAGGACGCCGTCTGAGATGAGGAATGTGGCTGCGCGGGCGTGGTCGGCGATGATGCGCAGGGAGGCGCGGGAGCGGTCGTCTACTTCGTGATCGGCTTCGACCTTGTGGCCTGTTAGTTCTTCGGCTCGCTTGATCAGTGGGGTGAAGAGGTCGGTTTCGAAGTTCGAGAGGACGCTTTGGAGTACGCAGGCGATGCGCTCGAGGCCCATGCCGGTGTCGATGGAGGGCTTTGGGAGTGGCGTCAGGAGCGGGCCGCTTGATGTTACGGTGCGGTCGAACTGCATGAAGACGAGGTTCCAGATTTCGACGTAGCGCTGCTCGTCTTCGCCGAAGGGCTTGTCGATGGAGGGGTCTTCGCCGGCTTCTACGCCGAGGTCGTAGTAGATCTCGCTGCAGGGACCGCAGGGGCCGGTGTCGCCCATGGCCCAGAAGTTGTCCTTGGCGCCTAGCTCGAAGATGCGGTTGGCTGGGACTCCGACGTCGAGCCAGTGCTGGTAGGCTTCGGCGTCGCGTGGCACGCCTTCGTCGCCCTCGAAGATGGTGCAGTAGAGGCGCGAAGGGTCGATGCCGAACCATTCTTTTGAGGTCAGGAGCTCCCAGGCATAGGCGATCGCGTCTTTTTTGAAGTAGTCGCCGAAGCTGAAGTTGCCGAGCATCTCGAAGAAGGTGTGGTGGCGGCGGGTGAAGCCGACGTTTTCGAGATCGTTGTGCTTGCCGCCTGCGCGGACGCACTTCTGCGAGCTTGCTGCGCGTGAGTAGTCGCGCTTTTCGGCGCCGAGGAAGACGTCTTTGAACTGGTTCATTCCTGCGTTGGTGAATAGCAGCGTGGGGTCGTTCGCTGGCACGAGCGATGACGAGTGCACCCTTCGGTGCCCCTTACCTTCAAAAAACCGCAGAAAATCTTCCCGAATCTGGCTTCCCGACCTGTAGTTCATAGGTTTTAAGTTTATCAGTGGATTACGGCGGCGGGTGTTGGCCGCATTTTTGGAGCCCGTCGGCGCGGTTTGGCGCTGGCGATATATGCTGTGGAGGCTAACGCATTAAGGAAACGGATGATCCATCTTCGACTCTCCTCGGTCCTGGCCGCTGTTCTGGCCCTTGCCTCTGTTGTCTCGGCGCAGACTGCCAGCCCACATCATCTCTCTCCTGCGAAGCTCGATGCCAACAGTCGTCAGACCTTCGGGCTTGCTATGGGGTCGATGGATAGCTTCTGGGATTCGTCGGTGCATCTGCTTCGCACACCTGCGGTTCGGGGCGAGCATGCCTCACCTACTCATTACATGGTGCGCGAGACTGGGTGGTATACCTTTGGTCTCTTGATGCGTGACGCACCGGGTGATCGGGAACGTGCGGTCGATGGGCTTGAAGCAATTCTCAAAGAGCAGTTCCCCGAGGAGGGAAAGGCCTGGCATGGCACCTTCCGCCGCACTCCTGAGGAGCCTACGCCTTCCGATGCTGCTGCGATTTGGCGCACCTACGATCCCAATTGGCGCGAGTTCATCGGCACGACCTTCGCGATGATTCTCATCGAGTTTCCGGATCGTATCCCTGCGGATCTAGCGCAGCGTATGTATGCGTCCATCGATCGCGCTATCGAGGGCGAGATGCAGCAGGGGCGGCTTCTTCCTTCCTACTCCAACATTGCGTTGATGTATGGCGCGCTGTGGGACTTCGCCGCGGCGCACAACCACAACGAGGATTGGAAGCGCAGGTCTGCGAAGTGGATTGAGGATGTTGCTGCGCTCTTTCACGAACACAACGCTTTTTTCGAATACAACTCACCAACCTACTATGGAGTAGATCTCTTCGGTCTCGCTCTGTGGCGGTCGTATGGGACGACGCCTCGTATACGCCAGCTTGGCTCTCAGATGGAAGGTGTGCTGTGGACTGATATCGCTGCGTTTTACCATCCGGGCCTGCGCAATATCGCGGGTCCGTATGACCGCTCGTATGGCATGGACATGGAGAGCTACGTCGCGCTCACCGGCGTCTGGATGCGGATGCTTCTTCCTGAAGACAAGGCGCCGCTTCCGAAGATCGATGCGCATACCGACCACCTGTCCGATCTATGGTTCGCTCCGCTGTTTACGGTTCTCGGGGCACGTCCTCCTGCTGCGGCTCTTCGTGAGATTCGCAGCTTCTCGGGCGAGCGTGCGGTTCGCCGCGTCATTACGAACGAGCGCACCGCGACAGCGTGGATCGGCGACAAGGCTATCTATGGCGGTCAGATTACTAGTCTTACGAAAGATGCTCCGCCGGATACGCAGTTCCATCCCGCCACGGTGCAGTGGCGCACTCCTTCGGGTGGGATTGGCTGGTTCTATGTTTCGCAGTCGCCCAAGATCGACGCGGAGGCATCGAAGACCGGCATTCGCATCACTGCCGATGGAACGATTATTCTGCGGATTCATACTGCGGGCAGTGGACTGAGCCAGGTCACGGCAAACAAGTGGTTGCTTCCTGGTCTCACCGTCACGATCGATGCTGATCAGCAGCACTTTTCCATCGCGCAATCTACGCTCTACGAGGCGAACGATACGCTGAACCTGACTTACTCGAATCTTCACCACATGACGCTTACGATCACTCCCCAGTAGCTGGGTTGATCATCGTTTTTCGCAGCCGCCATGCCATTGCCAGGGTCTTTAGCGTCATTCGGTCCCTATCCCCGGCCGCCATGTAATTCCTTCCAACTTGAGCACCTCATCCTTCGTCGCCTTCAATGGAACGAACTCGTCTTTGTACCGCACCATTTCTACTACACTTACCAGCGCGTCGAAGGCGTCTTCACTTTTGTATGCCTTTGCGAGGATGCTGCTCGTCAGGTCTGCGTAAGTTGCGTCTGCCTTTCGCTTCGTCGCAAGGTAGGTTTTCCGCGCAGTTTCATTGCTCTTCGCTACGGCTCCCGTCATCAGTCGCGTGTACATCTCGATCAGCAGCGGTTGTGGTCGCTTCGCCGCCAATGCAGATGACTCGAATGGCCATACGCGAAACCCTGCTTCCCATAGTGCAAGCAGAAACGGCATAGCGCGGAGCGATCCTGTGCCTACGCTGCCGCTGCCGCCGATTTGGAAGGGTGACTTCGGCGTGATTCCTTTCACCTTTGCTGCTCGTTCGGGATCTCCTGCGAGCATCTTGGGGGTGATCTTGTTGTCCATGTCGGTGAGGCGCATTGATTTGGGCAGACCTTCGCCGCAGAATTGCGCGGGGCGCTTGTGCGGCTTGCCCCAGAAGCGTTCGTCACGTGCGACCTCTTCGCATTCGCGTGCGAGCCAACGCTCTCCGTGGCCTGAAGCGACGTGGCGCCAGAAGTCGAAGGCCGATCGGCACCCGTGTTCGGCCAAGAACCAGGCGGGAAAGCTGAAGCAGCAGTCCACGCTTACTACGATCCGCGGAGTCTCTGCGGCCAGCTCGATCAGGCGCTCGACCCACTCTTCGCGAGTTCGGCCGGCTTCCAGGGTGAATTTGTCTTTGCCGCCGGTAGAAGCTGTCCAAATGCCTGCCCAGATATGCCGACGCTGGCCTGCGGTGTCCACGCGTCCGCTCCAATCGATCGCTACTATGCGCTGTAACGCGGCTTCACCCATCCGCACTATCATCGCACCGTGGCCGGAACTTTTTCGGGGTCTCCGGCGTAAACTTAACGCAGGAGGACTCAATGCTGAAGTTCCTGATCTTCTGCCTTCTTCTTGTGGTCTGCTGGCCTGTTGCGATTGCAGCGGTGCTGCTCTATCCGCTCATCTGGCTGATTCTTCTGCCGTTTCGGCTTGTGGGTCTGGTTGTTGGCGGAACGTTCGAGCTTATCGGCGCGCTTTTCTATCTGCCTGCACGCATGGTCCGTGCCATCTAATACATCCGAAACAAAGTTGGGAGTAATGGATGCTAGTTCTGGATATTACGACCATCATTTGTATCGGATTACTTATAGGCAATGAATTTGCTGTTTCCGTATTCATCAATCCGGTTGTGTGGAAGCTTGACGATACTGCACAGGCGTCAGCGATTCGCCTCTTTGCTGCAAGGCTCGGCCATGCGATGCCCTTCTGGTATGCGGCGAGTCTCGTTCTTCTCCTTATCGAAACCGTTCTCCGACGTCACGAGCCTGGCTTCTCTCTGCTTGTGATCGCCAGCATTATCTGGGTCGCGGTCATTCTTCTGACAGTGCTCTTTCTCGTGCCGATCAACAATCGCATGGCACGGCTTGCCCCGAACTCTTTTAGCGAGGAATCGCGTCGTGAACACAAACGATGGGACGCGCTTCACCGCATCCGCATCCTGACCCTCGGCGTCTCGCTGGTCTGTTTTTTGCTAGCTATCCGTCTTTGAATCAGAGCTTTTCATCCGCTGTTTCGCGGCAGTGGCCTGATACCGGGGGCTGTAGCTTCAAGCGCCAGCTTCTTCCGGCGAATCTTCCAACTCCACTTCGTCTACTTCGACGTCCCACTCACGCAGCACTTTATAGATTGACCCTGCGGAGAACCCTGCGCGCATGAGCCTGCCCATGGCCCGTGCTGTCTCCTTTTGAGCGTTCTCGCCGCTTGGCTTTTTCATTCGCTTGCGCGCTATGTATTCGCGGGCGAGAGTCACTTCGTCGACGTCGTCGTAGGCCTTCGCCAGTGTTGCAGCGATCAGGTCCTTCTGGACGCCCTTCTGTGCCAGATCCTGCTGGACGCGGCGTCGTCCGTGCTTTTCGTTCTCTTTGCGGAGACGCGTGTAATCGGCGGCAAACCGCGTGTCGCTCAGATATTTCAAGTCTTGCAAGCGAGTGACCACCGCGTCCATGGCACGTTCTCCAGCAGGACCTTCTTCTGCGCGTGTCTTCATCAAGCGTCGCAGATCGCGTACGGTACGCATTCGTCGAGATAGTGCGGCGACTGCGTATTCGAACAGTTCACGCTCCTGCAGCGGCTCCTTTTTCTTAGGTACTGCAAACCCCATTGCGCCTTCCTAATGCAGTTCGTTTGGCTTCGCGAACACTTCAATCCAAGCCCGAGTGTCTGTCACCGGAATGTCGGAGACGTGCTGGCGAATGGTGCGATTGACCTCTTCAAGTATCGGCTTGCGTTCCGGATGACCGTGCCAGATGGCGCAGGACTGAGGATTGAAGGCATCGAAGACAACGAGGTGCTCGAACTGACGCGCACTGATTCGAAGCTTCAAGATGTCGTAGTCGTGGAGGACGATGACTGGCCTCTCTCCGCATAGTCTCGATACTGCCTTCACGGTTTTGGCCCGTATTTCGGGTGTGGGAGCGGGCGAATCGTCGACGAAGATCATGTCGGCCGCAGCAACATCAGCGCCGGCAACTGCTTGATACATAACTCCGTCGAAATATTTAAGATCGACGCGAGAGTTATCCGGTAATTTCTCGTGGACCTGTTCGAACCATTCCTTATCGTTTTCGTAGGACTCGACTTCTTCGAGCGAAGAGAAGGCCACGTTATCGAGAAACGACAAAGTGCTGAAGCTACCTGAACCGAATTCAACCAGACGTTTTGGTCCTAATGCAGCGGCAACGCCTACCAGGACGGGGACGTGCGTAGCGTAGGGCTCGGTTGATCGGGGAGGTAGAGCTATGCTGAGGTGATAGAGCTTCTTAAGCCATCGTTTCAACATGGTCTAGGATACCATCGAACCGCTGAATCGAGGGTCAACGGCGGATTTGTCTCCTCGGTGAGAGGTTGAGTCAACTTGAGTCATGTTGTGGCTATCTTGTGCTGACTGCTACATCTTTGGTGGGGGTATCGGGGGGAGTACCGGGTGGGTTTTCACAGTCGGGATGTGGGCTAAGGACTCTTAAACTGGGGCAGTGATGGTTGTGTGTACGACAATGCGAAGTCGATGGGTGTGGTGCGCCGTTTGCGCGGCCGGGCTGGCTTGTGGGTTTGCGCTGGGGGCTACGCAGGCTAAGGCTAAGGGATCGGCGGGGCAGAAGAAGCGTGTGGTGGAGGTGTCTCCGTGGGAGGCGGCGACGCAGGGGCGCGAGACGCTGGAGGCGATTCCTGAGGGCTCGCGGACGAAGGCCGATTATACGAAGGCGATGGATGGGTATCGGGCAATCTATCACGAGGCTCCGCAGAGTCAGTATGCAGCGGCTTCGGTGAATGCGGTTGCGGAGTTGCTCGCTGAACAGGGGCGCGGGTTGCAGGATGCGAAGGGTCTGAAGGCTGCAGTGGGGCAGTATGAATTTCTGCGGACGCAGTATCCGGGGAGTTCGCTGCGGGTAAGTGCGTTGCTGGCTGAGGCTCAGATTTATCAGAATGATTTGCATGATGCGAGTGCAGCGAAGGAGAAGTATGCGCTGCTGGTGAAACAGTATCCGCGGAGCGCACAGGCGGAAGAGGCTCGGGCGGGGCTGGCTTCTTTGGAGCAGGGGGTAGGGGGTAGGGAAGAGGGAGTCGGGAGTCGGATGGCTGCTTCGGATTTGGATGGCAAGGTGGCGGGAGGCAGTTCGTTTGTGCCTATGCCGGTGACTCGGGGTGCGGAGGGATCTAGTGTGCAGGGCAGAGCGGGCGCTAGTGTGCCTGCGGTGGTGAAAGCTGCTCCGGCTGCGAATGTTGCGAGTGATGCGGATGGGTCGGAGCGGCGGGGAACTGCGAGTCCTCCTATCGATGAGGCTTTGGATGGCGCGGAGCAGAGTGTAGCTGCGGGATTGACGCATGTTGCGAAGAATGCGGGTGCGAAGCGTAAGGGTGGGTTCGCGCAGGTGACGGGGATTCGGCACTGGTCGACGCCGAACTATACGCGTGTGGCGATCGACCTGGGCGATGATGTGACGTATGAGGCGGCGCGGGTTCCGAATCCTGATCGCATCTATTTTGATCTGCATGGAACGCGGCTGGCGCAGGAGTTGGTGGGTAGGAGCTTTGCAGTAACGGATGATGGTTTTTTGAAGAAGATTCGTGCGGCGCAGTTTTCGAACGATGTGACGCGGGTGGTGCTGGATGTGAATGATGTGACGGAGTACTCGGCGTTTTTGCTGCCGAATCCTTACCGACTGATTATTGATATTCATGGCGGGCAACCACTACAGGCTGCGGCTAGTAAAGATCAGACGGCGGCGTCACAGGTGGCGAGTGGTGATGAGGTTCCGGCTCCGCGAACGGCGGCTGCAGGAAAGACTGCTCCGGGGCGGCCTGTTCCGAATACGGTGGCGACGCGGAATGCGAGTACTGCGACCGATGTTGCAGCGTTGAGTGATCAGCCGGGCAAGGTGGAAGCGACCAGTGTGCCAACCTCGCGACCGATTGCGGCGGTGGTGCCGGGAGCGGGGAGTAGGGAAGAGGGAGTAGGAAGTAGCAAGCCGGCTAGTGCTGATATTGCGGCTGCTCCGGCTGCCGGTTCGAGCTTGAGTTCTCGGAAAGGGAAGAAAGGCGCTGCTGCGGTTGATCCGGCGACTCCGGCTCGAGCTGCGGTGCCTACCGCGGATGGGGAGACCTCGCTGGTACGTGCGCTGGGATTGAAGATTGGGCGGATCGTGATCGATGCCGGGCATGGCGGGCATGACTCGGGCACATTGGGCGTCGATGGGTTGGAGGAGAAGGACGTCGTGCTGGATGTCGCGCTGCGGCTGGGCAAGATACTGCATGACCGGTTGGGGGCGGAGATTATCTACACGCGGTCGGATGATACGTTTATTCCGCTGGAGACTCGGACGGCGATTGCGAATAAGGCTCAGGCGGATCTGTTTTTGAGTATTCATGCGAATTCGTCGAGCGATGCGAGTGCTCGGGGGGTGGAGACGTATTATCTGAACTTCACGTCGCAGCCGGATGCTTTGGAGGTGGCGGCTCGTGAGAATGCTGTGAGCGATCAGTCGATTCATCAGTTGAGCGATCTGGTGAAGAAGATTGCGCTGAAGGAGAAGATCGACGAGTCGCGTGAATTTGCCAGTGATGTGGAGACGAGTCTGTACGGTGGATTGCAGAAGGGAAATGCAGGGCTGAAAAATCGCGGAGTGAAGAAGGCTCCATTTGTGGTGTTGATTGGAGCGAATATGCCTTCGATTCTGGCAGAGATTTCGTTTGTTACGAATCCAAAGGATGCGAGGCAGCTGCGGGAACCGGATTATCGCCAGCGGGTGGCGGAGAGCTTGTACAAGGGTGTGGCGAAGTATGCGGGCGGGTTGAGTGGGGCGAAGGCTCCGACGGAGCGGGCTAGTAATGGTAAGTAGGTAGCTCACCGTCATCACCAAATAGAAGAGGAGCCCGGAGGCTCCTCTTGTTTGTTCTTGTTCGCAGGGTTTACTCGGCTTTGCCTACGGAGTGATCCTTATAGACCTTCTGGAAGAGGAAGAAGGCTTGTTTTTTCTTGCCATCTTCGGAGATGAGTCCCTTGCGGTTGAAGCCGTCCTGCAGTTTGGGAATGTTGCGCGTGGGCGAGCGGAAGTCCATGAGGATCCAGGGAACGAGGCCGCGTACCTGCGGGATCTTGTTGATCATGACGAACTGGTGTTCGTAGACATTCACCTGCTGCTCTTCGGCCCAGCGTTCGTCCTTTCCGCCGTGGACTCCCTGCTTGGCTTCGGCGCCGAACTCTGAGATGAGGATGGGCTTCTGCGGGAGTGTCCACTTGATGTTGTCGGCGTCTTCGGGGCGCATCTCGTACCAGCCGACGTATTCGTTCTGGCCTACGACATCGAGAGCAGCGATGAATGGATCGTCCTGCACCATCTCGTTGCCTTTGGCATGTGGTCCGATGATGGCGGAGGTGATGGGACGAGTGGGATCGAGTCTGCGGGCTTCGTTGGCGAGGTTGGTGAGGAACTGCGTTCGGGTGGGATTGTTTGGGGTCTCGTTGGAGACGGACCAGAGGATGACGGAGGCCTTGTTGCGATCGCGCCGGATCATCTCGTTGAGCATGTTGGTGGCCTTGGCGTAGACCTCGGGCTTTTCGAAGGAGATGTGCTGCCAGAGCGGGATCTCTGACCAGACCATGATGCCTTCGCGGTCTGCGGTGCGCTCCATGCGTTCGTCGTGCGGGTAGTGAGCGAGGCGGACGAAGTTGGCGTTGAGGTCTTTGAGGAAGGCGAAGATGTTTTTGACGTCTTCGTCGGAGTAGGCGCGGCCGGTGCGGTAGGGAGCCTCGGCGTGCATGTTGGCTCCGCGCAGGAAGATGGACTTGCCGTTGAGGAGGATGCGGGTGCCGTCGACGCGGATGTCGCGGAAGCCGATGTCGTCGGTGAGGCTGTCCTGGCCAGAGGCGAGTTCCACCTTGTAGAGTTTTGGCGACTCGGGTGACCAGAGATCGAGTTTGCTGGCCTTGAGCTCGAAGGGGGCACGTCCTTCGGTGTCGGTCTTGAGGGTGGTGTCGATGCCGGCCTCGGGGATGCGGAGGGTGACGGGGGCTCCGGCGGCGGCGCCTTCGACGTGGACGTAGCCGGCGAGGGTGTTGGCGTTGGCGGCTGAGAACGTGCTGTCGTGCTTGAGGTGGACGTCGTAGTCGTCGATGAACTGCGCGGGGAGCGTGACGAGGGAGACATCGCGAGTGAGACCGCCGTAGTTGAACCAGTCGATGCCGACGGAGGGGATGCCGTCTACGTCGCGGGTGGAGTCGACGGCGATGACGACGAAGTTGCTGCCGGGCTTGAGGGCGGCGGTGACTTCACAGTCGAAGGGAGTGAAGCCGCCTTCGTGGTCGCAGATGCGCTTCTGGTTTACCCAGACGAAGGACTTGTAGTTGGCCGCGCCGATGTGGAGGAAGGTGCGGGTGTTGGGTTTGGGTTGGAAGTCGAAGTCGCGCTGATACCAGACGACTCCTTCGAAGCGGAAGAGGGTGGGGTCCTGGGTGTTCCAATCGCCGGGGACTTTGAGTGTGGGGGCGGTGGCGAAGTCGTACTCCTCGTTGTGCGGGCCGCTGTTGATGTTGGGGTGGCTGTTCATCCCATAGCCGTTGTCGCGGACTTTGCCCGGGGCAGAGTAGAGGCCTCTTGCGGGTGGCTGGTCGACGAGGTAGTGCCAGTCTCCATTCAAGGACATGACGGAGCGGTGGTCGACGCCGACGAGTAGGGTCTTCATTGGTTGCTGCGCAAGCAGAGGGAGTGCGAGAGTACAGCAGACGAATGAAATAAGAGCCTTGGTGTACTCCAAGAATCTACCTGCGAATATCTTTGAGAAACGAGTCATACCACTCCACCCTTTGGTTGGAATTGAAGGAATTTAGAAACGAAAAACGGAAGGAAAGAAGGCGGAAACAACTGTCGTCACGCCTTTCCACTCACGGGGCAATCGTATCAGAGTTAGCGGTGAAGAGATGATAAGGTGTGTTGCGAGGTAAAGGTGGGTTGAGGAAGGCGAGATGGCCGCGAATGCCACTTCCAAATCTTCCGGGAAGATAAGCCGGCTCTTCAAAATTATTGTCGAGCGAAATCAGACCTTGGGCGTCTGTTTGGATAGAAGGGATTTATGACGTCGATCGAGGAATGTAGCTTGACGTTGGCTTCCATGGAAGACGTGGGATCGAAGATTGACCTTACGGCTCTGGTGGAGACCTACTCGGCGATTCTATTCCGCGTAGCGCACTCGGTCCTGAGGTGTCGGTCAGAGGCTGAGGATGTAGTTCAGGATGCCTTCGTTCGAGTGATTGAACGCCGTGGCTCTTTACCGGCTGTCCGGGATATGCGGGTATGGCTGATTCGCATCACTTGGAATCTTGCGATCGATCGCAAGCGGCGCATACGGCCGGAGCAGATGGATGAGGGCTTCGCGGAGAGCCTGGTCGCGCGAAGTGTGCCAGCCGATGAGGTGTTGGATGAAACGCAGAGAATGAAGGCCGTTCTGCGTGAGTTGGAGAGATTGCCGAAGGCGGAGCGTCATGTTCTGCTGCTTTCTTCGCTGGAGGAGTTGGGGACGGCGGAGATGGCGAAGGTTCTGGGACGGAGCGAGTCTGCTGTGAGGGCGCTGCTGTTTCGGGCGCGAACGCGGTTGCGAGAGAGGCTCGAGAGAGGAGGAGGTGCATGAGGAAGAACGCTGATGACGCAATCACCCAGGTTTTCGAGGGTTTGAGAGATGTCGATGTTCCTGTTGGGATGGAGATGCGCATTTTGGACGGGCTCGAGGAGCGGACATTGACGCGGGGTCGGCTGATTTGGTGGCCAATACCTGTGAGCAATCTAGCGCGCGGAGTTGCATTGGCGGGTGTCGTTATTTTCGCCTTGGCGATTCCTGCGATCCGTAAGCTGGGCCATGCTCCTGTACAGCCAAAGATCGCGGGTACTCCTGTGGAGGCGGTTTCGTCGGTGCCATTCAAGGTAGCTTCCGAGGTGGCGAAGCGTTCTTCGCGTGAGCTGGATGTGCGGCAGATGAGAGGGGAGAAGGCTCATGAAACAGAATTGATTCGCACCAGCGATTCTGTCGCTCTGAGCGCGTCGTTCGCCCCTAGCTTGCTGGCGCCCCCGATGCCGTTAACCGAGCAGGAAAAGTTGCTGCTTCGTATCGCGCACAAGAGCGCTCCGGTGGAATTGGCCATGCTCGACCTCAAACTGGAAGCGACGCAGGACATGGAGGAGAAGGAGGAGTTTCAGAGGTTTTTCGAACGGCCAACGACGAAGCATGCAAGGACGAATGGCTCTACGGAGCCAGCAACTTCGGGGCAATCGGCAACGGAGCAACCATCACTACAACAATCGACGATGGAACAGGAAGCTGCTTCGGAACAACCACCTACTGATCAGTCAACGCCAGAACAATCTACGACAGAGCAATTAGCACCAAAGGATTAAGGACGGGAGAAAGCGAATGAAGATGAGTGCAAGAGGGAGCTGGAGTATGAAGTTTGTCGGCAGGATAGTGGGAATGACTCTGGCTCTGACCGCAATGGGCCTAAGCGCGTGGGGACAGACGGGGGAGGCTGCCTCCGCAGAAAAGAGTAATGCCACTCCCGCGGCACGGGTGGATTCACGACCCCTTCAGACTTTTTACCTGACAAATGGCACCCAGGTGGCGAACTCCAACGAAATCGTGCAGGCAGTCCGCAATCTTCTACCACCCGACGCCAAGGTCGTTCTCGTTCCTAGTCAGAACGCGATCACCATACGCGGCGACGCCGACGAGATCCAGCTGGCACGGAAGATCATCAGCGACCTTGATCGGCCCAAGAAGATCTATCGTCTGACTTACACGATTACCGAGTCAGACGGCGGTAAACGCCTGGGGGTTCAGCATTTCTCTATGATTGTTGCCTCAGGTGGGAGGACGACGCTCAAGCAAGGCAGCAAGGTGCCGGTTGTGACCGGAACTTACAATGCGGGGAGTTCGAGCGCGCAAAATCAGATGACCTACCTTGACGTGGGTATGAACTTCGATGCGTCGCTGGATGAGTTTGTCGATGGAGTGAGATTGCGTACGAAGGTGGAGCAGTCGGGCATCGCGGAGGAGAAATCTGGGGTGGGCGCGCAAGACCCGATCGTGCGTCAAACCGTTTTGGAAGGCACATCGATTCTCGTTCCGGGTAAACCGCTGACATTGGGATCGCTGGATATTCCCGGCAGTACGCGGCATCTGGAGATAGAGGTGGTTCTGGAGGCTGTTCGATAAGTCCGACAGGCAGTTCCTCAATCGGGGCAGAGTCATATACTGGCTCTGCCTCGGTGCTTAAAGATCGTTGGCGAGTGCTGTACCGCGCTTAGTCCTGCTGGAGAACTGGTTTTTGCGAAGTCAAACGACGGCCATGGAAGAACGGACCGATCGTGCGCGCTGGCGCATGCTTGGGTTGATCTGCAGCGGCGTCGTGTTGTGCATGACAACCTGGTTTTCGGCGACGGCGATTACACCGGAGCTGGTTCAGCTTTGGCGGTTGTCTACGTCACAGGTTGCGTGGCTGACCAATGCGGTTCAGTTGGGGTTCGTCACGGGAGCGCTACTCTCAAGTTTTGTCAGTCTTCCAGACTTGATACCACTACGCAGATTGATGGGAGTGAGCGCACTTGTCGCCGCGAGCGCGAATCTTTGTCTATTGTGGGTGCCTTCTACTGGCTGGCTTTTGGTTGCGCGCTTTGTTACGGGGATGGCCCTTGCGGGGATTTACCCGCCGGCTCTCAAGCTGGTATCAACATGGTTTGTGCGTGGACGGGGTACAGCCCTTGGCTTGGTGATTGCAGCCTTGACGCTGGGGTCTGCGCTTCCGCATCTGGTTCGCTTTCTAACGGAGCGTGTTGATTGGCAGGCCGTGGTTGTAGCGGCGTCCTCGTGCACGCTGACGGGTGCTGGGTTGATCGTGCTTTTTGCGGCGGAAGGTCCATTTCCGTTTAGCAGGGCAGTGTTCAATCCACGGTATGTCGGGGTCGTATTTCGAAACCGCCCGCTTGCTCTCGCCAACTTCGGCTACTTCGGCCATATGTGGGAGCTGTATGCGATGTGGGGGTGGTTTCTGGCGTTTGTGCGTGCTGCGTCGCTGCATCTTGGCTTAACGGGTGCAAAGACTGCCTCGCTTGTAACCTTTACGGTGGTCGCTTCGGGAATCGTTGGAGCGGTGCTGGGTGGCGTGTTGGCCGATCGCACGAGCCGCCCCTTTGCTGCCGGGTTAATGATGGCAGTGTCGGGTCTGTGCGCTGTGGCGATTGGTGTTGTCTTCGACGGGCCGCTCTGGTTGTTTCTGCTGATTGCGATTCTGTGGGGGATCACGGTCATCGGGGACTCCGCGCAGTTTTCGGCTATGGCGACGGAGCTTAGCGATCCGGGCTATGTGGGGACTGCACTTGCGCTCCAGCTCGGCCTCGGCTTTGCGCTGACGCTGGTCTCGATTCGCTTCACGTCCGTGCTGGCAGCGCACATCGGTTGGCGGTGGAGTTTTCTGCCGCTGGCGGCTGGGCCTGCCGTTGGAGTGGTCGCGATGGTGCTTCTGCGAGGCCACCTTCGAAGCGTCTTCAAAAAGGAATAGTGCAACGGATCTGGATGTTGAAATGATTGAGAAATCGACTTTTGATCGGCTCGGTGGCAGACAGATCTTGTGGGGGAATGCTCTCTGTAGCAGGAGACGGTCAGCTTACGAAGTGGGTTCAGTGGTAGTCTGACCGAAGTATGGGTTTTTCGGTACGGTCTCGGATGAGTTTGCGGGCGCTGCTGGGTGTGGCGCTGCTGGGGGCTTCGACTGGTTTTGCGGTTGGACAGCAGACTACGCTGGCGTTGCCGCCCGCTCCGCTGCTGCCTGCTCAGCTTGGCGACTGGGTGAAGGGCGCCGCGCCGGATGCCGACACTGCCACGCAGGCGAACGATACGGTGCTGGCCGAAGATGGGTTAAAGAGGCAGGAGCGAGCGGTCTATCACACGGCGGCGAATCCGCAGGCGACGATCACGGTGACGGCGCAGGAGTTTGTCGATGCGACGGGCGCACATGCCGCTTACAGCTACTATCAGCGACCGGGTGGGGCGTACAAGGGTCCGAAGATCGGTGATGAGACGACGAATGGATTTTTGTTTCGCAGCGGGACATCGGTGGTGTCGGCTGAATCGAAACTGCCGGTTGAGCAGACCGCCGGGGTGTTGAGGGATCTGGAGACGCATCTGCCGAAGATCGGTGGGCCGAAGGGACTGCCTCCACTGCTGCCGACCTATCTGCCGGCCAAGGGTTTGCAGGCTGATTCGGTGAAGTATGCGCTGGGGCCGGTGAGCTACAAGGCCATGGGTGGGATACTGCCGGGCGAGATCATCGGGTTCGACAAGGCGGCTGAAGTAGCGACGGCGAAGTATGCGGGTCAAGGAGAGCTAACGCTGCTGCTGTATCCGACACCGCAGATTGCTGCCGAGCACGGGCGCGCGATCGAAGCGGAGATTCATCGCATCGGGACTCCTGCCGGGACGGTGATGCTGCGTCGCGAGGGGCCGCTGGTTCTGATGACTGCGGGAGCATGGGGGGCCGACGAGGCGAAGCGGATGGTTGAGGGGATCCATCTGCGGAATGAGCTGACGTGGAACAAGCCGATGCCACTCCAGTTCCACACCGAGGTTCTGAAGACCTACAGCCTGCTGACGAGCATTGCGATCTTCTGCGGCGTGGGCGCCCTGGCGGCGGTGATACTTGGACTGTTCCTGGGCGGTGGACGGGCGGCGATTCGGGTGTTGCAGGGTAAGCCGGCGGCGACGGAACCGGAGTTTCTCCGGATCGATCTGAGTGGACAGCTGGCGGCGATTCATCCTGAGGGTATCGAGGGTGAGGCTCGAAGATAGGTTCTGATGGGGGTTTCAGACTCCGGCAGCTGCACTGATGATGGTGCAGGGCGGGGGCTAAGCGGCTGATTCGATAGCGGTTTGACGGTTGGTCGGACCGACAAAAGCGAAGATATGTCGAATAGATAGAGGCATGTTGTAGGTTTAGTAACCCTCGTAACTGCATCGGAAATAAAGACTTACGATTGTCCAGATTTAGCCTTGACACGTCATTTTGCCAAACTTAGTATTTCGCCAGAAAGTTCTGATGGCTTTGCCTCCGTTGGAACTATTCTCCCTAAAGAAGAGGTCGCCCTGTTGCCGGGCGGCCTCTTCGCGTTATACGGGACACAGAGGTGAGTGTGGTCGAGCGCATTACCGAAGTGGGTCGGGTGACTCCAGAGAGTGCGCGAAGGGGGTAGGGAACGGGGCGTACGCGTCGATAGAGAGTGTGTCGGAAAGGCGGAAGAAGGTCTTTTCGCAAGGAGGACACTCTATGGTCGCGGTTCTGATGGTGATTTTTTATCTGGTGCTCATCCTGATGCCGTGCCTGATCGCGGCAAGCATCGATCTGGAGGCGGAGGAGAGAAACGCGCTGGGGCGGATGGAGGAGGGTGACCGAGGTTGATCGATTGTGCTAGTTTGGCCTCTGCGGGTTAGGAGGTCGGACCAATGTTTTGGCGACGAATGAGTGCTCAGGTCGGAATGGCTTTGTGGGCGGGTGGGTGTGCTTTGGCCGGGGCGCAGGATACTCGACAGGTCGTAGAGCCCAGGATTCCGGTGGCTTGCGTTCAGTTAGAGGCGAAGCTCAAGGCTGTGGATGACAAGGTTGCGCCGGCCGATGAGTCGAAGCTCGATACAGAGAGGATTCAGAAGGCCCTGGATGGGTGTGGTTCGGGGAAGGCAGTGGAACTGAAGATGGCTGGGGGGAACAATGCCTTTCTGACTGGACCACTGGAGATGAGAACGGGTGTGACGCTGCTGGTGGACAAGGGCGTGACGCTGTTTGGGTCGCGGGACGCCGCAGTATATGAGGTGACGGGCGAAGGAGTGACGCCGGGTCTGTGTGGCACGATTGCCACAGGGGCTCCGCCAGCGGTGTTTCCGGCTCCTCAGCGACCGGCTCCGGTGCGTGGAGGATGCAGGCCGCTGATCTCGGTAGTCAACGCGAAGGATGTCGGAATCATGGGGGACGGCGTGATCGATGGGCGTGGCTACGGGAAGATCCTGGGCAAGGACTATAGCTGGTGGGAGATGTCGAGGAAGGCCGAGCCGAAGAACGAACGCTACTTTACGCCCCGTATGATCGTGGCCAGCCATGCGGACGGGCTGATCATGTACCGGATTACGCTGCATAACTCGACGAACTTCCACGTGAGCGTGAATCAGACGAACGGTTTCACGGCCTGGGGGGTGCATCTGCTGACGCCCACGACACGGGGCATGGATGCGCGGAATACGGATGGGATCGATCCGGGCAGTTCGACGAATGTGACGGTTGCGCATAGCTGGATCGACAACGGCGACGACAACATTGCGATCAAGACGGGCGTCTCGCATATGAGCGTGCTGGACAATCATTTTTTTAGCGGGCACGGGATGTCGATCGGGAGCGAGACGTTTACTGGGCAGAGCTTTCTGCTGGTCGATGGGCTGACGCTAGATCATACGACCAGCGGTATCCGGATCAAGAGCAATGTGACGCGCGGCGGCCCGGTGCATGACCTGGTGTACCAGAACATCTGCATGCGCGGGGTGAAGAATCCGATTGCGATCAGCCCGTACTACACGAACCAGACGACGGAGCCGTACGAAGACCCGAAGTACACGGGCGACCGGATTCCGGACTACAAGGCAATTACGATTAGGAATGTGACGAGTACGTCTCCTGGCGATGTACTGATCGCGGGCCTGAATGATGAGCATCGGACGGAGATAGCGCTGGATAACGTGCACATCGCCGACATTACGAAAGCGCAGGTGCATGGCCACTTTGCCACGGTTACGGTGGGGCCGGGCAGCACGAATATCGACTTCAGCGGGACTGATATCAAGGTTGTTCCAGCCAAAACCGAGAACGCCGGCCCGGCATATGGCTGTGATGGAAGGTTTATGCCGATGCAGTAGGCGACTGTTTTATCGGGTGATTTTGCGAGATGCGTCTTCACCCGCTAAAATAGATTCATACGCCGATGTAGCTCAGCTGGTAGAGCAACTGATTCGTAATCAGTAGGTCAGCGGTTCAAATCCGCTCATCGGCTCCAGACTTTCCCCTCCACATTCAGAGAGATACAAGGCACCTTGAGAAGGGTGCCTTTTGCTTGTATGCCTCCGTGTTAACACCATATGAGCAAATCGGTACAGGTCGCCAACACATTAGTGCAACACTAATAAAGCATTTGTAATGAATAAGTTATCGGAATTTAGTGCTTGCAAAATCCCCTTCCGCCGAGCATGATCCTTTTTATGGACAATCTAACCAACAGCACCTCTACAGCAACCGATACAACCATCACCACACTCTCTGGACTTGGCCCCGACTTTCTCACACAGGGAGAGCTTGCCGAGATGTTGGGCTGGTCGTCCCAGAAGCTGATCCGCCTGCATGTCGCACGCAAGGGTCCGCCGAAGATCAAGATCGGAAAGTCGATCTACTACTACAGGCCAGCTGTGGCCGCATGGTTGATCACGCAACAGAAGACCGAGCCGCAGGCGAACAGGCGCGACCCGTCGACAAATCTATCAAGGAGGGGCATCCGGAACGCCATTGCTCGACAGGCAGACCTGCTACAACACTACCGCTCCTCCTAACTGTATTTCGACACCACTAACGTCTGCGATTTCCCAGATTGATACCTACGAGACATTGGATGGTGTGCAACAACATGGTTCCACCGCCAAATACAACTCCTCTGGCCTGCTAACCGAACAAGACGACTATGACTTTGGTGGCACCGCTGGACGGGGCGGACTTCTCAGAAAAGAGGTCAAGCACTATCAAAACGCCGGGAACCGAATTGTTTTGTCTGACGACGCAACCTTAGACGGAAACGGAAATGAGCTAAGCCAAACCACATACGGCTACGATGAAACGACGGGAAGTGGCCACGCAGCTCTACAGCCAACGTCAGGTTTACCGCAACATTCGACCGGACTAGCAAGTCAACGTGGGAACTTAACGACCGTATCCCAATGGGTCAATACCCTAGGCGCGAGCGTAAACACCGCATATTCCTATGATGACAGCGGCCAGATATTGACCAAGCAGGATGCTAGAGGCAATACGACCTCCTATTCTTACGATCCCAGTACCAAGGCCGCCTTTCTGACGCACGTTTCGTATCCTTCACCAGGCAATGGCAATAATGCTGTGATTGCCACCGGCGCACAGTATGATGCAGCATCCGGAGTGCTCCAGAGCAGCACAGATGCCAACGGCAAGGTGACGACGTACAAATATTATGATCGGCTTCTGCGTCCGCTTGAGGTGGACTTCCCGGACGGTGGCCAGACGACATATTCCTATCCATCCGCAACAGAGACGTCTGTCTCTAGATTGCAACAAGGTAATAACTACATCACAACGGTTTACGATGCGGATGGGTATGGCCGACAATCTCAAGTCACGCTGAAAAACTCTACGGCGGGAGACTCCGTCGTCAACTATACCTACTACCCTAATGGCCCTATCTATACGGTAACGAACCCGCATCGAAGCTCAAGTTCACCTACGGATGGAACGACGACTTATGTCTATGATGCTCTGGGACGACCAACCAGCCTCATCTTTCCTGACGTCGCAACTCAGGGGTGGACTACTATTGGCAATACGATAACGACAAAGGATGCGGCCGGTAATCAATGGAAGCACACGACGGACGGCCTCGGGCGGCTAACCCAGGTCCTAGAGCCCGGTTCAGCTAGTCAGTCCCCTGCGACAGAGACTGATTACATTTACAGCGGATTCACGCTGACCGTGGCCCAACCGGGCGT
This sequence comes from uncultured Acidobacteriaceae bacterium, assembly GCA_963738855.1. Lineage (GTDB taxonomy): Bacteria > Acidobacteriota > Terriglobia > Terriglobales > Acidobacteriaceae > Edaphobacter. The sequence continues at coordinate 1,168,621 of CAVTYC010000001.1, read as the reverse complement.
AAGCGGTGAAACACCGCGTTCTACACGTTCCTTTACCTCGGACTCACTGGGCCGAACCGTGAGCGTGACGGCGCCCGAAAATGGAACAACGGGATACAGTTATGATGCCAACGGGAATTTGACCTTGTTGACAGATGCTAGGGGCATAACGACTAACTACACCTATGACGCGTTGAATCGCCTTACAAATAAGCAGTCTGGTGGGGGTAGCGGTGTTCCTGGGTTCAACTATACATACGGATATGATTCAACTGCATCGGTGGTCAACGGAATTGGCCATCTCGTATGGGCAACAAACAGTGTCAATGCAGATGAGCTATTTTCTTACGATTCCATGGGGCGAATGAATTGGCAGGCGTCGTGGACGCCATCGAGCCCAAACCACACCGGAATTATCACAGCCGCCAACTATGACTTAGCTGGCAACATCACCGATTTGGTATATCCCGATGGGCGACATATCACGCAAAGCTGGAATACTGCAGGACAACTCACGCAAATCGCTGACAACAGCACCGGTTATCAGTACCTAACTCCGAACACTAGCTACTGGCCGAGCGGAACCCCTCAGTCGATCTTTTTGGGCAATGGTCTTGCGATCGGCTATCATCAGAACAATCGCTTGCAGGTTGATGAGATCAGAGATATCCGTATAGGAACAGGTGCGCCGGGTAGCTACTCAAGTAATTACCTGTTTTCCGATAAGCATCTTTGTTTTGGTCCAGCGACAGCGCCACTTTCAAGTTCGATTGCGGGGTGTCCAACGCTCGCCAACGCCAACAACGGCAATATTTGGCAGATTCAGGACTCACTGAACGCCGGACACACGCAGACATTCAGCTATGATCCCCTAAGTCGCTTGACGTCACTTGCTAGCGCAAACGGGTCCATGCAGCAGACCTACGCCTACGATTCCTTTGGCAATGTTCTGCAGAACGGCAGCTTCAACGCCGCCGCTACATCAAAGAATCAGATGTTGGGCTATTCCTATGACCTTGCAGGTAACCTACTTTCGAACGGCTTTACCTCAATGACTTGGAACGCAGAGAACCGGCTTACCGCGGTTAGTGGAGGAGCATATACTTACGACGCTAATGGCGTCCGCATCCGCAAGGATGTTGGTAATGACTGGACGGAGTATGTCCATTTCAATGGCCAAGCATTGGCGGAGAAGAACAGTGACGGAACCTGGAGCGACTACATCTTCGCGAACGGTCAGCGTATAGCGCGGGCCGACAACTCAGATATCCGCATCCATATGAGTGGGACAAATTGCTCCAATTGCGGCAACAGTCCGAACATGTACTCCGGGGTTACCTCGTTGACGGCGGCAAATGGCTACACCATTCGCAACGGAGATGTTTTGGCTTGGCGGCAGTATCAGGATGGTTCTACGACAGGCGGGCTGTTCCTCTACTTTACTGATCACACAGATGGTCTTGCAGCTCAGGATACGGATGGTCAACTGATTGATCAGGACACGACGATGAATAGCTGGCATATGCGGACGGTCGATTTGAGCCAGTTTGCTGGGAAGACAATTCAACTCATAGATCCTTTTCAATGGACGAATGCACCTGCTGGCAACTGGGACATCTATTATGGCGATATCGTTTTGGTGAGCACAGATGGCACGTCGATTCCGATTTACAACCGAACGATGACATCCCTGAGCGTGGCCACAAATCCCACCGTCAGCAACTTCAGTGCAATAACAGAAAAGGTAGTTGCTTACAGTCCGATCGACACAACGTATTATCACGCTGATCAGATCAGTTCGACTCACTTGCAAACTTCATATGCAGGCTGGCCTCTCTCTTCAGACACCTACGCTCCCTTCGGAGGAGAAGCAACTCCTCCCACCGATGCCAACCACTACAAGTTCACCGGGTTGGAGCGTGATCAGGAGAGTGGCTTTGACCATGCCATGTTCCGGCAATACTCCTCCACGATGGGCCGATGGTTGAGCCCTGGACCCCTATATGGGCAGCTACGATCTCAGTAATCCACAGTCGTTCAACCGGTACACCTATGCGAGGAATAACCCGTTGACTCTGGTAGACCCGCTCGGTTTGGATCCAAACTGCACTGCCGAATCTGGTGAGATGAATCCAGGATGCCAAACTGGGACCTACATGGATCAAAACGGGAATTATTGGTTCTACGATGCAAACACCGGTCATCTATCTTCTCTAAGCACCGTCGTGAATGTTTCAGGTAGTGGCGACTCTGACTTTGTCTACTCATCCTCCAATTCAATGACGACGCTCGCCGGAGGTGGAGGCAGTGGAGGCGGTGGAACCCCAAATAACACGAAGAAGCAGAGCGTGCGTCAGTGTGCGGACGATATAGCTAACCATTGGAGCATCGCCGGTATGCTTCCAGGTGGGGTCGGGGTCGCGAACAATTTCACGGGTGGCGTTCTGAGCGGCTTGTTAGGGAATTCTATTGCCGGTTTTTCTGATTTATATAGTCAGGCGACAGGCACCAGTGAGAATGGCATGGGAAACCTCTATGGTGGGCAATTCGTTGGAGGTCTCATACAGGGTCTTCCGATTAGGACCGATTCTTTACCGGCGGGCGTCAAGGGTCCAGTAAACGTACTCCTTGAGCAAGCCTCGGAGAGCGTGCAGACCGCCGCATTGAACATTGGAAGGGCGAAAATCGCCTTGGATTTGGCCGTATATGGTGCGGCTCTGTCCTATTGCTCAACCGGAAAGTATTGAGGAAAACACTATGGATATAGCTCATAGCGCACAAAACATCCTCGACGCTATGCTGACGTTTGGCTGGCCAATCATTGCTGGGTTCGTTCTGTTGATGGGACTATCTGGACTGATTCGTGGAGGATATACATCAGGTGAAAACCTCGCGGCGGCTGGATGGATAACAGGCATTATTTCGATATTCTTTGGATTCTTATTCTTGAATGTCGTGGGCGCCGATCTTGCTAGGGTTATGATGGCCCAACCCGCATGGGGTTTTTATGTTGGGCTTGTCGCACTGTCGACCGTTGCCGCCGCTTGTTACGTCGCAGTCCGACATGTCAGGATGAACCGATCAAGTTATAGCATCAGCGATACTGCTAGTACGGAAACACCAACACCCGCCGCAGATTCCGGGACGTTTGTGATGATTTGTGCGATCTGGCTCGCAGCTGTCCTTATCGCGGTGGTTTGGTTGTGGCGAATTGCAAAATAATGCCCCAAGTAAAACCGGATGCTTCGTCAAAGGTGTAGTTGCTGGAGCGGCAAACGGCATCCCTTGGATGGACTGCAAGCCACGACATTAGCAACCATAACTGGGCCGGAGTCGCTTACGATGCAGGTTCTCTGGCCGGAGGCTTAACCCCAAGTAAAATTGCTCGGCTTCCGGATGCGGGAATGCGAGGAACTTCGTTTCTGCCAACCCAAAAAGCACGAATCATGTAGCAAATTCGCTTAATACAACTCCGGGCAATCTGCTCCGCCTCTGGGTTCGAATCGGGGTGACAACAGGGCCGCACAGTTGGCTCCTTCAGCAGGCCTGGTCAGCAAAACGATCCAGGTTCATTAGATGTACTCGCCACTATCACCTGCATGGTGGAAGATGAATCTGTCCCAAAAACCGCAAAACGACGCGAGGTTGGCTGTCACTAAATCAGTTGGTGCTTCCCGTAGGTTTTGTGACGTAAATTGTGACGTACAGGCTCAATCAGCCCCTGCAAAACCCAACAAAATCAACGGTGCTGCACTTCTCTTCCGTGCGGGCGGTTGTGATATTTCTCTTTTATTTCCAATGAGAGTGAATCGTCCTAGCTTTCCCTCCTGATCAAATTCGTAATCAGTAGGTCAGCGGTTCAAATCCGCTCATCGGCTCCATTCCTTTTTCAAATAATTTTACAAATGGTTTAGTTGGCCCAAAGAGCTTTAGGCGAAGTGATTTTCTAATCCTCATGACTTCTTGTAAGTCTTGTTTTTAGAATGCTTTGTTGCGTTCTTCGTGCACACTACTCTTACAGGAGTGAGTGCGTGACAAACAGGAAAGTCGTATTTACGCGACTTTTGGCTTCGCTAGGAGCGGTTGGCAGCACCTTCATTGGCGTGATCGACGGGTACACCGCGAGGGTCTGGTTTTACGGTGACCGGTTGGGTATAGGTTTGGCCGTCGACGGTGAGGCGGACTGTGTAGTCGCCCGGTTGCAGTCCAATCGGACCGCCGCGTTGACCGCGAACGGGCGCGGCAGAAGGCGGAGCCGCGGTACCGGCGGGCGGTGAGCAAGCGTCTTTCGGGGCTGGTGCAGCCGGACCGCGACGGCCGCCGCCGAAGCCTCGCGGAGTTGCCACATTGAGGGCGATGCGATGCATTCCGGCATCGGCTGAAGGTGGCTGCATGGGTTGTTGCCAGATCGCCTGGACGTTGATGGCTTCCGTGTCGACCGGGCGGACTGGTGTGTCACTGGCGATGCAGGCGCGCACGGTGCCTTTGGTGTCCACCAGTTCCAGCTTGATCGGCTGGGTGGGGGCCGTCTTGAGCCAATAATAGGCGAGGACACCGGCGGGTGGGTTCAGTTCCTGCGGCTCTTCATGAGGCAGTGGAGTGCCATTCATGCTGCCTTCGCGGACGGCGATGGATTCACCGGGTTTGAAGAGGTGCGCACCTGAGGAGAGGATCTGGTCGCCGTGTGTTGCAAGCTCACGGAGCGCGGTCATCTGATCCATGACCCAGAAGCCGCGGCCGTGGGTTGCAATTGCGAGATCGTCGCCATGCACAATGATGTCGCGGACTGAGGTGACGGGCATGTTGTTCTGTAAGGGCTGCCATTGTGAGCCGTCGTTGAAGGAGACGTAGACGCGCATCTCAGTTGCGGCGTAGAGCAGGCCTTTGGTCTGGGGGTCTTCCTTAACGGAGTTAACGTAGGCGCCTTCGGGGATGCCGTTGACGATGTTCTGCCAGGTTTTGCCGCCATCGTGCGTGCGGTAAATGTATGGCTTGTTGTCGGCGATGCGATGGCGATCGACTGAGGCGTAGGCGGTTTCGACGTCGAAGTGACCCGCCTCGACCTGGGAGACCTTGCTCCAGGCGGTCATGGCGGGTGGCGTGACGTTGATCCAATTCTTGCCGTCGTCGCGAGTGACGTGGATGAGTCCGTCATCGGTGCCAACCCAGACGGTGGCCGCGTTGATGGGCGAGGGGCCGATGGTGTAGACGACACCGAAGCGGTTGGTCATCGGCTGGTCGATATCCTTTGCCGTAATGGGGTCGAGACCGGATGGAACTTCAGGATTGAGGCGGGCGAGATCGGGGCTGATTTTTTCCCATGTGCGGCCACGATCGCGCGAGCGCATGACGAACTGGTTGGCGTAGTAGAGGGCTTCATCGGCTGCGGAGAAGACCTGCGGAAGGGTCCATGTCTTGCGGTTGGGATCGCTGGGATCGGGCGCGGGCAGTTGTCCGCCGAGAGAGGCAGCGACGTTGAGGTTCTGATCGCAGCGTCCGGCTCCGGCTCCGTAGAGGATGTTGCCGTCCTTGGGGTCGGGGATAACGGTGCTGCTCTCGCCGGCAAGGCAGGTGGGCTCCCAGTTGCGGAAGCTGAGGACGCCTTCGCGCGACCAGGTACTGACGCCGACGCCACCGCTGTCCTGCTGCGCGCCGTAGAGCCAGTAGGGGAACCGGTTGTCGGCGGCCACGTGATAGATCTGAGCGGTGGGCTGGTTGTACCAGGTGCTCCAGGTCTGCGCGCCATCGACGCTGACGACGGTGCCCTGATCGCTGCTGAGGACCATGCGTTTGCTGTCTTTGGGATTGACCCAGATCTGATGGTAGTCATCGCCGCCGGGCGCTCCCTTAACGGGGGTGAAGGTCTTGCCGCCGTCGGTGGTGAGATAGGTGGCGGTGTTGATGACGTAGGCGCTGTCGGGATTGACAGGATCGACGGTTACGGAGCCGAAGTACCAGCCGCGGCCCCAGAGACGGTTCTCGGAGTTGACGAGTCTCCAGCTGGCGCCTGCATCGTCGGAAATATAGACGCCACCGGTGGTCTTAGGAGCGGGGGCGGAGCCTTCCTGTGCAGCGGCTGGACCGCCGATCGGACGGGCGACGCCGGCGCCGAAATCATCGACTACAGCCCAGAGGCGGTTTGGATTGCTGGGGGAGATAGCGATACCGATCTTGCCGACGTGGTCGTCAGCGGGCAGGCCACCGGTCAACTGCTTCCAGGTGTCGCCGCCGTCGGTCGACTTATAGAGGCCGCCCCCAGGCATATTAGAGGGTGCGTAGACCGACCATGGCGGACGGCGAGTGGCCCAGAGTGAGGCGTAGAGGATGCGCGGATTTTTGGGGTCGATGGCGAGATCTACGGCACCAACGTTGTTGGGATCGGAGGCCTTGAACAGGACCTTCTTCCAGTGCGCGCCGCCATCGATGGAACGATAGACTCCGCGATCGGGGTTGGGGTCATAGACGTGGCCGAGAGCCGCTACGTACAGGCGATTGGGGTTGGCCGGGTCGACGACGATGCGGCCGATGTGTTCGGTGTTGTCGAGACCGATGTGGGTCCAGGTCTTGCCTTCATCGACGGACTTGTACACGCCGATGCCATACGAGTGCTGGCTGCGAATGTCGGGCTCGCCGGTGCCGACATAGATGACGCTCGGATTGGAAGGGGCGACCGCGATTGCGCCAATGGAACCGATGGGAATGCCTTCGTCGGAGATTGGGAACCAGGTGCGTCCGGCGTTCTCGGTCTTCCAGACGCCGCCGCCTACGGAGCCGAAGTAGAAGGTATTGGGCTGGCTTGGACTGCCAGCGACTCCATAGGAGCGTCCACCACGCATGGGGCCTACGTCACGCCAGTGCAGACCGGAGAGCAGTGTCGCCGGGTACTGACCGGTGGGTTGCTGGGCCGACAGAGTAGATCCAAAGACAACAATCAGGCAGGCCAGGGCGAAAAAAACATACCGGCATTGACGAACCATCGTGAGGTTGCTCCTGTGAAAGTTCTAGATCAATTTTGAGACAAAGGACACACTACAGAAATCGGTGAAGAAATGCGCAGGTCAAGAGTACGGTTGAGGACGAATCGGCTATACGAAAAGTTGCAAGCCGCGACAAGACGTTACTCGATCAGTTAACCAAAATAATTTAATTTCGACATTCCGCGTCTTAAAGCAACTTCACTTCGTCAACGCACGCACATGAATAATTTGAGAAGGTGTGCTGTCGCACTTCTACCTCTCCTTGTGTCTCTTGCGTTCGCGGGTGGGCCTCTGATTGCCCAACAGAACGATGTTGCGTTGTATACAGGGATGAAGTGGCGTTCCATCGGGCCGTTTCGCGCCGGACGTGTCTCTGCGGTGGCGGGGATTGCGGGTAATGCTGCGGTGTATTACATGGGCAGCCCGGGCGGTGGAGTCTGGAAGACGGTGGACGGCGGCGTGGTGTGGACGCCGATATTCGACCAGGTGCATGTAGCGTCGATCGGAGCGATTGTGGTGGCTCCCTCGCAGCCGGACGTGGTCTATGTTGGAACGGGCGACGTGAGCATGGTGGGCTCGTCGGTGAATATGGGCAATGGTGTCTACAAGTCGGTGGACGCGGGCCGTACGTGGACGCATGTCGGGCTCGAAGAGACGGAACATATCGGGGCGATGTGGGTGGACCCGACGAATCCGGATGTCGTGGTGGTGGCTGCGCTGGGGCGTACGTTCTCGCCGAATTCGCAGCGAGGCATCTTCAAGACGACAGACGGCGGCAAAAACTGGCGCAAGGTGCTCTATAAGGATGAAGAGACCGGTGCGATCGACGTTGTGTTTGCCTCCGACAATCCAAAGATCGGCTATGCGGCGCTTTGGCATCACATGGCCAAGCCGGGCGAGACGCAGGACCTCATCAACGGAACCAAGGGCGGAGCGATCTACAAGACAATCGATGGCGGCGAGACGTGGAGTCAACTTGTGTCGTCAGGTCTGCCAGCTGGGGAGCTTAGCCGTATTGGCGTAGCGACGGCGCTGGGAGGGAAGCGTGTCTTCGCCGTCGTGGCGGGCGGGAGAGGCGATGGTGGGTTCTATCGCTCTGATGACGGTGGTGCATTGTGGACCAAGAGCACGAACGATCCACGCGTGACCGGAAGCGGCTACTTCAGCAGGGTTTTTCTTGATCCGAAGAATTCGGACGTTATCTACGTGGCACAGACCTCGCTGTACCGTTCGGAGGATGGTGGCCACACGTTCATCTCCTATAAAGGTGCACCTGGGGGAGACGACAACCATGCGCTGTGGATTGATCCGATCGACCCGGCACGGATGATCATGGCGAGCGACCAGGGCGCGACGATCAGCATGGACACGGGGAAGAGCTGGAGTTCCTGGTACAACCAGCCGACGGCGCAGATCTACCATTTGTCGACCGATAATCGCTTTCCTTACTGGGTTTACGGGACGCAACAGGACAGCGGCAGCGTCGGCACGTTGAGCCGAGGCGACTATGGGGCGATCACGTTTCTGGATTGGGATCCGGTGGCGGCCTATGAGTTCGGGTATATCGTTCCTGATCCTTCGAACCCGAACATGATTTATGCAGGCGGTCCGGGGCGTGGACTCGTGCTGGTGAACCGAGCAAACCGGCAAGTCCAGACGATCTCTCCCAACGTGAGCCGTGATGGCGACTTCCGCATGGCGCAGAATCCGCCGCTGGCATTCTCCCCGCAGGATCCGCATGTGTTTTACGAGGGTACGCAGTTTCTGATGGAGACGCGGGATGCGGGGACGACCTGGAAGAAGATCAGTCCGGACCTGACGGTGAGAGCAGGCAGCGAAGAGACGAATCAGAAGGAGAAGCAGGAAGCTGCATCGGATGCGCAGCAGGACAAGAAGCTGCGGACGAAGGAGGCGAACGAGACGCTCACGCCACCGAATCGGAGCGCGATTAATACCTTTTCTCCCTCGCCGGCGATTGCGGGAGAGATATGGGTAGGAACGACGAACGGGCTTGTGCAGTTAACGAAAGATAACGGTGCAAGCTGGCAGACTGTGACTCCGCCCGGACTGACTCAGTTCGCGATGATCAGTATTCTCGAAGCCTCTCACTTCGACGCGGGGACGGCCTACGTTGCGGTGGACCGGCATGAGGAGAACGACTTCAAGCCTCATATCTACCGCACGCACGATTCGGGTAAGACGTGGGAGCAGGTAGTAGTGGGTATCTCCGACGGAAATTTCGTGCGCGTGGTCCGTGAGGATCCGGTGCGGAAAGGCTTGCTGTATGCGGGAACGGAAAATGCTACATATGTCTCCTTCGATGAAGGGAACCACTGGAGTGCGTTGCAGCTGAATATGCCGACGGTGTCTGTCCGTGATCTGCAAGTACGCGGCAACGATCTGGTGGCCGCGACATATGGGCGCTCTTTCTGGATTCTGGACGATGTAAGTCCTTTGCGGCAGATCGATGCGAAGACAGCGCATCAGCAGACTGTGTTTTATCGTCCGGAGAAGGCTATGCGCGTGCAGTTGGACTTGAACGGAGATACACCGCTGCCGCCGGAGATGCCTGCCGGGCAGAATCCGCCTAATGGTGCACTGCTCGACTTCTACCTGAAGACCGAGCCTGCGGACAACATAACGCTCGGGATCTATGACAAGGCGGGAAACCCGGTACGGGAGTTTTCGACGAAGGCCGAGGAGCGAGTTGCAGAGCCGCCACCGAATGTCCCGGATTACTGGGTAGGACATCCAGAACAGCTAACGAAGAAAGCCGGAATGAACCGCTTTTTGTGGGATCTTCGGTATACGCCACCTTCGGCGATACGGCATCAGTACGCAATCTCAGCGCTCTATGGAAATACGCCAGCAGAGCCTCAAGGGGCTTTGGTGGTGCCCGGGATGTATGAGGTTAGGCTTACGGTTGACGGTAAGCAGTACAAGCAGCCGCTCGAGGTTGTGCTGGATCCGCGGGTTGCGACGTCGAAGGCCGCTCTGGAGCATCAGTTCGAGTTGGAGCGTATGGCGACCGATATGGTCACAGCGACTTACGGTCTCTACCGTCAGGCGACCGTACTACGAGAGGCTGTTGCAGGTGGAGAGAAGAAATTGCAGAACCAGGACGCCGATTCTGTCGTGGCCCTGAAGGATTTCGACATGAAGGTGGTACGGCTGCTAGGTGCTGAAGGCCGCGGCGGCGGTGGCCCGTTGGCGGGAAGGCCTAAACCCACCTTTACGCTCCTGAATGGAGAGTTTGGCTCCCTCGCGACCGTGGTCGATAGTGCGGATAGTGAACCCACTCCCGCGATGGAGACGGCCTACAGCGATTATTGCCACGATTTAGTAGTCGTGACTGCGGGTTGGAATGAGTTGCTACAGAAGGACCTTCCACCGCTGAACGACAAGCTTTCGAAACAGAAGTTATCTGCTTTACCTGCATTACCTGTTACTGCAAAGTGTCAACCACTTCCAAAATAAAAGGTCATTACTACTATTATGCTTTCTATTTTATTGCTTCGTGTTACATGTAGATATATCTCCTAACTTTCATTGCTCACTCTGAGCCCACTCACAACAAAGATCGCAAAGCGCTCATTCTAAAAATCAGGATCGAGCACTGATGCGTGATTAGCAGTCGCACCTGATCGTTCGTTTACCCGTTTGTTCTTTTGCAGAGTTTACTTTCGTTGAGTTACGCAGACATAAATTTTCCCAGCATTTTTGGAGGGCCTCTTTTCATGATGAAATGTCCACTTTTTCTTAGGATCGCCTGCATATTTCTTTTATGCGTGTATCCCTTGCACGCGCAGACAGGTACGACCGGCGCGATCAACGGCACTATCCAAGATCAGACCGGAGCAGTCGTTCCAGGAGCTACGGTTGTCCTGAGGAGCGTAGGGACGGGGGCGACGCAGACAGTGAAGAGCAGCGCCTCTGGTGCGTATCGCTTTGATCTGATCCCGCCCGGCGACTACGTGCTTCGGGTAGATCAGGTGGGATTCGCGAAGCTTGAGTCAAAAGTCACGGTGATCAACGCGCAGGTGCTTGGAGCAGACCTGAAATTGACGGTGGGCAGCGAGATGCAGACGATCGACGTCGAATCGGTCTCTACTTCACTGCAGACGGAAAACGGAAACGTATCGACTAATGTGAGCCAGACGCAGATCGATGAAGTTCCGAACTCCGGCAACAACATGACCTACGTAGCGCGTATTACGCCAGGCATGGGAACCGGCTTCGGCGTCTCTGGCAGTACGACGCTCTATACGGTGGATGGAATGCTCAACAACGACCCGTATAACAATTCCAACAACTCGGGCGCGTCGAACCTGATGCTCGGGATCAACGACGTAGAAGAGGCGACGGTAACGGGCAACGGATATTCAGGGCAGTTTGGCGGCCTTGCCGGCGCTCAGGTGAGCTTCGTGTCCAAGAGTGGCAGCAACCGGATGCACGGCGATGCTGCGTGGTTCTGGACCGGACGCTCCCTGGTAGCGAATAACTGGTTCAACAATCACAACAACACGCCGAGGCCATTCGAGAATGCAAATGAATGGGCCGCATCCATCGGTGGTCCGGCGATCAAGGACAAGCTCTTCTTTTATGTGGATACGGAAGGTCTGCGCGCGGTCCTGCCGTCTGCATCGACTACCGTTCTGCTTCCATCGCAGAATCTGCAAGCGGTCACGCTTAGCAACCTTGCTGCGAGCGGTCTGAAGAACTCAATTCCTTTCTACCAGAACATGTTCAATATCTATAACAAGGCTGCCCAGGCCCACAATGCGCAGCCCGGAAACTCAATCACGCCCACGGGCTGTCCCACGACCGGTCTTTCGACGGGAGATGCAAGTGCGCTGGGTTCTGCAGCAGGTGCCTGCACGGTCTTCTATCAGGGCTCGGCGACAAACTTCGCTAACGAATGGCTGCTCATCGCAAAAGTTGACGCTAATCTGGGACCGCGCGACAGAGGTTTCGTTCGCTACGAACACGATACTGGCAGCCAGCCCACGACCACTGACCAGATCAACCCGCTGTTTAGCGCAATCAGTATTCAGCCGCAGCACTCAGGACAGGCCACTGAGACCCACAACTTCGGGTCGCGGGCTGTGAACAACCTGATCGTCTCTGGGCTGTGGTACGGAGCACTCTTTGGCCCGTCGAATCTCTCGGACACACTGGCGCTATTCCCGGCTCAGATGTCGTTCAACGACAGCTCGCTGACCGGCCTGGGTGGAACCAATGCATCGTTTCCGACTGGACGCAATGTCACCACAATTCAACTGCAGGATGACGTTGCGATCAATCTAGGCAATCATACGATCAAGTTTGGCGGTCGCGGATACTGGATCAAGGAGAACGATCACTACTTCACGGCGGGGACGGTTCCGCTGGAGACTGTGGCGACTCTTGGCGCCTTCATTCATGGAGGCACTGATCCGGCCAATACAACGAACAACACCGTATTCGCCCAGTCATTCGTCACCAAGCCAAACCATCCCATCATGTATGGCCAGTTCGGTTTCTATGGCGAAGATGATTGGAAGGCGCGGCGTGACTTCAACATGACGTTTGCTTTGCGGATCGAGCACCAGGGTAACGTTCAGTGCCTCGATAGTTGCTTGACTCTGCCGTTACAGCCATTCCCATTGCTGACCCACGACGCGTCTCTCCCCTATAACCAGGCCCTTGCCTTCAACCAGAAGAGTGTTCTTCCTGGATTGCAGGGGGTCGAATGGCAGCCGCGCGTGGGCTTTGCCTATAACCCTCCCATCCTGCACGAGACGCTTGTGGTCCGTGGTGGCGCCGGAATATTCTTTGATGGTCTTCCAGGCAACATCGTGGAATCGATCGTCAAGAACTCTCCGGTAAAAAATACATTCAAGCCTTCGGGAGACAACCTCGCGCAGGGAGAAACCTCAAACCTCTTCACCGATGCGGCTGCCTTGAACACGGCGTTTAGCAATAGCATCGTGAACGGCGGAACTGTTGCATCCATCAAGGCCAGCTTGCCGACGGCGTTGCAAAAATTCTTCACACCGCCGGGATTATATGGTCCTCAAAACAACTTCAAGATCTATCAGATTTACAAGTGGAATCTTGAAGTGCAGAAGTCGTTCGATAAAGGAAGGACGACGCTCTCGGTGAACTATGTAGGTAATCACGGAATCCATAAGCCATTCACGAACGCGGGCTTGAATGCATACTCGACGACCATCGCTGGTCTGCCGGCGACTGCACCTGATTCCCGGTTCGGTCAGGTCAACTATATTGCGTCGGAAGGCATGTCGAATTACAACGGCGTGATCACGACGTTTACGCAACACTTCCGTGGCGGAAGCCTCTTCACGGCCGGCTATACCTACGGTAAGTCGATGGATACAACAACGACCGGTCTTAGCTCCACGACGACCGGCTCCACGGATATCACGTCGTCTGTTGATCCGTACCATCCTACGGCACGCTATGCTCCGGCTTCTTCCGACATACGTAACTACCTGACACTGAACTACGTCTACAAAGTACCGTTCAAGAACATTTTTTACGGAGGATGGCAGATCTCTGGAGCGGCCTTTGTGTACTCGGGTCTTCCCTTTACCGTCACCGACTCGGCAGCTACTGGCAAGATAAGTGGGTCGTCGAGCTCGGGCGGTTTTTATGGAGGCACGCTGATTGCAAACTATGACTACAGCGGAGAGGCTTCGTGCAGCCATGCGTATCAAGCTAGCCCGTGCTTGACAGCCGCGCAGTTTCCTATAGGGTCTAATGGGCTGCATACTGCAAGCGTTTCGTCTGACGGACCACGTAACGCGTTCCGCGGTCCGGATTACATCAGCACTGACCTCAGTATCATGAAGTCAATTCCAGTGCACTTTGAAGGTGGCACGTTCAGCTTTGGCGCGCAGGCCTACAACGTGTTGAATCACCCTAACTTCAAGGTGCCAACTACCAGCTCGTTTACATCTTCCCAATTTGGAACGATTACTTCGATGGTGAATCCGTCGGGTGTCTTCAGTGGAGTGGGCGGTGATGATTCGCCACGCATTATACAAATCAAAACCAAACTCACCTTCTAAAAGGCCAGAAGATGAAGTAGCTCTGTTCCAAACAAGAAAATGGCAGTCCATATGGACTGCCGTTTTCTTTGTCTGCGTTATGGAGAGGAGGCCTAAAGCAGAACCACGTTTTTGCTTACGGCGGGCCTTCGTAGATAGAGTTGCTCTAGCCTGGATTACTTGTGCGAGTGATGCGGAAGCCAGAGCCACGTAACCGGTAGCGGATGGCGGCGGCCGTGAAGGTTACGAGTGAGGAGATTTCGACAAAGACCTTACCTCCGTCGAGCAGGTCTGGATGCCCGTCCTTCAGCAGCGGGTCGGTAAGAATGCTGTGCAGGAAGAGAAGCGCAGCCGCGGGAAAGACGAGGTAATGCAGGTTTCGCCAGAGAGGGCGGCCGATGCGTGTGCGAAGGAGGGAGCTTAGGAAGACCAGCAACAGCAGATAGAGAGCAGCAGCCCCTGCAAGATTGAGTTTCGGCTGGAGGGGCGAATGGATGGGCCAGAGTATATCCACTATGCGGAAGCGCGGTTCTCGCAGGAAGAGCAAAACTGCCGGGTGAGTGAGGGTGAGCGCAACGGCGGCGTAGGCGGTCCATTGGTGCAGCGCAAAGATGTTCATGCGGCGATGGGGCCAGTGGCGCAGCGGACTATATCGCAGTGCCATTAGCATGCCCAGCAACATATTGAGTGTCGCAGCCCCGACGGCCCCTAAACCGAGGTATGCGCACAAATCAAGAACGGTCATGAAGCTCCGTGGCGGCGTGGACATTGCCTCTGCCGATTGAGGCGATGGATAATGTGCGTCTCATCCAAGATGCAGGAGATGTTCGGAGAGATTCTGTAGCCACGGCGATAGGATTACGACGGCGAGAGCCGCGCCGAATGCGAGGACTGCAAAAGCCAGCACTTTCGTGATGCTGCGTTGGGAACGGCAAGGGGGGACCCTTTGAATGAGGCGGTCGATGCGTACTGCGAATTCGGACCCTCCGCAGACCAGACCAGTGCAGATCATCCCAGGACCAGGCATGGCGGCCTGGCGCGTCAGGGCAACCAGGGTTTCAGCGAGCAGGAAGGCACGGGTTCTGTCACCGCGAACGGCATCGTCATCAGCGGCCCACTCCGCGGTGCTTTGCCAGTGTCGCATCCACGTGCCGCCGCCTGGCAGTTCGAGGTTGAGTCTCGGAATGGCATGGAGAGAGAGAAGCTTCCAGTTATCGCGGTGCAGCGCGTGGGAGTGCTCATGATCGAGTACTACATCGAGGGCTGAGGCGCTCAAGCTACCGTCTTCCATGAGATGCTGCGAGATGCATACAAACGGGTTGAAGAGGCCGACCAACGCGACTCGATGGGTTGGTTCTTGAAGCGTATAGATGGGAGTGTGGTTGTCGGCATATCGCACAATCTGCCCGGAGCGCCGGCAGGCCCGGCTGAAGTGCATTGTTCTGACCGCGATGCGAAGGCTGCGCAAGGCAGCGAATCCAAACCATATCAGGACGATGGCTGCAAGAAGAAGGCAGAGCCAGCCGACGTTCTCCGACGCGAAGTTGGTCTCGGTGTGAAGATACTGCGGGACGCCGAGAAGGCCCGTCAGGAGAGCCGCACCGACGAAAGGCGTGAGTTGCAGGAAATAGAGCAGGCGCTCCTGTACTCTGGCGGGCAGAGATATAAGCCGGCGCAGAATGAACGGGGAGCCCATCCAGAGGATGAGTTCGAGCGCCGCCTGCAGGATTCCCGTGCTGACCACAATGAGGCAGACCAAACGGAGCGTATAAGAGAGAGCCATCTCAGGAGCCTCCGTCAGGTTCAGGGTCGGACGCAAGATGTTGGGCGCGTGCGGATCGAATCTTGGACTCGAGTTGGTCGAGCATGCCGGTGTCGTAGTGATGGACGGCGTCGACCAGGCAGGACAGCAAGATATCGGGCCGCTCGCCGGAATCGGAGAAGAAGCGACGGACCAGGTCGGAAGCGCGCTGCCCTTCGATCTCCCTGGCGGTGAGATGAGCGGAATAGATGAATGCGCGGTCCTTCTTTTCGCGCTGTAGGAGCCCTTTTTTGAAGAGGCGATCGAGGGTCGTCATCACTGTCGTATAGGCCAGCACCGTGCTGAGGCGCTCTGCTACCTGCTGAACATTGGCGCTGCCCTGAGACCAGAGCACCGACAGAACCTCTCGCTCCCGCTGACCAAGCCCCCAGGCAAGGGCCGTGGAAGGTTTCGAGCCGAAAACTTCCACGGCGCAGGACTCCCCTCGTTGCGACGGGGTTTCGGGATGTTTGCTCGAGTCAGCCATTCGATTGGTCCATTTAGCGGGCTATGCCAGAAATGCCTCGAAAGACGATTCCGGAGGGATAAAAGTTTCGGGTTTTCTGCGGATTGCTGGATACAAATTTAGACGGTTGAAGTGCTCATTTAGGGGCAAAAGATGGGCTATAGTGAATTTGTTCAGGCTTAATCCAACTCTATCAAGAGAGCTTTCCCCGCGGAGGAATTTTGCGTCGATTTGTGTCCGTATTACTGCTCAATACCATCGTTACCGGGCTGGTAGCCCAATCCGTGCCGTCACCCTCGAGCACTCTACTCGGCTATACCGACGCGAATGCAAAGGTTGAGCGTGAATGGGAATCCCGCTTCCGAGCGATTCCTGAGGCGAAGCGGGCCCATGAAAATATGCGTTTTTTGGCGGCGCATCCGCACAACGTGGGCTCGGCGGCGCAGCGCAAGAACGCGGAGTGGATGGTCGAGCGTTACAAGGAGTGGGGCTGGGACGCGCATATCGAGCAGTTTGACGTGCTCTATCCGATGCCAAAGACGATGCTGCTCGAGTTGCAAGGGCCAAAGCCGTTCAAGGCGAGCCTCGATGAACCACCGCTGGCGGAAGATCCTTACACCCACGAGAAAGCGACGCAACTGCCCGGGTACAACATTTACTCCGCGGACGGAGACGTAACAGGCCCGCTGGTCTACGCGAACTACGGCATGTTGGATGATTACGCCGAACTGGAGCGGAATGGGATCTCGGTAAAGGGAGCTATCGTGATTACGCGCTATGGAGGCGGCTGGCGTGGCCTGAAGCCAAAGCTTGCCTATGAGCATGGAGCTATCGGATGCATCATCTACTCCGATCCCGCGGATGACGGCTATGTGCAGAATGATGTGCTACCGGCGGGGCCGATGCGGCCCAAGGGTGGAGTACAGCGTGGTAGTGTGGCGGACACGCCGCTTTATCCTGGTGATCCG
Source organism: uncultured Acidobacteriaceae bacterium (assembly GCA_963738855.1). GTDB lineage: Bacteria > Acidobacteriota > Terriglobia > Terriglobales > Acidobacteriaceae > Edaphobacter. Next base: position 1,151,378 of record CAVTYC010000001.1, on the reverse strand, counting down.
TTGACACCTGGTATTGGCTCAGTGCCCGGTGCAAAACGCCTGGCTATCAAGGATGCGCAAGCGCTGATGAAGATCCCTGTGCTTCCCATCGGTTATGGCGACGCACAGCCGTTGCTGGAGTCTCTCAATGGAAGCGTCGTTCCAGCGGCGTGGCGTGGAGGTCTGCCGCTGACCTACCACTTCGGACCCAGTCAGTCGAAGGTGCATCTGAAGCTCGCCTTCGATTGGGGAACAAAGCCGGTCCTTGATGTCGTCGCTACTATGAAGGGCTCGGTTGAACCGGATGTGTGGATCGTGCGCGGTAATCACTACGATGGCTGGGTCAATGGAGCCGATGACCCGATCTCGGGACAGTCCGGCATGCTGGAAGAGGCACGCGCTCTGGGAGAGCTTGCGAAGCAGGGTTGGCGTCCCAAGCGGACGCTCATCTATGCAGCCTGGGATGGAGAGGAACCCGGCTTGCTGGGCTCGACCGAATGGGCCGAGACTCACGCCGAAGAGCTGTCGAAGCATGCGGCACTGTACGTCAATAGCGACGAGAGCAATCGCGGCTTCTTCAATGCGGGTGGGTCGCATGCACTCGAGCGTCTCGTGAACGACGTGGCGCACGACGTGACGGACCCGGAGACCAAGGCTTCTATCTGGAAGAGGCAGCAGGCAGGGATGCTCAGTCGTGGCATGGGCCGGCCTGGGGCGCGTAGCGTGGACCCGGGTAGCGAGACGATTCCGATTGGAGCGATCGGGAGCGGTTCGGACTTTGCTACGTTCATCGACCACCTCGGAATTGCATCCCTGAACCTGGGCTTCGGGGGCGAGGACCGCGGGGGCACCTATCACTCGGCCTACGATACGCCGTGGTACATCGAGCACTTTGGGGACAAGGAGTCTCTGTACGGTGCTGCGCTGGCCCAGACGGCTGGCACGCTGGTGATGCGCGTGGCCGACGCCGATGTGCTTCCGTACGACTTTTCGAACCTGGCGGAGACGATCGGCGGTTACTCGACCGAGTTGAAGTCGCTGGTAAAGCAGCTACAGCGGGAGTCGGCGGTGCGGCAGCGGAACATCGCCATGGGCGTATACACGCTCGCGGCCGATCCGCAGCACCCGATGACGCTTCCAGGGCCCCTTGCCAGCCCGCCTGACATGGACTTCTCGCAACTGGACGGCGCCATTGCTGCCTTGAAGACAGCGGCAGATAAGTTCAATAAGGCGCGCGCGGCGGGCATTGCGGCATCACCGTCGAAGCTGAGTGCGGTTAATGCAGAGTTGGCCACAGCCGAACGCAAGTTTTTGAACGCGGATGGTCTGCCACGTCGGCCATGGACTCAGAACATTCTCTACGCTCCGGGATGGTACACAGGGTACGGCGTCAAGACACTGCCTGGCGTTCGGGAGGCAATTGAAGACGGACGATATCCGGAGGCGTCGGCACAGTTAACGATCGCCGCACAGGCCATCGCGAACGAGGCGGCCTACATCAACAAGATAGCTGACGAACTAGCGGTTCCGTAGCGAAGGAATGCGTCCGAATCCTTTGCTGAACGTCGGCTTACCCAAACAGGGCCGATTATGGATGCACTTGCATCTTTGTGGAACGGCGCTTCGTCTATGGAGCATTCACCTTCTTATGTTTTGCCCATCCGTGGCCGCTCCATGCGTGAACACGGGTGTAATTCGACTCAGGAGCTTTATGACGATGCGTGGCCGGTTGCTATCCGTGGTAGCAGTAGTTGGTATAGGGGTGTTTGGTGTTGGCGCTTGCTCGGCGCAGACGGGCGGTGTTGACCCGAAGCTCTTTTCCGACATGCGCTGGAGAGAGATTGGACCGATGCGCGGCGGCCGCGTACGTGCGCTGGCCGGTGTCCCAACTCAGCCTGCGACCTTTTATTTTGGCGCGGTGGGCGGTGGCGTATGGAAGACGACTGATGCCGGTGAGACATGGCAGAGTCTGTGGGACTCTCAGCCTACTGGGTCGATTGGTTCTATCGCAGTAGCGGAATCCGACCCGAACGTGGTGTACGTAGCCAGTGGTGAGGGCTTGGCGCGACCTGATCTCTCGACAGGGGACGGCATCTATAAATCCACCGACGCCGGCAAGACATGGACCCACCTGGGGCTGCGCGATGGTCAATCGATCGGGCAGCTCGCGATCGATCCGAAGGACCCGAACAGAGTCTTTGTCGCGGTGACCGGGCATCCTTATGGGCCAAATGATGAGCGTGGGATCTATCGCACGCTGGATGGCGGCAAGACGTTTAAGCGGGTGCTGTTCGTCAACGATCGAACGGGCGGGTCCGATGTGCAGATTGACCCACAGCATCCGAACATTGTCTATGCAGGAATGTGGCAGCGGCAGGAAGGCCCATGGGAGAACGGATCGTGGGGAGGGGCTGAGGGTGGATTCTTCCGCTCGACCGATGGCGGTGATACATGGACGAAGCTGACAGGCCACGGTCTGCCAGAGGACATTCTGCAGGTGAACGTAGCTATTTCTCCCAGCGACTCCAAGCGCGTGTATGCGGCGGTCGCGACGGTAAGAGGTGGCGTCGGCATCTATCGCTCAGACGACGAGGGCGTGAACTGGGTTCATGCTCCGGAGAACGATCCCCGTGCCGAGGCGAGGATCGGTGGTGGCGATGTGCCAGTACCGCGCGTCGACCCGAAGAATCCCGATACTGTATACGTTGCGAGCGTCGTCACCTGGAGGTCGACCGACGCTGGTAAGACCTGGACAGGTTTGCGTGGAGCACCTGGTGGCGACGACTATCAGAACGTCTTTATCAACCCGAACAACACAGACATCATTGCGCTGGCGAGCGACCAGGGGGTCATCATCTCGCAGAACGCCGGCAAGACGTGGAGCCAGTGGTATAACCAGCCAACCGCGCAGATGTACCACGTGACGACGGACAATGCATTTCCATATCGCGTCTGCGGTGGTCAACAGGACAGCGGAAGTGCCTGCGTGTCGAGCCGCAGCAATGACGGCCGCATCACGTTCAACGACTGGCACCCTGTCGGCATTGAGGAGTACGGATACGCTGCGCCCGATCCGCTTGATCCAGACATCGTGTACGGCGGAAAGGTGACGCGCTATGATCGGCGCACTGGCCAGATCCAGAACATCGAGCCGAAGCCATTGCGCAGCTACCGGGTCCTGCGGACACAGCCGCTGATGTTTTCTCCGGTCGATCCGCAGAGCCTCTACTTCGCCACGAACACGCTATGGCTCACCAAGGATCAGGGCAAAAACTGGAAGGAGATCAGCCCGGACCTAAGCCGCGAGACTTATGAGTTGCCGCCAAACCTGGCTGACTATAAAGACTCACCTACGGCCAAGACTACGCGGCGCGGTGTGATCTACGCACTGGGGTTGTCCCCGCTCGATATCAATCGGCTGTGGGCGGGTACGGACGACGGCCTGATCTGGACGACGGCGGACGGAGGAGCACACTGGAACAACGTGACTCCACCGGAGCTGAAGCCATTCTGGAAGGTCTTCAATATGGACGCTGGCCACTATGACGCCTCGACGGCGTATGCCGCGATCAACACGCTTCGACTGGATGATATGCGCCCTCATCTGTTCCGCACCCACGACGGAGGCAAGACGTGGAAGGAGATCAACAACGGGATTCCAGACGGCGCAGCGACCAGCACGATTCGCGAAGATCCGAAGCGTAAAGGTCTCTTGTACGCGGGCACGGAAACACAGGTCTATGTCTCCTTTGACGATGGAGATCACTGGCAGTCGCTGCGTTTGAACATGCCTGCCAGCTCGGTGCGCGATCTGCAGGTCAAGGACGACGATCTGATTGCGGGCACACACGGGCGCGGATTCCTGATTCTCGATAACGTAACGCCACTGCGGCAGGCTGCTGCAAAATTGGCGGCAGAGCCAATGCATCTCTATACGCCGCAGACGGCACTTCGCATCCGCGGAAACATGAATCCGCCAACGCCCTGGCCGCCGGATATGGCGACTGGTGAAAATCCGCCGAACGGTGCGATCTTCGACTACGTCATCGGGCCGAAGTTCACGGGAGTTCTAACCCTCGAAGTCGTCGATAGCAAAGGCGAAGTGGTCAGTCGCGTCCGGAGTGACGATCCGGTACCCCCACTTGATCCGCGCTATCCCGATCCCACTCTGTGGGCGCGTGCGCCGCGTGTGCTCTCGGTAGCAGAAGGACACCACCGATTCCTGTGGGACCTACGTTATCCGGCCGTACCCGGTATGTCGACCGGACCTGATGCCGACCAGGCGGTACCGTACGACACGCCAGCCGTTTCATCTTCGCCGTGGGTGATGCCCGGTAAGTACACGGTGCGACTGATTGCTGGTGGAACTACCTTGAGCCAACCCTTCAACGTAGTGATGGACCCGCGCGTGAAGACGCCGACGGCGGAGATCGAGGAGCAGTTCAACCTGTCGAAGTCGATCTACGCCGACACATTACGCGCTACGGCAGCAATCCACGAGATCACTGTTCTACGCGAGCAATTGAAGGCTAAGTCGAGTCAACCTCCAGTGGCGGCCACGGACGATACGCTGGAATCAAAGCTGAACAAGATCGCTGGCGCTGGTGAAGGCGGTCGCGGGGGCGGCGGTGGTCGTGGCGGTCCGGCAGGCCCTCCGACGTTGAACTCGTTGCGTGTGCAACTGGCGCGCATCGAACACTCGATACAGAACGCCGACGTGGCTCCGACAACAGCGCAGGCAGAGGCTTATGCAACTCTCGCGAAACCCCTGAATGAATTGCTTGATCAATGGAGCGCATTAAAGTCCAGTGATCTGAAGGCGCTGAACAATATGCTGCGTCTCCAGCACCTGCCCTTGCTGCAACTCGATACGACGATGATCGATCACGATGTTGAAGATCAGATCGAACTCGGCGACGAGGAATAGCAGAGAAGGAAAATTTGGTGCGGCGTATCCTTCGCGATACGCCGCACCATTTTTTTTGAAATAGTCCGCGAGCATTTGCCTATATTCGCCTGCCTTGCCCTACGGTCGGGCGGGCATTCATTCATCAGAACGCGCAGCTTCGTTCTACTAGCTCTGGTAGTAGAGGGCACTTTCCAGTAGTTCTAGACATAGAAAATTCTCACATTTATAAATCGTCAGCGCATCCCGGGATATCTATGTTTAAGCCTCGTCACATCTCTTCGATACTTCTGCTTCTTCCGTTCGCTACAGCATTCGCGCAGACCCCAGATACTGCGACGATTACGGGCACTGTTACCGACCCCACGCATGCTATCGTTGCCGGAGCGCAGATTCATGTCATCAATTCCCTTACCGGGCTTGATCGCGCCGCGATCTCAAACCAGGAGGGTAAGTTTACAATTCCCGGTTTGCCCGTTGCCGGTGCATATGACGTCTCCGCTGCAAGCGCGGGCTTCGCAGGCACGCATCGCGAGCATGTAACGCTGGCAGGTGGGAGTACGACGATTGTCTCGCTGCAGTTGAATGTAGCCGGTGCGAGCACGGAAGTGACAGTGACGGGCGCGGCGGACGATCTGCGAACTGATCAACCTCAGCTCGGCGAACGGCTGAGTCAACTACAGACGGGACAGACGCCGCTGCTGAATCGAAGGCTCACCTACCTCCCGTTACTGAACGCTGCAAACAGACCCGCGATCAATCAGGGCGACATTTTCATGAACCAGAATCTCTTCACGACGAACGGTGCGGGTCGTCGCCAGACATGGTTCGAAGTGGATGGCAGTACGGGGAACGATGGCTGGGGCCGTCAGACCATTTTCACGAATCTGCCGATCGCCGCGGTACAGGAGATGACGGTGCTGACGAACAGCTTCTCCGCGGAATACGGCGCCAGCACGGGCAGTGTAGTCAATATCGTAACCAAGAGTGGCGGTAACAGCCTGCATGGCGAACTTGCAGGCCTCTGGCGGCCGTCCGGACCAGAAGCAGCGCTCTCAGGATTTACGCCTTCCAACGCAGCAAGCGGGAACGACATCACCAATGACACGCTGAGACAGGGATCGGGCGCGCTCTCCGGGCCAATCGGACGCGGTGCCGCAACCCGTTTTTTTCTGGCTGGCGAGTACAGTGACCAGGACCGCGCGTCTCCGGTGACCTCTCCGTTGGCTCCGGGAAACTATATCGGACACTATCGCGACTGGCTCGGTTTTGCGCGGCTCGACCATCAGTTCAACGCAAGGAATAACGCCTTCTTTCGCGGCAATATAGATGCGTTCTACGACACGAATCCGAACGGAACCGTTGGCGGCAGCACCTTGCCCAGTGTGGCGCGCATCTTCCGGAGACGCACCTACTCGGCAGAGCTAGGTGAGACCTCAGTACTGCGGCCTAATCTGCTGAACAGTGCGAGGCTTCAGTTTCAGCTAGCATCGCCGATCACGGAGTTTGATCCAGTCATCAACGGCACACAGTTTGTTGTACCCATCTCGTCCGGCGGCACCTTCACGTCGGGCACTTCGCAGTCCGCGCTGCTGATGAATCGTCAGTATCAGATCAACAACACACTCTCGGCAACCCTGGGACGTCACCAAATCAATGTTGGCGGCAACGCCATCATCGCTCACAACGGTGGCAACAGTAAGGAATTTGGCGGCCCTGTCTATCTGGGCAAATTCACTTACAACACCTGCACGCAGAGCGCGGCAATTTGCGAGAGCCCGGCCTTCCTCAACAACATTGCTAACGTCGCAAACTATCAGCAGAGCTATGGAAACGCTGCCTACACGGTCGACGACACACTTTGGTCGCTCTTCGTTCAGGACGACTTCCATATGAGCAGAACGCTGACGCTGAACTTGGGGTTGCGTTATGAGCAGCAGACATTCACAGACGGAAAACTCAACTTCGCGCCCCGCGCAGGATTTGTGTATGACGTCACCGGCAAGGGAGAGCTCATCGTTCGAGGAAGCTTCGGCATCTATCACTCGCAGATCGTCGATGACTCTCAGGCGAACTATGCGTTGACCGGGCCGACCGGGGTCTTCAGTTACACGGCAACTCCCGGACAAGTAGGCTTTCCCATGAGTATCGCGGCAGCTCCATTGCCGAGCTTTCCGGCAAGCGCGCAGGTACCGCTGCGATCACTCTACGTTCGCCCAGGCCGCAGTGCATATTACGACCAGTTCTTTCCCACGTCGACGCTCGTTGGCTATCCTGACAAGCTGCTCAATCCATACTCCGAACAGTGGACCCTAGGTGTGGAACATCAGTTTTTCCCCGGCTGGGTTCTCAGCGCGGACTACGTAGGCACACACACGCTACGGATCAACCGTCCACTCGACGTCGACAGCCCAACGCCATTCATCCGTACGGCACAGGGACAGACTCGCTCAGCCCAGGCGGCAAACTGCACTCGGCCCTACTGGGTCTACTGGTACGGTCAGAGCGGAAAGCCGTGCAACGCTGTGACCGCGACCAATCCTCAGCCGCTCTACAGCGTGATTCAGTCCGACGTAAATAATGGCTATCTGCATTACAACGCGCTCGACCTGAATGTGCGGCACAATTTCAGTCATGGCTTCTCCATGCTGGCCAGCTACACGTGGTCGCACACGCAGGACAACGTAGATCCCGACACGACGAGCCAGAATCCCAACGACACCAACTTCACCGGGCGTCAGGAGTATGGCAATGCAATCTATGATCAACGGCATCGGCTGGTGGTGAGCGGTGTTTATATTGCGCCATTGGCGATACACATCGGCGGCGTTGCAACGATGGCCGGCGGCCTGCCGTACAACATCGTTACCGGAACGACCAATAGCGGGAACACCGGCGCGACAACGGACCGCCCTGTAATCAATGGCGCGGTTATTGGTCGCAACACTGGTCGCGGCAACGCACTCTATGATGTGTCACCCTTCATCAGTCGAGTCTTCCCGGTCATCCGTGAACGCGTCAATCTGGATCTGCGTGCGGAGGCGTTCAACGTGCTGAACCACGCTAACTTCGTCGGTTACAGCGGAACGTATGGAAATGGCGCAACTGCCGGAGTGGGCTTCGGCGCGCCGCTGGCTGGAATCACGAACCAGCTGCCCGCACGGTCGTTACAGTTCTCCGGCAAGCTTACGTTCTAGCAACTCATCAGGAGGAACGTTGATTCGAATACTATGCCGGCGAGTGCCGTACGCAGTTCTTGTCGGCTGGCTATGCATCGTTACGGGAGCAGCATGCTTGCAGCTTCTAACCGTGAACGCAGTGTTTGCCCAGTCCAACACTGCGTCCATCGTCGGGCAAGTCATCGACCCGCAGGGAAGACCTGTTGCCGGGGCATCGATCGTAATCCGCAACACCGACCTCGCAGCCAAGCGCACGGCGGTGAGCGACGCGAACGGACACTTCAGAGTAGGTAGCCTTGTTCCCGGCGCCTTCACGGTAGAGGGCAAAGCTCAGGGCTTAGTTTCAAAACGCCCGGTACGGCTAACGCTAGGATTAGGCAGCACTGCGCAAGTAAACCTGGCGCTAAGCGTCGCAACGGTCTCCCAGAAGACAACCGTGTCTGGCCGAGCCGCAACCATGGAAGGCAATACAGTCGCACCGGCAGTCAATAAAGATGAGGCCTCGGTCAGCAGCTTCTTCGCGGGCATGACGGTTACCTATCTGCCCAATCGCGACCGTGACTTTACTCAGTTCGGTCAGCTTGGCGCGGGCATGATCGAGAGCACCAGTGGAAGCGGCTTGATTGTCGCTGGCCAGCGCTCCTCCGCGATCGTGACGCAGGTAGACGGAGCCAACTTCAACGATCCTCTTCACGGAGGCCCACGGGGCGCGGGCGACGGCACATTCTTTCTACCTCAGACAGTAGTGCGCGAGTTTCAGATCGTCCGCTCGGGCGTCACCGCGGCGGTCGGCGGCACAAACGCTGGTCTCGTAAACGTCGCGACCAAAGAGGGCTCTAACAAGCTGCACGGCGAGGCCTTTTACACTGTACGCCCCGGATGGGCCACATCCGCCGATGCCTTCGGACACAAGCTCGATAACCGACAGAATACCTTTGGCCTCTCCCTGGGCGGCCCCGTAGTGCGCGACCGTATCTTCTACTACGCCGGGATTGAGCAGGATCTGTTGCAGGCTCCCTACTTCGTGCAGTTCGAACCGCAAGCCCCTGGAACAGCCGTTCCCGTAACACTCGTCAATCAGCAAGGACAGGTGCTTCAAAAGAGTTCCCCGACTGCGTTCTTTGTCCGTGGCGATACGACTCTGAACCAGGCGAACACGTTGAATCTGTTAGTAGCTGTAAACCGCATACGCTCTTCAAACGTCGGCGAGGGCTCATCGCGCAGTGTCGCCACGCTCGATAACGCCGATTCATTAAGCGGACAAAGCATCTGGAGCAAAGTCGGCCTCACCACCCTCGTGAACGAGCGGAGCGTCAATCAACTGCTCGTCTCCTGGTCGGGAGATCATCGCAACGCGACACCGAACTCCACCGCGCCGCAGCTTGCGATCAACGGCTTCGGAATCCTGGGCGGCGACTCGCTCGGTTCACACATCTACACCTCGAACCAACTCCAACTCGGTGATACGCTCTCGTTCACACGCGGCGGCGCAGTGCTCGATGTGGGCGGCAGATTCGCATACAGTCCCGCTTACGAACAGCAGGAAGAGAACCTCAACGGACGATTCGACTACAACTCGCTTTCAGACTATCTGGCGAACACGCCACGCCGTTATCAGCAGACCTTCGTGACCGGCGACACGCGCTATAGCGGATCGGTCCGCGGGCTCGGGCTCTTCGCAAACGGCCAGCTGCCTCTAGGCAAAGGCGTAACCCTGACTGCGGGTCTGCGCTGGGATGCTCAGTGGAATCCGCAACCCGAGCATCCGAACCCCGCCATCGCCCAGACACAGAAGATTCCTGCAGACCTGACACAGTGGCAGCCCCGGCTCGGCGTAGCATGGAAGCCACTGCAAAAAACCGTTGTCAGGGTGTCATCCGGTATCTATGATGCGCCAACCCCGGCCAGCATCTTTCACCGCATCGCCACCGACAACGGATTGCAGACCATCACCGCAGACAGCTACTTTGATCCGCACATTTTGCCGCTGGTAAGCAGTGGAGCACATGCACTTCCTTTGCCTCCACCACTGACCACCCCAGCCGCATTGATCGTCGGCATTGATCCCGCCTTTCGCAACCCGCGCTCCCTCCAGGTTGCAGCTGGCATCGAACAGGAGATCAAACCGCAACTTACTCTCTCCGGCGGCTATCTCCACAGCAGCACATGGCGTCTGCAACGCCGTCTGGATCACAATCTGAATCCTCCCATCTCGACCACGGGAGGTCTTCCGATCTTCCCGTCGGCGCGGCCAAACTCCGCGATAGGTCGGCTTCTCATAAACGAGTCCTCTGCACACTCCAACTATGACGGCCTGCTGCTGTCCGCCGTCTCGCAGATCTCACGCAGATCGCAGCTCACGATCAACTACACACTCTCCCAGACTCACGACGATGACTCGAACATCGGGCCTTACAGCATCGATGCTGCGCTCAACCCATTCGATCTCCAGGGCGAGCGGGCATTCTCATCGCAGGACATTCGTCACGTCTTGAATGTGAGCGCAATCTTCAATCTTCCGTTGGGCTTCAAATGTAACCCCATGTTTCTCGCTCGCTCAGGCCGTCCATATACACCCATCATCGGCTTTGACACGCAGCATGATGCCAACGACTGGAATGACCGCGTACCGATCAACGGAGTAACCGCAGGACGCAATTCTGCACGGCAACCTACATTTTCCAATCTCGATCTGCGCGTGGTGAAGGACTTTACCCTCCGTGGAGTAGGGCATCATCTTGATCTATTTATGGATGTATTCAACTTGGCAGGCTCATCGAATCGGAATTTCGGGGTGGATGCTGTCAGCCTATATGGCATGACTGGCTCGCCCGTCGCGAGCGCGGGGCAAGCGCTTTTTGCTCCCGATTTGACCAGAGTCGGCGGCCCCCGCACGATACAGTTCACTGCACGGCTGGTCGCCTTCTAGAAAGCGTGTGTAAATGGGCAGAGTCCGACGAGCAAGTGGTCTGCCCGATACCTCATTTTGATCTCGGTCCGCGACGCTTCTCGCGCCGGTGGCCGGTAGCTCCGCCTCCAACGTTCAACGTAGATCGCTTGGAGTTTTACAGAATTCGACTGCGGGAATTTGCAGGAATATAGTGCAACAACGTGGGTAATACTGAGCAACACGAGCAAATGAAAAGCGTCCATCCGTGCGGGCAAATCATGAATAAGTTTATGAAAATGTTGGTGTTTTGGAAAGAAATAGGCGGGAGCCCCGCGTAATTCGTAATCAGTAGGTCAGCGGTTCAAATCCGCTCATCGGCTCCATTCCTTCCTTATAGGTTCAAACACTTAGCGAAAGCACACCTTCGGTAGCTTGCTGCCGACTCCACTCATTGTGGACTCTACAAAGGCTGCCGTTTCCAGTCGAGAGTTGCGCGCCATATGAGTTACTATCGGACGTCGAACATTGGACATCGGAAAAAACACATCTCTGGGCTGCTGGAGAGTCACAGAGAAGGCCTGTACCTTCGCACTGCTGCTCCGACTCACAGCCTCGAAGGGGATGCAGATGTTTGGGAGTTGCTTCCGGAGGAGACGATGACTGCGAAATTCAACTGTTATCTGTCAGTAAGACCGATCGCTCTTATTACCGTCTCTTTTTGCGGATTGTTCGTATGCGAACCGCTTGCTTTGGGTGAAGATTCGCCGAGTCTACGGGATACCAGCGAGGCGCCATTACACATTGAGGTGCAAGATGGGCAAGGAGTTCGAATTGCCGGCCCTGAGACCCATGCATCGTCGCCGAAAGCAGCTTCGGCTGAGCTTGTCTTTGACCGCGAGTATCAACCGGGCGATCGCATCCTATTAGGCGGACCGCAACGGATGGCAGTGCGGTTGGACGAGAGTATGCCCGAGTGCCTGATCTACATCCCTGAGCGGGGGAATGCTTCTTATGAGATTCCTTACGGCCGTGAAGAGAAGCAGACAGGCAGTGCCTATGCGCCGGAAAGTTTCGCCGGCAAATCCCATCGAGTGACAATACGAGCCCTAAATAAGAGTGAGCTTACCGGCTATCGCAACCTCGCGCTGAATCCGTGTGATCTACGGCAAAATGAGCAGGTGGCGACTCCGATATTCCCACACGCCACCACGAATAGTGTTTCGAGGAGCTTGTTCGACTTCGAGGCGCGAAATGCGATTGACGGAGTTACGCAAAACGGCCATCACGGCGTATGGCCATACCAGTCGTGGGGACCGCAGCTACGGACAGATTTATGGTGGAAGCTAGACTTTGGCAGACCCGTCGAACTGGATAAGATTCGCCTGATGGTTCGGGCAGATTTTCCCCACGATAGCTACTGGAAGAGCGCTGATGTTGAGTTTTCCGATGGAAGCCACGTTCCCATCCAGATCGTTTCGTCGGCCGAGTTTCAGGATTTTTCTTTTCCGAAGCGGCGCGCTTCCTGGATGCGTCTAACCAACCTTGTGCCTGCAGACGAGACGAAGTGGTGCAGCTTTATCGAGGTGGAGGCATGGGGGCATGACCTGCCTTAGTAAAGGCTAAGTCGTCTATTCGATAACGCTCTGGGAGGCTAAGAATGGCACCCGGCAGAATGGCGGAACATGATGAAGCGCATCCTCGTAACCGGCGCGACAGGCAAAGTGGGAAGTCATTTCATTCGTCGTGTCATGGAGGACGAGGCTGGCGTTACCGTTCGCGCGCTATGTCACAATCGCCGTCTTGAGCCGCACGAACGGTTGGACGTAGTAAGCGGAAGTATCTCTGATCGCAAGGTTGTTCATGCCGCGATGCGTGGGATTACGCACGTCATTCATTGCGCGACCTGCAAGGAAACTGAAGCAAGTGTGATGGATGTCACTGTCAAGGGCTTGTTCTGGCTTCTGGAGGAGTGTCGTCTCAGCAACTCTTTTAAGCAGATTATTTTGATTGGAGGGGATGCGGCGCTGGGACATTTTTTCTATCCGCACGCGCTTCCGGTGACAGAGCAGCAGAAACACACTGCCTATACCGGCTGCTATGCGCTCTCCAAGGTTCTCGAGGAGGTCATGCTTGAGCAGTATTTCGTTCAATACGACCTTTCGGGGTGTTGTTTAAGAGCGCCGTGGATCATGGAGAAGGACGATTTCAAGTACACGCTCTCCTTCGGCGAAGACGTGTTCGGAGGGCCACGGTGGCGTGAGTTCGTCGGTCCCCAAAGGGCGGATGAATACTTGAAGCGCAATGCAGTGCCGCTAATGCTCGATCCACGGGGCGAGCCAGTGAAACGCAATTTCGTTCACGTCAGCGACCTGGTTGAGAGCATGGTCCTGGCGCTGGATCACCCCAAGGCGCGACAGCAAACGTTCAACATCTGTATGGATGAGCCGGTAGATTACAGGCAAGTCGCAGACTACCTGCGCGAGACGCGAGCAATGCCTTCGGTCGAGATCAAGACACCGTATTGGTCAACCTGGTTGGACAACAGCAAAGCCAAATTCCTGCTCGGATGGAGACCCCGCTTTGACCTGAAACGGCTGATTGAAGAGGCTTGGTCTTATGAACGAAGCGACGCCGATCCGCGGAAAGTGTGGTACCCAGGCTGAGGGCTTTTCGTCTGTCAACCGGCAGATTTGTGCAACTATAGTGTGCAAGTAGATGGGGGACATTTTGGTTTGGCTTCCCAGGCATCTCTTCCTGCGGCTTACGCTTATCTTCGTGCTTTTTGTCTCTGCGGGGTCAGCGCAGGATCTTGAGCCGCGAGCTTATTCGGCATCCCCGATCGGGACTACGTTTGTCGTGGTGGGGTTTGCCAGGTCGAGCGGCGATATTTCGTTCGACCCCACGGTTCCAATTACAAATGCGCAGGCCACGCTCTATGCGCCCGTGTTGGGGCTGGGGCAGACATTTGCCGTGTTTGGGCGGCAGGCCCTGTTCACTGCGGCGCTGCCTTATGCGTGGGGAAATGCTTCGGGGAACGTCGGGAACAACGAAGAGAGTGTCTACAGGTCGGGATTAGCGGATGTAAAAGCGCGATTCTCCGTCATCCTGCGAGGCAGCCCCGCGATGAGCCCGAAGGAGTTTATGCAGCGTCCGCATCGCAATTTTATTATTGGGACGAGCCTGACCTTCACGGCGCCTGCGGGACAGTACAGTGGTGAGAAACTGATCAATATTGGTACGAACCGATGGTCACTCAAGCCGGAGGTGGGGGTGTCGTATCCGGTAAAGAAACTGTTCCTCGATCTGTATGCGGGTTCGTGGTTCTTTTTGGAAAACGGGAATTTCTATCCGGGACAGCTAACGCGGTCGCAGGATCCGCTGCCGACCATTCAGGGGCACGTGAGTTACACCTTGCGCCACAGTATGTGGGTGGCGGTCGATTCGACGTGGTACGGGGGCGGTGCAGCGACTGTGGATGGCGGGGCGCCGTCTGAGAGACAGTCGAACAGCAGGTTGGGCGCGACGGTGTCGCTGCCGCTGGCGAAGAGGCAGTCGATCAAGATTTCGTACAGCTCAGGTGTGAGCGGCAGAATAGGCTCGAAGTTCAATACGATCTCCGTGGGGTGGCAGCATGTCTGGTTTGATCATCATTAACAGGGCAGATTCGGGGTCTGAACCTGATTTGGTACAAGTTATCCACGGATATGTGGTGACTTCACGGTAAATTCTCTTGATTGGCACAGGCTTGCGCCGCATACTCGGGATAAGAGTTTTGCTGGACCTCCCTGTATGACGGTTGCCAACCGAGACACCGACGTGACCCGATATAGCCGTCAGGACGTTCTACGAATCCTGCACCTGCATACCCGCCAGATCTCGGCGTGGGAGCGGGCAGGGCTGGTTTCTCCCGTCGAGCAGTATTCCTTTGAAGACCTGGGCCAGTTGCGGACGCTGCGCGATCTGCAGGCGCGCACGAAGTTTTCGGCTAGGAGCATACGCGCTTCGGTCGATGCGATGCAGCGCGTTGCGGGGATGCGGAATCCCCTGATGGAGACCAGTGCGGTACGCAGGGGATCGCGGCTGGCATTTCGTCATGGCGGCGCGCTGGTGGATCCGCTCTCGCAGCAGCTGGCGTTCGATTTTGAGACGCCGTCCGGTCTGCGAGTGGTGCGGTGGCAGGGAACCGGTTCCGCGCAGAGACCCATAGACGTGCAGGAGATGTTTCTGCGGGCGGTTCGGATGGAGGAGGACCCGGCGACGGTTCCGCAGGCGGTTGAGATCTACGAGACCATCCTGACGGTGAAACCGCAGCATGCGCCGACGCTGATCAACCTCGGAACGATCCACTACAACATGCGGCAGTACGAGCGGGCCGAGGAGTTCTACCGGCGTGCGACCAAGGCCGACCCAGATTATGCGCTGGCGTTCTTCGACCTCGGCAATGTGCTGGATGAACTACAGCAGTTGAGCCAGGCGACGGAGGCCTATCAGAAGGCTGTGGCGCTGGTGCCCCAGTACGCCGATGCCCATTACAACCTGGCGCTCGCGTATGAGCGGCAGGGTCAACGGCGGCGAGCGCTGCGGCACTGGTTGACCTATGTCCGGCTCGATCCGGTGGGGCCGTGGGCGAACCACGCGAAGGATCAGGCCCGAAAGATATTGAAGACCGAGAAGCTGTCGATTGTCAGCCGTCGCGGGCGGCTTGTGAAGGCGGCTGGCTAGGGAAGCCTATTTACATTGTCGGTAAATGAATCGCTATTCAGTTGATACTCTGCGATGCTAGACTCACCTTTTTCTTACTCTTATGAGGTGAGTGGATGGTTGAGCAGGGACGTTCGGCGCTAACGCGGCTCAGTGACGATGAGCAGATGTTTCGCGATACGGTTCGGCGGTTTGCAGCCGAGCAGATTGCGCCTCTGGTGCGTGGCATGGATGAGGCGCAGCAGATGGATGCCGGGGTCATCCGCCAGCTGTTCGAATTGGGGCTGATGGGAATTGAGGTCCCGGAGCAATATGGTGGCGCTGGCGGGACGTTCTTCGAGGCGATCCTTGGGGTGGAGGAGATCTCCGCAGTCGATCCTTCGGTGGGAGTACTGGTCGATGTACAGAACACGCTCTGCATCAACGCCTTAGTTCGCTGGGCAAACGAAGAGCAGAAGCAGAAGTACCTGACGCGACTGGCGGTGGACACCATCGGGGCCTATGCGCTGAGCGAAGCAGCATCAGGGTCGGACGCGTTTGCGTTACAGACTCGCGCGGTGAAGAAGGGCGACGACTACGTCCTGAATGGGCAGAAGCTCTGGATCACGAATGCAAAAGAAGCCGGAGTATTTATCGTCTTCGCGACCATCGACCCAACAGCGGGATACAAGGGAATCACGGCGTTTCTGGTAGAGAAAGGCGCAGCTGGCTTCTCGCTGGGGAAGAAAGAAGACAAGCTGGGAATTCGAGCATCGAGCACGTGCGAGCTGATATTCCGCGACTGCATCGTTCCGGCTGAGCAAGTGCTGGGCGAGCCCGGCAAAGGCTACAAGATCGCCATCGAAACCCTGAACGAGGGACGCATCGGCATCGGCGCACAGATGCTCGGCCTCGCGCAGGGCGCCTGGGGACACGCAGTGAAGTGGGCCAAGGAACGGAAGCAGTTTGGCAAGCCGATCGTCGAGTTTCAGGCGATGCAGTTCCAACTGGCCGAGATGGCGACCGAGATCGAAGCAGCCCGGCTGCTGGTCTACAACGCGGCCCGGCTGAAGGACGCGAACCTCGACTTCCTGAAGGAGGCCGCCATGTGCAAGTACTTCGCCTCCCACGTAGCCGAGCGCGTCGCTAGCCTCGCCGTCGAGGTCTATGGCGGGTCAGGATTCGTAAAGGACTATCCCGTGGAGAAGCTCTACCGCGACGCCAAGATCGGAAAAATCTACGAGGGCACTTCCTTCATGCAACTGGCAACCATTGCGAAGCTAACACTTTGATGGCAATGATTTGAGCCGTTTCGACTACGGTGGGTCGCAGGTTTTACACTGGTGGTCAGGCCATTTATCCGATGACAAAGAACCCGAATGCAGCCCCGCGGACACCCCTGCCCTTTCTGGGCCTGGCTTGTGCGGTCGGCGTATCGACGATGTACTACAACCAGCCGCTGCTCGAGGAGATGGGTCGCACCTACAACGCTACGGCGGGGCAAACGGGATTTGTAGCGGTGGCAACGCAGGTAGGATATGCGGTGGGGCTTCTCTTCTTCGTCCCACTGAGCGACGTGCTCGAGCGCCGCGCCCTGATGATGCGCATGTACGCCGCCGTGGCGATCGGTCTCCTTCTTGTCTCGATGGCTCCGACGCTGGGCTGGCTGATCGCCGGAAGCGTCCTGATCGGAATGCTGGCTTCGGTGACACACGTAGTGCTACCAATCGCGCCAGACCTTGTAAGCCACGAGGAGCGCGGCCGCGCCATCGGCATCGTGATGACCGGGCTCCTGCTGGGCATCCTTCTCGCCCGCACCTTTGCCGGCTGGGTGAGCCATATCCACGGTTGGCGATGGGTCTTTGTCGTTGCCGCGGTGATGAATGCAGCCTTCGTGCCGTTGCTGTGGCGCGTCATGCCCAAGCTGCCGCCAAAGCAGGAGCTTCGCTACTCCGACGCGATGCGCTCGTTGTGGACACTGTTCCAGGCCCAGCCGCTGTTACGCGAGTCCTGCGTCATCGGCGCGCTGATCTTTGCAT
Source organism: uncultured Acidobacteriaceae bacterium (assembly GCA_963738855.1). Lineage (GTDB taxonomy): Bacteria > Acidobacteriota > Terriglobia > Terriglobales > Acidobacteriaceae > Edaphobacter. Next base: position 1,133,705 of record CAVTYC010000001.1, on the reverse strand, counting down.
CGTTCAGCTGCTTCTGGACGACACTCGTCTTTCTACTCGAAAGCCACTATCACCTTGGCGCAGGCGTAGCCGGAACCTTCGGCCTCGTCGGAGCCGCAGGCGCACTGGTAGCTCCGTTCGCCGGAAGACTAGCCGACAAGCACGGCTCCCGCTGGGTCATCTCGGTGGGAATGGCGCTGCTGGCCAGCTCCTACGTCCTGTTGTGGGGCGAGGAGAGGGCGCGCATGGCTACGATGCTGCATATCGCTGCGCTGGCCCTGGGCGTAATCATCTTGGATGTCGGTGCGCAGATGTGCCAGGTCGCCAATCAGACACGCATCTTCGGACTCGCTCCCGAGGCACGGGGCCGCATCAACACTGTCTATATGACGGTCTACTTCACCGGAGCCGCCGTAGGGTCGGCGCTCGCTACCAGAGCATGGGTGCACTGGCAATGGAACGGCGTCTGCGCTCTCGCTATCGGATTGATCGCGCTGGCCGGGATACGCCACGCAACAGGCTGCCGCACGCCGGAGCAGGATCACTGCCATCCAACAGCCGAAGACGAATTGATGGAAGCCTAGAGACGACGCAGAGTGGGTGGTGAGCGAGGCAGGGCTCGAACCTGCAACCGTCAGCTTAGAAGGCTGATGCTCTATCCATTGAGCTACTCGCCCGCGTGTCCTCCTTTATTGTAATGGTTGCACCAAGTAACCGAGATACAACATCTGATCCGTAATCTAAAGACAGCAATCAAGGAGAGAAATCAACGATGGAACGACTCAAAGGCAAACGGGCACTCATCACAGGAGGCACGACAGGCATTGGCCTCGAAACGGCCCGGCAGTTTCTCAACGAAGGCGCACGTGTCGCGGTCACAGGAAAGAACTCCGCCACTCTGGAAGCTGCACGCAAAGAACTCGGAAGCGATGTGCTGGTCATCGACTCCGACGCAAGCGATATAGCCGCTCAGAAGGCGCTCGCAGAGACGGTAGGCAAGGCCTTCGGCGGGCTCGACATCCTGTTCGCGAACGCGGGCGTCGCCGAACTGCGACCAGTAGCCCAGTGGGACGAAGCCGCCTTCGATCGCACCTTCGAGATCAACCTCAAAGGGCCATTCTTCCTCATCCAGGCGCTTCTGCCATTCTTCGCCAATCCCGCGTCCATCGTCCTGAACGGCTCTGTGAACGCGCACATCGGCATGGCGAACTCCTCTATCTACGGAGCCTCGAAGGCCGCGTTGATCTCGTTGACCCGCACGCTTTCCGGCGAGCTCATCTCCCGCGGCATCCGCGTTAACGCCGTAAGCCCCGGGCCAATCGAGACTCCGCTCTACAGCAAGCTCGGACTATCCGAATCCGATCTGAAGGCAGTCGCTGGTTCGATCAAATCGCAGGTTCCTGCCGGACGTTTCGGAAGTCCGATCGAGGTCGCCAAAACCGTCGTCTATCTCGCTTCAGACGAGTCAGCCTTCGCAGTCGGCAGCGAGATACTCTTCGATGGTGGAATGAGTCTGTAAGAGATGCAGAAGTCTTTGTTTTGAAAGGGCGCGACTTTAGTCGCGTCGTAGGCTGAGGGAATCTTTCCGCGCCGCAGCCGACTTTTTCAGCATCCTCTGTAATGCTTCATAGTTGGGGGCGGGTGAGAAGCTCGCCCCCTCAAGGCAGCGAAAAGACCCGCCCGCGTAACACCGCAACAACGTCGTTCAAGGCCGCAGCCCAATGTTCTTCGGCAGTCGGCAGGTCGTGTCCCAGTGCCTTGACGTACAAGCTGAGAGCGAAGCCCTCGTGGGCGACGGTGATATCAAGCAGCGCGGGTCGCAGCACACAGTCGAGCATGGCGTGGGGGTGGTCGAGAGGTGCAGCCTGTCGTGTCAGCCGATGCAGCAACTGCTCGTGCTGATGGAACGAGGTAAAGGTGGAGCGCTCGCGCCACAGGATATCGATGTAGCTGGCAAAGCCCGCAGGCGTGTCCTCGGGAATCTGGTCAAGCTCGAGACGAAGCCGATCAAGCTCCTCTTCATGGGTCGTCGAGTCCAGAGACCACGCATCGCACTTCGCCGTGAAGACGACAGACCGTGGCGCGTTCAGGGCGCGAAGAGCGTGCATCAGCGGAGGGTAAAGTTCGGCCTCAGGCAGATGGTCGAGATCGTAAGGGTTCTCGCGCAGGTCGATGAAGCGGCGGTCGGGATGAGCAGGATCACACCACGGGACGACCAGCACGGGGTCATCCGCGCCGCATTCAACGGACCACTCGCAGAGCATTTTTTTATCTTAGCTGCTCAACTCAACTCATCCGACTGCGATTCGAAGCAAATAATCTTGTCAAGCCCCAATATGCTCTATCCATATCACCTGTAAGGGGATACGTTTGGCATGATCATTAGGGTCAATTCGCTAAAATAGTAAGAGTCACCAAAATAACTGAGCTCCGATCGAGAACTTTAGCCGATAAGTCTAGACCTAGGTCCAGACAAGTCCAGACCTAGGTCTTTTGTTTGGAAGACTTTAGGACCTAAAGTACGGGGGGTGGGGTCACGCGTTGGCCAGCAGAAAGCGCAGCAGGGTATGCTCGGCCCAGTACCCGTCATAGCCGGTGGCGGTGTCAGGGGTGGCAAGGTAGGCGCAGTGGCCGCCATGCTGAGTCTCGATAAAGGTGATGTGCGGGTTGGCAGCGATCAGCGCGCGGCTCTCAGGCATGATCCGGAGGAACGGATCGTCGACGGCATTCAGAATGAGCGTAGGGACGGTGATGCGGTCGAGAACGCGGGCCGCGGCAGCACGATAGTAGTAGTCGTCAGCGCCGGTAAAGCCTGAATAGAGGGCAGTGATGCGGTCGTCGAACTCCCGGATGGAGCGGAGACCGACGGTGAGATTGGGATCGAAGGCGCGAGGAAAGAGCGCAGCCTTCCGGCGGAATCGTTGGTTGAGCGCACGAAGAAACTTAATCTCGTAGAGCCGGTTGATCGGCGCGTGAAGCGCATCCGCCGAAGGGCCCAGATCAACAGCCGGCGAAACCCCGATGACGCAGCGAAGCTCCGGCGGCGGATTGCCGTCCAACTCCCCCGCCAGCTTCAGAACGAGATTGCCGCCCATGGAATAGCCGAGCAGGGAGATGGATTGGAGGTCATACAACTCGACGAAGTGACGCATGACGACGAGCACATCTCCCGACAGCCCGGAGTGGTAGAGCGTAGGAGTAAGCGCCTCGGTGCCGCCGCAGTTGCGCATGTTCATGCGGACGATGTTGCAGCCGCTCCGCCATAGCTTGTTGGAGTTGCCGATAACGTACTGCGAGTTGGAGGAACCCTCCAGCCCATGCACGATGATGGCAGTCGGACGGCTGGCCCGCACATCGGCAGCCTGCCAGTGGCAGTCGCAACGCACCTGGCTTGCGATCTGGGTATCGGTAGCGGGCGAAACCTCAACGAGCACAGACTCGGCGGGGGGCAGCAAGTCGGTACGGGGAAGGAAGTTGCCGAGAATGGTCTGAAGATGACCGTTCGTGAAGAAGCGGCGTGGCACGAACTCTGCAGCGTGCGTGACGACGGTCTCGAGCGCAGTTCCCATCAGGACTGACCTGCTTTGGCTACGACTCCATCGAGAAAGGAGACGGCGTTGAGCGCACCGCTGGGCTCGTCCTCGTGCTTGAAGTAGATATAGACGTCACGCTCACGGGCAAGGGCCGTGAAGCGCTGAACGAACACGTCGATCTCAGCCGGAGAGTAAGCCCCAGTCCGCCGAAGCCGAAAGCTGGTGTGCGTACTGGCTGTATGGATCTCCGGTGTAGCAAGCTCATCGCTCTCCGCAATACAGAGGGCAGCATTATGGGCACGCAGAATGTCGTAGATTTCGTCAGTGAACCACGATTCGTGACGGAACTCGAACGCGATGGGTGGAGCACCAGCACCACGAAGCGCGGGAGCGGAGAGAAAGGTCGTGAGTCGGGTAGTGTCGGCCTTGAAGTTCGGCGGGAGCTGAAAGAGCAGAAGGCCGAGCTTGCCAGCCTGGCGGATAGGTTCAAGCGTGGAGACGAAGTAGGCCACATCATCGTCGCAGGCGTTGAGCCGCTTGATGTGCGTAATGCGCTGCGGAGCCTTGAAACTGAAGCGGAAGAAATCCTGCGTAGCAGCAAGCCAGTCTTCGAGCATCTTCACGGTAGGCAGCGCCCGAAACGTGTAGTTGACCTCGACGGAGCTGAGCTGCGACGAGTAGAACTCGAGGAAACGCTTAGCAGGTATGCCTGCGGGATAGAAGTCCGGCTTCCAGCTGGGATAAGCCCAGCCCGAAGTCCCGGCGAAGATACGCGAGGATGCGGCGGAAGCTGCTTTCTCGGGGGACGGAAGTGGGGATTGCGGTGCGCGGGGCACTGGTCTCCGCAGGTGCTCGGTGGGGGATTTTGGGGCGGCTAGTGGGGTTCGAACCCACGACATCCGCTGCCACAGAGCGGCGTTCTGCCACTGAACTATAGCCGCCGTACTGCTTTCAATTGTAGCATCAATACAGATGATGGTCAGCTTTATCGTCTGGGGAGGGAGATCGGATGCACACGACAGCCAACCCCGAGATTCTTTCGCCGCGCACAAAACGCGTCGGCAAGATGTTCGACGACGAGAACCTCGACATCCTGTCGCACATTCTCGACGACTTCATCAAGGTCCCCGGAACATCGATCCGGTTCGGCCTGGACGGAATCATGGGCGCGGTGCCTGGCATCGGCGACATCCTGGGTGGAATCGCCTCCTGCATCATCATCATCGCAGCCTGGATGCGTGGAGTCTCGTACGTAACAGTAACAAGGATGGTCGCCAACGTAGGTATCGAGGTAGTAGTAGGCTCAATCCCGATCTTGGGCGACATGTTCGACATAGCATGGCGAGCCAACCGGCGAAACTACGCCCTGCTGACCGGAAGCCTCTGCCATCCGCGCAAGTACACGATCCAAAGTTGGCTATTCCTCGCCGCACTATGCATCGTTCTAGCGGCCCTGGTCCTGCTGCCGGTGCTACTGATCACATGGCTCATGACAGCGGCTTTCCACACACTGTTTGGAGTGGATCTTCGCTTCCACTCATGGCGATGAGGTCAACGCGTCACTGATGCGATAAACTAAAAGGAGTCGGGGCGTAGCGCAGTCTGGTAGCGCATCTGCTTTGGGAGCAGAGGGTCGGGGGTTCGAATCCCTCCGCCCCGACCATTCTTTCAAAACAGCTCTTTTGAAGATCATGTCGAAGGGCTTTCTGTATGTAGGCGTTACACTTACGGCGTCTACAGAGCAGTTCCAAAATAGCATTTTGAGTAATTTGGCCTTTTCGGTCGAATCTTGCGAAACATACAGTGAACAGAGTGAGCCACTCGAGCCAGTTCGGTTTCCGAGGTTTCGGTGAGGCGTATGGGCAGAGAAGGGTTCGCTGCTGACTAAATGCCACTGCCAACTTCTTTCGCTAATTCCTTCAAATTCAATCAAGGCCCGCCCCACCGTTACCTGGTGACGACTGGGGTTCAGATGTAGATTCGATGCTGGCCTCTGTGTTCTCGCTTGTTTCAGGACTAGATCGTTCTTGAGAATGCAATGCCGACATCTTCTTATAAAAATCTAGATATAAAGTTGCCTTTGTGTAAAGCTCGACGACAATTACTGCTGACACCAGAGGAACCATGGCTCCCCACGCTGCAAAGCGGCGAAAGAGGATCCAATTCGAGATCACAGACAACAAGGGAATAAACAGGAGAGATATAAGGAATGCCGTGCGTAAGCTCGACCACCGGTAGATTGCGATAGTAGCTAGTCCACCGAGAACCATTAATAGGCCTGTAAGCCAACGGCTAGCGGAGGGAATTGAGCTTCCATTGATCTCTGATTCCGCTTCTTGCGCGACGATCTGGCTACCGTATAACAGGCCGGCAGGGGTTGCGTGGCGATCACGCGCAGCTCGATAAGTACCTCCAAGGACGACAACTTTACCCTTGAAAATGGAGATATCCTTCCATACCTCCGATTTCGAGTCGGAGAGCACTGAGCTCGCTTTGCTGGTCATAAATCGATACCGAAAATCGAGAAAGCGTTCATTCCCAATGCTAATCGCTGATTTCAATGGCGGAGCGGATGTCAACAACCGCGATATTGCGTACCCCGGCGATTCAACCACGCCATCGCCTTCAAGTTCGTAGGTCCGTCGATAGCCCCTGACAATCTCGCGATCATCCTGTGGCACCAATGCGAGCGCGGCAACTGCTCCACGAGGCAGGGTACGCCCACCGAGTGGGCGTACCCTGGCAAACTTTCTATTTTCGAGTTCCTCTCCATCCATGGCCCAAACAGTCGGTACCGAAGGTACTTCCATTGCCGCAAACGAGGAAGCGCTTGTATCAATGTCTACAAGAATGGCTCGAGGTTGAGCGGCAGCAATCGCCTTAAGAAGCTGAGAAAGAACCAAGGGATTGAGTGGGCTGCCTCCGGAAAAGAGTTCTAAATAGTCGGCGTCGTCAATCACAACCAACTGCACAGATTGTGCGGGCGATTTCTGCTGGACTGCAATCGATGAGTCCAAAGATTGGGTTGCCAGTTTTTCCGGAAGATTCCTGATTTGAAATAAAAAAACTAAAAGTGCGATGACTAGGAGCGCTGGTGTCGATCTCGAAAGTCCTGCGAGCCCTCTAGGCTTCTTATCCTCGATTAGTTTCTCGACGCGAGCGAATTCACGATCAACTATGTCATCGATACTCATGAGGACTTACTCATTGCCAAAAGAACTGCACGTAAGAAGAGGTGTTCATCTGCCTGCGCATTTAAACCTTTCCATCGTGACGTGTAACCCTTGATCGCATCAAACTTGTCTTTAGCCGCGCGATACTCTGTGCTTGGAAGTACCCAGAACAATAGGTCTGCCCTACGTTCCCCATCGGAGTCGGTTAGAGAAACCATATAGAGCCCAGGTGTCGGAATCTGAAGAATTTGCCATGACCCATCGGCCGAGTGGGTGATTTTTTCTGAAAAAAGTAATGTTTTCCCGTCACTCTTCGTTGCATTGACGGTGTATCTCCCAGGGGGGAGGACCGGAAGCGCATCTGCGAGGGAAAATCCATTCTCGTCGCTGATCATGACGACGTCCTCTTTCTCAGCTATCACGTATTCACCACGGCTTAGCGTCGCCGAAAAGTGACTGGCAACTGCGGGGGGCTTGTCCAGCAGCAGAGAAAGAGCAACAGTAGTGAGCGCTTTGAATCGGTTTGCCGGAACCTCGGAAGATGTCGGACTGATGACAATCGGATTTCGGCACGGATTGGTCGCAGAATTGTCGCAAACAATTCGAGTTCGCGATAGATCATCGGACCGCATGATCGTTATGGAACTGTCGGAGTCGTGTGATGCAGTTGATAGCCTGGATCCCGTATCCAGAGGTTGTCCCGCCTTCACTGTCCCCTGCTGACCATCAAGCTGCCAGGTCCCGGTTAGGTTAAGAACGTAGGCGACAGGTCGGGATTCTTGCCCACTCAGAGGTGTGAAGCCGACTGTCAAAGTCCATAGCAGCATCCACGAAAGTAAAGAGACGGAAGGTCTCATGACAGAGAAGCTATCATATCCAGGATCCAAGGTGATTGTGACCCTGAGCAGGCCATAGTCTGTAAGCTCAGGTTGTTATTGAGAGAACTTAGAAATGCAAGTACAGGTCGTATACTTAGCGGCAGACTATGATTAGCTTTTACCACGCTCGGCTAGCCATTGTTGCAGGCCTCGTGCTACTTGTCCCCGCTCAGGCATCCTCCCAAACTAGTCGCAGCGTCGATCCTTCGCTCCGTCTCTCAGAGAGAGGAAAGTACTATGCGATAGTCATTGGAATCAACAATTATCGACCACCTTTGTCGACTCTCGTTACCCCTGTCAATGACGCTAGAGCAATCGCCGCAGTCCTCACCGAAAGCTACGGTTTCCAAGTTAAGTTGCTGCTAAACCAGGAGGCCACTCGCGTCCATATCCTCGATGCGATCATTCAGTTCCGAGATACTCTGGATGAGAACGATAGCCTTCTCATTTACTACGCAGGCCACGGTTACTCCGATAAAGCCTCCGATAAAGCATATTGGCTTCCATTTGATGCCGATTCCGTTTACAGTTCAAATCGCATTATCGCCGATGAACTCACCACCGATGTTCGCGTCCAGAATGCCCGCCACGTCCTAATCATCTCTGATAGCTGCTACTCCGGCGGCCTCTCCCGTGATGCCGACTCTCCTACAGAATCCGCAGGTCGAACAGTTTTTCTCAATCGGATGCTTAAGAGCAGGTCGCGTACGCTTATGGCAAGTGGCGGTGACGAACCGGTATCTGATAGTGGTACCGATGGACATTCCGTCTTCGCTTATGCAGTGATCCGTTCTCTTCAACAAGCGGCTCAGCCCGTTTTTACAGCTAGCGATCTTTTCTACGGTTCCGTTCGTCAACAGGTAGCCGGAAAATCTGACCAGCTCCCGCAGTATTCCGTCATTCGTAACTCCAGCCATGACGAAGGCGATTTCGTTTTCGTAAAAAGACAGACGCACTTGTCTGGGCCACGAGAGCTTACCCCGAGCCCTGTCGCGCCAAGTCAGGCTTCAAACGCACAGCATCCAAGTGACAGCTTTTTGATGCTAAAGGCACCAGTGGGTGCCGAAATACATATAGATCAGCAATTTTCCGGTCACTCTACAGGGAGCCCGTCCCGGATCAAGGTTCAACCGGGACAGCGCACCGTCGAGGTTTTTCTATCTGGATACATGCCTTGGAAACAGCTGGTAATGGTCGAATCGGGCAAACAGGCGGACGTCGTGGCCAATCTTGCTCCAGTGGTTGATGTGCCCTCCAGCGCTAGATCCGGAAGTGCGGTCTCTGATGCGGACCTGGTACAGATTCGCCAACTGCTCACACTATATGAGACTGCAGTGAACAATAAGGACGCTAGGCAACTGAAAGCGGTCTGGCCCGAAATTCCTCCTAAAAAACTGGAGCAGTACAAAGGCGTTCCTAAGGGAGCTAGGATTACCTTGACTGTGACCATGGCAACTCTGTTGGATGGGAACGATAATGCAATTGTCAGGTGTAAACAGAGTTATCAGTTAGATGGGGCCTCACAAGACGACAATGTTACGTTCTATGTAGGAAGGTTGAATTCCGGCTGGATCATCAATCAAATACCATCCTCGAACTAGAACGTATATGAGACTCCTACCAACGGAACTGGGGTATGATGAAGGCCGTTGTGATCGAATTTAACCAAAAGATTGCCGGAAATGAGTAATTCCTTCATCGGCTTCCATTTGAATCCGAAAGCACTGCGCGCCGTATTGAAGTTGCCTTCGGCTCGCGTGGTATTAGGCAGACCTAGGGTAGTTACTTGCGCCAAACGGGACGCGCCCAGAACATGTTCTCCGAGATAATCAACAGAAGCAGTAAACTTCTTCAGCGCTGCCCAATCGGCACCTACAGCGTACGAAAGAATCTCGGGTAGCTTCCCTTTCTCGCCCGCCACAACACCTGCTAGTAGCGAATATCCATTCCACTGATAGGCCACGTTTAAATGAGGTGAGAATCTGCCCGAACGTGACAATGCCTCGAACGGTTTTACACCTGCACTACCGGCACCCAAAAAATTAAGCGCGTCCCCTGATGGGAGTCGTACGTCGCAGCCGACAGCCAACTTGAACTTTTTTGACTCAAGTACGCTGGCCTTGCCCCGTAAAACTATGTCGCCTATACCCGTGGCTGATCCAGCGACTTGTGAATTTTGAAAACTGACTGTTACGCCGCCGGGAGTGGTGAAGCTGCAGTAAGGCTGAACGCAATTCACTCCGTTTGCCGCCACTGTTACGTTCACGATAGGCAAAGCGATCGACGTGTCAAGCCAGTTGGTTACTCCATAAGTTGCGAACAATGCGTACTGATCAAGGTGGGCGTCGGTCCTGACAATAGCAGCGATAGGGCCGCATTGACCGGCCGCTGTGCAGAAGTCGAAAATCATCGGGATATGTTTGAGATCTACACCATCAAGGTTGTCGAATCGAAACCGTTGATAGGTTGCGGCGACAAAAAGCTTTCGACTATAGAGTGTTTCCCCTCTCTCAGTTAATACAGGACCAAAGGTCTCCGTGCCAGCTGGGACTGGCAGCTTGGTCGCGGGACTCTTCATATAGACGATGCCGGAAGCAGGCGATGCAAGAGGCACAAGGGTCAATTGTGTTGCGAGAGCCTGATTAAGAGGCTCCAACGGATTTACAACCGCGTCTCCGAACAAGGATGGAATTTTGCAGTAGAGTGTATTCGCATTGGCCTGGCAGAAGCTGTTGACCTGGGCCAGCGCATTAGGACCATCCATGAAACTTACGAGGATTAGAAGCACAAAATAACTCTTGCGCAATCTCATAGGGTTTCCTTTTCTGTATTTAGTCAGGGACCTATTAGTGAAGACAGCGACATCTACTGAAGAATCACTTTGAGCGGGACTGTCGTGAGCGTTTGGTTATAGTCAGCGGCTCCCGGTGACGCACCAGAGACGCTCATGTGTATGGTGTACGTGCCCGCAACATGACCCCCTTGCGTTGTGCTGTTCAACGAGTTATTGGTGCCGCACGCAATCAACGACAAGAATGCAGCAGAGCCAAGCACAAAAACTAGGACCATCATCATTCGTCTTCCATATTTCTTACGACTAAACCCCAATATGCAGCCGGCGAGAACCACAGTGAAGCCATCCAGTGGGTATCCTCTCCAAGGATGACTACGCGTCGGCGAATTATTTCTAACGGAGTTATTCGAAAATAACTGAAGGGTCACCGTAGCACCCGCTGCATCAACTACCGGATTAGGTGTAAAGAAACAACTAACGCCCGTCGGTAAGCTCGCAGGAGCGCATGCCAATGTCATCGCTTCTCCTGCGATACCTGTCCCAGCAACTATTGACATAGGTACGCTGACCGAACCACCGGCTGGAAGCGTGATCGTCGAAGGCACCACGATCGCAGGAACAGGAACGATCGTGACTTGTGTTGTCGTGGAGATCTGAGCGTTCGAAGTTGATGTCGCGGTGACAGTGATCTGCGCAAGTGCGGATGCGGGATTCGGCGATGTGAAGAAACCAGAACCGCTAATCATACCTGCACTAGCCGTCCAGATTGCGGGTCCACTTGCGGTGAACTGAAAAGTGGTGCCGGCAACAAGTTGGGTTGCGGTTGATGTTATAGACAGCGGTGAGGCACCGATGCCCTCCAGGTTCAACACCAGCGGAGAGCCAATTCCTAGGTAACTGATCGCTAGTGCTCCGCCACGCGTTCCTAGTGAGGCAGGTGTGAAGGCGACGGCAACAGAGCAGCTTGAGTTTGCGGCCAAAGTGATTCCGCAGGTTGCCCCTGAAGAGAGAGCGAATTCACCTGCGTTGGCCCCGCCGAGTTTCAATGCCAATCCGCTTATGGCGTTTGCCCCAGGATTCGTGAGCACGATCGACCGGGTACCGCTCAATATTCCCTGTACGATGTTCCCAAAAGAGATGGATGAAGCAGATAGAGTTGGGGGTAAGTAATTGAACGTTGCATTCGAGATTGCGCTGGTTTGGTAGCCAACAGCAACTGCAATCGCTCGTATGGTCTCAGACGCGCTAACACTAATCGGCCCCGTATAGGAAGTCGATGTCACAGTCGGTGCCGTGCCATCGGTCGTATAGTAGAACTTCGTTCCTGCCAAAGAGCTAGTGATGGCTGCAGTCTGGGGCGAGGTATAGCTGCCGCCCGCCGGGCTGATGATTGGAGTGGCAGCTGCCCCAATCGGACTAATGGTCAACGTGCTATTTACGTAGTTGAAGCTATAGTTGGTGGCCGCCAAAGTCGTGGTGGAGAAAGTGATTGGATAATCTCCCGGGTTCGAGGTGTTGGTTGCCGTAGTCGCCACCGTAGCGGTACCACTTATTACAGAGGGGCCGTCGCCATTCACAAATCCGCTGGGTGTGTAACTCAGCGCCGGTATAGCCTGACCAAAAGTCACCGGCGGTGGGGAAGTTGCGGTCACCGTCAGAGAGGCCTTGTCTACGGTGAAATTCAAGGTGTTGGATGAATTTGCTAAAAAGCTCGCGGGGTCGCCGGGATAGCTAACAGCAAGGCTGTGGATGCCTGCAGAAAGCGATACCAGTTGGATTGGCACAGAGCCGCCGCTCAATGTTAGAGTCCCGCTTCCGTTGAGGCCACCATCTACCTGATACGTAATATTGCCAGTCGGGGTAGATAATGGCCCGCCACTGGAGCTGACGCCGATCGCAATATTTGTCTGACCGTACGTGAATGGGCCATTGTTGGCAAAAAACACGTTTGTAGGTTCAAACGTGTTGAGATTGATAGTAGGTACAGGGCTCACTGAGGAATCCACGACAGGCGTGGCCGTGATTACAACTTGGCCGCCTGTGCCCGCTGGTGTAAACGTTATCGAGGTGGACGGATTAGGCCCGCTGAAAGTGCCCGCTGACGAACTCCAGGTTACCGTGTTCGGAACGCCGTTTGTGACAGCAGCATTCAGGGTAACTGGCTGGCCGATAAGCACAGTGTTAGGCGTACTGTTGTAAGAGCAGTTTGGTCCAAGGCACGAGAGATCGACCGCTAACTTTCCGAATCCGACATTGAAAAGCGTGCCCGCTCCGCCGCCCCCTGTCTGAATAATCGGGCAGCCGACAGGATGACCTGTCATCGGATCGACAGTACAGCCTCCAACGGCACCGATCGCTCCAACCGGGGAAAAACTGAACGTTACGGTGAACGGTGGCCCCTCGCCAAGGCCATCAAGATCCAACTTGATTGTTCCTGATGGAGTAAGACTTGAAGCGCCGTTAATCGTGATATTGTCCGTTTTGACTAGGTTCCCTTTATTGTCCTTCACGAAGACCATCCCGCCAGAGGTCCCGCTGACGCAAGGTCCTCCCCACGTGAGTGATGATTCGAGTTGTTGTTGGAGTTGCATATTGCAATAACCTGCCAATTGTTCCTGAACGAAGAACCCTGAGCGTTCGAATTGGAAGGATTTGTCCGGCAAAACGGGATTTACGCTATACAACTGGGTGGCAGCTGCGGCACCGAATAAACCGTCTTCTTGAGAGGCCTCGGTGGTAGATCCCACAATGGACGCAGTTCCTATGCACGCTGGATAAGCTAATTTCTCATCCGGCGGCTTTAAGAAGCAGTAGCCTGCCACGCTAAGGCTGTGTCCTTCGTCGTCTAGAAGACCTCCAGCGATGGTCGCTTGGAGCAGATCCTGGCCAGTTGGATCAATTTGTGCAAACAAAACGTGTTCGTTCGGATTATTAGGGTCAGTTGTCTCTGACCAGTTATCTACAGTTGCAGTCCCCGCTAAGAAATCAGTGGAAGAACCAGGTGTAGAGTTGGCGAACGCTATATTCGCATTGGATGTACCTGCCACGTAGATCACACCAAGTCGATCTAACACAATCGCATTGGCGCTTGTGGTGCTCAATGTCGAAGCACTTCCGCCGAGAAAGTCCGTGAAACGGAGTGTTCCGTCTACCGAAAGGCTCGTTACGAAGCCATCCCGCGACCCAGCAGGGACCTTATTCGGCAATTTGATGGGGGTCGTAAGCTTTCCATTTTGATCAAGTTGAGTGAATTGAAAGGGAGGTGGCACCGTTGCCGTTGGGGGAATATTCGGAAAGTTGGTTGATGCTGTTGAACCCACTAGGACCACATTTCCCGCATCATCGACTGCAATCGACGAAGGCGAGTCGTCGTCGGATCCGCCTAAATAGGTTGAATACGCAAGTGCTGGATTGCTCGACGGATTCGAGATCGCTAACACAAAGGCATCTTCAGACCCACCTCCGAAGCTCGTCTGACATGTCGAGCACTTCGTCGGAAAATCAGCAGACGACGTCGTTCCCGTGACGTAGACCGTATTCCCATCGGCGGAGACCGCAACTGCTCTTCCTTCATCAACGCCACTGCCTCCTATGAGAGAAGAGAACAGGAGAGCACCCATCGGTCCCAGCTCGGACAGATAGGCATGCTTCCCTGAAGTAAGAGCCGAACCTCTGGTAATCGACTTCTCGAATGCTATATCGGGCAGCTTGAGCGTCAGGCTACCAGCTGCAGCCTTTCCAGTGATATATACGTTCCCTGATGCATCCGCGTTGATGCCGCCACCGATTGCCGTCAATGCCAGGGAATAAGTGAGTGTCAGGTTAGAGTCAAGCTTCGCAATGTAGCCTGCGCAATTTGCGGAACATATCGGAGTACCCAATTGCGGGAGTCCAGTGGAATTGGTCGATCCCGTCACGTAAAGGTTGAAGGCTTTGTCCGCCATCATGGAGATCGGCACAGTATCGCCTGTGGGACTGCCTATGTAGGTCGCCGACAGAACCGTGGGGTATACGACAACCGGGGGGTCCGTAGTTTGGAGAGTATCGCCCCAGATGGGTAGGTCTGTCGTTGTAGCTTGAATTTTGAGAATGAGTGTCCAGGCTGAGCAAAATTGTTTAGGGTCGGCAGGGCAGTTCGGAATTGCCACAGGAGGGGGAAGAGGTCGACCTAGCATTTTTGAGTAAGTACCAAGAGACACATAAAATTGATCCTGTTGTGGACCGTTTACGACGCTCACAGCGTAGTCAATAGCCTCCCCTCCGATGTACGTCCCATAAAAGAAGATCGGATCGATGATGAGTTCGTGCCGATGATCGTAGGGACCCAGATGAATTGAGGTCTGGTCTCCAGTGATCTTCCACTCCGCGTCTACGGCTTTCTTTTTCCCGTCCAGCACTTGAAACGCCTTGAGAGCTCTCACGCTAAGCTGGTCCTGTCCTTCAAAAGACAGGTCTTTCCCCCGCAGTAGAGGCCTAAGTCCTTCAAAACGCATACGTATTTGCTCTGGATCGGAACCGGGGGAGATAACGAAGTCGTACTCTAGCTGGCTGCCACTTCCGTGATAAATGAGATCGATCCCCTTGTAGACTCCCTCGTACACGACGGAGCGATAGCTACGGACACCCAGGTGCCAATCGCGGGAATCTCTACCTATGTAGTAGTTCGTCTGTGTTGGGGTTTGTTCACGGCCAAGAAGATTCGATGCTCGGGCCCCTGGCAAATGCATCGACAAGCCTCGCGCAGGACGACCCGCCTTTTGCCATAGGTTGAGTTCCAATCCGTCAGGATTTAAAAGCAGCGTGTAACCCGCCCCTCGGGCCAGAAAGCGTGTGTTACCAGGGGCCTGGCCTTTATTCTCCTCAAACTGAAGCGGTAGATTTCTCAGAACCGAAACTGGCAAACCGGCTTCTGAGCGTTTGTGCTTTGCATTTGCCTCGGCCATGGGCTCTCTGGTCGAGAGGTTTACCGTCTGCGATTCCAAAACACACGTCGAGAAGGAAAGGCAGATAAGAAGACCTGACAGTGAACGGACAACGTCAGCAGTAGGCATGGAGGCTCCCCGGACAAAATCTGCACAGTTGAGCAGGCAGACAGATCAGCGCAAAGCGAGCCCGAAGTAAGGCTGAATTATAGCTGCGGTATTGTTGTTTGGTTTGCCTAACTCGATCTTATTTCCTAATTCTGGTAGGTTTTGTCAATGAAGGGCTTGAGTTCCTCAACCAACATTCTGCCGTAGGTCGAAACTGCCGATGTTTCTACAGGTAGACTTCGGCCTCGTCCGCAACGCGAGCGGAGGGCTGGAACCTAAGGCAGTCGAACTTCAGGCCTTTCCTTCGGTCTATGGATATCAGTCCCTTTTGGCATACCAATACATGGAATCCTATGGCCTGCCAGACAACCTTGGAATCTACCTCAGTGACCTCACCGTGACTAGAAATAGTTTTGAACATCTGACTTTTGAAGAAGGCGAGAGAGGTCTTCGTTGAGAGATGATTCGAGAGATTTGAGCTAGATACGTTCGACTACGACAGCGGTACCGTAGGCAAGAACTTCAGTGACGCCTTGCATAAGGTCGTTGGCATCGTAGCGGGCGCCGATGATGGCGTTGGCTCCGTGCTCGGCAGCGTGCTGCATCATCATGGCGAAGGCGTCCTGGCGGGTCTTTTCGCAGAGCTGGGAGAGGATGGTGATGTTGCCTCCGACGATGGTCTGCAGACCCGCGCCGAGGGTTCCGAAGATGGAACGGGAGCGCACGACGATGCCGCGTACGACTCCGAGGTTGCGGACGACACGGTAGCCAGGCAGGTCATGCGCGGTGGTGACCATGGTTGCGTCGAAGACAGCCGGTGCCGGAGGGTAAGAGGACATAGTCGACTTCTCCTGTTACTTATGCGGGAAATTGTACTCCGAGTTGCCGGGTAGACGGACGCTTTATGTGAGGCGCAGATTCGCAATTAAATTTGTAACTATTCCTGTATCAATTGTGTGAGAGGCCAATGCTACGCCGGTGCGGAGGTCGGGAGCGAGGTCTGCGGCGACGAGAACAGCGGCTGCGTTGAGCAGGACTACGTCGCGGCGAGGGCCGAGTTCACCTGCAAAGATGGCTGTGAGGATGGCAGCGTTGGTTTGGGCGTTGCCTCCGATGAGGGATTCGGCGGAGGCGCGGGTGAGGCCGACGTCTTCGGGGGTGATGGTGGAGAGGGTAACTATGCCGTTGTGGACCTCGGCGATGTGAGTGGGGCCGAAGATGGAGATCTCGTCGAGGCCGGGGGCTCCGGGTGTGGCGGCTTCGCCGTGGACGACGAAGGCGTGGCGGGTGCCGAGTTGGGACATGGCTTCGGCGACGAGCGGGACGAGGTGCGGGGCGTAGACGCCCATGACCTGTGCGGGTGCTCCGGCGGGATTGGTGAGCGGGCCGAGGAGGTTGAAGACGGTGCGGACTCCGAGGGCGCGGCGGACGGGCATGACTGCCTTCATCGCCGGGTGAAGGCTGGGGGCGTGGAGGAAGGCGAAGCGGTGGCGGCGGAGGCGGGCGGCAGATTCGGCGGGGGTGATGTCGATGGGGATGCCGAGGGCTTCGAGGACGTCTGCGGAGCCGCACTTGGAAGTGATGGCACGGTTGCCGTGCTTGGCGATGGTGGCTCCGGCCGCGGCGGCGACGAGGGCTGCAGCGGTGGAGATGTTGAAGGTTCGGGAGGCATCGCCGCCGGTACCGCAGGTGTCGACGAGGAGTTCGCGCTCGGCGGGGGAGAGGGGGAAGGTGGTGGCGGCGGTGCGCATGGTCTCGACGAAGCCGGCGATTTCGGCGGGGGTTTCACCGCGTGCGGCAAGGGCTCCGAGGAGGGCGGCGATCTCGATGTCGGTGAACAGGCCGGAGAGAATCTGCTGCATGAGGTCGCGGGCGTCTTCGCGGGAGAGCGTGGCGCGGCCTTCAATGAGGTGCTTAAGATGCGGCTGGAGAGACATTCCTTAAAGCGTAGCAGGTCGACGGTCGTGCTATCGGGGAACAAGGGTCCTAACGTGCTAATGAATGAGGCCCGATCTCCAGTTGAACTGAGCCACGGGGTTATCTTCGGCGATTATTTGGTGAAGAGGTTGAGGTCGATGGAGTCTGCCATGGATTTGTAGCCGGCGTCTTTGGGGTGGAGGTGGTCGCCGGAGTCGGCGGCGGGGGAGAAGACGGTGGGATTGCCGGAGTCTTGCGTGGCTTTGTCGAAATCGATGAAGCCGTCCAGCTGGTTGGTGGTGCGGATCCACTGGTTGACGGACTGGCGCATAGCTTCGCCGGCAGGTGAGGCGTACTTCGCTCCGACGTAGGGGGTGAGGGTTGCGCCGTAGACCTTGATGCCGTGGGTGCGGGCGCGGGTGGCGAGCTGGCTTAGACCAGCGATGAGGTCTTCGGCGGTGACGACGTCGTAGGGCTTGACGGGGTCCTGGGCATGGCCGATGTCATTGATGCTTTCGAGAATGATGAGGTACTTGACGCCGGACTGGGCGAGGACGTCGCGGTCGAAGCGGGCGAGGGCGCTGGGGCCGGTGACGTCGTGCAGTACGCGATTGCCGCCGATACCTTCATTTAAGACGCCGAGGTCGGAGGTCTTCTTGTTGGCCTGCAAGCGGCGAGCGAGGAGGTCGGGCCAGCGGGAGTTGGCGTTGCGGGTGCTGAGGGCGCCGTCGGTGATGCTGTCGCCAAAGGCTACGATGGCAGCGGCTTTGGGGGCGGCTAGGACGTCGACGCCTTTGAGGAAGGGCCAGGAGGTGATCTCGGTGGGGGCGTCGAGGGATTTGGCGCTGATGACGTTGCCGGGGACGGTGTAGCTGGTCTGGTCTGCGAAGCTGTGGTGCGTGACTTGGTGCATGGGCTGCGCCGGGACGAAGAGGCTGACGGCCAGGTCAGCGAAGGTGGGGAGTTTGAGGTCGACAGGGTCGCTGACGGCAAGGGCTCCGGGAGGGATGGTGATGGAGGGGTGGCCGTTGAAGGTGAGGGAGCTAGCGGAAGGGAGGTCGATGTCGCTACCCGTGGCTCGGAGAGCGACGTGGGCTGCGCCGATGGTGAGCGGGTCGAGGCCGAATTCGTTGGAGAGGACGATGCGGACGCGGGAGCCTCCGAGGGAGACGTGGACGATCTCGCGGTAGGTAGTGTCGGCGGCGCCGAATTTGGCGTCTGGGTTGGGCAGGGCGACGGGTGAGGTGGCCCAGGTGCCGACCCAGTGGTCGGGCGGGGCTGCAAGTGCTTCTTTGTTGATGCCGCTGAGGCAGAACAGCGCGAGAGCAAGCAATGGCAGGGTTCTGGTTCGAAGGTTCATGACCGTCCTTGACTCAATGGGATTTGCCGCTCCATCTTACCGCTGTTTCGCGGCTGAGTGACGGTGCAGTATAGTGGCGAGGTCGCTGCATGGCGCGCGGGTTCAAAACCCAACACGCTCTGACGTGTGAAATTAAGGGATAGAGGGATACATGACGACAAGATGGCTAAGGGTTATGCTGCTTAGTATGACAACCGCAATGGCAGCACATGGCTCGGTAACAAAAGCAGATTTTGGCAAGATGCCGGATGGCACGGCCGTAGACATCTACACGCTAAAGAGCGATGCGATCGAGGCTCGTATTACGACGTATGGCGCGCGCGTCGTTGTAATCAAGACGGCCGATCGTGATGGCAAAGTGGCCGATGTCGTGCTGGGGTACAACACGCTTGAGGAGTATCTGGCGGACAATAAGACCTACTTTGGTGCGATTGTGGGTCGTTATGGAAACCGCATTGCAAAGGGAGCCTTCGCAATTGATGGGAAGACGTACCAGGTTCCGAAGAACAATAACGGGAACTCGCTGCATGGCGGGACGCTGGGCTTTGACCGGATGGTGTGGCAGGGACGCGCGATTGCCGATGGCGTGGAGATGACGCTGGTCAGCAAGGATGGCGATCAGGGGTATCCCGGGACGTTGACGGCGCATGTGCGGTACACGGTGCACCACAATGCGCTGCGGATTGACTACAGCATGACGACGGACAAGACGACTGTGGTGAATCTGACAAATCATGCGTACTTCAACCTCGCGGGCGAAGGGTCGGGAACGATCCTCAGTGAGGAGATGATGATTGCAGCCGATAAGTTCACGCCCGTGGATGCGGGGCTGATTCCGACGGGCGTGCTGGCCCCGGTGGAGGGGACGCCGTTTGATTTTCGCAAGCCAACGGTAATTGGTGCACGCATCAACGACAACAATGAGCAGTTGAAGATCGCCGGTGGGTATGACCACAACTGGGTGCTGCGCGGTGCGAATGGCGAGGTGAAGACAGCGGCGCGTTCGTACGATCCTGGCAGCGGGCGTGTGCTGACGGTAACGACGACGGAGCCGGGCGTGCAGTTCTATTCGGGCAACTTTCTGGATGGAAGCTTCAAGGGCAAGAGCGGCGCAGCGTACACGAAGAACTCGGGACTCTGCCTGGAGACGCAGCACTTCCCCGATTCGCCGAACCATCCGTCGTTTCCGACGACGCTGCTGAAACCGGGTGAGACGCGACACAGTATGACGACGTTCACCTTTACGACGCAAGCGAAGTAAGAGCGAATGGAGCGCGCGGCGTGGGGTCTCCGCCGCGCGGAAGCTTGATGCATGGATAAGGTTGTCCCCTCTGCGGATGCTGCGGTTGCCGACATTGCGAGCGGCTCGACGATCATGTTGGGCGGCTTTGGGCTGTGTGGGATTCCAGAGAACCTGATTGCTGCGCTGGTGAAGCGGCGGATTACTGGGCTGCATACGATCAGCAACAATATGGGCGTTGATGGCTTCGGCATGGGATTGATGCTTGAAGCTGGGATGATTGCGTCGCACATTGGCAGCTATGTAGGTGAGAACCGTCGGCTTGAAAAATTAGTGCTGAAGGGTGAGCTTGATCTAACGCTGATTCCGCAGGGTACGCTCGCGGAGCGGATTCGCGCGGGTGGCGCGGGGATTCCGGCGTTCTATGTGGCGACGGGGTTGGGCACAGTAGTTGCCGATGGCAAGGAGACGCGGCAGATCGGTGAGCGGACGTATGTACTGGAGCAGGCTCTCCGCGCGGATATTGCGCTCATCAAGGCCTGGAAGGGTGATCGGCTTGGGAATCTCGTCTACCGCAAGACGGCTCGGAATTTTAATCCGGTGATGGCCACGGCGGCTGATTTGACGATCGCTGAGGTCGAGGAACTGGTCGAGCCGGGGGAGCTTGATCCGGATCATATTGTGACGCCTGGGATTTATGTAAAGCGGGTCGTTGTGGGGGCGGCGTACAGCAAGCCAATCGAGTCTGAGTTTATTCGGGCACAGATGGGAGGCGCGGCGTGAGCGGCAAGGAGCGGATTGCCCGTCGCATTGTGCGGGAGTTCAAGGGTGGTTTTTATGTCAATCTCGGCATTGGGCTGCCGACGATGATTGCGGCGTATCTGCCTGCGGGGATCGATGTAGTGTTTCAGTCGGAGAACGGGATGCTGGGAGTTGGGCCTCCGCCGATGGAAGGGCAGGCTGATCCGGATCTGGTCAATGCGGGTAAGCAGCCGGTGACAGAACTGCCGGGGTGCTCGTACTTTGCTAGTGAGGAGTCGTTTGCGATGATTCGCGGTGGACACATGGATATGAGCGTGCTCGGCGCGATGCAGGTGGATGAGCAGGGCAATCTGGCCAACTGGACGATCCCCGGCAAGATGGTAAAGGGGATGGGCGGCGCGATGGATCTAGTGGCGGGCGCACGCCGAGTGATTGTTGCGATGGAGCATCAGACAAAGGATGGCGCGTCGAGAATACTGAAGGCATGCACGCTGCCGTTGACGGGGACGCAGGTCGTGCACGACATCGTGACGGAGCTGGGATGGATTCGTGTGACGCCGGAGGGGCTGGTATTGACCGAAGTTGCAGAGGGCATCGATGCTACCGAAGTTCAGGCGCGAACGGAGGCAAGACTGATCATTTCGCCCGCGCTGCAGGTGATGACGGCTTAACGATGAGTACTGCTCGTGAAGATGCGCTCGATATTTTTCATTACGCACTGAAGGCATCGCGTGTTGAGCCCGTTATGGAGCAGCGGCTCGCCTGTCGCGATGGTGCGATGGAGATCGATAGGCATCGATATGTGCTCGCAGCCTATGAGCGGCTGGTTTTGATTGCGATTGGCAAGGCTGCTCACACAATGACGGCTGCGTTCTTGCGACAGGTTGGTGGTGATGCGCGCGAACGGTTCGAGGGGATTATCGTGGGGCCGGAGGACGAGGCTGTGCCATCACAGCGGCTTCGCGTGTATCGGGGCGGGCATCCTAGTCCGAATGCGGGTTCGATGGCGGCTGCGGCGGATATTTTGCAAACTTTGCATGCTCTGACGGCGCGGGACCTAGTTGTTTTTTTGATCAGTGGTGGAGGGTCTGCGCTGGCTGAGCAATTTCTTCAGCCGGGTACTTCGCTTGAGACGATTGCCGCGACGCATAAAGCGCTGGTCGAGAGCGGCGCGCCGATTGCTGCGATCAATGCAGTGCGGAAGCATCTCTCCGCGGTGAAGGGTGGACGGCTTGCGGCTGCGGCTGCTCCTGCTGAGCAGTTGACGATCTTTGTATCGGACGTTCCGGCGGGTGAGCTGGATGCGCTATCTTCTGGGCCCACGTTCCCTGACCGGAGTACGGGGGACGATGTGTACCGTATCGCGAAGGAATTTTGCCTGGAGGAACGACTGCCTGTGGAGATTGCGCGACAGATAGCTGCGCACACATTGGTGGAGACTCCGAAGGCTGGCGACGCGATCTTTGCGCGTTCGCGGTGGGTCGTGCTGCTCGATAGTGCATCATTGGAAGAGACTGCTGCTGAACGCGCCATGCAGCTTGGGTGGCATGTCGAGATCGATGATCGCTGCGATGATTGGAGCGCGGAAAGCGCTGCTGAATATTTGTTGCATCGATTGCGCGAGATGCGGCGTATGCGGGAACGGGTATGTTTGCTCTCGGCTGGTGAGGTTACGGTGCAGGTCCCACGTGATGCTACGGGCAGGGGTGGACGCAATCAGCATTTTGCGTTGATCGCGAGCGAACAGATTGTTGGTAGTGAGATTGTTGTCTTGAGTGGTGGCAGCGATGGGATCGACGGGAACAGCCTCGCCGCAGGCGCGCTTGTCGACGGCACCACCGACGTGAGGGCGGAGACGGCAGGCTATCCGGTGAGTGCTGTGCTTGCAGCGTTCGATGGCTACACGCTGCTTGAGCGGTTGGGCAATACAATTATGACCGGGCCAACGGGGAACAATCTGCGCGACCTGCGGGTTCTACTGGCGCCTTAGGGGCTAGTGAAGAAACAACCTTGTAAGCGGCGGCCAGCGAGCTACGAGCGAGACCAGAAGACCCATCAGGCAGGCGAGCGCCACGCTGTGCAGGAAGACGAAGCGCAGGATGGTTCCTTCGCTGCCGTACTGGTTCGTTGCGGTTGTGGCGACGACGATGCTTTGCGGAGCAATCATCTTGCCCATGACGCCTCCTGCGGAGTTGGCTGAAGTCATGAGGTAGGGCGAGATGCCGAGCTGCTGCGCGGTGAGTTTTTGCAGGCTTCCGAAGAGTACGTTCGACGAGGTGTCGGACCCGGTGGATGCCGTGCCGAGCCAACCGATGAGAGTCCCGAAGAAGGGATAGAAGGCTCCTGTGCGTGCGAGCGCGAGGCCGAGTGTTGCGTCCATTCCACTGTATCGAGTGAGAAAGCCAATGGCCATGAGAGCGGAGATTGTGATGAAGGCGAATCGAATGGAGATGAGAGTTTCCAGAAAGACATCAGCGATAGCGCGCAGTTTGAGGCCCATGAAAAGGCCCGCCAGAATGCCAGCGACGAGAATACCGGTACCTGTTGCGGATAGTAAGTTGAGGTTGAAGATGGCGGGTTCGGCTGCAGGCAAAGGAACTGCAGGCGGCATACGCAAGACCATCTGGTGAAGTCCCCTGATGGGTATGTGGTTGCTGGCCGTATCAAGCCACCGGGCGAAGTAGGGTACTCCCCAGAGCACGACGCAGAGCGCAAGGACCATCCAGGGCATTACGGCGCGACGGATGATTGCGCCCGATGGAGCAGAGACAGAGCCTGCGACACGCGTGACCTCTTGCCGCGCAGGATTGAGGATGCGCTTGGGTTTCCAGTAGCGAAAGAACGCGATGAGCGCGCAAATCGTCAGTGTCGAAGCCGCGATGTCCGCTAGCCAGGGGCCATGGAACGTTGAGACCAGAAGCAGCGTGCCGCCATAGGTTGCTCCCGCGACAAGGATGGCGGGCCATACCTCAAGCATTGCGCGGAAGCCGGCGAATGCCCATATCAGCCAGAAGGGAATCAGCACGCAGAAGGGCGCGAGGAGGCGGCCGATCACACGCGAGAGTAAAAGTGTGTCAAGACCGGTGACTCCGTGGAGCGCCACGATAGGGATGCCGAGTGCACCGAATGCGACAGGAGCGGTGTTGGCCAGCAGGGAAAGGCCTGCAGCCTCTAGCGGAGCGAAGCCGAGGCCGATGAGGATGCTTCCGCAAACCGCTACGGGTGCTCCGAAGCCACCTGCGCCTTCAAAGAAAGCGCCGAACGCGAAGGCGATGAGGAGAAGCTGAAGGCGGCTGTCGGGGGTGACTCCGGTGAGGCACTCCTGTAAGAGAGCGAACCTTCCTGCGTGGACGGTCAACTGATAAAGGAAGAGGACAGGGAAAACGATCCAGCAGACAGGAAAGAGTCCGTAACCTGCGCCGAGGCCAGCCGCCAGTAGCGCGAGGTGAGTGGGCATCTGAAAGACGGCTAGCGCAATGACCAGTGCTGTAGCTAGAGCGGCGAGGGCGGCGAGGTGTCCCTTGATATGAAGAATGGCCATCGCCACGAGAAGAACGACAAGTGGCAGAGCAGCCCATGCCGCGGATAACAGCCAATGATGCGCAGGGTCGTAGCTCTGGTGCCACGGCGTGGCGAGCCATACGGCGGTCGCGGACGCACGCGCAAGCCCATGAAAATGACCGCCCAGGGTTAGGGAGAGAGCTGCGATGCGGAACCTCGTCAGGCCAGCGAGTGGATGCCTCAGTATGCCCGGCTAACTGAGGCGCTGTAAACAGAAACCTGTTCGTCGGCGCAAATGTCTCAAGCTGGCTGTTGGGGATCATGCCGCAGCTTCAGATGCTCCCGGAGCAGATCGTCAACGTCGCCCATCTTGTCGGCCATCAGATTGAGTTTGTTGGCAAGGCCTTGAATCTCGGATTCAGCGCGGCGATTGATGTCGTAGTCCAATTCGCCTCGTACACGGTCCTTCTTGTCCTGGCGGTTCTGGCTCATCATGATGACGGGCGCTTGGATAGCTGCAAGCATGGACAGAAAGAGATTCAACAGGATGAAGGGATACGGATCCCACGCCCTGTGGCTCAGCAAGATGTTGATGGAGGTATAGATCACCAGAGAAGAGAGGAAGATCAGGATGAACGTCCACGATCCACCGAAGCCGGCGACGGTGTCGGCGATGCGTTCGCCCAGGCTCGACTCCTCCTCGATTACGTCGTTGACGTTTCGGCTGGCTCGGCCGCGCACCAATTGCTGCGATGCGTGAAACTGACGGCCCAGCACGGTCAGCATGTCCATGCCCGCCATCGGCTTGCGCTGCAGCAGGACGGCGATATCGTCGCGGCCGATCTCGATACAGGAGGTCTCTTCGAGGGCAAGCGCGGTGGTCTGGTGCGGAGTCTGCTCTAGCATCGAGGCGAACCCGAAGAACTCACCTTGGCTGGGCTCATCGACCAGCACCTCCTGGTGATCTTCATCTACGGTCGTCACTCGCGCCTTCCCCGACATCATCACGTAGGCGTGGTTGCCGGGTTCGCCCATCTTGTAGATGCGCTGGCGGGGAGCGAACTGCTTCAGCTCGACCTGAGCCGCCAGGACAGCCAACTCGTCGTCATCCAGCAGAGCGAACAGCGGGACTTCTTTCAGAACGGCAGGGTTACATGCCATGGATCACCTCGTTCTGACTATTGTGCCTTGCGCTGCCCGGCATCGGATTAATCGCGAATATCTAAAGTAAGCATTCCTACAAAATCCCCTACATTTCTGGAACGATCTTGCCGTACTTAAGCTTAATTTAGGCTTGCGCCTATGTCCCTTCGGGCCGAATCCCCGATCGAGATACAAAGCTTCGTGCCGGTCTTGATGAAGTTAGCTGGACTGGAACCTTCTTGAATGAAATTCGCAGCTGCGTCTTTCAATAGCTTTGATCCTTTGACTACATGACTTCGCTCGTCTTCAGAACAATAAATGCTCAAGAATGCCTTATGAATTGCCTCCCTGCCATCCAGTAATCGTCGAGGAGGTGCTTCCGTAATTGGCAAAACCGGCATAGGTTCCTGTAAACATGTAAGTGCTGTCAGAGAAGGTGCTCCCGAACTGGACACCGTTCACCTTCACCGTCAGTGTTACTGGCGAACTGCCTGTGGCATCCAGTTCTAGCGTTGAGATCGTTCCTGAATATATGCCAAGATTTGAGAGCAGCTTCCATGTGCCTTTGTTATACGCAAACAGTTCAACATCCTTGTTGTCAACAAGAGCTAGGTAGAATTGATCGTTCCCGCTGGTGGTTGGTGTGTATCGCACTGCAGCAGCAAGCCAATCATTGGAAGCAAGATTGCCAATGGTGATCACTGACGACTGATTGACGTTGAAGGGCGTTGTCCAAAATGCTGCGCCGACTCCTCCCGACTGTGATGGTGTGGCAGCATTGTTATTCAGCACGAAGTATGAGGTGAAGACCGATCCGGAAGGAAACCACCAGGTCACTCCAAGCCCATCCACCATTGGCGCGCTGAAAGTTATCGGATGGGGTCGTGCTAAGGTTGGGAAGCGTGCCTCCCTGCCAGGAGCCGAGTGCGAGAGTAGGGGTAGCATTACCGTCGGCAGCAAACCCTACCCCCGGATTTCCTCCGGTTAGATTGTAGATTGTATCGATGCAGGTGGCGTCGACTACACCATTTCGTTTAGACCAGAAGAACACGGGACCGCTGCCAACCACATCTAGTTCGTGCGTATCGCCGGGGGAGTAAGTGCCGCTAGGCTGCACAGCACAAAAATCGTTTCCAGGCGCGTTTCCGATGCGATAAGTGCCTCCCACCGTCGCGTTTGGAACAGCATCGTTGTAGTAATTTGTAGAGACCGTGCCCCTTACCAGAGCCGCTTGTGCGGAAGAATTCCCGCTGGAAGAAACATTTTTGACTACAAACGACGACCACTGATTGTTACCGAACGTACCACCCGTATAAATTGCCATGGCATGAGTGACAGGAGCAGTTGCGGCATAAATCTGGTTGCTGATGATCTGCAAACCGCTGCCCGTATAGTTGGCCGTGGGCGAAGTCCAATTCAAATTGAGGGAGCCGTTAGCCTGCGTGAAGTTATCCGAGTAACTCGGCGAGAACGAAGAATTAATCGTATATACGGCAGTTGTAACCGAGGAATTTATCCAGCCGGATTCCGTCGATATGGCACTGATTGTCTCACTCGCGGCTACTGTAATGGGCGATGAGTAAGTCGATCCGTGAGTGCAAACCCCTGAGGACGCTATGGGCGTTGAACCGTCCACGGTATAGCAGGCAATCGCGCCAGAGGGAACGCTGATGGTTACGCTTTGAGCGCTGCTATAAGTGCCACCTGCAAGTGAAAATGTTGGTGGTGCCAGAGTGCTGTTGCCGCCATTTCCACCTGTGCCGTTAACAAGCGAGCCGTTAACGTAAAGGTTCCCCGTGATGTTGAGGGCTCCAGGCACGGAAAATCTTCCCACACGCACGTTGCACATGGTGTAGGCAACGTCCCCCGGGCAATGATGGCCAGTGACGGGTCAAAAACAACGATGCACGTGATGGCCGTGTTACACGACGCCTGCGCTGCAGTTACCTTTTCCGCCACTGTGGTTCCAGAAAAATTCGTTACATAGACAGTATTCGATGTTTGTGCCCACACCTGGATGGGAAATAGAAACAGTAGCAACGTGAGGGACCTGGAGATTTCTTTCAATGTGAGTCTCCGTCAGTGATTTTAGTTACTACGCCTGCCCCTACCAGACTTGAAATTCGCACAGGAACTCCCCGCATCCAAATCAAGATGTGAAATTGGTGCCTATTCGAACCTGTTGGGGAGGTGGCAGTAAGTGCCCCACAATTATTGACAGCTGTCCAGCTAAGAAGCGGCACTGCCGCCTGTCCGGTAAGCTGCCTTCTGTACAGTTCTCCACTTGCCTGCTTTCATCTGGATGGTGGCTGGAGGACGAGCGGTGACGACCCTAACGGCACCCGCTCAAGCGCCGTGCTGGCTGTAGGGGATCAGAGCAGAAGGACGGGGAGTTATCTCTGTAACGATGAGAGTGGAAACAGCCACTACAATATCCCCTACACCCTCATACTCAGGGATTTTGCCATGATGCCTATAAGTTATTAATCTTATTGGAGCACCGAGAGGGAATTGAACCCTCGAATACTGGTTTTGCAGACCAGCGCGTTAGCCACTTCGCCATCGGTGCTCTAGCCCGCCGCACGGGAGCGCGGCGGGGGCATTACAAAAAGCTTACTAGACCTGCTACTGCGGCTGCGAGGTTGTGCGCAGGTAAGGCTTCACCGTCTTGTAGCCGGGGAAGATCTTGGCCGCGTCCTCGTTTGAGACCGCACCTGTAATGATCACATCCTCGCCGTGCTTCCAGTTCGCTGGTGTGGCCACCTTGTGCTTCGCCGTTAGCTGCATCGAATCCAGCACGCGGATGATCTCGTCGAAGTTGCGCCCGGTGGTCATCGGATAGGCCAGCGTCAGCTTGACGCGCTTGTCCGGTCCGATCACAAACACCATCCGCACAGTTGCGTTGTCGGCCGGAGTGCGACCTTCGCAGCTGTCTCCTGCATCGCCAGGCAGCATGTCATACAGCTTTGCGACCTGGAGGTCGGTGTCACCAATAACGGGGTAGTTAATGGTTTGGCCGGTAACATCCTTGATATCCACGGCCCACTTGCTGTGGTTCTCGACCGGGTCGACGCTGAGGCCGATCACCTTCGCGCCGCGCTTGGCGAAATCGGCTTCGAGTCCGGCAACTGCGCCCAGCTCAGTGGTGCAGACCGGGGTGAAGTCCTTCGGGTGCGAGAACAGTACAGCCCAGTTGTCGCCGATCCACTCGTGGAAGCGAATGGTGCCGTGGGTTGTTTCCGCAGTGAAATCAGGAGCTACATCGTTGATACGGAGTGACATGGTCAATCTGCCTTCCGGGGTGCGTCCCCTACACTTCCTTTGAGATAACTACGATTGCGTCTTGCAGTAAAAAACCCACCCCGTTACTTGCTCTGGGTGGGTTCGCGTTGCTTGAACGATGCTTACTTCGATTCGCTCATCCGCACGCCCACGCCGGGCTACAGCAACAGCAGCGGCAGAGCGTGGAGGTCGAGTTGGGCATTATCGTCACCGTTGAAAATTTTTGTACCGCGGCTAGCCGGGCTAGCATCAAGCAGGTTGGCCTGATTGCGGTCTAACCAAAACCATAGTCTGAGGAGCCTGCCATGTCAAATTCAATTGCTACAACTTCTGCCGCAGCTCCAACGACGGCACGCGCGGCCTTCGACTTCGCCCAGGTCGACGTCTTTGCAGAGCGCCCGCTTGAAGGCAACCAGCTTGCGATCTTTACCGACGCCCGCGGACTCTCAACCGAAGAGATGCAGGCGCTCGCCCGCGAGACAAACCTGAGCGAGACAACATTTATCCTGCCTCGCGAGCCCGAGGTTGAAAGCGAACGCGGCGTGCAAGTCCGTATCTTTACTGTGCAGGAGGAACTCCGCTTCGCCGGCCATCCCACACTCGGCACCGCAAGCTGGCTCTATTGGAACCATCCGGCGCTACGTGGAGCCGAACAGATCACGCTCGACCTCGCAGTGGGCTCCATTCCTGTGCGCTTCACACCGCAACAGGCGAACGAGCATGGAGTCTTCGGAACCATGAAGCAGAAAGACCCTGTCTTCGGCGATATCCACGACCGCACTGCACTCGCGGCCGCATTGAACCTGTCGGTCGACGATCTCGATCCGAACCTGCCCGCACAGACCGTATCGACAGGCATGGCCTTCTGTATTGTGCCGCTGCGCTCGCTTGAGGTCGCTGCACGTCTCGCCATTCCGCAACATGCCGCAAAGGCATATCTCGACCGCAGCGATGCCAAATTCTTCCATTGCGTCACACGTGCCGATCAAGCCTCAGGAGCCGACTGGCACGCTCGCATGCAGTTCTACAACGGCGAGGACCCAGCGACCGGCTCGGCCTCCGGCTGCACTATTGCATGGCTTGTGCGACATGGTCTGGCCGCGAGCGGGCAACAGATAGTGATCGAGCAGGGAATCGAGATGCGTCGGCCAAGCCGGATTCACGTCTCTGCGAAGATCGCTGACGACACAGTGTCAGAAGTGTTCGTCGGAGGTCGCACCATTCCCGTTGCAATGGGACGCTTTTTCCTGCCGTGATGCACGCGATTTCAACAGGGATGCGACATCAATCTTCAGCAGGGACGCGCCTTTGCGAAAAACGGTGGATGAGCAAGCTCTAATAATTGCCGTTTTCGCTCTAAATTCGCCATTGCCAAGTGGCCCAACTCTTCATACTCTTGGCAAGCGTCGGTGATGACTTTGCATGCAACGTGCCGGGTCGCCATCGGTGAGTTCTTTCGCCTGGTATTACTGACAACTTGAGTTGAGAGACGCTGAACTGCCTCGCAGTCGCGGCCTCCGCCCAGCGCACCATCGCTGTCTGCAAAACGCAGTCGAGCGTCGTGACCGGTTTCCGGCTCGACTCCACTGCATCCGCAGCAGACCGATCTTTTGCGTCCGCCGGAGTCCGCGTGGCAACCTGCGCTGGCTTCGGCATCTCTCTCACCCCGCGGTCCGGCAGCCTTGCGCGCTGGACAGGTGGCACTGTCCCCTTGTGGAGCAGACAGGAGAGCCTCGCCTCTCTTGTCTGTCACCCACCGGAGCAGCCGACCCACTATGCGCCGGAGTATGCATCCGGCTGGGCCGCGGGGCCGTTTTTGAACATCCGGACCGATGTGCCCGCAAACCAGTGGGCGCGTCTGTCTGGCCCATCGGCCGGCGTCCGTCACAAGGCGGCGTGCGGCAGAAATTGAGATTGCATTGCGGCCCAAGAAGACGATCCTCTGCGTAGACGACAACGAACAAGTACTCTCTGTCCGCACTTTTCTACTTGAAACGCGCGGCTACCGCGTCATCCCGGCCCTCTCAGCACAACAGGCCCTGGAGGTCGTCGAGCAATCGCTTCCCGGTTCGCTTGATCTTTTGCTCTGCGACCTCATCATGCCCCAGATGGACGGTAACGAACTTGTCCGCCGCGTTAAGCAGTTGCATCCGGCTTTGCCCGCAATGATTGTTTCAGGCACCGTCAACTCCTTCGATCGCGCATCATACGCCGATGTTTTTTTACCAAAGGGTGCCAGCTCGCCAGCGGAGATGATCGAGCGCATCCGCGTCCTCGTAGCACGCAAACGCGGCCCCAAGAAGGCCCACTTCGCGCATCCGGCGAATCACATGATGACTGCTGCCGTAGCCTCCTAAGTTGGCATAGGGCCTAAAGAATGGGAAGGAGTAGGGAACGGAAGTCTTGGCTTTCTACTTCCTACCCCTACTCCCTACCCCTGTCTTTATGCCTCTACAAGGCCATACCGTCGTTGCCATTGCTGTTTCAATCGTGCCCACACCGCATCAAGCTCCTCGCGTGATATCGCAGGATCGGGCTGCTGAACAAAACGCGCAGCCTCGGTCTTCGCCAGCTCCAGCACAGCTCGATCGCGCAGCAGGTTGGCCACGCGAAACTCCGGCATGCCGGCCTGACGCGTACCGAAGAACTCCCCGGGCCCGCGCTGTTGCAGATCAAGCTCGGCCAACTCGAAACCGTTCTGCGTCCTCACCATTGCGTCCAGCCGAGCCTCAGCCTGCTCACTCACGTTGCCGCCAGTCATAAGGATGCAGTAGCTCTTTGCTGAACCGCGTCCAACTCGACCGCGCAGTTGATGCATCTGCGCCAGCCCGAATCGCTCCGCGTGTTCGATCACCATCACAGACGCGTTCGGCACATCGACACCAACTTCAATCACTGTCGTTGCAATCAGTACATCGATATCGCCGCGCTGAAACCGCCGCATAGCCACTTCCTTCTCGTCCGCACTCAACCGTCCATGCAGCAGTCCGAGCCGCAGTCCAGCCAGCGCCCCCGCCCGAAGCTCCTCGTACATGTCAGTCGCTGCGCGTAGAGCCTTCTTCGGAGCAAACAACTTCTCCGTCTTCACAGCCTTCGTCTTCTTCTTACCCTTTGAAGAAGTGTCATCCTGAGCGGACCCTGAGCGAGCGTAGCGAATCGAAGGGGCAGTCGAAGGACCTGTGGTCTTTTTCTCAGCCATAGCACTCGAAGTCTCAACCTCTTCATCCCGCGCGAAGTCCAACTCAGGCTGATCATCCTTTGCGCCCTCAATCACCGGATACACAATGTAAGCCTGCCGCCCCGCCTCTACCTGTTTGCGCACAAAGCTCCACACATCCTCAGCGCGTTCTTCTGTTGTGCGGCGCGTAATGATCGGAGTCCGCCCAGGCGGCAACTCATCGATCACGCTGGCGTCCAGGTCTCCATAGAGAGTCAGAGCCAATGTTCGCGGAATTGGCGTCGCGGTCATCACCAACACGTCGGGATCAAGCGCGCCCGGCTTCTTCATCAGTTTAAACCGTTGCTGCACCCCGAAGCGGTGCTGCTCATCGACGATCACCAGCCCAAGGTTGTCAAAGTCGACCTTTTCTTCGATCAGCGCGTGTGTCCCGATCGCCAGCTCCGTCTCTCCGCGATAGATCCTTCCACGCGCCTCGCGCTTCCCCGCGTCATCAAGCGAACCCGTTAGCAGCGTCACCCGGTATGGCCGGCCTGTTCGCGGCGACACCGCATCGCCGAGCAGCTTTCGCGCCGACAGATAATGCTGCGTCGCCAGTATCTCGGTCGGAGCCATCAACGCTGCTTGGTAGCCGTTCTCAATCGCCACCAGCGCCGCCTGCATCGCTACTATCGTCTTGCCGGAGCCCACATCGCCTTGCAGCAAACGCCGCATCGGCTGAGGTCTGCGCATATCGGCGACGATCTCGCCTAGCACACGCTTCTGCGCGGCTGTGGGATGGAAGGGAAGCACTTGCTTGATCGCCTCGCGCACCTTCACATTGGTCGCAAAGGCCGTTCCCTCGCGCTCACGCATGCGCCGTCGCTTCAACTCGAGACCCAACTCCAGATAGAACAGCTCCTCGAAGATCAGTCGCCTGTGTCCCGGTGTCGCCGCCGAAATCAGCTCGGTCATCGGAGTTCCCGCCTCAGGAAAGTGCACAGACCACAGAGCCTCAAGTCGCCCGGGAAGCCGCAATCGCTCTCGCAGCGCCCCCGGCAGCGTCTCGGGAAAGTTGGCCTCACTCGCCCCCAACTCCTCCAGCAAGCCCCACACCACGCGCCGCAGCCACCGCGAAGTCAGCTTCGCGCCCCACGCCGTCGTACCGCCCAGAAACTCATACACCGGCACAATGCGCCCAACCTCGAGCATCACGAACTCGGCCTCGGGCGAGCCAGTCTCCGGCAGAATCTCAAACTGAGGCTGAATCATCTTGAACTTGCCCGCGCTAGATCGAGAAGCTTCGAGCTTGCCGTACAGTGCCACCATCTGACTGGTACGAAACCTGTCTTTCAGATAACTGCCGTGAAACCAGAGGCACTTCACCGTGTCGAGGCCCTGCCCCACCGTCATCTCAAACAACGGCATCGACCGCGTCCGCAGCAGCACACTCCCCCGCACCTCGCCAATCACCGAGGCCATCGTTCCCGCCTTCAGCGCGCTGATCGGCAGGGGATTCAGTCTGTCTTCGTACCGGAACGGCAGATGATACAGCAGGTCCTCGACAGTCTCGACGCCCCGCTTGGCCAGCGCCTCAGCGATACGCTCCCCCACGCGCTTCACAAACTTAATTGGTGTAGAAAGTTCCAGCACAGACCGATGCTACCAACATCCAGGAGATATTCCGTCCAACGTCCCAGCTAGTCCTATAATGCCTACACTTCTATAACTTAGGTTTCCGGCCCACAAAGCGAAATCCATTCTGATCGGAGAGATATATGTCATTTATGGAGCGTTGGTTCGAAGAAGTCTGGAACAAAGGCAACGAGAAGTTCATCGACGAAATGACCCATTCTGATACCAAAGGCAGTGGGCTGGTGCATCCGGACGGCAAGGAAGTAACCGACCGAGCGGCCTTCAAGCAGTTCTACAAAACCTTCCGCTCAGCCTTTTCCGACATCCATATTGACGTAGAAGACACGGTGACCGAGGGCGATAAGCATGTAGCCCGCTGCCTCGTGACAGGTATGCACACAGGAGAAGGTATTGGAAAGCCGCCCACCGGTAAGCCGGTAAAGTTCACAGGAATGACCATGGTGCGCCTGAAGGACGGCAAGATCATTGAGTCCTGGAATAACTTTGACTTTTTGACGATGTACAAGCAGATCGAATAATTCTGGCCCAAACCACCCTGCTAAACTGGCCTTACTCCATAACTCGAGAACCCATGGCCATCGTCGAACTCCAGCAGGTCCGCAAAGCCTACGACACCAAAATCGCCGTCGAAAACCTTTCTTTCAAGATCGAGCCCGGCAGCATGTTCGGCCTCCTCGGCCCCAACGGCTCCGGCAAGACCTCTTCGATCCGCATGATGATCGGCATCACCGTACCCGACTCCGGGAACGTGCAACTCTTTGGCGCTCCCTTCGACCGCAAGAACCTCCACCGCGTCGGCTATCTGCCTGAAGAGCGCGGACTCTACAAGAAGATGAAGGTCATCGACCAGCTCATCTTCCTCGGTCAGCTCCACGGCCTCGACGCGACGACCGCCTCTAAGCGCGCCCACGTCTGGTGCGAGCGCATGGAGATCACCGAGGCCATCCCCAAGAAGACCGAAGAGCTCTCCAAGGGCATGCAGCAGAAGATCCAGTTCATCGCCGCCCTGCTCCACGAGCCCGAACTCATCATCATGGACGAGCCCTTCAGCGGCCTCGACCCAGTCAACGCTGTTCTCTTAATGGATACGCTCGTCGACCTGCGCAAACAGGGTCGCAGCGTCCTCTTCTCCACCCACCGCATGGACCAGGTCGAGAAGCTCTGCGACGCCATCTGCCTCATCCACAACGGACGCCTCGTCCTCTCCGGCGGCATGCGCGAGATCAAGTCCCGCTACCCCGCCAATCGCGTTCAGATGGTCTTCTCCGGCGACGCTTCGTTTCTCAACAATCCCGCGATCGATAGCGCAAAGAACTACAACGGCATGGCCGAGATCAAACTGCACGACGGAGCCGACGCCCAGAGCCTGCTGGCCGAGGCCGTCACCAAAGCTCGCATTACTCGCTTCGAAGTCATGGAGCCAACCCTGGAAGAGATCTTCATCGAGACCGTAGGAGGCAAAGTCGATGCATAACGTCTGGCTCATCGCAAAGCGCGAATACCTCGAGCGCGTCCGCACCAAAGCCTTCCTCATCTCGACGATTCTCATCCCTGTATTGATGGGCGGCGGCATCGTCGGTTCCATCCTTGCGGGCAGCAAGGCCAAATCCACCTCGCACATCACCATCGTCTCGCAGGACCAGCAGCTAGCCACCGATCTCCAGGCTGAGCTTCAAAACGGCAAAGACAGTCGGATGACCGTTGACGTCATCTCGCCCGGCAACAGCGCTACCCGTGCCACACTGGACGCAATGCTTGCCGACAAGCAAATCGACGGCTACCTCTGGATTACCCCGGCTGCCAGCCCCGACGAGCGGCCGAGCTTTTCCTTCACACCTCGCTCGACCGCCGACATCGGCACCAAGGGTACCGTCAGTTCTGCCCTGCGCACCGTCCTCATGCGCGAGCGACTCGCCCACCAGGGCATGGTTGCCTCCGACGTCGACTCGCTCATGCAACCCGTCAAGGTCGACACGACCCAGGCCGGCAAGAACGCCGACACCACATCCAGCTTTGTCGCCATCTACGTTCTCTTCTTCATCATGTACATGGTCATTCTGCTCTACGGCATGAACGTTGCGCGCTCCATCATCGAGGAAAAAACCTCACGCGTCTTCGAGGTACTCCTGGCCACCATAAAGCCTGAGGAGATGATGGCCGGCAAGGTCATCGGCGTCGGCTCCGTGGGCCTTACTCAGGTCGCCGTATGGTTGCTCACCGCCGTGATTCTCACCAGCAGCTCCATCGCCGGTGCGCTCGCCGGAGGTAACGTACACGTCTCGCTCAGCCCCATGCAGATCATCTTCTTCGTCGTCTACTTCCTGCTCGGCTACCTGCTCTACTCCTCCATCGCCGCCGCACTGGGCGCTATGGTCAACTCCGAGCAGGAGCTTCAGCAGCTCAACATGATTCTCGTCATGCCGCTGGCCGGCTGCATGTTCGCACTAGCTCCGGTCATTACGAACCCCAATGGTCTCATCGCTCGCGTCATCTCGTTTATTCCGTTTTGCACGCCGCTGATCATGTACCTGCGCATCTCGCTAGCCACTCCGCCCGCATGGGAGATCGCCCTCTCCATCGCCCTCATGATGGTCACTATTTACGCCATTCTCTGGGTAGCCAGCCGCATCTACCGCGTAGGCATCCTCATGTACGGCAAAAAGCCCAACCTGCCGGAGATTCTCCGCTGGCTCAAATACAGCTAAGCTCTTGGCGACGGGCCCATAGATAGGAAAGGTCTGCATCAGGTTTTGAGCCTGGCTCCGCAGAGAACCCGTGAAAATTCGTGCAGATCCTCGGTCGCGCCGTCACAAAGGTAAACTCATCTTCGTGCTCCAAACTTACACGCTGAAGCAGCGCATCGCCCTCGCCATAGTCCCGCGTCTGGCGAGCATGGTTATCCGCTGCCTCGGCATCACCCTCCGCTACCGCGACGTCTGCGATCCGGGAGCTACTCCTGGCTACTATGTCCAGCCCCCTACCGTTTACGCCTTCTGGCACCGCTGCCTGCTCGCCTGTGCGTGGCGTTTTCGCAATGGGGGAGTCACCATCCTGATCAGTCGCAGCTTTGATGGTGAACTCATTGCCCGTACTGTCGAACGGCTCGGTTTCATTGCCATCCGAGGCTCAAGCTCCCGCGATGGCGCAGTTGGTCTCCGCAATCTGCAGCGCGCCTATCAAGACGGCCACTACTGCGCCATCACAGCTGACGGCCCTCGCGGCCCCGCACAGGTCGCCAAGCCTGGTGTCACCCAACTGGCCAAGCTCGTAGGCAGCCCTGTAAGTGCCTTCTACGTCCATCCCGAGCGCGCATGGCAGCTTCGTTCCTGGGATCGCTTCCTCATCCCCAAGCCCTTTTCCCGAGTCACCGTCGCGTGGGCTACACCCGTTCCAGCCGAACAAACCGCGGTACAAGCTGCGCTCGACCACGCAGTGGAACTCGCAGAGTCCCATCAAGCGTAGTTAGTGCGCTGCACACTAGAATCAAGCAGTGCGTGTAGCCGACTTCCATTTCGATCTCCCCGAAGAACTCATCGCCCAATCGCCGCCTCCTGTCCGAGGCACCAGCCGAATGCTCGTCCTCGATCGTGCTGCTGCTGAGTATCGCGATGATTTTTTCCGCAATTTGCCTCATCTCCTCCGGGCTGGTGATCTGCTGATCCTCAACGATAGTCGCGTCATTCCTGCACGACTCTATGCGACTCGCGCGCGCAGCGCCCACACGCAGTCCAGTTCGCCGGATCCTACAGGCCGGATCGAGGTTCTACTTACCGAACACCTGGGTGGAGAAGACTGGTCGGCTCTCGTCCGCCCCAGCCGCAAGGTTCAGCCAGGAGAGAAGCTTCACTTCGCCGCACCTAGTCAGTCGGAACCTCTTCTTGAGGCGGAGATTCTTGCTGCTGGCGAGTTCGGGGAGCGGACGCTTCGGTTCAAGCCTGTAGCGGATTTTCAGGCGATTCTCAACGAAATTGGGCACATGCCGCTGCCTCCTTATATTCATCGCGATGATCGTGAGGAGGATCGGGAGCGGTATCAGACGGTGTTTTCGCATGAGTTGGGATCGGCTGCGGCGCCTACTGCAGGACTGCACTTTACGCCGGAGATTCTTGCGGAGTTGAGGCAGCGGGGGGTGCAGATTGAGACGGTGACGCTGCATGTCGGGCTAGGGACGTTTCAGCCGGTTCGTGTTGATAACGTTGAGGATATACGGCTTCATGAGGAGCATTACACGCTTCCGGCGATTACTGCGGAGGCGATCAATGCGGCGCTCCGTGAGGGTAGGCGCATCATTGCGGCGGGGACTACGACTACGCGGACGCTGGAGCATTGTGCGCAGCATGCGCTGGCGTTTGAGCCGCATGCCGGGGTGCGGTTGGAGGGTCATTCGGGTTCGACCAGTATCTTCATTAGTCCGGGGTATAAGTTTCGTGTTGTCAGTGGGTTGCTGACTAACTTTCATCTGCCGCAATCTACGTTGCTCATGCTGGTGAGTGCTTTTGCGGGCCGGGAAGCGGTTTTGGCGGCTTATGCGCATGCGGTGCGGGAGCGGTATCGGTTTTTTTCATATGGAGATTGCATGTTGATTGTTTGATTTTTTGGTGTGGTTTTTTAAGGGTGGTTTTGCGGAAAATGGGCGGAAGTGGATGGTTTTTGGTGGTTAGTGCGCGGTAAAAAGTGTGGCTAAAGTGGTTTGTGGGATGCTTCTGTGTGGCTTCTGAAAACATGCCAACTTTTTGAGAGATTTCTGTGGAAATTCTTTCGCGGATTCGTTCACCCTTGAAGGCATACCGCAGGGGCTGAAGCCCCTTTTCCCTGCGCTTGGCGAGAGGCCCAAGGCTGAAGAGGATGCTGAAAAAGTCCGTGCTACAACAAAAACCGTACCTCAGCGGCTAAAGCCGCATTGAAAACGTAAACGTTTGCGGCACGGCTGAAGCCGTGCCCTTAAGCAAAACCGACTTTTTCAGCATCCTCTGAAGCCTTGGGTTACCAAGAAGCAACGGCAACGGTAGCAGCAGCAACGACAACGACAGAAGCAGATCCCTACGGGATGACAACAAGAAAGACAAAGGCAACAGCAGCTGCAACGGCAACTGCAACCGCAAAAGCAACCGCAACTGCAACCGCAACTGCAACCGCAACTGCAACCGCAAAGGCTTGCAGCTGCGAAGGCGGCGGCAAAGCGGTGGATGGGTTTGTTCTTGGCGAGATACCATCAAAGACTCATGGCAAAGACACCTATCAAGACAGAGACTTCTTCAACGAACTCATCAGCTAACTCTCCTGCGGCTTCGTCCGTGAGTTCTGTTGCGAACTCATCGGGGGGGGGAAAGCCTCCTATCTATTTGCTGGATAGTATGGCGTTTATCTTTCGGGCTTATCACGCGATGCAGCGGCAGCGCCCTATGTCTACGCGGACGGGGATTCCTACGGCGGCTACGTATGTGTTTGTGAACATGATTAACAAGCTGCGGAAGGACTTTGCTCCGCACTATCTGGCGGCGGTGTATGACGTGGGGGCGCCGGTGCATCGGAACGAGCTGGCTACGCAGCTGAAGGATGTGCAGAAGTTCAATATCAAGACGCAGCAGTTCGAGACCATTGAGTATGGCGGGTATAAGGCGAACCGAACGGAGACTCCTCCGGATTTGATTCAGCAGCAGCCTTATATTCGGCGGGCGCTTGAGGCTTTTCGGATTCCTATTCTGTATTACGAGGGGTTTGAGGCCGACGATGTGATTGGCACCCTGTCGGCGAAGCTGGCGGCGCTGGGGCATCACGTTTATGTGGTGTCGTCGGATAAGGACATGATGCAGCTGGTAACCAAGGATGTGTCCATTCTGAATCCGACGAAGGACAACCTGATTCTTGATCCGGTGGGTGTGGAGGCTGCACTGGGGGTACCACCGGAGCGCGTGATTGATGTGATGGCGTTGCGGGGAGACTCGGTGGATAACATCCCGGGGGCTCCGGGGATTGGGGATAAGGGTTCGGTTGAACTGATTCAGCAGTTCGGCACCGTGGAGGCTGCGCTGGACGCGGCGGTGAATACGCCGGATCAGGTGAAGCGCAAGACGTATCGTGAGTCGTTGCAGAACAACCGCGAGAACATCATGCTGTCGAAGGAGCTGGTGACGATTCACACGAGCGTGCCGATTGAGTACTCGATTGAGGCTATGCGGACGCAGCCGGTGGACAACGCGGCCTGCCGTCAGTTGTTTGCGGAGCTGGAGTTTACGACTCTGCTGAAGGAGCTTGCTCCGGCTGTAGATAACACAGTCATCGACTACAACCTGAAGCCTTCGGACAGCGAGATTGCTCAGCTGCTCGAGGAAGCAGGGAAGAGGGAAGAGGGAAGAGGGAAAAGGGAAGGACCTAAAGGGCTGGCGATTGCGATCTTTGAGGACGCGCGGGCGATTGCTGAGGAGAGTGCGGCTGAGCCTTCGGAGGAGGGCGGCGAGCCTGAGCCTCCGCCGGCTGAGAATATGTCGCTCTTTGGGGCTCCTGAGCCTGTTGTTTCGAGTGAGCCCGTCGTGTTGAGTCCGGCGGAGGATCCTGTCAGCCGGCTTGGTCTTGCTGTTTCGGACACACTCGCGATTGAGGTTTCTCTTGATTCGCCGGGGGTGAAAGAGGCGCTTGCCGATCCGACGCTTCCTAAGGATGTTCACGATCTGAAGGCGATTCTGCGTGCTCTTGCTTCGCACAAGGTTGCGCTGAACGGTGTTCGGGATGATGTGATGCTGCTGAGCTATCTGGTCAATCCGACGCATGGTTCGCATACGCTGCCGGATATTGCTGCGCGCACTACGAGCCGGGCGCTGGTGCATCAGGTTACGAAAGACAATCCTGCGGACCCGAAGCGTTTGCCTGAGGCAGCGGCTGCGATTGTTCGGCTAGCGGCGGCGATTGGCGGGCAGATCGCTGAGTCTGGGCCGGTGGAGCACCACATTCCTGCGGACGATCCGGCGCTTGGCGGTGCGATGACGACCGAGATGTTGTTTGCTGATACTGCATTCCCTCAGGGGCTAAAGCCCCAGCATTCCGAGGTCATTCACGGCGCGGCTGAAGCCGCGCCCTTTCAAAACTTATACGGATCGGGACTTGTTCCGAGTCTCTTGAATGTGTACGAGACGATCGATAAGCCGCTGGTTCCGGTTCTGCTGCGCATGGAGCAGGCTGGGGTGCGGATTGATCCGGAGTTTTTACGTGGGATGTCGACGCGGCTTGCGGTGGAGATCGATAACCTGGCCGAGCGGATTTATACGGACTCGGGGCATCGGTTCAATATCAATTCCCCGAAGCAGTTGGGCGATGTCCTGTTCAACAAGATGCTGCTGCCGAAGCCGATGAAGTATGGCAAGGGCAAGGTGGTTTCGACCGCGCAGGATGTGCTGGAGGAGCTGGCTGAGAACCATCCGATTGCTGCGCTGGTGATTGAGCATCGGCAGTTGCAGAAGCTGAAGTCGACGTATCTCGATCAGCTTCCGGCGCTGGCTGATTCTGAAGGCCGTATTCATACGACGTTCAACCAGGTGGGAACGGCGACGGGACGGCTTTCGAGTACGAATCCGAATCTGCAGAATATTCCGGTACGGACGGCGGTGGGGCGGGAGATTCGGGCGGCGTTTATTGCGGCGCCGGGGAATGTGCTGATGTCGGCGGACTACTCGCAGATTGAACTGCGGCTGATGGCGCATTTTTCGCAGGACCCGCTGCTGCTGGATGCGTACAGGACTGGCAAGGATATTCATACGCTGACGGCGAGCGAGGTATTTGGCGTGGACGCGGCGACGATGGATAAGGAGACGAGGAATCGGGCGAAGGCGGTGAACTTCGGCATTGTGTATGGCATCTCGCCGTTTGGGCTGGCGGCGCAGTTGGGGATCGATCAGCGAACGGCTCGTGAGTATATTGAGCGGTACTTCGACAGGTATAAGGGCGTGCAGCGGTTCATCGAGGAGACGCTGGAGACGGTGCGGCGGGAGCAGGCTGTGCGGACGTACTTTGGGCGGGTGCGGCCGATTCCGGATATTCAGTCGCGTAATCCGAATATGCGTGGGTTTGCGGAGCGGACGGCGGTGAATACTCCGCTGCAGGGGACGGCGGCGGATTTGATCAAGCTGGCGATGCTGAGGATTGATCAGGTGATTCGTGAGCGGAAGATGAAGTCACGTATGACGCTGCAGGTGCATGACGAGCTGCTGTTTGATGTTGTGCCCGAGGAAGCGGGCGAGTTGGAGAGGATCGTCCGGCATGAGATGGAGCATGTGGCGGAGTTCAGCGTGCCAATTGTGGCTGAGGTCGGGGTGGGGAAGAATTGGCGGGACATTAAGTAGATCGTTATAGCTGAGGGTTCTTATGGTAAGTTGGGCAGCGGAGAAAATCGGATGCCCCTCTTGTCGTTGAAATTGGCCTCATCATCCCTCGTTGCATTGCTTTTACTTGCCCCACACGCACAGGCTGCTAATCCTCTTCAGGTGAAGACGGACAAGGGCAAGGTGGAAGGCGCGCTGACCACAGATGGGAAGGTGGCGGCCTTTAAGGGAGTTCCATTTGCTGCGCCTCCGGTTGGGCAGTTGCGGTGGCAGCCTCCGCAGCCTGCGGCTAAGTGGAAGGGTGTGCGGGCGACGAAGGATTTCGGTTCGCGGTGCATTCAGTCTTCGGGTTATCCGGATATGGTGTTTCATGATCCGGGCCAGAGTGAGGATTGCCTGACGCTGAATGTGTGGGCTCCAGCGGGGGCTAAGAAGGGGTCGCTGCCGGTGATGGTGTGGATTTACGGCGGTGGGTTTGTGAGCGGCAGTACGTCGGAGAACAGGCAGGATGGGCAGTTTCTGGCGCATCGAAATGTTGTTGTGGTTTCGATGAACTATCGGCTGGGGATCTTTGGGTTCTTTGCGCATCCGGAGCTGACGGCGGAGTCGGCGCATCATGCTTCGGGGAACTATGGGTTGATGGATCAGGCGGCCGCGATTGCTTGGGTGAAGCAGAATATTGCCGGGTTTGGCGGCGATCCGAAGAATATTACGATCTTTGGGGAGTCGGCTGGGTCGTTTTCGGTGAGTTCGCTGATGGCTTCGCCTTTGTCGAAGGATTTGATCTCGAAGGCGATTGGAGAGAGCGGCGGGGCGTTTTATAGCGGCGGGCTTGGGTATCCTTCGCGTGAGACGGCTGAGCAGCATGGGAGTGCGTTTGCTCAGGCTGCGTTTGGGACGACGAAGCTGGCTGAGCTGCGGAAGGTTTCAGCTGACGATCTGGTGAAGGCTGCGACGGCGAAGACGACACCGCCGCCTCCGCGGTTTGGGCCGGATGTGGATGGGTATTTTTTGCCGGACTCGGTGCCGAATATCTTTGCGGCGGGCAAGCAGGCGCATGTGCCGCTGCTGGCGGGATGGAACGCGGATGAAGGCCGGGGCGCTGCTCTGATTGCTAAGCCGCCGGTGACGGTCGAGACTTTTACGGCCCAGGCGCAGAAGCAGTTTGGAGAGCGGGCGAAGGAGTTTTTGGCGGCTTATCCAGCGGGGACCGATGAGGAGGCGAAGACTTCGGCTGGGGACTTTGGTGGGGATAGCTTTATTGCGTACTCGACCTGGCGCTGGATTGAGGCGCATGTGGGGACGGGGAACTCGCCGACGTATCGGTACTTCTTCAATCTGGGGTCGCCGGGGGATAAGAATCATCCGGCGATTCTGGGGGCGTTCCACTCGGATGATATTGAGTACGTGTTTGGGGCGCTGGACTCGCGGCCTGAGGCGGTTTGGCGTCCGG
This sequence comes from uncultured Acidobacteriaceae bacterium, assembly GCA_963738855.1. Lineage (GTDB taxonomy): Bacteria > Acidobacteriota > Terriglobia > Terriglobales > Acidobacteriaceae > Edaphobacter. The sequence continues at coordinate 1,090,535 of CAVTYC010000001.1, read as the reverse complement.
AGGATCGGAAGCTGTCGGAGATGATGGGGCAGTATTGGACGAACTTTGCCCGTAGCGGCGATCCGAATGGGCCGGGGCTGCCGAAGTGGCCGACGACCGGGCCGACGGAGTGGCAGGTCATGTACCTGAATGCGAACCCTGAGGCGCGACCTGATCCGTATCGGCCTCGGTATGTGTTTCTGGATTCGGTGTGGGGTAAGCCGCGGTCTTGATCTTCTTGTTGTGTAGGAAGGGAACTCGGCATGGATGAAAAGCGGATGATGCTGCGGCATTTTCTTGCGGCACTCGCTTATCGAACGCAGAAGGCTCTCCGGGATGCTCCGGCGGATTTCGCCGAGTTTCGTGCGGCTGAGAAAGTTCGCACGCCTCACGAACTCGTCAGCCATATGGATAGCGTCCTGGGATACGCGCGAACTTTCTTTATTGGTGGGAGCTATCGGCCGCCTGCGCTGCCGTTCGATGCTGCGGTCGCACACTTCCACGAGATATTGGAAGATATTGCGCGTCATCTCGAACAGGGAACGGAGTTTCGGGGCATCACGGCTGAGGTTCTCCTTCAGGGACCGTTCTCTGATGCCATGACGCATACCGGGCAATTGGCGATGCTGCGACGGCTGGCGGGAGATCCGGTTGCGCCGGAGAACTTCATCTTCGCGGCTATCAGTCCGGCGAATCTGGGGCCGGATCAACCGCTGCCTGTCAGTCCTGATAAAGATTGGCCGGAAAAGCCCTGATTTTTGAGCAATTTCAGGCTAATGGGCGGCACGGCTCGGTGCCGAAATGCTGCCTCCTGATAGACTTAAAGTTCTGCGTCGAGCATTTGCGCAATCAGTTCTTTCGAAGCGGAAAAGACCGCGACGAAGCATAAAGGAAACCGAAACAGTGGATCAGCAGACAAGACACGCCCTTAAGCACGATCAGTTCGTCGACACAACGCAGCACGGCCTGGAGTGGGCTAGCGAAAACCGCCGCTCCCTTATCGTTACAGGTTCGATTGTTCTTGCCGTCATCGTCGTCGTTGTCGCGGGCGCGCTCTTTTATAACCACCGTGCCGGTCAGGCTTCAATCGCCTTCGGTGAGGCAATGCAGGCTTATCAGACGCCATTGGTGCAGCCTGGGCAGCAGGTGCCTCCTGGGGTGAAGACATTTGCGTCGGTTGCGGATCGTGCGAAGGCGGCTAGTGTTCTGTTTACCTCGGCGGCGGACCAGTATGGGATGACTCCGGCGGGTAAGCTCTCGCGGTATTTTGCTGGGCTTACGGCGATGGAAGGCGGCCAGAACGCTTCGGCAGAGGTTGCCCTGAAGCAGGTTGCCGGTGGCTGGGATGGTGATCTTGCTGCTCTAGGGAAGCTGGCTTTGGCGCAGCTCTACCGGCAGACCGCGCGCGACGCTCAGGCGATCGATCTTTACAACGAGCTGATTGCCAAGCCTACGTCGACTGTCTCGGCTGGGACGGCGCAGCTTCAGCTTGCGGAGCTTTATGAGGCTCAGGGCAAGCCGGATGCCGCAAAGAAGATCTATGCGCAGCTGAAGGATAAGGACGCCAAGGGGCCGGCCGGAATGCTGGCTGCTCAGAAGTTGAACCCTGCTGCTGCGGGTCCGGCTATGCAGCAGTAGTTCATCACAGACAAATCAACGAAAAATCTTAGTGGTCGTGGTCATCGTGCAGGTATGGCGATGCGCCACGGCCACTTGTTGCTTCGGTCTCGTTGCGGAGCTTGTTCAGCAGGCGCCACTGGTCTTTTTCGCGTGGCTCTGAGGTCCAGAGGGGCAGCGGCATCCTGAGATAGGTGGATAGCGCTATGGCCTCAGGCTCGTAGAGCGCTCGTATGGTGCTGAGCCGCTTTGCCGAGGCCGTGTCGCCGCAGAGCCGGAGACGGAACTCTGTGAGTGCACTGCAAAGATGGTCGAACTCGGCGGAGGGCAGGCGTTCGGGGCAGCCTTGCCGCAGAGTGGCCGTTGGCTTCTCAAGATGGAAGACGTGGCCAAGGTCGACAAGAGCGTGGCGGGCCATCACGAAGGTAAGCTGCGCCTGCCGGGAGGGAGCTCCCTCGACGACCGAGATCAGCAGCGAGCAGGTATCGAGGATGGCTACAAGCGCGGAGAGCCAGCTCTGGTTATCGTGCTGGGAGCGGTAGAAGCAGAGGATGGGGTAGGAGATGTGCGACTCGAGGATTTCGGCGGACCAGCGCTCCCACTCGGCGAGCAGATCGATCAGGGCCTCTTCGCCGCCTTCAAAGCTGTGACGGCGCAGGAGCTCGCCAGCAGTTGGGGGAGAGCCGGCTCGGGCGTCGAGCAGTGCGATGCTGACTTCGCGCCGCGAGAAGGCCTGATAGAGCACAGGCAGGTAGCCGATGACCAGCGCGACGAAGCCCAGGCCGACGCCGGATTCGGCGATGATCAGCGCGCGTGCGGGGAGGCTGTGGGGGACGACGTCGCCGAGGCCGAGCGTAAAGAGCGTCGTTCCGCTGACGTACAGGTCTGTGCGGTAGCGGGTCATTCCCGATGCTGCCTGTACGCCCATGGTGTCGGCGAAGGGCGATCCCAGTGCATAAAAGAAGAAGCTGAACCCGAAGATCAGCATAATCGCCCATAGAAAAAGGAGCGCCAGCAGGGAGAGTGGTCCGTAGACACTGTAGATCTGTTCGCGAACGGCCTTGTTCTTCGTGTGCTCGGCCCAGGAGGCCCATGGGTCCCAGGAGGCGAGGAAGAAGAAGCGTGTGATGCGGATGCGGCCTGTTGGCCGTCGCGGCAGGACGATCGTCTGGAAGGCGTCGAGCGCGACCCCTGCACAGCAGACGATTCCGGCGATCAAAGCGACGAGATGCAAGGTGAAATCCTTCAGGGACGGGTATCTTTAGTTGCTGAGGTAAACCATACCAGAGGTGGATTTGCAGGCTGAATATGGTTACCCGGTATGCCAACTATCAGATTTTATTCGTGTTAAATAATTCATTTTCATTAGACAACGTTAGTTTTATCGCTCTAAGTTAAGACAGCAGGCTGAACCGCGACTGCAAAAGAATGCAGCAGACCGACGAAAACACGCATCGAGTGCTGATCGTAGATGATGATCGTCTGGTCGCCGATACGCTTGCGCTTATCTTCGGAAAGAGCGGTTTTGATGTGCGTGCTGCTTACTCTGCCGATGAGGCTCTTGCGTGCTCTCGCGAGTTTCTTCCCCATCTGATGCTGTGCGACATTACTATGCCGGACCGGGATGGCCTCGGGTTGGTACTGGATATTACGCGCGAGCTGCCTGCATGCAGGATCATTGTCCTGACCGGTTTTTATTCCAATCTTTTGAGTGTGCGTGAGGAGTCCAGCAAACTGCCCCGGCCCGTGGGCATCCTTACGAAGCCCTGCCAGCCCGCCGAGCTTCTTCGTCACGCCGCTCAGATGCTTGCCAGCGCGTAGGCTGATCTCATGTCCGATCTTGGCCGCGTACTTATCTTTCTTGGATTGCTTCTGCTCGTTGCAGGGGTTGTCGTTGTGGTGCTGGGACGGCTTAATCTGCCGATTGGCCGACTGCCGGGTGATTTCTCGTGGCGAGGACGAGGCTGGTCGGTTAGCTTTCCGTTGGCAAGCTCCATCTTGCTGAGCGTCATTCTGAGCTTGATCCTTTGGGCTATCAATCACTTCCGCCGTTAGCCCGGAAGGGGTGTCTGCGATGCTAGACTCAGGTCGGGATGTCCGAAAATCAGGATAATTTGCCGACGCTAGCGAGCCTTCGTGCTCGGCGGGGACAGGTGCGTGCGCCAAAGCGGCCGTCGTCGCAGTCCTCATCGGCTGGCGAGTCTTTGGGGCAGGCCGGATTTCTCTTTGATCTAAATAGCGTTGCATCTGAAAGTGTTTCGTCCGAACCGTCTGAACCTGCCCAGGAGGCTATTCCGGCTCCATCGAGTCCGCATCCCGTTCCTGAGCGCGTGCCGCAGCGTCCCGCCTTGGCTGAACGACGCATATGGAGCGTTCGCGCGTTGGTGGCGGACATACGGCAGCACATCGAGACCAATTACACGGACCTGTGGGTTGAGGGGGAGATTTCGAACTGTCGCATTGCTCCGTCGGGGCACGTTTATTTCACCTTGAAGGATGGAGAGGCGCAGCTTCCGGTTGTGCTCTTTCGGCGGCAGGCTTTGCTGCTCCGGTTTCGTCCGGCGGATGGGCTGGCGGTGCTGGTGCGTGGGCGCGTCTCGATCTATGACACGCGGGGACAGCTTCAGCTTGTGGCTGAGACGATGGAGCCGCGTGGGGCGGGTGCGCTTCAGCTGGCCTTTGAACAGCTCAAGGCTCGCCTGCTTGCCGAGGGACTTTTCGATGCGGCACGTAAACGTCCGTTGCCGGCGTTTCCTGCTTGTGTGGGGATTATCACTTCGCCTGCGGGCGCTGTGATACGCGATATCGTTACGGTGATTCGTCGCCGACATGCGCGGCTGAATCTGCTGGTGTATCCGGCGACGATGCAGGGCGCGAACTGCGCGGCTTCGGTTGCGGAGGGCGTTCGCTGGTTCAATAAGAATCGATCGCTGGCCGACGTGATCGTGATTGCTCGTGGTGGTGGTTCGATGGAGGATCTTGCGGGCTTTAATGATGAAGCGCTGGCTCGGGTGATTGCGGCTTCGGAGATCCCTGTCGTCTCGGCGATTGGCCACGAGACGGACTTTACGATTGCGGATTTTGTTGCGGATCTTCGGGCGCCTACCCCTTCTGCTGCTGCAGAACTTGTTACGGCCGCGCAGCATCGGATTGAGGAGCGGGTTCAGTCGCTTGCCGCTCGCGTGCATCGGGCGGGGCGATTTCATCTGATGCATGCTCGACAGCGGTATTCTCGGCTTTCGGCTGAGTCGGCGCTTACACGATTGCATGATTTGGTGAGCCGCCGTGATCAGCGCATCGATGAGCTGCGACTGCGACTGGAGTCTGCTGCTGCGCGTCGGTGGCGGTTGCCTGCGGCTCGATTGAGTGCGTTGTCAGAGCGGCTTCAGCGACAGGATGTTTCGTTACGGATTGCTCGTGTGGAGCGACGGCTTCAGCAGGCGAATGCTCGCCTTGAACGGGTTGGGTCGCGGATGCTCGCGCCGCGTTGGAATCGTCTTGGCCGCGCTGGGGCCGGGCTTGAGGCGCTCTCGCCGCTTGCGGTGCTCTCGCGTGGGTACGCCATTGTTTATGCGGCTGATGGGACAGTGCTGCGTGCCGCATCGGAGACCGCTGCAGGACAGAAGATTCATGCTCGCCTATCCCAGGGCAGCCTTGACGCACAGGTTATCGACACTAAAACAACGGAGACCAGTAACAGATGAAGAAGCTTTTTGGAACCGATGGCATTCGCGCCGTCGCCGGCCAGTCGCCCCTCGATGCATCCACGATTTATGCCATTGGGCTGGCGCTGGCGCACTCGCTCGGTGGGGCGTCTGCGTCGCCCCGTGTCGTGCTCGGGATGGATACGCGGGAGTCCGGCGCGTGGATTGCGGCTACGCTCACAGCTGGACTTACTGCCGGTGGAGCCTCGGTCGAGAGCGCTGGCGTTATTACTACTCCGGCCATTGCTTTTCTTACGCGGACGCATGGGTTTGCTGCGGGGGTTGTGATCTCTGCTTCGCACAATCCGTGGGAGGACAACGGTATCAAGGTCTTTGGGTCGGATGGTTATAAGCTTCCTGATTCGACTGAACTTGCGATCGAAGACGAGATTTTTCGTCGGCTTGCGGATGGGGGCGCGCCGACGATGGAGCAGGCTGCTCCGCCGGAGGTGAATGAGGGGGACCGCGCTGACTATGTGCGCTTTCTGCTGGCTGCTGTGCCGGGGCTTTCGCTGGATGGTAAGCGTGTCGTGATCGATTGCGCTAATGGCGCGGCGTCTGCGGTTGCTCCGCAGTTGTTCGCTGGGCTGGGTGGGGAGATTGTTATTACGCATGCCAGTCCTGATGGCCGCAATATCAATGAGCACTGCGGTGCGCTGCATCCGGAGATTGTGGCCGCGCAGGTGAAGGTGCGGGACGCCTCGATGGGAATCACGTTTGACGGCGATGCTGACCGCGCATTGTTTGCTGATGAACATGGCCGCGTAGTGAATGGCGATGCTGTGCTGCTGCTTGCGGCGCGTGATCTGCAGGCGCGTGGGTTGCTGACGAATTCGACGGTTGTTGCTACGACGATGTCGAACATGGGGCTGGAGGCGGCGTTGAAGCGCAGCGGGATTCAGATGCTTCGCGCTGCTGTGGGCGACAAGTATGTGCTGGAGCAGATGATTTCTACTGGTGCGGCGCTGGGTGGGGAGCAATCGGGCCACATCATCTTTACGGGACGAGGGACGACGGGCGATGGGCTGCTGACTGCGCTGCTGCTGCTCGATGTTGTGCATCGCAGCGGCAAGACGCTCTCGGAGCTGGTCGCGGATTTGAAGGTCTTTCCGCAGGTGATTGTGAATGTGAAGGTGCGGGAGAAGAGGCCGCTCGATACGATTCCCGCGGTGGTTGCGGCAATTCTTGCAGCCGAGCAGGAGCTTGCTGATTCAGGGCGCGTGGTGATTCGCTATTCGGGGACTGAAGCTCTGGCCCGAGTGATGATCGAGGCGGAAAGCGAGCCTCTGATGCGGCATCATGCGGATACGATCGCGGGGGCGATTCGGGCAGAGTTGGGTGTGAATCTTACTAAGTGAGAAGGCATGTCCGTGCGTTCGTGATGGCTTCGGATAGATACGGCATAGCACATGGTCAGTCAGGGGACTGACCATGTGCCGTGCTTGTCTTCAATTGCAGTATGACGTCCTCATTGGGGTGTTGGAGTGGGGTTGGGGATTGTTATAGTGCCGGTGCCATCAGTCGTACATCCGTCCATATGAAGGGTGTAGGAGTGGTCGCCTGGTGATGCATTCTGACTTATAGTGCACCGTCCGTATGGATCGATTGACGTTCCTTCGACGCAGATAGGATCAGGCACAGTGATCGTCAGGCCATTCGGCGGATACCACCAAACGTACTCGCCTGCACTGCGCGTCACCTTAGGTGGATTAATATTTACTGTATTGCCGACACAGCTGACGTTCACGGATTTGCTTGGATCTGTCGTGGCGTCGGGCGGCGGCGTACGTTGTGCGGGCGCTAGTTGGGCAGATCCCAATTGGTCATTGTTTCCGACAACTAACCCGTCACACGGGAAGCAATTCGTGGGGATGGAGAGGTGCTTATCTGGAGGATGGTAAGACAAGCGGTATGAATAGGCGACGTTGCCGGAGACCACCTTACAGCGTCCGGGAGTTGTTGCAGTCACCATCACGTACTTTTCCGCGCAAGGGCTCGGATCGTCGAATATCACATAGAACGGTTGTGTCTTCGGATTGTAGGCGACGAATTCAAGGGTATCTCCTGTGCGCGCATAATTATGATCCAGGCCTTGCTCGGGTGAGACCATTACAGACTGGACCCTACAACCAACAGCCGACAGAAGCAACCCAGATATGGCAAGTAAAAGTATTCGTTTATTCCACATAGTCGAACTCTCCGTAGATGTTCATAGGCTCTTAGTTCGTTCCAGTTGTAGAAAAGCTCGAATTGAAGATGTCCTTATATCGAGGATCAGTTCGAAGCTGTTCCAGGTCAGGTATCGATTGAATCTGAGATTTCGTGGCCCCTTTCTTCACGCAGCTTGTAAGGGTTCCAAGTGCCTCCTCCCGGTCTCCAAGGAGTTCGAGGATTCTTACCTTAGTCAATTGCGAGTAGACATCCCCGGCATTGAGAGTGTCGGCCTTTTTTACGAGCGCACTGGCCGTATCCGCTGATCCTGACTTAATTCGGAAGAGGGCAAGCTGCATCAAGCCGGGGCCGCTTGTTGGATCAGTTCGAAGTTGGGTTTCCGTCACTTGCGCGCCACGCAAATACGCCTTCTTCGCCTCATTCGGATGGCTATGCAATAGCGAGTAGGAGTCCCCCAGTTCCAGCCAGTTATTACCATCCGTCGGAGCTAATTCAGTAGCTTTAAGCGCAAACTGAAGTGCTTCTACATACTTGCCTTCTGACCGTTTGACGGCTGCCATCGTGGCCAATGCTCCACCAGACGGCCTCAAAGCCAAACTTCTGTTCAGATAATCCTCGGCTTCCTGGAAGTTGCCAAGCAACAGACAGAGAGCACCGGCATTGTTCAGCGCCATTGCATTCTGTGGTGAGGCTAAACTCGCAGTCCGGAACGAATCGAGCGCCTCCTGATATTTTCCTTGGGCGTAATAATTCATCCCTAGCTCGTTGTATGCGAGCCAGTAGTTAGGTCGTTCTTTCAAGACTCTGTGAAAGGTCGTTTCAGCATCCGACCAACGGTTAAGGCGGGCATAAAATTGCGCCTGGTAGAGGAGCGTTCGCGGATTAGAGGGGTCCAGTGACAGTGCCTTGGCAATTTCGCGCAAAGCATCTGTCTTATCCCCAGTCATTTCGAATACAAAACCCTGCGTTATATGCCCTTCCACTAGATCTGGATCCAACGTGAGTGCCGTCTCAGAGTTGCCTCGGGCAAGATCGATCGCTGCAGGGTCATGATCTTTTGAATACAAACTTAAGTAAGCAAATGCGAGTCGTGCGTGGGCCAACGCGTAGTGAGGATCCAACTCGATTGCCTGTTTATACTTTTCTATCGATGCCTCCAACCCTTTGCCATTTTCTTGTTTCTTTAGAGACTCAGCTGCCTGGAATGCATTAAAGGCCTCGGGAGACTGAGTGCCTTGTTTTGTCCGCGGATTTCCCCGTTGATATTCACCAACATTCAACAGCCGCTCGGCGGCGTGTACAGCCCTGTCTGGCAGCGATATAGGTTCTGTCAGCGGAGAGCTAATATGTGTCTCTCGTAGCGTCCGGGTTGAGGAAGGGTCCAGCAGTCGAAGGAAGACATTGTATTTATCGGATTGAGTCGAGCCCGATGTTGCCAACACCAAGTTGGCTCCAAGAGAATCGCGGATGTCGTTGAGTTGGGTGGGGGTCTTGGTTTCGGGATTAATGTTGCGGGAGATGACGAAGAGGTTGCGGTCCACAGCTTCGGCGCGGGCTAGTTCGCTTCCTATTGCGTCGATGACGCCGGACAGCATCGGCTTTAGGTGAGAGTCAGTGGTGGGCGGCCAGTTGAGGATTGCGACGAAACGCTTCAGCGGTAAGGGGTGAAGGAGGTCTTCGATCGTGTCCCACTTCCAGCGGACGCCTCCTATGACGGCGCAGGTTGTTGCTGCTGCGGTGACGGCGAAGCGGCGTCGTGTCCAGAAGGTTGGGACGGGAGGGATGAAGACGCTGTGTGAGGTCTTTGAGTCGAAGATGTGCTGGGCCTGCTCGAATGCGAGGACACGGCGCTTCGGGTCTTCGGAGAGAAATTCCGTGACGAGATAGGCGAAGTCGGGGGGGACGTCGGACTTCAATCGTGCACTTGCGGTGGGAGAAAGGGTGCCAACGGCAACTTGCGGCTTCTCGCCGGTAAAGACTTCGTGCAATACGACGCCGAATGCGAAGATGTCCGTAGCTTGCGAAGGCGGCTGCCCTAAGAGTAGTTCGGGCGCCATGTAGCCGAACGTGCCGGCCAGTGCTCCGCTGGTGAAGCGGGTCGTTTCCGACTCGTGCAGGCGGGCGAGGCCGAAGTCGGTGATACAGACGCCGAGGCCTGGCCCCTCTCCGTCGAGCATGACGTTGTTGGGCTTGATGTCCCGATGGATTACGCCTGCGGCATGGATCGCTCCGATGCCCGCTGTCATCTGTTTGAAGACGGATTTTGCTTCCTCCAGGGGTAGCGTCCCGACGCGCGCAAGTCTTGTTGCGAGTGTCTCCCCTGACAGGAACCTCATTGTCAGGAACGAGAAGGGAGGGGCTGGTTCTTCGTAGTGGAAGATGTCATAGATGGGGCAGAGATTGGGATGGGTTACTTTTCGTGCGAGGAGGACCTCCTGCTCGAATCGATGCTGCGTCGCCGGATCGGTTGAGTACTGAGGCAGGATCATCTTCAGCGCGATGTGGACGCTCTGCAGGTGATGGTCTTCCACCTCGTAGACTTCGCCCATGCCGCCCCGGTCGATGAAGCGTACGATTGCGAATCGGCCGCCGAGCATTTCGCCGGGCTTGAACCGACTTGCAGGCGTCGCGCTCGGGCCGCGCTGGTAGCCACCTGAACTACTGGCCTCAGGAGCCTTAACGGTATCCTCTTCGTTCTTCTTGAAGTGAAAGAGGGGCTTCTCGAGAAAGCTTCCCGCGCGCTCATTCTCAAGCAGTAACTTCTCAACCATGCGTTTCAGCTCGGCGTCCTCGCCGCAGACCTGATTGAGAAAGGCGAGCCTGTCTTCGGGGCGCAACTCCAATGCGGCTTCGAATAACTGCTCAACGCTTTGTTGTGGAGTAGCCATGATCCTTGTTCCAGCGAGCGCCGACTAAGGAAGACTTAGACCTCTGGCTATTTTTTCCCGTGCTGAGAGAATCAAGCAGACCAGGCTACATGGGATGGCTAAAAAGGAATCATGCCGGGAAATGAGTTTTCAGGGGCCGAGAGGCTGATACACCAAAGAGATAGAGAAAATAAATGCCTTTGATTCGGGCCAATGATGACACAACGCATCCATAATATCCAGCAATTAGAGTTGAATCTGCGACTTTACCTGCCTCTCACCCTCTAATGCGTATTTCCGTTTCGATCGGGGCAAAATCTTTTGAGAAGGCTGATAAGGTAAGTGGGAAAACTATCTTGCCGCACAGGCCGCGTCCTTTTCTGTGATGTAGCTGGGAGTCAGACCAATGTCTATTCCTCCTGATGGGCAGGTTACCGTACTTTTGAAGGCGATGAAGAGCGGGGATCCGTCTGCCGCGGATAAGCTGTTTCCGTTGGTGTATCAAGAGTTACACCGGCTTGCGGCGGCGTATATGCATCGGGAGCGGAAGGACCATACTCTGCAGCCGACTGCTTTGATCAATGAGGCATATCTGCGGCTTGCCCGGGAGGATGTCGATTGGCAAAACCATCAGCACTTTATCGGGGTAGCTGCGAATGTGATGCGTCGCGTGCTCGTCGATCATGCGCGGGCACACAAGGCAGCTATGCGCGGAGGCGGCTTTGTGCGGGTAGAGCTGGATGACAACGTCGCGGTCTCTGAGGAGCGTTCCGGCGAGCTGCTGATGCTGGATGATGCGCTTACGAGGCTCGAGGCCTTGAATCCGAGACAGGCCAAGGTGGTGGAGCTTCGCTACTTCGGCGGCCTTTCTGTCGAGCAGGTTGCAAGCGTTCTAGGGGTTGCTCCACGATCGGTAAAGCGCGATTGGGCACTGGCAAGAATATGGCTATTTAAGGAAATTAAGAAGGATGGCTGACGCGATTTCGATCGTCCCGCGTACCCTCGCCTTGCCCATCCCCCCGGGCTGAACTAATCTAGAAACAACCATGTATGAAGACTTTAAAGTGACCGACCGCTGGACCGGCGAAGAACTCCATTGCTTATGGAAGGGAACCGTCGTCGCCATCGCAACACGCCACGCCGATGCTACTGACATCCGCTTTGCCGTCAGCGGAAAGCCTGTCTGGATCGCCATGCCGAACGTTGCGTGGGTTGAGCATAAACGCCGCACCGGCTATGTCATCACGGACTACCTTGCGGCACAGGCGGCCGGGCGCTATCTCAAGCACGCCATCCAGTCGGGTTACGATAACGGCCGCGAGATGTACACGATGACCGTCGATGAGGTCCTCGAACACGCCGGTGCTGTCGTCAAAGAAGCCGGCCGTACGGACAATCTCCCGAGTCTTCCTGTCATCAACGAAGATTTGCGGCCCGAAGACGAAATGCAGATCCACCTTCCAGGGGAACCAGCGTAGCTTCGCGAGGTACAGCCGTAATGTTTACGCGCCGCAGATTTCTCGTGCTCTTTCCGGCCTTTGCCGCTGCTGAGCACAGTTTTGCCTCGTTACCGTTTAAAAAGAAGAAAGTGCTGCCCCCGCCGCCGGTCTTCGTCTACTTTGGGACCGATACCAGCAAGGGCGTGAGCAAAGGAATCTACCAGTCGCGCTTCGATCCGGTGACTGGTCAGCTTACTCCGCCGCTTCTTGCAATTGCGACTGCCAGGCCGTCCTTTATGGCGCTATCGCCGCCGCGTAATGGACAGAAGCGTTTTCTCTATGCGGTGAATGCGGTGAACGACCCCGCGGCGACCGTTACCACCTTCGAACAGAATCCCAGTACGGGGGCGCTGAGCCAGCTTGGGCAGGCACCCTCAGGTGGGGCAGGGCCAGCCTATATCTCGGTGGATGCGACAGGTCATGCGGCGTTTGTTGCGAACTACTTTGGCAGCACAGTCGCCTCGTATCGCGTTCAGTCTGACGGCACTTTGAGCCAGCCGGTTGACCGCATCGACTTCAAGGACCACCAGAGATTCGGCTCGCGAGGGCCTAACACGGTGCGTCAGGATATTCCGCATCCGCATTGCGCGACCATCTCGCCGGACAATCGTTTTCTGTTGGTCTGCGATCTGGGCAGCGATGCCATCTCGGTCTTTATCATCGACAGCGAGACTGGCCACCTCAGTACGAGCGATCCACATCTGTTTAGCGTTCGTCCTGGCTCTGGCCCGCGTCACGTTGTCTTCCATCCCAATGGGCGATGGGTCTACAGCATCAACGAGATTGATTCCACCATCGATCACTTGCTGTGGACCTCGACCAGCTCGCAGGAGAACCCGCAAGGCCTTCTGGTCAATGCCAACTTCCACATCAAGACCATCGCGCCGGATTTTCCTGCCGACAAGAACACCGCAGCAGAGGTAGCCGTCTCTCCTGATGGGCTTTTTCTCTATGCCAGCAACCGCGGCGAAGATTCGCTGGTCGTCTTCTCCATCCACCTGAAGGACGGGAAATTGACGGAGGTCCAGCGCATCTCGTGTGGAGGCAAGACTCCCCGCCATTTCACGCTTGATCCGACCGCCCGATGGCTTATCTGTGGCAACCAGGATTCGGCGACCGTTACGATCTTTCGTCGCGACGCAGGAACTGGCAAACTCGGCGGACCCATCCAGACTTTGGCGCTCGACTCTCCGCTCTACACACTCTTTGCCTGACCATGTTCGCGCGGAAGCTCACTATCGAGCGCGTGGATGCAAAGGGGGAGGCGCATCTGTGTCCTATCAAATGGATTGACAGCTTTTCGATGCGCAACTTTACGAATGACGCCATCTTCGATGACACGCTTCCCATCGGGGACGGACTCCTTGAAGCGGGTCATCGCGTGCCGCTCGAACGGCTTCAGACGAGCATGGAGGATTGGTTTCGGCGAAAGAGCTATCTCGCGGCTGACGACCGCCTCCGCATTACGGAAGCAGCCGCCTCGCGTGTTGGTGGTTCCAGCTAACTCTTCAGCGTTGCCATGTCGATGACGAAGCGATACTTCACATCGCTCTTCACGACGCGCTCGTAAGCCTCGGCCAGCTTGTCGATTGGAGTCAGCTCAATGTCGGAGACGATGCCGTGGTCGGCGCAGTAGTCGAGCATCTCCTGGGTCTCAGGCATGCCGCCGATCATCGAGCCGGCAAGCGATCTGCGATTCGCAAGGATGGCAAACGGTGTGACCGAGAGCGGCTGCTCGGGCAATCCCACGGAACATAGCGTGCCGTCGAGCCGCAGCAGGCCGAGGTAGGCGTTGATGTCGTGCGGGGCGGAGACGCAATCGAGCACGAAGTCGAGGGTGCCGGCGAACTTCGCCATGGCATCCGGATCTTTGGTGACGACAACTTCATCAGCGCCGAGCTTCTTCGCGTCCTCGATCTTACTGGTCGAGGTGGTGAACTGCACCACATGGGCCCGGAGCGAGTGTGCGAACTTCAGGCCCATGTGTCCAAGTCCGCCGAGCCCGACGACGCCGACACGCTTGCCCGGCCCGACTTTCCAGTGCTTCAGCGGCGAGTAAGTCGTGATGCCGGCGCAGAGCAGCGGGGCCGCGGCGGCCATATCGAGTTTCGGCGAGAGGGTGTGGACGTAGCGCTCGTCGACGACGATGTTGTTGGCGTAGCCGCCGAACATCAACTCGCCTTTGTAGTCGCGCGTGTTGTAGGTCCCGACCATGCCCTTGACGCAGTAACACTCCACGCCAGCGCGACAGTTGTCGCACTCACGGCAGGAGTCGACCATCACGCCAACAGCCGCACGGTCACCTTCTTTGAATTTCTTCACCGCGCTTCCTGCTTTTGCGACGTACCCGACGATCTCGTGGCCGGGCACCATCGGATAGATGGCGTTGTTCCACTCGTCGCGGACCTGGTGGATGTCGGAATGGCAGATGCCGCAGTAGGCGATCTCGATAGCGACATCGTTCGGGCCGGGGTCGCGGCGGTCGAAGCTGAAGGGCACGAGCGGCGATTTCTTATCGTGGGCGGCGTAACCATGTGACTTCATGGATGGCTCCTGTTTTCTATTCAATAAAGTGACTAGCGCATGACGCTGGCCCTTATGTGATATCCAGTTTTATTTTCGGCTATTCGTCGTAGTGCAGCAGGCTTAGGACGTCGTATTCCTTGAATTTGTCGCGGCCCTTCAGGAAGTCGAGCTCAATGGCGAAGCCAAGGCCGGCGATCTCGCCGCCAAGCTGCCGCACGAGCTGCACCGTCGCCTGCATGGTGCCTCCGGTGGCCAACAGGTCGTCGACGATGACCACGCGCTGACCGGGCTGGATCGCGTCGAGGTGGATCTCGAGCGAGTCGGTGCCGTACTCAAGGTCGTAGCTTACGCGCGCTGTCTTGGCGGGCAGCTTCTTCGGCTTGCGCACGGGGACGAAGCCTGCATTCAGACGGTAAGCCAGTGCCGGTCCGAAGATGAATCCGCGCGCCTCGATGCCAAGCACTAGGTCGATCTCCTTGCCGATGTAGTAGGCGGCAAACGCGTCGATCAGCTGCGCGAATCCGGCCTTGTCCTTCAGCAGGGTTGTGATGTCGTAGAAGAGAATTCCAGGCTTGGGGAAGTCGGGCACGGTGCGCACGAGTTCCTTCAGGGGGTCGCAATTAATCGGCTTCGTCATGTATGTCTTACCAGGCTCCTTCAATCTCAAATGGCCCGAGTTGCGCGCCTTCGCTCTCGGTCAGTTCGTTTTCAATGACTGCATCCACGCGGCTGCCGCGCGAACCTTTGTGCAGCGAAACCTTCAACTCAGCCAACTGATCCGGTTCGCCAGCGGCGACGATCTCAACGTGACCGTCGTCGGTGTTGCGGACCCAGCCGCGCAGGCCGAGCTCGGCTGCCTCCCGCTGCACAAACCAGCGGAAGCCTACGCCCTGCACGCGGCCTTTTATAAGGTAATGGCACACCATCGAGCTTCAGTGTCGCAGAGCGGCAATTCTGGTGCAAGGTATTGCCACGTAAAAGCAAGAGAGGCAAGGCCGTCTGACCCTGCCTCTCGATTTGTCTGAGCCGGAAGCGCTTATGCGCGGCTCATGTAGGCGCCTTCGGCTGTGTCGACGCGGATCTTCTCGCCCTCGTTGATGAAGGGAGGCACCTGCACGACGAGGCCGGTCTCGAGCTTGGCTGGCTTGGTGACCGACGAGGCTGTCGCCGACTTGATGCCGGGCTCGGTCTCGACGACGGTCATCTCGACGACCGTGGGGAGCTCGATGCCAACCGCTTTGCCGTCGTGGAAGCTTACGGCGATGGTCAGGTTGGGGAGCAGGTATTCGACCGCATCGCCCAGAGTCTCGCGCTTCAGCATCGTCTGCTCGAACTGCTCGTCCATGAAGTAGTAGTCATCCCCGTCGTTGTAGAGGAACTCCATCTTCACTTCGTCCACGATGACGCGATCGATCGGATCGGGCGAACGGAAGCGCTCGACGAACATGGCGCCGGTGCGGATGTTGCGCAGCTTGGCCTGGATGAAGGCGCGGAGGTTGCCCGGTGTGCGGTGCTCGACGGAGAAGACGAGGTGAAGGTCGTCCTTGAACTTGATAACCATGCCCGGGCGCATCTGCGTTGCGGGAATCGACATAAAAAACCCCTGATCTGTGCTGAGTTCAGCTGTGTTTGAGATTTGTCCCGTGGGCGTAGCAGCGTGGCTGCCGGGTCACCCACAACCCTTCTATTGTATCGCAGTGGGCGGCGGCTGGCGGCGTTCAGTCCTTGCCGAACAGGTGCTTGAAGAAGTGGCCAATGGAATGAAAGATGTTCGAAGCGGGGGGCGCGGGTGGGGGTGGCGGGGCCTGCGCCGTTCCAACGGTTTGGGCTGAATCTGCAGTCGCGGGCGCAGTTGCGGGGGCCGCCGCCGCAGTCTTCGCGGATGAACCAGTGTCGCTTCCGGCATCTCCTGCGGCGCTGGCATTTGTGCTGGTTCCATCGCTCGCGCCATAGCTCAGCGTTGTCGAAACCTGCGCATGCACCACACCGGCGGGAGCCTGCGGAACCGAGGACGCTGGGGCCAGCCCTGCGCTTACCGCGGCAGGGAAGGGATGCTGCTCCTCCGCCGACTTTGCAGCTACAGGACTGCCCGGCGCCGCTGGCGTCCCACCTGTCGCTCCAGCGTCAGCGACTGAGATCGCCGGTTCCGGAGGGCATCCGCAGGCCGAGCTCTCGTGATCCACGACCTCCTTCAAGCTGCCACGCTCAAAGAGCACATGCTGTCCGGGGC
This sequence comes from uncultured Acidobacteriaceae bacterium, assembly GCA_963738855.1. Taxonomy (GTDB): domain Bacteria; phylum Acidobacteriota; class Terriglobia; order Terriglobales; family Acidobacteriaceae; genus Edaphobacter. Next base: position 1,073,941 of record CAVTYC010000001.1, on the reverse strand, counting down.
GCAGCTCATAGGTCGCCTCGCCGAACTGGTCGGCGACGCCCAGCAAGGGGGCCTTCTCTCCACGATTCTCGACGCAGGTATCGCCATTTCGAGCCACACGCAGGTGGAGATCCAGCGGCCCCTCGCTACGCATGGTGAATCGGAGATCCGGCGTCATGACCACATCGCTTGTGGTGGCCGGCATCGTCACTTCAATCGCGCCTCGATCGAGCGCCAGCATCAGGGGAGCAGTCGCTCCACCCTTTCCTGCTGTTACATGCAGACCGCTGGTCGAGCACACACGTACTTTACCGCCTCTGTTGAGGGCGATCTCTGCCGGATGTTCCCTTGCTGTGACCGTGGTATTTCCAACCAGCACCGCGCGGCCGTTGGTTACTTCGAGTGCGCCCGCTACCGTGGCATCCTGCACGCCGACTGTGCCGATCGGCTGTTGCGCGTTCGCCAGCGGTAAGCAAAGGAGGAGAAATGAGAGATGCGAAACCCCGAAAATCTTAGCCTTCATCCCATCCCTCTATTCCTGTCGCACGGCCCGAGCAAAGCGTCCCAAAAGAGTCATCAACTGGCTCGAAAGTTGCACGCTGTTGTCTACCAATCGGCATCGTTCCTGCTCTTATAATACGGCCATGGATCAACGGTATGTGCAGTTTGGCTGTGGCATGTGTGCTCCGGAAACCTGGCAGAATTTCGATGCTGGCCCTGCTTTTTGGCTGCAAAGTCGGCTTCCTTTCCTCACGCCTCTGCTGGTGAAGAAGGGCTTCCCTCCTTACCCCAAAAATATCCAGTACGGTGATGTCATCAAGGGACTTCCGCTGCCTCAGGGATCGGTTGATGCCGTTTACTGCTCCCACGTGCTCGAGCATCTGACGCTCGAGGAGTTTCGCGTCGCCGTCGGGAACGTCTTCAGCTACCTTCGTCCCGGCGGAACCTTTCGCCTCGTCCTCCCCGATCTCGAGCAGCTCATCAAGGTCTACATGACAGATGGAACGCCCGGAGCAGCATCGCGCTTCATGCGGGAGAGCTATCTTGGCGAACAGGCGCTCTCACGCGGGCTCAAGGCTTTGCCTACTGCACTCTTCGGACGCTCCCGCCATCTCTGGATGTGGGATTTCAAGGGAATTGCGGAGCAGCTTGCCGCGATTGGCTTTACCGACATTCGCCGCGCCCAGCTTGGAGACTCGTCTGATCCGCGCTTCAATGAAGTAGAGTCCGAAGGTCGCTGGACCAACTGCCTCGGCGTCGATTGCAAACGTTCCTGATTTACATCTTCAGGAAATTTTCGATGATCTGCTTGCCGTGCACAGTCAGCACGCTCTCGGGGTGAAACTGCACACCCTCGATCGGCAGCTCGCGGTGCCGAAGCGCCATAATGGTCTCGCCATCTGCTGTTCGTGCAGAGATCTCCAGCTCCTTCGGCAGACCCTCTTCCGAAACGATCAGCGAGTGATACCGTGTGCAGGTCATCGTGGACGGAATGCCTGCGAAGATGGTCTTGCCGTCGTGCTCCACTTCGCTCGTCTTGCCGTGCATCAGCTTCGGAGCCCGCACAACATCGCCGCCAAAAGCCGCGCCAATCGCCTGATGCCCGAGACAGACGCCAAGGATCGGCACCCGCCGCTCGAGTCGCGCGAAGTGTTTGATCAGGTCCATGCTGATGCCTGCATCCTGCGGCGTGCAAGGGCCGGGTGAGATCAGAATCCGCTCTGGCTGCAGCGCTTCTACCTCGGCGGGCGTCAGGTCATCGTTGCGGCGAACGATCATCTCCGCGCCCAGCTCGCCCATGTATTGCACGAGGTTGTAGGTGAACGAGTCGTAATTATCGAGAACGAAGACCATAGCTGAATTTGATTCTACGCTGCACGACACCGAAGGATACAGCAGGCAACAGAGCAGCTCTACTCAAGCTCTAATTCATCAGGCGGTGAGCAAGATGTCCCTTGCATCGAGACGGTGGAAGCACTTCACAGCCATGGCCCTTATCGGCGATGGCGTAATGGCGGTTTTGCGACCGGAAAATGACGCGCTCGCATGGAAGCATGGCCCGAAGCCATGGAAGCAGCTCATGGGCACATTACAGGAGCGTCCGGTTCTTACGCGTACCGTCGGAGTTTTGCAGATTGTTGGTGGCATTTGGTGGGCGCTCCATCAGGAACAAGAGGAAGAGGCAGGCCTCAAACCTGTCGAGCCCGCTCAATAGCCCGTACTACTGCGCGGGCCTTGTTCCCGCACTCTTCGAACTCCTTCTCCGGCACCGAGTCCGCGACGATGCCGGCTCCTGCCTGAATGTGCCCCTGCTTGCCATTCATATACAGGGTGCGGATCGCGATGCAGGAGTCGAGGTTTCCGTTGAAGTCGGCGTAGAGGATGCTGCCGCCATAGACTCCGCGCCGCGACGGCTCCAGTTCTTCGATGATCTCCATCGCACGAACCTTCGGCGCGCCGCTGAGCGTCCCCGCAGGAAAACAGGCCCGGAATGCGTCGATCGGCTCGAGGCCAGCTCGCAGCTTGCCTTCCAGCGCGCTCACCAGATGCATCACATGGCTGTATCGCTCCACGAACATCAGGTCTTTCACCTTCACTGAGCCGAATTCGCTCACACGGCCAACATCGTTGCGGCCAAGATCGACCAGCATGATGTGTTCGGCGACCTCTTTGGTGTCGGCCCGGAGATCAGCTTCAATGGCGCGGTCCTCAACCTCATCGGCGCTACGCGGTCGAGTCCCGGCGATGGGCCTGTACTCGACGGCCCTCCCATGCACCCGCACCAACAACTCCGGCGACGACCCGACAATATGCGACACGCTCGGCTTCTTTCCTGTAGCGTCTTCCAGTCCAAATCGCAGGAAGTACATGTACGGCGATGGGTTCACGATGCGCAGTGCGCGATAGATATCAAAGGCATCTACGCCCGGTTCGCAATCGAAACGCTGTGAGATGACACACTGAAAGACGTCTCCCGCCGCAATGTACTCCTTCGTCTTCTCTACCGACTTCAGGAAAGTCGCCTTCGGGGTCCGCGCTTTTAGTTTTAGCGCACCCTCTGGCCTCTTCTTTCGGGTAATCGGAAGAGCATTCCCCAGTCGCTTCTCCAGGCGATTCAGCCGCCTTACTGCTCGCCCATAGGCTCCTTCGCGAGCCTCGCGTGTCAGGTCGGCGGTCACCATCAGGTGAATCTCTTTCTTTACATGATCGAAGGCCAGTACCTGATCGAAGAACATCAGGCAGGCATCCGGCACGCCAAGCTCGTCCTTGGCCTTCGAGGGTAGCTTTTCGATCTGGCGAACGACATCGTAAGCAAAGAAGCCCACCGCCCCGGCAGTGAAAGGAGGCAGTCCGGAGAGACGCGCGGGTGTATGCCCGTTCAGCGCTCGCTTCAACTCCTCAAAGATGTCGCCTGTGAACGAGCGCTTACGCCGTCCCTCCTGGACCGTAATCTCACGGCCTCGCGCAACCATCTTTTTATAGGGCTGTATTCCGATGAAGGTATAACGTCCAACATGCTCGCCTCCCTCGACCGACTCCAGCAAAAAGGCCTCCGGCTCCTCGGCCGCGATCCGCAGAAAAGCAGACACAGGCGTCTCGAGATCGGCTGTAACCGTCCGGTACACAGGCACCAGGGTGTGCGTGCGGCTGAGCTTCAGGAAATCGCGTTCAGAGGGCAGGGAAGTGGCGTGGATAGAGGACATGGCTGCCTCCATCATAACTGTGCGCTGGTGCATCCCAATCCTGAATCAAACCAGTCAATGCCAGTTGTTGCCAACCACTGCACTTGTTTGCACATCATCCTTTCTGAGGCCTATACTCCCTCAGTTTGGCCACAGACCGGTCTGGCTCAAGCTATATTCGCTTTCATGAGAGGGCAAAAACGATGGCCGGAGAATCGCTGATACCACCAACCGAAAGAAGTGAACCCGTTATGCAGACTCTCACCCTCGAGCAGGAGACAAATCCCTGGGAAGCCCAGGCCTCTCGATTCGATTTCGCAGCAAAAAAACTGAACCTGGATCAAGGCATCTGGAAGGTCCTCCGTCAGCCTTCGCGAGAAATTATCGTCCACATTCCCGTCGGCATGGATGACGGCTCCATCGAAGTCTTTACCGGCTACCGTGTTCAGCACTCCGTAGCCCGAGGCCCCGCGAAAGGCGGCATCCGTTACGCTCCCGATGTCTCACTCGACGAAGTCCGCGCTCTCGCCAGCTGGATGACCTGGAAGTGCGCTGTCGTGAACATCCCCTTCGGCGGAGCCAAGGGCGGCGTCATCTGCAACCCCAAGAAGATGTCCCAGGGCGAACTCGAGCGTATGACCCGCCGCTACACCGCCGAGCTGATCGAATTCCTCGGCCCAGAAAAAGACGTCCCCGCACCCGACATGGGCACCGACGAGCAGACGATGGCGTGGATCATGGACACCTACTCCATGCACATGCGCCAGACCGTCAACGCAGTCGTCACGGGCAAGCCCATCAACCTCGGCGGATCGCGCGGACGCCGCGAGGCTACTGGCCGCGGCATCTCCGTCGTATGCGATGAAGCCCTCAAACAACTGGGCATGCCCTGCGAAAGCTGTCGCGTCATCATCCAGGGCTTCGGCAACGTCGGCTCCAATGCCGCGAAGCTCCTCGCCGAAAAGGGCTACACCATCATCGGCATCGCTGAGTACGACGGCGGTCTCTACAACCCGCACGGCATCAACATCCCCGCTCTCATCGAGCACCGCAAGCGCGCCGGCACCATCACTGGCTTCACCGAGGCGGAGGCAGCCGACAAGCACGAACTCCTCCACTACGCATGCGACATCCTCATTCCTGCTGCAACTGAAAACGTCATCACCAGCAAGAATGCAGACCGCATCCGCTGCCGAATCCTGTGTGAAGGCGCCAACGGTCCCACCACCACCGTCGCGGACGAGATCCTCGCCGACAAGCGCGTCTTCATCATCCCCGACATCCTCGCTAACGCCGGCGGTGTCACCACCAGCTACTTCGAGTGGGTGCAGGACCGCATGGGCTACTTCTGGACTGAGGCCGAGGTCAATCAGCGTCTCGACAACATCATGATCGAGAGCTTCAACGACGTCACTGCATACGCGAAAACGCATAACGTAAACAACCGCATCGCCGCATACATGCTCGCGATCGATCGCGTGGCCTATACCACGAAACAGCGCGGCATCTACGCCTGACACGTGGCCGCAACAAACAGGGGCAGCCGCCATCAAGTCGGCTGCACCTTGTGTCTCCGCTAAAATGTAACTCGCAAAGTTACCTTATGCGAGACGACAGCGGAAACGCCTCCCAGCGCAGTTCCGGTTACGTTGAAGGTATACGTTCCCGGCTTAGTGCCCAGGTCCGTGCAATTCCCGCATCCGGTCATCGCCGCCAACCCGCCAAGCCCTACCAGAGCTACCAGCGCTCCTTTCAGCGAGCGGCGCCGCCTGCCCGGCAGAAACAGCATCAGTAGTCCACCCATCGCAGGTCCCGCGAGCGGCAATCCCGCGCTGTAAGGCGTAGTCGAGCCGCAATCGTGAGGCGCCATCGTGCTCAACTGCAGCGTCGTCGAACCTCCACCCGCTCGAATCATCCCCGCTCCAAACGTACAGGCCGACTCGCTGGGCAGATCGCTGCACCCCAGTTGCACCGCCTGGTTGAACCCGTTCACTGGAGTCACCTTCACCGTGACGTTTGCCATCTTGCCTAGCGCTACACTCACTGGCCCCGCCTCGATCGTAAAGCTCCCCGGCCCCGTCTGCGCCGCGGTTACCACCTGTGCCAGCACCGTGGACGAACTCCCCGCCGTCGTAGCATCTCCGCCATAGTGAGCCGTCAGGCTATGTGCGCCAATCCCCAGCGCAGCCGAGCTGAAGCTCGCAGATCCCGTTCCATCCAGCATTCCCGCCCACAGAGCCGCATCTCCATCCAAAATCGACACCAGCCCAGCCGCAGGCTTCGTCTGCCCCACCCCCGCGACGCTTACCGTATACGTCACATTCTGTCCGTTTACCGAAGGATTCGCGCTCGAAGCCAGCATCGTGGTCGTAGCAATCGGTGCTGGAGCAGGTTGAATGACTTCGTTCAGCGCCGCACTGGTCGAAGCCGCAAAGTTCCGCGTCGCTCCATACGCTGCCGTAATCGGATGCGTTCCCGCTGCCAGCGTAGTCATCGACATCGAAGCCACGCCTGACGAATTCATCCCCGCTGTTCCGATCGCCGTTGACCCATCAAAAAACACCACCGTGCCTTCAATCGCCCCATGCGCTCCCTGAGCCGTAGCCCTAAACACAACACTCTGCCCAAACGCCGCCGGATTCGCCGAACTGGTCACACTCACCGACGTCGTATCCGGGACCACCGTCACCGTCACCGCATTCGAGGTCGAACCCGCATGCGTGGTATCGCCGGAATAAATCGCCGTCAGAATATGAGTTCCCGCGGCAAACCCCGTCCCAGCCGTAGCCGGACAGGTAGCCGCGTTCGTCACCGAGATCACGCAGATATTCGTCGTTCCGTCGTAGAACGTGATCGTTCCGGCCAGCGGGTTGCCATCGCCGGAGGCCACGTTCGCATACCCATCCACATTCTGGCCGTAGTAGATCGTTAGGGCCGTCGTCACGGTCAACTGCACCGTGCTCGCAACGCCCTGTGCAGCCGCCGGCACAGCGCCGAGCGAAAGAACACCGACCACCTTGAACATGAAACTTCGAATCGACATAGGCACACGCGCTCCATCGTGGGACAGTTCCTATATCGGCAGGGCGGTGCAAACTGAGAGTCGGCCCTGAAAGCAAAGTGCTTACGGACAAATCTCTCCACGCCAAACATTTCGTAACCTCAAACAATCGGAAGGGAAGCCAGTCTTCGCCTCGCAACCTCCCGAGCCCCTATCCGTTCTATCCGCACGAATCCGTGGTCGCCCCTAAATTCCCCATCCGCAACTACTCCCTGCCAGACCACCACCCCAATATGGCAAAATGCTAGTGTCTGGTCGGCGCATCTTAGTGCGCTCAACCTGTTATCTTTCAGACACCGCGCCGATGAACCTGCCTAACTCCATCACGATGAGCCGTATTGCATGCGTACCCCTGCTCATCTGGATACTCTCGTCCGCCTTCCCCTGGACCGGGCACGGCGCCACCGGGCTTCGCGGCGGCGAGCAGGAGATCATCGCCTCCGTCGTCTTCATCCTGGCCAGCATCACCGACGGCCTCGACGGTTTTTTAGCCCGTCGTCGTAACCAGATCACCACCATGGGGATGCTCCTCGACCCGCTGGCCGACAAACTCATGGTCTCCGCGGCTTATATCGTCCTGGTCGCCTACAACCCCCGCATCGTCCCACCCTGGATCGCCGTCCTCGTCATCGGTCGCGAATTCCTCGTCTCCGGCCTCCGCTCCATAGCCGCCGCCGAGGGCTTCACCATCGAGGCCAGCGAGATCGGCAAGCTCAAGACGGTCATCCAGATTGTCTCCGTCGTCGCCGCCATCCTGGCACACCGCTGGGACTACTGGAACTGGGGCGGCTTCATCATCGCCGTCCACTTCATCGCCGTCACCGCCATCTACTGGATGGCCACCGTCTCCATCATCTCCGCAGTCGACTACTTCGTCGGCTTCTGGAAGAAGATCGACCACGCCTCCGAGCGCAAGCGCAAACGCCGCAGCTTCGTCCTGAGCCGCAAACAGAAGCCCACGCCTCCCGCCGAGCACCCCTCCCGCATCTCCTGAACTTTCCGATACTTAGTTGGAAACTGAGTTTTGGATGCAACCAAACCTTCTTGCTCATCAAAACCTGTCAAGCCCCGAAATTTCGAATCCCCACGCCATTGGCAACGGCAGGGTTATAGCTCGATCGGATGAGAAAACCATGGAACGAATTCTGGTTCGGGAGGTTCCGTTAGATCAACTGGAACCAGGTCGGATACGGTGTATATGTGATTCTTGTCGCAGCGTTCACACTTCACGCTCCACCACGCATCCGATCCAGCGGGAAGGCCATGTGTAGCGAAGGCTACTTCGCCAATGTAGTTAGCGCGAAGGAGATTTCTGCATCCCTCTGTCTTGCACATTGCGACCCAATATTTGTGCGCCATAGGCGGCAATTGTACCGCCGTCATGCAATCCTTAATCTCATTAATTCAGTGAGATAGGGTTACATGGCTGACTACATCCCTGCAGGGGAGGGGTATGGTTCACCATTTTCGTCAACTTGAAGCCACTGCTGCATTTGTGCGATGGCTGCATTTAAAATATCCGTTTTTCCATGGTGCATCATGCACATTGGAGCCTTTAGTAAATGTTCAAACTCAGGAGTTTTCTTTCCATCCCGCATCGCCCGATTAGCATTCCATGCAAGGATGTCACAAAGCTGAAGTACTGACCCTAGCGGCCCCTTGCCATCAACAAAAGTGTGGGACGCATAACGGTAATAGTTTTTGAGTCGCTCCATTTTCGGTTTGCTAAGTTGTCTCCAAAACGTATCTGCGTCCCCCTGGTTTGGGTGCCCATTCTCAAACACATAAGCTATCAAGCTATCTGGATATTTTGAGCGGCTAACATGCCATGAACATAGGGCCATTATTTTGGCCTAATCCGTAGGTATACGGCTTACCCATCCAGTACGAAAGTTTTTGGCCGCTAACTTTCGCCGAGGTGACTTGCTTGTGCGTTTTCTCACTCAAAGAAACACAAAATCCGCATAGCACCGATTCAGGCGTGATGAGGTTAACCAGTTGCTTGTATACGGCTATGTATTTAACGTGATGACCTTCTTTCATATGGAAATAACGTAGACAACCTCGTGCCGATCTGACTCTTTCGTCAAGATCAATAAACTGCTCCTCCGTCATCAAGTAACCCGCTATCTGCAGCAGTTTGGTCTTGTCGTCGAAAGTTTCGTCTGCATATAGCTTAAGTATCATTACTAACCCTTTTCCCTTTTGGAGCACGGAGGACAATATTACCTTGCTATCTAGCTGTAAAAACTAGACTTATAAATCGATCCGTGGGGGGAGAGGTCATTCCCGGAACCTATTGCCCGGAAAGAATCCGCGTCACCGGCTCCGGCAACTCCTTGTCCGCATTCTTGAGCAGCAGGCTCACCTGCCACATCTCGGTGTCCGAGAGCACCTGGTCATATGCAGGCATACCGGTCAGCCGAATCCCATGGGCGATCTTCCAGTACGTCTCGCCCGGTTCATCGTCGCTGACCCCAACCACATTGCCCCTCGGATGCTTCTTCCAGAGCTGCGGCGCATTCGGATACATATGCCTGGCATAAGCGACATCATGTCCGGGCACACCGTGGCAGCTCGCGCACTGGACACGATAGATATGCGCGCCCGCCTCAAAAACATCCTCGCTGGTGCCAAAGGGAGCGGTCTTCACCTCACGCTCGATCCGGGCGTTCAGCGGTACCTTCACAACCTCTTTCTCGAACGGGAACGGAGTATCCGCGACGGCGACGGGCAGTGGCCCAAAGTGGACGTATAGAAACAACCCCACAGCCACGGCTACAACCCCAAGCAGGAAACCGAGAATAACCTTTCCAAAACCACCGCCACTGGACTTTTTCGCCATCGTAGGAGCACTCCTTCGCAAGTATTGACGCCGCGTCGCTCCCGAGAGACGCGGCGGATGTTCTAATAAGGAATGGCCTGCGGTTGACTCTCATACCGCGGCCCTCGAGTTCGACAATAGCAAAAGCAAGCTTGTGAGCAGGAGTATTCGTTGATGTTCGGTTTCAGGTTAAGTGTGAAAAATGTAGCAGCAGTGTTGCTGGCAGCCATTATGGCCAGCGGAGCAGGCGCCGCCCAGGCGCAGTCGGCGCACAGAACGCGCCGGGAATCGAACGCAAACCGCAAGGCTCGCATCGCGAGAACCATCCAGGAGACCTACAGCCATCGCTGGGAGGTCGGCGGTGGAGGCGGCTACCTGCGTTTCCGCTCCGGCGAGAACCTCCAGCGCAACAACGAGATCACCTGGGCAACTTGGGCCCACTACAACCTGAGCCCCAAGCTCGGGATCGTCCTCAACGGCCAGGGAGCCTACGGCAACGCCAAAATCTCCAACTACTATTCGCTCAATAACATCTTCCGCCCGTCCATTCAGCAGTACAACATCCTGGGCGGCGTAGCATATCGCTTCTATGCGAAGGAAAAGCTCTCAGCCAGCGCGCAGGTTCTTGGCGGAGCATCCGTAGGCCTCTTCCAGGGCAACATCGTGCCTCTTAAGTCCGAGCAGATCGGCATGTGGCCCAGCGAAACCCGTCCGGCCTTCTCCGTAGGCGTCAACGTGGACTACAACCTATATCCAAACTTTGCACTCCGCGTAACGCCGACTTACCTCGGAACCACCTTCGGCGGCACGGTGCAGAACAACCTGGGATTCAACCTCGGAGTCGTCTACCGCTTCGGCAAGATCAAGTAACTCGCAGCAGACTTCGACAGCGGAACCTCGGCGTCAGGCCTTCCTGGCCCGCGGTTCCGTCATGTTTTTAGGATCAAGAATCTCCGCGATCTGCTCCTCACTCAGCAACTTCTTCTCCCTGGCAAGCTCCACAATCGACCGCCCCCCAGCCACCGACTCCTTCACCAGCTCCGCCGCCTTCCTGTAGCCGATATACGGATTCAGCGCCGTAGCCAGCGCAATCGTGCTCTCCGCATAAAGCGCACACCGTTCCCGATTCGCCGTAATCCCCCGCACACAGTGCACATCCAGCTCCCGCAGCGTATTCGTCAGAATCGTGATCGACTGCAGCGTATTGTGCGCCATCGCGGGCATCATCACATTCAGCTCCAGTTGCCCGGCCTGAACCGCCATCGCCGTAGCCGCATCGTTCCCGACAACCTGAAACCCCACCATAGCCATCAACTCCGGCAGCACAGGATTCACCTTTCCCGGCATAATGCTCGACCCCGGCTGCAAGCTCGGCAGATGAATCTCGTTGAACCCCGTATTCGGCCCCGACGACAGCAACCGCAGGTCGTTCGAGATCCTCACCATCTCCAGCGCCAGCCCTCGCAGCGCCCCCGAAACCTCCACCATCGCCGCGCACGACTGCATCGCCCACCGCAGGTCATACGCCGAGTGCAGCTCCAGCCCCGACAGCCGCGCCAGCTTCGCCACAGCCTTCTGCCTGTACTCCGGATGCGTATTCAACCCCGTGCCCACCGCCGACCCACCCAATCCCAGCGCCCTTAGCCCCACCGACCCACGCCGAATCGCCGCCCCCGACTCTCGCACCGCCGCCGCATACGCCGCAAACTCCTGCCCCAGCGTAATCGGCACCGCATCCTGCATATGCGTGCGCCCGGCCTTCAGCACATCGCGAAACTCTTCCGCCTTCGCCGCAAAGCTCCCCGCCAGCGCATCCAGCACCGGATAAAGCTCCTCCAACGCCAGCAGCGCACTCAGCCGCATCGCCGTCGGAAACACATCATTGGTCGACTGCCCATAGTTCACATGGTCATTCGGATGAACCTTCTTATAGCTCCCCAGCGCCTCCCCCAGAATCTGATTCGCCCGATTCGCAAGCACCTCATTCGCATTCATATGCAGGCTCACCCCCGCACCCGCCTGAAACACATCCACAACAAAATGCTCATGATGCTTCCCGCCGAGCACTTCCTGAGCAGCCTGCACAACAGCATCACCCTGCTGCTTCGTGATCAGCCCCAACTCCCGATTAGCCGCCGCCGCCGCCAGCTTCACCATAGCCAGCGCCCGAATCAAAAACACACTAGCCTTCAACCCACTAATCGGAAAATTCCCCACAGCCCGCGTAGTCTGCGCCCCATAAAGCGCCTCTGCAGGAACTTCAATCACTCCAAGAGAATCTGTTTCTGTTCGGGTCTTCTTCATAGCGTCCCCTTCATTTTTTCGATGCCATCGCAGGAACAAAGAGCAATACTTTCCTTCGCCGATGCCTCTGATAAACGTTACGCCACCATCGACCAAAATCAAGCACACACAAAAAAGCCCACCCATACGCAATGAAACTGCAAATGGGTAGGGCAAAGCTCTTCTTTATAACTAGCGATTAGTAGCGCGAAGTGACCGGTACCTCTTCGCGAGCGCTCTTATCTCCCGACGCTTCACCAGCCGATGAGATATCGTCTGCGCCCGTCGCCTTTAACAAATCCTTAGCCAGATGGATCTCATCGGACGTGTTGCAGTGAACAGAGAGCAGCACTCCTCCGTCCTTAACGCGACCTTCGTAGCGCTTGGCTTCGTACTCGGGGATGCCAAGGCCAACCAGGGCTCCCAGCAAGCCGCCAACAGCGCCGCCCACTCCCGCTCCCGCAAGCGTTGCCATAATGGGGCCAGCCGCAATCAGTGGGCCCACACCTGGAATCGCGAGTGCTCCGATACCAGCGAGCAGACCAAGCGCTCCACCCACCACTCCGCCGGCAGTAGCTCCGGTGGCTGTGCCCTCAGGCGCCTTGGTGGATTTCTCGTGAGCGAACTGACGTGTACTCTCGTTATCCTCCATCAGAACCGAGACGTTAGAGTTCAAAAAGCCTGCTCCAACAAGGCGATCGACGGCCACCTCGGCAGCGGCGATAGTGGGATATATTCCAAAGACGGCTTTATTCGTGTTCTCCATACTTCCTCCTGATTACCTGGGTTGAGAGTGCTCACTGAGCCTTGATGGTCAGTTGATTGTCGACCTTGCTCGCGTCGACGACTTCTGCGGCTTTTGAAGCGACCTGCTGCTTCTCCTCGTCGGACTTCACAGGGCCTTTCAGAGTGACCGCACCGTTCATCGTGATGATTTTTACGTTTTGCGCGTAGGTTGAGAGCGACTTATCTGCGATCAATGCTTTGCGTATCTTCTGCGTAACGGCACGATCAGACGCGGCACTGGATTGTTGGTCCGCAGTAACGTCGTGTTGCTTGTTATTAGCCGAGTTGTCTGGAGCCTGTGCTGGCGCATAAGTCGCGATCCACAAAGTGCCGGATAGAGCAAGCAATGCGAACAGCCGCCCTTTGTTGCTTTCGATGGACATGACACACCTCTACCGTCTCGCTCGAGTAAACGAGTGGTTGGATTTTTCATTTGTCGTGCTTTGAGCGGCGCGCTTCGAATCTCGAGATGGTTCCGAGCGCCTTCGTGCAGTCGATCGACCAAGTCATGAGATGCCGTGGGTTGCACACATGGTTGGCCATCTCTCGCCACCGTTTACACCGAGCCAGCAGATAACAAAATGCACGTTTGTATAGAGCTAGTTAGGAATTGATAGCATCTGAAGCAAGGAACTTTTTGAAGCAAGGAATTTTTTCGTAGCCCACCATCAATCCGATTTCATCCAGTCCGTAGCCGACGGCCCGAATCAAAAAACACTAACCCTCACCCACGAATCGGAAATTCCCGCCCGCCCGCGTATCGCATTTCTGTACCATCGAAACGATGTTCTCCAAGGAGCCCCTATGAGTCCATCGAAGACAACCAAGGCCAAGCCAGCCCCAGGATCTTCCCATCCGCTCAACGACGTCGACGCCTATCTCGCCTCCGTCCCCGAGCCAGCCCGCAGCACACTGCAACAAGTTCGTGCGCTCATCCGTGATGCCGCACCTCCAAACGCCACAGAATCCATCAACTACGGTATGCCTACCTTCAACCACAACGGCCCGCTCCTCGGATTCGCCGCCGCCGCTCGCCATTGCGCCCTATACCCCATGAACGGCTCGACCGTAGCCGCCTTCCAGGAAGACCTCAAAGCCTACAAGACCTCCAAAGGCACGATTCAATTTCCATCGGACAAGCCCCTCCCTGCGGCTCTCATTCGTAAGCTGGTCAAATTTCGCCTCAAAGAAAACGAACTCAAGAGCCACCACTGAGCCTTCCGCGACATATTTTCATTTTCACGAAATACCTTACGTCCCCCGCCTGCGCTTCTAGGTAGGCCAAGGCTTTAGCCTTGGCACTCTAAAGTGTGTCTAGAAAATGGGGCTTTAGCCCCTGGGGTATGGTCTCTATCTGTCAGCGCACCGGCTCTAAATGAGCAATCTGATACGTCTCAAACTTCCCCAGTTTTTCGTCATAGAAGAATGCGAGAATGTCACTCCCGTTCTGAACAAAATCGACGCGCTGTGCAAGCCATTCTTTGATCTCGGCCAATGCCGAATCCATGATGTATGTCTTGATTTGATGCCGATGTGCACGCGGAACTGGTTGTACGAGAATCTCCCACTGATACTGAGGCGGCCTTTGATATAGCGGCGATACAGGATAGTGCTCAGGAGGTGTTACGTTGCTGAGGTATTCCACGCGCAAAAATTCGTATTTACCCCTCCTAAGAGAGAAGTCGCTCCAATAGTGAAAGTGAAGTCTAAGCAGCGAGATTTGGGGTATACCATCTAACGCTTTGGATATGGCCTCCGCGCCGACCGGATACGACAAATCGTGCGAAATCTTCGCCTTCGATACGGTTGGAATAACAATCAGCTCTACGTCTTCCACTATCTCTTCCTCACGCTCTGAAACAGAATACGCGGAGCCTTAGAATGGGAGAGACGCAATTTAAGAGGTTCAAGCAAGTGGCCACCATCAACCAATCCGACTTCATCCAGTCCGTCGCCGACGCCCTCCAGTACATCTCCTACTACCACCCCGAGGACTTCATCACCAACCTCAGCCGCGCCTACGAGCTCGAGCAGTCCCCCGCAGCCAAAGACGCCATGGCCCAGATCCTCATCAACTCGCGCATGTGCGCCGAAGGCCACCGCCCCGTCTGCCAGGACACCGGCATCGTCACCGCCTTCATCAAACTCGGCATGGAGACCCGCTGGGACAACGACGGCAAACCCCTCATGACCGTCCAGCAAATGGTCGACGAAGGCGTCCGCCGCGCCTACAACCACCCCGACAACAAGCTCCGCGCCAGCATCCTCGCCGACCCCGCCTTCTCCCGCAAAAACACCGGCGACAACACCCCCGCCGTAGTCTCCGTCGAAATGGTTCCAGGCGGCGAAGTCGACATCACTGTCGCCGCCAAAGGCGGAGGCTCCGAGGCCAAATCCAAGTTCGCCATGCTCAACCCCTCCGACTCCATCGTTGACTGGGTTCTCAAAACCGTCCCCACCATGGGCGCCGGCTGGTGCCCCCCTGGCATGCTCGGCATCGGCATCGGCGGCACCGCCGAAAAAGCCATGGTCATGGCCAAAGAGTCCCTCATGGACCCCATCGACATGCAGGAGCTCAAAGCCCGCGCCTCTGAAGGCCAAAAGCTGAACAAACTCGAAGCCCTCCGCATCGAGCTCCACGACAAGATCAATCAGCTGGGCATCGGAGCCCAGGGTCTCGGCGGCCTCACCACCGTCCTCGACGTCAAAATCCTCGACTACCCCACCCATGCGGCCAACCTTCCCATCGCCATGATTCCCAACTGCGCCGCCACCCGCCACGCCCACATCCACCTCGACGGCTCCGGCCCCGTCGCGCTCGACCCACCATCGCTCGAATCCTGGCCCACCCTCACCTACGACGTCTCCGCCGCCCGCCGAGTCAACCTCGACACCGTCACCCACGACGATGTCCGCACCTGGAAGCCCGGCGAAGTCCTCCTCCTCTCCGGCAAACTCCTCACCGGCCGCGACGCCGCCCACAAGCGCATGACCGACATGCTCAACCGCGGCGAAACCCTGCCCGTCGACCTCCGCGGCCGCTTCATCTACTACGTAGGCCCGGTCGACGCCGTCCGCGACGAAGCCGTAGGCCCCGCCGGCCCCACCACCGCCACGCGCATGGACAAGTTCACCCGCCAGATGCTCGACCAAACCGGCCTCCTCGGCATGGTAGGCAAAGCCGAGCGCGGCCCAGCCGCCATCGAAGCCATCCGCGACCACCAGGCTGTCTACCTCATGGCCGTCGGCGGCGCAGCCTACCTCGTCTCCAAAGCCATCAAGAGCAGCAAGGTCCTCGCCTTCGAAGACCTCGGCATGGAAGCCATCTACGAGTTCGACGTCAAAGACATGCCCGTAACCGTAGCGGTTGACAGCAAAGGCACCAGCGTCCACAACACAGGCCCCGCCGAATGGAAAGCCCGCATAGCCGGAGAACTCGCCGGAGTACCCATCCTGCAATAAATGGTCGTGTATAAACGACTGAACGATTCCTATTAGTCAGGTTGCCAGTAGATGGGTGTTCTAAAGTTTTTTGGATCTTTGGTATTTGCTGTTTCTTTCCTTTTCGGAGCAGCCAGCGCAGCAAACTCGCAACAGCCTCAAACGCAGTCTGCGTCCGGAAAGTCACTCGGCCAGCAGGCAGTTGACATTGTGCTTCAGCATTATGGAATCGACCCTGACAGCGCGGTTCCCACAACCGGCAAGTCCCTTCCTCTAGACGGAAAATGGGCCATACAGAAGAACGCGCCGGATTCATGCCCGCACACGGCGCGGCCATGTCTGCGGGTGATCTACTCGGTTGGCGCTATGGGTGTCTCCTGCGAGTGGACCATCCTATTGGGAGGAGAGAAGGATGAGAACCATGTCCTGGATGTCAGTGAAGATACTGCCCGTTACATGATCTTGAAGTCGCCGGAGAGTGAAGGCCCCGTGGCTCTTTCGAAATCGCATCCATACTATCCTCCGCTCGCTAAAATGCAACACCTTGAAGGCACAGTCAGGATGATTGTGCACATCAACGAGACAGGACACGTGGACAAGATTACTGTCGTCAGCGGACCGACTGGGCTGCAAAAAGCAGCTGTCGATGCTGTCCAGACCTGGACGTATAAGCCCCAGATCGTCGACGCAAATGCGGTTCCGGTGCGAGCGGCCGTGAACGTCCATTTTCAAATGGCAAGATAATGTGCGCTAGGGAGGATAGGAAATCGCTTACCCTCTCCCCCTAGTAGCCCCCGGTTGAGATTTCCACAGAAATATTCCCAAAAACTGGCATGTTTTCAGAAGCCAAAAAACAACCGTCAACAAACCACAAATTACCGCACGTTTACCACCCGCTAACCACCAAAGACCATCAAGTTCCGCCCATTTTTCGCAAAACCCATCCAAAAACACGCCCTAAAAAAATCAGCCTAGTGCAGCGTGTAAGTAACCCCAGTGACGAACTGGAGACTATTCCTCTGGTATCCAATAGCGGGTTGATTGAGGTACGTATTGAGCAGGTTCACGCTAAGACTAAAGCGGTGGTAGACGGGCAACGCCAGCCCCAGCGCCCCAATAGCCGTGTAGGCGTTCAGCTGATTCCACGACTGAAGGTAAGTCCCCGACGCCGTAAAGAGCGCCTTGGCCGGCAGGGTGCGCTTGTAGGCCGCGCCAAACATCGAACCGATAAGGTCCTCGTTCGGTGTAGGCGGCACGAAGTTCTGCCGCTGATAGTGGACATCAGTCTTGAGATCAAGCTCCTGAATAGGCGTCTGGACCGCAATCCAGCCAACGCCAACGCCGTAGATCTGTCCAAAGTTCAAGCCCTGCGAGTAGTTGTGATCGTAGCTGAGACCGCCAAGAAGATAGAAGCGCGGAGTAAGGAACTTGTTGTGCTCAAAGTCCGTGTGGAAGATGTTGGTCTTGGCGACTGCGTCAGGCGTAGGCGGCGTAGTCTGCGGAACGGTAGGCTGAGTCAGCTTTCCATAGGTCTGGAGCAGATTGAAGGTAGTACGCGTGCGAGGCGGCAGGTAGGGCACCGTCGGGATGTCGCGGATGAGCGAGATGCCGGCGGTAAAAGACTGGCCGAAAGATGTGGCCTCAAGGATGGTAGCTCCGCCAGTAATGGATCCGTTCCAGCCATGGAAGAAGCCTGGGTTGCCGGTGACTTCCTTGTTGAACGTAGCGTTATCAATGATATAGGCAAGGTTCTTGACGGGAACCGATTCAGGAGGCCCATTGGAGATTGCGGCGGTGACGGTCGCGTCGTTGACGGTGACGGCTCCCGGCTGCCTGGTGGTGCGGGTGATCTTCTCGTCCTTACGAAGAAGGACAAAACTGCCATTGGAGCGTAGCTCCTTCACCTTGTCGAGCGGTATCGTGACCTCGCCGACAACATCACTTTTGAAGATGACGCTGTCCCCTGTGCCACGTACGAGGGTTCCGGTGAGCTGGTCGCCGTTCTGGAAGACGACGACGTCAGGTGGCGGGGCAGAGGGCTTCTCCTGCGCCATCGCCGAGCGGGTTAGAACGCCTGAGGTCAGACCGAGAAAAAGGAGGATCCATCGACCTCCCGCGCGGAGATGGGTGGTGTTTTGGTATGCGCTCATAGTTTAAATCAGGTCTAAAATAGCGTGACGTTGAATTTAGATAGGACTTTTATGCATCCGGTTGTTCGAGCGCTTGGAAAAGTGCTGCGTTTAGTGGGGATATCGAGCCCGGAGGATTCGATGCCGAAGCGCGAGACGGCCTCCGATCCGCCTTCGTGGAAGACTGCCAAGGCTCCCCGGGAAAAGACGGACGAGTCTTCTTCCTGATGCTCGTTTTCAGGCTGGGAGTCGCCAGAGTCCTCGTGTTGCCCCGCGCGATCCCGCGAATGAGGGCAAGATCCATGGTCGTGACAGGCCCTTTTTCTATAAATCAAGAGGTCCCACCACTTGGACGGCGAGGCGCGAACCCTTCAGTTTCTTGGAGTTTCAGCCCTGTTTCAATAGGGGTGCTCAGGGTGCATCATACGTAGTGCAATTTTCTCTGACGAAAGTATTGCCAATTGTATTTCGATAGGCTTAGTATCCCTCTCGGCTTCGGTACAGTCCGCACATCGCGCACGCGCCAGAATCCAAACCATTACGAAATGAAGCGTTTCCAGACAACTTCCGTTTCAGTGTGAGTATGACAAACAACTACCCTGATGGGGCGGTCAGACCCCTCAGCGTGTTTTGGAAGGTAACGACATGGCATGGTACGCCTACTGTATTGCAGAGAGACAGGCCTTTCCGGAACTTTGCCGGCACCGCCGCCCAATGCCCCTAACGGGAGTTTCGGGTCTATTTGGTAATCAAACATTCCTCTTTCCAGCCAGCGATCTGGCCGTGATCGTCTCCGAGCACACGCCCGAAGACAGTGAACGGATGGATCAACAGGCTGCTAAAGACCACGCCCGGGTTATCGCTGAATGCTTCAAGCACTCAACTGTTCTGCCCTTTCGGTTCAACACAACTTTTGCTGACGACGACGCGCTGCGCCGCTCGGTCCGCTCTAACCAACGTCACTTTATGGCTAATGTGGAGCGTCTGCGCGGTAAGGCGGAGATGCACCTGAAGGTACTGGTGGACGACACATGCCCCGGCAATTCAGCTCGAGACATGACAGTCGGCCAGCAATACCTGACCAGCCTGCGGGAGAGCGCCGCCCGGCAACGGGAGCGTCAGTCCAAGGCCCGTGCCCTCTCGGTCCAGATGCATCGCATGTTCCTTCCTCTTGCTGAGGAGATTACGTGCAAGCGGATGGATTCGGGAAAGATGCTTCTGGATATCGCACACCTGATCGATAACAAGACGGTGGAGCGGTACCAGAACAAGTACACCTCCGCTACACAGCAGTTGAAGGAGTGCCGCATGCAGTTGTCAGGGCCGTGGCCTCCGTACCACTTTGTGCATCGCTCGAGCTCGCAACCTCACGCTTGAGTCTGTTGCGCTCCCCTTTTTCCGGTTGGTTGACTGGAAAAAGGGGAGGGCGACGGAAGTGGTTTCGATCCTCATTTTTCGCGATAATTCTTGATTTCCCCGAGCAGCCTTTAAGAGGCATTGCGGTGTCTTCGTGCGTCATTCCGCAGGAAGTTTCGGACTACCTTTTGTTCTCTCCGTTGCATCGCATTGGGAGGGCGCGGTATGTCATGCGCTCCAAAAAACGGGTCGTCACCGTGTGAATGTTCAAGGAGAATTACGTATGGACCGCTGTCGGAAAGTCTTTTCGGCCCTTCTTATGATTGGGCTTTGCAGGGTTGCTCCAGCGATTCTTTTTTCTCAGGAACCCAATCCTGCGTCGCATGGGGTGAAGGTGGTGCAGCGCGATCTGGATGCGGTGAATTATTTACATCGCAGTGGTTCGACGCGGATTGCTTTCAAGGGAACTACGCTACTGCCTCAGGCCAAGGGAGAGGCTAAGGTTACCAGCGAAAGCGGGGGACTCACGATTGAGGCGAAGTTTGAAGGACTGACGCCGGCCAATGGGTTTGGATCGGAGTATCTGACGTATGTGCTGTGGGCGATTACGCCGGATGGGCGGCCGAATAATCTGGGCGAGACTCTGCCGGCAGGGACGAAGAGCAATATCGAGGTGTCGACGGCGTTGCAGTCGTTTGGGCTGATTGTGACGGCGGAGCCGTACTTTTCGGTGACACAGCCGAGCGATGTAGTGGTGTTGCAGAACGTGGCCATCGGAGACAAGACGACGGGAGTGCTGGAGAAGGTGAATGCACACTATTCGCTGCTGCCGCGCGGGGCGTATGCCGAGACGGAGGGGACGAGGACGGTTGCAATTCCGATTGCGCGAGATGAGAAGTCGCCGCTCGAACTGTACCAGGCTTACAACGCGGTTCGGATCGCGCAGGCGGCTGGAGCGGATAAGTACGCTGCAGACATCATGGAAGAGGCGAACCGGGACCTGAAGAACGCCGCCGACATCGACGGCAGTAAGAAGCCGGACCGCAAGATGGAGATCACCTTTGCGCGTCAGGCGGTGGAGCGGGCTGAAGATGCACGGCTGGTTACGCAGCGGAAACAGGCAGCGACGAGATGAATCAGAAGCTCTCGGAGAACCGTGCGGAAGCGGTGCGGGAGTTCCTGGTGAAACAGGCGGTCCAGCCGGATAACATTCCGGCGGCGAGACGGCTAGCGGGCGTCAGCAAAATCGGCGAGAGGAGAGGGTGGTCTCGGGCGACGCGATTGGTGTGCATGAGGGCGCTTTGGCTGCTCCGGCCACTACTGGAACGGCTTCGCCTCGGCAGTTGGTTCGTCCATCCGTAAAAAACGGGAGGCTGGCTGATGCTGCCTCCCGTTTTTGGTTATAAGAGATGTATGTCATCTCTCACTGGAAAGACTGTTCTCATTACGGGCGCAAGCTCAGGAATTGGCAGGGCAACAGCATTTGCCTTCGCGCGAGAAGGTTGCAGGCTTCTGCTTTGTGCGCGGCGGCTTGATCTACTCGTGAAGCTACAGCAGGAGTTAGCGGCGGCCGATGCGCCTGTTACGCATGTATTCCCGCTGGATGTTCAGGACCGTGCGGCGGTGGAGGCGGCAATCTCTGGACTGCCAGAGGATTGGTGCCAGATCGATGTGCTGGTGAACAATGCCGGTTTGAGCCGCGGCCTTACCAAGGTGTATGAGGACGACCCCCAGAACTGGGAAGAGATGATCGACACCAACGTGAAGGGCTTGCTGTACGTGACGCGCGCTGTGGTGCCGGGTATGGTGGAGCGTGGGCGCGGGCATGTCATCAATATGGGTTCGACTGCGGCTTATATTACCTATGCGAATGGGACGGTCTATTGCGCGTCCAAGGCGGCGGAGAAGGCCATTAGCGATGGGTTGAAGATTGATCTGATGGGAACGCCGGTGCGGGTGACCTCGGTCGACCCGGGGATGGTGGAGACTGACTTTAGTGTCGTACGGTTTCGCGGGGATGAGGAGCGAGCGGCCAAGGTGTATCAGAACATTACGCCGCTGCAGCCGGAGGACATTGCGGAGACGATTGTCTGGGCAGCGAGCCGGCCAGCACACGTCAATATCCACAACATCGTGATGACGACGATCGATCAGGCAAACTCGGTGGTCTTCCACAGGCACAGCTGAACGGCGCAGAGCAGGCAGACGCAAAAGGGCGATCTTCCCATGCGACCGCGTGGCGTGCGGTCTACATGTGGACGGTCCAGCCCAGCTCGGCCAGCTTCTCCTCGATGTCGGCCAGCGCGTACACGAGCGCAGAACGACGGTGCGGGCTTGATGTCCGTTCCGAGAGGATGCGTTCGCGTTGCAGTTCGAGGGCCTGGAGCCGGCGTTTGCGTTCGGCGGCTTCGGCGGTGGCCTCGGCGGCGGTCGGTTTTGGAGAAGCGGCCTGCGATTGCTGTTCTTCCACGGATTTACTCTCCCATCCACGCGACATGCACTTAGTTTACGCCGCCCGGTCCGGAACCTTGCTGAATTTGCGCCGGAAGTACCTTATGCTGCATCTTTTAGGAACACTCCGAATGGAGGTGGGGGCCGCATGCGCGCTTTTCAAGTGACTCAGTTTGGCCTGGAATATCTGAAATCTGTCGAGGTGCCCGAACCTGCCGTCGCGCCAGGAATGGCGTTGATTCGGATCCATGCTGTCTCGCTGAACTACCGCGATCTGTTGGTGGCGAAGGGGTTTTACAACCCGAAGATGCAGCTGCCGCGGATTCCCTGTTCGGACGGATCAGGTGAGGTGGTCGCGGTCGGGGATGGGGTGATGAGGGTGACGGTGGGGGACCGGGTGTGCGGCATCTTCATGCAGCGCTGGCTGGATGGGCCGTTGACCGCGGAGAAGTCGAAGGCGGCGTTGGGTGGCGACGTCGATGGCATGCTTGCAGAGTATGTGCTGCTCTCTGAGGACGGAGTAGTGCGCTTCCCGGAGCACTTGAGTTACGAAGAGGCGGCAACACTTCCGTGTGCGGGTGTAACGGCCTGGAACGCACTGCATCACGGGGGCGATCCGGTTCGTCCGTTGCAGCCGGGGGAGACGGTGTTGCTCCAGGGGACGGGCGGTGTCTCGATCTTTGCTCTGCAGTTTGCGAAGTTGCTGGGGGCGAGGGTCATCGGGACGTCGTCGAGTGAGGAGAAGCTGGCGCGGGCGTACTCTATGGGTTTGAGTGCCGGATGCAATTACCGCGAGCGGCCGGATTGGTCGAAGTGGGCAGCCGAAGTGACCGATGGGCTGGGCGCCGACCGCATCATCGAGGTCGGGGGGGCGGGCACATTTGGCCAGTCGCTGCGTGCGACCCGGGTTGAGGGCATGGTGGCGCAGATAGGGGTGCTCTCAGGAGCCACGAGCGCCGAGCCACTTGCCCTGACGCCTATCCTGCATAAACAGCTGCGAGTACAGGGGATCTATGTCGGCTCGCGTGCGATGTTCGAAGAGATGAACGGGGCGATTACTGACGCGCGATTGCGTCCGGTCGTGGACAAGGTATTTACGTTTGATCAGGCAGGGGATGCGTTCGCTTATATGCAGTCGGGGGCGCACTTTGGCAAGATCGTGATCCGGGTTGCTGCCGCTTGAGCCCATCGCATGAAACAATGAAGGTTCGCCCTTCGTCATAAAGACAAGCTCAACCGGAGAAGGAATACTGTATGTGGATTGTTCGACTGGCACTCCGGCGACCGTACACCTTTGTCGTCATGTCAGTGCTGATTCTTGTTCTTGGCATCGTCAGCATCGAGACGATGAGCACGGACATCTTTCCTACAATCGACATTCCCGTTGTCACGGTGATCTGGACCTACTCTGGCACTAGTCCCGATGAGATGGAGAAGCGCTTCACGACGATCAGTGAACGCGCGATGACCACGACGGTCAATAACATCGAACATATCGAATCACAGTCGGTCAGCGGTATCTCCATTATTAAGGTCTTCTTCCAGCCAGGGGCCCAGATTGAAGCCGCGGTCGCGCAAGTAACGGCTGTGAATCAGACGATTCTGCGTATCCTGCCTCCGGGGACAACGGCGCCGTTCGTCCTTCAGTTCAGCGCATCGAATGTGCCGATTTTGCAGGCGGTGCTTTCGAGCGACAAGTTGTCGGAGGCCGATCTTTACGACCTGGGTCTGAACTTTGTGCGTACCCAGCTTGCAACGGTGCAGGGAGCGCAAGTGCCGGCACCCTACGGAGGCAAGGCGCGGCTCATCATGGTGGATCTGGACCTTGGCCAGCTCTACTCGAAGGGGCTTTCACCCACCGACGTCGTGCAGGCGCTAACAGCGCAGAATCTGATCCTCCCAGCCGGAACGGCGAAGGTGGGGACGACTGACTACATCGTCCGAACCAACGCCAGTCCCACGGTTCTGGCGCAATTGAACGATATCCCCATCAAGAGCTCCAATGGCGCGATCGTATATATGCGCGACGTAGCGCAAGTTCATGAGGGATTTGCGATCCAACAGAACATTGTCCGGATCAACGGCCAGCGAGCAGCTCTCCTTACGATTTTGAAGGCGGCCTCGGCCTCGACACTGGACATCGTCAAGCGCGTGAAGATTGTGATGCCGAGGATCGCAGCGGGGCTACCTCCGGAGCTCAAGATCACGCTGATGTTCGACCAGTCGATCTTCGTTCGAGCCGCTCTGCAAGGCGTGGTTAAGGAAGCGGCTATCGCAGCCACACTGACAGCGTTGATGATCCTGCTCTTCCTCGGAAGCTGGCGCAGCACGGTAATTGTGGCGATCTCGATTCCGCTGTCGATTCTGACCTCGATCATCGTGTTGAAGCTCTTTGGGCAGACGCTGAATACGATGACGCTGGGCGGCCTTGGTCTTGCGGTCGGCATTCTGGTTGACGACGCGACCGTCGAAATCGAGAACATCCACCGCAATCTGGGACAGGGCAAAGAGATCGAGCCGGCCATTCTGGATGGTGCCGCGCAGATTGCAGTACCAGCCTTTGTCTCCACGCTGGCCATCTGTATCGTGTTTGTTCCGGTGGTGTTTCTCTCGGGTGCGGCGAAGAGCCTGTTCACCCCGCTGGGCATGGCTGTTGTGTTCGCCATGTTGGCCTCGTACCTGCTCTCCCGCACGCTGGTGCCGACGATGGTGAAGTTTCTGCTGGCCAGCGAGGTCGAGATGTATCAGGACCACGAGGCGGGCCACCAGGAGACGCCAGCAAATGCTGGCTGGATCTGGCGGATACATTTCCGCTTCAACGCGGCCTTCGAGCGATTTCGAGACCGTTATCACGCCGGACTGAACTGGGCACTCGCTCACGCCGGATTTTCATTGGGTTGCTTTGGGTTGTTCATCATCCTTTCAGCTTGCCTGATCCCCTTTATTGGTCAGGACTTCTTTCCCAATGTTGATGCCGGGACCTTTCGGCTGCATGTACGTACACCACCAGGCACGCGTATCGAAGAGGTAGAGAACGTCTTCAAGAACGTGGAGGTGACGATTCGCGAAGTAGTACCGGCTAACGAGCTTGCAATGGTGCTCGATGACATCGGCATCCCCAACGGTTCGTTCAATCTGGCGTTCGGCGACGGCAGCCTGACCGACGTGCAGGATGGCGAAATCCTTGTCGCGTTGACCGAGAAGCATCATCCCACGCCTGCCTACCGCGAGAAGTTGCGCGATGCGCTGCATAAGAAGTTTCCTGATGTTACGTTCTACTTTCAGGCGTCCGACATCGTGAATCAGATTCTGAACTTCGGCCTGCCCGCGCCGATCGACATCCAGATCAGCGGGCGGCAGTTCTATCAGAATTACGCACTGGCTCAGAAGATTCGACAGGATGTGGCGGGTGTTCCCGGCGCGACGGATGTTCACATCAATCAGGTCGTGTATGCGCCGGAGCTGCACGTGAACGTCGACCGCAGCAGGGCTCAGCTTATCGGACTGACTGAGGGCAGCGTGGCCAACAGCATGTTGTACGCCCTTGCCGGTAGCGGGCAGGCATCCCCGAACTATTGGTTGAACCCGCAGAATGGCGTTAATTACTCGGTTGTCGTGCAGACTCCGCAGTACAAGATCGATTCGGTGGACGCGCTGAAGAATATTCCTGTAACTAGCGGGACTGCGGCATCGGCTAATCAAAATAACCCTGCGCAACTCCTCAATAACGTAGCCCAGGTGGAGCATGCTACGAGTCCCGCAGTGACGAATCACTACAACGTTCAGCCGGTCTTCGACGTCTTCGTGAATGTGCGGCGGCGCGACCTTGGTGGTGTCTCGACCGATATTAATCGCATTCTGGATAAGTACCGCGAGCATCTTCCGCCGGGCGTAACCGTGACGGTACGTGGGCAGGTGCAAAGCATGCACGACTCGTTCACAGGGCTTGGCCTCGGAATGATCTTCGCCGTGTTGCTGGTGTACCTGCTGATGGTGATCAATTTTCAAAGCTGGCTCGATCCATTCATCATTCTTACGGCACTGCCCGGAGCCGCGTGCGGGATTCTGTGGATGCTGTTCCTGAGTGGGACGACGTTCAGTGTGCCGTCGTTGATGGGCGCGATTATGACGGTCGGCGTAGCTACGGCCAACTCCATCCTGATGGTCACGTTTGCCAATGACCAGCGTTCGGCGGGAATGAATTCGATTGAGGCAGCGTCCTCGGCGGGTGCGACGCGGCTTCGGCCAGTGCTGATGACGGCCCTGGCGATGATCATCGGCATGTTGCCTATGTCGCTCGGATTGGGCGAGGGCGGCGAACAGAACGCTCCGCTGGGTCGCGCTGTGATTGGCGGCCTGTTAGTGGCTACTGTCACAACGCTACTGATCGTTCCGATTATTTACAGCCGCCTGCGCAAGCACCAACTCGATGTGATGGAGATGGAAGAGGTTCCTGAATAGCTCCGCAGCAGTACCATGAGAGAGGAAAATGACGCACACCCCCCATGCTGAACCCCAACGCTCCAGCCGCACACCGTATATCGGTGCGGCACTGTTCTTTCTTGTCCTGCTCGTAGTAGGTGTGCTGGCGCTGGTACCTAAGCTGCGGCACCGGGATCAGTTGCGAGTCGAAGCCCAGGAAGCCATTGGGCCGCCTGTCGTTCTGGCCACGAAACTCAAATCAGGCGAGGCCGGCGGCCATCTTGAAATTGCCGCCACCGTGCAGGCGTTTGACCAGACACCCGTCTTCGCGCGCACATCGGGCTATGTGAAAGCGCGATACGTCGACATAGGCGACCATGTACGGCAGGGCCAACTGCTTGCGGTGATCGACGACCCGCAGACCGCACAGACCTTGATGCAGGCCAAGGCGACCGTAGCGCAGCTCAAAGCCCAGCTCGCTCAGGCACAGGCGAATGCGCAGCTCTCTAATGTTACGAATCAGCGCTGGCAAGGACTGGTCAACGAGGGCGTGGTCTCCAAGCAGGATGCTGACCAGCGTTACGCACAGGCTGGGGCTGATGTGGCTACTGTAGAGGCCGCAAAAGCCAATATCGCAGCAGGGGAGGCAAACGTAAGAAACCTCGCTGAGCAGGAATCGTTCTCGCGTGTAACAGCGCCGTTTGCCGGAGTCATTCTCTCGCGATCGATCGACAGGGGATCGCTGATCAGCTCTGGCAGTCAAAGTGGTGTAACACAGATGTTCACCATCGGGGAGTCGGGGACAGTGCGCGTATTTGCCAGTGTCCCTCAAGCCAGTGCTGGCGGTTTATTGGCAGGCCACGCGGCGAAGGTTACGTTTCGTGAACTGCCCGGACAGGTCTACACCGGCACGGTCGCTCGCACCAGCCAGAGCCTTGATCCCGGAACGAGGACGCTGCTCACCGAGGTCGATCTGAAGAACGACGGACGCATTCTGCCAGGCATGTATGCCACGGCCATCTTCGATCTGCCCCGTGGCGCGGTCGCTCCCGTATTGTTGCCAGCGAATGCTCTGGTGATCCGTACTGCGGGGCCGCAGGCTGTTGTGCTGGATAGCGACAACATCGCGCACTTCCGCCCGATTGTGCTCGGCCGCGATCTGGGCAATGCGACGGAGGTCGTCAGCGGTCTCAAGGCTGGCGATATTGTGGTGCTCAGCCCTGGAGACGGTGTTGTCGAAGGCGCAAAGGTCCAGCCAAATATGCAGCAGTAGCCACCGGCTCCCTGCGTATAATTTGTAAGGTTGTGGCCCGGGGAGTTTTTGTGATCGTTGAGATAGAAGGCCTGCAGAAGGTATACGACGGCAAGCAGCGCGTAGTCGCCGTCGATGGCATCGACCTCAGTGTCCATCCGGGCGAGCTCTTCGGTCTGCTCGGGCCGAACGGGGCAGGCAAGACGACGACGATCAGCATCTGCACCACGCGTGCTCTGCCTACGGCCGGAAGAGTACGGATCGCGGGGGTAGATGTGGTGGCCACTCCTGCGCTGGCTCGACGAGGCATCGGCGTTGTGCCGCAGTACAACACGCTCGATCGCGCCTGCACGATCTACGAAAATATCCACTTCCATTGCCTTTACTTCGGCTTCTCACGCGCGGAGGCAAAGCAGCGGACCGATCAGTTGTTGGCGCAGTTTCACCTTACAGAACGCGCTACTGCCTATCCCGCGCAACTCTCCGGAGGGCTTGCTCAACGCGTTCAGATTGCCCGCGCCATCGCACATCGCCCGAAGGTGCTCTTTCTGGATGAGCCAAGCGCCGGTCTCGATCCGCAGAGCCGCATTGCCATGTGGGAAGCGGTTCGCGGTTTGCGTGAAGAGGGAATCACGGTCGTCCTGACGACGCACTACATGGAAGAGGCCGACGAGCTTTGCGATCGTGTCGCCATCATCGACCATGGCAAGATCCTCGTCGAAGATACACCCGCCGCGCTGAAGAACTCGGTCGGAGCGCAGCGCGTCTATGAGCTCGACTTGCGAAGCCACCAGAATGTCCCGCTGCTCGTCCAACAATTGCAACGACTCAGCGGCATTGCCAGCGTGGAGACAACGGTCGAGGGCGTACGTATCCTTGCGGAAGGGGCCGAGGGGCTTCTGTCCGAGGTCGTGCATGCGGCCAGTCCCTACGGGCTGCGCGATCTGACCATCACTGAAACCAGTCTGGAGACGGTCTTCATCCAGCTGACCGGACGCGACCTTCGCGAATAGGCAGGCACCATGACACAGACAGCTCAACTGGAAACGACACAACCCGGAATCAGTCGCCCGGCGGAAAGCTCGAAGACGATGCAGTACGTCCGCGCTTTTGTCGGATTATTCCTGCGCGACCTGCATGTGCTGCGACGCGAGCTGTTTCCCTTCGTCATCCGCGTCTGCATGAATCCGCTGCTGTTTTTGTTTGTCTTTACGTTCGTCATGCCGCACATGAGCGGTGGTGCCGCGATGAACCCAACGGCTGCGATGGCAGGCGGCAACTTCAGCACGGTGCTGCTGCCGGGGCTGATGGCAGTGGCGATCATGTTCAGCGGGATTGCGGCGGTTGCTCTTCCCCTGGCACAAGAGTTCGGCATCACACGCGAGATCGACGACCGCGTCATGTGCCCGCTCCCTGTCTCCGCCGTTGCGATCGAGAAGATATGTTTCTCGGCGATGCAGAGCGTGATCGCCGCTGCTGTCGTCTTTCCGCTGGCGTATTACATTCCGGCCACGCCGGTCGTCGCGCATGTCAGTAGTTGGCCTTACCTGATCGTGGTGCTGGTGCTGGCGAGTCTCACATCCGGTGCTTTGGGCCTGACCATCGGAACAAGCGTCAAACCGCAGCAGATCGGGCTCATCTTCGGTGTGGTCGTCATGCCGATCACGTTTCTCGGCTGCGTCTACTATCCCTGGGTAGCTCTGAAGTACATTCGCTGGCTACAGATTGGCGTGCTCGTCAATCCAATCGTCTACATGAGCGAGGGGCTCCGTTCGGCGCTGACCCCGACGCTTCCGCATATGCCGCATGCCCTCATCCTGAGCATGCTGATGTTCTTTCTTGTGCTGCTTACGTGGCTTGGCATCAGAGGCTTCCTGCGCCGCGTGATCGGCTAGGCTGGCTGCAGCTTTCCGCGCAGGGCCTCTGCGATCAACTGGCCGTGAAAACGGCCGTTCTCGATAAAGATTTCGTTCGTTCGCTCCCCGGCGACGATAACACCCGCGAGATAGATCCCCGGGACATTGCTCTCAAGCGTGGCAGGATCGCACACCGGAACGCGATCGTTCTCCTCGTCCAGCGTCACTCCCAGCCGCTCGATGAAGTCGAAGTCCGGATGATAGCCCGTGAGCGCGAAGACAAAGTGGTTCGGAAGCGTCAGCGGCCCTTGCGGCGTGGCGAGCGTAACCTCGTCCTCTGTGATGTTGGTGACGTTGCTACTGAAGTAGGCCGAGATCTCGCCGTTCTTGATGCGATTGTTGATGTCCGGCAGAATCCAGTACTTCACGTGACGATGCATCTCCGCTCCGCGATGCACCAGCGTCACACGCGCTCCGTGCCGCCAGAGGTCGAGTGCTGCAATCGCTGCCGAGTTCTTGCCGCCGATCACGACGACATCCAGATCGAAGAACGGATGCGGCTCGTCGTAATA
Organism: uncultured Acidobacteriaceae bacterium; assembly: GCA_963738855.1. GTDB lineage: Bacteria > Acidobacteriota > Terriglobia > Terriglobales > Acidobacteriaceae > Edaphobacter. The sequence continues at coordinate 1,043,846 of CAVTYC010000001.1, read as the reverse complement.
GTGCCTGACCTTGTTGAGGTCCTCGCCCGGAATGCCGAGGTAGTTCGGCAGATCGTAGTAGCCCGTAGCGACGACGAGCTTGCGCGCCCGGTGTTCCAACTTGCGACCGAAGCGGTCAACAGTATGGACGAGGAAGCGGCCGTCGCTACCGGTGACACGCTCGACCGTCTCGTACTGCCGAACATCCAGCGCGTAGTGTTCAGCTACCTTGCGGTAGTACTCGAGCGCTTCGCTGCGGTTCGGCTTCTGGTTAGGGCTGGAAAACGGGATGGCGCCGATCTCCAGCAGTTCCGGCGTCGTGAAGAAGGTCATGTTGGCCGGGTAATGGAACAGCGAGTTGCAAAGGCAGCCCTTGTCGACCAGGAGCGCAGTGAAGCCCGCCCGCTGGGCCTCGATCGCGCAGGCCATCCCGGTGGGGCCAGCGCCGATCACCAGCAAATCAACAATGTCTTCCGCGGCATGATCGCTCATGCTTCCATCTTACTGAATACGCTGTCGCAATCGCCGTCCTAGTCGAGGACGACGAGTTTGTGAGCAATTGCGAAGAGCGCCAACTCGAGCCGCGTCGATACGCCTGTCTTGTCGAAGATGTTCGAGAGATGCCGCTTCACCGTCTCTTCGCTGATGGCGAACTGCTTGGCGACGTCCTTGTTGCTGCAGCCTTCGACGATGCAGGTCACCACTTCGAGTTCGCGTGGAGTCAGTCCATACGTCTTCTTCTCAGGCGTAGAGGCGGCCTGCTTCATTAGTTCGTTGAGCGCCGTGACCAGGTTGGCGACGCGCTCGCCGCCGATCCAGTAGTCGCCCGCAAGCACGGCACGCAGCGACTTTGACAGATCGCCAGCTACCGCGTCTTTCAGTACGATCCCCCGAGCACCGATCTGCAGCGCCTCGATGATCTGCTGGGTCGAGATCGTGCTGGTCAGCAGGATAATCTTCACCCGCGGCGACTTGCTCATGATGGCGCGCATCGCCTCAAGGCCCGGCAACCGCGGCATCAGCAGGTCGAGCAGCAGGATATCCGGCTCGACCTCCAGCGTCTGTGTAATGGCAACATCGCCGTCCTCGGCCTCACCGACGACCTCGAAGCCGGGCTCGCTCTCCAGCATGTTCTTCACGCCAAAGCGCACAACAGGATGATCATCAGCGACGACGATGCGGATAGGTGCGGTCAAAACAGCGGTTCCCTCGGCAGATCTCTTCAGTACTTCATTCATCATGCGTTCCCATCTCCTTATAAAAATCTGGAGTTGCGTTTTTCTTTCGTTCAATTTCGCGTGCGACCAGCATACCCTCCAGCCGTTCGCAGCCCAGCAGGAATTCATCAAGCGTAGCTACATGATTAGTAGCGTCCAGACCCCTCGTCTCCATGGAAGCTGCAAGTCTTTGCAATTCAGTGGCGCCAACCATGCCACAGCCGCCTTTGATGGCGTGCGCCTCCTTGCGATAGACATTGTCGTCCCCTCCAGATGCCGCGAGCCGCATGGCCCCAATACGCCGTCGCGCATCGTCCAGGCAGAGCGTATACAGCTGACCCATCCTCTCCATGGGCATGGACTCGGCCAGCTTCTCATAAACAGTTTGATCGAGCACGGTTACATCTTCAAGAATCCACTCGTCAGCCGACGCGACCGTGAGGCCCGCGATCACCGCCGCAAATATCTCCGCTGAAAACGGCTTCTGAATAAATCCATCAAACATCTGCCGGACGTCCTGCCCAGGTTCACTTCCGCTCATAGCCAGCAGTATTGTTTGCAGCCCACAGACAGCCCGTATCTGGCGGCCCAACTCGATACCGGCCAAACCCGGCATCTGCAGGTCGGTCAGCACCACCTCCGGCAGAGAATCCTGAACCCCTTGCAGCCGTAGCAACGCCGCATCCCCGGATTCAGCGGCCTCCACCGAGTACCCATGTCTGGCCAGCAGCAGCGCCAGCACCTCCCGGCTAATAGCATCATCATCGACTACCAATACTCGGACCCGCACCGCGCCATTGCTCATGTTGGCAAAGAGTATCAATTGATAGGCCCAAGTTCCACTCTATCCTGCGATGGCGGTACAGTAGTTGCCATGGGTGAGCAGAAAGACCAGCAGGAAGATCCGATGCAATCCAACAGCGAAGTCGCGGCAGAACTGGCCGCTCTGTCGGCTCGGGTCGGGGCACTCGAGCAGGAATTAGCCCTGCTGCGCCAGTCGTCGCCCGCCGCGTCTCCGGAGCCGGTACCACCACCACCCTGCGTCACGGAACCCATCGCCGCCGCACCAAATGCACCTCCATCCAAAGCCTCACTCGAGAACCGCATCGGCTCGCGGCTCTTCAACTTCATCGGGATATTCGCGCTACTCATCGGCTCGGGATGGTTCCTCAAGCTCGCAATGGACAACCACTGGGTAGGGCAGCAAGGACGTGTCCTAGCCGGTTTGATCGCCGGGACCGCAATCATCCTATGGTCTGAACGGTTCCGCCGGCAGGGCTTCAGCGTCTTCTCCTACTCACTCAAGGCGGTGGGCAGCGGAGTGCTGTACCTCTCCCTCTGGGCCGCCTTCCAGCTCTATCACCTGATGCCCGCCAGCCTAGCGCTTGCCACGATGATTCTGGTCACCGCATGGAACGCCTATATGGCCTGGTCACAGAACAGCGAGCTGCTAGCAGCCTATGCGCTTGCCGGAGGCTTCGCGACTCCGCTGCTGCTCTCGACGGGCAGCAACCATCAGATATTTCTCTTCAGCTATCTCCTCGTGATTGATGTCGCAACCGTCGTTCTGGTACGACTGAAGCCCTGGCCTCGGCTCCTGTTGGGAGCATTCCCCGCGACCGTAGCCTTCTTCATCGGTTGGTATATTCAGTTTAACTCAGCGGATCAGCTACGCCCGTCCATCCTCTTCGTAGCCCTCTTCTTTCTAACGTTCGCCAGCGTTGCACTGGGCCGCTCTCCGGAACAGAAACGCACAGCGAGCATCATCACCGAGATTCTCCTCCCGCTCGGAAACGCTGCCTTCGCTGCCCTGGCGTTGTACTCGCTCCTGCAGGACGGGGGCCATCACGACCTGCTTCCGTGGGTCATGGTCCTCTTCGCCGCGCTCTACCTGGGCCTGATGCGTTTACCGGAGACCAGCGTCGCCTCGGCTGTGCATCTCTCGCTAGCCATCGTCTTCCTCACCATCGCAATCCCGCTGAAGGCAAGCGGACGCTGGATCACAATAGGTTGGCTCACAGAAGGCGTGGCGCTGCTCTGGGTCTCGGCGCACCTTTCCATCCCGAGAGCCGAAGACACGCCCGTTCGCGTGCACCGTGTCCTTCGCTGGCTCGCAATCGGCGCTCTAGTGCTAGGTTTCCTCGGCCTGCTCAGTTTCCCGTACCTCTTCGATCGATACCTGCAGACCGCCTTCCTGAACACCCGCTTTGCCACATCGTTATTCGGAGTCGCCGCGCTCGCTGCCTCAGCCTGGATTGCGCTTCATGCCCGTCAGTATCCCGATGAGTCTTCTCCAAGCTGGCGGCAGATCGCCGGAGGATGCATCATCGCATTCAACCTGGTCGCGATCCTGGCCTGCGTCCGCGAACTCGACACAGCGTGGAGCAACGCCGCCGGAAACCCCGAAGCTGACCTGCAAAGATCGCTCGCCATCTCAGCCTTCCTAATGCTCTATGGAGCCGCGCTGCTCGCCGTAGGCTTCTGGAAGCGCACCGCCTTCATCCGTTGGCAGGCGCTTCTGCTGCTCGTCTTCACCATCGCCAAGACCTTTCTGTACGACATGCGCGACCTCAGCCAGGGCTACCGCGTCGTCAGCTTCCTCGGCTTGGGCGCGCTGCTGATGGCAATCAGCTTCGCCTACCAGAAAGACTGGCTGGCGCTCCGCGATCCTCACCCCGACCCCACCCCAAAGGCAGGCCAGTGAAGTCCGTCCTCTTTGCGCTCCTCCTCTGGCAGGCTGCCGACGCCGGTTTGCACACCTCGGTGGCCGATCCACAGTTTTTCCGCTATCAGCGAGCGATCACGCTGTCCGCCGGTGCCGGCTCGTCCTGCATAACGATCGATTCGCAGATATTCCCCCATGCCGCTCCATCGCTCAAAGACCTCCGCCTCTATCAGGAATCCCCCGGAGCGCGAAACCGCGAGATCCCCTATGCCGTCACGCTCAGCGAGCCTGCCCAGCAAGACAGCGAATCGGCACGCGTAATGAATCTAGGCATGCGGGGACGCACCATCGTCTTCGACTTCGCGATGCCTGCGCGTCCCTATACCGAGGTCGTGCTCGATCTTGAAGGCAAGGACTTCCTCGCTACGGCCACCGTCTCCGGCCTCAACGATCCGAACGCCGCGACCTTCACCAGCCTGGGCGATTTCACCCTCTTCGACCTCACGTCTCAGCATCTCTCACGCAGCACCACGCTCCGCATGCAGGAGTCGAGCTTTCCCTATCTTCACATCGAGCTGAGCGTATCGCCTGCGCCCGGTAACCGCACCTTCAACCCCACGCCCGCGATGGTTCGCGGAGCTACCGTTCCACCCAGCCGCGAGGCCCAGTCTCTCTACACCGCCGCCGCCGAGACCACCGCCATCACGCAGCGCGGACGCGAAACAGTTGCCACCTTCAACCTGCCCGAGCGCGTTCCCATCGAGCGAGTCTCCTTCGCACTCGCTCCCGCCTTCAAGTCGAACTTCAGCCGCGACGTGCGCATCACAGCCCGTCCCGCTGGTACTCCCGCCTCATCAGCCGAGACGATCAACGGGACGATTCTCCGCGTACACCTCACCCAGTCCGGACGCGAGATTCGCCAGCAGCAGTTGAGCATCCCGGCAACCATCGGCTCCAACCTTCAGAGCGCCGCGACAGTAGAGGTAGCGATCGAAAACGGCGATGATGCGCCCCTTCCTGTCACAGCGGTTCGCCTCGAGATGCGGGAGCGCAAGCTCTGCTTCGATGCGCCCAGCGCTGGACCCCTCACGCTCTTCTACGGAGACCCGACCCTGACGGCTCCACAGTACGACTACGCCCGACTCTTCTCTCCGGCAACCCCTATGCACACAGCGCAACTCGGAACAGAGCTGCCGAACCCCGCCTATCATCCGCGCCCCGACTCCCGCCCCCTCACCGAGCGATACCCTGACCTACTGTGGATCGCGCTTCTCGTTGTCGTCTGCGCCCTTGGCGTAGTGGCAATTCACTCGTCCAAAAAACTGCCGAAGTAGCAGCTATCTCACGCGGGTTTAAGGCGATTGCTTTTACCGTTCTCGCTTGTCATCCCCGCAGGGGATCTGCTTCTGTCGTTGCTTTTGCAGTTGCAGTTGTTGCAGTTGCAGTTGCTTTTCTTGCTTGTCATCCCGCAGGGATCTGCTTCTGTCGTTGCTTTTGTTCTTCCTCAACCCACAAAAAAATCGTCATCTCCGACCGAAGCAATGGACAGTCTCACCGTACGTGGCGATGAGATATCCACAGAAAAACCTGTCAAGTCCAAAAACCACGTATCTCCAAGTAAACAAAATAGATCCACGTGGCATATTAATTCCACCCAAATCGCTATACTAGTAATAGAAGTAAAGAAAGCCCCGGACAAAACCGGGGCTTTCCTGTTTTATCCAAATCAGTGGGGATCGGTGAAAATCGGTGTAAGCCTTTTAGAAAGACGATTTTGCCCGTAACCCGTTTATTTGGAGGATTTTGCAGACGATCATTTTTCTATCTAATTGAAAAATAGAAACTTACAAATCGATCCGGGGGGAGGGGGTCAATTTCTACCGCATCGCCGTATCGACCTCGTTGATCCAGTTGGGAGACTTCAACAACTCGCGCGGCTTCGAACCGTCAGCCGGACCCACCAGACCGTCGTTGTACATCATGTCAATCAGGTGAGCGGCACGGCCATAGCCGATGCGCAGCCGCCGCTGCAGCAGGGAGGTACTGGCCTTGCCGAATTCGAAGACCAGCCGCACCGCGTCGTCGTACATCGGATCATTGTTGTCGCCTTCGGCACCGCTGTCGCCGTCCTTGCCCGGGTCTTCCTTCGGCCCTTCGAGGAAGCCATGAACATACTCAGCCTCGCCCTGTGCCTTCCAGAAGGCAGTCACCGCGGAGATCTCCTTCTCGGTCACGAATGGAGCATGCACACGCTGCACGCGGCTCGTACCCGGCGGCAGGTACAACATGTCGCCACGCCCCAAAAGGCTCTCGGCGCCGTTCGAATCGATAATCGTGCGCGAGTCGACCTTGGTCGCCAGCCGAAAGCTCATGCGCGTCGGCACGTTGGCCTTGATGAGCCCAGTGATGACGTCCACCGAAGGTCGCTGCGTCGCCAGCACAAGATGAATGCCGACTGCACGCGCCATCTGCGCCAGCCGCGTGATCGACTCTTCCACGTTCGCCCGATCAAGCATCATCAAGTCAGCCAACTCATCGATGATGATGATGATGTAGGGCAGCGGCTCCTGATTCACGTCTTCGAACAAATATTCGCTGCCGTGGTCGAAGAGCTTGTTGAACTGATCGATGTTGCGAACGTGATTAGCCGCCAGCAGCTTCAGCCGGCGTTCCATCTCGCGCACGGCATTACGCAGAGCATTCGCCGCCAGCTTCGCCTCCGTGATGATCGGCGTAAAGAGGTGCGGAATTCCTTCGTACATACCAAGCTCAACCCGCTTCGGATCGACGAGGATCATGCGAACCTGCTCTGGCGTGCTCTTGAACAGCACGCTCATAATCATTGCGTTGATCGCGACTGATTTACCCGAACCGGTCGAACCGGCGATCAGAACGTGCGGCATGCTCGCGAGATCAGCAGTAACGATGCGGCCATTGATGTCCTTGCCCAGCGCAATCGCCAGTCTGCTCTTTGACTGCGCGAAGCTCTCGCACTCCACAACATCGCGCAGCCAGATCGTCTCGCGCTCGCTGTTCGGAACCTGAATCCCGACCGTACTCTTACCCGGCATCCGCTCGATCAGGATCGACTCCGCAGCCATCGCGAGGCAAAGATCATCAGCCAAACCAGTAACACGAGCGTATTTCACACCAGCCTCGGGCTTGAACTCGAAGGTCGTCACGACAGGCCCGGGATTGATGTGCGTCACCTGCCCATCAACGTCAAACTCGGCGCACTTCTCCACCAGCACGCGAGCCTCTTCCCGCAGCGCATCCTCGCGCACAGCAGCCTGCTCCTCACTTCGGTGCAGTAACGAGGAAGGCGGCAACTTGTAGCCACGAACACTCTTCGGCACAATCGTCACAGGCTTGATGTCCGCGTCAGCCCGCTTGCCAAAGGAGATATGTTCCTCAGCCGAAGCAACGGCCGGAGCAAACGCAGCGACCGGAGCAGGCGCTTCCACCGGCTTCTTCGCCATGCGTATCGGAACAGGCTCGGATACCACCAGTCCGCTTTCACTCGCACCGAAGTTGAAGGTGCCATCGGCAAAGTTCGACTCGTCATCGAGGGCATGTTTCGGCGCTGCTGCCTTAGCCAGCGCCTCTGCAAACGGAGCAGCCGCTGCTGCCGCAGTGCTCAATGGCGTCACAGGAGGAGCATCGACCAGCGTCCGCGGCATGTTCCGCCACATCGACGCCTGCTCGACGGCCTCGTGCGGAGTGAGCGTGATGCGCTCGACCCTCTTCTTCCGTCCGAGCCATCCAAAGAGGCTGCCCAGAAGCGTGGTACGCTCTGCCTCCTGAGTCTGCTGTTCAGCCGCCTCGGCCAGCTCACGCTCCCGCCGAGCCTTCGCATCGGCCCGCTCGCGCTTGCTGCCATAAGTCTCCGTGTCGAGGTTTGCCCCGACCCGCTTCTCACGCCACCGTACCCAGCGATCCCACAGTGCCTGGATAAAGCTGAACCGGATCGTCGCCCACTCTCTCGCCGTATTGAACGTGAACGTCGTAGCCAGATAGAGCGACAACGCCACCATCAACGCCAACACAATGCACGCGCCGGGAAGGTTGAGATAGTGCACCAGGAAGTCCGAAAGCAGCCGTCCGGTAGTTCCCTCAATAGGCAACGCACGCCGCCACATCAGATGCCCCGGAAGCAGCGCAATCGCAGCCGGCGCAAACACCGCCCACATCGCGAGGCCCACAGTCTTCGCCATCGGAGAACCAGCCGTCCGCGACCGCATCCAGCAAAGCCCCAGTCGTCCCACCACCAACGGCAGAAAGAACGCAGCAATCCCGATCAATTGCAGCATCACATCCGACAGGTAAGCCCCGACCATTCCCGTCCAGTTGTGTGCCGGCCGCCCCGTAACATACGCGCCCACAGTATTGAACGATGGATCCGACGGCGTATAACTGACCAGCGCCAGCAGCAACAGGCATGCGCCCACCAGCACGGTCATCCCGATAATCTCGTTCAGGCGGCGATTGCGCGTCGGTGTCGAAACAAGTCGTAAGCTTTTCATTGGGGAGCCTTCATTCCGGAGTACGCGCAACCTCTTTCGCACCAGCGCAGCAAGCTGCACATCAGCGTCGTCTGCAACAAGGCCGTGAACCACCAGAGCACCTCCGATTATCCCAGAGCGCAAGAGAAATTACGCCTATCGTGCTGCACGGGGTATCCGGATGCAAACCCACGTCCCAACCGCGCATCTATCCCTATACATGCACCGTTGGGCGCATTCTGGCCCGGCGGCCCTTCGTACCGGTTGGCAGGGGCGCGGGATTTTCGCGATTTCTCCTGCTTGCCGCCGGCAAAGGAGAATCGCGCGCAGCCGGCGGACCCTGCTCCAACCGCTCACGCAAGTCAATCCAAAGAACCTGAGGACCTTATGCCAACCGATACATCCAAGCAGCACGAGATGGAGCGCGCCCTGAACTCGCTCATCAACACCCTTCTGGATAGCCAAAAAGGCTTTGCCGACATTGGCGAGCATTTGAAGGACGAGACACTGAAGCGCTACTTCCTCGCTGAGTCACTCAAACGTGCCAGTTTCCGTGGCGATCTTGAAGAGATCCTTCACCAGAACGGCGTCCACGACATCAAGGAATCAGGCACAACAGCCGGTACCCTACACCGCGTATGGGGTGACCTGAAGGCCAGGCTGGGTGGCGGAGACCACACCCTCCTCGAGACCGCAGAACAAGGAGAAGACGAAGCTAAGACTGCATATAAAGACGCGCTGGATCAGGATCTTCCTCTTCCAGTACGCCAGCTTCTGGCCGAGCAGCAGGCCCACGTCCTCACAGCCCACGACTACGTCCGAAGCCATCGAGATGCTCTCGCAGCGAAGTAACCATCCGAACGTAAAGAGAGGGGGACTGATATTTCAAGCCGCCCTCTCTCTTTTTTCATGCCGATGAAGTTCAATATCCAAGATGATGCAGATAAAACACAACAACTGAAGCCACCAAGCAATAAATTCCAAACAGATACCAGCGTCCTTCTTCGAGCCAGCTGCTAAGCCACCTCAACGCCACCAATCCGGCGAAGAATGCAAATACCGCACCCAGCAGACTCGTCACCACGCTGCCATGCAAGTCGATCGGCGTGCCGGCAGCAGCGGCCTCATGCGATGCTCTCATCAGCCGCAGAGCCTCACGTGCCACTACAGGCGGGGTCAACACCACAGCCAGCGCAAAGCTGAACCGTTCGGCCCGCTCCTTACTCGCACCCGTCAGCATTCCGGTCGAGATCGTCGCCCCAGAACGCGAAAACCCGCGGAACGGCAGGCAGAGTCCCTGAATAGCGCCGATCCATCCAGCCTGCCTCATCGTCACGCTATCGCCGTAGACGTTCGGATGTGCACCCATGCGCCGCTTCTCCAGCAGTCCGGCAATCAAAATCAGGATTCCAACTGCAGCCAGCGCCGGAGCAATCAGATCCAGCCGTCCGAACAGGTCTTCGATCTCAGCCTTCGGAGTCCCTTGAAACAGCGTCCTCTCGATCAGCTTCTTGATCACCTAGCCGATGACGGCCGTCAGAATCGTCGCCCAGATCACGCGGATCGCAAACCGCTTGAACGCATCGCTGCTGGAGAAGTACGTCTTCTTCCACTGGTTCCAGAAGTACGCGATCACGGCGAACATCGTGCCGGTATGCAGCATTACCAGCAGCAGCGTCATCTGCGGCGACGAGGGGTCAAGCCCAATAAGCTTCTCCGCCACGACAACGTGAGCGGAACTCGAGACAGGCAGCAGTTCGGCCAGGCCTTGCACAATGGCAAGAATAATTACTTTGAAAATCGACATAATTCCATCCTAAATCCTCCGAATGAATATGCCGTTTCTGCCAAGAGCTTGACTTCTAGAAGAGAACCTTCTCAAACACTGCGGAGGTCTTGGTCTGCCGAAACCCATCGCGAAGATAGAACCGGTGCGCATCCTCCCGCGTGCATCCGCGAGGTAACGCGTAGCAGAGTCATTCCTTTACCCTTGCTCCACTCCTCCACCTCAGCACAGAGCCTCCTGCCGATGCCGAGACTCCGCACTCCATCCTTCACCACCAGCCCGCCGATCAGCCCATGCGGAACTGACTGCAGATGATGCACAATCGAAGCCTCGATCCAGCCCACTACTTCATCGCCAAGGCACGCAACAAAACCGACCTGATCCTCCGCGCGTGTCAGCAAAGCTTTGATGCGTTCGGTAATCTCCGCTTCAGAGGCTGGATATCCCAGCTGCCCGGTCAACTCCGCAACTGCCGCAGCATCTTCGGGCGCGATCAATCGACAACGATAGTAGCGGGGCAAGGAAGCACTAGTCACGATCGTTTCCATAGATGCGGAATCCCCTGCTGACACGCGATAACGCGATGCTGGCTGCCCGAGTCGCGTAGTCCGACTGCGGATACTTAGCCTTCAGCTCCTGAGCCAGCATCCTGTGTGCTTCGCTGCCGCAGTATCGGCCTTCTTCTTGTCCTCCTGCACCGTGTACATCGTCACCACCACGCCCTCGCGGTACGTCGCGTTGTAGAGCGCCTCGGCGCCCTTAGGGCTATCGGGAAATTGCTGCGCGTACTTCTCGTACAGCCCCGCTTCCATCTCAGGACACTTCGGCAGTCCCTGCCAGTCACCGCACAGCTTGTTGTCCAGCAACTCGTACGCCGCCAGTGCCGCATACTTCGTGCCTGGATACCGTTTGATCACCTTCTTCATCTCGCCATCGTAGATCGCGGCCGCAGAGTAAGCGTCCTGCTCCTTCGCCGAGGGAAGCGAACTGATGTCCAGCTTATCGAGCTGCCAGCGAACATCCGCCGATCGCCACGCTGCCTCCGGCGCCAGCGGCGAATCCGGATAGTACTCTGACACTCGTCGATACAGCAGATGCGCCGCCTCGAGCTGCACCCTTGGGGGCGTGCGGCCGCGAGGCTTCATCCTCCAGGTTCGCAGCCGTTCCATACAGAATTACATCGCCGCCCGGAGTCGTCGGCCCCACAACGCCTTTGTCTCGAATCCATCCTGACGCCGGTGTTGCGGTCTCGTCGCTGCTGAACTCCGGCTTCTCCTCGTGCGTCATCCTCAATATCGGTATTCGCGAATACCTTCACCCACGGTCCGCTGCGTTCCACGATGACGACCTCATGCCCCGGAGTCACCAGCGAAATTCGTTGCGAATCCGGATCCGCAGCGACATACACGTTTGCCTCGTGCAATACAGTTGCCCGCGCCGCGCGATCATACCCGGATTTATTTTTCGTGTTTCTGTGCCAAGCGCGCTGCCGCAACTCACCAGCAGGACGACGCCCCAGCCAAACCAGTTCAGCAAACGATCGCGCATATAAGACTCAACCCGCATCTTTGTAATTAGACGCCTTGCTAACCCGGTGAAAGCATTTACCGCACACGTTGCAGCCAACTCACTCTCCAACAGCTCCCGCAGCGCCGGCTCCAGATTCCCTCCGCTCAACACCACGGCCACTTTCTTCACCGTTGGCAGCTCATCCGCGTGGAACAGCGCTGCCGCCAGCGTTACCGCCCCGCTCGGCTCGGCGACCAGCTTCGTCGCCATCAGCATCACTCGCATCGCAGCGAAAATCTCCTCTTCGGTCACCGATACAATCCCATCCACGTAGCGCAGACACATGCGCGAAGTTCAACACGCCGAGGCTCTGCGTGCGCAATCCGTCGCCGATCGTCCGCGTCGTCTTCTCCGCTGGCCACTCCACCAGCGTCTTCGAGTAGAAGCTCTCTTTCGCATCTGCAGCCAGCTCCGGCTCCGCGCCCCAAACCTGCACATCGGGCCGCGCCAGACCAGCCTCCGCCGCCAGCTTCACCGCCGTGGCAACACCGCTCAACAACCCACCACCGCTCACCGGCGAGATCACCAGTTCCACCCCCGGCAACTGCTCCACAATCTCCAGCCCGCACGTCGCCTGCCCAGCGATAATCTGCGGTGCGTCATATGGCGGAATCATCGCATACCCAAACCTCGCCACCAACTCCTCGGCCTTGATCCTGCCGCTCGGACGACGCGGGCCCACCTCCACAATCTCCGCTCCCAGCGCCCGCGTCGCCGCCTTCTTCACCTCAGGAGCATTCGTCCGGCATCACGATCACAGCCTTCGCTCCCAGCGCCCGCGCCGCATACGCCACACCCTGCGCATGGTTGCCGCTCGAGTAAGTAATCACTCCGCGCTTCAGCGCTTCCGGCGAAAGTTGCGCCACCATGTTGTAAGCTCCGCGCAGCTTGAAGCTCCCAATCGGCTGCTCGCTCTCAGCCTTGATGTAGAGATCGAACTCTGGTTCCGCAACCTTGGACATCCGTAGGCGCTGCACGCTCCACCCGATAAAGCGGAGTCCGCACCGCCACCCCGGTGATCCGCTCCTTAGCATCCCGTATCTCATCCAGTGTCACAAACTTGCTCATCTATCTCCCTCAGTTTCTCTCGACGGCCTGCATCACCAGCGCAAAGAAGTGAACCAGCCTCAACTCATCCCAAGCTCCAGGCTTCGCGCCATCGAGATCCAGATGCGAAAGCACTGGACTCACCAGCGCGGCCCGCAGCGTCCTCTTCGGCAGTTCATTCGCCATCCACAGCGTCTCTGCCGATGGAATAATGTTATCCGCTTCTCCGTGCAGCAGGTACACCGGAGTCGTCATCGTCTTCAGTATCCCATGTGGCGACAGGCCAGCCATCTCTTTATGCCGCAGAATCTCCGCCGTCGCCAGCCTGGCCCGAGTCTTCGGCGAATTCGTATCCATCAACGCAACCGCCTCAGCTCGTTGCGCCACTGTAGCTTTGCTCAAAGCGCCCAGCTCGGCTTGCTTATTTTCATAAAGATGCTCACGTAGCACCGCTTTCACCGAGGCCACATCGCTCGCCGGAACGAAGTCCTCCAGATGCTCATACTCAAGCACCAGCGCACCATACTCCTGCGGAGAGAGTTCTTCTACCGAGCCATCAGGCCGCAACTCACGCCCGGTCAGATAGTATTGCGCGACACGGCTCATCTCGTCCTGCGAGCCGACAGCGAAGACAAACTTGAAGCTGGATTCATAGATCGGGTCGGCGGCGGCTACAAGCGCCAGCCCGCCGGAGAAGCTCAAACCCATCACACCTACGGGCCCACCTGTTTGAGCAGCAAACCACTGGGCAGACTCCTCGATGGTTCGCACCGAATCCGCATCAATGTGATAGTCCTTGATGTTCGGCAGCTCGGGCGTCAGCACCTGCAGTCCACAAGTCGCCATAGCAGCAGCAAAGCTCATCAACCGTGGCTCATCCATACCCAGATGATGCACGCCGTGTAGCACCATCAAAGCCGGAGCATGCGTGTGCTTACGGGGAAGGTACATTCGAGCGCGTACTGTTGCACTTCCGGCAGGGAACTCGATCTCCTTACTCTCAACCGGTTCCTCAATCACCGCACTGAGCAGCTTTGGGACCGGTTGCCCGCTCACCAGCCTCAAGATGGCGATTGCCTGTAGATGAGCTCTAACGATTGGCCACGATACAAACCCCAGTAAAATCAGCCCGACGGCAGAGACCGCCCCAATCCTCTTCCAACCCAATCGTTCACCCCGGCAGTCAATGTCGATCGAAGTGCAGCACTGCAATCCAACCAGATTTTATTAAAACACCCGTCCCACGCCGATGTACCACTTCCAGCGGCCACCGTCGCCGATACTAAGTCCGCCCAGTACTGGGCCGATTAGGGTCTTCATGACCACGAAGCCGGTTACGTCATTTGGCAGTGATGGCGTTTCCGGATTGCCGCCGTACATCTTGCCGATCTCGTAGATGCCGCCGGCGTATATGGCGTCTCCGATCACAGGATTGAGCCGTGCCAGCCGGTACAGATATCCTCCCTGCAAGAGGAAGAAGTCCGTCCCCAGCAATTCATCCCGGCTGTAGGCGCTCAATCGTAGCGGGCCGCCGAGCGTGACGCCCGCAAGTCCAAGGTTTTCTGCGCCAAAGCTTGTTCCGCCCTGTATCGCAGTAAACAGATGGCCGCGCTCTCGTATCGGAATGAAGTGCTGAATCCGTCCTACCATTTGCGACAAGCCGCCCGAATCGTTCGGCCTCTGCGTGTAGTAGTTGTAGATTGTCCCTATCGTTGTGCCGCGTGTAGGGACCATCATGTCATCCTGTCCCAGGTATTGAAACTTTGCGGCCGATACCCACGGAGTCAGGTGAAATTCATTACCAATCGGCTGCCCGATCGTTCGGACAGCGTTATACCACTGGTAGTCCTGGCCAAACCTCAGTTCGGTTCTTTGATTGAACTGGAAACCTACATCCGCCCCAAATCCGTTTTGCCTCATCTTGTACTGATCGAGCTGGGTGGTGCCTTGATAGTACGGAACGATTTGCTGTGTCAGGTACGCATGCGGCGCAACGAACGCGCGACTTCCTGCCTTGAACGGTTTGAAGAGCTCTCCTGCAAGTGCCGCCGGCTGGCCTACCTGTCCGTCTATACGCACTTCTGATCCAGGTCCCGCCAGACCAAAGAGTGTCACACGAGTTCCTATGCCGAACTGAACATTGTTCGCGGCATCCGCCAGGATGTTCACACCGAGGTTCACGAATGGTGGGCCGTGATCTTTCTCACGTGGCCTTATCCGCAGTCCCGGCTTTCCATCTTTTTCTACGATGGTGTAGTTGATCGTCCCATACAATCCTGTACCCAGCATATCCGATATCGTGCGCTCCAGCTTGTCGACATCGATTGGTTGACCGACGAATTTCTCAAACTTCACCTTGAGATCCTGCTGCCGTGATCCCTCAACTCCGTAGATGTCAACGAACTCCGGAACCGGCACCTTGGTTCGCCGCCGCGACTCACGCTGATGGATGTATTCGGCCCAGTCAGCATCGTTCAATGAGTACTTCTTCAGGTGCTCCGACATTGCCTCGGCGGCTTTGACACCGATCGGGATGATATCGTCGCTTCGCATAAAATCCAGCGCGCCGAATTTGCTCACATCGGAAGAGATCACAATGTCGGCATTCTTCAGACTCCGGGCAACGTTGGCTGCGGTCATAATGGAGACGTTTCTTCCTGCGACACCGACCAACGAAGTCAGGGTCGCAGGGTCTGTTGGCCCCGAGTCGAGGTAGGATGCAATCACAACCTGCGCGCCCATCTGACGGGCGACATCCACGGGCATATTATCCACTGCGGCGCCGTCAGAGAAGATCAAGTCTTCGTGATGCACCGGAGCGAAGACGCCGGGAATCGCCATCGTCGCCCGCAGCGCTTGCGGCAGCGAGCCATCTTTGAAGACGTGGGGCTGTCCAGAGATGATCTCCGTCGCCACACAACGGAACGGAATTGGCAGATCATCAAAGCTCTGCAGATCGTAGTAGGGAAGCAGCGTGCGGTCGAACAGCAAACCCACCGCATTGCCGGAGTTCAAGCCATTTGGCAGGTTAAACCTTCCGTGCTTGAGTCCAAACTCCAGCCGGTTCGGGAACAGAAGCTTGTCTTCCTTGCGCCGGAAGCTCAGCGATTGGAAGAGAATCTGCCCGCTCAGGACGCTATGCCAATCGATTCCGTCCACGAATACTTTCATCTCTTCGGGGGTGAATCCGGCAGCATATAGTCCGCCGACGAGTCCGCCCATGCTTGTTCCGGAGACGTAGTCGACTGGAATGTGGTGGTCCTCCAGCCATCGAACGACCCCGATATGGGCGAGTCCCAGCGCGCCACCGCCTTCAAAGACCAGCCCGATGCTTTGTCTTTGCTTGGGGGCCGGCTGCTGAGCGTTGGCCTGGGGCGCGCTGAGACTTAGGTTGAATAGGAGGAAGACAGCAAGAGTTCGCCGAGGCAGCAAACGCAGAAAAAGGTTCATGAGATGGAATTACCTCCTGAACTTACCGGGCCCTCCCTCATTCTACGGTGCAGTTTTCCTTTGCCGGCGGAAACACGGACTTCCTGAACCACGCGGGGTACCAATGGTTGTCTTGTTACAGAGAAAGGAGGAGCACGCTTTTGCGGGGCGGCTTCAGCAATCCTCCTCCTCCTCTTCGTCTTCGTCGTCATTTATTTCGTTCTCGAAGTGCTCGTACCAGGGAATGTCTTCGATGACGGTGCCTGCTTCAGCGATATCGAGACCTTCAGGGCTGGACTCGACGGTACGGACTATATCGCGTGCGATGGGGCTGCTGATGCGGGCGGCGTTGGAGCCGGCTAGCTGGAGACCGTAGAGCAGCGCGGTGGCGCGGCGCGGTTCGAGCTTGCCAGTAGCGAGAGCGTTGATAACGATGGAGAGCGCCGACTGGACAGACTCGCGGTCTTCCAGGGCGCAGAGTTCGATGTGCTGGCCGGGGATGAGGTAGCCGCGGGTTTGTGGCGTGTAGCGGAAGTTCTGGTGGCTCTGGTGGAGCCGGGAGTGAAAGTAGCACCACGGGCCGCCAGTGAGTGCGGGTGATTGGCACTGGAGGCCGTTGGTCTTGATGTGTCGGCATAGGTCGTATTGCATAATCGAATCTCCGTTTTCTGGCCCCCCCTGGGGGGAGCAACTTAAAAGTCAAATGGTTGCAACGAGTTAGCGGAATAGCCTCCGCTAAAATCGTGCAACCATTGTGGTTACGGGTAAAATACTCTTTCTAAAGGAGATAGCCCCGGCTGGTGGCCGGGGCTATCTTTTTGAACTTTGTTTCGAGCTCTTTAACCAGTATAGCGAGTGGAGCGAAATTAATTGCCAGATGGATGTCGTTTGTTGTCAGTTGGATAGGGTGGATGGGGGCTTGACAGGATTTCTGTGGAAAACTGTCCTCCTTCTCCTGTCTTCACTTCTTTGTTTCGGCGATGGGATAGTCCTGCCATAGGTATTCGAGGGCTTCGGACAGGGTCTGTTGCTTTACGGCGTGGTCGACGTGCCCGGCGTTGCGGGCGAAGACGAATTGGTAGTGGTAGTCCTTGTCGGCTAGCACACGGGCCATGTTTTCGTTGGCGACGACCCAGTCGTGCATGTGGTCGTTCATGATGTTGGGATTGAGGAAGTCTCGGTCGCCGACCTCCATCCAGATTCGCAGTGGCTTGGCCGGATTGTTGGGGATCAGGTGTTCGTGAAACTCCCATGCGCCGTGAGGTGTTTGCGGGTTGGAGGGCCATTGCTGGTTGACGTAGGTGCCTGAGTAGGTGAGGACGCGGTGGTATAGCTCGGGGTGGTACCAGGCCATGATGAAGGCGCAGGAGCCTCCGGAGCTGCCGCCCATCGTCGCGCGGCCGTCGGGGTCTTTGGTTAGTTTGACCTGGTATTGCTTCTCTACGAGAGGAAGGACTTCGGTCTCGACGAACTCGGCGTAGCGGCCTGACATGGTGTCGTACTCGAGGCCGCGTTCGCTGCCCTGGGCATCGCCGCCGCCGTTGCTGATGGAGATGGCGATCATGACGGGTACTCGGTGTTGGGCTATGAGTTTGTCGAGGGTGGTGAAGAGGTCGCGGTCGGGGCCGTCCGCTCCGATGATGAAGGGCGCGGCTGTGCCGGGAACGTATTGTTTGGGTACATAGACGGTGACGCGGCGAGTGTAGGGAGCGGGGTGGCTGGTGGTGACGATAAGCTTGGCGGGGTCTGCGGGATCGGGCGTGCCGAAGGTGTCGGGCTCTCTTGCGATGCCGGGGTAGAGCTTGCTGTCGGTGGAGTTCATGGTGAACTGAGAGACCGTTCCCTGCGGTACGTCCTGTTGCGGAGATGCCTCGGGTGCGGGGGTGTGGGTGGGGCCGAGGATGAAGTTTCCATCGGTGTTTGCGCGGAGCGTTGGTGCCGTCGGGGAGTTCGGTGGCTGTGACGTAGCCGGGGGTGTGAGGGTCGCGGGTGGGTGGGGTTGGGCGTGCCGGACGCGTCGCAGGTTGGGGTGCCTGGGCTCTTACGGGAGTTACGCAAGCCAGTAGAGTTAGAAACGCGATGCTTCGGAGATGCCGCATGGAGATTTCTTCTCCTCAATGATGTTGGTGGAGATGCAGGCGATGTCCCAGAGGTATGGGTGGAGCTGTCATTTCCAGTCGGGGAACTATACCACTGATGACGAGGTTATTCTGTGATCTCGCAGAGTGAAGGCCGTACATGCTCGCGGATCAAACGCGCGGCTGCCGCGACCAATTCAGCGTTGTCCAGTGCCTGCTTCCCGTCAGGTAGTAACGTAATGTCTTCTAACCCGGTGCGGATGCCATGTCCTCTATCGAGGTACGTCGATTGACTGCCCAACACGCCATGTCGTAACCGTGGTGAACCTGCTCCAGTGTGATGCCTGCGGATACGACAATGTCCTCCATGCTGGCGGCGTGTTGAACGGCAGCCTCAGGGTCGGCGTTAAGCGGCTCGATAAGGACGCGGCGACACCGGCCTGCCAATCCGGAGAGCACGAAAGCTCGCGCATCATCTACGCTCAGCAATCCAGCTTCGATACCGACGCCTCGTGATAGGAGTAACTCACAAAGCTCTACGATTCCCGCTTCGCCTTGATTCGCAGTAATTAGGTCAGGCATTTCTTCCCATGCTTCGACGATACGGAAACGCACTGCTGGATCCCCGACAATCGCCGCTGAGGTTGTTAAGGAGATCGGAGTCGAAGGGCAGAGAGCTCGGATTGCGCGGAGTACCTTAGCGCACGCGGTGCCGTCGAGAGTCTCCCGGCCAGCATCGTCGAACGCATGAACATGCACCGATTGAGCGTCGGCGTCCACGGCTGCGCGAGCCGCTTCCGCGATAGCAGTCGGATCGCGCGGTGCTGCCGGGTGAACCCGGTCGCCATTCAGGGCGGCCTGCAAGAAGATGGTTTGCATTATCTTTGGGTCCTCCGGGTTGTGCCCCGCTCCGATAGTGCGGGTGAGACGTTTCGGTGACTGCGGAAGAAGTCTCTTCGGCGGGGAAGATTCCCTCAGTGGCTAAAGCCACATTGAAATTGAGTCAGCTTACGGCGCGGCTGAAGCCGCGCCCTTTCAAAACGGCTTCCCTTTCAAAAGGGGGATCTGGACTTATTCAGAGTACCCTCGAAATGCGGGGATCGTCATTGCAATGCCTAGATAACGCGCTCTGCGGTATTGTTGAGGAAATTTTCATTTTTCGGAGATGACTGCCTTGAGACGACGTAATTTGGTTTGCGGGATTTTGTTGGGGGCTTTGGTTTGGTCGTCTCCGCGTGTAGCGCTGGGGCAGCGGGATGCGAAGGCGCTGCGGACGATCGGGTTCATGACGGACTTCGATGTTCGCGATGATGCGGTGGGGATCTGCAAGGCCGTGATGGAGGGTGTTGCTCCGGGTGTGCGGATTTTGGACATTACGCATCAGGTGACACCGTACGGAATTGCGGAAGGGGCGCGGTTTCTGGCGGGGTCGGCTCCATATTTTCCGGATGACGCGGTGTTCGTTGTTGTGGTGGACCCGACGGTGGGGAGCGCGCGGAAGGCGATTATTGCGAAGTCGAAGAAGGGACAGTATTTTGTACTGCCGGATAATGGGCTGCTGACGCTGGTGCAGGATCGCGATGGGATTGTGGGGGCGCGGGAGATTAAGAATCCCGAGTGGATGATCGGGGCGAAGATGTCATCGACGTTTCATGGGCGGGATATCTTTTCGCCCGCGGCGGCGCATCTTGCTCGCGGAGATGACTGGACTACGGCGGGGCCGGAGGTGGATGTCGCGAAGCTGGTGCGGCTGGATATTCGCTATGCCACGGTGGATGCTGCGGGACTGCACGGGCAGGTGATTGGGACCGATGGGCCGTTTGGGAATCTGGTGCTGAATGTTCCGGCGGAGACGTTTGCGCAGCTTGGGTATGCGCTGGGCGATGTGGTTCCGGTGGAGATTGGCGGGAAGCGGCATGAGCTTCCGTTCGTGAAGACGTTCAGCGATGTAGCGGTGGGCAAGGGGCTGCTGTACATCGATTCGCGCGGGCGGTTGAGTGTTGGGATCAATCAACGGAACTTTGCGGAGACGCATGCGGTGGGAGTGGGCGCTGAGGTTGTGATTCCGAAGAAGCGGTAGGCTCGCGATGAAAACGATTGACGCAGATTTGCGGAGGGTTCAGACTCTAGCTTTCCGGTGACGATTTTCGAGGGGTAGGTTTGCTGCGCTTGTGCGAGTGCTCTCCGGCGTTGTGATGGCTTGCTCTCTGCGTGGCGGGTGAGGCGATCGGATGGATTCTTCTGGAGTGGTTGCCAACGAGAAGGTTGCGGTCGTCGAGGCTTCGTATGGGTTGCGGCGTGGTGTGCTGTCGCCGCTGGAGACGCTGGCGCAGTCGGTCTCGACCATGGCGCCGAGTACTTCGCCTACGCTGACGATTCCTCTGGTGTTTGCGCTTGCGGGGAATGGGACATGGCTGGCGTATGCGCTGGCCATGGTGGGGATTGCGCTGATGGCGCTGTGCATTGCGGCGTTTGCGCGGGATTCGGCTTCGCCTGGGTCGTTGTATGTTTACACGCGAGAGACACTGCCTCCGGCGTTTGCTGCGGTGGCGGCTTGGGCGCTGTTCTTTGCTTACGTGATGACGGCGGCTTCGGTGATCGGCGGATTTGTCAGCTATGCGTATGTGTTTCTGGGGCGGTTTGGGCCGCATGTTTCGGCGGGACTGCTGGCGGCGGTGTGCGCGGGTGGGGCGGTGTGGATCGCGTGGCGGGACGTGAAGATTTCGACGCAGACGATGCTTTGGATTGAGGCGGTGTCGGTGTGTCTTATCAGCCTGGTGGTCGGGCTTTTGCTTTGGAAGCATGGGTTGCGTATCGATGAGGCTCAGTTGCGGCTTCAAGGCGTGACGCCGGTTGGGGTGCGGCTGGGCGTGATGCTGGCGTTGTTCAGCTTTGTGGGGTTTGAGAGTGCTACGACGCTGGGCGCTGAGGCGAAGGAGCCGTTAAGGACTATTCCTCGGGCGGTGTTGCAGAGCGCGGCGCTGGCGGGCGTGTTCTTTATTGTCTGCGCGTATGGGGAGGTGCTGAGCTTTCATGGAGTGACGCCGGGGCTGGGGGAGAGTACGGCTCCGATGCGGTTTCTGTCGGAGAGGGCGGGCGTGAGCTTTGCAGGGCCGGTGATCGATGCTGGCGTTCTGGTGAGCATGTTCGCGGGGACCCTGGCGTGTGTGATTGCCGCGGCGCGTGTGTTGATGCTGATGGCGCACAATGGGCTGGCTCATGGCAGGTTTGCGAAGACGCACGCGGAGAAGGAGACTCCGGGGGCT
The DNA here is from genome assembly GCA_963738855.1 of uncultured Acidobacteriaceae bacterium. Lineage (GTDB taxonomy): Bacteria > Acidobacteriota > Terriglobia > Terriglobales > Acidobacteriaceae > Edaphobacter. Next base: position 1,022,308 of record CAVTYC010000001.1, on the reverse strand, counting down.
GCGAGTGTGTTGGCGGGTGTGCTGGCGTTTGTTCCGGTTGCGGTTCTGGTGGAGCGGGGATCGAGCGGCGCGGATGTGTATGGATGGATGGGAACGCTGGCGGTGTATGGGTTTCTGACTGCTTATGCGCTGGTCGCGGTGGCGCTGCCTGTGCATCTGCGGCGACGGGGGCGTCTGGGTGTTGGTGGGGTGGTGCTTTCGGTGACTGCGACGGTAGCTACGCTGCTGGCTATGGTGGGGACGGTATTTCCCGTGCCTCCTGCGCCGTATCGGTATCTGCCGTATGTGTATGTGGCGTATCTTGCGGGCGGGATGGGCTGGTATGCGGTCTCGCGGCGGCGTGCTGTGGTTGCTTAGTCGGCGTGTGATTTAGGGAAGGTCTGATTACGTCTGCTAGCCCGCATCAGCATTCCCTCAGGGGCTAAAGCCCCATTGATTTGTCTGCACTCATGGCGTGGCTGAAGCCACGCCCCTTCAAAACAGCGATTTGATCAGTGCTTTCTTAGGGCGCGGGTTCGCCGATGTCTTCGTTCCAGATGTGTGGGTTTTCGCGGATGTAGTCGGCAAGCAAGGTGATGCATTCGGGTGAGGCGAGATCGATGACCTCAACGCCGATGGAGCGAAGCCAGTCGATGCCGCCTGAGAAGTTTTGCGACTCGCCGACGACGACGGTGCGAAATCCGAACTGACGTACCAGACCGCTGCAGTACCAGCAGGGAGCGAGCGTGGTCACCATGATGAGATCGCGGTAGGAGGTTTGACGGCCTGCGCGACGGAAGGCGTCGGTTTCGCCGTGGATGGAGGGATCGTCCTGCTGGACGCGGCGGTTGTGTCCGGAACTGATGAGTTCGCCCTGGCGGTTGAAGATGGCTGCGCCGATGGGGATGCCTCCTTCGGAGAGGCCGGTGTGGGCTTCGGCGAGTGCTACCTGAAGCAGGTCGGAGTAGTTCAGAGAGGGTACGGAGCTTGGGGTTGGCATTTGATTTCCAGCATAGCTTTGCCGTGTGACGTGGGCCAGAGTTAAGACGAGGCAAGCAATATGCACGGCTGGTACATCGCGCGGCATATGTCCGGTTGATCCCTGATTTTGAGTAAGTTTTGATGGGGTGGATGCTGAGTCGAAATTTTCCAATTGACATCGTAGGGGTTTCGTCTATGCTCTGGTTTATTGACGACAAAATTGATCGGGCTGTGATGTTAACTGTGCTGAAGGCCGAACTTCAGCGTTTCGTTTTCTAAAGAGCCACATCCACCGACAGCTCTCCGCTGTCTGATCAGACGTTTTTGCAACAAAAAATCGGATAACCGCAACCATCTCTGCGAGGTGACGCCGTGGTGTTTTCCAAAGTTCAAGCTAACGTTCTTCTTTGTTGCGTTGTTCTTACCGGACTATTCCTGATACAGACAGCTAGTGCGCAACAGACGCTTGGCGGAATTGTGGGGATTGTGACGGATGCTTCGGGGAGTATTCTGCCGGAGGTATCGGTCACGGCCATCGAGGACGAAACACACCTGACTCGGACCGCGCAGTCGAACTCTAACGGCAACTACGCTTTTCCGAACCTTCCCATCGGGACATATACGTTGACGTTTAAGCGCGAGGGTTTCTCTACGGCGCGCTTTCCGGGGATTCTTGTTCAGGCAGATCGTACGTGACGCTGCCGGCACAGATGGCAGTCGGTTCTGTGACGGAGGCTGTGACGGTTGAGGCGAACCCTCTGATGAACGCTGTCGATACGACGAACGGATATGTTCTGGACAGGGCGCAGATCGAATCGGCTCCATTGCCGACAGGAAGCTTTACCGGTCTGGCGATTCTTTCGACTGGTGTCAGCGCGGAACTCCCCGGTGGCACAGGCGCGAACTCCGGACTTGGCAATCAGCCTATATGGGCCAACGGTCAGCGTGATACCAGCAACTCGTTCCTGCTCAATGGCGTTGACAGCAGTAACCTCTTCAACGGTAAAAGCACGAGCCAGGTCGCCTCGGCGCGTATCGTCAACAACACCGGTGTAGGCAACCTGGGCGCTGGCGGAACACAACAGAGCAGTGCCTCGGTTTACCTCGCTATCGGACAAGCACTCCCGACTCCCGCGCCCGAGACCATTCAAGAGGTTCGCGTCAACGCTTCGATGTACGACGCGCAACAAGGCTCGACCTCAGGCGCGCACATCGACCTCAGCACCTCATCAGGCACAAATGCATATCACGGGAGCGGATATTTCCGCCGGGGTACCGACTGGCTCAACGCTGCGCCATTCTTCTTCAAGCAAGACGACAGTATCCCCGAGAACGAGAAGGTCCCGCAGCTTCATCGCTATAACGCCGGCTTTACTCTTGGCGGGCCAATCATCAAGGACAAGCTCTTCGGCTTCATCGCCTACCAGCACGTCCACGTTAGCGATCAGGAGATCGGCATCTCCCGCCTGACCGTTCCTCCAGGGCTCACTGACGATCGCAGCGCTGGCACTCTTGCGGCATTGGCCAATCAGAACTTCGGCCTCACCGGCGAGGATGCCATCCAACCCAGCGGCGTCAGCCCCGTGGCCCTCTTTCTCCTTAACTACAAGATGCCCAATGGGCAATTCATGATCCCTTCCTCTTCCGGTAATACCCCCACACAGAACGTCCCGTTTAACGCCTCCATTCCCGGCACCGCTTATTTCCATGCCGATCAAGCGGTCGCAGACCTGGACTGGAATGCTAACTCGAAGAACACACTCGCGCTCAAGTACTACTATCAGCACGATCCCCTGAACGCACCCTACGCATACTCTAATGTTCCGGGTTTCACGCAGCACCTCGACGCTGGCAGTCACGTCTTCTCCATCAACAACACGACCCTCCTGAAGCCGAACTTGTCTGTTGTGCAAACGATAGGCTACGTGCGCCAGAAGGCATACGCGGTCAACGATCAGCCTTTTGGTCCTTCACAGGCTGGAATCAGCGCCTTCGGATCCACATATTTCCCTGGCATTAGCATCGTCGACGTGCTCGGGAACGGCAGCGCCAACAACCAGAACCCGGACGGGCTTTACGATCAGGCCCTCAACGTCGGCCCAGGGGCTTTCACTCAGGGGCCTTTTACCGGCCTCTTCCAGAACCGTCTCATGCCATCGGCAAACGCGACCTGGACTCTCGGTAAGCATACCTTCGCTTTTGGCGGGAACTACTCTTACACCCAGCTCAACATCCGCAACCAGCGCACTAACAAGGGCATGATTTCGACGGCGGACTTCGCTAACTTTCTCGAAGGCAACATCTCCTACCAGAACAATGACTTCACCACGACGACCTTCCTCGTCGGCAATGCCAACCGCTACTATCGTGCCAATCAAGTCGGCTCGTACTTTCAGGACAAGTTTCAGGTGAAGCCCAATCTCTCGCTTACCGTCGGCATTCGCTATGACTGGAACGGTGGCCTCACCGAGAAGTACGGCAACATCTTCAACTTCGATCCGTCGGCCTACCAGTTCAACACCGCGTGTCTCACGAATGGCGATGAATCCTCGCAGGACTGCTATCCGAACAATGGCTTCGTTATCGCCAGCAACAACACGCAGGCCACGCCGGGAGCAAGCAAAACTACTCTGACTGGACGCCAATGGGGCTTCGGTCCGCGCATCGGTGCCGCATGGCAGCCGAAGATGTTCAACAGTAAAGTCGTAGTTCGCGCCGGCACTGGAATCTACTATGATCGCGGCGAGCTCTTTACCTACCTCTCACCGGGATACGCGGCTGGCGAAGTCACCGGCGGTCCCTTCGGCGTCGTCCAGTCCCCGCCTTTCGTCAACGCCGTCCAGTGCAATCCTGAGGATCCGCAACCTACAGTAGCCTCGGCATGCGAAGGTCCCTTCAGCCTGTCCACTCCCTTTGGCACATCGACGCCTAACCAGCCCACCGGCAAAGCCGCCGATATTACACACTACCTCCCGACACCCGCCCAGATCGAGAACGGCGCGCAGATGTTTTCCTTCGCTAATTACGCCCAGGACAACAAGCTGCCCTACACCATCAACTACACCTTCGACGTCCAATGGCAGCCTCGCAATAACCTCGCCATCGAAGTTGGATACGTCGGTAACCTCGGCCGCCATCAGGTCATACCCGTTCCCTTCAACCAGGCCGGTATCGCATCCGCCTCCCACCACATCAACAACCAGATCTATACGTATGGCTATGCTGTGCAGCAAGAGGGAAATTCCTTCTGCTTCTACAACTGCGCGCCTGCTAACCTGCCCAATGGAAAGCCCTATCTGGCTACCTACGAGGGAGGCAACATCGACCTTCGCGTTCCGTACCTGGGATATTCGGCAGAATCGGAGACTTATAAGGCTTCGGGCATCTCTTCTTACAATGCGCTCCAGGTCCACGTTGAGCAGCGCCTTACGCACGGCTTCCAGATCGGAGTCTCCTATACCTATTCCCATGCTCTCGACGAGCAGAGCGGGATGGGTCTCTTCTACAACGGCAACAATCCACTCAACCTTCGCGATGGCTACGCTTCTTCAGACTTTGACCGTACTCACGTCGTGAACTTTACGTACCTCTATCAGCTCCCCACCTTTTTTTCGAAGACCTCAATTGCCGGCAAGATCGCCGACGGCTGGTCCATCAGCGGAATTACCATCCTTCAAAGTGGCCAGCCCTACAGTATCATCGACTACTCCGGTGCAGTGGGGAGCATCTACTACGGCGTAGCCGACGGCATCACGAACCCCATCGTGCCTCTTGCCCCCGGATGCACTCCGCAGAATGCGAAGACGGGTCACTCTGGAGCCTTCGGAGAGCCAGCTCTGAAGGCCGACTGCTTTACTCTCCCGCTTATCAGTCCAGGAGGACTTGGAGGCGCCGTTCCGTCCAACGATCCCTTCGAGACCGACTTCACCAGCGGTCAGCGCAACATCTTCCGCCAGTCCGCTCAAAAGCGTTCCGACCTCTCCATCATCAAGCAGATGAATGTCACCGAACGTATGTCCCTCCGCTATACATTCGATATCTTCAACTTGACCAATACTGCCAGCTTCGATGTACCTAAAGACAACGTCTCGCAAAACGAGGCCTACAACGGCTTTCCGTCGCTCGATCAGGCAGGAAGCTTCTTCAATGAGCCCAGCGGTTTGGGCTACGTCACCAGCGCCATCGGCAGTCCACGACAGATACAGATGTCGTTGCGGTTGATCTTCTAATATTTGCGAACATGAAGAGCTACAGGGCCGCCTCCTGGCGGTCCGTTCTCTTTTAGTCAGCGACTCTCGCTTATTGCGTGTAGAACTCCTCCTCTTCTTCGGAATGGCAACACGCTTTTCCAGAGCCGAAGCATCTACGATAGACAGAGCAACCATGTCTGAACAAAAAACTCTCTCCCCTGAAATTCTGCTTCATGTCAGTCAATCACTTAACATTCCAATGCGAGGGCTCGTTGCCGTTATCGAGCTACTGAACGAAGGTGGAACCGTTCCATTTATTGCGCGCTATCGCAAGGAGGCGACGGGCAACCTCGACGAGGTGCAGATTCGCGACATCGAGGAGAAGCTCGCTTACTTCCGGGATTTGATGGCGAGACGTGAGACGATCCTCGCGTCGATTCTCGAACAGGGCAAGCTAACGGATGAATTGAAGGCGCGAATTGAAGCGACGCTCGACCGCAGCGAGCTTGAGGATCTGTACCTGCCTTACCGTCCCAAACGCCGTACTAAGGCAACTATTGCTCGTGAAAAAGGGTTAGAGCCTCTGGCCCTCTATCTATGGAGCCAAGAGCCCTCAGATAAGCCGCTGGCAGAGTTCGCCGCCGGCTTTGTAGATATAGCGAAGGAGGTAGGTAGCGTCGACGAAGCGCTTGAAGGTGCGAGGCACATCGTGGCCGAGATGATCAGCGAAGACGCAGATTTACGTAAGGCTTTGCGACAGCTGATGTTCGATGAAGGTGTGATCGTGAGCCGGAAGGCTATCGATGCAGTCGATGAACAAGAAAAATTCAAGATGTACTACGAGTATCGTGAGGCAGTGAAGACGATTCCATCGCATCGCATGCTTGCGATCCGGAGAGGCGAGACGGAGTCGGTGCTTTACTTCCTGATCGAGCTCGATGCTCTGCGCGCTGCATCTGTGATGCGTTCTGGTGTAATGCGCCGACAAGGCGACTGGACACCGCAGTTGGAATTGGCGATTGACGATGCATGGAAGCGATTACTCGAATCCTTCGATTCAAGGTGAGATACGGCTGGAACTGAAAAAACGATCCGATACGGATGCGATCCAGGTATTTCGCGATAATCTGCACCATCTGTTATTGGCTCCGCCAGCCGGCCCGCTGTCGATCCTCGGCATCGATCCGGGCCTGCGCACTGGGTGCAAGGTTGCGGTGGTCGATGAGACCGGCAAATTTCTTGCGCACGACGTTCTCTATTTGCATACCTCGAAGAATAGCGCTACGACCGCAGCCAAAACACTTGAGACGTTATTGCTGCAGCACAACGTTCGCGCCATTGCAATTGGTAACGGAACGGCCTCGCGTGAGACGGATGCCTTTGTTCGAGAGTTTTTGCGTGAGCGGAAGCTGGACAATATCTTTTCGGTAACGGTGAGCGAGTCGGGAGCAAGCATCTACTCCGCGTCGGAGATTGCGCGGCAGGAGTTTCCAGATCTCGATCTGACCGTCCGCGGTGCAATCTCGATTGCGCGTCGGCTGCAGGACCCGCTCTCAGAGCTGGTGAAGGTCGATCCGAAGTCGATCGGTGTGGGCCAATATCAGCACGACGTAGACCAGCGCCAGTTGCAGCGATCGCTTGAGACCGTGATTGAGAGCTGCGTGAACCGCGTAGGTGTCGATCTGAACACTTCGTCGTGGACGCTGCTGCGATATGTATCGGGCATCACGGAACGGATTGCCTTGAACATCGTCAGCTATCGAAATGAACATGGAAAGTTTCTTTCTCGCACACAACTTAACCAGGTCTCGGGCATTGGGGCGAAGACTTTTGAGCAGGCTGCTGGGTTCCTGCGCATCCGTGATGGCGAGAATCTCCTCGACATGACGGCCGTACATCCGGAATCCTATCCGGTAGTTGAGGAGCTGGCTCGGCTGCTTGAGGCTCCGCTCGATGAGCTGGTCAAGAATCCGCAGCTGCTTGCCAAGGTGGATACAAAGAAGCTTTCGGCGGGAACCTTCACGGTGAACGACATCCTGGAAGAGTTGCGCAAGCCGGGCCGCGACCCTCGTGACAAATTTGTGGCTCCGACCTTCAACGAGCAGGTGCGTGAATTTGCCGATGTTCATCCAGAGATGGTGCTGGAAGGCATCGTCACCAATGTTACGAAGTTCGGCGCCTTCGTTGATATTGGAGTCCATCAAGACGGCTTGGTTCACATCAGCGAACTGTCGAACCGATTCATCAAAGATCCGTCGGAGGCGGTGAAGGCGGGCCAGATCGTCAAGGTGAAGGTGCTGAGTGCGGATGTGAAGACCCGACGGATCGCTCTTTCCATCAAGGCACTTCAGGGGCCGCCGCAACGTCAACAGGCAGTGCGACCGCAGCATAAACCGCAGCCCACGCTAGACGAAAAGCTCAACATGCTGGCGACGAAGTGGAAAGTCTCCTAGTAAAGGTGGGTTTGCAGCAAGTCGCTAGGAAAGTGGGAGCTTAAGCTGGGCTTTGCATCCAATTACGCCATCACTGCGGTTGGCCAGTTGAACAGAGCCGCGATGCGCCTGCGCAATCTGTTGAGCAAGCACGAGACCGATACCGGTGCCGCTCGGCTTTGTCGTGTAGAACGGCACGAAGAGGTTGCCAGCATTGGTCAGCCCTGTCCCGTTGTCAGTGACGGTGACGACGACTTCGTTGGCCGTACACTCCCATTCGATCTCTATGGCGGGAGAACCCTCGCCGGTTGCATCAGGGCTTAGCGCGGCCTCTGCTGCGTTGCGGGTCAGGTTGATAAGCGCCTGCTGGATGTGATCAGCGTCGACTCTCAGGGTTACATCTTCAGCGTGGGCGACGGTGACGTTGACGCGGTTCTCCAGCCGAGCCACTCGATCGATCAGCGCTGCCAGCGAGACAGGCGCAAGCTTTGGCGCGGGCAGGCCCATCAACTGCCGGTAGGCTTGTAGAAAGCGATTGAGAGACTCGGCTCGATTTTCAATGACTTCAAGTCCGCTGTCGAAATCGCGGTCGCTGTTATCGACGGCGAGGAGGGAAGCGAGTCGTGCCCGCAGGCTGCCGGCGATGGACTTGATCGGGGTCAGCGAGTTGTTGATCTCGTGTCCGAGTACGCGAATGAGTCGCTCCCACGCTACTCGCTCTTCTTCCCGCAATGCGGCGCTTACGTCAGAGAGGACGAGGAGTGTGTGCGGTACGCCGCGGAGACGAAAGCTCGTCCGCTTGACGACCCAGCGTGCGGCTTGGTGTCCATCTCCAAGCGAGATGAGATCGTCATCGTTGGTATCGAGCAAGTATGCGAGTTGGAGCTTCTCCGCAGAGTGCCGGAGTGCGGTTTGTGCACGTAGTCCAAAGGCACGCTCAGCCGCTGCGTTTAGTAGTCTCAGTCTGTTCTGCGGATCAAAGGCAAGCACCGGCGACTGCATGGAACTCATAACCCGCTCCAGGAGCGCCATCGCTTCAAGAGCGTTGGCCCGTTGATTCTGGAGCATCGTCGCTAGCGCGTTGATCTCCAACGCAAGGTCGCCCATCGCGTCGTTTCTGCGCCCACCGCGTGCTCGAAACGAGTAGTCATCCTCACGAAGTGCAGCTACTACGTTCGACAATGTCTGCAAGGGACGAGTAATTTGTTCGGTCAAAAGCGAGACGGCAAAGGCCCAGCTGGCGACGAAGATCAGCAAGACAATGCACTGAATGGAGATCTCAACAGAGTGTTGCGATAACAGAAGCCAGCAGAACACAAACGCAGGCACACCCAACAGGTAAAGCCAGAGCCGCAGACGTTTTTCAAAGCTCAGACGGCGGCGTGATGCGGCAAGTGGCAGACGCGTGCGTTGAGGCGTGATGCTAGGCCGCTCGTCAGAGGCCATACTTCTCGATTCGCCGGTAAAGCGCTCCCCGGCTCAGCCCGAGTGCATCGGCAGCGTGGCTTACATTCCCCGATGCGCGCGCCAACGCCTTCCGAATCAGAATCGCTTCTACGGTCTCAAGGCTCAACTCATCAAGATTCTGCGCGGCCGTTCGCTGCGTACTTAATCCGAGGTCAGCCGATTCGATGCGATCTCCCCGGGCCATCAGGACGGCACGTTCGATCGTGTGGTCCAGTTCGCGAACATTGCCAGGCCAGCTATGATGCAACATCTGTTGCAGCGCCGCGGGTTCGAAGCCCTGAATTGCTCTTCGATAGCGTGCAGCATACCGTGCGAGAAAGTGACCTGCGAGAGCAGGGATATCGTCGCGACGCTCGCGCAATGGCGGCAGGTTGATCTCAACAGTATTGAGACGGAAGAGAAGATCTTCGCGGAAGCGTCCGGCTGCGCACTCGACCCGCAGGTCCGCATTGGTTGCAGAGATCATTCGCACGTTGACCGTCTGGGTCTTTGACGAACCTACGCGTTCCATCTCGCCGGTCTCGAGCACGCGAAGCAGCTTCGCCTGTTGACGAACCGGAATGTTTGCAATCTCGTCGAGAAACAGCGTTCCATTATTGGCGAGTTCGAAGCGTCCGATGCGATCGGCGCGTGCGTCCGTGAACGCCCCTTTTACATGGCCGAAGAGTTCACTCTCAAAAATTCCCTCCGGCAACGCCCCTGTATTCACTGCTACCAGAGAACGAGTTGCGCGGGATGATAGTCGATGCAGCGTCTGTGCAACGACCTCTTTGCCTGTTCCATGTTCACCGGTGATGAGAACGTTTGCGTCCGAAGGGCCGACTCGCGCCATTGTCTCAAGCACTTGTCGCATCGAGGCAGCTGATGCAATAAAGTCCGGCGCGCCGGAAGCTCGCAGAATGCGGTTCTCCGCTTCCAGCCACTGTGCGCGCTTCTGGCTACGATGCAACTCCATCTGGGTCCGAAGAACGCTGAGCAGTCGCGCATTCTCCCAAGGCTTCTGGATGAAGTCACCCGCGCCGCGCCGCATCGCTTCAACCGCGAGATCTATATTGCCCCATGCGGTCATCACGACGATGGGCAACTGTGCATCCAGCTCTCTCACGCGTGAAACAAGATCCAACCCCTCCTGCCCGGAGGTCGTGTCGCGCGTATAGTTCAGATCGATCAGCAGGCCGTCGAAACTCTCGTGTGCCAACGAGTCAAGCACCAGAGCTGGCGTACGCACCATCTCAAGTTCGTAGCGCTCCGGCTTCAACAGCAGACGCAGAGCTTCGAGAATGTGTGGCTGGTCATCAGCGATCAGAAGCCTGTAAGGCGTCTCCACTGCTGTAGCCGCCTTGTCGCCGATGCCCATGTGCTCCACTATCATCCTCTACTCCAGTTGCGTTACTGCCCACCCGGGGCGATTCCTGTCTTTGCCGATTCTATCGAAATTGAGTTCGCGTCCAACGTAGACCCAACCGCGCGTTCCAACTCAATCTTAGCCTTTTGGTAGGCCGTCATCGCGGCAACCAATGCGGACTCGGCTTCTGCGAAATCCCGGCGTGCCGTCAAAGTCTGGTAGCTGGAGCCCGCTCCGAGCTCCTGTTCTTTGCCGGTGATCTCAAAGGTCTTCTGTGCCAGGTCGCGCGCTTTTCGGGCGGCAACCACGCGTGCTTCGCTCTGCTCAAGGGAATACTGGGCGTTTCGCACTTCGATACGAATCTGCTTTTTCAACTGCTGCAGGCGCAGCTCCGACTGCCGTGTCTCCAGTTCTGAGCGGTATTGATCCGACTTCGCAACACGGTTGCGAATGGGGACGTTGACGGAGAGTCCAACGTAGTAGTCAGGTGCAGTGTTGTTGAATGCGTTGCTTACCGCACCTCCCCAGTTGGTCGGCGCGGTCGATGTCTCGCCCGAGACAGGATTCGGCTGGCCTGCAAGTCCCGTGCCGCCGTAGAAAGCATTAAGTGAGACCGATGGAAGCAGAGCATTGCGAGCTGCGTCGCGGCTGATGCGCCGGCTGTCGAGATCGATGCTGGATTCGGTCAATTCCAGGCGGTCGCGCAACGCTTGCGCGATAATATCTTCCGTCGGACCCTTGACTGCACTATCCTGCATCGTGCTTTGATCGACCGGGCGCACCGGCATCGCTTCGAGTATCGGGTCGTCCAGGTTCTTTGTCAGGGCATTCTTTATCAGTAGCTCCTGAAACTGCAGCGAGGACTTCGCGATGGTCAGGTCCTGCTCGCGATTGGCGACCTCAGCTTCTGCCTTCATCACGTCCATAGCTGGAATGGCTTGCAAGGCGAGCTGTTTCCGGTTGTTGTCCAATGTCTGGTTTGCGAAATCGAGCGAGCGGCTCTTGACCTGCTCATCCTCGTAGGCTGCCACCAGATCCCAGTACATGTTGGCGATCTGTGTGATCGTCGTAACGACCTGCAACTTAAAAGCTGCGTCGGAGATCTTCTGATTATTTTTCGCTATCCGCAGAAATCGGAGATTGGGAACAAAGCCAAATCCCGCAAGTAATTGTTGCTGAAGCGCGACGTGGTAGTACGAGTTCAATGTCGGATTTAGAAAGCTGTTCGGGCTATTCGTTGCGCCGCGGCTGTTCTCGAAGATGGCAGAAAACATAGTTCCAGTCGGAAACGCCTGCGAATATCCGATGTTGCCGTTCGTTGTGTTCTGTTGCAGGGTTTGAATGCCATAGATGGACGTGTTCGAGAGAGGCTGAGTATAGTGCTCGATGTTGAACGAACCCGTAAGGGAAGGGTCATACGAAGGGACATTGGTGCCTGCACCCAGCGTGGACTGCACAAGACCCGACGCACCTGATCCTGCGCCGCCCGCGCCTCCCGAGGTTCCACCGGCGCCCGCACCAGTCGAGCCTGAACCGAAGCCGCCCACGCCGCCGCCGGGTGTATTCTGCACCACGCCTGTATTGACCCCGCGAAAAGAGCCGCCGGCCTGCGTTCGCAGAATGTCTGCCTGTGCAATCGGAATGTTGTAGCGTGCTATTGCCAGATCAAGGTTGTTCTCAAGTGCGAGGGCGATCGCATCTTTCAAGGACAACTCAAGGACGCCATCATGTACCAACGCATCAATTCGAGGCGAATTCGCAAGGTTCGGACTGGGTACGTGCGTCGCGCGATATGCCCCGATCGGATTGTCTGAATGGGGAATGTCGAGTCGAAGTACTGGTGCAACAGTCTCCTGCGCGACTCCAGACGCAGTTATTAGAGCCACAAGACTCACGCGGCTCAGCAGTGAGGCGGACCTTCTCACGAATGTACCTCCTCTACCTTGGCTGCGGTGTCGGAGTACATCCATCCATCACGCAGTTCGATAGTGCGGGTTCCGTATTTTGCATTGGCCTCGGAGTGCGTCACCTGTACGATCGTTGTGCCTTGCTGATTCAATAAATGAAACATCTCCATAATCTCTTTTGCCTGTGCTGATTGCAGGTTTCCGGTCGGCTCGTCGGCCAATAGCAACGAGGGCCGGTGAATGACTGCGCGAGCAATTCCCACCAACTGCTGTTGGCCGCCGGAGAGTTGTCCAGGGTACAAATCCTTTTTGCCTACAATGTTGAAGCGGTCAAGTGTGTCGGCCACCAACGATTGTCTCTCGAACTTTGGGATGTCTTTATAGGACAAGGGAAGGTCGATGTTCTCGGCTACGGTCAGATCATCCAGCAGGTGATAGCTCTGGAAGACCATGCCGATTCGCCGCCGGGCAAGGTCGGCCCGCTGTTTGCGGTTCAAGGTCTGTACGGCGACGCCGTCGAAATCGAACTCGCCTTTCCATTGATCATCAAGCATTCCGAGCACATTCATCAACGACGATTTGCCTGCGCCGGATGGACCCATGACGGTTACAAATTCGCCTTCGTGGATTGTCAGGTTTACGCGACGCAAGACCCACGTCTCCGTATGCCCAGCCCTGTAGCTGCGTTCCAGATTTCTCAGTTCGATCATGGTTTCTACTCCGCTCGCAAAGCTTTAACTGGATCGGTGGAGGCAGCGCGCCGTGCTGGGATCAGTCCGGCCGCGAAGGCTGAGCCGATCAAGGTCGCAATCGCGGCAGAGAGCACGGTGACATCATGACCGGCGACGCTATACAACTGCGACTGCACAAACCGGACGCACAATAGCGCGACTGGGATTCCGATCGCGAGACCGATTCCAGCTTGCATCATCGCCTCTCGAAGGACCATGCCAACAACGCTGCCGCGTCCTGCTCCCATCGCCATGCGTATGCCAATTTCAGGAGTGCGTCGCGCAACCGTGTAGGCCGTCACACCATAAAGCCCGACTGACGCCAGGATGAGAGCCAGAACGCCGAACATCAACGTTAGCCTCGCAATCAAGCGCTCCTGATTGAACTGCCCCCTGATCTGCCCAGCGAATGTGTCGTAGCGCGTTACCGTAAGATTTGGATCGATGCTCGCCAATGTCCGGCGCACTTGCGATTCCAACCCGTCGACCCGCCCCTTGGTCTGCATCATGATCGCTCCTGCGTAGAGCGAGCGAATGTCGTACTCTGGCTTCGTATGGGCAACTTGCAGCAGCGGCCTGAAGTACATGGCGCGCACTGACTGCCGCACGTTGTTGTACTTCACGTCTGAAACCACCCCTACAATTTCGAAGTCGCCAGAGCTTTCAACACCCGATACGCCGAAGTGAACCCCAATAGGGTCTTCTCCCTTCGGGAAGAATTTTTTGACGAAGGCCTGATTGACGACTGCTGTAGGAGTAGATGTTGCCGTATCCTGCGCCGTAATTCCACGTCCGCGAATCACATGGTGTCCTACGATATCGAAGAACTCCGGCCCGACGCGGAGCCACGAAGCGCCAATATTGTCGCCTGCCCTGGGCTCTGGCCTACCCTGAATTACGACTCCTTCGCCCCAGTTATTTCCTTCGAGAGGGGTGTACAGAGACAGAGCGACTCGTTCTACACCGGGTAGCCCACGAAGTCCCTGATCGATCCGCTCGTAAAGTGGTTGTAACTGTTCAGGTTTGTAACCGGCATTCTCAGGGTTGAAGTGCGCAACGATCCGATCCTGCGTCTCGACCCCGAAGTCCTGATTCTCCAATTTATTCAGACTCTTCCCCATCAATCCTGCGCCGACCAATAGCACCAGAGAGAGCGCCGCCTGCAGAATGACCAGCGATCGTTGCAGCCATCCCGAGTGATCCTTCGTCGATCGGTTCGATCCGCGCAATGCCTCGGCGGGTTCGGAATGAGACGTGACCCACGCCGGCGCGATCCCGAAGATCAGCCCCGTTACCAGCGAAAGCCCAAATGCAAACGTCAGCACGACTGGAGAAGGACTCGCGTGTATAGGCAAATTCGTAGCGTCTGGAAAGGCCATAGCTAGAAGCACTCGCGTGCCGCCATACGCAACCGCCAACCCAGCAATGCCGCCCATGCATGAGAGCACCACGCTCTCGGTGAGCATCTGTCGAATCAGTCTCTTTCTCTGTGCACCCAGTGCCATGCGAATGGAGGTCTCCGCCCGCCGAGCCATGCCACGGACGAGTACAAGGTTCGCAATGTTGGCGCATGCGATCAGCAGAACCAGCGCAGAAATAGAGATCAGAAGCCGAAGCCCCGTGCCGAACTCCTGCTGCATATTTGCGATGCCGACTCCACCCGGTGTAAGAACCACATGTGATTGCGCAAGGTTCTTCTTCTCATCTTCCTTCTGATAAAGCGAAAGTTGTGCGAGATAGTTACGAAGCGACCCGCTCATCTTGGCCTGCAGGGAAGCCATCTCAACTCCTGGCTTGACCCGGCCCAGAATGTAGACCCAGTTCGCTTCCTTGCGATGCAAAAGGCTCGTCGGGTGGGCGGGCCCCAGCATGGGCTCCAGCGCCATCGGGATGTAGAAATCCGGCGGCGTGTCTGTCATCCGATCCCCGTAGAATCCGGCCGGAGCAATTCCAAGAATGGTCACCGGATACGTGTTCAATACGAAAGTGCTGCCGACAACCGCAGGGTCGAGAGCGTAGTCACGCTGCCACGTCTGGTAGCTCATGACCACTCCCATGGGCGCACCCACGACGTCATCGTTCGCTGTCAACAGCCGTCCCGCATAAGGTTGCAATCCAAAAACTTGAAAATAGTTGCCGGAGACCAATTCTCCCCGCGACGCCTTCGGCAACGCATTGCTCTTATTGCTTCGCACCGTAATCGAGCCGTAACCTACCCCTGCCTGCATTGCAGCCAACTGCTCAAACTCCGGAGTATTGTCGCGAAGATGCGTATACAGGTCGTAAGCAAACAGCGAATAGTTATTATTTTCCGGTGTACCGCCGTTGACACAGCAATCGTCTTGATCACCAACACGCACCAGCGTCTTGGGGTCGGCAACCGGCAGGTTCTTGAGCAGCACAGCGTGCACCAGCGTAAAGATAGCGGCATTCGCGCCGATCCCAAGTGCCAGCGTCATAATCGCCGTCAGAGTAAACCCGGGAGCCTTCCGCAACTGACGCAGCGCATACTGCACATCCTGTAACAATCGGTTCATCGCTTACCTCTTTTCATGGACTAGGGAGGATCTAGGCAGCCTGTTTTGTTCCATGGCAGCGCATCACATCCGCGACGTTGGAGCGCACAGTTTTAGCCTTGGAGTGCACACTTGGCAGAGGCACGCTCAACTCCACGCTGTACTGCCTCATGCCGACGATCACGGTGAATCCTGGCTTTGGTTCAGCCGAACAGACATGTGACCGCATCGCACTGATCTGGTTCTCGACCGGATCACCGCCATTTGCGCTCAGCCGCAGACCGTCTCCATCCGCCATGAAGAAGACCGCCGCATTGAACCCGACGCCCATCACGACAGCCAGAATCAGTGCTACGGCAAATCCCGGCTGTTCGCGAAAATCAGCCTTCATGTCATTCACCATCTCAGCGATCATCCCTCTACCTCCGCAAGGAGTCTGCTCAGCTCTCCTTCGGCTACGACCTTGCCATCGAACAGATGTATCTGCCGCTCCGCATGCGCCGCAAAGCGCGGATCGTGCGTCACCATGCAGATGGTCGCTCCGTCATCGTGCAGGTCTTTCAGCAACGTCATTACCGCTTCGCCGTTCTTTGAATCGAGGTTTCCCGTAGGCTCGTCTGCCAGAAGGATGGACGGCGAACCTGCCAACGCTCTCGCCACCGCCACTCTCTGTTGCTGACCGCCCGAGAGCTGCGCCGGATAGTGCCGCATACGGTGAGCCATGTTCACGCGTTCCAACGACTCCTGCACACGCTTCTTGCGTTCCGAAGCAGGCATGCCGGTGCGATAGGTCAGGGGCAGCTCGACGTTTTCGGCAACGGTAAGATCGCCAATCAGATTGAAGCTCTGGAAGATAAAGCCGATCTCCTGGTTGCGGATGCGCGAGCGATCGGCGAAGTTCAGGTTCGCCACAGCTTTGCCGTTCAGCGTGTAGTTGCCGCTGGTCGGTGTATCCAGCAGGCCGATGATCGAAAGCAGCGTCGACTTGCCGCATCCGGAAGGGCCCGACATAGCGACATACTCTCCACGCTCAATGTTGAGGTGAACGCCCGAGAGCGCATGGGTCTCGATCTCGTCCGTGTAGAAGATCTTCGTCAGCTGCTCAATCTCGATAATCGTCTCTGCCATGCTCATGCTCTCCTTGCCTATTCCAGGCGGATCTTGTCTGTGCTGTCCCATCTGCTCATGTCCGACAGAATGACGGTGTCGCCTTCCTGCAGACCCTCAATCACCTGAATGCTGTTTACCGAAGCTCGTCCAACTTTTACCGGTACTCGAACTGCTGTCTTGCCGTCCGCACTCAGCTTGAAGAGACTGATCGTGCTGTTTTCGTTGCCGAACGCCGGGCGGCCCACGTAGACCACGTTTACCATCCGGTCCAGGTCGATCGTTCCATCGACGCTCAGGTCCGGACGGGCGCCAAGGGGCAGAGCGCCTGCAAGTTCTACGTCAACGGTCACCGTTCCGTTCACGACCGCCGGATCAATCCGCATTACCTTGCCCGGGATAACGCCGTTGTGGGTGTCGATCTCGGCGGGTTGTCCGATCTGGATATCGCGCGCCTGTGTCTCGGCGATCTTCAGGCTGGCCTTCAGCTGATCAGGCTGGACAACCTTAGCCAGCGTAGTTCCGGGAGCAACGTGTTCCCCCACCTGATGCGGCAGATCGACCAGAACGCCGCTGATCCCCGCGCGTACGCTCAGCGCGTCCTGTTGCTTCTGCTTCAGCGCCAGCAATGCCTGGGCCTGTTGAACCTTCGTCTCCTGCACCGCGATCTGCGTCTCAATGGCTTTTTCGTTCAGCGTCAACCGCTGTTTCTCCAGCCCGTCCCGCGTCGTCAACTCATCCGCTTTGCCCTTCGAAGCGTTGTACGTCAGCCCGCTGATCACGCCCAGGTCATACAACGATTTGTCCGTCTGCGCTTGCAACTTCGCCTGGCTGTAGTCGGCGCCCACCGTGGCCGCAGCGGCCTTCTGCGTCATCAGATCGCTCTGCAGCTTTGCTCTTACGTTCGTCAGATCGGCCTGCGCTGCCTTCAGCTGCAACTGAGCGTCCAGCAATTCCTGCTGCACCGTCGGATCCACCAGATCCATCAGCACCGTGTCGGGTTCAACCTTCGCCCCCGGCAACACGCGGATGCGCACGACCGTCGCCTCGGTCTCTGCAGGAATCAGCCGAATCCTGTCCTCTCGTGGAACCAGAGTGCCGGGCCCGCGCACCTGACGCAGCAGCGGTCCCCGTTTGACCTCATCGGTCCACACAGTTGCTCGGTCGACAGTGGGGGCCGCAGGCTTAAGCCGCGACACAAAGAGAGCCGCGCCGGCCAGCACCAAAACGCCCACCCCCATCACGAGCCATTGGCGGCGCATCTTTTTCTGCTTGATATCTGGTCTTGAAATATCCATGCGCTCGGAAGTAGGAGCACGTCCTCTGCCAATAGCGCACGCGCATTTTCAGCGACTTACGCTGTCCATTTCAATCGCGACTGTCCGCAAGCGTTACTTGGTGTCCATTTCCGAACATCAAAAGCGCACTGTTGGGTGCGAGGCCCCACGAACGTTAGATAGGGACCGTCTTATAAGTAGGTGCCAGCGAACGCTGCGGTGTAATCGTAAGATTCGCAGGCGTGTAGGTGAGCAGATGCGTCAACCTGCTCGCCACGCTGCTGGCCACCGTGGCATCCGGTGAAACCTGCCGGATATTGGGTAGCCCCCACAGCACACTCCACGATTCGTCAATCTCATCCAGCCCATGCGCAGCCGCATCTAGCTCCTGGTACTTCTGCCACACCACAGGGTCGATGATCAGCCCGTTGTCGATGCACTTGCCCATCATCCACTTCAGGGTAATGTCGGAGAGGCCGCAGTCCTTGCATCCGCCACCAACGCTGCTATGGCATCCGCTGAACCACACCTGCTCGAGAATCTGGCCCGGAACGTTTTGGCTTACCCAAAGGGTCGGCGGAAACGCCTTGCGCCGTTCGTCGATTGAGATAGCGTGATATGCGGCCTTCACCGACGCGCTCAGCGATGTGTCGAGAAATCCATACAGCAGCGGATCAACGCCGCCAAATAAACTCGGTATACCCAGCGAGCCCACGGTGTCCCAAACCCCGATCATCGCGATCGTCACCGGCTTATTACCGTACTTTGCCGTCAGGTTCGCTTTGGCCGCTGCGCGCTCCGGAGAACCCGGCGGCATCCGGTACGTGTTGAAGGCATCGCTGATGGCGTCGTCCGTCAGATTGGCCGGCAGCCCGCATGCGGCCAGCATCCCACCGATGCTCCGCGCCGTATAGGCTCCGCGGCTGAAGCCGAACAGAAAGATCTGATCTCCATCGGAATAATCGTGCGCAATCTTCGTGTAGCCTTCCTTCACCTTGTTGAACAGGCCAGTGCCAAACGCTCCACCCAGCAAGTGGCTGATAACCGATCCATCGGAGCCGACGCCATCGTCGTAACGTGGACATTGTGTTGCAGTCGTAGGCAGCGCTTTGTACAGCTTGTAGACGTTCGAGTCTGTCACCGAGACCTTATCGGTTTCCTTCGGATGATCCCAGGTTCCGTCTGCGCAAAAAGCGATGTTCTTCATTGCGATAGCCTCCCACGGCTGATTGCCACATCTACATCAGAGCCCTTGAGGAACAGCAACATGCTACACCGGATCACAGGTATCACTCCGGCAGGATTATTTTTTCGTCTTCACCACGCGCGGCTTCTTTACCGGCTGTTCTTCAAACGCCGGCAGCGCGCCCAAAGCCTCAGAGATCTGTTGACTTGCCTTCCGCAGCGCAGCAGCCACCTCCGGCACGCCAATGGTGTCCTCAATGCGCTTCACATAAGGAACCGTCAATCCGGCCACAGCGGCCCCCTGCGAGTTCAGCACCGGAAAGCTGATATTCATCACGCCAGTCACCTCATAGCTGGCGCGCCGTTCATGTCCGCGCACACGAATCTTCGCCAGGTGGTCATCCAGATCTGCCGGCTTCTTCTTCTTCGACTCGAGCGCCCACTCCTGAATTGCCCTTTCGCGCACATCTTCGGTCTGATGGGCCAGAATCACGTGGCCCGTAGCGGCATGCATCAGATCGACCTTCGACCCCACCTTCACATAAAACCCCGTCGACTCCGGCGAATCCACCTGCGCCAGAATCACAACGTGACCGCCATCCAGCACGCCCAGATGGCACGACTGCCGCAGCTCATGCGCTACCCAGTGCATAATCGGCAGCGCTTCTGTCACCATGCGCTTGGTAGGCGGATGCTCCTGCCCCAGCCGAAACAGCCGCAGCGTCAGATGATAGCGGTCCTTGTTCGCCGACTGAGCGAGGTATCCTCTCTGCTCCAGGCACAGCAGCATGCGGAAGATCTCCGACATCGTCCGATTCAGCCGTCGAGCAACCTCGCTTACCGTAAGACCTTCGGGTGTGCTGGCAAAGAGCTCCAGAATATCCAGCCCCTTCTCCAGAGCGGGAGTCGGGTAGTAGCGCTTGGTCTCTGATTTAGCCACTGCAACTCGGGGCGTAGGAGATCGCATCCCACCAAAAATAACAAAATGAACTTCAAACGTGTAAACAAACATTCGCGCTGCCACTTACCCGATACCTCAGCCAACAGATATCCGGGGCCTCATGTACTATTGGCACGTCGAGCAGCCCCAAAACAACGTGACCTCCATCAACACGCTGCCCCCTCCACCGCAACCCATCCCACGACGCCGCTGGCGTATCGCCTGGCTGCTCGGCCTCGGCGTTCTGGTCAACTACTTCGACCGCGTCAGTCTCTCCGTCTCCCATCAAGCCCTCAACGATACCTTTGGCATCTCGGCCGTCACCTTCGGCTTTCTCTCCGGCGCCTACAACTGGACCTACGCCGTCTGCCAGCCGCCCGTAGGTGTCCTTCTCGACCGCTGGGGCATCCGTCGTGTTGGACGTATCAGCACCTTACTGTGGAGCGTCGCCAGCTTCGCAGCAGCCCTTACGCCTAGCATCCGCGGATTCTTCGCCGCCCGCTTCCTTCTCGGCATCGGCGAAGCCCCTACCTTCCCCGCGAACGCCAAAGCCATCGGCCAATGGTTCCCAGCAAACGAGCGAAGCTTCCCTACCTCCATCTTCGACTCCGCCGCCAAATTCGCCTCAGGCATCGGCGTCCCTCTGCTTGGTATCCTTCTGCTCCGTGTAGGCTGGCGCTGGAGCTTCGCCGCCACTGGCATCATCAGCTTTCTCTACTTCCTTCTCTTCTGGAAGATCTACCGCGACCCAGACGAAGATCAGGAACTAACCAATTCAGAGCGCGCCTACATTACCGAGCCAGCCGACGTCCCCCTGAAAGAAAAAGAAGAGAAGGAGGAAAAGTCCGCACCCATCCCTCTCATCATTCTTCTCGGAAAAGCAAAGGTCCTCGGTCTCGCTCTCGGCTTCGGCTCCTACAACTACGTCTTCTACCTTCTTCTCACCTGGCTCCCGAGCTACCTCTACTCAGCCCTCCACATCGACCTCCTGCACTCCTTCCTCTTCACCGGAGTCCCCTGGCTCTTCGCCACCGCAACCGACCTGGTCATCGGCGGCTGGCTGGTCGACGAGCTTATCCGCCGCGGCTGGAACGCAAACCGCGTCCGCAAGACCACCCTCATCGTAGGAACCGCCTGCGGCCTGGGAATCCTCGGCGCGGCCAACGCTCACACCCCGGTCCGCGCCCTCATCTGGATCAGCATCTCCATCGGCGGTCTCTCCGCAGCATCGCCCGTAGGTTGGACGATCCCCTCGCTCATCGTGCCGCGCAGCAGCGTGGGAAGCGTCGGAGGCATCATCAACTTCTCTAACCAACTCTCCGGAATCGCCGCCCCCATCGTCACCGGATACCTCGTCGCAGCCCATCAATCCTTCGCTTTGGCCTTCGGCGTCTCAGCGGTCTACCTGCTCATCGGCATTGCAGGCTACATCTTCCTGCTGGGCAGAATCGAGCGATGCGCATAACCGCTCATAACCCGCATCTCATAGGCAGCACTCGAATTGACCGAATATGATTTCGTCGCTATCACGCCAGTTCGCCTATCTCGTTATCCTCGCGCTCCCGATCGCATGCATTTCCTGGACTGTAACCCACGAAGAGGTCTTCCGCGAGCCTCGCGACTGGTGCAAAAACCGTAGCGAGGGCTGTCGTTCTCTCATCCCCAGGAAGTTCTTTTACCTCTTCACCTGCGAGTATTGCTTCAGCCACTACATCGCAGCCTTCTTCCTTGTTATCACCGGCTTCCAGATGCTTTACGAGGGCTGGAGAGGCTACCTGATCGCCTGGTTCGCGCTCGTTTGGATCGCCAACATCTACATGAGCTTTTTCAATCGTCTGCGCCTGGACATCAAGCATGAGAACGTTGCCATCGCGGTAGATCAGACGAAGGTCGACGACGATGCTCAGCGCGGCGGCCCTGATCCAGCGCGTATTGGCGGCAGTGTTCCAGATAAGCCGTCTCATGGCTGGCAATCAACTCGACGACGCTACGCCACATCCAGCCCGGAGCATCGAGCGTCTTCGATCGGTTCCGCCCAAGCTCGGCCATCCAGCTCTTGCGTGTAGCTGTGTCCATCTGCCGGGCGTGGGCTTTGCCGACGACGGCTGCGAGATAGCCGGCCGCCGCAACTGCCTCATCACGAGTGAGCTGATCCATCTCCAGCTTCAAGTCCTGTGGCATCAACTCGCGGATCACCACGGGCCGCCCCAAAAACTTTGCCGCAAGCATTCGTTCACCGAGGAAGGGTGACAAATGGCACGCCCCGGTGACCACTCGTCGCGCATTGTCCTTTGGCATAGAGGCCTCTTTCGACGATGGAGCGGCGGCGCGTACTGCTTCCTTGATATCGACCAGGCAGAACTGGCGATCCTTCTTGCGACCGACACCGAGTAGTACGGCATAGCGAAGACGCCCCAGCGAACTGCATCCCTTCATCCAATAAGCCGCGTCGAAGACGCGAATCTTTGCGTCATCGTCGCGATGCTTCAAAGCTGTAATCAGCTTTCGCGCTTGTTCTGTCTCAAAGAGGCGATTAATCTCGTCTTTCTCTTCTTCGGACAGTGCCCAGAACCGTTCGCCAAGAGGAATCTTCGGCGAAACATCCTCGATGCGTTCCTGCGCCAGATGTCTCCACTCGCGCTTCAGAGACTGTTGCAGCACCATATGGATTGGCTGCAACTCCTCGTTATTTTCGTTGCTTTCTTCACGCGGCGGGACAGAAGCGCGCTTTGGTAGCCCTTAACCATCTGCTCCATCATCACCGCAGTTGTCACCCCGGGCAGATCGGAGCCGCGGGCCGCCGTTGCCAGCGAAAGGCCTAGCCGAATCAGATCATGGGCCGGATTTCCGATGACAGTCTGGTCGAGATCGCGGATCTCAATCTCGACTTGTCCATCTGCATTAGCTACTGGGCCCAGATTGCCAACGTGACAGTCCCCACATATCCAAACCGGCGGCCCTTGTGGAAGGCGATCGACAGAACATTCCTTGAGCCACTGATAGAACTGGACGGTGTTTCCACGCACATACGCATGCGCAGACCGCGCCATTTTCAGCCGCCGTCGTTCATCGAGTACAACCTTCCGGTTCGATGGCCTGACCTGGACTGTCTTAGTTTGCATCCAGCAGTTTTACACGAAATTAACAATAGAGGTCGGCAGTCTCATACCAACCGCCAAGCCTTTACTCGGGAGACAAGGACTCAAGGGCTGCCTTTGCCTTGTCATAGAGAGTCCTCGTTTCCGCAGACTGCTTCCGCAGCCCTTCGACGATGTGCGCCGGAGCCTTCGCCATAAAAGCCTCGTTGCCCAACTGCTTCTCCGCCGCAGCAAGCCCCTTCTCGAACTTGGCAAGGTCCTTGGTCAGACGTTCGCGCTCGGCGGCAACATCAATCTGACGCTCGTAAACCACCGCGACATCGAAGCCAGCCGTCGACGCGTGCATTGGTCCCGGTAAGAGCCGCCCCGGAGAACTCAACCACCGAAACCCGAGCCATCCGCGCGAGCATATCCGCGTTGGCGTCAGCCAGAGCGACAACGCGATTGTCCGCATGCAGCAGGATCGGCGCAGCCTCCTTCTCGGGCACGCCGAGCTCCTTGCGAAGCGCTCGGACAGTCACGATCAGCTCCTGCAGCGTTGTCATCGCGCTGACGGACGCAGCATCAGCAGGGAAGTCCCCAGCCTGCGGATACCGCGTAAGCGCAATCGACTTCGCCGGAGCGGCGTTATCGTACAGTGCATGCCAGATCTCCTCCGTCAGGAAAGGCATAAAGGGACTGAGCAAACGCAGCGCACTCTCGAAGACCCCGACCAGCGAGGCGAGCGTGATCGCAGTGACTTCGTTCTTCGGCGTTGATTCACCAAACTCGAGCCGCAGCTTTACCAGTTCGAGATACCAGTCGCAGAACTCGCCCCAGAAGAATTGGTAGATAGCGTTGGCAGCCTCGTCGAAGCGATAAGCAGCAAGAGCGCGATCGACCTCACCGCACACCGCGCTCAGCCGAGCCATGATCCATCGCGTCTCCAGCGGAGTCGCATCCGGCAACTCCGGCACAACGCCGCTCTCACCCATCGTCATGTTGTAGCCGGCCTCTTTGGCGCGGTCGATGTTCATGAACAGGAAGCGGGCAGCGTTCCAGATCTTGTTCGCAAACGCGCGATTGCCCTCGGTGCGCGCTTCACTGAACGCAATATCGGTCCCCGGCGAGGCCATACTTGCCAGCGTGAACCGCACCGCATCCGTACCAAAGCGCTGCACAATGTCGATCGGGTCAATCACATTGCCCTTGGTCTTCGACATCTTCTGCCGGTCAGCGTCGCGCACCAGCGCGTGAATGTAGACCTCGCGGAACGGCACAGCCTCGGCAAGCGTGCGCGGCGTGCCATCAGGCATAGGCACGTCGAGCATGAAGTGACATCCCAGCATGATCATGCGCGCGACCCAGAAGAATAGGATGTCGAAGCCCGTGACCAGCAGATCCGTCGGATAGAACGCAGCAAGGTCAGGCGTCTGATGCGGCCAGCCAAACGCGGTGAAGGGAAGCAGCCCCGACGAGAACCACGTATCCAGAACATCGGTCTCCTGCGTGATGTTCGCCGAACCGCAAAACTCGCAGGCCTCCGGGGTATCGCGAGCGACCGTGATCTTCGCGCACGAAGCACAGTGCCACGCCGGAATCCGATGGCCCCACCACAGCTGCCGCGAGATGCACCAGTCATGGATATTGCGCATCCACTCGTCGTAGGTCTTGCGGTACTGATCGGGCGTGAACTTGATGTAGCCTTTGTCGACGGCCTCGATTGCCTTGTCCGCCAGCGGCTGAATCTTCACGAACCACTGCTGCGAGAGCCGAGGCTCAATCACCACGCCAGTCCTCTGGCTTAGTCCGATCGCGAGCGTATGCTCCTTGACTGCAACCAGCAACCCGGCTGCTTCAAGGTCCGCAACGATGCGCTCACGAGCCTCATATCTGTCGAGGCCATGATATGGAGAGCCCGGCAGCAGCACATGAGCCGTCTCATCCAGAATCGTCACATTCGGCAGATTGTTCCTCTGCCCAATCGCAAAGTCATTCGGATCATGCGCCGGCGTCACCTTCACCGCGCCCGTGCCAAACTCCAGCTTGGCCCAGTCATCGGTAAGGATCGGAATCTCGCGATCCGGTCCACCGTTCACACCGCTCATCGGCAGTCGCACCATCTTGCCCTGCACCGCAAGGTAGCGCTCATCGGTCGGGATTCACCGCAACAGCGGTATCTCCCAGCATCGTCTCCGGCCGAGTCGTCGCAACCACAATCGACCCCGACCCATCGGCCAGCGGATACCGTATGTGATAGATCTTGCCGACGCGCTCCTCGTGCTCCACCTCAAGGTCCGACACAGCAGTCTGCGCGACAGGATCCCAGTTCACGATGTACGCCCCGCGATAGATCAGCCCCTGCTCATGCAGCCGGACGAAGGCCTCCTTCACGGCGACGCTCAGCCGGTCATCCATAGTGAAATACTCACGGCTCCAGTCCACACTGGCGCCCAGCCGCTTCATCTGGTCAAGAATGGCGCCACCATACAAGCACTTCCACTCCCACACCCGTTTAACAAACGCTTCGCGCCCCAGATCCTGCCGATTTGTGCCCTCGGCGGCGAGTTGCCGCTCGACCATCATCTGCGTCGCGATCCCCGCGTGGTCGGTGCCCGGAACCCAAAGCGATACGTCTCCGAGCATTCTGTGCCAGCGCGTGAGGATATCCATCTCGGTCTGATTGAGCATGTGGCCCATGTGCAACCGTCCCGTCACATTCGGCGGAGGCAGCAGCATGGTGAACTTCTTCGTCGTGTCGTCCGTATCTTGTGGAGTGGGGACGTCGAACAGGTGTTCGCGGACCCAGTATTTGGCCCAGCGTTCTTCAATGACGGACGGATCGTATGCTTTCGGCAGTTCGTGGCTCATCGGTACTTTAAGGGTAGCATCGGATGGGCCATTGCTTCCTTCATCCTTGTAACAAGGCGGTTGGCGGGATATCTTCCGAATAGCCACTTTGCACCATAGACTAGCTACACGAGGGCATCATGCAGAGATTGTTGCTTGCCGCCGTTCTCCTGTTGGTTGCTACGACTCCGGCATTTGCGAAGGGCGACAATGATCGCGTCAGCATAGGCTCGGACATCACCGTTGCCGAGGGCGAGATGGCCGGCGACATAGTCTGCGTCTTCTGCTCGATTCGTATCCATGGCGATGTGTCTGGCGACGTGGTGGCGGTTCTCGGCAGCGTAACTGTGGACGCCGGGCGCGGCATTCACGGCGACATTGCGGTCGTCGGCGGTGACCTGACCCTCGGCGAGGGAGCCTCGGTTGGCGGCGATGTGTCGGTTGTAGCTGGCGATGCGACCCTGGCGTCGGGGGCCACAATTCATGGCTCACGCACAGTATTGCCCGGACGCTTCTGGCTGCTGCTGCCACTAATCCCACTGCTGATCCCCATCGGAATCGTCTGGCTGATCGTCTACCTGGTGCGGCGCCGGCGCTACCGATTCCCGGTATATCCGCAAGGGCGCGGGATTTAGCCGGAGCGCAAACAGGCCAAACGAATCTCGGAACCCGGACGAGCCCTTCTGCGTAGTATCTCCCGGCACGTCTTTATCTTTGGGGGAAACATTGCTCACCAGCCTGATGCGGTTTCTTGGCCTCCTGCTTCTGATCGCGCCTGCCGCGACTGCCCAGTCGCAGGGCAACCGTGTCTATTTCGGTCAGGACATCTTCGTTGCACCCGGCCAGCAGATCCATAACGCCGTCTGTGTCTTCTGTTCGGTGCAGGTAGAAGGCGACCTGACGGGCCGCGCATTCGTGCTCTTCGGCAACCTGAACGTCACGGGCCGGGTAGAGCGCGGAGCCACCGTTGTCTTGGGGAATGCCGTGGTGGACTCGCAGGCGCGCATCGTCGGTAATGCCGTTGTGCTCGGCGGCAATGCGGTCTACGAGACGGACGATTCGATCTCAGGCAGCGCCTATGTTCTCGGCGGCCACCTCTCGAAGACGGGAGGCCACGCAGCGTCGCACCGGCGAATCTCTGTCGCACCGGCGATCTTTACCGGGCTAGGTATCCTCGCAATTCTGCTGCTGTCCGTTCTCTTCTTTCCACGCACGAGACACCGTTCAGCGGTGAATCAGACAACCTGATTCCTCGAAATCAAATCAATTAAATAAAACGAGGGATGCGACATATTGGCCGCATCCCTCGTTTTCTTGCCTATGTCCGAAGTTAGAAGGGGTTGATCTTTGCAATGCCCTTCTTCTTCTTGTGCTTGCTCGAAGACTCGTCGTTCTTGTCGAAGCTCGGGTTCGTCTTCTTCGCACCTGGTTGAGCGGCCTGCGCGGCTGCCTGCGATCCTGCCGGCACGTCATTCATCTGATCGGGAGCAGCAGAGGGCTTCTCGATGGCCGGTACGGCATTCGCATTCGGCGGCCCAACTGGCTTAAGTCCACCATTGGGGTCGCTGGTCGCCGGCTTGGCCGAGGGCGAGACGATCTCGACGCCCATGGATTTGCTGCCGCCACCCGTAGTTGCCGGTGCGGAAGTAGCTCCAGGCACGTTCGTCATCACTGCAGAAGAGGAGCCTCCACTCCCCGCAGCAGGAACCTCCTGCAGTTGCAGAGGAGCTGCAGGGACTGCTGGCGTCGCAGGAGTCTCAGCAGCCGGAGCGGCAGCAGTGGCAGCGGGCTTGGCAGCATCAGCAGCCGCCGCGCCGCCAGGATTCATCGCAGCATTAAAGTCGCTGGTGAGCTGCTTCGTAACGGTCGGCGCAAGCGTAGGCTTAGGATCGGCCAATGGCGGCTCTCCATCACGCGCTGCCATCACAACGTCGGGTTGACGCAAAATCAGCAACCGGGCGCGATCCTTAAGCGCATACTGCCGACGGCTGTTTTCGAGCGCAGCGCTGGCCGCAGCCTGCTCCGGCGTAGGAGTCGGAATGGGCAGATTCATCGCGGCAAGGCGATCGCGCGCATCCTCGACATGTGCAGAAGCCGAGTGTTCAACAACCACCTTGCGATATGCATCGGCGGCCCGTCCGTCATAGATTGTCTCGAGCCTGGCTTTGGCATCCTCAGGCAGCTTCATCCCTCGGATAAACCGCGCCTCAGCCTCATACGCATCGCCCAGTCCCACCAGAACATCATCCATGTGGCTGAACAGCGGATAGGTATCCGCCACAGTCTGATAGCGTGCGATAGTCGCCGGCCAGTTCTCACGCGAGGCATAGTACGAGGCGATATCCGACTCGCGGGTAGCAAGAACCTCCTGCACCTCGCGCAGCCGCTGCTTGGCCTGCGGTACCAGTGTCGATTCCGGGAACTGCTGGAGCATCAACCGATACTCTTCCTGCGCATGAACTGCCTTCGAATAATCGCGATCCGGCTTATCCAACTGGCGGAAATAAATATCACCGACGCGCATCTGGGCCTCAGCGGCCTCAGGAGCATTCGGGAAGAAGGTGATGAAGTCCTTGTACTCGCTCTCGGCTTGCGTCAGCGCCGCCGTGCCGCCCTCGCGATACCAGCTATCCGCGATCGCAAGCTTGGCCTTCATCTGGTACTGCGAATCCGGGTAAGTATTGAGCAGCGTCTGCAGCGTGAGCCTTGCAACGTCAAAGTGCCCCTTCTTCGTCGCCGCGAGCGCCTTGTCGTAGAGCTGGCGGTCCGGCAGCTTCGCGTCGTCCACAGTCTGCGCATCAAGCTTCTTTTCCTTCTTTATCTCTTTCTTGGTGTCCTTCGATGGGACAACCTTCTCTTCCTTCTTGGAGGACTTGGTTGGGTTCGTAAGAGTGACGTCCTGGCTCTGACTGGCTGGGGCCGCAGCTGCTTGCGATGAATCCGTCGCCTGCGCGACTGCACCTGCGGAGAAGGCCAGTAGGCTCGCAACAGTTAACCCGGCAACCACACCGGCCTTGAGACTTGGGAAGAAGGAACGTTCACTCATCAGCTATAAACCCCGTCGGCCTCGCGCATAAACGCACGGGCTCGTCTCTATTTTAGTCTTTTCCTGCCACACTTGGGGCATTGACTGCCCGAGCCAGCTTCAGGAACTCCCGGGCGTTCTGTTCAGCCTTACCCGAGTTGAAGATCGCCGAGCCCGCCACAAGCATATCCGCTCCTGCTTCGACCACCAGCGCCACCGTATCGTTAGCGACCCCGCCGTCCACTTCGATCCGGAAGTTCAGGTCCAGCGCCTCACGCAATTCAGCAAGATACGCAATCTTATCCAGCGCCAACGGCAGAAATTTCTGCCCCCCGAAGCCCGGATTGACGCTCATTACCAGCACATGGTGCACCATCGGGAGCACTTCGATCAGCGTCTCAACCGGAGTCGCCGGGTTGATCACCACCGCAGGCTGCGCCCCATGATCGGCAATCAGCTGCAGCGTCCGGTGCAGATGACGGCAAACCTCCTGGTGCACGCTGATCATATTCGCGCCCGCCGCGGCAAACTCAGGGATAAACGCATCCGGGTTCTCGATCATCAGGTGGCAGTCGAGCGGAAGCTTCGTGATCGGCCGTAGCGCCTGCACCATCGGAGGCCCGAAGGTGATATTCGGCACAAAATGGCCATCCATCACGTCCACGTGGACGATGGTTCCGCCTCCGCGCTCGGCTGCTGCTACCTCGTCGGCCAGATGCGCAAAATCAGAGGCCAGTATCGAAAATGCCAGTTCAATCAAGGGGTCGCTCCTGCCTGTGAGTTTATCAGCGCAGCATGAGGATCAGGTGTATGTGTTACTTTCGCTTGCCGGAGCGCTTAGCCGCAACAGGAACAGCCCGCTCCACGTCTGGCCGCCCTTCATGCAGAATCCGCACCTTCGCCTCTTTCACAGCCTCGCGCTGAACGTCGGGCATCGGCGTCGGCTCTCCGAGCACCATCCGTGCCGCTCCACGCAAAATCCGCCGTACCGGCCACGCGCCATCCGGATTCGGCAGAAAGATCTCGCCCGCCCGTTGCTTCTCAGGGCGGTAATACCATCGCCGAAACAGCGAAAGATGATCGCTCAGGAGCGCAAGGTCACTCGCCGGAGCAATCTTCGCCTCAAGTCTCCCGAGCACATCTCTCGCTCGCTCCTCCGGTGACTCCGAGACCGCCACCGTCTCGCCCTCCAGCGGGACAGCCTGCAACATCAGCGGCTGCGCAAACAACGAACTACCAACACGGGTCTGCTCCTTCACCGCCCGCACCCCCAAAGTCGATAGCCGCTCAGGCCCCGCCAGACAGCCGCCCTTCAACAGAAAAACAGCCGCCTGCTCTTCGTGCTCACCTTCTGGTATCGCAGCTTCCTGCACAATCAAAGCGTGCAACTCCGGAACAGGCCGCACAATCTCATCCGCCAAACTCGCCGCAGCCTTCACCTTCTGCCACTGAGCATGCAGCGCCGCCGCCTTTTCGAACTCCATCTCCGCCGAAGCCTGCTCGCGTTCCGCAGAAATGCCGGCCAGCATGCTCTCACCCTGCGTATCGAAGAACGCCTTCACCGCCTCGGCCTCGGCAGCATACTCCTTCGGTGTGCACGCCTGTTTGCACGGCTCCATGCACTTCTTCATCTCGCCATACACGCATCCCGGATGCTCCGGATAAGGCTCCAGATCCTCGTGGCACCGCCGCAGCTTGAACAGATCGAGCACGGCATCGCAGTAGCGTTCTGCGGCCACCCGCGAAGGAAACGGCCCATACATATTCGCCAGCCCCCGCTTCGAGAGCCGATTCGTCGCATAAACCCGTGGATGAGGATTCTCCATCGCCATGCGCAGAAAACTGGGGGTATGCAGCTTCAACCGCCGCCGCGCCTCCGAATATCCAAACAACGTCGCCGCAGCCTGATACAGCACCAACGAAGACTCAAAATCCGACCCCGTAACGCAGAACTCAATCCGCGCCACCTTGTCCCGCAAATTCAACCGCTTCGACTGAGACTCCGGCGGATTCAACAACCGCCGCATGCGCCGCCGCAAATCAGCCGTGCGGGTCAGGTAAGGCTCATCCCCATCCCGAGCCCCACAAAGCGCAAACACCCCCGGCAGTGCAGGCACGGAGCGAAGAATCGCCTCCGCCTCCTCCGGCGCAAAGCCAACAATATGATCGAATTGAAACCGAGCCGCCACACCCAAATTGTAGCCGTCGTCGCACCCATCTCCTGAGCACCACAATGCTCTGTCATTTCGACCGAAGCAGTTCGCAGCTTTTGGCGAACTGTGGAGCGGAGAAACCGATTCTCTACCCATGCCGCACTCCAACCGACAAACTGTTGTTTTGCCGTTGCCTTTGTTGGTGCGGTTGCTGTTGTCGTTGCTTTTCTGGCTGTCATCCCGTAGGGATCTGCTTTGTCGTTGTTGTTGCTTTTGCTTTCTTTCTTGCCATCCCGAAGGGGATCTGCTCTTGCTTTTGTTGTGGTCATTGCTTCTAGGTAAGCCAAACCTTTAGGCTTGGCCCTCTTTCACGGCCCAAAAGAAAAGGGGCTTCAGCCCCTGGGGTATGCCTTCCTCTTCGCGAGAAAAACCTGTCAAGCCCCCAAACCCGCCATCCCATTCCCCATCAATGAGATACACGTGGCATATAATTCCACCCCACCCGCTATAATGGTTACAGAGAAGAAAAAGGCCCCGGAACTCTCCGGGGCTTTCCTGTCTCAAAAATCGGCGTCGTCGGTGAATATCGGTGTTAAGTATTTAGAATGAATACTTTACCGATAAACCATTTGTTTAGAATACTTTAGCTGGATCGTAAAGCACCAGTCCAAACCTAAGTATCCTGTTTCGAAGACTTTACGGACTTAGGTATGGGAGGTACTGACTAAGCTCCAGCGATCGTCATACCTTCCACCCGAATGGTTGGCGCAGCACTCGAGCCCCGGAAGACAAGGTCGTTCCCAATGGCCACGATGTTCCGGTACATGTCCTTGAGATTCCCGGCGATGGTGATCTCCTCAACCGGATAAGTCAGCTGGCCATTCTCAATCCAAACCCCACTGGCCCCCTGCGAGTAGTCGCCCGTAACCAGGTTCACGCCGAAGCCCATCGTCTCGGTCACGTACAGACCGCTCTGCACATCGCCGATGATCTCATCCGGCCGAAGCGTCCCCGGCTCCAGATAAAAATTTCCCGCGCCGATCCCAGGATTCCCCGCAAGCCCGCGCGAAGCATTCCCAGTCGATTTCAGACCAAGCTTTCGAGCCGTATAAGTATTGTTCACATAGCTCTTCAGAACGCCGCGCTCAACCAGCACCGTGCGTCGCGAAGGCAAACCTTCACTATCGAACGGCGAAGTGCCAAAACCGCCGATTCCGTCGAGAACCATCGTTCCATCGTCAACGACCGTAACGTTCTCGCCCGCAACCTGCTGACCGAGCATGTCAGCGAAGAACGTAGCATGCCGATAGATCGCATCGCCATTCGCCGCGTCGAAGATGTTGCCAATGATCGACCGCGAGATCTCAGGCGAGAACACAACGGGAGCCTTCTGCGTCTTCACCTGCCGAGCGCCAAGCCTGCTCAAAGTGCGTCGAGCAGCCTCCTGCCCAATCTCCTCAGGAGACTCAAGCTTTCGCGCCGACCGCGAGCTCGAGTACCAGTAGTTCCGCTGCATCCCGCCCTTATCGTCGATGGCGATCGGCACAACCGAGAACCCGCAATAACTGCGGCGATATTCACCCGTAAAGCCACGAGAGTTCATCAGGATCTTGTGTGAAGTTGCAGCCTCGAAGTCAGCCCCACCCGAGTTCTGGATGCGCGTATCGTAGGCCATCGCAGCAGCCTCGCCACGCCGAGCGATCTCGATGCGCTCAGCTGGAGCCTGCTCAGTGACGTCGTCGAAGTAGAGCTTCAGATCACCCTCGACCTGGCCAAACTCCTCCCGTTCCGGCAGACCAGCAAAGGGATCCTCGCTGGTGATCTTCGCCAGCGTGATCGCACCATCAACCAGCCGCTCGATCGACTCACTAGAGAAGTCAGAGGATGAGGTACTCGCAGTACGCTGCCCGATAAAGACGCGCAGACCCACAGCGCGCGAACCCGACTCCTTGAGCGTCTCAACCTGCCCAAGTCGAACCTTCGCGTTGAACTCGTCGCCTTCGTACACGACGGCTTCAGCGTCGGTGGCTCCGGCCTTCAAGGCACGAGTGAGAACGTCAGAAGCAAGCTGCTTCAAATCGGAGGCCACTGCGGATGCTATCTGGGACAATTTCGAAACCTCTAATGAACGGGAGATGAGGATTGCCGTGGCTGACGGCCATCCGTTGCTTTGAGAAAGTACATGCCTTCAGGGCAATACTCAGAGTCGCTCTTCAGCTTGTGCTCGATGTGCGTAGCTGGACCATCCTCAGAGCGGCGTTTGAAGAGCTTGACCGCTCCTCCACAGCTTTTGCAGCGGAACTCGGTGTCGTTGTCGTCGAGAGCGTCGGCGATGGTCTTGACCTTCCAGAAGGGCTCGTAACCACCAGCGGCACGAACGCGGCGACGCTTCACTTCACACTCGTAGAATTTTTCACGCTCGGCTGCCATGTTGACCTCGATCCGGTACGGGTTCAGTTTCGTTGATTGATACTTTCAGGTGTCATGCACGCAGAGTGATCGTTCGGCGTTACAGCAGAGTCAGAGAACCGGATGTGCGGACAACTTCGGCTCGCGGCCATCGGTCGCCTTCTTGAACAGAAGACCATTAGCGCAGAACTCGGAGTCGGCGGCGGATTTGTGCTCAACGTAAGGCGGTGCGCCGTTCTTGTTGGTGCGGCCGAGGAGTTTGACCTCGCCAAAGCAATCCTTACAGCGGAACTCGGTGTCGCTATCGGCCAGTGCGACTTGAACGCTCTTGACCTTCCAGAAAGGCTCGTAGCCTCCGCCGGTTTTGACGCGACGACGTTTTACTTCGCACTCGTAAATCTTCTCGCGTTCGACTGCCATTATTGTCCCGTTCCGCCGACCGTCATGCGGTCAAGCTTGATTGTGGGCATGCCTACGCCGACCGGTACGGACTGGCCGGATTTACCGCAGGTGCCGATGCCCTCGTCGAGTGCGAGGTCGTTGCCGACCATCGACACATATTTCAATGCTTCAGGACCGTTGCCGATGAGGGTCGCGCCTTTGACGGGGCGCGTGACTTTGCCGTCCTCGATGAGGTAGGCCTCAGAGGCTGAGAAGACGAATTTGCCATTGGTAATGTCGACCTGGCCGCCGCCGAAGTTGACGGCGTAGAGGCCGCGCTTGACGGACTTGATGATGTCTTCGGGCATGTCGTCGCCGTTGAGCATGTAGGTGTTGGTCATGCGCGGCATGGGGATGTGGTGGTAGCTCTCGCGACGTCCGGAGCCGGTGTTGGGCGTGCCCATGAGGCGCGAGGAGAGCTTGTCGGAGAGGTATCCCTTGAGGATGCCGTTCTCGATGAGGACGTTTTCCTGGGTGGGGTTGCCCTCGTCGTCGACGTTGATAGAGCCTCGGCGGTTGGGCATGCGGCCGTTGTCGACTACGGTGACTTTGCTCGACGCGACCTGTTGACCGATGAGACCGGCGAATGCGGAGGTTTTTTTTCGGTTGAAGTCGGCTTCGAGGCCGTGGCCTACGGCTTCGTGGAGCAGGACGCCGGGCCAACCGGGGCCGAGGACGACTTCCATCTCACCGGCGGGGGCTTCGATGGCGTTGAGCTGGAGGATCGCGGTGCGGGCGGCTTCGCGGGCGAAGTGTTCGGGAGATTTTTCTCCTTCGAAGAAGTCCATGGTGACGCGGCCGCCGCCGCCGCTGGTGCCTCGGGCGGTGCTTCCGGCGCCGTTGTTGCCTGCGGCATCTTTGGCGATGACGAAGACGTTTAGGCGGGCTAATGGCTGGGTATCGCTGGCGAAAGTGCCGTCTGAGGCGGCGATGAGAATGCGGCGGAGCTCGTCGGAGAAGCCGGCGCGTACCTGCGTGATGCGTGGATCGTAGGCGCGAGCGGCTTTGTCGGCGCGCTGGATGAGGATTAGCTTGGCGGCTATCTCAGCGTCGGAGGCGGCTCCAGCGATGGGGTAGAGCGATGTGGCTTCGGTGTGGCGGAAGCCGCTCATAAGTTCTTTAGCTGGGCCACTTGCGATGAGGGCGGCGGTGCGGGCGGCTCGCAGGAGGCGGTCGGAGGAGAGGTCATCGGTGTACGCGTAGCCGGTGCGTTCGCCTGAGACGACGCGGACGCCGCAGCCTACGCTGATGCCCTGGGAGGCTGATTTGACGAGGGATTCGTCGATACCCAGGGAGGTGGAAGTGACTGATTCGAAATAGAGATCGGCGTAGTCGCCACCGGCGGAGAGGGCTTCGCCCAGACAACGTTCCATCAGGCGTTCGGAGAGTCCGAGTTTTTCGATGAAGTAGCGTTTGTGGTCCGGGGCGGGAATTGTCATCTGTATTTTTGATTCTAGGCTTTGCTGGGGAGCGCGGCAAATATTGGGCGTTTTTGATGGTTCCGTGGTGGTTCGTAAGTGGAGAAAAGTGTGGCAAAGCTGGTAAACGGACGGTACTTAAATGAACGGGTCAGCGGTCAGCTAGTTAGCGAGTCAGCTTGGTGGGCGATTATCGGCGCGAGCAAGTTCCTGAACCAGCTCATCGACCGTTGGGATTGGTTCAGCGGCCGTGGGAGGGGTCGGGGGAGGGGGAGACGCTTAGGTCGAGGTGGAGGTTGGGGAGGTCTGGGGCGTAGCAGTTACCGTTGGGGGCGTAGGTTTTGGCGCAGGATTGGGTGATCTCGGGGCGGCGGGGGGATTGGGCGTACTGCCAGGCGGCTATGTCTGGGGTTCCGGCAGCGGTGATCGGGGGTGGGTGGAGAGTGCAGCCGTTGGAGGGTGGGCAGGCGTCCTGATAGATGAAGAGGGCGATGGGGTGGAGGTGCTTTGCGGCGACCTGCTGGCGAATGTCCTGGGCGGTGGTGATGGTCTGGCCGGGTGAGTCTTGTACGGGCTGGCCGCTGACGTAGGCTCCGGGGAGGTAGGGTGAGTTGGCGATGGCTTCGGTCCAAGCGAAGAGGTAGGCGGATTGTGGGGCTTCGAGGCGGCCGCCTTCTTCCTGGTCGAGAAAGAGGATGGTGTGGGGTGGGAAGTGTTCGCGCCGGGCGGCGGCTATGGCTTGGGCGGCATCTCTCTGGCCGAGGGCTGCGGGGGTGGTTCCGGATCGTTGGGCTTTATTGATCTCGGCTTCGAGGCGGCCGTTGAAGAAGACGAGGAAGCCGAAGTTGTTGTGGAGGAGGATGTCGCGTTTGCCTGCCCATGTGTTCTGCGTTTCGCCGGGCGGATTGTTGAGCCAGTAGCCGGCGAAGGAAAAGTGCTGACGCAGTGCGGGGAGGTTGGCGTCGCCGGGGTAGTCATTGCGGTCGAATCCGATGTAGGCACTCTTGTTCGGAGCTGCGGAATGGATGGGCGATGACTGCTGAGCACTGGCGATGGCGCTGAAAAGAATGAAGAAAAGGTTGAGAACAGGAAGGCGCATAGAGGAGTAAGAGAAATTCTTAACTGAGGTTACACAAAGAGCTGTGCTACCTTGCTTTTACATACCTTTCTAAGGAGCCTGGCGATGGCGCTGACGGTGGTGGACGCAAGGTATCCGATCGGCAAGTTTGAGATGCCGGAGACGATTACTCCAGATGACCGGCTAGCCGCGATAGCATCGCTGGCTGATCTGCCCGAGCAGTTGCGCAATGCTGTAGATGGGATGGATTCCGGACGCCTGAATACGCCATATCGCGAGGGCGGCTGGACGGTGCGACAACTGGTGCACCACATCGCGGACAGCCATATGAATGCGTTTATCCGAGTACGGCTGGCGCTGACTGAAGACTGGCCAACGATCAAGACGTATGACGAGAATGCATGGGCGGCGCTGCGCGATTCGACGGCTCCAGTGGAGTGGTCACTGGAACTGATTGAGAGCCTGCATGCGCGCTGGGTGATGCTGCTGCAGTCGCTGAACGAGGCGCAGTGGAAGCGGGGATTCAACCATCCGGAGCATGGGCCGATGTCGGTGGAGATGACGACGATGGTGTATGCGTGGCACTCACGGCATCATGTGGCGCATATTACGCATCTGCGGGCGCGGCAGGGCTGGTAGCGGTGGTCAGGATCGCAGAGAGTGATGCTGAGATTGAACGCTGCTTCCCGGTGATGCATCAGTTGCGGCCGGCGCTGGTGGCGGGGGAGTTTGTGGCAAGGATCAGGACGCAGGAGGCGGAGGGGTACCGTCTGGCGTTTCTGGAGCATGAGGGCAGGGTGGTCTCGGTCGCTGGGTTTCGGTTGATGAGTGTGCTTTGGAGCGGCAGGACGTTGTATGTCGACGATCTGGTGACGGATGAGGCGGCGCGGTCGAAGGGGCATGGCCAGACGATTCTGACTTGGCTGATGGACCATGCTCGGGCGGCTGGGTGCGCTACGTTCAGTCTGGATTCGGGGACGCATCGGCGGGAGGCTCATGCGTTTTATTTTCGGCATGGGTTGAGGATCTCGGACTTTCATTTTCAGAAACCTTTGTAGGGCGACCACGGATTGGCGCGGATAGCACGGATTAACGGCGTAACGGTGATCAAAAGGATAAAGGCTGATAAAAGCAAATGATGAGGGATCAGAGTGTTTTGTGGGTGTGTTAGGGTTCGGCTATGCCGGTACAGGTAGGGTCAAGAACAACCTCGCGGGCTGTTGAGGTTGAGCAGAGTGTGGAGGCGATCTCGAGGGCGCTGGAGGGGTTTCTTGCGGAGCATCCTCGGGCGGTGGTGCTGGAAGATGGCAAGGCTATCTTCGACATGCGCGAAGCGAAGTACCGGCTGGCGACCGAGCATGGGAGATGCACACTGCATCTTTGGAGCGAGGATAGGAATCTTGTTCGGCGGGTGAGTGCGACGGCAGCGCGGAATGGGACGTTGCGGTTGAGTACGCATCGGTTTGGGCAGACGAAGCCGCAGACGCTGGAGTTGGTGGCGGATAGGGACAGGCGGACGCCTTCGACGCGCGAGACGGCTCGGGTGAAGTATTTGCGGGTGTTGGAGCGGGTGCTGGGACGGACGTTTCCGGAGTGGAAGGCGGATGGGTTCCGGACGGCGATGGACTTGGAAAAGAGCTTTGGGCCAGCGTATGCGCGCGGGTCGCTTGTGCAGGGACCGAAGGCCTGGGCTGTGATCGCGGTGAATGATGAAGAGACGCAGGCTACGGTGGATGGGATCCTGACGCTGGGGATTTTGTGGCTGCATCATTGTCGTGAGTCGGGCGATGGACGGCGGGTGTATCAGGGGCTGAAGGTGGTAGTGCCGCGAGGGTCGGCGGCGCTGACGGTTTCGCGGCTGGCGTGGCTGCATCCGCAGGCGGCGCAGTGGGAGCTTTGGGAGCTGGATCAGGCGACCGAGGAACTGGAGCAGAGGGAGGCGGCGGATCATGGAAATCTGACGACGCGGTTGATTCATGCTCCGAATGAGAGTGCGGCTCGGGAGAGGTTTGCGGAGTCAGCGGCGCGGGTGATGGGGCTGGTTCCGGAGGGGATGCGGGAGGTTGTGGAGCAGAGAGTGAGGAGCGGCACGGAGCTAGCGTTTCTGTTGCATGGGCTGGAGTTTGCGCGGGTGCGGATGGGGTATGCGGGGAGCTCGTTCAACAGCTTGCAGGAGATTACGTTTGGCGCGGGTGCGAATGAGACTCCGCTTAGTTCAGAAAATGAATCGCGGTTGCGGGAGTTGGTGGCGCGGTTGTTTGAACGGCGGTCGGCGAGTGGGGACAAGCGCGATCCGCTTTACAGGATGCAGCCAGAGCGATGGCTGGAGAGTTTGTTGAGGCGGGATCTGGAGCCGCTGGATGCGCGGCTGAG
The DNA here is from genome assembly GCA_963738855.1 of uncultured Acidobacteriaceae bacterium. Lineage (GTDB taxonomy): Bacteria > Acidobacteriota > Terriglobia > Terriglobales > Acidobacteriaceae > Edaphobacter. Next base: position 983,427 of record CAVTYC010000001.1, on the reverse strand, counting down.
TCGCGAGCATGTTTATACGCAGGTGCCAGCGTTTGCGGCAGGGGATCGGGGGATGCTCGATCTGCTGGGCGTGACGGATGATGGGCGGCTGGCGGTGATCGAGTTGAAGGCCGATGAGGATTTGCAGCTGGCGCTGCAGGGTTTGGATTATTGGGTGCGGGTACGGTGGCATCATTTGCAAAATCCTGACCAGATGAGTGGGTTGGGGGAGTTTCAGCGGAATGGGTATTTTGGTGGGGTGAGGTTGGCGGAGTCTGCGCCGAGGCTTTATCTGGTTGCGCCGGCGCTGCGGGTGCATCCGGCGACGGAGGTGGTTCTGCGGTATCTTTCGCCACGAGTGGAGTGGGTGCTGGTGGCGTTGGATGAGCGGTGGCGTGCGAAGGTGAAGGTGGTTTGGAGGAAGAGGAGTGGAGGGGTATGACGATACGGTTGCTCGGAGCGGTGCTTGCTTTGGTTTTGCTGCCGATGCATGGAAGGTCGCAGCCGGATGCCGCGAAGTGGAAGCTGGTGTGGAGCGATGAGTTCAATGCAGCGGATGGGGCGGCGCCTGATCCGGCGAAGTGGGGCTTTGAGGTGGGCGGTGGAGGCTGGGGGAACAAGGAGCTGGAGAGCTATACGTCGAGGCCAGTGAATGTGCAGCAGAAGGGTGGGAATCTTGTCATTACGGCGCTGAAGGAGGATTACACAGGCAAGGATGGGGTGGCGCGGCCGTATACGTCGGCGCGGATCAAGACGAAGGGGCTGTTTTCGCAGGCTTATGGGCGGGTCGAGGCGAGGATGCAGTTGCCGCTGGGGAAGGGGATCTGGCCGGCGTTCTGGATGCTTGGGGATGATATTGGGAGTGTCGGGTGGCCGAAGTCTGGCGAGATCGACATCATGGAGAACATTGGTGAGGCGGGGAGGATTTACAGCACGCTGCATGGACCGGGATATAGCGGTGGAGGTGGGATCTCGGCGAAGTACAACCTGCCTGCCGGGGAGGCTGTGAATGATGGGTTTCATGTGTATGCGGTGGAGTGGTCGCCGAACAAGATCAGGTTTTATTTTGATGACAAGCTGATTGCGGAGCGGACTCCGGCTGATCTGCCTGCGGGTGCGAAGTGGGTGTATGATCATCCGTTTTTTTTGATTTTGAATGTGGCGGTGGGTGGGGCTTGGCCGGGGAATCCGGATGAGGGGACGGCATTTCCGCAACGGATGCTGGTGGATTATGTGCGGGTGTATGAGGGGCGCTCGTGAGATGGGTGTTGGTGTGCGCCGGTGTTGTGGCGTGGACGGCGCTGCTGCACGGACAGACACCGCCTGGTGTGCAGAATGCTTTGGGAGTAAGGCTTGTGGTTGCGGCGGAGGATACGGAGCCTGCGCTGGATGTTGTGCTGCCTGATGGGCCGGGCGTGGTGATGAAGGTTGTGTTTCCGGAGCACGTGACTGTTAGGAGGCGAGGAGGCACCGAGGGAGAACGTCTGTATCTGTATCGGCCCGGGAAGCGTGGGGAGCGTCCTGCGTGGCGGACGGTGGGGCAGTCGATCGAATACGAGAGGGATTTGCAGCAGGGTGTGCATATGCTCGCGCGCGCGACGATGGAACAGGATGGGGTGTTGTTTCACTATGAGCTGCGCAACGGATCGAACACGGACTACGAGATGGCTCTGGCGATTACAGATCCGAGGATGGTTTCGACGCTGCACGATGTTCGGCTGGAGCGGACGTATGTTCATCACAAGGAGGGCTTCGATCTGCTGGCTTCGGAGACTCCGGAGCGGTTGACGATGCCGCTGGAGCAGTGGCTTCCGGCGCGGTATCTGGCTTCGTATACGTGGCCGGTGCCCGCGCAGCGTGTGGAGAAGCGTGCGGATGGGATTACGTACTACAACAAGTCGCGGGCGGTGGATGAGCCGATGGTTGCGACGGTCTCGACGGACGGTAAGTGGGTGGCGGCGAGCTTTACGAAGACGACAGGGAATGTGTGGAGCAATCCGGAGCTGACGTGCCAGCATGTGGATCCGGCAAAGCCGTTGCCTGCGGGTGGGAGCGCGGTGATCGAGGTGAAGATTTTGATCTTTAGGGGAACGCTGGAGGATGCGTTGCTGAAGGTGCGGGCACAACGGTCATCGTTGCAATAAGTGGCTGTTTCGACTCGGGATTAGTCGCAGTATGCGGCAGAGGTGAGGAGCGTTTCGTCGGGCTCCATGGCCGCGTTTTCTGGTTCGGCGTTGTGGGCCTGGGATTCGAAGAAGCGTTCGATGGCGTCGAGGACGGCGGGGCCGTTTTTGGATTCGAAGATTTGTTTGCGGAGCCCTCCACCGCCGGGGACTCCGTGGGTGAACCAGCTGGCGAACTGCTTCATCTTGCCTACGCAGTCGCGATGGCGTTGGTCGCGGGCGATCTGGCCGGAAGCTTCGATCGCGGCGGCGCGTGCTGCTTCGGCGGCCTCTTCGATGGCGATCTCGTCGACCAGCATCTGGAAATAGGTGCGGATCATGCGGTAGCGGTCGTCGTTGGTGGGGTGGTCGTAGGTGCCGATGCCGGTGGCCTCTTTCGAGGCCGTGTACTGGGCGATCTGACGGAAGATCCACGGGTTTGCCGGAGCGGTGCGGCCGATCATGACGGCGTCGCAGTGGGTGGCTTCGACCATGGCGGCGGCGTCTTCGGGGGTGCGGATGTCTCCGTTGCCGATGACGGGGATGCTGACGGCGTCTTTGACGGCGGCGATGTACTCCCAGCGGGCCTGGCCGGTGTAGCCGTCCTCGCGGGTGCGGGCGTGGAGGGCGCAGGCGTTGAGGCCACAGTCTTCGGCTAGCTTGGCTAGTTCGACGCAGACGATGTCCTTGTCGTTCCAGCCCATGCGGAACTTGACGGTGAAGGGGATGGTGACGGCGCTGCGGATGGCCTTGAAGATGCGCTCGATCTGCGGGAGGTCGCGGAGGAGGCCGGAGCCGCCGTTGCAGGCGACGACACGTTTGGCGGGGCAGCCGAGGTTGAGGTCGACGAGGTCGAAGCCGGCGTCCTGGACGATGCGGGCGGAGTCGGCGAGGGTCTCAGGGTTGGAGCCGAAGAGCTGCGCGGAGATGGGGTGCTCGTCGTCGTAGTAGGTGAGGTAGCGCTTGCGTTTGGTCTCGCGCATGCGGGAGAGGCCGTCGGCGGAGGTGAACTCCGTCATGATGAGGCCGCAGCCGGATTGCTGGTTGGTGGTCTCGGCTTCGACGTCGGTGGACAGAGAAGCAGGTCCCTCCACTGCGCGCTGCGCGCTCCGGTCGGGATGACACTCCTGAGAGGGGGGAGTGGTGAACTGGCTGGCGTTTTTGATGAAGCGGCGGAAGACGGTGTCGGTGACCCCGGCCATGGGGGCGAGGACCGTTGCCGGGGCGATGGTGACGTTGCCGATGGTGAAGCTGGCAGGGACGCGGGAGTGCTCGGGCATCGCGTGTTCGATCGGCGAGTCCCAGCGTTTCTGCTCCAGCGTGTACCTCTTCTTCACTTCAGTTCCTCTCAAAAGACTCTAAGCAAGATCCACACGACGACGAAGACGAACATGACGAAACAAGCTGCGCGTGTTCCTGTTTTCGCATAGTCGGATTCGGCAACCCGGGTTTCTGCTCCGATGATGGAGTACCACCGGTTCGTCATCCTCGGCATAACCTGTGGAAAGAATTCACCTGTGAACGCCACAGCAGCAAATAGAGTCAACGGCAGAATCATCCCGATACGCATGTCTTCTTTCCAGCAGGTTCAAAATGAGAAGGCCCCCGCGTTGGCGGAGGCCTCCGAGTGGTTGTGAGCTCCGCTTACTTTGCGGCGGCTTCTGCCTTGCCGGCGTCGGACTTGGCGAACTTGCGGCGGAAGCGCTCGACGCGTCCTGCGGTGTCGACCAGCTTCTGCTTGCCGGTGAAGAACGGGTGGCAGGCGGAGCAGATTTCGAGGACGATGTCGCCCTTGTGCGTGGAGCGGGTTTCAAAGTGAGTTCCGCAAGCGCACTTGACGGTGATGGTCTGATACTTCGGGTGAATTCCCTCTTTCGGCATGATGAAAGATATCCTCTGGCTGATTTTGGCTCGTCGGGTCGCGGATCGCTTGCGACGGTGCGGTCACGTCACATCGAAGGCCTGTCGCGATGCCGGGCACACTCCTCATTTTGGAATGGGCAAGCGCTTTCCTTATTTTAGCATTTGTGACCCTGATTCGCACAGGGTGCATCGGCCCGGTAAGCTGCGATACTGGAAAGACGCGATGGCTGAGATTTGTCCAATTTGCGAGGGGACCGGGCTGCGGATTGTGCAGCGGGACGGCAGGCAGTTTGCCCAGGACTGCGCGTGCAGGATCGGGCAGCGGGCCGCTCGGAGGCTCGAGCGGGCGCAGATTCCGCGGCGATATGAGCACTGCTCGCTCGAGAGCTATGAGACGAACTTTCCTTCGTCGCATCGGTCACAAGGGGCTGCGTTGATGCGGGCTCGGAAGTTTGTCGAGAGCTATCCGCTGGAGACGGATGGGACGGGGTTGCTGCTGACCGGATCGATTGGCGTGGGTAAGACGCATCTGGCAGTGGGCATTCTGCAGGCGCTGGTTGTGGAGCGCGGAGCTACCGGACTTTTTTACGACTACCGCGATCTGCTGAAGCAGGTGCAGCACAGCTATAACAAGCAGGTGGCAGCGACTGAGTTGGAGATTCTGGCTCCGGTGTTTGAGGCCGAGGTGCTGGTGCTCGATGAACTTGGTGCGTCGAAGCCGACGGACTGGGTGTGGGATACGGTCGCGCATATCTTGAATACGCGGTACAACGACCGGCGCACGACGATCATCACGACGAACTATGCGAATGCCGGGCCGCTGGGGAGCGAGTCTGGAATGCGCGCTGCCGTGCGAGAGGAGACGCTGGGCGACAGGATCGGCGAACGGATGCGATCGAGACTGCAGGAAATGTGCGTCGTGGTGGAGATGCAGGGGGAAGACTTCCGGCAGAAGGTAAAGCGCGCTAGCTTTGCGTGATCACGCTGTGCGCGGAGCCGTCAGTTAGACGACGGTAGCTAGAAAGATGATTCCGGCGGTCAGGGCAGCGATGCGATAGGCGTAATCCGCAGCTGTCGGCGGGGCTTTGGGTGCGGCGGCGGCCGCGACATAGGGATTCGGAATGCTGATCGGAGTAGCTGACTGCGGCGATTTTTCGCTCTGTGTGTTCATATCGGGCGCTCCTTCCTTTGAAGGAGAGATATCTGGTTAACGCGATGATGCGCTGATTAGTTCTGTGGCCCAGTGAAAATCCTGCAAACTTTGCAAGGGGTTCTGTTGCAGGTTCCTCTATTGGATGCGTAAAGATGCGGGAAGTATCGGGATTTGAGGTATAAAATTTCGGCTTATGAGCGAACTTGGGCGGCAGGGAAACGATAAGAGAAGCGAACCGGTTTATGCGCAGCGAGAGGATGGCACGGCGGAGATATTTGCGCCCAAGGAGACTGCTGCGGCTGCCAGGATGCCCGTAAGTAATTGGATTATTGCGGGGCTGGTAATTCTGGTGGCAGTGGTCGTGCTGGTGTTCGCTGGGCGGAAGAAGGTGGAGGCGCCGACGAATTCGGTTTTGCCGCTGGCGGCTTATGCGGCGAACCTGCCTTTGTCGCAGCTGGCGATGAGTGAGTCGACCAGTTTGTCGGGGGGGAAGTCGACCTTTGTGGATGGAAATATCAAGAATGCGGGCGGTCAGACGGTGACGGGTGTGACGGTCCAGGTGATCTTCCGGAACGATGAGGCTATGCCGCCGCAGGTGGAGACGGTGCCGCTGATGCTGATTCGCACGCGGGAGCCCTATGTCGATACGCAGATGGTGAGCGCGTCTCCGTTGAAGCCGGGGGAGGAGCGGGAGTTTCGGCTGATCTTTGAGTCGATTCCGACGAACTGGAACTATCAGATGCCGGAGGTGCATGTGGTGCGGGTAGACGCGAAGTAGGGCTACCGCTTTGGGGTCCCGGCAATAGTTACCGGCGAACCGGAAGATTTTGCGTGAGCGGATTCTAATGGCCGGCGGTCGCCCCGGTAGTAAGCCAAGTGTTTTCAATCATGAGTGCCGATTTTGCGGTTTGGCACGGCAGTTGCTCTTACGAAATGCGTGTTGACGTCTGAACAAGGCGCACAGGTAACTAAGGAGCGAAGACTCATGATGAAGACAACAAATACATTTGGTCTCTCAGTACTGGTGCTTGGGAGTGCGATGGGGGTCTCGGCGTTAGCCCAGACGAGTACGCCTCCTGCTCCGGCAACGGATCCGGCAGCCGCAACCTCCTCCAAGGGCATGAGCGTGGATGACAAGGGTACCTATGCTACTGGGCAGCCGCTCGAGACGCAGTCGAAAGAGGGCTTCTGGGGCAAGATGAATCCTTTGGCCCGCAAGCGGTGGGTTCACAGGCAGGTTGATCCGATCAAGGATCGTACGAATGAGTTGGACCAGCTGCAGGCTAAGAATGCAAACGATATTCGCGACGTAGATGCGCGGGCGACGGCCGGAATCAACAAGGCTATGACGGCGGCCAATACGGCTGATCAGCATGCGCAGGATGCCAACAATCGGGCAAATGCTGCTCAGACCCTGGCGGGGAACGCCAGCACCCGGACGGATGCACTGCATGGGACCGTAAGCAATCTGGACCAGTTCCAGACGGTATCTTCGACTTCGGTTCCTTTTGTTGCAGGCCGGACTACGTTGGGCCCGAAGGCAAAGGCTGAGCTGGATGATGTTGCGGCCAAGGCAGCCACGGAGAAGGGCTACATCATTGAAGTTCAGGGCTGGAGCCGCGCCGGGGTGCAGACCTCGCAGGCGATGGCAGATGCGGTTGTACGGTATCTCGTAGTGGAGCATCAGGTGCCGGTTTGGCGGATTTATCGTACGGGGCTTGGAAGGAATACGACGGCGCCGGCAGAAGGCGAAGTCGCTGTAACGAACGGAGTTAGGGTCACGCTATTGCACAACAGCCTGGCAACGATGGATTCTACTTCGGCATCGAACAGTGTACCGGCCCCCCCAAAGACCTCCCCGTCAACGGGAGTGAGTGCACCACCCGAGGCGAACCAGTAGTAGTAAGGCCCTCCCCCAAAGGGCGGCCTGGAGTTGTATCTCTAAGCCGCCCGCAAGTTTGTCGAGAAGTGACCAAGAGCACTCTCGCAAAAACCTCTCCTAACCAGAGAGAACCAAGGCAGATTGGCCCCTCACTGAGGGGCCGTTTTTTTTAACATTACGGATGACTCGAGCTTTTGGATTTTTTGGGCGAAACGGGTGGTAGCGGGTGGTTCGTTGATGGAGAAAAGTGTGGATAGTGTGGTTTGTGGACGGCTTTTATTTGCAGCGGAGGACCATTCGGCTGGCTGGGACGGGATTCTTGTTGCAATAGGGGAAGTTCTGGGTTGAAGTGATACGGGAGTCTGAAATGACTGAAGCGGTTCGCCGGGTCTTCCGGCTTGTGGCTCTGGTTGTTGGGATTGCGGTGATGGGTGAGGGCGTTGCTTTGGCTGCGATGCCTCTGGATGCGGCTACGGTGAAGCAGAAGGTGGTGGCGCGTGGGGTTGGCAAGGACTTGAAGGTGGGTTTAGGGGACGGGAGGACCGTCAGTGGGGAGATTGTCTGGATTGGGGAAGAGGGCTTTCAGTTGAAAGATAAGAAGGAGCCTGAACCGACGGATGTTACGTTTGCGCAGGTGACGCGGGTGGGTGGGTCGGGGTGGTGGATGTTTTGGCGGCGACGGTGATTTTGGCGGATATGCATCGATCCTATATGCCTATGCCGCGCTAAAACCGCGTTTGAACCGAAGAGCCTGTATTGGCGCGGATAGATTCCCTCAGCGGCTAAAGCCGCACTACTAGGGAGTCGCTTACGGCGCGACTAAAGTCGCGCCCTTTCAACAACGAGCAATTTCCGTAGCCTATCTATGAAGTCGCGCCCTTTCAAAGCAACGAGCAATTTCCGTAGCCTATCTATGAAGCCGCACCTTTTCAAAGCAAGGACCCTTCCGCATTCAAAAGGCTACGGCATTCAAAAGGCCACGGCTGCGTGGATGGCTAGTAGTTGCTCGAGGGTGGATTTGAGGCGGTTCAGGTGGAGGGCGTTGGCGCCGTCGGATTTGGCTTGCGGTGGATCGTCGTGGACTTCGAGGAAGATGCCGTCAATTCCGGCGGCTACGGCGGCGCGGGCGAGGACAGGGATGAACTCGGGCTGGCCGCCGGAGACTCCGTTGGCCGCTGAGGGGGTCTGGACGGAGTGGGTGGCGTCGAAGACTACGGGAGCGAAGGCGCGCATGATGGGGAGTGAGCGCATGTCGACGACGAGGTTGTTGTAGCCGAAGCTGGCACCGCGCTCGGTGAGGGAGACGCGGGGGTTGCCGGAATCGCGGACCTTTTCGACGGCGTGGCGCATGTCGAGGGGAGCGACGAACTGGCCCTTCTTGACGTTGATGGCTCGGCCGGTTTCGGCGGCGGCGATGAGGAGGTCGGTCTGGCGGCAGAGGAAGGCGGGGATCTGGAGGACGTCGACGGCCTCGCCTACGGGGCCGCAGTCCTGGGGAGTGTGGACGTCGGTGAGAACGGGAAGGCCGGTGGCTTCGGCTACGGTGCGGAGGATGCGGCAGCCTTCGGCGAGGCCGGGGCCGCGGAAGCTGCGGATGGAGGTGCGGTTGGCTTTGTCGTAGCTGGCTTTGAAGATGTAGGGGACGCCGAGGTCGGAGGTTATGCGCTGGATGGCGTCGGCCATGGTGCGGGCGTGGGTCTCGGACTCGATGACGCAGGGACCGGCGATGAGGAAGAGTTTGCCGCGGCCTACCGGGACGTTGCCGATATCAAAGGGATTGGTCACAGAGTTATTTGACCATAGTTGGGGAGAGGGTTGGACAATGCCGGGCCGAACAAAAGCTACGGCATTATCGGTTAAAAAGGTTCGGGCGGTTTTGGGTGGTTTTAGATGTGTCGGGGTCCTTCGACTGCCCCTTCGATTCGCTACGCTCACTCAGGGTCCGCTCAGGATGACGAGATTAGTGGAGGTTGGGGGAAAGACGACAATGGCAAAAACAGGTCCTTCTGCATCGCTGGGGTGTCAATCAATTTGCTTGATTTTGTCAACTATATCGTCGGCTGGTGATGAGGCGAGGCTAGGTCTTGAGGGAGCGGCCGAGGTTGGTGAGGAGCAGGGTCACGAAGGAGAGGGCTCGGCGGCCGTCTTCGCTGGTGGCGCGTTGGGTGATCTGCCAGAGGGAGGGTGGGGTTTGTTCGCGCTTGTGTTCTTCGTTTGCGCTGGACATGGCTTTCGATAGCTGGTCGAGGACTTCGGGGTCGAGTTCGGTGAGGATTTTTGCGGCGGTGAGGAGATTGCGGATGCCCGCGATGCCTTCGGGCTGTTTGGCGTATTCGGCTAGTTTGCCGGCGATGGTGTCGCGGGCGCCGATCATGCCGTGGAGGATGTCGAGGAGGCCCTCGCGGTGGGCGACTTCGAGGATGTCGAGCGTGGCGAGGAGGGCGGCGGCGTATTCGACCGGAGCGTTTTTCAGGCGGTGCTCGAGGTCGGCCTTGAAGTCTACGGGGATGGGTTTGAAAGCGATTGGCTTAGCCATTTTTAGTTCCTTGGTGAGTGATCGAGACTGATTTGAAGGCATACTCCAGGGGCTAAAGCCCCCTTTTTTGTTGGCCGGGATTAGAGGCCCAAGGCTAAAGCCTTGGGTTACCTAGAAGCAAAAGCAAAAGCAAAAGCAAAAGCAACAGCAACAGCAACAGCAACAACAACAGCAACAACAACAGCAACAACAACAGCAACAACAACAGCAGGTCCCCCTTCGGCTTCGCTCAGGGCAGGCTCTTCGGGGGATGACAGGCAAGAACAGCAACTGCAACGACAACTGCAACAGCAACTGCAACTGCAACTGCAACTGCAACTGCAACTGCAGATCCCTACGGGATGACAAACAAGAAGAACAAAAGCAAGAACAACTATGGAAGCAGAGTTACACGGTGGTGGAGGTGATTTGGACTAGTTTGTCGGCGGGGGCGGTGCCGGGTAGGTGGTAGTCGGCGCGGGCCCACTTGCGTTCGATCTCTAAGCCGGGTTGTGGGGTGCGCGTGCCGTAACGGAAGTTTCGGCGCGGCAGCGGGTTGTCGCCTTGTTCGGGGAGGACGGTCATGATGACGGCGGTCTCCTTGTAGGCGGGCGTGTGGGTGTTGCGGTCGGTGAAGCTGCTGGTGAGGCGGTTGACGGGTTCCAGGACGGAGTTGATGGGCATGTAGAGCTGTTTGCCCTGAACTCGGTCGGTGACGACGACCTGCACGCGGACGATGCCGTAGGGGCTCATGAGCTGGACGTAGCGACCAGTGGTGATGCCGCGCTCGGTGGCTAGCTCGGGTGAGATTTCGAGGAAGGTGGAGGGGGTCATGGCCTTGATGCCGGCGGTGCGATCAGTCATGCTGCCCTGCTGGAAGTGTTCGAGGAGACGGCCGTTGTTGAGATGGAGGGGGAAGTTTTCATCGGCTTCGAGACAGGGCGGGATGTACTCGATGGGATAGAAGCGGGCCTTGCCGTCGGGAAAGTTGAACTTCTCGGTGAAGAGGAGGGGGGAGTCTTTGCCGTCCTTCGCGACAGGCCACTGGAGGCTGTTGTAGCCTTCGAGGCGGTCGTAGTTAACGCCGGCGAATATAGGGGTGAGACGGGCGGCTTCATCCATGATCTCGGACGGGTGGGTGTAGTTCCAGTGGGCACCCATGCGGTTGGCGATGAGCTGGATGATCTCCCAGTCGGGCTTGGACTCTCCGAGCGGCTCCATGGCTCTGTAGATTCGCTGGATGCGGCGTTCGGTGCTGGTGAAGGTGCCCTCTTTTTCGAGCGAGGCGGCGGCAGGAAGGACGAGGTCGGCGTAGCGGCAGGTTTCGGAGAAGTTGATGTCCTGGACGACGAAGAACTCGCAGTTGGTGAGTGCGTCACCGACGTCGCCGGCGTTGGCGTCGGAGGTGATGGTGTCCTCGCCCTTGATGTAGAGGCTCTTGAGTTTGCCATCCTGAATGGCGCGAATCATCTCGTGGTTGTCGAGGCCTTTGGTGGTGGGAAGGGTGACGCCCCAGTCCGCTTCGAATTTGGCGCGGATGTCGGGGTCGTCGACTTTTTGGTAACCGGAGAAGACGTTAGGCATGGAGCCGAAGTCGCTGGCGCCCTGGACGTTGTTGTGGCCGCGGAGTGGGTAGGCTCCTGCGGCGGGTCGCATGTAGTTGCCGGTGACGAGGAGGAGGTTGGAGAGGGCGGTTGCGGTGTCGGAGCCTCCGCAGTGTTGCGTGACGCCCATGGCGAAGAGGATGCAGACGCCGTCGGCTCGGACGATCTCGTGGGCAACGGTGATGAGGGTGGAGGCGGGGATGCCGGTGATGCGCTCGGCGGACTCGAGGTCGAAGGGCTCGAGGGATTTTTTGTACTCGTCGAAGTTGTTGACCCACTTGGCGATGAAGTCCATCCTGGCGAGGCCGCTGTCGATGATGTATTTCGCGATGGCGGAGAACCAGACGGCGTCGGTGGAGGGGTTGGGGCGCATGAAGATGTCGGCACGCTCGGCCATCTCGTTTTTGCGGAGGTCGGCTACGATGAGGCGCTGGCCGCGATGTTTGTGCGAACGCTTGACGCGGGTGGCGAGGACGGGGTGGTTCTCGGCGGGGTTGGCTCCGACGATGATGACGAGGCCGGCTTGTTCGATGTCGGCGATGGAGCCGGAGTCGCCGCCGAAGCCTACGGTGCGCTGGAGGCCCATGGTGGCGGGGTTCTGACAGTAGCGGGCACAGTTGTCGACGTTGTTGGTGCCGATGACGGCGCGGGAGAGCTTCTGCATAAGGAAGCTTTCTTCGTTGGTGCACTTGGAGGAGGCGATGAAGGCGAGGGCGTCGGGGCCGTGGTCTGTCTTTGATTTGCTTGAACTTCTTTTCGATGATGTCGAGGGCTTTGTCCCAGGTGATCTCGCGGAACGTCTCGCCGTCGCGGAGGAGGGGCTTGGTGAGGCGGTCAACGGAGTTGATGTGACCCCAGGCGAACTTGCCTTTGACGCAGGTGGAGATGCCGTTGGCGGGGCCGTGCATGGGCTCGATCTTGAGGATGTGGCGGTCCTTGGTCCAGACGTCGAAGGTGCAGCCTACGGCGCAGTAGGTGCAGACGGTTTTGGTGCGTTTGGTGCGCTGCTCGCGCATCTCGGACTCGATCTCGGAGAGGGTGAGGATGGGGCCGTAGCCGATGGGCGGCTCGATGCCTTTGACGACGTCGATCATGTCGTCGAGGACTTTCGGAGGGAGGTTGGTGAGGTAACCGGCCTCGCCGAGCATGGATTTTTCCATGAGCGCGTTGCAGGGGCAGACGGTGACGCAGTGGCCGCAGGAGACGCAACTGGAGCCGTCGATTTTTTCTCCGCCGTCCCAGAGGACGCGGGGGTGGGGGCTCTCCCAGTCGATGGTGAGGGTTTCGTTGACCTGGACGTTCTGGCAGGCTTCGACGCAACGGCCGCAGAGGATGCATTGGTCGGGGTCGTAGCGGTAGAAGGGGTTGGAGTGGTCCTGCTCGTAGGGCTTGTGTTTGAACTCGCGGCGCTGGTGCTTTACGTCGAGGATGGCAGTGGTGTTGTGGATGGTGCAGTTGTGGTTGTTGTTATCGCAGACGGTGCAGTAGAGCATGTGGTTTTGCAGGATGCGGTCGAAGGCTTCGCGCTGGGCGATGTCGACGGTCTCGCCTGCGGTCTCGATCGTCATGCCGGCGGTGACGGGGGTGGCGCAGGCACGGGCGAGTTGTCCGTTTACTTTGACGATGCAGGTGTCGCAGCTTTGGATGGGGCCCATCTGCGGGACGTAGCAGACCTGCGGGACGGGCTTCTGCACGCCGGACTGGGTGCGGCGGTTGAGGAGGTCGATGAGTAGCTCGCCGGAGTGCGCGGGGACGGCGAGGCCGTCGATGGTGAGCTGCATGTTGGGGGAGTGGTCGGCGGGAGTGTTGAGTAGAGATTTCATGGCACCCATCCGTTTCTGATGCTGAGGAGGATAGCAGAGGTTTTGCGGCGTGGGTGTGAAATGGGGGCTACGGTTTTGGGCGGTCGAGGATCTGCGCGGCGGCGCGGAGGCCTGAGCGTATTGCGGCGTGGACTGTGCCCCAGTGACCGGTGGTGTCAGTGTGTTCTCCGGCGAAGAAGAGGGTGTCAGCTATGGGTTCGGTCATTTGGAGCGGGGCGTCGAGGCCTCCGGCGGCGACGTAGCTGTAGGCTCCGAGGGAGTACGGGTCGCTTGCCCAGTTGTGGGTGTGGATGCTCAGGAGTTGGTTTTGGATTTGCGCGGCTTCGAGGCTGAAGATATTTGCCAGCGAGGCGCAGGCTTGTTGTGCGAGATCGTCGGCGCTGAGGCTTGCTAGCTTTGCGGAGCGTGGGCCGCCGACCCATCCGGTGATGGTGTTGCTGGGCTCGGGGTGCGGTGTCCACCATACGGGCGGCATCTGGGTGAAGCTGAAGAGGAAGCTGAGGTCTGCGATGGTGGGCGGGTGTGTGAGGTGTTTCCAGAAGGGCTCGCGGAAGAGCAGCGTGAAGCGGACGGCGTTGCCCATGCGCAGGCGCGAGGCGGCTTCGAGGATGCGCGCGGGTTTTGGCGTGATGACTACGCTGCCGCTTTGCAGGACTCCGAGCGGGAGGGTGATGATGGCTCGTTGCGTGGTGAAGGTGGTGGTGTCGGTGATTGTTTCGACTTTATTTGGTTGCCAGCGGATTTCGCGGATTGGCGTGTTGAGGCGGAGGGAGCCTTTGTACTCGACGATACGCCGGGCGAGATAGGCGGGGAGCTGGTCGTAGCCGTTACGGAGGCGGTAGCTGCGGTCGCCCTCGATGGATTCTTCGGCTTTCTGTTGTGCGCCCAGGGAGGCTGTGCTGATCTCGCGGTGGTCGGCGGCGTTGAAGCCTTCGACGTAGCCGATGGTGGGGTAACGCTCTTCGGCGGGGATGGCTTCACGGTCGAGATATTCGGCGAAAGTGAGGTCGGGGCCGGTGAAGTCTTCGAGTTTCTCGAGCGGGTCGAAGAGGGAGCTGAGTTCGTCGGTGCAGGCGTCGAGGCCGGAGTCTTCGTCGAAACAGATTTGTGCGCCGCCGCGTCGGTAGGTCTCGAGGTTGGCCTCTTCGATGAGAGCCCATAGCTCTGGGGCGCGGCCGTGGATGAACTCAGCGCCAAGCTCGATGGCTTCGTCGCCGATATGCTGGGTGTGGATGCGGCCGCCGATGCGGTTCTGGGCTTCGAGGACGAGGACGGAGACGCCGGATTCGGCGAGGGCGCGGGCGGCGGTGAGTCCGGCCATGCCCGCGCCGATGATCAGGACTTCGGGTTCGGTCATTCCGGTTTAGATGCCTGGGTGTTTGCTGTCGGTGCGTGCGTCTTGCTCCATTCGGCGTAGGCTTCGAGGGCTCGCTGGGGGCCGGTTCCGTACCATGCGTAGCCGTTGCGGCGTTCGAGGGAGAGCTCGCTGGCGTCGTCGTGGATGGTCTTGTCGCGATCGCCGAAGATGGGCTTGCCGGTGCCGATGCTGTAGTAGCGGGACCAGATGGGGCCTGCTCCGGGCTTGGCTTCGAGGTGGCGTCCGCCGGGGGTGCCGCGTCCACCGGTCCAGTCTTCGCCGTAGATGGCGGCGTTCTTGAGCCATGCTGCTGCGGCGTGGGTCGATGCGACGACCTGCGGCGATGGGTTGGGAAGGTGCATCAGGTAGAGCAGGATGTCGGCGCTCTCTCCGGAGGCCAGAGCTACGGGTTCGAAGTTGCGTCCGGCGACTGGAGCGAGCGTGAGAGCGTCGTGCTGCTGCGCCCAGATGGTTGGGTGGCCGTGGATGACGACCTGCGTTGCGAGGATGTTGGCGAGTGCGCGGTCGGCGCTGGCTGCGGCTTGTTTGTGAAGGTCGGCGGGGACGAAGGCGTATTTATCTGTGCCGGTGGAAACGGCGGTTAGGAGCTCTGCTGCCTGGGTTACGGCGTTGTCGTTGAAGGTGATGGCGTCGTGGTATCCGCCTTCAAGGGGCCAGACCTGCGGCCATCCTCCGTTGGGGAACTGCGCGGCGAGAAGGTAGCGGATGCCGCGGAGGAAGCTGGTACGGTAGGGTTCGCCTTCGGGGCCGGGGGTTGCTGCGGAGACGAGCGCGAGGAAGCGGAGCTGGGTGGTGGTGGCGTCGTTGTCGAGGGTGCCTACGTAGTTCCAGTGCGGGTCGCGCGGGGTGTCAAAGTCGTTGGGGCCGAGATGCTTGCTGATGTTGTCGGTGGTGTAGGACTGGCCGCGCTGGCGTGGGGTGGTGCTCATGTCGAGGTTCTTGCTCCATCCTCCGGCGGGGGTCTGGAAGCTGAGGATGACGTCGGCGGAGTGGCGGGCTTCGGGGGTTGCGTACCAGTCGGGGCTGCGATCGAGTGGCATGCTGCGGGTGCCGAAGCCTTCCTTAGGGATGGTCGGTTCGGGTGCTCCGGGGGTACGCTCGGCGGCGAGGGCGGCTTGATCGGCGAGGCGCTGCTTCTCGGAGCGCTGGAGATAGGCGGTCCAGACGGCGCGGTCTTTTTTCGGGAGCTGCGCGATGCGTTCCGTGGTGATCGATTCGGCGGGTTTGCTGGTGCCGATGACGGCGGCAGGGAGTGGGGCGATGGCGACGAGACTTAGGAGGAGTACGCGGAAGGTCACGATAATTGGACGTACCAATTCGCTGGAAGACGCACTGACTAGGCTGAGGCTAGTGGTGGCTTGCCGAATCGCTGCCGGACGAAGGCCATGGCTTCCTCGGGGGTCTTTACCGTGCCTTCGAGCTGGGCGTCCTCGGCGGCTTCGATCATGGACTTGAAGCGTGGGCCGGGGCGGTATCCGGCGGAGATCAGTTCGCGTCCGGTGAGGAGGAGCTTGGGCTGGATTGCTTCGCGCGGAGCGGATTCGAAGTGCTGTTTGGCGAAGTTGTAGAGGGTGAGGTCGCCGTGGGCGGAGGTGCAGTCGAGGTAGTGCAGGGCCAGGTGTTCGTCGAAACGCGGGAGGCGGAGGAAGCGTTTGAGGGTGGACTCGCGCATGTGCATGACGTCGCCGAAGCGCATGTGGTTTTTGACGAGTGCGACGATTTGCGCTGTGTCTTCGTTGGAGAAGCGGAGGCGGGAGAGGATCGCTTCTGCGATGCGGACGCCGACCTCGACATGGCCGTTGAAGCGGATGCGGTCGTGCGGGTCGTTGGGGTCGGGCGGACGGTAGGTGGCGGGCTTGCCGATGTCGTGGAGGAGCGCTCCCCAGGCGAGTGTGGGGGAGGCGTTAGGCGGGAGGTTTTCGAGAAGGAGCATGGTGTGGACCCAGACGTCGCCTTCGGGGTGGAACTCGGGCGGCTGCTGGACGCCGTGCATGCGCGTAGCTTCGGGGAGGACGTGCTGGAGCAGGCCGGTGGTGTCGAGCAGCTCGAAGGCGCGGCGGGCGTGGCCTTCGGTGAGCATGAGGGTGAGTTCGTCGCGGATGCGCTCGAGGCTGACCTGGTCGATCTGGGCGGCGGCGTTGCGGATCGCCGCCATGGTTTTGGGCTCGATAGCGAAGTCGAGGCGGGCGGCGAAACGGACGGCGCGCAGCATGCGGAGCTTGTCTTCGGAGAAGCGCAGGGCGGGGTCGCCGATGGCTCGGAGGATTTGCGCGGCGAGGTCGGCGCGGCCGCCTACGTAGTCGAGCGTGGCTGCTGCGGGGTCGTTGGTCTCTTCGTAGATTGCGGGGTCGAGCAGCATGCCGTTGATGGTGAAGTCGCGGCGGCGGACGTCTTCGCGTGGGTCGGTGGAGAATTGGACGGCGTCGGGGCGGCGGCCATCGCTGTAGGATCCGTCGTGGCGGAAGGTGGCGACCTCGGTTGAAGTGCCGTCGTCTTCGCAGACGAGGACCACGCCGAAGTGTGCTCCTACGGTTAGGGTCTTTTTGTCAGGGAAGAGCTTCAGCACGGCACTTGGAGGTGCGCTGGTAGCTACGTCGAAGTCGTTGGGTTCGAGGCCGAGGAGAAGATCGCGCACGCAGCCTCCGGCGAAGTAGGCTTGGTGGCCAGCGGAGCGGAGGGTCAGCACGATGTTGCGTGCTGCTGTGTATGCCGGGTTGTCGATCGTTGGGTGGCCCATGCGTGCCTCTATGATAAAGAGATGCGCGATGGCACTGGTACGGGCCTGATTTTGGGGATCGAAAGCTCCTGCGACGAGACTGCTGCAGCGGTGGTTCGTGCTGGAAGCGATGCGCTGTCGAATGTGGTTGCGTCGCAGATGGCGCTGCATGCGAACTATGGCGGCGTCGTTCCTGAGCTGGCTTCGCGGGAGCATCTGCGGAATGTTGTGCCGGTGGTGCGGGAGGCGATGGCGCGGGCTGGCGTGGGCTTCGACGATATCGATGCGGTGGCTGTGACGGAGGGGCCGGGGCTTGCCGGGGCGCTGTTGGTGGGGATTACGTATGCGAAGGCGCTCAGCTTTGGATTGGGCAAGCCGCTGATCGGGGTCAACCATCTGGAGGGGCATATCCATGCGGTGCTGATGGAGGCTCGGGGGTGCGCGGAGACACCGATGGAGCTGCCGCTGCTTGCGCTGGTGGTGTCGGGTGGGCATACGCATCTTTATCTGGCGCGGCAGAGTGGCGAGGCGACATGGAGCTATCGCAACGTTGGCCGCACGGTAGATGATGCTGCGGGTGAGGCTTACGACAAGGTCGCGAAGCTGCTTGGGTTGGGCTATCCGGGTGGGCCTTGGATCGATGCTCTCGCGGTGAGGGGAAATCCGCGGGCGGTGCCGTTTCAGTTTGGGCAAATCAAGCCGCGGGCGCACCGTGAGGGGATTTCGCTGCCGAACAAGAAGGCTCCTGCGGTGGCTTCGGGGCCTACGTTTGATTTTTCGTTCAGCGGGATCAAGACGGCGGTGTTGCGTTACGTCGAGACGAACCACATGCGAGAGAGTATCGAGGCTCGCCGAGAGGCGCTTGCTGCGGAGCCGGGGCTGAAGCCGAGTTCGGATGAGATGGCGGCTTTGTGCGATACGAAGACGCTCGATCTGATTGCTTCGTTCCAATATGCGGTGGTGGGGAATCTTCTTCGCCAGACCTTCGCTGCTGCGGAGGCGTTTGGAGCGCGTGGGGTGGTGGTTTCGGGTGGCGTGGCGGCGAATAGCGAACTGCGTCGGCGGTTCAAAGCAGAGGCGGATAAGCGCGGATTGCCCGTGGCTTTTCCTTCACTGGCGCTCTCGACGGACAACGCGGCGATGATCGCGGCGGCGGCGTGGCCTAAGTTTGTGGCTGGAGATTTTGCGGGCGAGGAACTGGGCGCGACTCCGCAGTTGCGGCTTGGGCAGGGGTAAAGCGGGCTCAGTCGCCGAAAGCGGGCGGGTATCAGCTAAAATCAACAGGGAATTCCAAGGGAGAGCAGTCTGCACCGCGCTACGTGCTCGGCTGCGGCAGGTTATAGCGCACGTGGCAACGATGGAACTCTTTAATACTCTGGGCGGAAAGATTGAGCCGCTGACTCCAGTGGGCGCTCCGGCGCTTCGTATGTATTGTTGCGGCCCAACCGTTTACGACTACGGACATATCGGGAACTTCCGCACGTTTCTGCATGTGGATGTGCTGCGGCGATTTATGCGGCAACAGGGTATGGCGATCGAGTACGTGATGAACGTTACCGATGTGGACGACAAGATTATCCGCAATGCCGGCGCGGCCGGGGTGCCCATTGGGGAGTACACGGCTAAGTTCGAACGCGCTTTTTTTGAGGACTCGGATGCGCTAGCGATTGAGCGGCCGGAGGAGATTGCGCGGGCGACGAGCTGCATTCCCGACATGGTTAACCTGATCCAGACGCTGGCGGCAAAGGACATTGCGTATCAGGCCGAGGATGGAAGCTGGTACTTCCGGATCCATCGGTTTCCTGAGTACGGCAAGCTTTCGAAGAAGGACTTTGAGGGAATCGAGGACGGCGCGCGCGTCGATGTAGACGAGTATGAGAAGGACGCGGCGCGGGACTTCGCATTGTGGAAGGCCGTGAAGCCCGGTGAGCAGAGTTGGGATACCGCGCTTGGTGCGGGCCGTCCTGGGTGGCATATCGAGTGTTCCGCAATGGCGATGAAGTTTCTGGGGCAGACGTTCGACCTGCATGCGGGTGGCGAAGATTTGATGTTTCCGCATCATGAGAACGAGATCGCGCAGTCGGAGTCGGCCACCGGGCATACCTTCGCGCGGCACTGGATGCATGTCCGCTTCCTGCTGGTGGAAGGCCGGAAGATGTCGAAGTCGGAGGGCAACTTCTACACGCTGCGCGATCTGTTGTTGAAGGGCCATCGCGCTTCGGCGATACGGTTTTTGCTGATCTCGGTGCCGTACCGCAACCAGATGAACTTTACGTTTGAGAGCCTTACGGAGTCGACCAACGCCGTTGAGCGGTTGCGCACGTTCCATCAGCGGATGCTGAAGGGTGGATTCCCGGAGGGGCTGAATCCGGAGATTGCAACGGCCACGGCTAAAGCGAGTGCGGAGTTTACCGCTGCGCTGGCCAACGATCTGAATACGGCCGAGGCACGCGCGGCGATCTTCGATCTTGTGCGTGCGGCGAACTCGGCTGCCGATGCGGGTACTCTGCGGGCCGATAACGCTGCGGAGATTTTGAAGGTGATGGCGTTGTTCGATGGGGTCTTTGCGGTGCTTGAGGACAACGACACGCTCATCACTCGGGCTGCGATTGCGTGGGCAGAGGCGGAGGGGCGTATCGGTGAGGCGGCTCCTTCGTTAGTAGCTACGCTTGCGCTGAGCGATGAGGCAATTGACGCGCTGGTTGCCGAGCGCACGCAGGCCAAGAAGACTCGCAACTTCGCGCGGGCCGATGCGATTCGTAACGAACTGCTCGCTAAGGGAATCCTTCTTGAAGATTCGAAGGACGGGGTTCGGTGGAAGCGTAAGTAGTTCCGATATTTTATTGATTCAAAAAGTATGGGCGGGAGAGCATATTGCTTTCCCGCCCATGCTGCATTGGTCGTTAGAAGTCTAGCCGGAGGGCCAGTTGTCCGGTACGGTTGCCTGCGTTCTCTGCGGTCTGCGGGCCGATCAAGGCTCCGAAGGTTGAGGGGCTGTCGATCGCCGTTGCGGGCGGCGCGAAGTTGGTGTGGTTCAGCACGTTGGTGAAGGTGGATTCAAAACGCGCGTGCAACCTCTCGGTGATCGGGAACGACTTGGCTAATCCGAGGCTGACTGCTGCGGTTCCGGGTCCTTGCAGGATGCCGACGCCGGCGTTGCCGAAGCGGCCTGCTCCCGTTGGGGTGGGCGCGAAGGCGGCGAGGTTGAAGTACTGCGCTCGCGACTGTCCAGCGTAGTAGTTTGTTGAGACGATGTCGGGGCGCAGAATTGCTCCGCGGTTGGCCACGTTGGTGTTGGATTGATCTGCAGCGGCGCTGATGCTCGGCGTCTGCCAGGGGCCGGTCTCGAGCAGAGTGATATTGGTTACGTCCCAGCCGCCGAAGAGTTGATTCATCCAGCCACCGCCGGTCATGAAGTGACGGCCTGAGCCAAATGGAAGTTGGTAGACTCCGCTGAGCAACATGCGTTGACGGCGTGTGCCCTGGACGTTGCCGTAGTCCTGCGTGATGTGGAAGCGGTCGGCAATAGGGATGCCATAGTTGACTTCACCGGCGAAGCTGCCTGGCGCATCGCCCTGGTTGTCGGCCTGGTTCTTTGCGAGCGTGTAGTTTGCGTTGAAATAAAAGCCGCGTGCCATGTGGCGCGTTGCCTCGAGTTCAAAGGCGCTGTAGTTTGATTTTCCTGCGTTGAAGGTGCTGTAGAGCGTCGTCCAATTGGGATATGACGCGCGCGGATCTACGTAGGGGCTCGCGGTTGTCATTGCGTAGGGTGTGGTGCTGGCAGCAATCTGGTTGAGGTCTTCGGTGACGCTTAGCCGGTAGGTGTGCATACCGACGTAGCTGGCTCGCAGCGAGGTGGATTCGTTGAGTTGGCGCTCTACGGTGATGCTCCACTGGTTCGACTGCGGGTCGCGGTAGTTGGGGTCGACGCCCTGATCGAGCCCGCCGCCACCGTACTGCACGCCTACTGTGGGAGGCGCGGTTTGCGGGAACTGAATCAGAGGATGGGTTCCTGTGGCATCAGTGACGGTGGTGTTGGAATAGGTGTGGAGGTTCGATGTTGGGTTGCCACTGTTGTTGAACGAAAGCGGGCCGAGGTTAGTCATCGTGTAGATGCCGAAGCCGGCACGGATGACCGTCTTCGTATCGTTGAAGGGACGATAGGCCATCGAGACGCGCGGCTGGAAGTTGCCCTTGTAGCTGTTGCGCAGGCTTTGCGGCAGCTTGTCCTCTGTCGCAGTCACGTACTTCGTGCAGGAGAGAGCTGTGTAGTTCAGGTTGCAAGCGTTGAACGACTGCTGAAAGGCGAGGTTCGAGGACTGCAGATTATTTTGGGCGAGGTACGACGACAGCTCATCCGGGACGACGATGGAGTTGTTGCGCTGGTCGAAGTTCGCGAGGTTGCCGCCGTCTTCGTGGAAGCCGGGGAGTATCTGCCAGCGGAGGCCGTAGCTCAACGTCAGTCTGTTATTCACTTGATACTCATCCTGCGCGAACAGGCTGTACTGCGTGGCCGAACCTCCTACGTCGGGGCTTGATACTGCGAAGAAGAGTGTTGTTGGTGCACCCTCAAGGAAGTCACCGAAAGCATTACCGGTGAAGTTCGGCTGGAAGGTGAATGAGCCGAAGTCGTCGGAAGGAAGAAACAACTCTACATCGAAGTAGCGCACCTTGCGGATGTCGATGCCGCTCTTCAGGGTGTGCTTGCCCAGCGTGAAGGTCACGTTGTCGCTGAACTGCATCGTCTTCGATTCCGTTACGCCGGTTTTG
This sequence comes from uncultured Acidobacteriaceae bacterium, assembly GCA_963738855.1. GTDB lineage: Bacteria > Acidobacteriota > Terriglobia > Terriglobales > Acidobacteriaceae > Edaphobacter. The sequence goes on along the minus strand of CAVTYC010000001.1, from coordinate 961,582 downwards.
TCGCGGCCGATCGGCGTGAGCCCTGTGCCGGCGTTGAAGTTGAAGGTGGGAAATGCGTTTGTGTTTGGGTGCTGACTGATATCGACGCCTTGAAGGTCTAGCTGCTGCAACGCGTTTGCACCGGAGATCGGAAAGCCAACGCTCGTGGTCACGTTCGTGAAGCCGAAGCGAAACTCGTTCAACAGCTTCGGCGTGATGGTGTAGGTGTGCGAGACGAGCAGGCTGCGGTTATGAATGCTGTCGGCGTCGTTGGGGAGGAAGGCGTTCGCATAATCCGAGGTGATGTTCTTGCGGCTGAATCGCGCGTAGGCCGACTGCTTGGAGGTGATGGCGTGGTCGACACGGATGTCTGTGCCGTCGGTTCGCGCAGGTGTGGACTGGAAGTTCTCGTAGTTGTAGCCGCTCTGCCCCGAGACGTTGGGAAGCGGATAGTAGTTGAGGAGTGCCTTTGCCGTAGCGCTGATGTTCGCCTGCGGAATTACGAGATTGGTGCCGAGACCGGTGAGATCCCCGTCACGCTCGGCCTCAGTGGGAACGAGAAGCTGTTGCGCCACGGCCGTTGTACGCCGGTTGCCTTCGTAGTCGGCGAAGAAGAATGTTTTGTTATGACCGTCGTAGAGATGCGGGATTGTGATCGGGCCGCCCAACGATCCGCCGAAGGTGTTGAACTTCTTCGGGGCTTTGCCGGAGAAGCCATAGGGGCTGGCGTCGAGCGCCTGGTTCTGTATGTACTCGAATAGACTGCCGTGATACGTGTTCGTTCCGTTTTTGGTTGTGAAGGTGACGTCACCCACTTGCGAGAACTCCGCGCTATTGTTGAACGCCGTCACCTTGACCGCGGAGATGCCCTCCTGCGATGGGTAGGCATCCTGCAGTGCGCCGTTCTGGCGGACGTTTGCTGTCGATATGCCATCGACCGAAAAGTTCACCATGGAGGAGCTGGCGCCACCGAGCGCGATGTTGCCCTGGCTGTCCTGCTGCACGTTCGGCGAGAGGCCCAACGCTCCCAGTGGACTTGTAGTTGTGGCGCGGTTGTTTAGAGGCAGCTGCGTGATCTCCAGATTGCTCTTTGAGTCTCCGATAGCTGCGTTCTCGCTGTTGATCTGGTCGGCTGCGGCACTGACTTCGACGGTCGAGGTCTGTGCGGCTACAGACAACGCTACGGTCAGACGCACATCCTGCCTTGCCTCAACGGACACGCCGTTCATGACTGTCTCGGCGAATCCATCGTGATGCGCGTGGACGCTGTACTTGCCGGGCTTTACGTTCTCCACGGTGAACGTGCCGTCTGGACCTGTGGTGACTGTGCGATCGGTGTTTTCATCGAGGCTATGCAGGGTGAGTTGTGTATCGGGCAGAACGGCGCCAGAGTCGTCCTGAGCGACGCCGCGGATGCTGCCAAAGGTGGACTGTGCATGCGCCGGCTTTATCGCCAGCGTCACAAAGCAAAGCAGCAGAATGATGAGGGCCAGCGGTGACTTCGCGACGGAAAGAGATGTTGGTCTATGGCTAAAGAGAGCAGATTGAGCGTACATGGTTTCCTCTTTTTGGCGGGAGAACTCGCACTGTGCCCAGTGCAACAGCAGCCAGATAAAAGAGGCGTATGTTCGGCGTAAAAGATTTATAGGGAATCCGTAAAGGATCCATAAAGGTATCAGCCCGTCTGTTGTGTCTTCCGGGCGGTCTAGGGCAATTGAATCTTTACTTGATGTAAAGCATCTCTATATCAAGGTAAATATTTTAAGCCATGCCGATTGCGAAGCAAGTTGTCTCGGAGATTGATACCAGCGGCATTCATGTCTGGCTCGTGTTGTGGAAGGCGTCTCGCACGGTTGAGGCACATGCATTGCGTAGCGTTGCGAGCCTCGACATGGGGCTGAGTGACTTCGGAGTGCTGGAGGCCTTGCTGCACAAGGGGCCGTTACCGATCAAGGACCTGGGCGCGAAGGTGCTGTTGACCAGCGGTTCCATAACGACGGCGGTTGATCGATTGGAGGCAAAGGGGCTGGTCGAGCGGATGAGCGACAAGCAGGATCGCCGCAGCCGGATTGTGCGATTGACTGCGACCGGAAGCAAGGCCATCAAAAAGGCCTTTGCTGAACACAAACTGGCGATGGAGCAGGCTGTCTCGGGGCTTGGCCCGAAAGATCGTGAGCATTTGATTGAGCTGCTCCGCAGCGTAGGACAAGGCGCGGACAGGCAATTGAAAAAGGAACAGAAGGGACGGCGCTAAGCCGCACAGGGGAGGGAGCAATGGCAGTAACGAAGAAAGTAAAGGGAATTTATGGGGCTGGATCGGATCATTGGGTTGGAGATGGCTTTCCTGTACGCAACCTGTTTCCATCGAACGGCGTGAACGACGAGGTCAATCCGTTTTTGATGCTCGACTATGCAGGGCCAAGCCATTTCGAGCCTTCGAAGCGCGCGCATGGCGTTGGACAGCATCCGCACCGCGGGTTTGAGACGGTGACGATTGCGTATCAGGGCTCGGTTTCACATCGTGACTCGGCGGGAAACTCGGGCACGATCTATCCGGGCGATGTGCAGTGGATGACCGCAGCTTCGGGCGTCGTGCACGAGGAGATGCATGCGCAAGAGTTCTCGGAGAAGGGCGGGACGTTCGAGATGGTGCAGCTTTGGGTCAACCTGCCTAAGGCGGCCAAGATGTCGGCGCCGCGCTATCAGGGCATCACGAAGGAGCAGATTCCTACGGTGAAGCTAGGGGTGAATGGTGAAGCGAGAATCATCGCTGGAAAATTGAATGGGACAACAGGCCCGGCGAAGACCTTCACTGCGATCAATGTCTTCGATCTGCATGTTAAGGCTTGCGATCCAGTGAAGTTCACACTACCCGATGGCCATAACGCAGCGGTGGTTCTGTTGCAGGGCGACGTGATCGTCAACGGCGTTGAAGGATTGAAGGGCGCTGCGCGGATTGCTGTCTTCTCCGACGAGGGCGAAGAGATTTCGATTGAGCCCAAGGAAGATTCGACGCTTCTAGTACTTAGCGGCGAACCGATCGACGAGCCTGTCGCGAGCTATGGACCATTCGTGATGAACACCGAGGAAGAGCTGAAGCAAGCCTTTCAGGACTACAAGAGCGGAAAGATGGGTAATCTCAACTGAACGATTGAAGCTCCAGAAGACGATGCGGGTGGAACGAACGAGGTTCCACCCGCTTCTCTTTGATCCGCGATTAGTCTGCTGCGACGCATGTCCTTTCAGATGGAATCGGTTTGATCTTCGGTGAAGGTGTCATGTTCAGCAAAACGAGGCCGGATATAACGATGGCGACTCCGATGTAAGCCGTCCAGAGTATCGGTTCGTGCGCGATGAAGCCCCAGAACAGACCCCAGATCGGCAGTAGATAGGTCACGGCAGTGACGTGTGTCGGAGAGACGCGCGTCAGCAAATCATAGTAGAGCAGATAAGCGAGTCCACTGCCCGCGATCCCCAGCAACATCACCGCTAGTAGGGAATTGCGATGGATTACAGCGGGGTGCGGGCCGAAGATCGCGAGAGGAAGCAGCATGACCCAGGCGAGCGAGAGTTGAGTTGTCGCCAGGCCAATGGGGTCGAGCCCCTTGAGCTTCACTTTGGCGATTACGGTAGCGATGGCATAGCCGAGACTGGCGAGCGCGATGAAGAGTACTCCGCGGAAGAAGGCTGCGTGACCGTATCCGTGCGAATCATTCCCGTGGCTGAAGACGACGAGCATCACACCGGAGAAGCCAAGCAGGACACCGGCAATAGTGAACCGGTTGGGCCTGGTGCTCTGTACCGCCATCGTCAACAGAAGAGCCCAGATCGGTGTCGTTGCATTGAGGACAGCGGCGATGCTGCTCGGGACGGTACGTTCGCCGAGAGCGAAGAAGGTAAACGGGATTGCGTTGTTGAAGAGCGCAACGATCAGCAGGGGCACAATCAGGTTGCGCGGCGGAAGCGTGCGACCCTTCAGTTTCAGCACAGCCCACAGGAAGGCTGCGCCGAAGGTGAGTCGCAAAAGAGCCACCCAGACGGGAGGAAAGCTGCGTCCGGAGATTTCGATGAGGATGAAAGATGCTCCCCAGACGGCAGAGAGCAGCAGAAGTTGAACGAGGTCACGCCGGCTCATGATATCTCCGAAGGAAGTAATTAATGCGCGAACGTATATCGCATTCCCCTACGCTGCATGGACGGCCAACGTACGTTATGCAGGAATAGCGTCTGGGCTACCGGTCTGCGCAAAGATCAGGGCAAGCACGCGTGCCGGTTTAGCCATGCTGACGTTGGCTGAGAGCGGATGCACGCTATCGGGCGGCTCGTAGAAGACCTGTCCGGAACGGTAGGTCCTCTCCGGCTGACCTTTGAGCTTGAAGCGAACTTCGCCCTCAAGGATATAGCCAACGACGAAGCCGGGATGACAGCGCGATTGCGAGAATCCGCCGGCTGGATAGTCGACTTCGAGTACTGTGAGGTTCCAGTGATCGAACGATACAGATGGCAACTGCTGCTTGAGTACGGTACAAACCTTCGCGGCCTGGACTCCGGTGCTGCCGATTACGGAGGAACCGAACGTTGCCAATCCCGTCTTGAAAAGGCCTTCGAGAACATCCCTTCGCGGTATCATGTTTTGACAATAGATAAAAAACGGACCTGCGAGAAGGTCCATTTTTAACATTTCCTATAGTCCACTTGCAGTGTCCGCAATCAGGATCTTTTGTTGCGTTCAAACATCTCGACCACCGTTGCCAGCTTTTGCATGCCCTGATTAATCTCGCGCGACTCGAAGGCGGCAAATCCAAGAAGCACTCCCTGAATTCTGCGCTTGTTTACGGAGTAGCGTTCCAGCGCGGTTGCGTCGATCCCTTGCTTTGCGGCCTCGCTCTCGAAGTCGCGGGATGAGACGCGAGCGCGGTAGAAGGCCGGGGTCGCAAGACCGGCATGCATTCCCGAAAGCTGCAGCGAGTCGCCTACATATCTTTCGGCCGCGCTTTGCAGTGCGCATCGACGCTCGGCATAGGTCTCACGCATGCGACGAAGATGCCGGCCGAGATGGCCATCGGCGATGAAATCAGTAAGGACAGCCTGATTGATGGAGTTAGCCCACAGGTCCATCTGGTACCGCATGCGCACAACCTTGTCGACCAGTTGCTCCGGTACGACGATGTAGCCAAGCCGCAGGCCAGGGAAGAGAACCTTGTTGAAACTTCCGATGAAGATCACCGATCCAGTTTTGTCCAACCCCTGCAACGCCGGGATAGGTACGCCTGTGAAGCGAAACTCGCTGTCGTAGTCGTCTTCTACGATGACGGACTTTGCAGATTTCGCCCACCGCAGCAGTGCAACGCGTCGCTCGATCGACATCGTGACACCCATGGGAGCCTGGTGCGCAGGTGTCACGTAGGCGAGCTTTGCGCGGGGTGCGAGCTGCATGCCTCGCTCTACGTCCATTCCATCGGAGTCGACGGGGACCGGAACTATGTTGGCTCCGGCATTGCGTAGTGCCCATGCTGCTGCGAAGTAACCGGGGTCTTCTATCCATGCAGACTCACCAGGGCGAACGAAGAGGCGGGCGACGAGATCAAGTGCCTGCTGGGTGCCGGTGACGACGATTACCTGACTGGCCTGACACTGTACACCGCGCGATGTTCCAAGATACTCGGCGATTGCGTTGCGCAAAGGAGCGTATCCTGCCGAGTCGACACCACTGAGCAGCGCTTTCGTCGCACGCCTCAAATGACGCGAGGTCAGACGAGACCAGATGTCGAGAGGGAATAAACTCACGTCGGGGTCGGACGACTGAAATGGACGTATTGGTCGGGTCGTCGACGAAAGCAACGCTGGAGCCTTCATCGGCTTAGCAGGCATACGCGCGCAGACGGTTAGAAGATCGTCGGGGAGCCGTTCATTCACCCAGGTGCCTGCGCCTATTTTGCTTGTGAGGTAGCCTTCGTCGCGGAGCTGTTCCATTACAAGCATGGCGATGCCGCGTGATACATCGTGCTGCATCGCGAAGTCTCGCGTAGAGGGCAACCGAACGCCGCGTTTGAGGCGGCCATCAAGGATGGCGCAGCGCAGCTCTGCATAGAGCCAATCGGTAAGCGATTTATTCGCAGGCCGTGGACCGAGCGGCAATTCGAGCGAACTGATTAACTTCGCCATGACTATGCCTCTCGCTCCAGCGCTACGCACTCTATTTCGGCTGTGGGTACGCCACTTGTGAGTTTCGAACTCGTTACCAGATATACCGCAAGTAGAATCGCACCCATACCAACATATTCGATTGCAACGAACCGTTCGCGGAGGAAGATCGCCCCGAGGATCACGGCAATGACAGGGTTGATATAGGCATAGGTAGCCACCTTTGCAACGGGCACATGCTCAAGCAGATAGATGTACGCCGTATACCCGACGAGCGAGCCAAAGGTGACGAGATACAGGACCGAACTCCACGCCTGCACGCCCCACTGTGCGCCGCGGTATCCTCCCACGAGCATCATGATGCAGGCGTTGAATAGCCCGGCGAAGAGCATCTGCCAGGCAGCCGCAACGAAGGGGCTGACCGGGAGCTTAGCTCGCCGCGCCAGCACCGAGCCGCATGTCCAACTGAGTGCGCAGCCGAGCGCAACCGCGGCGCCGATCAGTTGTCGCGTGTCACCATGCAGACTCTCGCGCAGCCCCGGCGATAGCAGCACGATCAACCCAACAAAGCCGATTGCGATGCCAAGCCACCCCTTGGCGCGCAGACCTTCTCCGTTGGGTAACAGAGCTTCAAACACAGCGACATACAAGGGAATCACGGCGATGATCAGTGCAGCCAGCCCACTCGAAAGATATTGCTCGCACCACACCAGGCCCATGTTGCCGCCGCCAAGCATCAGGATGCCGATGGCTGCGAGCAGGCCGCACTCACGTCGCGTTAACCGCAGACTCATGCCGCGCAGCAGGCAGAGGGCAAGCATCAGAGGACCGGCGATCAGGAACCTTACGCTGGCCAGCAGGAACGGAGGAAGAACCTCGACACCAAAGCGAATCGCGACATAGGTCGATCCCCAAAAGAAGTAGACACAGCCGAATGCGATCAGAACCTGCGTCGTGTATGAAGAACGCTCTTGCGACATATTCTTCATGGTATCTATAGCTGATTGAACGACACTCCGCTTTGGTTCATAAAATCACTCGGGCGACGATGTTAAAATAGCGGCATGATGTCCCGGTTTGCTGTGACCCTTCTTCTAGTCTGTGCTACCACTCTTTCCCAGACGCCCTCTTCGCTCTCGCTGAAGAGCTTTCACGATGCGACTTCGGGTGTTGCCTACTTTTACCCTGGTGAATTCATGGCGGTTGTCCCCGCTGCGCCCGCGAAGACAGATGCGGCCTCACCCCATTGCGTGCGCACATCATTCTCGGCAGGCTCGAGCCCCTCTATTGGAGATTCTGCATTTGTCTTTTCTGTGATCGACAATGCCTGCCCCGGTGTTCTGAAGGAGGCTCAGCAACTCGGTTCGTTCACGCGGGCCCAGATTCTGCGCCAGATGAAGCGCTACGGCACGCCGATCATCACGCATGATCCCGTGCGCTACACCATTGCCGGCCATCCTGCCGCCGTGACGCTTGCCTCGGCCCAGGCTACCGAGACGCAAGCCGTCGCTGGCAAAGCCAAGGACAAGGGAACTACGTACGCCGCCAAGGCCTGCATACTCACGGGAAGCTCTACGACCGGCCACGATGCGGACCCGAAACAGGTTCTCTGCTTCGACTTTACGACGACGCGGCAGGATGTTCTTCCACGGCTGTCCGCATTTTCGGTGCAGTTCGATGGAGAGCCGCTCCAGTCGCTGGTTCCGGGCACCATTCTCCGATAGGCGTCCGGTGCGCTATACTCTGCGGCACAGGTAGAGGTCTTTATGAAGGCTCTCTTCAAAACCGCAAATTGCCGAAGCCGCAGACCCGCAACTCCGTGCCGCCTTTTCAGGAAGCATGTGATGCCGCGGCGTTATTTCTGTGTGCTCCCGAGCCGCTCGCGACCTAGCCTCTTCTCCGGCGACTAGATCTACGTGCTCAATCTCCTAAGCGAATGGACGTTTTCCTGCGCTTTTATCGTGCAGGGATAGCCATCTCTTATCTCGCGTAGTCAACAAAGGAGACACGTATGAGCGCTCAGACTCAGGAGCACACCCATATCACTACTGAAGCCACTCGTGCCCGGTTCGGACCGAAGCTGAACACTGCTATTCCGGGGCCGATCGCGCAGAAGGTTATCGCCGACGATGCGCGCCTCATGTCACCCAGCTACACGCGCAGTTATCCCATGGTTGCGAAGTCGGGTCGCGGCGTTCGCGTGACGGATGTGGACGGCAACGAATTTCTCGATTTCTCCGCAGGCATTGCTGTGAACTCCACGGGACACTGCCACCCCGAAGTCGTAAAAGCGATTCAGGATCAAGCCGCTGAACTACTGCATATGTCCGGCACGGATTTTTACTACGAGCACATGATCAAGCTCGCAGAGCGATTGAGCGCCGTAGCTCCCATGCCCGGACCGCATAAGTTTTACTACGGTAACTCAGGCGCCGAGGCCGTGGAGTGCGCCATGAAGCTCGCGCGCTATCACACCGGGCGGCAGAACATCATCAGCTTCCTCGGCGCCTTTCACGGTCGCACCATGGGCGCGCTCTCGTTGACAGGATCGAAGCCACAGCAGAAGCGCCGCTTCGCGCCGTTTGTTCCGGGCGTTCATCATGTCCCGTACCCCTATGCCTATCGCGGCTGTAGCGGTGGTCCGCAGGAAGCGGAGGCCTTCGCCCTCGGCTGTGCCCGCTACATCGAGGAGAAACTCTTCAAGACAATTCTGCCGCCGGAAGAGGTTGCCGCAATCATCCTCGAACCGATTCAAGGTGAAGGTGGCTACGTCGTTGCGCCGGACAATTTTCTGCGCGAGATACGCAGCATCTGCGACCGGCATGGCATTCTAATAATCGCCGACGAGGTGCAGTCGGGCATGGGCAGAACAGGGAAGTGGTGGGCCATCGAGCACTCTGGCGTGCAACCTGACGTCGTGTGCATCGCGAAGGGCATCGCCTCCGGTATGCCGCTCAGCGTCTGCATGGCGAAGGCCGAGATCATGGACTGGGTGCCGGGCTCCCACGCCAGCACCTTCGGAGGAAATCCTGTCTGCATCGCTGCTGCACTCGCCACAATGGACATCATTGAGCGCGAGGGGCTACAGAACGCCGCCATCGTCGGTGCCAAGATGATGGAGCGCTTAAGTACATGGGTCGCAAAGTATCCGACGATCGGCGATGTGCGCGGACGTGGCCTGATGATCGGCATTGAGATCGTCAAAGACCAGCAGTCGCGCCAACCTATTGGAGCAATGCGCGACAAAATCGTTGAGCTTGCCTTCGAGCGCGGAGTGCTCTTCCTCGGCTGTGGCGAGACGAGCATCCGTATTTGTCCGCCGCTGATTGTTACTCAGGACGAAGCCGACATCGCGCTCGATGTGCTAGAAGAGTGCATCGCTCTGGCAGCGCAGAATTGAGCGAAAAAAAGGCGACATCGCTGTGGATGCCGCCCTTACCTCTACTGCTTCGATTAGAAGCTGAACGAAATCTGCCCGCTAACAGTTCGCGGCGTAACAAAGTGCGTTCCGCTGAACGTCGAGAGGAAGTTATACAGCGCATACTTGTTCGTTACATTGACTGCCGTGATGCTCAGATTCGTCTTCAGACGGTCACGGTGCAGGATGTTGTCCCATCCCATCGCCATGTCGAACATCGTCCGAGGAGCCACTCGCGACGGGTTGCGGTCATCGTTCTCCGTTCCGGGCTTCGGAAGCGAAAGAACAGGAGAGGACAACTGTCCTGTCTGGCAACTCGTCAACGGCGCAGTGCGGGTGGCCTGTACACCGCCGCAGTTCAGCAGGATCTGCGTCTGCTGGTCCGCTGTCAGGTAAGTCAGGTCGGTTGGCGTTTGGCCATTGTCGACCGGCGCATTGCCTGCCACCAGTCCGCTTTCGTACCTCCACGTGATGCCGTACCACGGCGCGTTCGACTTCGGCTGATACTGCAGGTGTGTCGTCTGCTGGAAGGCCTGATCGTGATCAATACGGAAGGGAGCTTCTTGCGGCGTATTGGGATTGTTGAACAGGATGCCGCCAACCTCAGGTCCAAAGAAGCGTGATCGCGTATGCCCCAGCACAGAGTACGCGGAGATGCCATGCGTCTCTGGAACTGTGAGCTTGATGCCGAAGCCGTCGATCTTGGATTTATTCCATTGGATCGGGAAGGCAAGAGGCGTATTCAGCAAAACGTCAAAGTCGTAGTCGCGGTCTGTGTACTTCCAGAAATACTCACCGCTGACGACGAGGTGCCTGCCGAAGCCCTGCTCAAACCCTGCGTTGTATTGACTGCGGCTCGCAGGCTTGAGCGGAACGGCATATCCCGCACCCTCCAGCCCGCCGACGCCGGTCGAACTCGATACGAGCAGGTTCTCGTTGTACGGTGTCAGGAAGAGCTTGCCATAGCCAAGCCGAAAGACGGTGTTGGTCCGCTTCAGGCTGTAGGTTCCACCCAGCCGCGGCTGAGCCATCGAACGGCTGCTGATGCCGTTGTAGTTGTCGAAGCGGCCGCCTACCAGGAACGACCAGTTCTTCCAGATGATATTGTCCTGCAGATAGACCGCCTGCTGCTTGATGTCCGTACGACCGTTGAAGTCGAAGAGCTTGCCTCCGCGCGTAAGGTCGTACGCCGCGGTCCCGGCGTTGAAGTTGGGGTTAGGCGTGTCGTTCTCCGGGCAGTTCTCCGGATCGTTTGCATCCGGATTCGTGTCAGGAGTCCCATTCGCACTCAGGCATGGTGCATTGAACGCTGGGTCGGTGATGCCAAGTGCAAAGCCTTCATGCAGAAACGTGTGATAAAACATCACGCCGGTCTTGAAGGTATGGATGCCATGCGCGTAGCTGTAATCTGCCTTGATGCCGAGATTTCGCAAGCTGCGATCTTGCGCCAGCGTCGCCGGTGTGTCGTTGAACGGATTCTTGCTCGGATAGTAGTGGAAGTTGTCCTGCCGTATGTACGGATTCACCGAGATCAGGCTCTGCGCATTGATGATATGTGTCCACGAAGGCGACACGTTATACGTAAAGATCTGACCGCGCTGGTCCTGCCCCGCAGCCTGTTGGTCATACTGGTTCGGATTCTGAAACCAGCTTCGCGACAATCCCAGGTTCAACTGAAGCGAGTCAGCATCGCTCAGGTGATAGTCAACTCGGTCGAAGAAATTCTCATTGTTGCCATGGGCATGCAGCGGCTGATCTTCCGGAGTGTCCAGATATCGCCCGCTGTCCACCGCGTCAAAGGTCACGAAGTTGCCAAAGCGAGGCGTTCCGAATCCAACCGCCGCGCTCCCATTCGTTGTGCCAAAGGAGCCATAGTCAAACGAGAGCGTTCCCGTTGGATGGGATTGTCCCAGTCCTGAACGCGTCGTCGTCTGCACAACCAGCGATGCCTTGTCGCCATACTCCGGCGGAGCGATGCCATTGACCACGTTGATCGACTGGATCGCGTTGACCGAAAGCTGATTGCCGAAGACGCGGCTCTGCTGGTCGCTCACCGGCTGGCCGTCAATAGAGTACGTGGTGTCAGCATGCTCACCCATCGGATGAAATAGGCCGTTAGAGTCGGAGGCAATTCCCGGCGTGCTCAGCGTTACCAGCGAACTCAAAGGTGCAGCCATGCTCTCTGTTGGCAGTCGCGTGAATAAATTGCGGTCAACAGTAGTGGCGGAGACGGGGTCACCGCTCACCATATCGTCTGCTTCTGCTTTCACGCTGATGACCTCGTCACTCGAAGCGATAGCCAATTTAAAGTTCACAGTCGTCATGGCCGCCGTTCGGATGACGGCATCCTGTGTGGCGGTTTGAAAGCCGCGCATCTCAACGGAGATGTGATAGCGGTTGAAAGGAAGATTGTTAAAGTGGAATTGACCGGCCGCATCGGTTTGGGCCGTCTGTGTGTGTCCGCTGATGGGATTGAGTAGGGTCACCATTGCATTGGAGACCACAGCGTCCGTCGCGTCGGTCACGATGCCAGTGATATTGCCGGCCGTACCCTGCGCCAACGCAGCGCCGCCGAGCAATATCAAAGCGAACACTATCGAGAAAAATCGAGTAAAAATGAGTCCGCGCATAGGATGAAATAACTCCTGTCGAGCTCCAATGAGCATCGTGCTGAAATTTGCTACCGCGTCCGGAAACACGCGAGACAGGTTGGAAAGACTGACGAATTTGTTCGAAGCTTTCGGAACCCGGAGGGAGGACTAAGCGGAGAGCTTATGAGCAGGAGGCGGGCGGCTGGCCAGCTCAAATCGCCACCGGAAGATCCGTCGCGTGTCTGCGGCGACAGAGTCCAGGGCCTGAATTTGCAGTATTGGCTCAGGGGTTACGTGCAGCGAAACAGGCAGGGCCGAGTGCATCGCGACGCAAAGCGGGCAATGATCGTCGGGAGCCGGGGTATTGTGCTGCTGCGGGTTCTGCTTCAGCGCGGAGAACTCGGCATGGGTATGACATGCCAGCACCGTGCTCATAACGCAGACGACCAGAATGCACAGAATCGCAAGCAGCCGAAGCCACATGGGACGCTGCCGTTCAGTATCTCCGGTTTGGAAGAAGGTCCGCATTGATTTCAGAGGCTCTTACCTGTTTAGCATATTTGCTGAGAGACACCAAACAACCCATCTCTCCAACTCGCTGCGTGCCCGTCTAACGAGATGCACTAAACTGGCAAAAACCGGTCTCTATGATGAACAAAAGAAAAGAGCCTAAAGGTAAGACGAAGCAGCGGCCCACAAAGTTTGCACTCGCGTATCTTCTTTTGCTGGCTGCGGTAGCTGTCTCCGCGCTGTCGTTCGCCTCTGCGGCGGCCCAAAGCCAGAAGCCGCTGCCGCCGCTCGACCCTGCCTCGAACCCGCATCGTACGCGGTTGATCCTAAAGGACGGCAGCTATCAGATCATCATGAGCTATCGCGTCGTCGGCAATATAGTGCGCTACGTCAGTGCCGAACGCGGCGGCGCGGAGGAAGAGATTCCGGCGGACCTCGTTGATTTTGAGGCCACACGCCGTTGGGAGAAGCAACACACCGCCGCCGCGAAGAGCGATGACGAATCGGGCACTTCGCAATCTGCCCCAATCGATCCCGAACTGCTCAAAGAAGAAGCCGACCGCGCTGCTCTGACCCCTGAGGTTGCAAAAGACCTGCGCCTTCCTGAGCAGGAGAGCACACTCATCCTCGACAACTATCAGGACACTCCCGAGCTCGTTCCGCTGGGTCAGACCGAGGGTGATCTGAACCGGAACACCGGTCACAATGTTGTCCGAGCCGCGATCAATCCCCTTTCAAGCTCCCATCAACTCGTGCAGCTCAAAGGTGAGAGAGCCGCCATCCAACTCCACGTCGATACACCGGTCCTCTACATCCGACTGGACGATGCAACGGCTGTGTCCACGGGTACGACACCGCTCACGGTCGACACCCATGGCGCCAGCAACAACGTAAAGAGCGTGCCCTCGGGCGCATCACCCAATAGCCGCTACGTCATAGTCCGCGCCGATGTCCGCACCGGCCTCCGTGTCATCTCCAGCTTCAAGATCAGCCTTCTCGGCAGCGCGCAGCGGCAGGAAGATGTGGTCGAAACCACTACCCAGATTCTTCCCGGAGGACACTGGATGAAGCTCACGCCACGACAGTCGCTAAGCTTCGGCGAGTACGCTTTGATGGAGGTCATCTCCGATAAAGACGTCAATCTTGGCGTGTGGGACTTCGGCGTCCATCCGGTTGCTCCGGAAAATCGCGATGTCATCAAACCCGAGCCCAGACGTCCTCTTACGCTCGAGCGCCACCGTCCCGAATAAGTATCGGCATCCGGTCAAACCTGGAAGTTGCTTGATCCACTGAGCGCGTCGACCGCACTCCCCAGGGCCGAGACCGACTGGCGTGAACCCCTCGGCACCGTCGCAGTGCGCTCGCGTTGCATCATCAGCCCGCAGCCCATCACCGCAACGTTATCGCGCGTCGTCTTGGCCTCATACATCATCGTGTCAGCTGCTCTCAAAATCGCGGCTACGGAATCGCCATCTTCAGGATAGGTCGCCAGGCCAAAGCTGCCAGAGAGAGCAAGCGAGAGAGACGCCCCCTCCAGAAAACGCGCCGACCGGAGATCGTTGCACAACGCCATCGTCGTTCCAGTTGCTGCGGCCTTTCCCATGCCAGGAAGCAGTGCGACGAATTCATCGCCGCCATAGCGGAACGCCGCATTCGCCGGTCCCATGGCACGTTTCAGCATGTTGCCCACCTCAGCCAGCAAACGGCTCCCGATAAGGTGACCATGCGTATCATTCACCGACTTGAAGTAATCGAGGTCGACAAACAGCAGGCTGAACTCCCTGTTGTGCGTCACCAGCTCTTCAAGCATGGTGTAAAGATGGCGCGCATTGAACAATCCCGTGACGTCGTCGGTGATGGTCAACTCCTGAATCAGCGTCATCGACCGTGCGTTTTGAATCGCAATCGCCGCGTAATCGCACAGGATACGCAGAAAAGAGATCGAGTACTCCGACAACAAATCCAGCTTGCTGTTCAACAGTTGAATCACGCCCAGCGTCTTATTTCCGGAACGCACCGGGACGCACGCAATCGATTGAATGTGCAGGTCTGGATGTTTCGCCGCGAACGCAGACCAATGAGCATCCAGCGCCACGTCCGGCACAACCAGTGGATTGCCCGTCGCCGCAACCCATCCCGCGACACCTTCGCCGAGCGGCACCCGCAGGCCCTTCAGGCTCTCGGCATTTTCGCCTACTGCAATCGCGTAGTAGAGCTGGCCCGCTGCTTCATCCACCATCAGCAGCGACCACCGCTCTGGCCCGAAGAAGTTCGCCATCTTATCCATGATGGCGCCCAGAATCTCCTCCAGCTCCAGGCTGGAAGTCAATGCACGCGCCACATCATGAAAGACCCGCAGATGGTCCATCTGCCGGCTCTCAATTACCTCGAACTGTTGTCGCCGATCTCTCAAAATCATCCCCAGGAAGAAGAAATCCAATCATGCAAATACTTCAAATACAAAAATCACCCGAAAGTCTGTAAAACAACACTCAGCCCCCAATATGAACCATATTTCGCGATGGTTTTTCAAAATCGGGCTCGCCGATGTGGTGACGCTCTTCTTTCCTCAACACAATTTTCCTTACATACGCACTTAGTTCCGCATCGGTTCCCCCCCGCCGCATCAGGCCATACAGGTCATGATCGCTCTGCGAGAACAGACAAGTCCGAATCTTTCCATCCGAGGTCAGGCGTACCCGGCTGCAATGTCCGCAGAAAGGCCGCGACACTGGAGCAATAATCCCGATCTCGCCCAGCCCGTCATCGAAGGTAAATCGCCGTGCAGTCTCACTTGCAGTATTCGGCGGCAGCTCAACCAACGGACGAAACGCATTCAGCCGGTCAACAAGCTCGTCCATGCGAACAACCGTCTCAGGCTTCCAGCTGCGGTCTTCCTCCAGCGGCATGAACTCAATAAACCGGACGATGACCCCCTCGCCCCGCGAAAACTCCGCAAACTTCTCAATCTCTCCATCGTTGAAGCCCCGCAGCAGAACGCAGTTAACCTTCACCGGCCCCAGCCCCACTGCCTTAGCCTTGCGCACCCCTGCAAGCACCCTGTCGAAGCTCCGCGGAACCCGCGTAATCGCCGCAAAGATCTCCGGATCCACCGCATCCATGCTGACCGTCACGCGATTCAACCCCGCATCCCTCAGCGGCGCAGCCAGCCCTTCCAGCAGATGCCCATTGGTCGTCAGCGCAATATCCAGCGGCAGCCCATCTTCGGAGGGAGTCCCATCAAGCAGAAACGCCGTCCGCATCTTCGCCAGCTCGCCGACCATCTCCACCAACCCCGCACGAAGCAGCGGCTCGCCCCCCGTCAGCCGAACCTTCTCAATCCCCAGCGAGACAAAAATCCGCACCATGCGCAGATAATCCTCAATCGCCAGCTCCGTAAACTGCGCCCCCTCGTTACCCGTCCGGCAGTAGACGCACTTGTAATTGCACCGGTCCGTCACCGAGACGCGCAGATCGGTAATAGCCCGCCCAAACTTGTCCCGAAGCCTGCTCTCAGGCGCAGCATCTGCACCTCGTTCCAGCAGCGCCGTCGAGTCATCATCAATCGTCACAAATGGGGGCATCGCAGCCATCGGCTTCGTCTCAAACTACTGATATTTAGATGCGTCGAGTCGGCGATGGAAACAAAGTTACAGGGATACAATCCCTCAAGTATAGACGCCGAAAAAAAATTAGCGATTACAAATGAAAGGTGGCATCGCAAAAATGCCACCTCCTCGTACGACCAAAGACCTATTCTTATCCCTTGGCCGCTCGCACCGCCTTGGTCAGCGCCGGAACCACCTCAAACAGGTCCCCCACCACCCCATAATCAGCGACTTCAAAGATCGGCGCATTCTCATCCTTGTTGATCGCGATCACCGCCTTCGAGCCCTTCATCCCCACCAGATGCTGAATCGCCCCAGAAATCCCAACCGCCAGATAAAGCTTCGGCGACACCGTCTGCCCCGAACTCCCCACCTGCCGCTCCATCGGCAGCCAGCCGTTATCGCAGATTGGCCTTGAAGCCGCCAGCTCAGCCCCCAACGCAGCCGCCAGCTCCTCAACAAGCGCGATATTCTCCTGCTCCCCGATCCCGCGCCCAACCGACACAATCACCGGAGCCACACTCAAATCCACCGTCTGGGCCGACTCACGAAACAGCTCACCTGGCTTATTACGAATCTGCGCAGCCTCGATCACCGGCGCAAACGTCTCCATCGCGACCGCCGTATCCTGCCCCTCCGGCGCCCGAAACGACCCCGCCTGCACCGAAACAAAACACGGCCCCGCACCCGTCTGCCTGTAGTCCGCGTTCAGCTTGCCCTGCAGCAGCTGCCGCACAAACACCGGCCCATCATGAATCGCCACCACATCGCTGATCAGCACCTGCCCGAACCGCGTCGCCAGCGCCGGAGCAAAATCACGCACCTGGTACGTATGCGGAAACACCACATACGCGGGCGAAACCTTCTTCACCAGTTGCTCCAGAGCAGCCACATAGCCATCCGCCGTGTACTCCTTCAGCAACGCATGCTCCACCGCATACGCACCATCCAACTTCCCGCTCGACGACCATCCACCCAGCCCCTGCAACCCCTCCCCCACCACCGCAGCCGACACGCCCACACCCAGCTTCGCCGCCAACTGTTGCGCCGCCGCCAGAGCCTCAAAGCTCATCTTGTTCCACG
Organism: uncultured Acidobacteriaceae bacterium; assembly: GCA_963738855.1. Lineage (GTDB taxonomy): Bacteria > Acidobacteriota > Terriglobia > Terriglobales > Acidobacteriaceae > Edaphobacter. The sequence continues at coordinate 944,249 of CAVTYC010000001.1, read as the reverse complement.
CACCCGCGCGCTGCTCCATCACTACCAGAACTCCGCTCATATCACCCTCACTTCAAACTTCAGCTTCTCGACGATCTTTGCGGCAACCTCAGCAGGCGAACCCGTCAGCATCTCCGTCTTCTTCTGCTTCTCCGGCAGATACACGCGCTCCAGCGAAATCGCCTGCGCTCCCGTAGCAGCCGACGGCGTCACCGTCTTCGTCTCCTTCGTCTTGGCCTTCTTGATGCCCATTAGCGTCGCATACCGCAGCTTGTTGCCGCCCGACTGAATCGTCAGCAGTGCAGGCAGCGGCATCTCCACATGCTGGAACCACCCATCCTCCAGCTCGCGTTTCACCTTCAAACCCGAACCCGTAACCTCAACATGCATGATGAGAGTCGCGTGCGGCATACCCAGCAGCTCGGCCAGCACAACCCCCGTCTGCCCCAGCCCCAGATCGTCCGACTGCAACCCAGTCAGAATCAGATCAGGCGACTCAGCCTTCATCGCATCGGCAAGAATCTGCGCCACGCCCAGCGTATCCCGCTCGCCCAGATCATCGGCCTCGATATGAATCGCCCGGTCCGCGCCCTTTAGCAAGAGCCTCACGCAGCGTGCTCGTCACCCGCTCCGGCCCGGCGCAGACGACCACCACCTCGCCGCCATTCTTCTCCTTCAACTGCAGCGCCTCTTCCAGCGCATACGCATCCGGCTCGTTGATGGTGTAGTTCAAATCGCTCTCGTCAATCCACTTGCCGTCAGCGGCCACATGCACCTGCGCATCCCGCTCCGGAACCTGCTTTATCGCAACCAATATCTTCATCGCTGCTCCAAATCCATTTCACAAAACAAATCGAACATTAGAGATCACGCGCTGGGCGGAGGAGGAAACACCCCAAGCTGCATCATCAGACCTAGCGCGTCCATAATGATGCGCGTCTCTTTGATCCTTCCATCCACCAGCCGGTCGACAACCATACCCCAAACCTTCACCGGCCGTCCCGTCGCCGGCACACCCAGAAACTCTCCGCGATGCGTACCCGTCCACTCAAACCGGCTCAGCACTTTATCGCCCTCGGCAATCTGCTCTTCTATTGCGAAGTGGATGTCAGGAAACCCAGCGCGCATCCCTCGTAGAACATCCTTCAGGCCCTCCACCCCCGGACCCTGCCCGGGAAAAGGAACCTGCTCCACCACATCCTCCCAAACGAACCGCTCGGTCGAATCAATCCGGCCCTGGTTAATAGTCTCTTCAACAAAATCCCGCACGATCGCACTGTTATCTTGCATCAATTAGAGCCTCTCTTTTTTCATACTAAGTCGATAAATTCTACTGCTCTCACATCCACTACTCAGCATTGCTGGTGTAGTTCTTCTCTCGGCAGTTCTAATGCTGCTGTGCCACCTAAGGAAGCGTCATCCTGAGCGAAGGCGGCGCTTTTGCCGCCGTAGTCGAAGGACCTGCAATTCTCTTTCGGAAGATACATCTTTTACTAGCTTTCTCACTAAAATGTCAGTTCGTTGTTGTAGTCTCCACCGCAGGCAAAGCCCGCGCCGTCAGCTGCGCAATATCCAGTAACTGTGGCGGAGCCTCACTCACCGCCGCCAAAGCATCGCGAAACATCGTATTGCAGAACGGGCAAGCCGTGCCCACAACCTGCGCTCCCGTCCCCGCAAGCTCCTTCGCGCGAACATGACTCACGCGCTCACCCTGCTCTTCGCCAAGAAAAGCAAGCCCTCCACCAGCCCCACAGCAAAAACTCCGCTCATGCGACCGCGGAGCCTCCACCAGCACTCCAGCCTTCGCCACAATCTCCCGCGGCTCCTCATACACATCCTGATATCGACCCAGATAGCAAGGATCGTGATACACAATGCTCTCCCCACCAGCCTGTTGCGGCAGCCGATCCTTATACCGAGCCATAAACTCCGAGTGATGCTCAATCTCAGGTGCGACGCCATACTCCCGCCAATCATTCGCAATCGTCCTCACGCAATGCGGGCAAATCGCCACAATCTTCTGCACCTTCGCCGTCTCAAACGTCTTCAACCCCGCCTCCGCCAACGTTTGAAACACCAGATCGTTCCCCAGCCGACGCGCTGGATCACCCGTGCACTTCTCCTTCTTCAGCACGCCGAAGGTCGTCCCCAGGTGCTGCATCACCCGCGCAAAGTCCGCAATAATCTCGCGCCCCTTCGGATCATACCCACCCATGCATCCCAGCCAAAGGCAGTACTCCTGCGACCCATCGAAGATCGGAAAACCCTGCTTCTGAATAAACCTGTCACGCTCCATCGCGCTCAACCCCAGCGCATTGCCGTTCTTCTCCAGCGCAAGAAACAGCTTCGTCCCATAGCTGTCCTCCCACACGCCCGTATTGGTCGCACCTCGCCTTAGCCCAACGATGATCGGCACATGCTGAATCCCCACCGGACACTGATACTCGCAGCTCCCGCACGTCGTACACTCAAACGCCGCCTCCATGCTCATATACTTCGCAGGAGGATTATCCGGCGAAGTCACGCGCCCCTCCGTCAGCAGCGCCATCTCCGAGGCAGGCCCAAACTCATTCAGATACGTTCTCATTCCCAAAATAATCTCTTTGGGATTAAGCACCTTCCCGGTAGTCGACGCCGGACAATGTTCCGTACACCGCCCACACTCCACGCAGCTATAAGCCTGCAACGAGATCAGCTGCGTCACATCCTTGCCCGTCACCAGCCCAAAGTCCTCATCCCCCGCCAGCGGAGGAATCTTCGAAAACCCATCCCGCTTCAAAAACACCGTCACCGGACTAAGCACCAGATGCAGATGCTTCGTATGCGGAATCAGCGGCAGAAACACCAGCAGAGCCAGCGTATGGGTCCACCACAGAGCCTTCACCGCCGTCCCACCCTCGTCCACAAAGAACGCCGCCAGATAAGTCACCATCAACAGAAAGATCAGGAACGCGATAAACCCCGACTCATACGAGACCTTCCTGCCCAGCCAGACTGGCCGCACAAAGAACCGCCGCACAAACAGCCCCGCAATCGACACCGCAACCAGCAGAGCCCAAGCAGCAGCAAACAGAAAGTAAAACCCACCCACATAGCTGGCCGGAGCCAGAAACCCTAGTCGAATCCCATTGGCCAGATGATTCAGACTCACCAGCGCAAACGCCAGAAACCCCCAGAACACAAAAGCATGTGCCAACCCAGGCAGAGGCCGCTGCTTGATCACCTTCGCCTGGCACAGCACCTCCCAGACGAAGTCCCACACCCGCCGCCCAATCGGCTGCAGCGAGAAATCCACATCCTTCTTTGACCGGAGAATATTCCGAAGAATCGGCCCGAACTGCCAGAAGAACAGCGCCCCAGACACCGCAACGCAGACCACCAGCAGTCCAATCTCAAACCACGAGAAGCGCTCCGGCTCAGCCAGCGTAGCCGAGACCCGCAACCCTGAAAGAAGCATCGATCCCGCGAAACGGGAACTTGCCACCGCCACAAGCGACACATCCGCCATCCGAACCCATCCACGGGCGACGCCTTAGGTGCGCATCACTCGCATCCCGAACAATCTCCGCAGCAGCTCCGGTGTCGTAGCAGCGTTAGTAGCTGATGAACTCGTTGCTTCCGCGGCGCAGACGCACGCCCGCAATGCCAAACACAGCCGCAAGGAGGAACAACGCCACATTCCAGAACACCATCGGATGAAACCATCCCGGCGTCAGCGTCCAATCCTGCCCGCTCCACACAGTAACCAAAGTCGCCACAATCAGGCATTGAAAGCAGATCACCAGAAACAGCTGGCCGCGGCGGCGCCGCTTGTCCAGTAATTCAACCTGCTCGGGCGTTAGGTTACGTTCTTCCAGGGGCAGCAGTGTGTTTGCCATGTTTTTACTCGTCTCCTGCGTGTTGTTCCGGTTCGAAGGACTGCCGCCCCGCCGGGCAACAGCACCTCCATTAAATCACAGCAAGCCTCTTCCGAAATCCTCACGCAAAAGACAGCTTCGTCTACGCACGCGAAAGGATAAATGAATACTCATTCATTCGTAAAGCAGTCTCTGCAACCGAGCGTCAGCAACCATCCTGCCTACGCTTCTCCGTCATCTCCCCCGGTCAAGAACGCGAGATCTCACGTGCCCACACTGCTCAGGGGACGCCCTGCAAGTTCAGAAAGGGTCGCCCTTGACGATCCCTTCATCCATCTTCACTTGATTCCTTCTATCTGTTCGGCTGACTAGATAAACGCCACCGATTGAATCCCGGCGACATCAAACCGCTTCCTGCACCGGACATTCTTGCACCCAACCATGTCGTCTCGCCTCACCATATAGCTCTGCGCCTTGGCAAAGCGGGCACGGTCACGATCGTCAGCGCCACGCGGCAGCTGGGCCTTCTTCCGCCTCACCAGCCACCCCAATTCATACTCAGCCTGCTGCCCGCAATGCGGACACGTCATCGTATGCGTGCGCTGTTCCGGTCGTTCATCGAAAAAATCGCGCTCTTCCATGCTTGCACCTCGCCGGAATGCGGCGCAACCTGCACACGCACCCCTTGCCATCCTGCCTCAGTGGAGCCCTCGCGGGCAAGAGTATTGCATAATCACGGGGTACACTGCGGTCCTTTCCAGCAGTCGGCCAACACATTATGAGCAAGCCAAAGAAGCAGACATTCTCCAAGATCAAAGCCGTCAAGGCCAACGCACGCACTCGCGTGGGCGCCCCACCCCCCGAGCGTGTCCTCCCCGACCCCAAACAGAAACTCGCCGCCAAGCCAAAGCACAAGAAGACCCTGGCCGACCTCATCAGTGCCACAGGAGAAGAATCATGACCAAGTCCCATCTCAGCGTTCTAGCCCTTTGCGCAATCACAATCGCAACCGCGGCCCGCGCCCAGACCATTCAGGTCAACCGGGAGAACCGAACCATCGCCATCACCGCCACCGACAAGGTCTCCGTGCTGGCCGACACCGCCACTGTCCACATTGGCTTCATCGCCTACGGCCCCGACAGCGACAGCGCCTACGCCAACGGCTCTCGCATCTCCAACACCATCATGAGGGCGCTAACGGCAGCAGGCATCCCGAAAGAAACCATCGAAAGCGAAAGCCAGAGCCTCGCCCCCGTCCAGAACTTCCAGGTCGACAGGCTTACCCCCGCCGAAAGGGCCCAACGCCAGTTCATGATGAATCAGAGCTGGACAGTCCGCACTCCCGCCAACGACGCGGCTAGAGTTCTCGATATTGCCGTCAAAGCCGGAGCCAATCAGTCCGGACAGATCGAGTGGAGCTTCAGGGACGAGCATGCCCCCGAGGCCGAAGCCGCCGCCAAAGCCCTCAAGAGCGCTCGCATCCAGGCCGAACAGATGGCGGCCAGCCTAAACGCAAAGCTTGGCGGGCTCCTCTTCGCCAGCAACCAGACCCAGGCCGAAGCACCTCGTCCCATGATGATGAATGCAATGGGCGGACGCGCGTTGGCGGACACGGTTCAACCCCTCGCCATCAACCCCCGCCAGATCGAAAAATCCGCTACCGTCTACGCAGTCTTCGCCATCGAGTAAACTTCCTCCCAGCTTTTGATCGTTCGTGTACAGGAAGAGAAGAGGCCCATGCCAGTCCATACTTATCGTGAACTCAAGCCCACTCCAGAAGCCGAAGCCATCTATCGTCGCTGGCTTTCGAACCTCAACGAAGAGTTCACCCGTCACCAGTCCTTTGAACGCCGCGCCGACATCGTCCGCGACGAACTGTATCAGATGTACCTCTCCAAAACCCACGGCGGCCGCAAGCAGGCGACCCTCACCAGCGAACTAGCCACCAACGTTCTCTCCGAGTGCTTCGACCCCCGCAACGTCACCCTCGAACCCGAATACTACGGCGACGTCAACATCGAACAATACAACCTCCGCAAGCCTCTCATCTGGTTCTGGCAGATGTTTGACCGCTCGCCCCTTGGCCTCAACCACTGGCTAGGCTTCCGCTTCCGATGCATGCTGGGCCGCCACATCTTCCGCCACATGGGAACCGGCGTAAAAATCTTCCACAACGTCGAGTTCACCTATGGCTACAACCTCACCATCGAGGACAACTGCACCATCCACAAGAACGTCATGCTCGACGATCGTGGCGAGATCATCCTCCACGAGGGCACCAGCGTCTCCGACTACGCCAACATCTACAGCCACACCCACGACATCAACACCCAGGCCGACGTCACCAACAAGGTCACCGAACTAGGCCCCCGCGCCCGCGTCACGTATCACGCCACTGTCCTCGCCGGCTCCACCATCGGCGAAAACGCAATGCTCGGAGCCATGGGCCTCGCCACAAAGCCGGTTCCCCCCGCCACCGTCGCCGTAGGCATCCCCGCTCACGTCAAACGCCAGAAGCACCAATAGGCAACGCCCAGAAGGCCTGTCATTTCAATCAGCTGCCGTTGCTTGTGCCGCTGTCTCCCCAACCGTCATCCTGAGCGGAGAAACGCGCTTTTGCGCGTCGAAGTCGAAGGACCCCGATAAACCGCGCATCACCCAGACCGCCCGAACCTTTCAACCGATAACGCCGTCGTTCTGCCTGACAGCTATCTCCAACATCACCCCAACACCCGCGTCATCCTGAGCGTAGCGCAGCGCAGTCGAAGGACCCCGAAGGTCTACACTCACCACTGCTCTTCAAACCTTTCAACCAAACGGTCTGGAATCCACTCAAGGCCGGGACTACAGACACACTTTCAGTCCTAAGATGTCGTGCGGATTTCTTTCTTGACCCGTCGGAAACACAAGCCAGACGCTGTCAAGCCCACGACCAACTTATCCCAAGCAAAATCAACAACATCCACGTGGCAGATAATTTCTGCCAACCTGCTACACTGAATACAGTGATGAAAAGGAAACCCCGGCGCCGGCCGGGGTTTTCCGTTTAACCCACAATCGATTTAGAAAGAAGCTTTTTCGGTAAAAACCATGAAATCAACACTTTACGGATACCAAATTCGCCAACCCCTTGAATCCAGAGACTTTTCGTCTTCCCGGTATACCCAGGTCCAGACCTAAGTCTTTTTTATCGAAGACTTTGCATGAAAAAGTACCCCGGGGGAGGCCTAAGTCAAACAACCTATGTATCCTTGAGCAAGCATGAATCAGGACGTCGTTCTCGTCATCTTCCAAGTCGTTGTTCTTGTCCTTGCCTTCAGCGTGCACGAATGCGCTCACGCATGGACTGCCTGGCGTTTAGGGGACCCCACAGCCAAGATGTTGGGTCGCGTCACGCTGAACCCGATCAAGCACCTCGACGTCTTCGGTTCCGTCATCTTTCCGCTCATCTCACTGATGTACGGAGGCATGTTGATCGGCTGGGCAAAGCCGACCCCGGTCACCGCCCGCAACTTCAAGAACTACAAGCGCGATGACATCCTCGTCACCCTCGCCGGTCCCGCCAGCAACCTTCTGATGGCAACCGGCGCCCTCATCCTGCTGATCGTCCTCAAGTACGTCATCCCAGGCGGAGTCGTAGCGATCGCCACAGCCGTTGCCCTGGCCTCAAAAGTTCCCGGGGTCTCGACTGAAAATTTGCCCACGCTCTTCCCCCTCGCGCTGCTGCTCTACTACATCATCTTCATCAACCTGCTGCTGTTCATCTTCAACCTCATTCCCATCCCGCCGCTCGACGGCAGCCACGTCCTCCGGCACTATCTGCCTTATAGCGTGCTGCAGGTCTACGATCGCATCGGAACGATCGGCCTCTTCCTGATCTTCCTCCTCGGCGGGGGAGTGATCTTCCGCATCTTCTTCTTTCCTCTGCTGGGCTTCTTCCAGCACATCCTCTTCAGCGTGTAGGCGGCGCATTTCCTGTAACCTTTTCTTTGACACAGATGACTGAACAGACCCCTATCACTTCGCGCCCCCGCGTCCTCAGCGGCATGAGACCAACCGGACGTCTCCATCTCGGCAACTACATGGGCGCTCTCTACAACTGGGTTCGGCTGCAGGACCAGTACGAGTGCTACTTCTTCATCGCCGATCTGCACGCCCTCACCACTGACTACGCGGATCCCACGTCTCTGCGCCAGAATATCCGCGACGTAGCCCTCGACTTTCTGTCCGCTGGCCTCGACCCCGAGCGCTCGACCATCTTCATCCAGTCGCACGTGCCCCAACACGCCGAACTGCACACCCTCTTCAGCATGTTTACTCCGCTCCCCTGGCTCGAGCGCGTCCCCACCTACAAGGACCAGCAGGAGCAGCTCCGCGAGAAGGACCTCAACACCTACGGCTTCCTCGGCTACCCCCTCCTCCAGTCCGCCGACATTCTCCTCTACCAGCCCGACTTCGTCCCCGTCGGACAAGACCAGGTTGCCCACGTCGAGCTCACCCGCGAGGTAGCCCGCCGCTTCAACGCCCTCTACTGCTCGCAACTCACTCCGGCCATCCAGAAGGCCCGCGAAGACCATTCTGACAAGGAGATCCTCGCCGCCGAGCTCGCCGCCAACACCGCAACCGACGGCATCCTCCCCGAGCCCAAAGTACTCCTTACACCATCGCCCAAGCTCCCCGGCCTCGACGGCCGCAAGATGTCCAAGAGCTACGGCAACACCCTCATGCTCTCCGAGCCCGAGCTGGATCTCCGCGCCAAGCTGAAGACCATGGTCACAGACCCCGCGCGCATCCGTCGCACAGATCCCGGCAATCCCGATGTGTGCCCCGTCTTCGACCTCCACAAGGTCTTCTCCACCGACGAGACGCAAGCGGAGGTTCGCCAGGGCTGCACCACCGCCGGCATAGGCTGCATCCAGTGCAAAGGCTGGCTGGCCGATTCCATCGTCCGCGAGATAACCCCCATCCAGGAGCGTCGCCGCGCCCTCGAAGCGAACCCCAGCGAAGTCGACGCTATCCTATGGGACGGCTCCGCCCGTGCCCGTCGCCGCGCCATCCAAACCCTCCAGCACGTACGCCAGGCCATGGGCCTCGAGTAACGAACATGTCCGACGAAATCATCCATCCCGAGCAGAGCGCGAAAGAAGCAAAGCCCACCGAAGAGCTGACCGCGAGTCCTGCTCCTGAGAACGAGGCCGTCCCTCCTTCGGAAGAGTTATCCGCTGCAACGGATGCAGACGCTCCGCAGCCACAGGAACCCTTCGCCCTGCAGCATCCCGTCCCTGCGTCAGCACCGGAACCGAAGCGCACATCCGCGAAGGACAAGGAGAAGGAAGAAGCATCACAATCCCCCTTCTCCGTCACCGTAGGTCAGGTCTACGACGGCCCGCTCGATCTCCTGCTCGACCTCATACGCAAGCAGAACATCGACATCTACGACATCCCGATAGCCCGCATCACCGCGCAGTTCCTCGACTACACCCACCAGCTCAAGCAGACAGACGTCGACTCCGCAGGCGAGTTCATCTACATGGCCTCGCTGTTGATCCACATCAAGTCGAAGACACTGCTCCCCCGCGACCCCTCCGACGTCCTGGGCGGTGATGCCGAAGACCCTCGACGCGAACTGGTAGAACGCCTCCTCGAACACGAGCGCTTCAAAGCCGCCGCACAGATGCTTCTCCAGAAGCAGCAAATCGAAGAGGCCACCTGGTCCAACCCCGGTATGCGCGAGTTCAAGGACTCCGCCGACGCCGAACGCGAGATCGCCGCTGACACAGTCGACCTCGTCCGTGTCTTCCAGGACATCCTCCAGCGTGTCCGCAAGCGCCCCGTACTCGACGTTGATGAGGAGTCCGTTACCGTCGCCCAGATGATCGATTACGTCAAACGCCGCCTCGTCATGGAGGACAAGCCCGTCAGCCTCCGCCGCCTACTCCACAACACCCACACCGAGCGCGCCCTTATCTGCATGTTTCTTGCAATGCTGGAGCTTGTCCGTCTACAAGCCGTCCTACTGCACCAGCCAATCCAGCAGGGAGACATCCTCATCAAGAAGACCGATGCTTTCGACCAGGTCTTTGCCGATCAACAACAGGCCCGCGACGACTGGCGCTAAGCCATAGAGCCCTCTCGGCATTTGTGAACAGCTCGTCGCCTTTGGTGAACAAAGCCATCATCTTTCACATTCCTGTAACACCCCATTTGCAAACCACGCCTATCGTTCATTTCACCGAGAAGTCATTTCGCGAAGCAGGTGAACGAATTCATGGCAACTCCAGCCACATTACCCACCGGTTCCATCCTCGACGAAAAGCTGAAGAAGTCCTCCTCCCCGGGCAAGATCGGCGTCATCATATTCGCGCTGCTGCTTATAGGCGGAGTCGGATACATCATTAGCCATCTCGCTACCGATCTATCCGACGTTCATCCTACGAGCCTATTTCCCTACTTCCTCCTCGGCATCGCCTTGCTGATTGCGCTCGGCTTTGAGTTCGTCAACGGCTTCCACGATACCGCCAACGCCGTTGCCACCGTCATCTACACGCACTCGCTCGAGCCTCACGTTGCCGTGGTCTGGTCCGGCTTCTGGAACTTCGTCGGCGTACTCACCAGTTCGGGAGCAGTCGCCTTCGCAGTCATCACACTGCTGCCTGTCGAACTCATCCTCAAGGTCAGTGCAGGCTCCGGCTTCGCGATGGTCTTCGCCCTCCTCGTCGCGGCCATCCTTTGGAACCTCGCCACTTGGTATCGCGGCCTCCCCGCATCGAGCTCGCACACCATGATCGGTTCCATCATCGGCGTCGGCCTCGCCAACCAGTTGTTGCATGGGACCACCGGCACCAGCGGCGTCGACTGGAGTCAGGCCACTAAAGTCTTCAAGGCGCTCCTCTTCTCCCCGCTGATCGGCTTCGTCGGAGCCGCGCTGCTCTTCCTGCTCTTCAAGCTCGTCATGCGTGACCCGCGCCTATACGAGGCCCCCAAAGGTGCCGAGCCGCCACCGTTCTACATCCGTGCGCTTCTCGTGCTCACCTGCACAGGCGTCAGCTTTGCCCACGGCTCCAATGACGGACAAAAGGGCATGGGCCTCATTATGCTCATCCTCGTCGGTACGGTGCCTACGGCCTACGCGCTCAATCACACTGTCCCAACCTCACAGATGCAGACTTTCGCCGCCGTCTCTCAGCAGACATCCGACGCCGTCAGTCGCTACGTCGACCCCAACGCCGTCATCGCCGACAGTGACACCGAGCTGCAACACTTCATCGCCACCCGCGAGTTCCATCCCACTACGATGCTGGCACTACAAATGATCGTCGACGACATTCGCAACGAAGTGTTCCGCTACGGCTCGCTCGGACACGTCCCTGCTAACATGCAGGCCAACGTCCGTAACCAGATGTACCTGGCCAGCGAGGCGATCCGTCTGCTGCCTAAGTACGGTCCCAAGATCTCCGCTGGCGACCTCAAGATACTTGCCAACTACAGATCGTTCCTCGATACATTCACCAAATTCATCCCTATTTGGGTTAAGGTCGCCGTTGCCCTTGCCCTTGGGCTCGGCACCATGGTCGGCTGGAAACGCATCGTCGTCACCGTCGGCGAAAAGATCGGCAAAACCCATCTAACCTACGCCCAGGGAGCCTCAGCTGAACTCGTCGCCATGTGCACCATCTGGGGCGCCGACTACCTCGGCCTCCCGGTGAGTACGACGCACGTACTCTCCTCGGGAGTGGCCGGCACCATGGCTGCGAATAAGAGCGGTCTCCAGATGTCTACGCTGCGAAACATCGACATGGCCTGGGTCTTCACGCTGCCAGCAGCAGCCATCCTCTCTGGATGCCTCTTCTGGCTCTTCAACTTATTCGTCGTCAGATAGCCCCAGGGAATGGACTGACGTTATCGCTTCTTCGCTTCGTCAAAGCTATCTCGCATAGCAAAGAACGCCTTTTTCGGAGCGAAGTCCGCATCAAACGGCAAAGGCCGCTGCAATCGATCCGGATGCAGTGGCCGAAACCTCGTACCTTTGTTCAGCCAGCTATTGCGGTCGCTTGCCCCCCACGTCAGCACGGCCTTCACCTCTGACCCCTGCAGCGCGGTCGTAAGATAGTCGCGATAAACCTCTGCGACTGCCTGATCACGCTGCGCCACGTCGTCAGAAGTCACCTTGTCATCGTTGACGTCCATCTCCGTTACAAATACCTGCAAGCCCAACGCCCGCGCCCCGTCCATCAGTTCGCGAATCCCTTTCCTGAAATCAGCCTTACCATCCGCATGAAGATGCGACTGAATCCCCAGCGCATCCAGAGGAACATTGGCAGCCTTCATGCGACGCAGCAGAGCCAACGTAGCCGCACGTTTCTTCCCCTCTTCCTCAGTGTCATATTCGATCCCGTACTCGTTGTAAGTCAGCAAGGCTTTCGGATCGACTTCCCGCGCCGTCTTGAATGCAATGTCGATGTACTCCGGCCCCAGCATCTCGAACCACGGCGACGACGACCGCATCCCATCCGCCCGTCCGTCCTTCACCCATATCGCCTCATTCACGACATCCCAACTATGGATTCTCCCCTTGTAGCGCGCGCCGACTGTCGTAATGTGATCCACCAGATACTTCCGCACATTCTCTTTAGTCACGCTCGAAGCAAACCATTTCGGCAGCGCTTCATGCCACACGAAATTATGTCCCCGCACCTTCATCCCGTGCGCCTCGGCAAACGCCACCAGGCTGTCTGCGTCCGTAAACGAGAAGGTATCCGGAGTGGGACGCAGGATATTCCACTTCAGGCAGTTCTCCGGCACCAGGATGCTGTATTGCTCGGCCAGCAGATTCCTGAATTCCGCATCCTGCCGAAACAACTCTGCATTGACGGCGCACCCCGTTAGCATCCCGCGAGCAGCCGCACGAGCCTTCAACGACCCCTTCCCCGTAATCTCCTCTGCCATGCTGCGGCCCACCAGCAGCCCCGGCAGAGCCACACCCGCCGCAACTCCCACAACCTGCTTCAGATACTTCCTGCGTGTCACCGTCATCCGTGCCCTCCAGCCTGTGCATGAAATCTTACCTATGGTTGGTATGCTTAGGGTGTGAGCCTTAAAGCAAAGATCGAAGCCGTCATCTACGCCTCAGAAGAACCAGTAACCCTCGCCCAGCTCATCGGGCTCCTCGGCCACGAGGCTCAGGCCGAACTGGACCATCTCGACGCATCCCAGCAGTCCCTCTCGCTCGAGGCCGGTGACGAGTCCACAGGCACACCCGAAGACGCTGCCGCTGCCGAAGCCGAGCACGCCGCCGCCCTCGACCGTGCCCTGCACCTCGCCGCCGCCGAGGAGGCTGCCCAAATGAGGGCAGCCCACCAGCACGCCGTCGCCGACGCCGCAGCCATGCGCACCAGCGACACCCTCGACGAACCTATAGCTGAATCCATATCCGAGCCTATTACCGCCGAACCAGAGCAGGGAAGCGAAGCCAGCGCCGAGGACACCGTCGCTAAAAAAGCCGCTCGCGAGGCCAAAGAAGACAAGGAGCGCGCCCGCCGCCTCCGCGAATACTTCCGTTCCATCCTTGACCAGCTAATCGCAGACTACACCAACGGCGATCGAGGCCTCGAGATCCGCGAGGTCGCCAGCGGCTACCGTCTCGCCACCAAGCCCGAGTACCACGACGCAGTCCGCGGCTTCGTCAAATCCCTCAAGCCACCCCTTAAGCTCTCCCTCCAGGCCCTCGAGACCCTCGCCGTCGTCGCCTACAAACAGCCCGTCACCGCCCCCGAAGTCTCCGAGATCCGTGGCGTCGACTCAGGCGGCGTTCTCGGCTCGTTGATGACCCGCAAGCTCGTCACCACCGCTGGGCGCAAGCAGGTCATCGGCCGCCCCATCCTCTACAAGACCACTAAGGACTTCCTCCTCCGCTTCGGCCTCAAAGACATCAACGAGCTTCCCAGCATCGAAGAGTTTGAGAAGATGGCCGGCGAGCTCGCCGAGCAAGAGGAGATCCCCATGGAGCATGAAGCCCCAAAGTCCTCTCCCGAGAGCATCACCGAGGCTAACCTCGAAGAAGAAAGGGACGCCGTAGAGCCTCAGGCCGACGGAGACAGCTCAGAAGACGTTGTTCCCGGCACACTCCCGGTAGACGGTCGCATCTCAGGTCCGCCAACCGTCTATGATGAATCCGCTACAGGAGATGTCGAATCTCCCGCGCACGACGCCGAAGTCCAATCCGAGGTCCGGAGAGAATCCGAGGAGGGATGACCCTCTATGTCCGATCCAAGGCTCGATCCAAACGAAGAGCCCGACACCGTGGCCACGCCCGAGGGCGATAACGAGTATCCCGGCGACGTTCCTCTCACCCCAGCCATCGTTGAGGACAGCCTCGAAGGGCTCCAGGTGCCCCCCGGCAGCAAACCGCGGCCATGACCCTTCAAACTTCCAACCCTGACCTTTACCCTCACGTCCGGGTCGTCATCTCCATCATCGTTGGCCTTTGCATCACGACGCTTCTAAGCGGATTCGCCCGCTTTGTTCAGCATCCGAGACGTCAGCGCGCCTCACTTCTTCATCTCGGCTGGGCATTCTCGCTTCTGCTCTGGATCATCCACTTCTGGTGGTGGGAGTTCCGTCTCTCGTTGATTCAGGAATGGACCTTCGACATCTACTTCTTCGTAATCCTCTACACCACTCTTTACTATCTCCTCTGCACGCTGCTCTTTCCCTCGGATCTCAATGATTACGCTGGCTACGAGGACTACTTCATCTCCCGTCGCAAATGGTTCTTTTGTCTCCTTGCTGTCGCTTTTATCGCCGATATCTTCGACACCCAGCTCAAAGGTTCGGCTTACCTTCACTCTTTCGGCATCGAATATCCCATCCGTATTGCTGTAAATCTGATCATTTGCCTCATCGCTTTCATTACTCCGAATCGACGCATTCAACTTACCCTGCTAGGCGTCTCATTCTTCTACAACGTTTCATTCATCCTGCGGCACTACCGCCACCAGTAACTCCACCCACGCAATCCGCTCAAAACAGGCGATAATAGAGTCAGCGCCCCGCGCAGAAATAGCGGGCCTCACTGGCCACATAAGCCAGACCTTAGATCCGCCCCGACCGCGACGAGCACCTCCGCAGTCAGAAAGCCAGAAATCAAATGACGAAGCCCCTTCCACCCGCCACCCCTGAAGCAAACGAACCCAAAGGCGACCGCCTCCAGAAGATCCTCGCCCAGGCCGGCATCGCCAGTCGCCGCAAGGCCGAGGAGATCATCCTTGCGGGCCGCGTCCAGGTCAACGGCGTCACCATCAAGGAACTCGGCACCCGCCACGACTTCACCAAAGACCACATCCGCGTAGACGGCAAGCTACTCCATGGCCCCGAGCAGCAGCACTACTACATGCTCAACAAGCCCCGCGGTTATGTCACCACTCTCGACGATCCCGAAAAGCGCCCCACCGTCATGCAACTCATGACCAAGCAGAAGGGCCCTCACGGCGACCACGTCCGTCTCTACCCCGTAGGCCGGCTCGACTACCTCAGCGAGGGCCTTCTCCTGATGACCAACGACGGCGACCTCGCCAACAAGCTCTCCAAAGCCGCAGCCGGTGTCGAAAAAACCTACCTAGTCAAAGTCAGCGGCACCCCCGAACCCGAAAAAATCGATCAGCTCCGTCGCGGCATCATGATCGACCGCGGCCGCCTCAACGAGGTCCGCAGCGGCCGTCGCGACCGCGTCATCACCTCCCCGGCCAAAATTGAGTTAGTTCGAGGCGGCGACAACCCCTGGTACGAGCTCACCCTCACCGAGGGCCGCAACCGCCAGATCCGCAAGATGTTCGAGGAGATCAGTCACCACGTCGAAAAAATCCGCCGTATCGGCTACGGAGCCCTCCGTCTCGACGTCCCTCCCGGCGAATACCGCGAGCTCACCCCCGGCGAAGTCACCGCCCTTGGCCGAGCCGCCAAAGGCCAGAAGGTCGTCCCCAAAAAGAAGACCCCCGAGTTCGCCCAGCTCAAGGCTCCTGCGAAAAAGAAGCCCAGCCTGCCACGTCGTACCTTCGCAGCCAAATCAAGCCCGCGCCGTCGCCCCAGCTAAGCGGGGGCGGTCTCAGGGAACCAATCTGTATACCCAGCAAAAACCTCCCCTTTTTGCCCAATTTTGCCCGGTTATAACGACCCTTTTACACTCCCCCAAAAGTTCTCCACAATCCCATTGACACATATCGATCCACGCGCCCAAAATACTCCCGCTATTCATCTTTCGGGGGATGACAAACCTACCTCCGAGAGCATCCAATAGCATGTGCCGAAGACCTCGGCGCAGTACCTGTAGTCAACCAGCAGTTTGGTGCAGTTGGCAGCAAAGGAGCAACAAGAGTGGCAATCGAAAAAGCAACGTTTGGAGCAGGATGTTTTTGGGGAATTGAAGCACGTTTCGACGAAATCACCGGAGTCCTCGACACAGCCGTAGGTTACGAAGGCGGCGATCTCGAACACCCAACCTATAAGGAAGTCTGTACCGACCGCACTGGCCACGCGGAAGTCGTTCAAATCACCTTCGACAACTCTCGAATCTCATACGAAGCGCTTCTCGACGCGTTCTTCGCCATGCACGATCCAACCCAGGTGAACCGTCAGGGGCCTGACTTCGGTACTCAATATCGCAGCGTCATCTTTACCCAAAACGATCAGCAATTCTTCCAGGCCCGCGCCAAGGTCGCCGAGCTAAACGCATCCGGCACCTACCGCCTGCCCATCGCAACCAAAATAGAGCCCTCCAAAACATTCTGGAAGGCCGAGGAGTACCACCAGCGTTACCTCGAGAAACGCGGCATGGTTCACTGTCACATCTAAACACCTAACCATTTTCCAGCATCAGAAACCCCATGCCTAACGCAACGCTTCATCGCGTTAGGCATGGGGTTTCTTACTGATACCTAGCGACCGATTTGCTCCAGGACGCTCCGCATTGGCGTTGCAGACATCCTGAACAGTCCCTCGAACGGATCGTACATCTCCACGATGATGAAAACCGCAGCCGAAACTGCGAGGGAACACACGATGAGAGTGCCCGTCAATGTCGCATTACGTTGAGCCAACAAGCCGAAGCTGATGAAGATAACCGTTAGCCACGAGACCAGAATCGTCAGCAAAGGAGTCGAGAGAGCATTGCCCGACGATTCAACGAACATCAGCCAGCGAGTCTCATAGATTGCCCGCATCAATCCCAATGCCTCGGCTCTGTTTGTGCGTTGTTGTTCGTTTTTCGGTGGTAGCGCCTGTAGCTCACCGTAAACATTTGCAAAGGTATGATCCGGTTTCAGATCAGTTCGCAGCGACCGGTCTTCAGGCCAGATGCGATTTGCCGCAATCGCGACCACATCGTGCAGGTTGGATCGTATCTCTCGCGTCTCCGGACCGTATTCGGAGAGAATACGGTCCGTCAGAATAAGCTTGGCGGATAGGTCTTGTATCTCTCGGTGCTGCGTGTTGTAGAACGTCAGTGAGGAAGAGACAAGCATGCCAAGAACCAGCCCTGTCATTGTTACGACCAACCCCGTCGCCAGCTTCACCACATCCGTTGTACCGGGTTGGAGATGTTCCTTCGGCAGGATGCTGTGAAGAAACATACCAAACAGTGCTCCTCCAAAGGTGCATGTAAAAACAACAAGACTTATCAGTACAGAATGCATTAGTCCTCCCGGTACGGTGGAGATTCAATACGGGTGGCCCTATTGCGTTTGTCTCAGTGACACTATACGTCTATGCAACAGAAGACAGAGGCTGTATCTGTACTATTTGCAGTACCAGGATAGAGCCCGATGAAAGAGTAGCCCGTTCTGTGTTATATTGGTGTTGCACCCTGAATTAAAAGAGTGCAGGCATCGCAGGCAAAGACTCCTAGTGGACTTCGGAATCTGGCCAGAGACTGCGATTCGCCTCTCCCCACCGCTTATCTTCCTCATGAACTCCGGAAGCCGCGCTGGTTGCTCTGGCTGGAAGACACGTCATCGGACGAGTCTCGCCGTGCAGCAGCAGCGCTCCGAGTTACCTCGACAGCAATGCTGATCAATGAACTCCATGGTGCCTTAGGCGCCCCTGCGTTACTACGCCGCTTCACTAACCAAAGGAAACCTCTTGACTACAGCAATTCTCGAGCAGCAGGAAACAATCCAGGCTGCTCCTATCGCCTCAAATAACCTCCCTTCCAACAACGAAGCCGTTTTCACCAACTTCGACATCTCCGACTCGTTGAAGAATCGCCTGACCAACGCCGGCTTCATCACGCCGACCCCCGTCCAGGCCGGAGCCATTCCGCCCGCACTCGACGGCAAGGACATCCTCGCCACCGCCTCTACCGGCACCGGCAAGACCCTCAGCTTCCTGATCCCCATCATCGAGCGCCTCGAAGCGACCTCGGTGCCCAGCACCCGCGGTAAGCGCAACCCCATCCGCGCCCTCATCCTGCTGCCCACACGCGAGCTGGCCATGCAGGTACTTGAAGCTCACGCTAAGCTCGTCCCCAACGCCCGCCACGACGCTGTTCTCGTCTGCGGAGGCCTCTCGGAGCGCGCCCAGCTCGACAACCTCGACCGCGGCCCACGTCTCGTTGTCGCGACCCCCGGTCGTCTCGAAGACTTCCTTCGCCGCCGCGAGGTCAACATCGGCGCCGTCGACATGCTCGTCCTCGACGAGGTCGACCGCATGCTCGACATGGGCTTCCTACCCGCCATCCGCCGCATCGCCGGAGCCGTTCCGAAGGCGCGCCAGACCATGTGTTACTCAGCCACGCTCGACGCCAACATCCGCGAGATCGTCCGCGACTACGTCAAGGATCCGATCCGCATCGAGATCGGCACCACCTCCAAGCCCTCTGACCGTGTAGAACTCCGCGTCTATACCGTCATGCAGGACCAGAAGCTCGGCCTCCTCGACCAGATGCTGCGCGAAGAGCAGGGAACCTTCCTGGTCTTCTCCCGCACCAAACACGGAGCCGACCGCATTGCGAAGAAGCTCGAAAAGCTGGACCACGACGTCGACGTCATCCACGGTGACCGCAGCCAGTCTCAGCGCACCTCCGCTCTCAAGGGCTTCGCGAACGGCAAGCACCGCGTCCTCGTCGCCACCGACGTAGCCGCCCGCGGCATCGACGTCTCCGACATCGCCCACGTCGTCAACTACGACCTGCCCAACGCCAGCGAGGACTTCGTCCACCGCATTGGCCGGACGGGACGAGCCGGCGCGAAGGGCGTAGCCACCACCTTCGTCATGCCGCAGGAAAAATACGACGCCCGCAAGCTCGAGCGTGAACTCAAAATCAAGTTCGAGTGGCGCGAAGCCGATAAGAACCTTGAGAAAGAGGAGCGCAACAAGCCCGTCGATCTCAAAACCTCCGGTCTCAACGACCTGATGGCCCTCGAGAGCCGCTCATGGCGCAGCGAATCTGCTCCCCAGGCAGCCGCAGCTCCCACCCCAAACCGGGGCAACGACGGCTTCCGTAAGCGCCGCAATGGAAACAGCAACGGCGGAGGAAGCTTCTCCGGCAACCGCAGCAGCTTCGGCCGCTCCAACGGCTCCCGTGGCAACTCCGGCTCACGCCCAACCCGCGGCAACCGCGGCCGCTAGTTCAGCAAATAACGCTCCACGCTTCAGGCCAAGCAGCCTGGCGTGGAGCGTTGCCTTTTAAATCGCCCGAAACATCTCTGCTGCCCAATAGTGTTATTGACCACCCCCGCTCCACTTCCTATCATCACCCGAGATGCTTCCTAAAAGGCCCCTAATCCTCCTCCTGCTGATCACCGCCTTTCTGAGCATCGCCGTTGCACTCCGAGTCCAGATCACGCACCCCATGCCCGGTTACCGGGCCGACACCATTGAGTGGGCCACCACCGGCCGCGTCGTCGACACCTTTACACCCCTTGCTTACCCACTTTTCGCAGGCCCGGCCTACCGAATCGCCGGCGACCGCGGCATCCTCGTCCTGCAGGTGCTTCTTCAACTGGCCCTGGCCGGTGTCTGCTATCTGTTGCTCTGTGAGCTGCGCCTGCCAGTCGCATGGAGTGCCTATGGCTCGCTCTTGGTCGTGCTCTTTCCCGACCTCCTACTCTCGGTCTCGAAGCTGTGGGACCTCACGCTCAGCACTGTCCTTCTGCTCCTTTTCGTCTTCGTTTGCCTCCGCATCGCCCACAGCGTGCCATCCCCCAGCTTAGGCCTGACTGCAACTTCCGGGCTTCTCTTCTCTGCAGCCATCTTCTGCCGTCCCAATCTTATTCTTCTGTTGCCTATCATTCTTTTCGTCCTTCTACCGCGCAGAACGAGTCTCTCTGCCGCCGCTACAGCCGCACACGTTGCTATCTTTCTTGCACTCGCAACTGCCGGATTTTCCCTGCTCGGAGTCGCCAGCCACGGCGCCTTCTACTTCCCGAGCAACGGCCCCTACAACCTTTACGCAGGCCACAATCCTCAGACCAGAGCAGCTCTCCTCGATCATCTCAACGGCGAGTTCTCTCTCACCCCCGATTTCTACGCCTCCCATCCCAATGAGCCGCTACCCGACTTCTACTCTGCCGAGATGGCCGACACCTTCACGAGAAGGTCGATGCAATTCGCCGCCCACCATCCTGGGGAAGAGGTCAGACTGTTCGCCATCAAATTGTTCACCTTCTTTCGCCCGGACACCAAGCTGCACTCGCTTTTCTCCGCGTCTGGCCTGGTCAAGTCCTTCCTCGCCCTACCCGTCGTCCTTCTCCTTGCCATGCTTCTGCTTCCGGGCCGTCCGCTTCTTTCCTTTGATGATCGTCTTTTATTTGCTTTCGAAATCTGCTACGTCCTTCCGTTTCTCCTCACTAATTCAGATCCCCGCTTTCGCACTCCGCTCGACGCCCTTCTCCTCCTGCATCTGGTAAGTCTTCTCTATCGGCGTCACGCCTTCCGCCTCGCGCTCGCCTCTATATCGATCTCGCAAACCATGTAAAAATAGAAGAGGCTGTTGGTATCGAACCAGCGCTCTCATTCGCTTTCGCTACTTCAAGATCAATATCCCCCTCAGGCTGAACCTCTGTCTTCGCCAGGGAGATCGTGCTAACCCTTTTCATGCACAAGACCGCAACGCGCACTTAGAAAAGGCCGCCCATTCACAGCGTTTCAACGCATCGGGCCTATAAAATAGAAAGAAACCTATGATCTCAGTCTCTAATGTCACCATGCGCTACGGCTCGAAGCTGCTCTTCGAGGACGTCTCCGTCACTTTCACCACAGGTCGCCGCTACGGCCTCACCGGGCCCAATGGCGCAGGCAAATCCACCTTCATGAAGGTCCTCACCGGCGAGATCGACGCCCAGAAGGGAACCGTCGTCCGCCCCAAAAAGATCGGCGTCCTCTCGCAGGACCAGTACGCCTTCGATGCCTACCGCGTCATCGACACCGTCATCATGGGCAACAAAGCCCTCTGGGCGGCCCTCGAAGAGCGCGAGCACATCTACGAGAAGCCCGAGCTCACCGACGAAGACGGCTCCCGTCTAGGCGAGCTCGAAGGTATCGTCGGTGACGAGGACGGCTACGAAGCCGAGTCCAACGCCGCCGTCCTCCTCCAGGGTCTCGATATCCCTGACGAACTCCACGAGCGCAAGATGTCCGAGCTTCAGGGTGGCCAGAAGGTCCGCGTGCTCCTCGCCCAGGCTCTCTTCGGCAACCCTCAGGCCCTGCTCCTCGACGAGCCCACCAACTACCTCGATCTCGAGTCCATTCACTGGCTACAGGACTTCCTCAATCGCTACAACGGCACCGTCATCACCATCTCGCACGACCGGCACTTCCTCAACAACGTCTGCACCCACATCGCCGACATCGACTACGAGACCATCATCACTTACAACGGCGGCTACGACGATATGGTGCTCCAGAAGACCAGCATCCGCACCCGCATCGAAAGTCAAAACGAGCAGCGCGAAAAGAAGATCGCCCAACTCAACGACTTCATCGCCCGCTTCTCCGCCGGCACGCGCTCCTCGCAGGTAAACTCCCGCAAGAAGGAAGTAGAGCGCCTCGCCACCAGCGAACTCGCTCGCTCCAACATCGCTCGCCCCTTCATCCGCTTCGATATGGTCCGCCCCTCCGGCAAGAACGTGCTCGAGTTCGAGAACGTCAACAAGTCCTACACCCAGCCCGACGGCAAGACCGAACACGTCATTAACAACTTCTCAGCCGCCGTTCAGCGCGGAGACAAAGTTGTCCTTATCGGTCGCAACGGCCAGGGTAAGACCACGCTCCTCAAGGCACTCCTCGCCAACGGCCCCGGCATCGAAGAGAAAGATGTCTCGATCGACTCCGGCACCGTAAAGTGGGGCCACGAAGCCCAGATCGGCTACTTCGCCCAGGACCACAAAGGCTCGATCCAACTCGGAATGACAGCTTCTGACTGGCTGCACCAGTTCGATCCGCAGGCCACCAAGGAAGACATCCGAGGCATCCTCGGCCAGATGCTCTTCCGCGGCGAAGAGGGCCTCAAGAAGACCGACGCACTCTCCGGAGGCGAAGCCGCCCGTCTGCTCTTCTGCAAGATCATGCTGCAGAAGCCCAACGTCCTCGTCCTCGACGAACCCACCAACCACTTGGACCTCGAGAGCATCAACGCCCTCAACCAGGCCATCCAGAAGTACGAAGGCACTGTCTTCCTCGTCACGCACGATCAGGATCTGATCGAAGAAGCAGGCACTCGCATCTGGCACTTCGAAGGCGGCCCCACCGACTTCCGCATTACTGACCACAAAGGCCCCTATGAGGAATATCAGCAGCATATTTCCTTAGCAGCGAAGTAAGCGAGATAGCGTTACCTGCAGAAGCATCTACGACGAATCGAGTGAAGGACGGTCTTTTGGGACAAAAGCATTTCGCAAGCCTGGATGGTCTCCGGGGTGCGGCAATTTTGCTTGTTTTGCTGTATCACCTGTTTCCTCATCGCGGGACGGGGCTGTTCGGTTATTTCTGCAGTGCCTCCTGGGTCGGTGTGGATCTTTTCTTTGTGATCTCCGGTTTCCTGATTACAGGAATATTGTTTGACACATTAGGAACGAAGAATTTTTATAAGAATTTTTACGTTCGCAGAGCACTCCGCTTATTCCCCGCTTACCTCATCTTTATCTGCATCGTTGTACTGGTAGTGGCTTATTCCAAGACCAGGGTGGACTGGATCACATGGCCATATCTTTTCTATGGTTCGAACATTGTCCGATTCTTTTATCCGGATATGTCCACGATTGGTCCTGTAGAGGTCAGTCATCTCTGGTCGTTGGCGGTCGAAGAGCAGTTTTACCTCATCTGGGCATGGGCCGTAGTTGCTTTGGGAAGCATTCGGCGAATCTTGTACTTTAGCCTCTTTGGCGCGGCTCTAGCTCTCGCGTTGCGCCTATGGTTTATCCATATTCAGGTTCCAGATCAAAGATTTATTTATCTCGAGCTGCCCACGCGAGCAGATACCCTCCTATTAGGTGCGGCTACAGCTATGCTTTATCGCGACTCCCGATTGATGGCCAGGATTCGGCCGGTCCATATACGTTTTGTTGGCCTGGCTGCCTCGCTGGGATTTGCCGCGATCAGCCTCCCGTATCACACGTTCTTCTGGGCACAGTCCCCAATCGATACCTGGGGCTTTTCATTTACCGCGATTGCATCGACTGCAGTTCTTCTACTCGCGCTCAACCCCCTAAGCTGGACCGCTCGCATCCTGAGCTCTCCCGTTCTCCGCTTCTATGGACGATATAGTTACGGACTCTATCTCATCCATTTCGCTCCGCTGTCCTTTTACAAGAAGGTTCTTTGGCCAGCTATCTCCGCGCGCATACATATAGTGTGGTTGGCAGGGGCGATCTCTTTCAGCTTGATTGTTGTACCCTGCACGCTGATCGCCGTGATGAGCTTCCATTTCATTGAACAACCATTCCTCCGGATGAAGCGGAGATACGAAGCACCCCGGCAAACCGAGCAGGAGTTAGCGGCACAGGCTGTGTAGAGACAATTCCGGGCCTTGCCTCATGGATGCTGGACAGCCATGAAATAATCAGTAGAACGCAGGACGATCTAAGGTTCCTTTCCGAAAATGGCAATCAACATGGCAGCCACCGTTCTACAGCACCGCACGACGAACGATCATATCGAGGAAGAGAAGCGGCTGACGTCGCACCTCATTCAGCTTGAGGACCAATACGGCACGCACAACTACAAGCCACTCGACGTAGTCGTCGAACGAGCCTCGGGCGTCTGGGTCTACGACGTCGAAGGCCGCCGCTACCTCGACTGTCTCGCCGCCTACTCTGCCGTAAACCAGGGCCACTGTCACCCCGTCATAATGGCGGCCATGATCGAGCAGGCGCACAAAGTCACCCTCACGTCCCGCGCCTTCCGCAACGATCAGCTCCCGCGCTTCCTCGAAGACCTCCACAATCTCACTGGTTACGAGATGGCTCTCCTCATGAACTCAGGCACCGAAGCCGTCGAGTCCGCCATCAAAGTCGCCCGCAAATGGGGCTACAAGGTCAAAGGCATCCCCGCCAACCAGGCCGAGATCATCGTCTGCACCAACAACTTCCACGGCCGCACCATCTCCATCATCAGCTTCTCCACGGAAGACCAATATCGTGACGGCTTCGGCCCCTTCCTCTCCGGCTTCAAGATCATTCCCTTCGGCGATGCCGCAGCCCTACGCGCAGCCATCACGCCCAACACCGCCGCTTTCCTCGTCGAGCCCATCCAGGGAGAAGCCGGCGTACTTATCCCGCCTGACGGCTTCCTCGTCGAAGCCTTCGCCATCTGCAAACAGAACAACGTCCTCTTCATGGCGGACGAGATACAGTCCGGCCTCGGCCGCACCGGCAAGCTCTTCGCCTACCAGCACGAAGGCATCACCCCCGACGTCCTCATCGTAGGCAAAGCCCTCGCCGGAGGCTTCTACCCCGTCTCCGCCGTCCTCACCTCACGCGAAGTCCTCGGCGTCATCACCCCCGGCGACCACGGCAGCACCTTCGGCGGCAACCCCATGGCCTGCGCCGTAGCCCGAGCCTCCCTCAAAGTCATCGTTGAAGAGCATCTTGCCGACCGCTCCGCCGAGCTAGGCACCCTCTTCCTCGACCGCCTCAAGCAGATCAACAGCCCGCACATCGTCGAAGTCCGCGGCCGAGGCCTCTGGATCGCCATTGAGCTAACCACCCACGCCCGCCCCATCTGCGAAGCCCTCATGCGCGAAGGCATCCTCTGCAAAGAGACCCACGACAACATCATCCGCTTCGCCCCACCCCTCATCATCGAGAAGGAAGAGCTCCTCTGGGCCGCCGATCGCATCCAGCAAGTCCTCGAAGCGATATAGCCGGTCTGCGATACTGGAATCAAACCGACATGCCAATCACCGAACCCATCAAAGCCCGCGGCCGTAACGTCCTCGGCCAGCCCCTCGACATCTGCGGCTGCGAGCCAATGACCGGCTTCTACCGCACCGGCTGCTGCGAAACCGGCCCCGACGACCTCGGTGTCCACACCATCTGCTGCGTCGTCGACGAAGAGTTCCTCCGCGTCTCCAAGGCCCTCGGCAACGACCTCAGCACCCCCACGCTGCAGCACGGATTTCCCGGCCTCAAACCCGGCGACCGCTGGTGTGTCTGCGCCGCCCGCTGGCTTCAGGTCCAGCAAGCCGGAGCAGGCTGCCCCATCGTCCTCGAAGCCACCCACGAGGCCACCCTCAAAATCGTCCCCTTCGAACTTCTAATCCAATACGCCGTAATCCCTGACCAGCTCCACTAAAGTCGGCCAAGCGCTCTGCGTCAACGCCGTAATCCCTGACCAAGCTGTGAAAATCTGGGCCTAAATTCCCCTTTGTTACCAAAGGTTGACATAGTTTCGCTTGACACGGGTGCCCCCTAAGCCTGACCGTAGAACTAATAAAAATTTCCAATTTTAGGTTGCACCCAACGATTCGCGGGGATTTCAAAGCCCGAATTCAGAATGGAACGCATCCACTTTACACGCCGTATTTTTCATCGGTGTCGGTTTACTTTTCAAGGAGCCCAGTACCATGAATCATCTTTCCGACTGGAAACGTCTGCTTACCTTCGTCGCGGTGGCAATCTTTGTTGTCTGCGCCACCCTCTCCGCTACCGCCCAGACTGCCGGAACCGGCACGATCTCAGGTGCCGTAACGGACGTCTCCGGTGCGATCGTCCCGGCCGTCAGCGTAACCGTCATCAACACCGATACAGGATCTGTCCGCAATCTCACCACGAACAGCTCCGGCGAATTTACCTCCACCTTCCTCCAGCCCGGCCATTACCAAGTCGTCGTCGGCGGTGGAAGTTTCGCCAAGGTAAACCGTCAGAATCTCGTCCTGACAGTCGGTCAGGTGCTGACCGTCGACGTCGCGCTGCCCGCAGCGTCCACCACTACCGAGGTCACCGTCACCGACGTTTCGCCACTGATTGACACCCTTAAGACCCAGGTATCGCAGACCGTCAGCCAGCAGATGGTCTCCAACCTCCCCGTCAACGGCCGCCGCTACGACAACTTCGTTCTTCTCACCACCAACGTGGTCCCTGACGGCAACTCCGGCCTCATCTCCTACCGCGGTATCTCCGGTCTCTACAACACCAACCTGGTCGACGGAGCCAACAACCAGCAGGCCTTCTTCTCCGAAGCCCGCGGTCGCGCCATCGGCGCCCCATACGTCTTCCCGCAGGATTCCATCAAGGAATTTGAATCTTCCACCTCGGGTTACTCGGCCGAGTTCGGTCAGGCCGCCGGCGGACAGATCAACGCCATCTCCAAGTCCGGCGCCAACGCCATCCACGGCGATCTCTTCTACTTCCTCCGCTATCCTTCGTTGAACGCGCTCGATCCGCTCACCAAATTCAACGGCCGTCAGCCCGGAGCAAATCCCGCCCTCCTCCAGCCCGCCGTACACCAGCAGCATCAGTTTGGCGGCTCCGTCGGCGGCCCCATCATCAAGGACAAGCTCTTCTACTTCTTCACCTACGATGGCTTCCGCCGCTCCAGCCCGCTGCTTTACAGCTCCACGGCAAACATCTCCAGCTTCACCTGCCCCGCACCCATCAGCTCTGCTCAGTGCGATGCAGCCAAGGCCTACCTCAACGGCCTCAGCGGCCCGGCGCCCCGTCAACTCAAGCAGGACATCTTCTTCCCCCGTCTCGACTACCAGATCAACGGCAACAATCACATCAGTGCCGAGTTTCTCTTCCAGAACTACCAGTTGCCGAACGGCTACACTACCTCCGCCACAGCCACCAACAGTTCTGCTTCGACCAACGGCCGCGCCGACTTCCACCAGCGCTACTTCATCTCCAACTGGGAGTCAGTGCTGAGCCCCACCATGACCAACGCCTTCCGCTTCCAGTGGGGCCGCGATCTCGAAGTCACCTCCGCCAACGCGCCTGGACCCTCGGTAACCATCTCAGGTGTTCAGGGTTACGGCATGCCAAACGCCCTGCCGCGCCTTGCATTCCCCGACGAGCACCGCTGGCAGATCTCCGATACCGTCTCGAAGCTCATGGGCCGTCACAATCTCAAATTTGGCGTCGACGTTAACCTGATCCACGAGTACCTAGCCAATCTCTTCCAGGGCGGCGGTATCTACTCTTACGCTTCGCTCAACGGTCAGTGCCAGAACCCGGCCAACCAGGGCGTACTCCCGTGCGTCACGGGTACTCTTCTACCCGGACAGGCTGCTGCAGTCAGCAGCAGCACCGCTGGAGCCTTCGCCAACTGGGTACAGGACGTCTACGGAGTCAACGGCGGCCAGCACTACAGCACCTTTACCCAGGTCAATGACCCCATTACCCACATCGGGGCCGATGACTTCTGGAACAAGGACATCGCTGGCTTCATCGAGGACAGCTGGAAGATCTCCAGCAACCTGAACGTCAACGCCGGCATTCGTTATGACACCCAGCTGGTACCTCAGCCAGCGCATCCCTACACCACCAGCTTCAATGGTGTGCCCTCCCCGCTTGGTAACTTCTATACCAACACCATCAATATCAATTACAAGATGATTCAGCCCCGTATCGGCTTCGCATGGTCGCCACACAGCGGCACCGTCCTGCGCGGCGGCTATGGCATCTTCTATGGCCTTACCTCCAATTCAACGTTCTATGCCACACGCGTAGAAAATGGCGTTTATCAGCAGCAATACTCGTTGAACGTCACCCAGTCGACAGGCTCTGCGACGGTCCCGACAAAGTACACCTACCTGCCCGGATCGCCCGTCAACATCGGCGTTCTATTCACGCCTCCGGGTCTTCCACTCGCTTCTCCCTTCTCTGGTGCCGTCACTCCGACCGTCCAGAACACAGGAGTGGGAGCACAGAAGCTTGCCTTCCGTGGTCAGGACCCGAGCTTTACCAACCCCTACACCCACTCCATGGATCTGGCCCTCGAGCAGGAGCTCCCAGGCCACTTTAGCCTTACCATCGCCTACGTTGGTACCCGAGGCATGCGTCTGCCGTACTTTATCGATGTAAACCAGCCTCGCACGACGCAAACCCGCACCTATTCAATTAGAACCTCGGCCACGGGCCCGGTTACCAGCACGATCACGGTTCCGTTCTACGCCGCCAGCATCGGCCGTCCGTCTCCCAACGACAACGGCATCCTCGCCGGCTTCAGCGGGATCAACTCCTGGTATCACTCCGGAGCCTTTACCATCCGCAAGCCCTTCAGTCATCAGGTCGAAGCCCTCATCAACTACACCTGGGCAAAGGCAATCGATGGCGGCCAGGTCCCCGGACAGTTCGGTACCTTCAACGGCACCGATACCATCCTCGATCCCTTCAACCTGAAGAACCCCGGCAGCCTCAGCGAATACAGCCGGTCTGACCTTGATATGCGTGGCCGCTTCGTCGGCAGCATCGTCTGGTCGCCTAAGGTTGGCATCGCGAACCGTTATGTCAGCTATGCGGCCAACGGCTGGTCTCTCTCGGGAACCGCCACTCTCCAGACCGGCACCCCACTCACTGCTGGTATGACCGGCAACGCCTCGGGCGGTATCGAAGGCGGCGTCACCGGCGGTGCGGTAGGCAACAGCCCCTCGCCCTCCAACGGCCGCGCTCCTCAGTTCCGGCGCAACGCCTTCCCCAGCAACGGCGTCCGCAACGTCGACGCTCGTCTCTCTCGCGACTTCCCGGTGCACGAGAACATCAAGCTGCAGCTCTTCGTGGAAGCCTTCAACGTTGTCAACCGCAGGCAGATTCTCAGCTACAACACCACTGCCTTCCAGTATGGGAACACCGCAACGGACATTGTTCCCTTCGTCCCCAGCACTGCTGCCCAGGCCTTCGGCACACCGAGCTCAACTTCGAGCACGCTCTACGGTCCCCGCCAGATGCAGTTCAGCGCCCGGCTGTTCTTCTAACCCTAATCCCTCATAAGCAAGCGGCTCCGGCTTCAAACCGGAGCCGCTCTGCTTAACGGAACAAACGAATCAACGCCAAAAATCCCAGCAAAAAGCCTTGTCAAGCCCAGCAACAAGTCATCCATTTTAGAATCAATAAGATATCCCCGCCGAATAATTTCCCCCAAACCGCTATACTGGATATAGATCACTCTTAGGAACAAAGCCCGGCATCGCAGCCGGGCTTTCTCTTTTAGAATGAATACTTTACCAGTAAATCAATTACTTTCAATACTTTAGAGAGATAGCGCAAAATCTAAGTGCTGATGAATCAATACTTTGGGGGGAAAGTATAGAGGGGAGGGGGTCTTTGATAAGGCACAAACCAGAGGAAGCATTAAGAGAAGAGATAGGATGGTGCGCAAGTGTTGCCAGGTTTGAATTCCTTGGCGGAAGGTGCTGCTTAAAGCCGAGCCTTTGTAAATTGAATGTCATTCGACATAATCGTGAGCCAATGTTGACTCGTCATGCCATCCTCAGCACCGCCAAACCTGCCGAGCGGATTTCAAGGCAGGTTCAAGTGACAAAATAATTCCATTGATATAAAGTTTGGGGACTAACAAGCATCAGGGTGCTGAAACCGCTCGTGTTCGTCCAGCCTTGGCTCCTGACACGTTTGCCTCTGCAACTCCGGAATCCTAACCGGAGTGCGCTCGACGATGGAAGGCAACGCGCCGGTTTGCGTCCTTGCAAATCATTTTTTTCCTGATCTTGCCGAACACCACGATTCTGAGCGAGACCGATCTTATGGTGCCGTTCCCAGCATTTCGCGGCCATTCGGCTCGCAGACGGTGGTTGCTCCTCTTGTGCGTGCTGATCGCGGGCGCAGAGCTCACGGCGCAGACCTTTCCGACCTCTACCGTAAGCCTCCCTAATGGGAGCTCTCCGTTTTCCCTCGATCTGAACCCAGCGACCAACAAGATTTATGTCACCGGCTACAACGGCGGCAATGTGACGGTCATCAACGGCCTTACCAACGCAGTCATCAAAACACTGCCGACAGGCGGCACGCCAAGCAGCATCGCCGTGAACGTAGTGACCAACAAGATCTACGTCGCCAACTTCAACGGCAACAACGTAACGATCATCGACGGCTCGACCGATACGGTCTTGAAAACGGTGAGCGGCCTTGGCAACCAGCCCGACTCGGTGGTCGCTAACCCGGTGACCAACAAGATCTACGTGGCCAGCCGGATAAACGGTACCGTGTCGGTGATCGATGGTTCGAACGACACGGTAAAGACGACCTTCTCCGTGGGAGATACGCCTTTCTCGATGGCGTTGAATCCGGTGACAAACCGGATCTATGTGGTCAATTACGGCTCTAGTACGGGCGTCGGCACCATGACGGTCATTAACGGAAACATCGACGGTGTCATTGCCACGGTGAACCTCCCCAGCGGCAGCGTGAATAATAGCAGACCGAATTCGGTCTCTGTGAATCCGGTCACCAACAAGATCTATACCGCAAATTCGGCGGACGGGAGCGTCTCGATCATTGACGGGGCAACCAATGCGGTCACGCGGATCGCTTTGGGATTGAGATCGGGCGCCAATCCGCGAGAGGTTGTCGTCAATGTACTGACGAACAGAATCTACACCTGCAATGACGACGGCACCGCGTCGATCATCAACGGCTCGAACAACGCCATCATCTCGACCGTGACGACGGGCCCGGAGCCTTGGGGCCTGGCGGTGGATGAGGCGACCAACAAGGCCTATGTCGTCAACTCCGGCTCCAGCACCGTGACCGTCATCGATGGCGCGACCGCTTCCTTTGCTGCGACGGTGAACGTAGGTGGTCAACCGTATACCGCGGCGATCAACCCGGTAACCAACCGCGTCTACGTCAGCGCCTTCAGCGGCAACTCCGTGACTGTGATTGACGGATCGCAGAACGTGACAAGCGCCATAACTGCGGCGTCGCGCTTTGCAGTAGCGGTCAATCCGGTCACGAACAAGATCTATTTCGGCTCCGGCAGCGGAGATGTCAACACGCTAGCGGTGGTTGACGGCGCGACCAATGCCGTCTCCTCGGTAACGACAGGGACCCAGCCCAACGCCGTGGCTGTGAACCCGGTCACCAACAGGATCTATACCGCCAACTCCGTCAGCAACACCGTGACCGTGGTTGACGCAACGAACAGTAACGCCACCAGTACCGTGACCGTGGGAACCACACCCAATGGGGTAGCGGTCAACCCGGTGACCAACAGAATCTATGTCACGAACGCAGGCAGCAACAATGTGACGGTGATCGACGGCGCAACCAGCGCCACCACCACTGTAAGTACGGGGAACAACACCCCGGGACTTACGTTGAGCGCGGTAGTCGTCAATCCAGTGACCAACAAGATCTATGTAAGCAACCAGACTGGTAACAGCGTGACGGTGATAAATGGCACCACCAACGCTACCAGCACTGTGTCCGTTGGGACCTCACCCAGAAACATGGCGGTGAACCCGGTCACCAACAAGATCTATGTCGCCAATACCGGCAGCAACAACGTGACAGTGATCGACGGCGCGACGAACACCACAAGCACAGTGAGTGTGGGCAGCAGCCCGACCGGGATTGCCGTGAACACCGTCACGAACAAGATCTATGTCACAAACAATGGCACTGGCACTGTGACAGTGATCGACGCAGCGAACAGTAACGCCACGAGTACGGTTCCCACAGTAACCAATCCATACGGAGTCGTAGTGAATCCTGTGACGAACAGGATCTATGTTGGCAGCAACAACACGAGCACTGTGACGGTGATCTCTGGCGAGGGCAACGCGACTACCACCGTGGTAACGGGTGTCAACCCCTACTCGATTGGAGTGAATCCGATAACGAACAGGGTCTATACCGCTAATTTCAGCAGCGGCAACGTAACTGCGATTGACATCGAGGTGGAGCAGACGATTCCGTTGATCACCACGGTCAGCGGAGTTACAGACTCGCAGGCGCTGGCGTCTCCCAATGTCTTTACCACTACCAACACCACGCCGACCTTCAACGTCAGCGTGACGAGCAACTACAGCGGCGCGGTAGCGCAACCGCCGCCAACGCAGGTGTACTGGGAGGTGGACGGCGCGAACCCATCCAACCTTGCGAGGGTGACAAGTTCTGCCGGCGCGAACCCTGCGTCCTTCACGATCACACCTGTACCCCAGACGCCGGGACTGCACACGCTCTACCTCTACGCGGCCTACGGCACTGAGGGAGGAACCGCTTCCAATGTCGCGGCCGGCCAGGCCGATTCCACGGGCAACGCGCCCGAACTCGGCAACCTGACGGCATTTCTCTTCGCCGTCGTTCCGATTCCGACGACAACGACCGTAATATCGGACGTGAACCCGCAGAACAGCGGCAGCAATGTGACCTTCACGGCAACGGTGGCTCCCGGGCAGAGTGGAGGTCCGGGCCCGACAGGGACGGTTTCGTTCTACGATGGCTCGACGCTGCTTGGGACTGGGACGGTGAGCCATGTCGGCGCGAGTTATATAGCCACCTTCCAGACCAACGTGCTCAGTGTCGGGTCACACACGATCACGGCGACCTACTTGGGCGATGGGAACTATACGGGATCGAGCGGTACGATGACGCAGATCATCGTCGGCCCGCCCGCCGCGATTGCTGCCGTCTCAGGCGGAGGCCAGACGACAATCTACGGCACGGCCTTTACCAACCCGCTGGTCGCGAGGGTGACCGATTCGGCAGGAAACCCGGTCCCGGGGGCCACCGTAACGTTCTCAGGGCCCGGGCTCACCTTTTCGCCTGCGACTGCGAGCACCAATTCTTCGGGGCAGGTATCGGTCAACATATCGTATACAAACGCCGGTTCGTTTACCGCCTCGGCCTCGGTGGGCGGCGTCGCTACGCCTGCCACCTTTTCGCTGACTGTGAACAAGGCGACGTTGACCGTGACTGCGAACAACGCTTCGCGGACCTATGGTGCTGCGAACCCCACGTTCACCTATACGATTACAGGCTTCGTCAATGGGCAAACACAGTCCGTGGTGTCAGGGTCGCCCAGCCTGACGACGACGGCGACGTTGGCATCTCCAGTGGGGACCTACACGATTACTGCAGCACAGGGAACACTTGCGGCGGCAAACTACAACTTTACCTTCGTCAACGGCACGCTGACTATCACTCACGCGTCCCTGACGATTAAGGCAAATGACGCCTCGCGGACCTATGGCGCTGCCAACCCGACATTTACCGGCTCGGTGACCGGCGCTGTGCACGATGATACCTTCACCCTGAGCTTTTCAACCACGGCAACTGCGACGAGCCCCGTGGGTACGTATCCCATCGTGCCCAGCGCCACCGGCCCGAACATCGCGAATTACACCATCACCGCGACCAACGGCACGCTGACCGTCACTCAGGCGGCTCTGACGATTAAGGCAAACGACGCTTTGCGCACCTACGGCGCAGCGAACCCCATATTTAGCGGCACCATCGTCGGCGCAGTGAACGGAGACACCTTTACGGAGACCTTTTCGACCACGGCAACTGCGGCAAGCCCAGCAGGCACCTATGCCATTGTGCCCAGCGTCACAGGCCCGAACCTGGCGAATTATATCGTCACTACGATCAGCGGCACACTGACCGTCAACAGGGCGGTGCTGACGGTAACGGCGAACAATGCGACGCGGTTCTATGGTGCGGCGAATCCCGCGTTCACCTATTCCACAACCGGCTTTGTCAACGGAGAAACGCAATCGGTGGTGTCGGGCGCGCCGAGCCTGACGACGACGGCGATCCCAACGTCGCCGCCAGGCAACTATGCCATTCAAGCAGGGCGGGGAACGCTTTCGGCGACAAACTACACCTTCACCTTTGTTAACGGCACGCTGACAGTGACACAGCTCGCATCATCAACGACTACGCTGAGCGTAGCTCCGTCGTCGGTGATGTACGGTGATGCTGCCGCGCTGACGGCCTCGTTGGCGCCAACATTTGCAACCGGAACGGTGAGCTTCTACGAAGGCACAACGCTGCTAGGCACGGCATCGGTTGGCGATAGCGGCACGGCAGTGTTGCCGGTGAGCACGTTGAGCGCTGGAATCCACAACCTGACGGCACAATTCAACGGCGACCAGGGCGTTCCGGCAAGCTCAAGCAACTCGGTTCAACTGACGGTTACCAAACGCACAGCTGCGTTGGGAGGACCGGCGATCATAGTTAAGGTCAATGATGCGACACGGACGACGACCGAGTCCAATCCGCCTTTCACGTACTCGGCAGGCGGGCAGCTGGTGAATGGAGACACGTTCGACACAGCGATTCAGGGCACGCCCGTCTATTCAACGACTGCCGGAAGTGTTCCCGGAACTTACGACGTTACGGTCACCGGCCTGACGTCAGCAAACTACACCATCACTTTCCTTGCTGGGCACCTAGTGGTCGTTGCGACGTCAACGACCATCACGCTAGCGGCAAACCCAAACTCGACGCAGTACGGCGACCTTGTCACTCTGACGGCAAACGTTACAACGGGCGCAACGGGTGCGGTTAGCTTCTTCAACAGGGAGGTGCTGCTCGGCACAGGCACGTTGTCCTCGGGTGGCGTTGCGACGTTGACGACAACCACGCTCAGCGCAGGCGGTCACAACATCACGGCCGTCTACAACGGCGACATCAGCTTTGCGAGCAGCACGAGCGGTCCGGCGATAGTCACCGTAGCCAGGAAGAGTCCTGGGCTAACAGCAACGGTGCAGGATGCGAGCCGGCCATACGGGACTGCGAACCCACAGTTCGCCTACGTTGTGACAGGAACGCTGGTCAACGGCGACACGTATGCCACAGCTGTGACCGGAGTGCCTGCCTACTCGGTCGCCGACACGCCGGTTTCTCCGGCAGGCTCAACCTTCCCCATCTCCTTGAGCGGACTGAGTAGCCAGAACTATGCGCTTGCCTTTGTTCCGGGAACCCTGACGATTGTCTCAGCATCCACGACCACAACGCTGGCCACGAGCGCCACCTCGGCGCAGTATGGCGACTCGGTCACGCTGACCGCGACAGTGGTTCCAAGCGGAGCAACAGGCACCGTGAAATTCATCCAGGGAGCAACCGTACTTGGCCAGGGAACCGTGTCGAACGGAGTTGCGACGTTCACGACAACAGCGCTGAACGCAGAAACCCATACCATCACGGCAAGCTATTCAGGCGACTCGAACTACGGCGCAAGCACGAGCGGGGCTGTGACGATCACCGTAGCCAAAAGAACAGCAGCGGGCGGGGGCGCGGCCCTGACCGTGACCGTCAACGATGCGAGCCGCTTAACCGGGCAAGGCAACCCGGCGTTCAGCTATACAGTAACCGGCACGCTGGTCAATGGAGACACATATTCGACAGCCGTGACCGGTGTACCCGTTTACTCAACGACCGCTAACGCGACGTCTCCAGCCGGGACCTATCCGGTATCAATTGAGAGCGGTCTGAACTCCACGAATTACGTGATTGCCTTTGTGAGCGGCACGCTCACCGTCAATCCGTCTCCGTCAACGGTGGCTTTGGCGTCGTCGCCGAATCCGTCGACCTACGGCTCTCCTGTAACGTTCACCGCGACGGTTCCCTCGGATGCCACTGGAACGGTGACGTTCATCCAACAGACCTCTCCGGCGTTCACCATGGGTACAGGAACCATCTCCAACGGTGTTGCAACGTTGACGACCAGTACGCTCGCGGCGGGCACGTATCAGATCCAGGCAAACTACGGTGGCGACGTCAAATATAGTCCAGCCAACTCAGCGCTGCTGACGCAGACGGTAACAAAAGGCGTTCTGACAGTGCGCGCAAACGACACAACCCGCGCCTTTGGAGTGGCGAATCCTACCTTCACGACGACGATCACCGGTTTTGTGAACGGAGACACGGCGTCGGTCGTGTCGGGCACGGCAAGCCTGACGACAACGGCGACGGCCTCCTCTCCGGTTGGGACCTACACCATCACCGCGGCGCTGGGGACTCTGTCTGCGGCCAACTATACCTTCACCTTTGTGAACGGAACGCTGACTATCGTCGCCACCGCATCCTCATCCACGACATTGAGCGTGAATCCTGCAACGGTCATGTATGGCGATCCGGCGGTACTGACAGCCACTGTTGCGCCAAGCGGGTCAACTGGTACCGTGAGCTTCTTTGAAGGCTCGACGCTTCTTGGTACGGCTGCGCTGGACGGTACAACAACTGCAGTTCTGCCTGTAAGTACGCTGTCTGCGGGTACGCACAGCATCAGCGCAGACTACAACGGTGACGCGA
Organism: uncultured Acidobacteriaceae bacterium; assembly: GCA_963738855.1. Lineage (GTDB taxonomy): Bacteria > Acidobacteriota > Terriglobia > Terriglobales > Acidobacteriaceae > Edaphobacter. Next base: position 907,711 of record CAVTYC010000001.1, on the reverse strand, counting down.
ATGCTCCTCCGAGCACAAGCAGCGTCGTACCGTTGACGGTGACCCAACGCACTGCGCCCGATGGAGGCCCTGCGTTGACAGTCACCGTCAACGATGCGACACGCACGACAACCCAGGAAAACCCGCCGTTTACCTATTCCGCATCAGGGCAGCTGGTCAATGGAGACACATATGCAACAGCCATCACCGGGACACCGGTCTACTCAACGACTGCCGGAAGTGTACCCGGAACATACGACATCACGGTCACGGGTCTGACCTCGCCAAACTACACGATCGAGTTTGTTAGCGGCACCCTGACAGTGGTCATCACCCCTACGACAACGACCCTTGCTACAAGCCCGGCCAACACACAGTATGGAGATCCAGTCACTCTGACAGCGACCGTCACGAACGGCGCAACGGGCACCGTGAGCTTCTTCAACGGTGCGGTGTTGCTGGGCACGGGAACAGTGTCCGGCGGCACGGCCACGCTTGCAACGACGAGGCTCCCTGCTGGATCGCAAACCATTACTGCTGTGTACAACGGCGACGGCACCTATGCTTCGAGTTCAAGCGGACCTGTAACAGTAACGGTCGCGAAGAAGACGACGCCGGAAGGGAGCGCCGGGCTGACAGTCACCGTACAGGACGCGAGCAAGGAGTTCGGAACCGCCAATCCGCAGTTTTCATATCTTGTTACAGGCACGTTGGTAAATGGGGACACCTATGACACAGCGGTGACGGGCACACCAGTGTATACGGTGGCGGACACGTTTACCTCCGTACTCTTCTCAACCTTCCCCATCACGGTCAGCGGATTGGGCAGCGAGAACTATACACTTGCTTTTGTTCCCGGTACCCTGACGGTTGTACCGGCGTCGACCACGACAACGCTGACAACGAGCGCTCCCTCGACACAGTATGGCGACGCAATCACGTTCACCGCAACGGTGACTCCAAGCGGGGCGACAGGCTCTGTGCAGTTCTCGAATGGCTCGACGGTCCTGGGTATAGGCACGATCTCGGGTGGCGTCGCAACGTTGACAACATCGTTGTTGAATGCAGGCTCGTATACGATCACGGCGACCTACCCGGGCGATGGAAACTACGCCTCAAGCACGAGCGCTCCAGTTGCGGTGACCGTAGCCAAAAAGACGGCGCCGAGCGGTGGAGCGGCGCTAACCATAACAGTCGACAATGCCAGCCGCTACACCGGCCAGGGCAATCCAGCATTCACCTATACCGTCACAGGCACCGAAAACCTCGTGAACGGCGACACGGTCGCAACTGCGATAACGGGCGTACCGGTCTTCTCCACGCCAGCTACGCCCACCTCACCGGCTGGAACGTATCCAGTCTCGGTGCGCGGCCTGAACTCCAACAATTACACGCTCGCCTCCGTCGAGGGCACATTGACAATCATTCAATCGACGACCACCGTAGCGCTGACCTCGTCGCTGAATCCCTCCACCTACGGCAATGCAGTCACGTTCATGGCAACGGCCGCCGCCGATGCCACCGGAATCGTGACATTCACCGACCAGACGACAAGCAGCACCTTGGGCACGGCAACGATCTTCGGTGGCGTGGCAATACTCACGACCAGCGCTTTGGCTGCCGGAACACACGCGATCGTCGCGACCTACGGAGGCGATTCCAGGTACAGTGCCGCCACTTCGTCCGCCCTGGCCCAGGTTGTAACCAGTGCAGTGCTCACAGTAACGGCAACCAGCGTCACACGGAGCTTCGGAACCCCAAACCCGGCCTTCACCTATACCATCTTCGGCTTTGTGAACGGAGACACAGCGTCGGTCGTCTCAGGCACGCCAAGCCTCACGACCACGGCAACCATCCTGTCGCCGGTCGGCACCTATCCGATTGTCGCCTCGCTGGGGACGCTCTTGGCTGCCAACTACACGTTCACCTTCGTCGAGGGCACCCTGACGGTGACCGGGCTTTCTTCATCCGCGACCACCCTGACCGTGCAGCCGACGACCATCATGTACGGTCTGCCTGACCTGTTGACTGCAGCGGTATTTCCCACCTTTGCAACCGGCACGGTGAGCTTCTTTGACGGTACGACCTATCTTGGCAGCGCGTCGCTAGACAGCACGGGCAAAGCAGTGTTACCGGTAAGCACGTTGAGCGCGGGAACGCACGACCTGACAGCACAATACAACGGCGACCAGGGCGTTCCCCCGAGCACAAGCGACATCGCGCAACTGACTGTGACGCCGCGCACCGGCTCCGGCGATGCGGCGGGCCTGATCATCGCAGTCAATGATGCGACGCGCACGGCGAGCGCTGCGAACCCGCCCTTCAGTTATGCGGTGAGCGGCGCACCGGTCCCCGGAGACACATACGCGACCGCGATCAGTGGAACGCCGGCATTCTCAACAACCGCAGGTTCAACGCTCGGCTCCTACCCAATTACTCTCACCGGACTCACTTCCGCGAACTACACCCTCACCATCGTCAACGGCTGGCTGACTGTAGTGCCGGACGGCATCGGCATCACTGCGACAACGACGCTAACGGCAAGCACGACATCGCCAAACTATAGCGATCCCGTCACGTTGACGGCGACGATAGGTCCGGGCGCGGCGACCGGCGTAGTGAACTTCTTCGACGGAGTCGTATTGCTGGGCCAGAGCGCGCTCGCGGACGGCGTGGCCACGCTCACAACGACAGCCCTTGGCGCGGGATCGCACGCTATTACCGCGCTGTATGGCGGCGACAGTACACACTCCAGCAGCCTGAGTTCATCTGTAACGATGGCAGTAGCAAAGCAACCGCTTACCGTCACAGTACAAAACGCCAGCGTTCCGGTGGGCCAGGTGGCGCCGCAATTCGTCTACGTGATTACAGGCACACTTTACAACGGCGATACCTTCGCAACAGCGGTGACCGGGACCCCGATCTATTCTGGGTTCGCCTCCGGCGGCACAGTGGGCCAGACCTACTCGATCACCGTCAGCGGGCTCACTAGCCAGAACTACTCGCTTGCATTTGTTCCTGGAACAGCAACGATTGTGACCGCAGCTTCGACGACGGCGCTGACCACGAGCGCAGCCTTGATCAACTATGGCGACTCCCTAACTCTGACAGCAACAGTAACCCCGAGCAGTGCAAGCGGCATTGTCGTCTTCAGCGAAGGTCCAGCAGTTCTGGGCGCGGCCACCTTGTCCTCCAGCAGCGAGGCTACCCTGACGACCACGTCGCTTACCGCGGATAGGCACTTGATCACGGCGACCTATCTGGGCGACTCCAACTACGGCACAAGCACCAGTTCCTTAGCTACCGTTACGGTCCTTCAGAGACCACTGACCATCACCGCGAATGACGTGAGCCGTTTGACCGGCCAGGGAAATCCTGCATTCACCTACACCGTCAGTGGCTCGCTGGCTGACGGCGATACGGCAGCAACTGCAGTCACAGGCGTGCCAATTTACTCTACAACAGCGACCGTTTCCTCGCCGGCCGGCACTTACCCTATCTCCATCGTCGGCGGCCTCAACTCCATCAACTACTCCCTCACGTTTGCGAACGGCATACTCACCGTTGCGCAGTCCACAACGACGATTACACTGACCTCCTCGCCGAACCCCTCGACTTACGGCACTCCCGTAACCTTCACCGCGACAGTCGCCTCAGACGCGACAGGTACGATTACCTTCATCGATCAGGCAACCGGTGACACACTCGGAACAGGAACAATCAATAACGGCAATGCGATTTTAACAGCGAGCGCTCTCACCGTCGGAACCTACCAGGCTGTAGCGTACTACGCAGGCGATTCTAAATACGCCGCGGCTACTTCAAGCGTCCTCACGCAGACGGTGAACACGGCGGTGCTCACCGTAACGGCAGAGAACTTCACACGGCTCTACAACACGCCAGATCCAATGTTCACCGCGACGATCACCGGCTTTGTGAATGGAGAGACAGCGGCAGTGGTAACGGGTGCGCCCAGCCTGACGACGATCGCGACAATCACCTCCCCCGTGGGGACTTATCCAATCGTCGCGGCGCAGGGAACGCTCGCCGCTGCCAACTATGGCTTTACCTTTGTCAACGGAACGCTGACGATCGCTGCGGGCGGATCAACAACGACAACGACAACGCTGATCGCGACCCCCACTTCGACGCAGTTCGGAACGCCAATCACGTTTACCGCGACTGTGACTCCAAACGGGGCTACAGGGGTGGTGAACTTCTCTAACGGTGCAATAGTTCTTGGAACCGGCACACTCTCAGGCGGTGTGGCTACGTTGATCACATCGTCGTTGAACGCCGGCACATACCTCATTACAGCCACCTACCCGGGAGACGCGAACTACAGCGCAAGCTCCAGCGTCCCCGTCACCGTCACCATAGCCAGGGTAACGCCTGGACAAGGAGGCACACAGGGGGTGACGGCCGCATCGTTACCGAATCCTTCGGCTTTCGGCAACTCCATCACCTTCACCGCGACAGTGCCTGCTCAGGCGACAGGCACCATCACGTTCTATGACGGCACAATATCGCTCGGCACCGCAGCGATAACCGCCGGCAGGGCCACGCTGATGACAAGCGCGCTCGCAGCCGGCACGCATTCGATTACGTCCCAGTACGGTGGCGATGCCAATTTCAACAGCGCGGCCTCGACGGCATTCGCGCAAGTGGTGAATCAGGCCGCCACCTCGGTCACCCTGGCAGTCACACCCAACCCAGTCGTCGCTGGCAATGCGGTGACGATGACCGCGACGGTGACCGCTGAGGCCACCGGCACGGTGACCTTCTTCGACGACGCAACGGCACTCGGGACGGCGCCCATCGGTGGAACCACGGCGACGCTGGTCATAGGGACGCTTAGCCCTCTCACCCCAGGCGCGCACAACATCACCGCCCACTACAACGGCGACACGAACCACGCTCCGGTGACCTCATTCGCCGTATCGTTGATCGTTACTCCCACAGTCACCGCCGACTTTGCACTAGCCAATAAGACGCCACCACAGATCATTCCTCCCGGGGCGGCTGCGAGCTTCACCATCGCTGTCACCTCGGTGAACGCGACCTTCACGAACACCGTCACGCTCACCGCCTCAGGCCTGCCGCCAGGATCCAGCTACACCTTCACGCCGGCATCGGTGACACCCGGGGCAAGCGGCGCCTCATCCACCCTGACCATCAGCGTCCCGAAGCAGAGCGTTGCGCTTCACCGCCATTCGCAGACACCACTGGTGTTGGCGCTACTGCTTGTGCCGTTCGCCGCGCTCCGGAGACGGCGCAAAGCGCCGGCACGACTCGCGCTATGGCTGCTCCTCGCGTTGTCGTCGTTCGGCGCCGTAACGGGCTGCGGCAGTGGCGGGTACTTCAACCAGCCTGAGCGGAGCTACGTCATCACTGTGACCGGGACCAGCGGCGATCTCGTACACAACACAACTGCGACCCTTACTGTGGAATGAGGTGAGTGAGTAGAAACCGAGGTAGTGCTAAAAGTACTTGAAGAGATCCGGTAGACGATCCCAAAAAATAGATTTTGAACTCGGACAACGCCGGATGAGACCTTGAAGGTCGTGGCGGAGCGCAGAATTCCACTTCGACCGAGCATTCGAGCAATTTTCAAGGACAGGGTAAAAACCTAGGGATTCTGCTAGTTGTTAAGATTAATTGTGCTGTGATTCACTTTTCAGGACTTCCGGTTTAACTTAGGGGGCTCGATGAAGCCTGATCGACTGCACTGGTGGCCGTACCTCTTTCTCCTCGTCTCGTTTTCCCAAGCGCTCCCGCAGGCCGTGAACAGTGGGAGCGGTGGCCCAGCAGATATCTTCGAGATCGCGCACTTCACGGCTGCTCCGCTGGAGGCCGCAACCGATAGTCAGGTGTCTTCTCCTCCTCCGCAGGCGCCGGCCAAGTCCGAAGAGCGGCCATATGGATGGCACACAGCTATCTATCCGGCACTGGCCTGGGTGCCACTCTTCGGCACGAGCGTTACTCTTCCGCCGCTTCCGAGCCAGCCTATTGCCGGCCCATCGGGCAGCACGAACAGCTCCTTCAATGGCGCGTACTTCGGCGGTGCGCGTGTCGAAAGGGGCAAGTGGTCTGTCGACGCTCTATTCATGTGGGCGGCTCTCTCCGCTGAACGCACAACCCCGCACACCAACGTCGGCCTCGATTTTGTCTTCGGGGATGCGCATGTAGGCCGTGAGGTGCTTCCCCACCTTTATCTGGAAGGCGGGTTCAGGCGGATATCCCTGGATATTAATGCGACGGTCGGGACGGACAGCGCAACCGGTTCGCCCGGGTACTGGGACCCTCTCGTGGGTCTGACCTACAGTCGGCCCCTTGGTAAGAAGTGGCGGATTCTAATCCACGGCGATGGCGGCGGATTCGGCGTGGGTTCTGACGTCGACGTGGCCGCGACGGGGCGGGCCGAGTGGCAGTTTGTTCGTCATGTAGGGATGACGATGGGGTATGGTGGAATGCATCTCAGCAGCAGTACTAGCGTTCCTGGAGGAACGCTGACGATCAGTCCCACGCTCCATGGACCGATATTTGGACTCGGCGTGTACTTCTAACCGTTCCAATCACGGCCGATCAGCTTCGCTCTGTCTGGCGGGTCTTTGTGGTGCTAAGCGAGACCAAGGTTAGTGTTCTGGCAAGAAAGACATTCCCACCTCGATCGGCTAGCTGGAAGAGTTCTTCGGCCAAAAAAATGAGTGTTGTGGTTTGAGGTTAAAACCCCTCCAGGCTCACCAAAAGCTTCCTTCACATAACGCCCCGGTCTATTCTCATTTTTAGTTCCTTACTATGGAGGAGCACGGTGGATGACCCGACGGAAGTTAGGGCTGGTAGATTGAGAAATTTTCGACGCGCCTACTTGCGCCACCGTTATTTGATTCTGTTCTACTCTCTTCTCTTTATCTTGGTGGCAGTTCCTGTCCTAAACATGTTCAAGTCCGGAGTAATTCTGATTGATTCCCTGCTTGCCGCCAACCTGATTGCCGCGATTATGCCAGTCAATCTCGGAAAAAATCGGACCGTCCTGCTCACCATCATGATTTTCGTGTGGTTGGCGCGCCCCTTGGCTCTCTGGCTTGATCATCGCACGCTCTCCGTAATCACATTCGGGATATGGACGTTGATTGGTCTGACAGCTGCCGCCGCCGCTTTGCGCTATGCATTCCTCGCCAAAACTATCAATGCCGAACATGTCTACGCAGCACTCAGCGCTTACCTTCTCGCAGGACTCTACTTCGGTCTTTTGTATTGGGTCCTCGAACAGCTCAGATCGGGCGCGTTCACCACATCAGGGAATTTTTCCCGAACGACCGCGATCTACTTCAGCTTCGTGACACTCGCAACACTGGGCTATGGCGACATCACGCCCCGCACAGACATAGCGCGAAGCGTGGCTATTTTGGAAGGTGTCGGCGGACAACTCTTTCTGGCCGTGCTGGTCGCGCGATTGGTTAGCCTTTATTCGATGAAGACAAAAAGAGAGCCGTGACAAACCTACGCGGAACCGCCTGGTTCCGCTCCAACTCATGTGGAGCCGGATACGTCGGCGTTCCATCCTTCTTCTCGCACCGCATAAACAGCTTGTGATCTCCATTCACCCGCACCGCGACAATTTATTCCCGTCCCGGACGTCCCTGTACCATGCGTCTTCGAAGTGTCCACATGATGCGATGTGATCGGGTGCTGCAACGTCACTCCCCCATCGCTGATGGGGACGATTCGGTGATGTGGAAGTTAGCGCTTATACGAACCTAGCGTCAAATTATGTTCCAGGAGACAAGATCTATCTTTTTGGATTCTCACGTGGCGCGCCTTGCTTCGCCATCTGCGCCTGCCCCGCCTTGGTCATCAAGCGCGATTGTTCGTACATCTCGATCCACTTCTCGCTCGAAATCGCCGAGATCAGCTTGCCAATCGTTTCGAGCGGCAAATCGTCCGGCGACTCGAAATGAACGCAACACTTCCCCATGTCGAGCTTCTTCCCCGCCGCCTTGAACGCCGCCTTCAGCTGCTCGAGCTGACTCGCACTCCAAAACGCGCCCATCAGGTAGAGCGAGCAGTAGTTCTTCTGCGACGAGAGCGCGACATAGCAGATCGGCTGCTTGTTGTAAGTGTCTGGATATCGAGACAGGGGGATCGTCCAGCCGATCGTGCCCCAGATGAGGCACTCATCGTAGCCGCGCGGAATGTGCTTGTTCACGAGTGCGCGCACCATCGCAATCGTCTTCGCACGATCGGGGGGGAGTGAGGAGATGTATTGCGCTGGCGTCTTGACGTTCGACGGTGGTTTCATGGATTCCTCGTCTTCGCGAACGAAGTGTATCACCGAACGTTTGAAAACCAGCCAGCGGTAGGGGCTGTGAGTATCGCGTAAATCCTACCCCTCCGGCCATACCAGTCTGATCAGTCCTAGTGCACGAAAACGAGGGAAACTGATAGATCCATAGAGTTCTAAACCGCTGGAAGGGTGTGTTCCTAAGTGGTTCAACACAAAGACCTCTAAAGAGTGGTGCGCCCGAGAAGATTCGAACTTCTGACCTACAGCTTCGGAGGCTGCCGCTCTATCCAGCTGAGCTACGGGCGCATACCTTTAGGTTAGCACACCCCCCTTCAACAGCATCATTGACAGCGCCTGCCCTACAGGTTCACCATCGTACCGAAATCTCCGAGGAGGGCGATACATCCATGCAACTCCGCACCATTACCTCGCTGACCTGTAACTGTATTCTTGCCACCGCAGGCCTCACTCCGATACCGCTACCCCCCATCGAGAAGGCCGTAGCCCAAACCGCAGCCGTCCCCAGTCCCACCGCCACCGCCACCGTCTCCCTCAACGGCAAGGATGTCACCATCCACTACGGAGCCCCCTCCACTCGTGGCCGCAAAATCTTTGGCGGGCTCGTCCCGTACGATCAGCCCTGGCGCACCGGAGCCAATGAAGCCACCAGTTTCGTAACCCAGGCCAACCTCAAGATCGGCGGCACCACGGTCCCGGCAGGCAGCTACACCCTCTACACCCTGCCCAGCGCCACCCGCTGGCTCCTCATCATCAACAAGCAGACAGGCCAGTGGGGCACCGTCTACAACGAGTCCCAGGATCTCGCCCGCATCGCAATGCAGTCCGCAACTCTCTCTCCACCCCAGGAGAAGATGTCCATCTCCTTTGAAAACACACACGGCAACGTTACAGAGCTCCACATCCGGTGGGACACAACCAACCAGTACGTCCCTGTCATCGCTCAGTAGCCGTTACCGAGTCTCCGCAGCTTCACGATCGAGCCGTAGCCGCTCCATCACCGAGGACACGAGTTCCTTGGCACCATTGATGTTCGCCAGCACTGCCTGCAGATCGAGCGCCGGAACATTCGGATTCCGCGCACTCGTACAGTAAACCCCATGTTGCCCCACCAGAATCAGCGCATCCGTCAACACATCCAGCGTGACGGCGAGACGCCCCCTGGCCTCGCCCATCATGAACTCATATTTCTCAAGCTCATCCTGCCGGTCATAAAAGACGGACACGCTACCACTCCTTCGCTGCAGTATCGGGAACCAGCGGCGTCGAAGCCACCGGAGCCTTCCACCGCAGCACGGGCTTCCGCGCCGCAGTAGTCTCATCCAGCCGCTGCACCCGAGTCGTATGCGGAGCCGTCTGCACCAGCTCAGGATTCTCCTCCGCCTCACGCGCAATCTGCTTCAGCGCGTCGATCAGCAGGTCCAGCTCCTCGCGGCTCTCGCTCTCCGTGGGCTCGATCATCATCGCGCCCTGCACCACCATGGGGAACGAAACCGTATAAGCATGGAAGCCATAGTCGATCAGCCGCTTGCCCATATCGCCAGTCTTCACGCCGTTCTTAGCCTGCAGCTTGTCCGAGAACACAACCTCATGCAGTGACCTAGTCTTATACGGCAGCTCGAACGTGCCCTCCAGCTTAGCCCGGATGTAGTTGGCATTCAGCACCGCATCCTCAGTCGTCTGCCGCAGTCCATCCGGCCCATTCGCCAGAATGTAAGCCAGCGCCCTTACGAACATGCCGAAGTTCCCGTAGAACATCCGCACCCGTCCCACACTCTGCGGCCGGTTGTACTCAAACCCGAGTGACCCATCCCCACGAGTCACCACCACCGGCGTAGGCAGGAATGGCTCCAGTATCTTCTTACAAGCCACCGGCCCCGACCCCGGACCACCACCTCCATGCGGAGTAGAGAACGTCTTATGCAAATTCAAATGCATAACATCAACGCCAAAATCGCCCGGTCGCGTCTTGCCCACCAGAGCATTCATGTTCGCGCCGTCCATGTAGAGCAGCGCACCCTTCGCATGCAGAATGTCCGCAATCTTATGGATCTCGCTCTCAAACACACCAATCGTCGAAGGATTCGTTAGCATCAACGCCGCCGTATCCTCATCGACCAGCTTCTCAAGCTCAGCCAGGTCGACCATGCCTTCGGAGTTCGACTTCAGGTTCTGCACCTGATATCCGACCACCGCAGCCGTCGCCGGATTCGTCCCATGCGCCGAGTCCGGAATCAAAACCTTCTTCCGTGCATTGCCCTTGCTCTCGTGATAGGCCCGCGCCAAAAGAATGCCCGTAAACTCACCATGCGCACCAGCCGCCGGCTGCAGCGTAATCGCATCCATTCCACAGATATCGATCAGGCAATCGCTCAGCATCTTCATGATCTCGAGCACGCCCTGCGACACAGACTCTGGCTGGTAAGGATGCGCATCAGCGATGCCCTCCAGCCGCGCCACCAGCTCATTCACGCGGCCGTTGTACTTCATCGTGCAGCTTCCCAGCGGAAACATCCCCAGGTCGATCGCATAGTTCCACGTCGAAAGCCGCGTAAAGTGCCGCACAATCTCAATCTCCGAGAGCTCCGGCATCACGCCAAGGTCCGTACGCACGGCATCACCCAGCAGGGAAGCAGCATCCACCGCCGGAACATCCAGCTCCGACAACCGATACGCCTTCTTCCCAGGTGACGACTTCTCGAAGATCAAATCCTCGTTTTGATTGACATGTGTCGTCGCCTTCTTCGGCGTGCCTACAAACTTCGCATCACTCATCTGCAATCCTCAAAACTCAATCTGATCAGCGGCCAGGCCAGTTTCCGAAAAACTTCCTGCCTCTGGTCCGTCTAAATCTTCCTCACGAAGCGAGAGCGCAAGCACGGTCTCATTTTCCAGCTTGATGGTCAGCGAATCACCCTCGTCTAGCGTCGCCTCTTCAACCTTTTCGCCGATCTGCGCACACAATGCATTTCGATACTCCGGCTCTCCGAACGCAACTGAAAACTCACTCAACAGAACATGCGGCCACGCATAAAGGGTCAACAGTGGCCCCTCGAAGCGAAGCTGCAAATAGTCCTGCACAAACTCCACTGCAGTCAGTTCCTCGCCGACGATGCCCGAGATATCCATCCCGCGTTAGCCCTTCAACGCCGCTGCCGCAGCATCGATCTGCGCTTTGGTCGTCAGCTCAGTAGTGCACCACACACTCGCGCCCGTCCCGAGCTCCGGATACCACTTAGCCAGCGGCAATCCGCCAATGATCTTCTTCTCCAGCAGTAGAGCATTTACCTGTTCCGCGTCCTTACCTAAATCCAGCACGAACTCATTGAACCGGGGAGCCCCGCCAAACAGTACCTTGCCACTCTTGCCGAGCGCTTGGGCCGCATAATGCGCCTTCGCCAGATTCTGCTCACCAAGCTCTTTCAGCCCCTTGCCATACACAGTCAGAAACACCGTAACCATCAGCGCAACCAGCGACTGATTCGTACAGATATTCGAAGTAGCCTTCTCGCGCCGAATATGCTGCTCCCGCGTCGACAGCGTCAGCACAAAACCACGCCTGCCGCTCATATCCTTCGTCTCGCCCGCAAGCCTGCCCGGCATCTGCCGCAGAAACTTCTCCTTACACGCAATCACGCCGCAGTAAGGCCCACCGTAACCCACCGGCACGCCAAACGCCTGAGCCTCCATCGCGACAATGTCGGCCTCTTTAGGAGGCTTCACAATCCCCAGCGACACCGCCTCAGCGATCGAAACAATCAGCAGAGCGCCCTTCTTATGCGCAATCTCAGCTATCGCAGCCACATCCTCAATCGTCCCGAAGAAATTCGGCGACTGAATCAGCACGCAAGCCGTATCATTCGTGATCGCAGCATCCAGCTTCGCCAGGTCAACGCGGCCCGTCTCGGCATAGTCCACCAGCGTTACCGGAATCTCCTGATGCTGCGCATATGTCGTCAGCACCTCGCGATACTCCGGATGCACCGTCCGCGCCACCACAGCACCGTCCCGGCCCGTCACGCGCACCGCCATCATCACAGCCTCGGCCACGCCGGTCGAACCGTCATACATCGACGCGTTCGCGATCTCCATGCCGGTCAGCTCGCAGATCATCGTCTGAAACTCGAACAGCGCCTGTAGCGTTCCCTGCGCGATCTCTGGCTGATACGGCGTATAGCTCGTCAAAAACTCGCCACGCGAGACGACCGTATCGATCAGAACCGGACGATAGTGCCGGTAAGCACCCGCGCCCAGAAAGCTCGCATAGCCCGTGGCATTCTTCTCGGCAAACGCCTTAAAGTGCTCGATCACCTCCTGCTCGCCATGCTGCCGCGGAACATCCAGATCGCGCGTCAGCCTGTACTCAGCAGGAATCGTTGAAAACAAATCGTCAATCGACGCGACACCGATCTCGGAGAGCATCTCCTCACGGTCCGCAGGGGACTTCGGCAAATAACGCATATCGTCTAGTGTCCGGTCTCTTCGCTAATGAATTTCTCGTAATCGGCCGCCGACAGAAGCCCATCCAGCTCCCCGGCATTGCTCACATCCAGCTTCAGCATCCACGTATTGTTCGCGTCGGCGTTGATCTTCTCCGGAGCGTCCTTCAACTCCTCATTCACCGCCGTCACCGCCCCGCTCACCGGCGAATACAAATCCGAGACCGCCTTCACCGACTCCACCGAACCGAAGATCTTGCCAGCCTCAAGCGAATCCCCCACCTTTGGCAGGTCCACAAACACAATGTCGCCCAACGAGTTCTGCGCATAATCCGTTATGCCGACGGTGCCCTTCGCGCCGTCAACGTCAATCCACTCATGTTCCTTCGTGTACTTATAGTTGGCAGGATAGCTCATGATCTTCGCGTTCTCTCCATCTTCAATTGTAGTGTGTTCAAGCAGCAAATCAGGTATATCGGAGACCGTTTTACCTTGGCCCAAGAGCAGGATAAGGCTCAAGCGCTGTCAGCACCACTAATTCCAGCATCCCGAGCTTCGCCAATGGAAGGCTAGCCACCGCGGCCCGTGCCTCTTCCTCATTTGCGGCCTCAAGCAGCATTGCTGCCCCTGGCATATCCTTGCGCCGCCATATAGAGCGAACAACGCCCGCCACATACATCTCGCGCACGCGCTGCCCCTCAGCTTCTAGCAACTCCGGTGTCCATGCTTCCGGTGGAAACGCCTCCGTCCGGCGTCTGCTTACAGAAAGAAATTGCACGCTTGCTCCTTATTTCTTAGCCCGCTTATAGAACGGGGTCGGCACAACCTTTGCCTTCACCATCTGCCCGCGAATCTCCACGGCAACTTCAGTATCCAGCGCCGTGTACTCTACCGGAACATAAGCCAGCGCAATATTCTTCTTCAAAAACGGAGCCGGCGACCCGCTCGTGATCTCACCCAGCCGCTTGCCATCGAGCGAGAACACGGGATACCCATCCCGCCCAATCCCGCGCTCGATCATTTCCAGCCCAACCAGCTTCCGCTTCGGCCCGCCCTCTTCCTGAATCTTCACCAGCGCATCGCGCCCAACAAAATCGCCCTTGTCGAGCTTCGCATACCGCCCCAGCCCCGCCTCGAACACATTGATCGAGTCCGAGATCTCATGCCCATAAAGAGCCATCGCAGACTCAAGCCGCAGCGTATTCCGCGCCCCCAACCCGCACGCCAGAATCCCGAACTCCTTACCCGCCTCCAGAACCTCGCCCCACACCCGCGCACTCGTAGGCTCGTCGCTCGGGATATAAATCTCAAACCCATCCTCACCCGTGTAGCCCGTTCGCGCGATCATCACATTGTGCAGACCGCAAACCTGCCCCCACGTAAACCAATAATTCTTGATCGGTCGCAAGTCCACCGGAGTCAGCTTTTGCAGTGTTTCCGCCGCCCGCGGCCCCTGGATCGCAATCTGCGTATAGTAGTCGCTGAAGTCGTTCACATGCACACCCGGCATATGCCCAATCTGCGACCGCACCCACTGCACATCCTTCTCTCGAGTTCCCGCATTGATCACAATCAGGTAGTCGTTATCCGAGAGCTTATGCACCACCACGTCATCGACAAACGTCCCATTCGAATACAGCATCGCCGAATAATGCGCCTGCCCAACCTGCAGCTTCGAAGCATCATTCATGCACAGCTTCTGCACTGCAGCCAGCGACCCCGGCCCCCGCAGCTGAATATCTCCCATATGCGAGACATCGAACATGCCCACCGCAGTCCGCACGGCCATATGCTCAGCAGTCAACCCGCAGCAGTCTACCGGCATATCCCAGCCGCCAAAATCAACCATCTTGGACTTTGCCGCCCGATGCACCGCATTCAGCGCAGTCTTGCGCAGTGTTCCTGTCTCAGCCATACGATTATTTCCCTCTGGAAAACATCAACCCGCAATCTTTAACGATAGCATCCCGCGCACAGGAAAATCCTGCATCGCCATCCGCAGATCTTGTCCCGATTACTTCGTGGCCGAACTCGAAGTCTGCGCCCGCAACGCATCCACCTGCTCTTTCAAAGCCGCAAATCCCGCATCCGTTACCTTGCCCGACGTCTGCCATCGCACCTTGCCACCTCCATCGACAACCAGTACATAGGCATCATCCGCGTTCGCATACCGCACAATCTTTCTCCACTCCGCCTCATCGGAGAACATCGGCATAAAATGCACTTGCTCCGACTCCGGTACGCCAGACTTGATCGACTTCACCACCATGCCTCGGATCAACTTTGGCACCGACTCCAGCATTGGCATCTGGTAGTACATCACTCCGCTGGATGCTTGATAACTCGATGCCAATCGCTGCCCCCAACCTTTACATACATCGCCCGAACTCTTGGAGAAGCCAAGCACAAGCACCCCCACCTTGCCACGCAGATCATCCGGCAGCGTGACCTGCGTGCCCGCCAACGTAGTTCCATGCGCCACTGGTATCCGTGAGTTCTGTGACTGGGACGTCGCCAAGCCCCCGCCCAGCAAAGCCACGGAAAGAACAAGCTGTCCCCAAACAAGTCGCATCAAAACACCCTCAGCCAGATATCGAACCTACACCACAACCGACTCCCGATATTCCCCAAACACCCGCCGCATCACATCAGCAATCTCCCCCACCGTCGCATAGGCTTCCACCGCATTCAAAATCCGAGGCATCAGGTTCGCCCCATTCTGAGCCGCCTCCTCCACCCCACGCAACGCAGCCGCATGAACCCCCACATCCCGTCGCACCCGCAAAGCTCGCACCCGCTCCACCTGGCGCCTCTCCAACTCACTATCGATCCTCTGGATAGGCACTCCAGTCTCTTCCTCGGAGACAAACTCATTCACCCCAACAACGATGGCCGCCTTCTCATCCACCGCCCGCTGATAAGCATAAGCAGCATTCTGAATCTCCCGCTGCACATATCCCTGTTCAATCGCCCGCAACATCCCATACTGACCATCGCGATCAAACCCCGCAATCGTTGCCATGTACTCATCTGCCCGCCGCTCGATCTCATTCGTCAGAGACTCCACGTAATACGATCCCGCCAGCGGATCTACCGTCTGCGCTGCACCACTCTCATGCGCCAGAATCTGCTGCGTCCGCAGAGCGATCCGAGCCGCCTGCTCAGTCGGCAACGCCAGCGCCTCATCGAACCCATTCGTATGCAGCGACTGCGTCCCACCCAGCACCGCAGCCAGCGCCTGCAGCGTCGTTCTCACAATATTGTTCTCCGGCTGCTGCGCCGTCAGGGTCGATCCCGCTGTCTGCGTATGAAACCGCAGCATCCAGCTCCGTTCCTTCTTCGCCTTGAAGTGTTCCCGCATAATCCGAGCCCACATCCGTCGCGCCGCCCGAAACTTCGCCACTTCTTCCAGCAGGTTGTTATGCGAGTTAAAAAAGAAGCTCAACCGCGGAGCAAACGCATCCACATCCAAACCCGCGTCAATAGCCGCCTGCACATACGTCCTGCCATTGGCCAGCGTAAACGCCACCTCCTGCACCGCCGTACACCCGGCCTCGCGCATGTGGTAACCCGAGATCGAGATCGTATTCCACTCCGGCACCTCATCCGCCGCCCACGCAAAAATATCCGTCACCAGCCGCATCGCATGCCGCACCGGGTAGATATACGTCCCCCGCGCAATGTACTCCTTCAAAATATCGTTCTGGGTCGTCCCATTCAGTTTCTTCACATCCGCGCCCTGCCGCCGCCCCACCGCAACATACAGCGCAAGCAGAATCGAAGCCGTCGCATTGATCGTCATCGAAGTCGAAATCGCATCCAGCCGAATCCCATCGAATAGTCGCTCCATGTCTTCAATCGAATCAATCGCAACTCCGACCTTACCCACCTCGCCCAGCGCCAGCGGCCAGTCCGAGTCATACCCAATCTGCGTCGGCAGATCGAACGCCACGCTCAGCCCTTTCGTCCCGTGCTCCAACAGAAATTTATACCGCCGGTTCGACTCCTCCGCATCGCCCATCCCGGCATATTGACGCATCGTCCAAAGCCGCCCACGATACATCGTCGGCTGAATCCCGCGCGTAAACGGATACTCCCCCGGCGCTCCCACCTGAGCCGCAGCGTCAAACCCATCAAGGCTCTCAGCGTTATAGACAAGCTCAACAGGAATTCCAGAACTGGTTTTCGGTCTCTCCGTCATGACGCTGTAGTGTACCTTTAGCGTCAAATTTAGCGTCTGCGACCTTTACGACTCGCCCGCAGGAAGCTGCTGACAAAGAAATACCCGAACCCAAGCGCCACCCCGATCAACACCAGCAGATGAACATGATTGTCATGGTTGGTCGCCGTCTCATGCAGACTCCCCCGCAGCTTCCACGCCCCCGTAGCCGCAAACAGCGCAAAAATCCCAAAGAACACGCCCGTAAACTCCAGCCAGAGAATCCCTGACAACCTCGTAAAGTTTCCCCACACCGTCTGGCTAAACTGCTTGCCCCCGCGAGCCAAACCCTCTTTGCTTTGAAGCACCTGCGCCGTCGTCTTGACAGCCTGATCCACCAACCGTCCCCCCACTGCAGCCGGTCGGGACTCCGCAGCCCTCTCTTGAACCGTCCCACCCCCGCTCTGCGCCGCCGGGGTCGAAGGATTCGGCGAAGTTGCCGCATCCACAGCAGTTACCAGCGTCTTGGCAGCCGCACGAGCCCCAACACCAAGCGCACGACCGAAGCGAACCGAGTCCATACCCCAAAGTGTAGCCGCTCCCCCCGCTCCTGCGATAGTGTTTCGCCCCAATCAACGCCATCGCTGTTGTCTGCATCCAACTTCCTGTCAGCAGTAACGAGCGGAGCAGGAGGCGCAGTCCGGTGAAGAATATCGCCTTGGTAGTTTGTGATTTCTGCGCCGCTGCGGTCGGCATAGTGGCTTGGGGCTCTTCACGCACACGTTCAGTCAACGAGCTGGCCGATCGCCTCAAAGTAACCCGTCCCGGTCACCACAGGGTCGTCTAGCTGGGTACATTTTCAACAATTCATTGTCATTGCAGCTGGTAGAAGCCCGGCGTATTCTGTATCCAGTAACAGCAGTACCCGCAGTGCCGTTCCCGCCGGTCTGTTGGCCGGGAATACCCGATGCGCGGTGGATGCATACATAGGGAAGCCCGGAGGTGGCATTGAACCAGAACGTCAAAAACCTTATCCAGAAACTTGGCGAAGCGATCCACGAGTCTGTTTCAGAGTCCGAAGACATCGCTGGCGTCGTCAAAAACATTCGCGAACAAGGCTTTGATGTCCTCCTTATGCTCGAGGCCACCATTGGCCTGAACGAGGTCGAACCGGAAGCTGGTGAGTCCGTCGAATCTTCGGATGAAACCAAAGAGGGCCCATTCACCCAGAGCGACCTGACCTTCCTGAAATCCTTGCGCATCAGCCTCACCGAAGATACCTCCGAAACTGCTGAACCCGAAGAATAGGCCTGCCCGTTATCGGCGGAGGCCCAGCAGTCATCGCTGGGCTTCAGTCTCTGTCTGCCTCCGGTTCGCAAAGATCACAAAATCAATCTCATCGTGATAGACTCGCGTTTCTCGTCGAACGCGTCTGTTCTGTCGCGCGTCCGAGAGAAAGTGGCTCTAAGTTTAAGGTTCGAGGTGGTCGGGTTATGAGAGATACGCTCGGTGTTTTGCTCGCCGGTGGTGCCGGAGAAAGACTGTTCCCCTTAACCCGAGACCGCGCCAAGCCCGCTGTTCCCTTCGCCGGCCAGTACCGCATCATCGACATCACCCTCTCCAACTGCATCAACTCCGACCTCCGCCACGTCTACATCCTCACCCAGTACAAGGCTTTATCGCTCAATCGCCACATCCGCGAAGGCTGGGGCCCGGTCGTAGCCAACGAACTCGGTGAGTTCATCGAGATTCTGCCCCCCATGCAGCGCGTCTCCAAGAGCTGGTACCAGGGAACCGCCGACGCCGTCTACCAGAACATTTACTCCATCGGCTCCGAAGAGCCCAAGTACGTCCTTATCCTCTCCGGCGACCACATCTACAAGATGAACTACGGCCTCATGCTCAAGCAGCATCAGGACTCCGGCGCCGACGTCACCCTCGCCACACTCCCCATCAGCCCCAGCGAGGTCTCCGCCTTCGGTGTCGTCGAGGTCGCGCGTAACGGTGAGGTCACCGGCTTCGAAGAGAAGCCCAAAGAAACCCGTATCCGCTCCCCCTTCAACCCCGAGATGGTCGACGTCTCCATGGGCATCTATCTCTTCAACACCGACGTCCTCCTCCCCGAACTCCTCAAGGATGCCGAAGATCCCAACTCCAAGCACGACTTCGGCCACGACATCCTGCCCAAGATCCTCGGCCGCTTCAAGATGCACGCTTACAACTTCATCGACGAGAACAAGCAGCGTGCCCTGTACTGGCGCGACGTCGGCACCCTCGAGGCCTACTACGAAGCCAACATGGACGTCGCCGGAGTCACCCCCACCTTCAACCTCTATGACAAGTCCTGGCCCATGCGTACCCGCCCCTACCAGTACCCGCCCGCCAAGTTCGTCTTCGGCGAGCCCGGCCGTACCGGCATGGCCATCAACTCCATCGTCTGCGCCGGCTCCATCGTCTCCGGAGCCGTCATCCGCAACTCCGTCGTCTCGCAGGATGTCCGCGTCAACTCCTACGCCGACGTCGACTCCAGCATCGTCTTCTCTCACGTCAACATCGGCCGCCACTGTCGCATCCGCCACGCCATCATCGACCGCGACGTCCACATCCCCGACGGCACAGTCATCGGTTACGACGCCAACGAAGACAAGAAGAACTACTTCGTCTCCGCCAGCGGGCTCACCGTCGTTACCCGCGACTACTCCGTCTACGAGAACCCCGTCTCACCCGACTTCCTCCAGCAGGGAACCACCTGGTAGCTCACCGCGACAGAAAAAGAAAACGGGCGGAGAGTTTTATCTCTTCGCCCGTTTCTTTGAGGATCGGTGAAATCGGTGTAAATCGGTGTTAAGTTATCTTTCACGCCACCGCAGCGAGTCTTTACCGCTTTCCGAACCGGTAAACCACACCACCCGAGATCGCAAAAAACTCCCGCGTGTCATTTCCAAAGTGCTCCAGAATCAGATCCGGCGAAAACCGCACTGCCCAATTCTTCTTCACGTTGAAATCGACGCTTCCCCCAAGGGCCACAACTGCCGCTGTCCGATTCGTATACAAGCCAAGCAAAGGCAGAGCCGTCGGTGGAACATGCCCTGTGCTGTGCGTGAAATTTCCAAACGCCGGTCCGCCATAAGCGTGATAGTTGATCGCCGCATACCGGTTCTTTGGCCCGCGATACTGAGCCCCGAACAGCGCCATCTGCAACGACACCAGCGGCCTGTTCGTGACAAATGGATTCGCGCGCACCGGCGTGTTACCCCACTCACCGCGCCACTGCGCACCCAGTCCCAACTTCGGCGTGATCCAGTACGTTCCCAGCACCTCACCGCCGCCCAGGTTCATGCGCTTCGGCAGGTCCTGCCCAGCCATAAAGTTCATGAAGTTGGCGCCGCCGTACAACTCATATTTGTTGTCGTAAGTCACCGGAGCCGCCGGGCCAATCTTGCTCCCGCCCGTCGGTTTTGCCTGCGCCATCGCCCGTCCCGCGCCCGCCAGCAGCATCGCCGCCGCCAGCATTCCAGTCACTGCGCGAATTCTGTTTTTCCGCGCCCCAGTCGTCCTCTGCTGCAACACCATTCCCGGCATCTTCTTGTCCAACATCTTCTCCTGCGTTTCGGTCACTTATCCAAGATATAACGTCCGGAGCCCATCTGACCCGTCGATAGCAACGTATCTGCCATCAGATCGCAGCTGTGCGACAATAAGTGTTGCCGGTCGGCTACGTAAAAGTCCGGCTGCAGGGAGATCTACCAATGGGCGAACTTTTTACACCAACACATCTCATCGTTCTCGCTGTCGTTGTCCTGGTTCTGTTTGGAGGCAAAAAGCTGCCCGAACTCGGCAAGGGCCTCGGCGAAGGACTCCGTGGCTTCAAGGACGGCATGAAGGGCGTTACTGAAGAGGTCAACAAGCCCGACGCGCAAACCGTCACCCCAAAGCCTGAAGAATCAGTCAAGTAACTGCTTCGAAAGGTGCGGCTTCACCCGTGCCGCAAAGTGCTGAATTTCAATGAGGCTTTTAGCCCTCAGGGAATTTCTTCAACGGGAATAACCACTCAGCGCAGCGCTCTCTTCTTGTGTCGTCCGGTTCCATCGAGGCCAGGCCCACCGCATGAAATTGAAGTCGCCGTACCTGATCAAGCCAAACGCGGCAGTCAAACTGTCGCGTCTCGCCACCACTGAGACCGGCGGCTTCGACAGCGACACCGCCGCATCCGCTGTCCTAGTCAAACACCGCGAGCAGCTCGCCAACCTTCAGGAAGTCTTCTACGCCAGCCAGAAAAAAGCCCTCCTCATCGTTCTTCAGGGCATGGACACGGCAGGCAAAGACGGCACCATCCGCCACATCTTCTCCGGCATCAACCCGCAAGGCTGCGACGTAGCCGCCTTCAAAGTGCCCACCCCACTCGAGTCCCGTCACGACTTCCTCTGGCGCGCTCACGCTCAAGTTCCCCCACGCGGCATGATCCAGATCTTCAACCGCTCCCACTACGAGGACGTCCTCGCCCCGCGCGTCCACAAGCTCATCTCAGCCAAGACCGCCCGCCGCCGCCTCGAAGACATCAACCAATTCGAAGCCATGCTTTTCGACAACGACGTCATCACCCTCAAATTCTTCCTCCACATCTCGCACAAGGAGCAGACCGTCCGCCTCCAGTCCCGCATCGACGACCCGGACAAGCACTGGAAGTTGGCCGAGTCCGACTTCAGGGAGCGCGAGTTCTGGCCCCGGTACGAAGAGGCCTACAACGACCTCCTCCCCACCACCAGCAAAAAGCACGCCCCCTGGTTCGTCATCCCCTCCGACCACAAGTGGTACCGCAACGTAGCCATCTCCCAAATCCTGGTCGACGCCATGAAGAGCCTAAAGCTCGAATACCCTCCACCTACCATGGACCCCGCCAAAATCAAGCTCTAGCAACGCCTCACGACCTTTGGGACTAGGTAAAAGTGTCATCCTGAGCGAAGTCATTGCAAGGCAATGACGGAGTCGAAGAGCCTGCCCTGAGCTTGTCGAAGGGACCTGCTGTTGTTCTTGTTTTGCTGTTGTTTTTTCTTGCCTGCCATCCCCGAAGAGCCTGCCCTGAGCGAAGCCGAAGGGGGACCTGCTGTTGTCTTTGCTATCTGTTTTTCCCCTGCCCAAGATCTGTCATTTCGACCGGAGCTACTCACAGTCTCACCGTGAGTAGCGCAGCGGAGAAACCCGCTTCTCTACCAACACCGCCAGCCCAGCCAAACCAGGACAAGCCACCCTAAAGCGTAATCATCACCACAGCCGCCGCCGCAACCACCATCCCCACCCCCTGCCGCCGAGTAGGCCGTTCATGCAGCGTCCAGGCCGCCAGCAAGATCGTCGAAGCCGGATAAAGCGAAGCCAGCACCGCCGCCACATCCAGCCGTCCCGCCCGAGTAGCCGCGATAAACAGCAAATTCCCCGAAGTATCCAGCAACGCAGTCCCCATAGCCCAAAGCACCGCCACCCGCGTCAGCCGACCCCGCTTCGCCTCGTTTGACCCAAACAGCATCGTCGCAAGCAGCATCACCGAGCAGACCGTCAAACTCCCCATCCTCGCCGTAGCCATCGGCCAGATCACCCCCGCCGATCCGGCAAACTTCAACGCAACAAAGTAGACCCCAAACCCCGCACCGGCACCCACCGCCAGCCAAACCGTCCCCGTCGAAGCGGGCACAGCCTCCGGATTCTCCCCCGCGGCGATCATCCAAATCGCCAACCCTGCCACAGCAAACCCCACCATCCGCAGCAACCCGGGCGAACCCTCACCAGCAATCGAAACCCCTGCGGGAATCGCCGCCGCCAGCAGCCCGCTCACCGCCGCCGAAGCCCCCATCGCCCCCCGCGACAGGGCAACATAAAACGCAGTCAGCGAAAGGCCGCCCATCACCCCAGCCGTCACGCCCCACCACAACGCCGCGCCATGCGGAAACGGATCTCCCCGCAACAACTCAATCGCCAGCAACACACTAAAGCTGCAAGCATGACTCAGCAAAACCACCCGCAGCGCCGCCCCCATCGTGCCCCCGGCGGTCTTGGCCCCCATCCCGCCCGAGAAGTCCCCGCCACCCCAAAGCACAGCTGCCGCCAGCGCCAGCAGGGCATTCCCATGCAGCAGCATATCCAAGCCGATCTCCAGAAACAGCAGAATGGTGCGGAAAAGAAAGGTAGTTGCTTTGAAGGGGCGCGACTTTAGTCGCGCCATACGCCACATTTACCGCCGCGGTTTTAGTCGCTGAGGGAATGTTTTACCCGGCGACTGCTCCTTCCCCTACTCAATTTCTTGAGCTTTGCTACTTTGGCGTAACCATATTCGTCGGCCCGGAATCGCTTGCCGACGGGAAGTAGCCCCTCTTCGCGATTACCTGTAGATTCGGCTTCAGCACCTTCACCTCGATAGGACGATACTTCCCATCGATAAACGGTTCATGCGTGTAATACCCAATCGTGTACTGGTTCCGGGCCTCTTCCGTAATCCGAGCAAAGCTCTGTTCGATGCCCTTCTGCCGGAACTCAGCGTCAAAGTACCCGCCAGTATCGGCGGCATACGCCGGAAGCAGGTTGTCCTTCATCATCAGCGGCAGGTGGATCTTATCGAGATAGCCCACTACCGGCAGGGAAGAGTCGCCGACCAGCGTCCCATACACCGCAACCTTATTCGTCTGCAGATACTTCACCACGTCCTTGTACTTCGCCTGGCTGCCATATTCCTTGCCATCGCTGATCACGTAGACCACCCGCCGCCGACCCTTACCGGCCTTTGACGTCGCAACCGCCGCCGCCAGAATCGCGTCGTTCAGCGTGTGAACTTCCCGAGGCGGATTGACCTGCATGCTCGCGCGGTTCCGGTTCGGTGACGTATTCGGATCAAACTGCTGATCGTTGCGTACGATTCCCTGCGCCAGTGGTCCACCCAGCGGTGCAAGCGGCTCGCGTCCCGTAGTCTTCGACTGATCCAGCACAAAGTTCAGCCGCGGACTCTGTCCCGCCGTAAAATCCGTTCGCATCTGCGGCCCATTGTTATAGGTAAAGACCGCAACCTCGTCATAAGGCGTAAACGCCTCCGAAAGCGCAGACAGAGCAGCATTTACCTTGGCCATGTTGTCATAGGTAAGGCTCTGGTCAATCACAATCGCCACCGACATCGGCCACGGATCAACAGAGTAGACCGCCATCTGTTGCCGCAGTCCGTTCTCATAGATCCGAACATCCCGCCACGTCAGTCCCGGCACCAGTTTGCCGCTCTTGTCCTTCACCGTGAACGGTACTTCCACAAAGTTGGTCTGCACCCGCAGCGTGAACTCTTTCGCCCCACCCGTCGTAGGTGCAGGCCCTTCATCCGGCGAGGGAGCCGTGGGCTTGGATTGCGGCAGACTGCTCCCGGGCGCGTTCGGCTGCCCCGCATCCGGCGCGTCATCCCCGTTCGACGTACGAGTCGTGCCCATACCGGGCCGCGTCCCAGAAACCGGTAAACCCTGCGGCTTCGGAGCATCAGGGATCGCCTGCTGCGAAACATCCTGTGCCGCCGTCTGCTGAGCAGGCTGCACAAGCACCATGCACGCCAAAGCACCCGCCAATAAACCAGTCCTTACCACGCAACAACCCCCATACTCTTCCAGCCGGCCGGTTCCGAGACCGGCTAGGCCAAATACCAGATTACCAGTGTGACCCCTGCGCCCGCCATCCTACATCAGCACATATCTCTTTGGACGTAGACCCCACCCCCAACGTTGTGCTCGGATCGGCCAACATCTGCTTTCTTCCTCCCCCGACGTTTTCCGCTGACTCCGAGCCCCCATCCGTCGTCTAATGGGACATATGCGCCTCTCCGTGCTTGCCGCTGCGACCCTCTGCCTCTCCCTCTTCCCCGTCCTCCATGCGCAAGAGGCCCCCACGCCCGGAGGCCCCCCCCCCGCCAGCGAAGCCGCCCCCCAGCCCATCGCCGGCCTCGAGACAGAAACCCTCAAGGTCAACGTAAACCTCGTCAACGTCTTCTTCTCCGTCCGTGACAAAGCAGGCTACATCACCAACCTCAAAAAGGACGACTGCAGCATCTACGAGGACAAAGCCCTCCAGAAAACCAAAAACTTCACCCAGGAAAAGAACCTCCCGCTGACCATCGGTCTCCTCCTCGATACCAGCGGAAGCCAGCAAAATGTCCTCCCGTTAGAGCAGGAAGCCGGGGCAGAATTCCTCAAAGACGTCCTTACCCCCAAGGACGAAGCCTTCCTTATGTCCTTTGATATCAACGTAGACCTCCTGGCCGACTACACCAACAGCCCCCGCGAAATTAAACGCGCCATGGACAAAGCCAGCATTAACACAGGAGCAGGCACCGGCTCCGTCACCGGCAATGGCAACCCCCGCGGAACCCTCCTCTACGACGCCGTCTACCTCGCCGCCCACGATAAACTCCACCAGGAAGCCGGCCGAAAGATCCTCGTCATGCTCACCGACGGAGGCGACCAAGGCTCACAAGAGACCCTCAAGACCGCCACCGAAGCCGCCCAGAAGGCCAACACCATCATCTACGTCATCCTCATCGCCGACCGCGGCTTCTACAGTGGCTTCGGCATGGGCTACACCGGCGACGCCGACATGGAGCGCCTCGCCAAAGACACCGGCGGCCGCGTCATCAACGTAGGCAACAACGGCAAAAAGCTTCAGGAAGCCTTCAATCAGATCCAGGACGAGCTTCGCACCCAATACCTCGCCAGCTATACCCCCAGCAACCTCAAGGCCGACGGCACCTTCCGCACCCTCAACATCACCTGCGGAGCCGGCCAAAAAGTCCAGGCCCGCAAAGGCTACTACGCCATAGCCGACAGCCCAGACAACAACTAGCACCCGTAGCTCAAATAGCCGATATAGTGGTCATTTCGACCCTGAGCGCAGTCGAACGGGCTGGCACACTTTGCCGCCGTAGTGGAGAAACCCGCTTCTCTACCAACGGCTAGCCAAGTCAGGGCGTAGTTGTCGTTGTCTTTTTTCCTACCCTTCCCAACACCCTGTCATTTCGACCGGAGCAGTTTGCGCTTTTGCAAACTGCGTAGCGGAGAAACCCGCTTCCTTACTCAACGGCTAGCCAAGTCAGGCGTGGTTGTCGTTGCCTTTTTTTCCTACCTTCCCAAAACCTTGTCATTTCGACCGGAGCAGTTTGCGCTTTTTGCAAACTGCGTAGCGGAGAAACCCGCTTCTCTACCAATACAGCGAGTCGAGCCGGGTGATTGCCTCTTGCCCGCTAGGCCTCCATAGCCCCCGAATAAACCGCCATCCCAGCCACCGCATCCACCCCCATAGCATCCAGAGCATCGACCTCAGCCCGCTCCTTGATCCCTCCCGCCACAATCAGCTGCTTCGCCGTAGTAGCCCGCAAAATCGCCGCCACATCGATCGGAAACCCCGTCATCGTCCCCTCCGTATCGACATGCGTATACAAAAACGCAGCGCAATAATCCTCCAGCCACGTCACAGCCTCCTCAGGCGTCAGCGCAACCGAATCCTTCCACCCCTTCACCGCAACCTGCCCACCCTTCGTATCCACGCTGAACACCAATGCATCCTCTCCTAGAGTTTTCTTCAACTCCTCCGCAAACTCCAGCCGGATCAGCCTATGCCGCCGCACCTCGCCCTCCTCAGCAGCCCCAAACAAACTCGACCCATAGATCACCCGCTTAGCCCCCGCATCCAGCAGAGCCCGCCCATCCGCCGCCGTCCGCAACCCACCGCCCACCTGACAAGGCAGCCGCTTGCAGATCATCTCAATCAGCGCCCGATTCTCCCCTTGCCGCATAGCCGCATCCAGATCGATCAGCTGCACCACCGGATACTTCGAAAACCGCTCAATCCAATACTCAAAATCATCAAAAGCCAGCTTCAGCTTCTCACCCTGAACCAGCTGCACAATCCGCCCACCCATCAAATCAATCGAAGGTATCAACATCAGCTTCTCCACAATTTCTTTAGTTGGAATTCAATTCCGGATGACGATTAACTTCATTCACTTCGAGCCATTCAAACTCAAAACCACCGCTTTCGATATCGAACTCACAGGAGCCGGTAAAGATTCGATAGGAGTTTTCTCCTGAAGGCGGCCCAGCCTTCCAGTCGGTGGAGAGATTCTTATTCAAATCACAAGTCAGGATCTGTAGGCCGCAGTCATTCGCATCACGGGGAGCAGATTTAGCAAAAAATTTTGTTTGCTTGAAACGAAGTATTGCCCGTCGGTATCGCTCCCTGAGCGAAGGCGGGTCAGCCATCGTGCCCACCCAGACAAACACTTGCATCGAGAGTGCTTCGGAGAGTAGATCGTATGTAATGGTCTCTATCTCCGCATCGTGCAATCCATTAGGTAGCTGCTCGTTCATTTCATCAAAAGTCATCGGATCTCTCTTAGCAAGGCAACCTCACACTAACCCCCGCCCGCTGCAACTCCCCCTTCAACTCCCTCGAATCCGTAACCCCAAAATGAAAGATACTAGCCGCCAGAGCAGCATCTGCCCGCCCGCGCCCAAACACATCCACAAAGTGAGCAGCCGACCCAGCGCCCCCACTCGCAATTACCGGAATCTGCACCGCTCCTGAAACCGCCGCCGTCAACTCACAATCAAACCCACTCCGCATCCCATCCGTGTTCATACTGGTCAGCAGAATCTCCCCCGCCCCGCGCTCCTCAGCCTCCCTGGCCCAATCCACCACCCGTCGTCCCGTCGGTTTCCGTCCGCCACTCACATAAACCTCAGCATCCTCCACACCCAACGGCCCCCTACGAGCATCAATCGCCACAATCACCGCCTGTGCCCCAAAGCTCCCGCCAATCTCCCCAATCAACTCCGGCCGCGCAATCGCACTCGAGTTGATACTCACCTTATCGGCCCCCGCATCGAACACCGCCGCTGCATCCTCCGCACTCCTGATCCCCCCACCCACCGTAAACGGCACAAACAACGCCGCCGCCGTCCGCTTCACCGTATCGAGCAGCGTCCCGCGCCCCTCATGCGTAGCGGTAATATCCAGCAGCACAATCTCATCCGCCCCCGCCGCCGCATGACGATGCGCCAACTCCGCCGGATCACCCGCATCCACAATGTCCACAAACTGAACACCCTTCACCACGCGCCCATCCCGCACATCTAAGCACGCAATAATTCGCTTAGTTAACAAATTTCCCTCACTCGCTTTGCGTCCAAACAAGCAATAATCCGTTTCGTCAGCATCTAAAACATCCCCTTCCAAACCAAAGTCGGCCGTGGCTCTCGTTCTCGCCTCTAGGTAACCCAAGGCTTTAGCCTTGGGCCTCTCCAGTTCCCCGCGAAAAGGGGCTTTAGCCCCTGGGGTATGCCTTCCTTCATGATGCCAAGCCGTTGCCTGTTTCTAATCCGTCTCATCGGTGTAAATCCGTGTTAAGCCTTTCCTCGTCCCGGGTCAAACTCTTACCCCAATCGTTGCGGAACCGCACCCGGCACCGCAACCTCCGCCCCTTCACAAACAACCCGAGCAATCGACCGCGAAGCATCCACCGTATCACCATCCTCCGCAAACCAAGCCACCAGCAGACCCTGCATCGGAGCCGGCAAACGAAACTCCATCTTCCCATCCGACAGCACAGCCACAGCCTGCCCCGTCCCCACCAGCGTCCCCGGAGGAACCAGATGCTGCACCACCGTATACTCCGGCTCATTCTCGTCCAGCATCAACTCATAAAGAAAAGGCATCTCACAACTCCACAAAGTTCTTCAAAACCTGTAACCCTACAGCGCTCGACTTCTCCGGATGGAACTGCACACCCATCACATTCCCACCCTCAACCACTCCCGTAAACGCCCCACCATAATTCGTAACCGCGGCAGTTGCATGTACAAGCGGAGCCCTCCAGGAGTGCGTGTAATAAACAAACCCACCATCCTGCACTCCCTTCAGCAACCGCGAATCTTCCCGCACCCCCTCCAGCGAATTCCAACCCACATGCGGCGCCTTTAACTCCGCCCCATCATACAGAGCAGGGAAGCGCTCACACATCCCCTCAAAATGCCCCAGCCCAGCCACCCCCGGAGCCTCCGTAGACCCCTCAAACAACCACTGCAACCCAACACAAACCCCCAGAAACCAAGCCCCCTTACCCACACTCTCCCGCACAGCCTCAGTCAACCCAAGATCAGTCAGCAACTGCGTAGCCTGAAAGTGCCCCACCCCCGGCAACACCACCTTAGCCGCCGAACGCACCACTTCCGGATCCTGAGTAACCAAAGTCTCAGCCCCCAGATAGCGCAGCGCCTTCACCACGCTAGTCAGATTTCCCGCCCTGTAATCAATCACGGCGATCATAAGCCTACCGCCATGAACCACCAGAAAATGGTTTCTACGCATGTAATTAAGATCAACATCCACCGCCTCTGGCCCTGCCCAAACAGCCCGCACGCAAGCGAAAGAAGCCCTATTAAAACGCCCACGACGATGAAGTTGCCCCAAACCTTAGCTGAGAATCGGCTAGCCAAGTTGGTCGCAATCAAGAAATAGATCGGGTTCAGCACCGCGAGAGCAACGCCTATGCTGAAGACCCCCCCTCGCCGAGGCCGGGGCTCACTCATAACAATCCCTTCGTACTAGGCAACATCTCCCGCATCCGCTCATCCCGCGAGCAAGCCCCGCGCAGCGCGCGGGCAAACGCCTTAAAAATAGCCTCAATCTTATGGTGGTTTGACCGCCCATACATTGTCTTCACATGAACATTCGCCTTCGCACCGCGAGCAAACCCATCGAAGAAATCCGCCAGCAACTCACTCTGAAAATCCCCAACCAGCCTCACCTTCACCTTGTCATCGACGACATAAGCCACCCGCCCACTCAAATCCACAGCGGCCACGGCCAGCGTCTCATCCATCGCCATCACAAAGTACCCAGCCCGCATGATGCCCTTCTTATCGCCAAGAGCCTTATTGAAAGCCTCCCCCAGCGCAATCCCGACATCCTCCACGGTATGGTGCTGATCGACATCCAGATCGCCCGTACACTTCAACGTCAAATCAAACCCACCATGCCGCGTAAACAACTCCAGCATGTGATCAAAAAAACGGATCCCCGTAGAAACCTGATAGACACCCTGCCCATCGACAACCAGCTTCAACGCAATCTGCGTCTCCGTAGTATCCCGCTTGATCGTCCCCGAACGCACAGCAGAACTCTTAGCCATTATTCAAACTCCCTTTCATCGCCGCTAACCCGCTGACCTGCTAACTCGCTAACCTGCTGCTTCTTCCATCCAATCTCATCAAGCGAAGCCCTCAACGCCGCAAGCCCACGCGTCACATGATCCTCCACGCCAATCGTGATCCGCACATACCCATCGCATCCCGGATCACTCGACCGGTCCCGCAGCAACACACCATGCTTGCGCATAGCCGCCACCAGCTCCTGATGCTTCGCCCCAATCTTCATCAACACAAAGTTCGCCTCACTCGGAAAGTAAGGAACGCCCAACTCCGCCAGTCCCGCCATCATCCGCTCGCGCCCAGTCTTTACCTGATCGACATACCAGGCCAGATAAGCCTCATCCTCAATCGCAACCGAAAGACAATCCAGAGCCACACCATTGATGTTGTAAGGCGAGCACACCTTCCGCACATACCGCAGCAACTCCGCATTGCCCGCCAGCATCCCAGCCCGCAGATTCGCCAGCCCATACGCCTTCGAAAACGTCCGTGCCACAATCAGATTCGGCACATCCGCCAAATCCTGCATCACCGACTCACCATGAAAGTGGTAGTAAGCCTCATCCACCATCAAAACCGCTTGCGGAGCAGCCTTCGCAAGCGCCAGCAGATGCTCCCGGCTCACTGGAGCCCCCGTCGGATTATTCGGCGTAGCCACCATAATCAGCTTCGTCTTCTCCGTAATCGCCGCCATAAACCGCTCAAACGGAAACTCCAGCGACTCATCCGACTGCACCTTCACCAGCCCGCGCGTCATAATGCTGATGTTCACGTCATACATAAAAAACGTAGGCGGCGCAATCAGCGCCTCATCGCCCTCATCCAGAAACGCGCAGCACATCAGGTGAATCCCCTCATCCACCCCATTGGTCAGCAGCACCTGCTCCGGCTGCAACCCAAAGTGCGCCGCCACCAGCCGTTCCACCGGCTCCCGCTCCGGATACTTCGTCAACCCCTCAGCGGTTATCCGTCTCACGCGCTCAATCACTCGCGGAGAAGGAGCCAACGTATTCTCATTGAAGTCCAGCCGCAGCGCCTCGCGCCCCGCAAGCGGCGGATGATACTCCGGCATCTCCAGCACCGCTCTGCGCGGCCTCACAGTCTTTGTTTCAGCAGCACTCGTCATCGCATCCTCACTCGCACACTCTCAGCATGCCCAACCAACCCCTCAGCTTCAGCCAGCGCAATCGCATGAGGCCCAATCTTTCGCAGTCCTTTGCGCGTGTACTCCTGTACAGTAATCACTTTTACAAAATCCGCTACACTCAACCCGCCGCGCACACGGCCAACGCGCCCCGTAGGCAACACATGATTCGGCCCAGAGACATAATCCCCCATCGACTGCGGCGCATAGGCCCCAACAAACACACTCCCAGCATTCTTAATCCACTTCAAATCAGTCGCAGAGTCCACCGTCAAATGCTCCGGAGCCAAACGATTCGTCAGCTCACGCGCTTCTGCAACCGTATTGGTTACAAATATGCAACCCTGAGCCACCAAGGATTGCTTCGCAATAGCATTACCCTTAGCCTGAGCCTTCACTTCACCAAGCACCGCTTCAGCCAGATCCCCATTACTCGTAATCAATACCGCCAAAGCCTCAGGATCATGCTCTGCCTGAGCCACTAAGTCAGCCGCAATCCCCGACGCATCCCCGCTCTCGCTCGTAACCACAATCTCCGTAGGCCCGGCAGGCATATCAATCCCGCACTCATTCGAAACAATCGCCTTCGCCGCAGTTACAAATAGATTCCCCGGCCCCACAATCTTATCCACCCGTGCAACCGTGTCCGTCCCGTAAGCCAGAGCCGCAATCGCCTGCGCGCCCCCCACCCGATAAAACTCCGTCACCCCCGCCAGCCAAGCCGCAGCCATCGTCTCCTTAGCAGGCTTCGGCGAGCAAACCACAATCCGTTCCACACCCGCCACCTGCGCCGGAGTCACCGTCATCAGCAACGTAGAAGGCAACGGATACCGCCCACCCGGAACATAACAACCCACACTCCCCAGCGGCCGAACAATCTGCCCCGTCTTCACGCCATCCGCCGGAGCAAACGCCCACTCCCTTGGCAACTGAGCCTCAGCAAACGCCAGAATATTCCCACGCGCCACCATCATCGCAGCCTGCAACTCCGGAGCCGTACTCTCCCAGGCCTCCCGCATCTCCTCACGCGAAACCAGTAGCGCCGAGCCCTTACTCAACCCATCGAACTTAGCCGCATACCGCACCAACGCAGCATCCCCGCCCTTGCGAACATCCGCAAGAATCCGCCGCACCACAGGCTCCACCTTGGCCGTACTTACAGCACCACGCTGCTCGATCTTCTCAATCAAAGCCGCCGCAGCCATAGCGCTCCGCCCAAACGTCTTCACCAGCTTCATCAATGCAACTCCGATATCAATCAAGTCCATCAGCCCTGAACTCAAAGCTCAAGGCTGAAGGCTCAAAGCTAGATAACAACCTTACTCAGCGGATACTCCACAATCCCCGTAGCGCCAACAGCCTTCAACTTCGGAATCACGTCCCGCACCAGGCTCTCATCCAGAATCGTATTCAGCGCAACCCACTCCGGATCGCTCAGATGAGAAATCGTCGGCGAGTTCAGCGCCGGCAACACCCCAACCACCGCATCCAGATCAGCCACGCGAGCATTCAGCATCAACCCAACACGTCCCTGAGCCGCGATGGCAGCATTCAGCATCAGCGAAATATTCTCAATCTTCTTCCGCTTCCACTCATCCTTGAAGGCGTCCTTGTTCGCAATCAGCTGAGTCTCGCTCTCCATTAGCGTCTCAATAATCCGCAGCCGATTCGCCCGCAGCGAAGACCCCGTCTCCGTTACCTCAACAATGGCGTCAGCAAGAGTAGGCGGCTTCACCTCAGTCGCACCCCAGCTAAACTCGACGGTCACAGGAATATTCCTCGAAGCAAAATACCGCTTCGTAAACTCAACCAACTCCGTCGCGATAATCTTGCCCGCCAGATCCTCCGGCTTCTGGAACGGCGAATCCTCCGGTACCGCAAGCACCCACTTCACCTTCTGCCGGCTCTGCTTCGAGTACGTAAGGCTCGTCACATACTCCACATCCGTCTGGTTCTCGAGAACCCAGTCATTCCCAGTCAGCCCCGCATCCAGAGCCCCATGGGCGACATACCGAGCCATCTCCTGCGCCCGCACCAGCATGCACTCAATCTCTTCATCGTCAATAGAAGGGAAGTAGCTCCGCCCATTCGCGAAGATCCTCCACCCAGCTCGTTCAAACAGCGCAATCGTGGCATCCTGCAGACTGCCCTTAGGAATCCCCAGTTTCAACTTCTTCGTCTCGCTCATCACTTGCTCCCTGTTTCAATCTGTTTCGTAAAGCAGCTCACCGTACCCTCGTGGCAAACCAGCCCATCGCCTTCAACCTCAACCTTGAACAGCAGAGCATCGTTGTCGCAATCGGTCGAAGCCTCAATCACTCGCAGCCGATTCCCGCTGGTCTCGCCCTTCATCCAGAGCTTGCTCCGCGTCCTGCTCCAGAACGTCACAAACCCTGTCTCCAGCGTCTTCGCATAGCTCGTCTCATTCAGAAATCCGAGCATCAGCATCTCGCCCGTCTTCGCATCCTGCACGATGCCCGGGACCAACCCATCCATCTTCGCAAAATCAATCTTCACAGCATCTGCCATCACAATCTCCATTTGTTGTCCTGCAAAACACAAAGAAAAAGGCCCGCTCGCGGTTAGCGCGTCAGCGGGCCTTTCAGAAGTCCTTGGTGCGTTTCGTTACTTCGCCACACCGGACACAGCCGCCAACACGCTCTCCGCATGATGATGGTGATGCCCGTGATGGTGCTTCACGAAATTCATCTCCATCTCAGCCTAACTTTCGCGCCCGCATAAGTCAAATTCCGCCGAATAAATTGCAGGACGTTGCCTCTCTTGTTTTGTCATCCCCGAAGGGGACCTGCTGTTGCTTGTCTTTTTCTCAGCCGACAACTGAGGAACTGACAGCAAACAACTCGACAACGCCCCGGAAGGGGCATTGACGATCTCCCTCCGCTCTCGTACCCTTCCGCAAGAAAGCAGTCAGCAGCTCCCAAGGAGACCCACCCCATGCTCAAGCTTCGCTACAAACTTCTCGTCGCGGCCCTCCTCGTCGCCGCACCCATCTTCATCATCGCGCAGACCGCCCCCAAAGCCCCCGCGCCGGCCGCCGCCACCGGCCTCCTCGACATCAACACCGCCAATCCCGACCAACTCAAGGCTCTCCCCGGCATCGGCGACGCCTACGCCAAACGCATCCTCGATAATCGTCCCTTCACCTCCAAAGACCAGCTTGTCAGCCGAGGCATCCTTCCCCAGGCGACCTACGACGGCATCAAGAACCTCATCATCGCCAAGCACGCCCCCACCAAGTAATCAGAACAATCCCTATCGCACCACAAGGCTGACTGCTACCATGCAGCCAGCCTTTGTTTTGCCTGTCCTCCTTATGCTGCAAAGATCGGCTCGCCTCCAATACTTCCTTCTCGCAATCGTGGCGTTCTTCGCGCTCACGCATCTCTATCTGGGTTTCAAGCAGAACTTCTACGCTCAAGCCAACAGCCGCTTCCTCGCTCGCGTACCCTTCTTCGGTGGCAACAGCGGATCTACCCTGACATCCCTCCAGCCCGAGGCCTCCGCGGCCGGACTCAAAACA
Organism: uncultured Acidobacteriaceae bacterium; assembly: GCA_963738855.1. Lineage (GTDB taxonomy): Bacteria > Acidobacteriota > Terriglobia > Terriglobales > Acidobacteriaceae > Edaphobacter. The sequence goes on along the minus strand of CAVTYC010000001.1, from coordinate 872,927 downwards.
GGCGACACCATCCTTACCGTGAATGGCCGCCCCTTCACTGGCAACGTAGTCCTGTCACAGGAGGCCCGCCACAGCCAGCCGAATCAGCCTCTCGACGTCACCTTCGTCCGCCCTGGCAATCCCGCGCCGCTGCACGCCACCATCATCCTCGCGCCCATCCATACCCAAATCACTACCGTCTGGCCGTGGATCATCCTCACCGTCATCTTCCTTCTGTCAGCCTTTTGCCTCTTCACTGGCCTCTATGTTGTTCTGGCGAAACCGCGCAACCCACACGCCTGGCTGATCCTCGGCATTCTGGCCTACTTCGACGCTCTCTTCATCTCGCCCTCGTCGATGCTCGGCCCACTGATGCCCATCGGCATCATCTGGTCCGTGACCTCGCAGACCGCCATGCCCCTCTGCCTCATGGCCTTCGGCATCTATTTCCCCGAGCGGTCCACGATCGATATCCGTTTCCCTTGGATCAAGTGGCTCTTCATCGTTCCCATCGTTTTGCTCATGCCGTTCGATATGCTGCAGTTGTTCGGCCACAACTACAACTTCGCTCTCGTGCGTTGGCTAGACCCCTATCTGAACCGCATCTTCGCCCTCGACACCATCGCCAGCTTCCTCGCCATCTGCTACTTCTTCATCTGCCTCTTACCTCGAATCCGCACCGCTACCGGTGACGCTCGCCGCCGCCTTCGCATTCTCTATCTTGGCACCTCCATCGGCCTCGCCCCTTTCTTCGTACTCCTCTTCATCGCTCTCATCCGCAAGTCCAACGTCGGCGAGGCCATGCCCGAGTGGATCGTCCTCACCATCGTCGGAATCCTCTTCCTCTTCCCACTCACCCTCGCCTACGTCGTCGTCGTCCAGCGCGCCATGGACGTCCGCCTCCTCATCCGTCAGGGCACAAAATACTTCTTCGCCCGCCAATCCATCGTCATCGTCTCTATCCTGCTCGCCATCTGGATGTCCTACAAGATCAGCCTCTTCTTCGCCAACCCAGGACACCAGCGCGCCGTCGACATCGTCCAGATCTTCGGTATCATCGCCCTCTTCTTCGCCTTCCGCTTCGTCCTCTCCAGGCGCCTTGAGCAAAAGATCGACCAGCGCTTCTTCCGCGAGGCCTACTCCACCGAGCAGCTCCTCTCCGAGATCTCCGACGAAGCCCGCACCTTCACCGAGGTCACGCCCCTCCTCAACACCATCACCCAGCGCATCGGCGACACCCTCCACGTCGACCGCATCGCCGTCTTCCTCCGTTCCGGCGACACCTTCCGTCTCCAGTTAGCCACTGGAACACCCTTTCTTCCCGGCTCGCTCGCACTATCCTCAACCATGGCCGCCATCTCCCGCTTCACCCACGACCGTACCCCAGCGAATGTCTACCGCGACGACCCATCCACCTGGCGGCCCGAAGCCATAGACACCGAGCGCACCACCCTCGCCGACCTCTCCACCGAGCTCCTCGTCCCTCTCCCCGGCCGTAACCGTCTCGTCGGCGTCATGGCCCTCGGCCCCAAGCGCTCCGAAGAGCCCTACTCCCGCACCGACCGCCAGCTCCTCCAGTCCATCGCCTCCCAGACCGGCCTCGCCCTCGAGAACGCCGAGCTCCTCGAGCACCTCACCACCGAAATCTCCCTCCGTGAGCGCGTCTCCCGCGAGATGGAGATCGCCCGCGAGGTTCAGGAGCGCCTCTACCCCCAGGTCTATCCCAACCTACCCGGCATCGACCTCGCCGGCTTCTGCCGCCCAGCCCAGGCCGTCGGCGGCGACTACTACGACTTCTTCATCCTCCCCCCGCACCGCGGCGACGCCGAGCGCCTCGCCCTCGCCCTCGGCGACATCTCCGGCAAAGGCATCTCCGCCGCCCTCCTCATGGCGAGCCTCCGCGCCAGCCTCCGCAGCGCAGCCCAGCTACAACCCGGAGACCTGGCCACCCTCATGCGCCACGTCAACCGTCTCGTCTACGAGTCCTCCACCACCAACCGCTACGCCACCTTCTTCTACGCCGAACTCGACCCCGAAACCCGCGTCCTCACCTACGTCAACGCCGGCCACAACCCACCCCTCGTTCTCCGCGGCACCGAGACCATCCCCCTCGAAGCCACCGGAACCGTTATAGGCCTGCTCCCTAACGTCCCTTACACCCGTTCCGCTGTCCGCCTGCAACCCGGAGACGTCCTCATAGCCTTCACCGACGGCATCTCCGAAGCCATGAACGCCGCCGACGAAGAGTGGGGCGAAGCCAACATGGTCGCCGCCGCCCAAACCCTCCTCTCACAACCAGCCTGCTCGACCACCGCGCAGCAACTCCTGACCTGCATCGTGCAAGCCGCCGACCACTTCACCGCCGGAGCCCCCCAGCACGACGACATGACCCTCCTCATCTGCGCCATCCACTAACCAATAACTCGGGTGCCCCATCCTGAGCGCGCCTGATCGCGCGAAGGTTGGGGATGCACACAGCCAGGACCCGCCATTACCATCGCAGTTCCCCGTGCAGTTGCAGTTGCAGTTGCAGTTGCAGTTGCCGTTGCTGTTGCCGTTGCAGTTGCTGTTGCAGTTGCAGTTGCCGTTGCAGTTGCTGTTGCACTTGCCTTTCTCGCTTGTCATCCCCGAAGGGGACCTGCTGTTGTCGTTGTCGTTGTCGTCGTAGTCGTTGCCTTCCCCACCCACCAAAAACCTGTCATTTCGACCGGAGGCGGCGCACTTGCCGCCGTAGCGGAGAAACCCGCTTCTCTACCGATACGGCCCACCCAGCCCGCCGTTGCAGTTGTTTGTTTTAACTCCGTCATGCCTGAACAAAAAGCCGAAACTCCTAAACCGTCTTGGCAGCAAACTTAATAACCCCCCGCCCACCATCCGCCTCACCATCAAAAATCGTGAAATACCCATTCATGATTGGCAACCCAAGAATAGATAGCCCCGGACTCCCCTTGGTAATGGCCGACACCGCCGAACCAACCTTCTGCGTATTCACCTGCCAGTAATCCGACGGCGCCACCTGCAGCGAAACGTCACCAGCATCACCCTGCAGAATGAAAGTTAGCGTAGGCCAGCTAGCCAGGTTAAGACCCGCGACGGAAACCAGTTTCTGGTCAATGATCGACTGGGTCAGCAGTGCTTGTTGTGCCGTACTGAACTTCGATATCACGGCCTTCAGCATCTGCGGAGGCAAATCCAGACTGTTCGTCCCGCTATCGACGATCGAATTCGACGGCATACCCTTCGGCCCGTTCGCCCGAGCGACAATCGGATCCGTATTACCCACGATCACAGACCTCAGGTTCGTGTTGTACCACTCATCAGCCAGCACTTTGACGGTCTGGAAAGCGCCGGTATAAAGATCGGTGCTCTCCTCACCGCCGCCAACGACCATCACGCCCTGGTTCAGCGGATCGTTCAAGCCCCCACCGCCAACGTGGACTTCGGAGCGGTGCGTGATAAACGAGATGATGTCCGAGACCACATTCTCACCCGCAAGCTGCGTGAGGTATGGCTTCAGATCGCTATGCTTTCCCGTACGAACCTGAACCTCCGAGAATTGATGAGCCCACGTATCGTTCGGCATCGTGAACGCATCGTCGAGCAGCGCATAAGCAAGCCCCAGAATGCCGTCATAAGCTCCGAACATGTCCTTCGAAGCGATATACGCGACGGCAGCGTTCCCGTCAGGAAGGTCGACGGTGGAGCTGCCGCTCCCAATCGATAAATTAGTTGTGATCACGGCTCCAGTCCAGTTGCTTCCGTCGCCGTACGAGTCGGTCTGGGCCAGATCGGTAGTCTTATCCCCGCCTGCCAGATTCGGCTGATACTTTTTAGCGTCGAACGCGAGGGTGCTGCTCCCCGTGTCCAGCAGCACATTCATCGGTTGCTTCTTTGGGCCAACAAGGATCTGACCCGTATAGTCGCCATCCGCATAGAAATTCGTAATCGGAACACGAGCAATCTTTCCCATCGAAAATACCTCCAACAAGAATTTGGTGAATTCACCTAAGGGGAGCTATCAGGCAGGGTCGATTGCGGGCAACCACTCGGAAAGTGGCGCTCATACTACTCTGTGCGCGTCCCTGTAACAAGAGCCATCTTCATCGGCCTTGCTGCTGCCGTTGTAGTTGTAGTTGCCGTTGTTCTCCCCCACCAGCCCAAAAGCCCGGGGTGCCCCATTCATCGCAGTCTCATCGCGATGAGTGGGAAAGTATCCCCTTACCTCGCCAGCCTCAAACCACCAAATTCCCATCTTGAAATAATTTCCTTTCGCAAAGTATCCTTCCCCATGCCTCTCTCCCGCCGTACCTTCCTCACCAACTCCACCCTCCTCACCGCCGCATCCCTCCTCCGCGCCCAAACCGGATCCCCCTCAGGCTCACTCGACGCCTACGCAACTCCCAAACCTGACCTCTCCGGCCCCGTCCAGCCCACATGGGAATCCCTCCGCGACAACTACACCCTTCCCGCCTGGTTCCGTCAGGCCAAGTTCGGCATATTCATCCATTGGGGTCTCTACTCCATCCCCGCCCACAACAGTGAGTGGTACGAGCGCCACATGTATCAGGAGCCCGCCGACATCCAGTGGCACACCGAGCACTACGGCTCGCCCGACAAGTTCGGCTACAAGGACTTCATCCCCCTCTTCAAGCCCGTCAACTACCACGCCGACGAATGGATATCCCTCTTCCAGCGCGCCGGTGCCCGCTACGTCGTCCCCGTTGCCGAACACCACGACGGCTTCCCCATGTACCACTCCGACCTCACCCCGTGGTGTGCTGGGCGCATGGGCCCCAAACGCGACCTCACCGGAGAACTCGCCGCCGCCGCTCGCAAGCAGAACTTCATCTTCGGCCTCTCCTCCCACCGCATGGAGCACGCCTACTTCGCCTACCCAAAAGAAGGCCTCACCAACGATCAGTTCGACCCGAAGTATGCCGGCTTCTACGGCCCACCCATCCCCGGCGAGTTCAACAGCGGCGGCAACTCCCGCGCCTTCCAGCTCGACTGGCTCGCTCGCGTTCAGGAACTCGTCGATAAGTACCAGCCCCAAATGCTCTACTTCGACAACGGCATCAATCACCGCGCCTACGACGAGGTCAAACTCCGTGCCGCAGCCTACCTCTACAACCGCGCCCGTGAGCGAGGCTACGACACCACCCTAGCCACCAAGGACGTAGCCTACCTCTTCGCCACCGTACAGGACTTCGAGGGCAGCGGACGTGCCCCCCGATGGCCCTATGCCGGCGGCTGGCAATGCGACACTCCCATCGGCAACTCCTGGGGGTACATCGAAGGCCTGCGCGTAGCATCCGGCCTCTCCCTCATCCACCAGCTCATCGCAGTCGCCAGCTGCGGCGGAAACCTCCTCCTCAACATCTCCCCCAAGGGCGACGGCAGCATCCCCGACGATCAGCAGCAGTCCCTCCTGACCTTGGGCGACTGGCTCAAGACCAACGGCGAAGCAATCTACGGTTCCAGCGCCTGGCATCGCCCGGGCGAAGGCCCCAGCATACCCTCAACCGCACCCGGCGACTGGAAGGGAGGCTCCACCGCATCCCCCACTCCCTCCGTCAAGCGTCCTCCATCCACACCCTTCACCGAAGCCGACTTCCGCTTCACCATCGCCAACAACAACCTCTACGCCATCGGCTACAAATACCCCTCAAACTCCAACCCCACAGCCACCATCCACTCCCTCTCCTCCAAAGCGGCAAAGGTCGAACGAGTCACCCTCCTGGCCCCCACCCCCATCCCCGTAGAGTTCCACCAAACCCCCGAAGCCCTCATCGTCACCCTACCCCCCAACCCAACCACCGAGACCCCCTACACCTTACGCATGGAAGGAACGCAACCCATAGGGGCAACCTAATCACGACCTCATCACTACAAAAAAGTGACCATCCACAAACCACACTTGCCACACTTTTCTCCACCAGCAAACCACCAAAAACCTACTTCAAATCCATCACCACAATCCGCCCATCCGAGTGAAAACTCCCCCCGGTAGCCGTCCTCGCCTCCAGCATAGGATTATCCGGCATCACATAAGCCGCACTAGAAAAAACCCCCGCAGCATCAAAACTCTGCAGCAAATAATCCCGCTCTTTATCGACCTCCGGATCGATCTTATGCGTCACCTTCCCATTCCTCTGATCCTTCTCAAAGCCAATATCATGCGTCGAAGACCCTACCCAAACCGGCCGCCCACCGATCACCCTGCCCGTCTTCCAAACCCGCAAATGATGCCGCTCCGCCGCCACCATCAAAGGGTCGGCCCGCGCATACGACATATCCTGCGGCCGCCCGAATAAGTACAACGTACTCATAGGCATAGCCGTATAGGACTCCTTATTCAGAGTAGCCATCAACCCACTCAAAATCGCATCCTGCACCGACTTATCCACCGTCACCCACCCCGCCGCCTTGAACGCCGCCACTACCTCCGCCTGCGTCCCAATCAGACTGAAGTTCACCATGTCCCCCTCATTCCCACCCGGAGCCGCCTGATCCGCAACCCGCCGAGGAACATCCGCAAATAACGCCGGAGAAACCACCGAACTAACCGGCGTAGCCGCCGCAGCCGGAGCCGCCACACCCGCAGCCTTCACCACCGGAGCAAACGTAACCTTCACCGTAAAACTCCCCGAAGCCGTCAGATCGCTGCTCACATTCGACCGCAGATAAAGCGTCCCGCTCGTAGGCATCGACACACTCCCATTCGCCCCAATCGGGAAGGGAACGGAAGCCCCCATATCGCTCACCCGCCCAATCAGCGCACCCACCGGCGCCTGATTCAGCGGAAACTGCCGGATCAAATCCTTCCATCCCCGAGCCAGCCCATCCGGCCTAGCCTCGCGCCCATCCGACAGCGTAAAGCTCCCGGTAGCCGTAAAGCTGGCCGTCTCCCCTGCCCCCAGCACCACACCCGTATCCAGCCACTCCCCATCTTTCAGTGTGAACTCATAGTTCTGCTTATGCGTCGGAACCGCCGCCGCACTGATCACCGGCTTGTCCCGCATACTCACAACCGCTTCCACTCGCGGACCAACCCGAACGGTAGTCACTGGAACACTCGGAACCGCCGCCGTCGAGCCGGTCTGCCCTCCCGCAATCGCACCAACGCCCAGTATCAACAGCAGTACCGTGGCCCTGATCCCCCAAAGGTGTCGTCGCCTATCTGCTGGAAATCGTTTAGAGTGTTTCATATCAATGTCCTTTGTTAAGACGCTGAACCCGGGCCTACGGCTTATGTCACTCACCCATCTCGTACGCAAAGCCGGCCGTTTCGCAGCCTTCGCCTCTGTCGCCGTTGCACTCTCCGGCTGCCAGGGCATCGTCAACACTCCAACGATGTCACAGGTCCGCATCATCAACGCCTCGCCCGACGCGCCTGGCCTCGACATCTATCAAAACTCTACCGCTATCGCCTATAACCTCGGTTTCGGCACCATCACGTCTTACGTCCCCATCGATCCCGGCACCTACACTACCGTTGCCACCGTCGCTGGAACCAAACAGACCCTCTCGTCCTCCAAGACCACCTTCGTCACCGCCAGCCAGTACACGGTGCTCATCGGAAACGTAGCCGCCAGCCTGCAGCAGCTCACTCTCAAGGACCAGAGCCAGCCCGCTCCTTCCGGCCAGATCGCTCTCCGCTTCATCGACCAGGCCACCCGCATCGCCGCCGTCGATATCTATCTCATCCCCGCCGGGTCCAAGCTCACCGAAGTGACCCCTCTCTACACCAACCTGAGCTTCGGCGTTAATACCGGCTACCTCAATATCCCCGTCGGCACCTACACCCTCGTCATGGTGCCCACCGGAACGATCCCCAACAGCACCACCGTAGCAACCTACACCGGACCTCAGGTCACCTACACAGCCGGGTCAGCTAGTACCGTCGTCCTGATCGACCAGCAACTCCTCACCACCCCCGGCCTCCAGGTCATCACCGCCCCGGACTTCGTCTCCCCAACGGCCACAAGCTAGATCGTCTTATAGGCGGGTAACTTGTATTCGGTGTAGTTACTTTTTGAAAGGCACGGCCGTGCCGCAAGCGGTTCAATTCCAATATGGCTTTTAGATGCTGCTGAAAAAAAGCCGCTGTTTTGAAAGGGCGTGGCTTTAGCCACGCCGGAAGTAGCTCAATTCCAATCGGGGCTTTAGCCCTTGAGGGAATCATTCCGCCCCGCAACAAGTTTTTGCAGCCACCCTCTTTAGCCTCTCGCTACACGCAGCCCCTCCAAAAGTCGCGCCAAACGCGAAAAATATACTTTCTGCAATCGCCGCAACACGCTTGTAGTCCCTGTGTCTACTCCAACCGTAGGCAACGGCAGCAACATCCAAGCCGCCAAAGAAAGGAACACAGGAGCTCATCATGAGCATTACAAAACTCGCACTCGCAGCCACTTTTATCCTCTCCCCGGTCGCCATCTTCGCACAGGCGCCAGTCACTGCACCCACACCAGCAACCGCACCCACGTCAGCAACCATCAACGAGCGCAAAGAGAACCAGCAGGACCGCATCGCCCAAGGCGTCAAGAGCGGCCAACTCACCCCCGGCGAAACCTCAAAGCTGGAGCACCAGGAAGCAGGCATCAACAAAGAAGAGAAGGGAATGCGCGCCCAGGACAACGGCCATCTCACTAAGGCCGACAAATCGCTCATCAACAAGCAGCAGAACCAGGAGTCAAAGCGCATCTACCGCGACAAGCACAACGCCAAAAAGACCGGCGCATAGTCCCAAACTCCGGGAAAATCGCGTGTCAAGCCCATATATGGGCTAACCCAAATAAAACAAAGCAAATAAGGTTGGCATAGTAATTCCACCTAATTCGATAAAATAGAACTATGCAAAAGGAATGGCCCCGGCAATCACCGGGGCCATTTCCTTTTAGAATGAATACTTTACAAATAAAGCATTTGGAATGAATATTTTACACTCTTGGTCCAGATCTAAAGTATCCAGAATCAAGACTTTAGATACTTTAGTAGGGGAGGGGGTTACCAGCAACTAGTACCGGTACTGCTCCGCCTTGTAAGGTCCATCGACTGAAACACCCAGGTACTCGGCCTGCTTCGGCGAGAGCGTCGTCAGCTTCACGCCGATCTTCTCAAGGTGCAGACGAGCCACTTCCTCATCCAGCTTCTTCGGCAGGATGTAGACGCCCGGCTTGTACGTATCCTTGTTCTTCCAGAGGTCGAGCGCGGCCAGCGTCTGGTTCGAGAAGCTGGACGACATCACGAAGCTCGGGTGGCCCGTAGCGCAGCCCAGATTCACCAACCGCCCCTCGGCCAGCACAAAGATGCTGTTGCCACTTGGGAACGTGTACTTGTCCACCTGGGGCTTGATGTTCAGCTTAGTGACGCCCTTGGCGCTGTTGAGCTGGTCCATCTGAATCTCGTTGTCGAAGTGCCCAATGTTGCACACGATCGCCTGATCCTTCATCTGTTGCATGTGCTCGAAGGTGATGATGTCGAGGTTACCGGTGCAGGTGACATAGATATCGCCGCGTCCCAGCGTCTCTTCGAGCGTCGTGACCTCATACCCCTCCATCGCCGCCTGCAGCGCGTTGATCGGGTCGATCTCGGTCACTAACACGCGAGCGCCGAGCCCACGCAGCGATGCCGCCGAGCCCTTGCCCACGTCGCCGTAACCGCAGACCACGGCAACTTTGCCCGCCACCATCACATCGGTGGCGCGCTTGATGCCGTCAACCAGCGACTCACGGCAGCCATACAGGTTGTCGAACTTGCTCTTGGTTACAGAGTCGTTCACATTGATCGCCGGAACGAGCAGCTTGCCCTGCTCCATCATCTTGTACAGCCGGTGAACGCCAGTCGTCGTCTCCTCAGCAACACCACGCCACTCCTTGGCGAGCTTCTGGAAGTAAGTCGCATCCTCAGCATGGATCTTCTTCAGCAGGTCCTTGATGACGCCCTCTTCCTGGTTGCCCGAGGGAGTATTCACCCAACCGTCGCCATTCTCCAACTCCACGCCCTTGTGGATGAGCAGGGTAACGTCGCCACCGTCGTCGATCACGATCTGCGGACCCAGGCCACCCTTGTGCCGCAGCGCCTGATCCGTGCACCACCAGTACTCCTCGAGCGTCTCGCCCTTCCAGGCGAACACCGGGACACCCGCAGCAGCGATCGCAGCCGCAGCATGGTCCTGAGTCGAAAAAATATTGCAGCTCGCCCAGCGCACATCGGCGCCCAGAGCGACCATCGTTTCGATCAGCACGGCGGTCTGGATCGTCATGTGCAGCGATCCAGTCACCCGAACCCCGGCCAAAGGCTTCGACGGGGCGTACTTGTTACGGATCGCCATCAGGCCCGGCATCTCCTGCTCGGCGATCTCAATCTCTTTGCGCCCAAACTCCGCGAGCGAAATGTCCGCGACCTTGTACTCGTTCGCCAGTGCGGCATTATCGATGGTTGCTGTTGCCATTACGGCACCTCATTTCTTTGATTCAAATGTCGTTGTGGTGACCTATAGATATACCTCAAGAATACCATCCAGACCACGTATTTCTACGGCAATGGAGCTACTTGCCGGACTCTTGTTCGTGCAGTAACAAAGCATCGCTAGCAGGCAACCTCTGCGCCGATGACTGCCTGACCGCAAGACTCAGCATCGCAGCAAACAGTGCCAACCCGCTGATCCCGTAAAGCCCGCCTGCAAAGCTATGAGTCGCATCCCGCAGCCTGCCCGTCAGATAAGGCCCGGTAAACCCACCAAGACCACCAAGAGTAGTAATCATCGCAACACCGCCCGCAGCAGCTGCACCCTTCACCATCCGAGTCATCAACGCCCAGAAAGGTCCCATCGTGCTCCAAAGCCCTATCGCCGCCAACGACAACGCACACAACCCCACAGCCACGTTATGCGCCACAGCCGCCCACGCAAACCCCACTGCAACCAGCCCCATACACCCAGCCAGATGCCCTCGCCGCTCATTCCACCTATCCGAACTCCACCCGACAATCACCGTGAAGATAGCGGCCAACACATAAGGCACCGTGGCATAGCGAGCAATCAAGCTGGCATCGCGGCTCGCCCCATCGGCAAGACTAGACAGAATCAGCGGCATCCAAAGATTCACGACATACACGCCGATCTGAATGACGACATAGACACCTGCCAGCATCCACACAGCCGGTATCTTGAAGACATCCATCAGATTGTGATGTTCGCTGGCACCATACAGAGCGCGATCCCGCTCCAGTTCGCCCGCAAGCCAAACCTTCTCCTGCGGCCCAAGCCACTCCGCCTTCTCCGGCCCATCCTTCAGCACAAACAGCACCGAAATCCCCAGCAATACCGTCGGAATCCCTTCAGCCACAAACAGCCACTGCCACCCGCTCAATCCACCCACCCCATCAAGCTTTAGCAGCGCGCTAGAGACCGGCCCACCGACCACTCCGGCAAGCGAAGTCGCCGTCATAAACTTCGCCACCGCCCGCGCTCGCTCATGCGAAGGAAACCAGAACGTCAAGTAAAGCAGCATCCCAGGCACAAACCCCGCCTCTGCCACTCCCAGCAGAAACCGCAGAGCATAGAACGACCGTGGCGAATGGATGAACATCATGCAGGCCGCCACAATCCCCCACGTGATCATGATGCGCCCAATCCAAAGCCGCGTACCCACCTTCCGCAGCATAAGGTTGCTAGGCATATCGAACAGCGCATAACCAAGGAAAAATATCCCCGCACCCGTACCGTATACCGTATCGCTGAAGTGCAGTTGCCGCTTCATATCCATTGCGGCAAAGCCAACGTTCACGCGATCCACATAGGCCACGATGTAGAGCAAAAAAAGATAGGGAATCAGCCGCCGCGTGATCTTCGCGTACACTGCACGTGCATCAATCGCCGTTGCTTGCACCATCGCTCTACTGTATCCGGTCGAGCGCAGATCGGGTCAATTCTTCTCAGCGGCTAGCAGTTTCCGCTTCCTCTCAACGCCCCATCGATAGCCCGTCAACGACCCGCTCTTTCCAACCACCCGATGGCAAGGCACAATCACCGCCACCGGATTCGCCGCACACGCTCCCGCAACGGCACGCGTAGCGGTGGGCGATCCAAGCTGAATCGCGAGTTCCGAGTAACTCCTCGTCTCCCCACGCGGAATCTCCTGCAGCGCCTTCCAAACCCTCTGTTGAAACGCTGTAGCCCGCACATCGAGCGGGAAATTCGCTGCTAACGGATGTTCGCCCATCTGGCTCGTCACAAAAGCCACCGCCTCAGCCAGCCATCCCGTCGAGTCCTTCTCTGCTACTAATTTTGCCTTAGGAAAGCGTCCCTGAAGGATATTCAGCACCTCGGCATTGCTATCCCCAAACGCAATCGTGCACACGCCCACATCGGTAGCCGCCACCAGCATCCGTCCCAGTGGACTGTCCGTAATGCAGTACCGAATCACTAGCCCGGCAGCCCCATTGCGGATCTCTCGCGGAGTCATCCCCAGCCGAGCTCCGCTGTTCTCATACAGCCTGCTACTCGAGCCAAACCCTGCATCATAGATTGCATCCGTGACTCGCTTCTTCGGTTCCCTCACCTTGTCCTTGAACTTCTCCACCCGCTGCGCCTTCGCATACTGCCCCGGACTCACTCCAAGCACCCGTTTGAAGCCGCGCAGAATAGTTAACCGCCCAACACCGGTGGCCTTAGCCACATCGGCTAGCTTTACTCGTTCCTCCGCATGATCCTGCAGATACTTCGTCACCCTGGCAATCGCATCGGCCTGCGGATCGGCCTTCGGCGTCGTTCGCTCTGGTTCACACCTCTTGCACGGTCGGTATCCCGCCGCCTGTGCCGCTGCTAACGTAGGAAAAAACTGCACCTGCTTGCGGGTGGGCCTGCGGCTTGGACAGCTAGGCTTGCAAAAGATTCGCGTCGATTTGACCGCATAGAAAAATTGCCCATCGGCGCTGGCATCGCGCTCCAGCACCTGCTGCCACTGTTTGCCGGGGAAGAGACTCGGAATGTTGTTCGCGCTGGTCATTATCATTCCAGTATCTTCCTACTGTTCGCTCTTCGTCACACTCCGTTTCGTTCACTCAAACTCGGAACTGTATTGATCTTCGGCTAGAGCCCCAGCGGAGGAATCCACTTCCGGTCTCGGGTCCCACCGCCTACCAGGGGCACAGTAACCCCTTGCTCGTCCACCTCATAGCTCTCGACATAGAAGTTCTTTAGCTCCGCCATTCCAAAGCTGGTTGTGATGGCCACGTCCGTAGCATCACGCCCGGTTGCCATCAATACGCGACCGATACGCGGCTCGTTATGACGCGCATCCATCGTCCACCACCGACCACTGAGAAAAACCTCGTACCATGCACTGAAGTCGCCAGCCCCGCTATAAGGTGAGCGGATATCCCCCAGGTATCCCGTCACATAGCGGGCAGGAATATTCATGGCTCGCGTCATCGCAATCGCCAGGTGCTGGTAGTCGCGGCACACGCCGATTCGCTCCGTAAACACATCCAGAGCGGTCTTCGTCGGCCGAGCCGTGTTGTAGTCAAAGCGAACATGATTGTGCACCCAGTCGCGAATCCATACCGCGCGCGCCCATCCCGGCGAAGTATGCCCGAACATGTCGCCCGCCACTTGCGACATCTGATCCACTTCGCAATATCGGCTGCTAAGCAAAAACTGCAGCGTTTCCGCTGGAAGTTCTTCGACAGGGTGCTGAATGGCCTCAGTAAAGATCGGATCAGGCAGCCCATCATCCTCAACCAGGCTTTTCCCGCCCACGTGCAGCGTACCTTGTGGTGCCACAAACCGCGAGCAGCGGTTGCCGAAGCTGTCTAAATACTCCTCCGCTGCAATCGGAGTCCGCAACTCCAGTCCCTGAGCATCCCTTTCAATATGTTCAAGGGTTAACTCTTCCGGCTCGCGCACAAGAGGGTCGACCGAAGGATGGAGCCGCAGCATCGCGACCATCGTCAACTCCTGCGGAAGATGAAACTGAATATCGAACTCGGACTGAATCAGCATCAAACCTCTTTCGTAACCTTAACTAAGATGCGCGTAAGCGGTAGCCAGTCGTCTCTAACTGACACGTAGGTTGTAGGGAGCGCTCTGTATGAATCGAGATATGATCTCTAAACGATGTCGGCCATCCTGGACCTAAGAAACCCTGTACCCGCAGGCGGTGTATCTCGTCAGCCAAACTTGAAAGCGCTAACGTCGATCCGTTTCTTTGCGGCAATGCATGTTGCACTCTACCATCTTGTCCGGCCATTCTCTCTCTGGGGGCCTTTGGAAAATGTCGTTAGCGTCGGCTATATCGGTGTGAGTTTTTTCTTCGTTCTATCCGGCTTCATACTCACCTACAGCCACGCAGGTGAGTATGAACGAGGCAGAGGCTCACCCACCAAATTCTGGGTAGCCCGCTTTGCCAGAATCTATCCCGTCTACCTGGTCAGTCTTATTTTTGCCGGTTATGTTAGCTTTGGCCAGTTTCATAACAAGGCCCATCTAGTCGCCTTCATCGCGGATTTCCTGCTGGTCCAGTCATGGTCGTCGCGCATGGTTAATTTCTTCCATGTCACTGCCTGGAGTCTTTCGGTCGAGATGTTCTTCTATGTTGCTTTCCCCTTCCTCCTTCTTCGTCTTCGGCCATCGACCGCCGGAAGGGCTTTTCTTGCCGTATCTATTTTTTGGTTGCTTGCCCTCACTCTTCCAATACTTTGCGTTATTCTTTATCCGCAAGTTGCGTGGCATCCCCAGGTTTCCAATATCCCGGGTAGTCTCTTTGCCTTTCGTATCCAGCGCCTTCCTATCCTTGCGTTGCCAGAGTTCCTTGCCGGGGTGTCCCTCGGTTGGCTATTCCTTCGTTTTCGTCCTACGCCAACGATCGCGGCCTGGCTGGCACCCGCAGGCGTCGTTAGTTTTATCGCCGTTCTGCTCCTGTCGAATCACTTTCCCAGCCTGCTAATGCACAATGGCCTCTTCATCCCCATCTACTCGATGATCATCCTCGGCTTGAGCGAGGAGAATTGGCTCTCCTGCCTATTGTCGGCGCCCCTGCTGGTGCTATTGGGAGAAGCCAGCTTTGCGCTCTATCTCATCCACTTCCTTTTCAACGACTGGACTATGGATCGCTTCGGCGCCAGCCACGGCCTGAGTGCGGCTCTTTGGAAGCTCGCTATCGTCATTCCAGCTTCAGTTGTCCTTCACCTTCTTGTCGAGCGACCGGCACGCACGGTTATTCTCAGGCGGTGGAGTCAAAAGCCTGCGGTCCAACACCTGATAACGGTGCCTTAAAACAAAAACAGAAGTCCCGAAAAGGACTCCCGTTTTATTTTCAACAATTTCACTCCGTAAAGAGTGGATCAAAGCTTACGAAGCTACACCTTCGTTGTCGCAACTCCGGCCTGTTCAGCCAAGGCAGCAGCCTTATCCGTCTCTTCCCACTTGAAACCCTCGCCCTTGCGGCCGAAGTGCCCATAAGCAGCGGTAGCCTTGAAGATCGGCCTGCGCAGATCGAGACCCTCGATGATCCCCTTCGGCGTCAGCGAGAAGTTCTTCCGTACCAACGTTTCGAGGGTTGTCTCATCAACTTTGCCGGTGCCAAAGGTATCGACCAGTACGCTGACCGGCTCAGCCACACCGATCGCATAGGCAAGCTGCACCTCACAGCGATCTGCCAGTCCAGCCGCGACGATGTTTTTCGCCACATAGCGCGCCATATAAGCTGCCGAGCGGTCTACCTTCGTCGAATCCTTGCCGCTGAAGGCTCCGCCGCCGTGACGACCCATGCCGCCATACGTATCGACGATGATCTTGCGTCCTGTCAATCCCGTATCGCCCATCGGCCCACCCACGACAAACCGGCCTGTCGGATTGATGTGATACTTCGTGTCCTCGTCGAGCAGGTTCGAGGGAATTACAGCCTGAATCACATTCTTCAGGATGTCTGCGCGCAACTCATCATTGCCTACAGTCTCAGCGTGCTGGGTCGAAATCACAACCGCATCCACACGCACCGGCTTATGATTTGCGTCGTACTCCACCGTCACCTGGCTCTTGCCATCCGGCCGCAAATAGCTCATCAACCCGTTCTTGCGAACCTCGGAGAGCTTATGCGCCAGCTTATGGGCCAGCGAAATCGGCGTCGGCATCAGCTCCGGCGTCTCATTAGTTGCATAGCCGAACATCATGCCCTGATCGCCTGCGCCGCCCGTATCGACACCCATGGCGATATCGCCCGACTGCTTATTGATCGTCGAGATTACCGCGCACGTATTCGAGTCAAACCCATACAGCGCATTGTCATAGCCGATCGCCGCGACAGTTCCACGCACCAGGCTCTGGAAGTCCACATAAGCCTTCGTCGTGATCTCGCCCGCAATCACCACCAGGCCAGTGCAGGTCAGCGTCTCGCACGCCACACGGCTGTAGGGATCCTGCGCAAGGCAGGCATCAAGAATCGCATCGGAGATCTGGTCGGCAATCTTATCCGGATGCCCCTCGGTTACAGACTCACTGGTAAACAAAAAACGGTCTCGTGTCGCCAAAACGAACTCCTCCAAGATCTTTGCGGGCACATATCCCGCGCAGTAGCTAACCTCTCTATTCTACCTGTCCACCGCCAACCCAGCAAAACTCACTATGCATTCGTGCACATCGAGCAGCGAACGGCAATATCTCGCATCGAACGGCATTAAATCAGAAACGGCGTCCCAAATTTCAGGACGCCGCTCTGTTTCCAGTCAGATACCTTAGAAGATTATCTTTGCTCCAAGCTGCAGGATGCGCTTGTCTCGATAACCCGTGATGTTGCCAGCAGTTCCGCTTAGTCCGCTAGCACTGATCAGGCTTCCCGTCGTAATCGTATCAGGGTTCGTGTGGTTGAATAGGTTGAATGCCTCGCCTCGAACCTGCATGTGTACACGTTCCGTGATGTTGACATTTTTGAACAAGCCCGTATCTACGCGCCACCAGCCTGGTCCCCGCACTACATTGCGCGCGGCATTACCACCGCGGATCTGTCCGCTGGGAACCGCACTAAACGCGTTGACGTTGAACCAGTGCAGCCGGTTGTGAATCGGAGTGGTTGCAGTACCTTGGTTTGGATTGGCAATCTGATCTGGTCGTCCGCTGGAAACACTCGATCCAAACACAACACCCACACCAGCCGGATCCAGCCCTGTGGTTGTGACGTTCAGTGGAAGGCCCGTGTTGAAGTAGCCCAACCCCGAGACCTCCCATCCGCCTAGCAGATGGCCAACCACACCACGCTGTTCATAGAAGAACGGCAAAGCGTACACACCGTTGAAGTTGAACATGTGCCGTCGGTCAGCCGCCGCTGGTCCGTACTCCGCCGATGGAAGAGACGAGATTTGCGGAGCCCCCGAGCGGTCGGCATTAGCATTGGTCAACGCATGCGACCACGTGTAGTTGGCGGCGACCAGCGAGTTATGTATCCACTCCTTGCGTGCCGAGGCCTGCAGTGAGTTGTAGTTGCCCATGAAGATCGTTTGCACCGAGTTGATCGCGCTGAAACCCTTGTACGGCCGATACGGATTGATCAGTGAGACATTTGAGCTAGTCACCGCCGTCGTCGGATTAGCCGCTGCGAATGCTCCCACAGGAGCCTGGTTGATATCGACGAGGCCCAGCAGATGGTTTTGCACGCTGCCAACATAGGCAATTTCACCCACAAGGCCGCCCTTGATCTGCTGTTGTAGGCTCAGTGAGAACTGTTGGTTGTATGGTGTCCTGAATCGTGGCGCCGTAGCGCGAATCACCTGCGCCGCGTAGTTCACATTCGCCGCTACAATTCCAGGGTTGTCGAAGCTGGTGTTCGAAACGGTCGGCGAGTTTACGAACGGAGGATTCTGGAAGATGTTCTGTTCGTAGGTGCCGAACAGCGCTGAGTCAAACGCAATGCCGTATCCTCCGCGCAGCGACGTCCTGCCATTGCCGAAGACATCAAAGGCAAAGCCGAGGCGGGGGGCGAAATTAAGATTATCGGACGATCCCACTTTATTCCCGTACGGTGAGTTTTTCCCGTTGATACTTACACCGTTCGTTATCACAGACGCCAGGGCTACACCGCTTACCGGAGTTACGCCCGTGCAAGGTGCGCCTGTTACGCAGATCAGCCCGTTCTTGTCCATCGTCGGCGCCGTTGCGGAGTTGTACAGCGATGGGTCAAACGTTGTCAGCTGGTTATTTTGATCCGTCGGCTGCGCAAAGTGTGTGTAGCGAAGCCCCATATTCAACGTTAGCCTCGGCGTTACCTTCCAATCGTCCTGTCCATACGCTTCAAATTGATTGGCCAGAATATTCGCGGTCACATCGATCGAAGCTTGGCTGAACGTTGTCACAAAGCCGGTCAAAAAGTTAGCCCATGCCTGCTGATAGGCCTGCGCCGTCGATCCGGTCGGAAGATTGCCATTCGTGAAGGCGAACGTACCTGCATTCGCGCTCGCATTGTTCTCTTGCTTGTTATAGCGGTTGTAGTCGATACCCGCCTTGAGCGTGTGATTCGAAATCGTCTTGGTAACGTTCAGGAAGACGTTGTGGTTACGGTTGAAGTCCCGATACGGGCCGTAGGTCGCAATCGTGGTACCGCTCGAGAACGTCAGGGTAGGTACTCGCGGTAGCGTGGAAGGGAAAAGCAACGTCGGCTTGATGTCCGGCGAGTTCGCGTTTGCCGCCAGATCCTGCTGGGTCACTCAGCAGCGCGCCGTAGGAGAATGCATAACCACCATCTAGCAGCAGCGTCGGATTAATGACATACGTCGCATGCACCAGATACGTCCGTCCCGGTGCATTCGTATTCGTCACGTTCACACCCGGATAGCCACTGCCCTGGAATAGACCTCCTGGCTCCTGCGTTGGAATAGAGTCATTAATCATCCGGAAGAAGAGATTCATCTTCTGCCCAAGCTGCTGGTCGATGCGGACGATCTGCTGGTTGCCATTGAAGAGGTTGCGCAGCGGAACCGTCACCAACGTGCCCGTCGCGTCCGGAGCCCCGACATTGGCGTAGATGTCTTTCAGATACGCCTGCGCGAGTGTGCTTGTGATTGGCACAGTCGTCGTCCCGGTATTGTTGCACTTTCCAGTCGCCGTGTTTGTGCTTGCACATACAGCCTTGGTGAAGGTGCCCTGCCGCTCGGCTAGGCTTGGCACGCCCGCCAACGTCACCGGTTTGTACGTGATCACCCGCCGGATCTCCTGCGAGAAGAAGAAATAGGTGTTGTGCTTCCGCCCGTCATAAATACGAGGTAGCCAGACTGGCCCGCCGATCGTGTAACCGAAGTCGTTGTAGCGCAGGGCGCCCCGAGCTGAGGTTGCCTTGGTCGCACCCGACGGCGTGGTCGTCAGCTTGTTCAGCACGTCATTCGCATTGAACACGTCGTTGCGCACAAACTCGTAGGCGCTTCCGTGAAATGTGTTGCTTCCCGACTTGGTAATAACGTTGATCTGTCCGCTTGCGGCGCGTCCATACTCTGCCGAGTAGGCACCGCGCTGAGTCTTGAACTCCGCGATGGCGTCTACGGACGGGTACGTCAGCAGCGTATAGTTTGATCCGCGGTCCTGGTTGTCGACACCATCCACAGTCCACCCGTTACCACTCGTGCGACCACCATTGACCGAGAAGTTCACCACATTTGTTGCGCCGTTCGGACTTGAGTTGCCAATGTAGATTTGGTCGGCGCCCGTGTATGCCACGCCTGGCTGTAAACCAACCAGTTGTTCATAGTTGCGGCTCGAAAGCACCAGTTCCCGCACCTGTGTTCCATTGATCAGGGACGCCTGGGTTGCATTCTCGAAGTTCAAGCTCTGCGCCTCTGCAGTAACAACCACCTTCTCTGTAGAGCCAGGCTTCAAAGTGCCGTTGATCGTCAGCGCATCGCCCACGTGCAGAATGATGTTTGAAAATACCTTATCGCCGAACCCCGGTGCCGACACTGTAATCGTGTAACCGCCCAGCGGTAGCGAGGTCGCCGTATAAAATCCCGTTCCTGCCGTCTGCACCGTCCGCACCACTTCGTTGCGATCCGTATTGAGCAGCGTAACCGTCGCTCCGTTGATTGACGCACCCGTCGCATCCGTTACCGTCCCGCTAATACTCCCGAACCCAACCTGAGCATGCGTCACGCCGGACGCCATCATCACCACAACCACCGCTGCCACAAAACTCGTGGCACGGCACATATATTTCCTTAATAGTGTCATCTGTCCCTCTCCTGAAAATTATCCAAATCATTGAAATCACCAGACTTGCGCCGGTGTTATTGATGCATCTTTAGCCATTACAGAACCGCTGAGGAGAAGTCGAGCTGAAAAACACGTCCTCAGCAGAAACAAAAAGCTAAATACGTATGAACGTTGAGTTAATAATGCTCCGCGAACCTTGTCAATCGACGAAATAACCATTCGTCACGAACCAGACAGATATCCTTGGAATGCCATCCCGCGAGTGGCAATTCTTGTCCTGACTTCTCCAGGTATTAACAGATTTCACCTGGACTAAAGCAATCTTCCGTGCAGGACAAACTTCCAGACGCTCCACCCTAGAACCACCAATGTAATGACCATCATGAGGACGCCCATCCATCGGGGATCGATTCGGTATTCAGCTCCGCCGCGATTCCGTCGGACATTTTCGGCGAACTCAGCCCAGTCTTCACTGTCCGGCTCGTCCGCACCGCACTCCCGCAGGCTTGCCTCAAATCGTTCAATCCAAGGTACTTCGTCCAACTCCAACACCTTGAGATAGCTTCGGAGGATCCCTTTGCGGAATACTCCACCAGGCAGATCACGGTACTCACCCGCTTCCAGTGCACGCAGATGGCGGAGCGAAACTTTAGTCACAGCGCATATTTCGTCAATCGAAACATTTCGCCGTTCGCGCTCCAGCCGTAGTTCGTCGCAGAATCTTTCCATTCGCTCCGCCCAGCTTAAATCATTCGTCGTCGATCTGCTCCCGCTTGTTTGCGATCCTGGGAAGGATAACGCGGTCCGACTGTTATCCCAAGCTGTTTCTGGATTAAGAATACAAGATATGCCATTGGAACCAAAGTAGTTAGACCGTGTCCTTCTGCAGAGAGGGGCTCAAGATGGGAAACCTCTTGAAGAGGAATTTCCTTTGACCCTCCCAAGCCGAGCCAATATCATCAGGCTTTACCTGCCGCATCTCGGGCCATCCTTTGATAACGATGACAGCCATTGGTTTAGAAGAGAGATTGAGTGCGCCTCCCTTTTCCTGAACGTATCTCGATCTGGCACGCCTTTTGCTTTGCTACGGTTCTCTGCACGATACAACTGATGCAGGGTACAGATCACCTCTTTTCTCTTTGCTGCTTCTTATTCATCCTCATCGCGACCTTCACCTTCAACCTCGCTGGCGGATTGACCCGCCCTTCGGGTGCCTACGTTTTTTTTTACGCCGTTCTTGTTGTGATCATCGGACTGTGTTGGAAAGCAATTGTTGGTGAAGCTGCAGACTCCAACTTGGCGGCTCCGTCTACAACCATCCGGGTCTATCTCGTCGGTATATGTTCAATGCTGATCGCCGTCTGGATCAGTCGCAAGCTATTAACTCCGAAGCAGTCCCTATTGGACGATCTGGTTACAGATGCCAATATGCAGAGATCCACTATGGGCTGTATGGTTACTGGCATTGTGATCGCTGTAATTTTTACGGCGACGGGACCTAACCAAAATGGGTCGGTGCTAAGCGCTCTCGCCCAACTGAATCGATTTCTTCCGTTGACAGTGATCCTTGGAACGATTCATGAGATTCGAAAAAGCGGTGGAAGACGCAGCGTTAATATTCCGGTATTCATATCAGGAGCCGTCATATTTCTTGATGGTGTCATGGGTTTCTCAAAAGAAGGGATGATCACCCCATTCTTATGCTGGCTACTGGCAGCGGCATCACGGCGCTATAAGGTTTCTGCCATGCATATCGTCGGCGGTCTCTCAATAACCTTCTTTATCTTTCAATATCTGGTCCCCTACTCGCAGTATGGTCGGAACTACCGGGGGGAATCCTTTTCTGAGAACCTCAACGTCGCAATCGATTTCCTCTCGAATATAGGCTACGTTCGCAGTCAATATATTCAGAGTGAAATGGATGCGAATGAAAATCTGGCGCGAGGATACTTTACGAATCGTGCGGGTTTTTTCGATCGTCTTCAGATGATTGCTCCCGATGACTCTCTTATCTCGTTCACCGAACAGCATAGCCCTATCGGTCTCTATCCAATTCCGCTCTTGTTCGAGAATCTTGTGCCCCACTTCATCTGGCCCAATAAGCCCACTTGGAGAGGCGGCAACTTCTTCGCCCGCGAAATGGGTGGAATCGCGGAAGACGACACAACGACGGGCATCTCGTTCTCTCCAACTGGCGAAGCATTTCATTTAGCAGGGTGGACAGGAGTTTTTCTCGTTGCGCCTCTTTTTTGGATTGCGCTCTTTACCTTATTCGACTCACTTTGTGGAGATGTTCGGAAATCCCCATGGGGGCTGATTATTATCATCGTATTTTCTCACCTAGCCCCCGAAGGTGGATTGGGCGGCATGGCGTATGCAATGGGTTACATCACTGCAGCTCTCTTATTCTGCGTATATATGGCCGCCTACATCATGCCAATTATCGGCGACATGGTAATTGGTCCGGGTAGAAAGCCCCTTCGATTCGCAAACTCAGTTCGCCATCCCTCCACCCCTGTTCGCGCCATTGACCCATCCGAAGCCTAGTTCTCCCAATCTAAACCCGTCTTCAATAGGTATTTTTAGTAAGCGAAATAGTCTCCTGTTTTAGGAGTGTGCAGTCCGGAAAAGACATGACATATAAGAACTTATGGGCAATATAAAGTTAACATCACCGGTTCACATTTTAGGCGCAACGATTAAATGCTAATGCGAAAGTTTTCAGATAACCAATCCGAATCAGAGATGGCCATAGGGCTCAAAGAAACACTTGTCACATTTCCAGCGGAACCAGATACAGCGATAAATACGGATAAAGGCCAAGCACAACTCAGCCTCTTTTTGACGCTGGTGGTGGTGATCCCACTCTTGGTAACGATCTCCACGCATCTTTGGCTAAGAAGTGCGTATACCTCCCATGTATTTCATCTGGAAGGATTTCTCAATCAATATAGTAGCGGTATATATCGGTACAGAATATTGGGTCCCAAGTTACTGCTAACGATCCATCGTTTTCTGGCCAATCATTTTACTGATCAGCCATTTTCTATGCCGACTGATGAGCACGCGACCCTCTTGTTCTATGGATCGTATGCCGTGCTGAATGCTATCTCATTCTTCTTATCCAATATGCTGTTACTCCTATTTTTGTGGGATTGGAAAGGAGGAATCAGCGACTTGCGTCTCGCCAGCTATTTTTTCTTGATACTGGTCGTGGCGTTGTCGACTTATGTCGTCACTCCCTACGATCAACTCGCTTATTTCCTCATGTTCGTTGGTTTTATATCCGTCAGGGTGCGGACTTCTTGGATCGGATATCTAGTGTTAGCGTTTGCGGCTGTTGCCGGTGGAATCAATCGGGAAACAGAGTTCCTCGTCACACCTGCATTATTAACAGTGGCGGTCTTTGCTCCGTCAACGGAGTCCAAGCGGTACTTCCGGGCAGGACTCTTTCATCTGGTCCTATTTGCTGCGTGTTATCTAGGGATCCGTGCCTTCTTGCCAGGATCTGCCACGGTAGTTGCTGGACTGACCCTTGGTGGTAAGTGGCCTCTTGAGAGTCTCGTCGTTGTAAGCGCTCTGTTTTACGTTGGGCTCATGATCGTTATCAGAGAATACGCCGGATTTAGGCCATTAGTATTACTGCTCATTCTAAGTGCGCCATATATAGCTACGATCCTCATAGGTGGTGAGATTCGAGAATTGCGCCTGCTGGTACCGCTCCTCTTCTGTCTCTTCTTCGTCTATATACAGTTGGCGCAACTCAAAGTGGCAGGCGTGCAGCCAGAAGGAAGTTTGTAGAGGCCCCAACGCGGCTCTTCACCTCTGCCATACACTAGATATACATATGAACAAATTAGTTGTTGGTAATCTCGTCCATCGCCCCTTGCGCTCCACCATCAGCGCTCTTGCTGTGGCGATCGAAGTCATCATGATCTTATCCATTGCAGCCATTATGCTTGGCATGCTGAACGGTCAGCGCACTCGCCAAAGCGGCATTGGCATGGATATGATTACGCACCCAGGGGCCGGGACCAACCTCATTGGCATGTCTGGAGCATCTGCATCCATCAAGGTAGCAGACGTTCTCCGTAAGCTTCCGCACGTTGTAGTTGCCGCACCCGTTAATATCCAACTCACTGCAGGCAAGAGTCTCGAAAACATCTATGGGATAGACTTCGAAAGTTATAACGCGCTTCGGCCCTTTGTTTTTGTCTCGGGAGGACCGTTCCAAAATCCGAATGACGTCATCATCGACGATTACCAAGCTGCCAAAGGCTACAAAGTCGGAGACACAATTGAAGTCCTCCACCATCCCTTCCATATCTCAGGAATCGTCGAGCACGGCAAAGGTGGTCGCAAATTTATCCCAATCGAGACGATGAACGAGATTGGCGGAACACCCGGGAAAGCCAGCGTCTTCTACCTTAAGACCGACGATCTCAAGAATCAGGAAGCCGTACGCAATGAGATCCTAGTCACTCCAGGAATGGAGCAGTACGATATTCAGACGCTCGACGAGTTTCTCTCGACCCTCACCCCAGAGAAGTTCCCTGGTTTTAATATCGGCCTTCGCATTGTCATCGGCATTGCTGTCATCATTGGATTCCTCGTCATCTTCCAATCCATGTACACCGCCGTTATGGAGCGTACTCGTGAGATCGGTATTCTCAAATCCCTGGGTGCGTCTCGCCTCTACATTGTAGGCATTGTCCTTCGTGAGACCGGCCTACTGGCAGGCGCGGGCATCACCCTTGGCGTAGGAGCAACCTACTTCATGCGATCTATCTTCCATATAAAATTTCCAACACTGGATTTTGCTGTCACCCCACACTGGGTGGCATCCGCCATTGTTATTGCGTTTCTTGGGTCATTGCTGGGAGCCCTTTATCCGGCGCTCAAGGCTGCCCGCAAAGATCCCATTGATGCTCTCTCCTATGAATAGATACGACCAACTTCCGTTCTGGAGCCGAGCATTGCTGTACATGCGTCATACGTGCTGCTCTCTCGCGGGTCATCTTGCGGTTTCAGCCGTCCTTGCGACTTTCGTAGCGATGTGGGTGCCCTTTTCTGCACCGGTGCCCGAGTTCACTCGTTACGCTGCGTACATTATGCCTTTTCTACTTACCAATTCTGATCCCCACTTTCGGATTCCGCTCGATGTGCTGCTTCTACTTCATAGCGTCCGGTTTGTTGGGTCTAATAGGGGAGTTGCCAGCAGGCTTCTCCCTAAAGAGAAGAATTTACGAGCCGACAACAACAAGGCTTTAGCAACTTTTTCTTCAGGTATGCTTCTGAATCTGTGAGAAGCGCTGAAACGCAGACGATTCGATTTACGTACAAGTGTTCTTCCCATGGGCCAGTTGCAAACAATATCGTCCCGCCTTGCCAGAGCCATTGAGGCTGCGGTCCTTCTTGTGGCTGCAATTTTTCTCGCGCTGCATGCCCTTCATCTCAACGCTGACTTTCCCAACCATTCGCCATGGATGGATTGGGCTAAATATACCGATGAAGGCTGGTACGGCGACGGGGCCATCCGCCACTTCCAGCGCGGACGCTGGTACATTCCGGGCGACTTCAATCCCGCTGCCGCACTTCCGGTCTGGCCGCTGATCGAGTCGCTTGTCTTTCGAGTCACAGGCGTAAATCTCGAGTCGGCGCGGGCTTTGACCGTGTGCATCTTTGCCGGGATACTTCTCGTGTCCTATCTTTTGTTGGGGCGTTGGCATGGTCTCTGCCGGAGCATGAGCGGAAGACGTTTTTTTTATTTTGCTCCGGCCATTGCCGTTCTTCTGCTGGCGGTTAGTCCTTTTTGTTATGTCTTCAGCCGACTGGCTATTCTCGAACCGCTACTGATTTTGTTCACCCTGCTTGCAATGTTGGCTGCCTCGTGGGCCCATCCCTATGAAGCGATGATGACTGGGGGCGGTGCTGCCAAGTGGCGAGCCTGGGTACGGTACCTTCTGCCTATTCTTGCACTAGGCCTTCTGCTGCCTCTGATGGTGCTTACCAAGACCACTGCGATCTTTCTCCTTCCGGCCATTGCGTGGCTGCTGTGGGCTCGTGCGGGTTACCGCCTGAAGCCCTTCCTGCAGATTGGTTTGCCTACCGCCGTCTTGGGCGTAGTTGCGTGGCTGGGTTACTACGGGTTCATCGTGCGTCCGCATTTCCTGAATGACTATAAGTACCTGTTTAGCGCCAATGCTTACACGGGTATCACGTCGGAGAACGCTCTCTCGGTGTTGCGCGATGCGTTCGTCGACGGGATGTGGGTTGGGCGCTTGCTCTACCCATTGGCTCTGATTGCCGCGGTCATTACGTTGTTCATCACACCGCGGATTCTGCGTAACCCTCTGATTCCGTCGCTGCTGCTATGGGTAGGCGGCTATGCAGCTTTTCTGGCCTACCACGACAACCTACAGCCTCGTTATTACCTGGTGATTGCGGTTCCGCTCACGTTGTTGGTTGCGGTTGTCTACGACGGTATCTGGAACAGATCGCGCATCATCGCGCCATTGCACTGGTTTGCCGCTGTTCTGGCAGTTGGTGCCCTGGCTATTGTTGTTGTGACCGATGCGCGCCAGACGGTCCATTATGTTCGGACTCCTGAGTACACTTTTACCCAGGCCGCCGAGCAGATCCACGACATTGTGATGGCTGACCGCACACATAATCCGCTTGTGCTCTCGATCAGTGGCTCAGACCTGTCGCTGATGACGGGATTGCCCTCGATCTGCGACGACTTTGGCACAATGGAGCTTCCTGATCGGGTTCGGGCGTATCGGCCCGGCTGGTATGTCACGTGGAACCAGGTGGACGACGACAAGATGGATGCGCTGACTCCGCTGTATCATCTGCAACGCGTGGCGGCCTTTCCGGCGATGGACGACCCTGAACGCAATCTGCTGATTCTGTACCGGCTCGATCCGGCGACTCCAACGAATCCTCCCCGTCGCCGTCGTAAACCCGTTCCCAGCTTGCTCGTGACGAACTTTGGTCAGCAGCCCAGCACACCGCAACTCGAACACTGAGTGGCGCGAGCAGCACACATTAGCGAACGCTAGCACTTTCGTTGTACACAAGAAGCTTTTCCCAAGAGGTATGTTGGGATAGCTGCTGTAAATCTGTTCTGGGAGCGTCGGTGCGTCCGTCGGTTATCATCCTCACCTTCAATTCGAGCGACTCTCTTCCTGCAACTCTCGCCAGCATCCAGGGCCTTACGGACGATGTTCACGTTGTCGATTCCGGCAGCACGGATCAGACTGTCGCAATTGCTACAGCCGCTGGGGCCGCCGTCGCGCAACACCCTTTCGAGAACTACGGGGCGCAGCGCAACTGGGCGATCGACAATCTTGCGACCCGCTACAAGTGGCAGCTGCATCTGGACGCTGATGAGCGCCTGACCCCGGAGCTGTGGCAGGAGATTCTTGCTCTGCCGGAGGAGTCCTCTTGTTCTGGCTATTTTCTGCCCCGGATGCTTCAGTTCATGGGCAGGGTGCTGCGGAATGGAGGAATGTCTCCTACCTGGCACATGCGGCTGTTTGTGAAAGGCCAGGGCCGGTGTGAGGCTCGCGAGTACGACCAGCATTTTTTGTGCTCGGGCGAGACCCGGAGGCTAAGGCATCCGATGATCGACGATATCCGCATGGCCCTCACCGAGTGGACCTATCGGCATAACCGGTGGTCCGACGCTGAGGTGCGTGAGATGTCGCTTAAGAACAGCGAAGGGCGCATTCAGGGGCGCGTTGGTGGCAATCCGATCGAGAGGAAGCGGTTCCTCCGACGCTTCTATTCTGGTGCGCCTGCGTTCAGCCGACCGTTCGCGCTCTTTTTTTACCGGTACATCGTTCGCCTCGGCTTCCTTGACGGCATGGAAGGGTTCATCTTCTATGTGCTACAGACGTTCTGGTTCCGGTTTCTGGTGGATGCCAAGCTCTACGAGCTCCGGAAGAAAACGTTGGCTTAGTTGAACCGATTGCAAGGGGTACCCCCTCCCCCATACTTAAGTCCTAAAGTCTTCGAATTATTAGACTTAAAGTCTGGACTTCCCTTTTGGTTACAGGTTGTCAGTTGCGAGTTATCGGTTTCAGGCCTTCGTTTCGTTTGATGGTCCCTTTCGCAAGGTACCCCTCTCCTCCGTACTTAAGTCCTAAAATATTCAAATTATTTGACTTAGATCTGGGCCTCGGTCCGGTTGTCCGTTGTCGGTTCTCCGGTGTCTATTAAATGCGAAGAGCCCCGGCTATGCCAGGGCTCCCATTTTGTCTCTCTTCTTATTATAGCGGGTTGAGAGAAATTAAATGCCACGTGGATGTGCTTTGGTTGCACTAGTTAGGCCGGTAGGGGGCTTGACAGCCTCGGATGGCTAACTCCCTGACGTTGGAAGAGAAGAATAGATCAGGCCTTTGGCCCTCGGCATTCTGTTGGTTCCGTACCTGGGGCGTCGCCCCAGGCTGGTATGGGGAAGGGCCTTTGGCCCTGAGGGTTCGGCAATGGCCAGGATTTTCCTAGCTTGGTTACAGCCTGTAAAGCAGCCAGGGCTCGATATTTCGGAGGAATCGTCGTTGACGAGGTTTCCGGACTCGGCTATTCTTAAATCTCGCGCAGTCTCGCGTCTGCACGTCTGTGAAGTCGTATCTCATGGACGGGCCAGCCATCGGGACATCGTGGTGGATCCACTCGGGGCAGCAGCGACTTAAGCCACCCCCAAAGCACCCACTTCTCAGGTCCCAGTCAGGTTTGACAAGGTTCTGTGCGCAATCATGCGGGTCGAACTCCTTGTGTGTTCGAGTGGTTCTCCTCGCGTGTCCGACAGGTTTTGATCAGCAAAAAGCAGTCAGGCAGTAAAAAATCAGCTTCACCATTCTTCATGCACCACGCTGACCACTGAAGACGGCAGAATCAAGGAGTAACCCAAACGATGTCCACTACGATTCCCAGCGGCAAAGACATTCAACGCAAGTGGTATGTGCTCGACGCCAGCGGCAAGACGCTTGGCCGCCTCGCTACGCACGCCGCCAGCGTTCTCGCCGGCAAGCTCAACCCCCTCTACACCCCCTACATCGACATGGGCGATCACGTTGTCATCATCAACGCCGAGAAGATCGTTCTGACGGGGTTGAAGGCCGACCAGAAGCTCTATCGCCGCTACACCGGGTTCCCGGGCGGTCTGCGTGAAGAGTCTTTCATCAAGCTGCTCGCACGTCGCCCGGAGGCGATCGTCGAACAGGCCGTTAAGGGCATGCTTCCGAAGTCGAAGCTGGGCCGCCAGATGGCGACCAAGCTGAAGGTTTACAAGGGCGGTCAGCATCCGCACCTCGCACAGAAGCCTCAGCCGATGGAAATCGCCGGCTAAGTTTGGTTGTCAGGCGTGGTTTCAGACGCGCCGTAGATAAAGATTTTCCGGCAAAGTCCGGAGGCAAGTTCAAGGAGCATCATGGCAGATCTCGTCCAGTACTATGGCACCGGCCGCCGCAAGTCGTCGATCGCGCGCGTTTTTCTGCGTCCCGGCAGCGGCAACTTTACCGTCAACAAGAAGGACGTTGATGTTTACTTCGTGACGGCCCAGCAGCGCGCAGCAGCGAAGCGCTCGCTCGGCATCAACGACATCGGCGAGACCTTTGATGTCATCACCACGGTTCGTGGCGGCGGCGTAATGGGTCAGGCGGACGCCGTCAAGCTCGGCATCGCCCGCGCCCTGATGGTTTTCAACCCTGAGCTCCGCAAGGCGCTCAAGTCGGAAGGCCTCGTTACCCGCGACTCGCGTGGTAAGGAGCGCAAGAAGTACGGCCAGAAGGGCGCACGCGCTCGCTTCCAGTTCTCCAAGCGCTAATCGCTCGGTACTGCAAGCTGTCGCAACCCTGGTTGTACGGGCCCTCACAGTATTAGCGGGTGCAGGACGTTCGGTTCCGCACCCGCTCGCATCACCCTCATGTGCTCCAAACGGGACCGCATGAGGCACGGAGTCAAATCTCCCGTACGCGGGATAAATCCAGGCACCGGCGATCGCTCCCGGCTGCCTCAACCAAGGAGCTTAATTTGGCAAACATTACGATGAAAGAATTGCTCGAAGCTGGCGTTCACTTTGGGCATCAGACCAAGCGCTGGAACCCCAAGATGAAGGAATACATCTTCGGCGAGCGCAACGGAATTTACATTATCGACCTGCAGAAGACCCTCAAGATGTTCAAAGAGGCTTCGAAGTTCGTCACCGACCTGACTGCTACCGGTAAGCTCATCCTCTTCGTCGGCACCAAGCGCCAGGCGCAGGATGCCGTGGCCGAAGAGGCAAACCGCGCCGGCATGCCCTACATCAACAGCCGCTGGCTAGGCGGATTGCTGACCAACTGGGTTACGGTGCAGAAGTCGGTTAAGCGCCTTCAGGAATTGGATGACATGTCCACCGACGGCCGCTACGAGTTGCTGACCAAGAAGGAAGTCATCAAGCTTGAGCGCGAGCGCAAGCACCTGTCGACCAACCTTGCCGGTATCAAGAGCATGAAGCGGCTTCCCGATGCGCTGTTCATCATCGACTCGAACAATGAGGCTATCGCCGTTGCCGAAGCTCGCAAGCTCGGTATCCCGGTTGTCGCTGTTGTCGACACGAACTGCGACCCGACGGTTGTTGACTACGTCATCCCCGGTAACGACGATGCTCTCCGCGCCATTCGGCTCTTCACGACGAAGATCGCTGACTCGGCCTACGAGGGCGCTCAGATGGTCTCCGAGCGGGCTTTTGCCACGGAAGTTGCTGATGTTGAGCCAACCGAGCTGGGTTCGGAGCACATCGGTGAGGATGGAGAACTGGCTGAAGTTCAGGCCTCCATCTCGGCCGCCGATAGCGACGAAGACGACAACGTTGATCTCGCAGCGGTTCTTGGCGGAAACATTCGCAAGGCCCCTGCGGCGGCATCGGTCGACGAGCCCGAGACCGCTATCGCCGACACCGGAGCCTAAACCCTATTTGGCCCGGTCGTGTTAAGGGCACGGTGTTTGCCGTGCTGTAACCGCCATCCGGATATATTCAGGGGGCGTGGGCTTCAATGCCTGCGCCCCCTTTGCCTGAATCATGCTCTATACAGAAGGGAACCATAATGTCTGAAGCACCGAAGATTGATGCAAAACTCGTCAAGGAACTCCGCGAAAAGTCCGGCGCCCCGATGGGCGACTGCCTCAAGGCTCTGCAGGAGTCGAAGGGCGACATGGAAGAGGCGTTCGTCGTCCTCCGCAAGCGCGGTATGGCGTCGGCCGCCAAGAAGGCCTCACGCACCACGAACGAAGGAGCCGTGGGCACGTACATCCACGCTGGCGGCAAGATTGGCGTTCTGCTCGAGCTGAACTGCGAGTCGGACTTCGTTGCGCGTACGCCTGACTTCCAGGAACTGCTCCGCGACATCGCCATGCATATCGCTGCCACTGATCCCCGGTATATTCGCCGCGAGGATGTGACTGCCGAGGACCTCGAGCGCGAGAAGGAGATCTACCGCGCGCAGGCTGCTGCGACCGGTAAGCCCGCCAACATTATCGAGAAGATGCTGGAAGGCAAGATGGGCAAGTTCTACGAGGAGGTCTGCCTGCTCGATCAACCGTTCATCAAGGAGCAGACGCAGACGATCGCGCAGATCATTGCGACCAAGGTTGCCAAGCTCGGTGAGAACATCAGCGTCCGCCGGTTTGCAAGATTCAAGGTAGGCGAGCCAAATTGGACCGTCGCTACAACCACCCAGATTTCTTCGGAGGAAGCCCAGGCATAGGCCAGCTTTCGACTCCGCAAGACAATCGAGCCCGGGCGACAGCCCGGGCTCTTATTTTTGCTGCCAACGCGATGAGCGCCGAGGGAGCAACACAGCCCGGCTATCTACGGCTACAACCAGCCGCTAGCCAGAAAGGATCCACTCGCATCATGCAGTACATCGACAACATCCCTGTCTGGGGAACTCACGAAGAGAACACGCTGGAGCACGAAACTTTGCGCTCGCTCGGCCGACTATATGGCGCTTATCGCTGACGGTCATCTTGGCTATGGCGTCCCGATTGGCGGCGTCATTGCTTCAGAGAATCGCATCAGCCCGACTGCTGTGGGCTTTGATATTGCCTGCGGGAACAAGGCCGTGCGTCTTGACATCCCTGGCTCTGAAGTTCGCGCCAACATCGGGCGCATTATGGACGACATCTGGAACACGCTCTCGTTTGGCGTAGGGCGGAAGAATCCTGAGCGTAACGATGATTCGCCCTTCATCAACGATGCGCACGAAGGCTGGCACACTGAGGCTGCGCGGCCTTTGCGGCATAAGGCCCATGCGCAACTCGGAACCATCGGCAGCGGTAACCACTATGTCGATGTATTCGTGGATGAGCGGGATCGTGTCTGGATAGGAGTTCACTTCGGTAGCCGCGGTCTTGGGCATGGCATCGCGACGTGGTTCCTCAAGGCGGCGGGAGCGCAGGATGGGATGATGGTCGATCCCGTCTTTCTGGACGTCGAAGGCGATCTCGGCCAGCAGTACATCCACGCCATGCAGTTGGGCGGTGTGTATGCCTACGCTGGTCGTGACTGGGTTTGTGACCGTGTTGCGCGGTTGCTTGGAGCGGCCATCGAAGAGGAGGTTCACAACCACCACAACTTCGCATGGCTGGAGGAGCACGATGGCAAGCAACTCTGGGTCTGCCGCAAGGGAGCAACGCCGGCCTTTCCTGGGCAGCGGGGCTTCGTTGGCGGCACAATGGGCGAGCAGTCGGTGATTCTCGAGGGCGTTGACGCGCCTGAGTCAAAGGCTTCGCTCTACAGCACTGTGCATGGCGCAGGCCGTGTCATGGGCCGGAAGCAGGCTACTGGCGTTAACGATCGCAAGACCGGGGCCGTCAAGCGTGAGGGGCTCATCAAACCGGAGATGATGCAGGACTGGCTGAACAAGTCCAACGTCGTTCTGCGTGGCGGGGGAGTCGATGAATCGCCGCACTGCCACAAGCGTCTCCCCGAGGTGCCATTCGTGTTATCCACACTCTGACGCCGCTCGGTGTGGCGATGGCTGGAGCAAACGAGTTCGATCCTTACAAGGATTGATCCTGTGAGCAGGCCCGGACAATGTGTTCGGGCTTGCTTTGCCTTGATTCATTCGGCTACGCAAGAACGCTCGTGGCTGCGGTCTCGACGCTGTGCCGCCATTCCTTCTTGAGGATCCAGCGTCTTGCTGGAGTCTCCAGCCAATAGAGACTGGCCACGCTGAGCGCTATGGTGAGAACGACGTAAATCAAATAAGCGGGCATGTCGTACCGTTCAATAAAACGCCGCATGATCAAATTCATCGGAAAATGGATTAGGTAGATCGCAAAGCTGGCCTCGCCGAGGACGACTAACCACTTCGCGGAAAACAAGGTAGAGATCACCGCATTGCCACTGGCTAACGCAAGCAGGACGAGTGCGAAGAGCGGTATCAGAATGCCATGCTGCATCAGCAACTCAGGTACTCGCAGGTCAAGGATGGGAACTGCCAAGAACGCGGTAGCGCTCCCAACAAGGATCCACGGAGCCCAGCGCCGGAATGCCTGGGACCTAGCTGGGGCTGCGCCGATCCATAGGAAGAGTTTCGCAAGACATATACCGAGGACAAAGGCATAGAGATGTTCGAGCGGGTTGAATCTTTGCCACGGTATGCTCCCGTTTGTATGAAAGATGAACCAAAGCAGCCGAGTTCCAACAAGGTATGTCAGGAGAGCGAATGGCCACGTGAACTTTCCGCTCATTCGCCAAAGAGCCACCCCGATGAAGGGAAAGAGGAGATAAAAGAATGCCTCCGCTGAGAGCGACCATCCAGGCTGGTTCAATCCCAGCAAGTCAACGGACCAGGCTTGGACTAAGCTCGCCGTAGCGAGGAACACACCGAAGATCTGTCCCCAGCTTTGATGCGCGATGTACCTCTTGAAGTGAATAAAGCGAGGAAGGTCCAGCATCATTGCCGCCAGGAACAGCGGGTAGATGCGGGCGAAACGAGCCAGATAGAATTCGCGTTTGTCGATGGTTGTTGAGTTTTTTAGATAGACGATACAGAGAATGAATCCCGATAACAGAAAAAAGAACGGGACCCCGACATATCCAAGCCCGATGATGCGCGTAAGGACTCCGTGGGGATTCCCCTGCGACGGAATTGTCGGCACCGAGTGATACAACATCACATAAAGTGCGGCGAAAAATCGGGCGGAAGTGAGAGGGAGAATTTTGGACTCGGCCTGTGTCGTCGCCATAAGAACTCTGGAACCATCCTACATACTGCTCAGGGCACTTTCGATCCCACAAAAGCCACACGCCGGGTGCCATTTTAGGGTCTTTCCGGGGTCATCCCGTCTCCTTAGCATTCGGTGCAACAAGGTGCTGGCAGCGTGCGATACTTAGACCTGACATGTACAAAAGAGTCCTCCTCAAGATCTCCGGAGAAGCCCTGGCTGCAGGCCGCGGCTTCGGCATTGACGCAGTGTTCATCCATAAAGTAGCTGAGGAGATTGCAGACGCACACGCTCTGGGCTGCCAGATCGGCATTGTTGTGGGCGGCGGTAATTTCTTTCGAGGTGTAGCGCAGCAGGCGATTGATATGGACCGCGTGGCTGCTGATCATATGGGGATGCTGTCGACTGTGATTAATGCGATTGCTTTGCAGGATGCTATCGAAAAACGCGGGATTATGTGCCGTGTGATGTCGGCTATTGAGATGCATCAGGTGGCTGAGCCCTATATTCGCCGGCGCGCTATGCGGCATCTGGAGAAGAACCGTATCGTTATTTTTGCTGCGGGGACGGGGAATCCCTTCTTTTCGACCGATACGGCGGCGAGTCTGCGGGCCATGGAGATCAAGGCGGATATTCTGCTGAAGGCTACGTCGGTGGATGGCATCTATAGTGCTGATCCTAAAAAGGATCCGGACGCTACTCGGTTTGAGCAGGTCACGTACAACGATATCCTTCGGTTGGGGCTTGGGGTGATGGACACAACGGCTGTTTCGCTGTGTAAAGACAACAACATGCCGATGATGGTCTTCAGCATGCGTGAGCAGGGGAATATTGTGCGGGTGGTCAGTGGAGAAAAACTGGGTTCGCTTGTGACTGCCTGAGGGTAGTTCTGCGGATTTTTTTGCATGATTTTTCGCATGGCCGATGGGGGTTTTTGCAGGGGTTTTTGCGAAGATTGGGTGTTGGCTGTGGTGTTTCTGTGGTCTGTTCGTGGTGAAAAGGGTGGCAAAGCTGGATAACGGCCGGCCGTTTTCTGAGTCGTAAAATCATGCCAGAAATCCTGGAAATCTTTCGTAATCTCCGTTTTGAGGGAGTGATGCGGTGGGGGCATCAAATCTGTTGAAGATGGGTTAGATAGATTGTCGCGTTGGTGCATCCAATTTGTAGGGACTTTGTTGCAGGACGATTGCGTGGGCTGGCCGTGCCGGGTTGAGAGCCAGAGACGGGCGGTGACAAAGGCAACCGCAGATCCCTATGGGATGACAAACAAAGAACTAGCAACGGCAACAACGGAAGCAGATCCCCTGCGGGGATGACAAACAGAACGGCAACCGCAAAAGCAAGCAAAGCGGATCCCTACGGGATGACAGACAGAACGGCAGCGGCGAAGATGATGGCGTTGTCGCAGATGGAAGCTTCAGGAACGGACACTCTCGATTTTGGCTACAACTACGACGACTCCTGCAATTACGACGACGGCAACGGCGATCAAGCCTGCGCGCAGGCCAGCGCTACCCGCGCTGACAGGCATACGTACCCTGCTCGCCTTCAATATCGTTCTGTTCCATTTCACGCCTCCGCACCTGGGTCCGATCAGGCCGTTTGTCGAGAATGGCTTTGTCTTCGTCAACGTCTTCTTTCTGATCTCCGGCTACATTCTGGCTTACAACTACGCTGACCGTGGGGCCACGCTGGTGAAGCGGGAGTTCTGGCTGGCTCGTTTCTCGCGACTTTATCCGGTTTATCTGCTTGCACTGTTGGTGTCGTTCGAGATGCTGAAGCTGGAGTGGACGGCGCGTTCTCAGATGGAGTTCTGGAGGGGGTTCACGCTGACGCCTTTGTTGCTGCAGGGGTGGAGTCCAAGCCTGGCAACCTTCTGGAATACGGTCGCATGGACGCTATCTTGTGAGGTCGCTTTCTACGCTGCATTCCCATGGCTGATCCGGTTGCAGTGGCCGCGACGGCCGTCCCGGCTGATTCTTATGATCCTTGTTCTCTGGGTGATCGATATTCTTCCGGCGACGCTTTATCTGATATTCAATCCCGATAATCTGACGGAGCCGGTGACTCGCTACACGTCCACGACGCTGATCCGGTTTTTGAAGTACACGCCGATTCCTTATGCTGCGACCTTTCTGGCAGGGATTGCGCTTGCACGGCTTCAGCTCACGGTGACGATCACGCAAAAGCAGCGCACGGCCATTGCGGCGGGTGCGCTGGCGGCGCTGGGACTGTTTTTCTACCTTGCGGCTCCTCACCTTCCTTACCTGCTGAAGCATGGCGGACTGCTGATGGGCCTTTTCGCATGCCTGGTCTTTGGACTGAGCGGACAGCACGCGATTGCGTCGGTGTTTGCGTGGCCGCCGTTGCTGCTGGTGGGCGAGAGTAGCTATTGCCTTTATTTACTGCACTTTAATGTGTATCTGCTGATCCACAATCACCACCTGACGGAGCGGCTTGGCGTGGCTGCGCTGGATCCGTGGATATCGTATGCGGCGTTGATTGTGATTTCGGTGGCTGTGTACAAGCTTGTTGAGAATCCTGCGCGTAAGTTGATTCTTGGCAGGTTTGGGCGGAAGGTTGCGGCTTGAGAGTTTGCCTGGAAGGTGATTGGCCGGTGGGCGATTGTAAGGCGTACCTCAGCGGCTGAAGCCGCTTTTTTCCTAGTGACTGTTGCGGCACGGCTGAAGCCGTGCCCTTAAGCAAGGCGGTTCGAGCTTTGCTCGAATGAAACGCTAGCGGTAAGCGTGCACGAAGATGGGACTAGGGGCGGCGCAACTGATCGAAGCAACAAAAAGCCCCGCTTATCGCGGGGCTTTCTGCTGCAACAGGCAATTGGTTTAAGGCTGGATGATCTGGGTGGCGTGATTGCCATTCGCTACCGAGACGATGCAAGTGGGCAGACCGGGGGTGGGGGATGGTGAGTTCTGCACAGTTGTCAGCGTACCGTTGTGCGCATCGAGCTTGAGGGCTGAGACCGTGGCACCCAGGTTGTCGGAGGTGTAGAGATAGATGCCCAATGCGGGTTCGATCGTAACGCAGGTTGGGTTTGTGCCCACCGCGACGGAACCCGACCCGACTGCACCGGCAGGTGCGCCTGTCGATGTGTTGATTGCAAAAGCTCCAATTGTGCTGGCGTTGTAGTTGGCCGTGTAGAGATACAGGCCACGTGGATCGATGGTGACGCCCACGGGAAACAGGCCGGTCGTGAAGGGCGAGTTGACCATGGGTACGAGAGAGCCTGCGTCCTGGACGACATAGCCGATCAACTGGTTCGTGGCCCTGTCGGTGACGTAGACGAAGTGGCCTGTGGGAGCCATGGCGATCGCGCTGGGCGTTACGCCGGCAGGGAAGCCAGTGGCAACCGTGGGACCGCCGGGAACCGCAGGCCCGATGGTCGTTCCGGGTACCGGGGTGACCGCGCCGCTGGTGGTGTTGCGGGAGAATCCGAGGACGGCCGCGTTGGGCGAGGTCTCCTGGTCGATAACATATAGGAAGTTATTGAAGTTGTTGGTGACGACGCCGACTGGGTTATTGCCCAGCTGCTGGTCTGTTGCCGTGCCCAGGGAGTTGTCGGCGTTGATGGGGAAGATGCTCATTCCGCCGGGGCCGGGTTTGGTCGACGAGTAGCCGGTCTGGTAGGTGTAGGTCACGTACAGGAACTTGCCGGTCTGGTCGACTACGGCTGAGGTGGGGAAGGTGCCTGTCGTTTTATACGTGTTCTTCGAGGTGAGGGTGCCGTCGTTGGTGTTGACGGCGAACTCCTGGACGGTCGAGTCGTCGTGGTTGAGCACGTAGATGAACTGCCCGTTGGGGGCGGCGACCAGATAGACAGGGTTATTACCCGCTTGCACAGGTGAGCCGGTGATGGGTATGAGAGCGCCCGACTGGAAGTCGGCTGCAAACTCGGCGACTCCACCTCCCTGACCGTTTTTGGGCGCCATCGTCGCGTAGACGTAGGCCACCGTATAGTCACGGGTGCAGGCCGTCAAGCCAAAACCCATTGCCAGAGACATTGTTGCGGCCAATGTTGCCCGGCCCATCTTCCTCAAACTCATGTGCTTCCTTCATCCCGGGAGCCTGACGGCTGCCCGCTCATATTCTCTCAAACCAACCGGATTTCTACTGAATGGTTGGCACAGCTATCAAACAGGTCGGCAAAGTTGCGGCAATAA
The DNA here is from genome assembly GCA_963738855.1 of uncultured Acidobacteriaceae bacterium. GTDB lineage: Bacteria > Acidobacteriota > Terriglobia > Terriglobales > Acidobacteriaceae > Edaphobacter. The sequence continues at coordinate 834,365 of CAVTYC010000001.1, read as the reverse complement.
AGGGAGACTCGAAGATCTGCCTTAGGCTGCCGTCCTGCGGCAACATTTGTTGACCTGTAATCGAATTGCTCAGTGAATTCGACGTATACAGGTAGATTGCGTGGTTCGGGTCGGCATTGGTCGGAGAGCCAATCGTAGTTACACAGGTTGGTCCCGTGCCGGCCTGGGTGCTTGCGGCTACCGTCGACAGGATAGGTTGCCCATTCGCGCCGAAGGTGTAACCGCCGATGGTGTTGCCAGTGTAGTTCACCACGTAAAGAAATTTTCCGGTGATGTCGATTGTGAGGCCTCTGGGGCCCACGTCGGTCGGCACCGTACCGTTGACCAGCAGGCTGGGAACGCCGTTGGCGGCGATCGAGTAGCCGAGCAACTGATTGCTCGCCTCGTCGGTCAGGTAGAGATGGGTCGCGGAGGCATCTTCGACGATCGCGCTTGGGGTTACACCCGACGGAAAGCCGATCGAGGGCACATTGCCGGGGTTGATCGTGACGCCCGGTAATGGGGTGAGCGCGCCGGTGTTGGGGTCGGCTGAGAAGCCGTAGAGGTTCGTACCGTTCGCGCTGTCCTGCGAGATCACGTAGACGAAGTGGTTCGTGCTGGTTGCGACGATGCCGACCGGATTGCGGCCGACATTCGTCGTCAGAGGGGCCCCGAGGGAGCCGTCTGTGGAGCTGATGGGGAAGATGGTCACGCCACCGGGGCCTGGATTGGCCGGGGTGTAGAGCTGCTCACCGTTCGGTCCCTTTTGATAGGTAAACGGAACGTAGAGGAACTTTCCGGCGGCATCGATCGAGGCTGCAAGCGGGAAGCTTCCGGTTACGTTATAGGTGTGCTGGGCGTAGAGCTTGCCGTCGGTTCCGATGGCGAAGAGGACTACGGTCGAGTCATCCCGGTGGACGACGTAGATGTATTTGTGGTCGGGGGAGGCTACGAGCGCAACGGGATTTCTGCCGCCCGATGGGACGGGTGAATCCGCCAACTGCACAAGATGGCCAGCCTGGTAGTCAATCTTGTAGCCGCTGATTACGCCGGGGTTGTTCTGAGCCGTCGTCGCGTAGAGGAACGCCACCGTGTGGTTGTTGCCGCACGCCGTCAGGCCAAGCCCCATCGCCACAGACAACATCGAGGCTAGTGAGGCTTTTGCGGCGCGGCGGCCCATCGTATTCAACGTCATGCGCTTCCCTTACTCCGATGCAAATCGTTCCCATTTTGCGACTGTGAATCTGTTGCCAATGGGGCTGTTCCAGTTATGTTTCCGGCTAGTTGACGACGCCGCTGACCGCAAGGCACGTCGCCTGTCCAGTCGCCGGGAACTTCGATCCGCGCTGCAGATCCGCGAGCTGGCCCGTGTTCTGGTTGATGATCTTTCCAGTCACGGTGCCGTCGATGTTGTTGGACGTGTACACGTACTGGTTTGTTGGGTCCTGCACCATGCAAAGTGGACCTGCTCCAACCGGGTACGGATTGTTCGTGTCGCCGATGGGCAGCGGCTGCAGCTTGCCTGAGGTTGCGTCAATGGCGAAGGCTGAGACGTTGCTGGTCGCGTTGGCCTGGCTGTTGGTCGTGGAATTGTTGACGACGTAGAGGAACCTGCCCTTGCTGTCGACCAGCGTATTGACGGGGTTCGAGGCTCCGGTAAGGTTGGGGACCGGGCCGCCGGTAAGGGTGTTCAAGGAGCATCCCGAGCCGGTGGTATAGGCCAGAATCTGGCCGGGGGTGTTTGCCGCGCCCGCGTCGGTCAGATAGACGTAGGAGCCGTTCGCGTTGACCGAGGTCAGCCGCGTCGCGCCGGTCGTGATGGTCGAGTTCGTCGTCAGGGTGAGCTGGCCGCCGGTGCCGATCGAGTAGGGGAAGATGGTGTTGTCGCCCGAATTGAGCGTGTAGAGACAGCTGTTCGGGGCCGCCTTCATCATGGTCGGTTTCTGGCCGACGGGGAAGTAGGTGAGCTGCGTGCCCTGGGAGTTCTTGACCTGCTGGTTCGGAACCAACTGGAGTCGCCCGGTGTTGCCGTCGATGGCGAAGACGGTGATCGAACCGTAGTTCGGGAGCACGGTGGGCTGCGACGGGTCGACGGGAGGGGCCTGCTGATCGAGCACGTAGAGATAGCTGCCAGAGCTGTCAACCGAGGCCCAGACGGGGGTCGTGCCCTGGCTGGTGTAGGAGAGCTGGAAGGTCAGGACGCCCTCGTTGCCGACGCTGAACGCGGCGATCTGGCCAGGGGTAGCGGGGGTGGTCCCGCTGGCCGGGGTGCCCTGGTTGACCACGTACACATACCGGCCGCCGGGCTTCACGACGATCGACACGGGGTTGGTCCCGCCCGAACTGAAGGGCGATGTCGGAATCGCGGTGAGATTTCCGGTGAAATCGTCGATTTTAAAGCCGGCGATCTGGTTGTACTGCGTGCCCATAACCCAAAGGTAACCGATCGTGCCGCCACCGCACGCCGTCATGCCCAGACCCATCGCCACGGATACTACGAAGGCCATTGAAACTCGGCCAATCCTGCTCAACTTCATGCGCTTCCTTAACCTCGCCGGTGGTCCAAAGATCGGCCACCTTCCCGCGAGCAACTCTGTAGGGATACGAATCCTCCGCTAATTGTAGAAGGTGAAGCGACTTTGTGCCACTTTCGCGGTACGGAAAACCGGGCAGAGGGTCAGTTTCCGGCTTTAGAAGTCGTTCGAAAACAATTCAGAACAATTGGTGCGTGTCCTGCAATCAATTATGTTATGCCGACTTATGGCTATTCATTGTTCTGATGGAATTGCCGACGAGTGCGTTGTCTTCTGTCGGGTGGTCACGGTGTCGCGAGTCGGCGTGCTTTGATATCGCGCATGGGTGGTTGACCGAAGAACCTGCTGTACTCCCGATTAAATTGGCTGGCACTTTCATAGCCGACTTCGAAGGCGGCACTCGCGGCATCGAGGCCGCCGTTGAGCATGCGCTCTCGCGCTACATGCAGGCGAAGCTGCTTCTGGTACTGAAGTGGGCTCATCGCGGTCAGAGAACGGAATTGATGATGCAACGTCGATCAGGCTGCCAAGAAATGGAATGTCCTGGGGTGTATCGAGGAGGTCCACGAGGCGGGAACATGCGTCCAGGAGTTCGACGGAGGTGACACCGATGGCCATGCCGCGAGCATCGGTAGATTCCTCGTGCCGATGAAACTCCTGCTGGCTGAGAATCTCACGGATCAGTGGCATTTCGAGCTTGAGGAGCAGGCCGAGCATCGGTTCCTTTTCGGTCGCCGCGATGACCTGGCTGACAACAGGCAGATCGACCGACGTCAGGAGAAAGGTCGAACCGTCGCACAAGTAGGTTGTCTTGCCGAGGTTGATTCGTTTTTGTCCCTGCACGAAGACAATCAGCCTGGGCTCGTACGCAGCCGAAGTGCAGGCTGTGGGCGCAGATCGGCGGTAGAGGCTCATACCGGATATGCCGCTTGCCTCTATTCCGTCCATGCTTATGTGTGAGGCAATCTTGCGGGCCAACTCAGCTCGCGATTCAACCACCCGAAGTTCGTCTCGCGCATCCCTATGTTTTGCCACTTTAGTTCGAATCGCTCCTCAAAAAACTAAAGTAGCTCTAAACTCGGGTGGCGTGCACAAAAATGCATGCACCGACAGGAATAGGCAATAGATTGGCAGTATCGGGATACCGCCCGGACGACATTGCTCCGTAGCATTTGGATTAGCAAGGGCAGGGGTCTCGCGAGTCGGAGCAGCCAAAACGATGGGCTCTGAATCGGATACAAGAGGCTTCGGGCCTGACCGACTGACAGGAGAATGAATGCAAAAGCGCAAATTGGGAAACAGCAATCTGGAAGTATCGGCTCTCGGTCTGGGATGCATGGGCATGAGCTTCTCGTACGGTGTGGTTCACGATGAGCAGGAGATGATCTCTCTGATGCGTACGGCAGTGGATCGGGGAATTACGTTCTTCGATACGGCGGAGGTCTACGGTCCGTTCACGAATGAGGTGCTTGTCGGTAAAGCGCTCTCTCCCATTCGCGAGCAGGTGGTGATTGCCACCAAGTTCGGCTTCAACGTCGTTCCCGGCGGGGCCCCAGGGTCGCAGACCTTGAATAGCCGGCCCGAGCATATCAAGGAGGTGGCTGAAGCCTCGCTCAAGCGTCTCAACATCGACACCATCGACCTGTTCTATCAGCATCGGGTTGATCCGGATGTGCCGATTGAAGATGTTGCGGGAGCGGTGAAGGAACTGATCCAGGAAGGCAAGGTGAAGCACTTCGGGTTGTCGGAAGCTGGCGTCCAGACGATCCGTCGCGCGCACGCCGTTCAGCCTGTGACTGCGCTGCAGAGCGAGTACTCGCTGTGGTGGAGGAAGCCTGAGGCGGAGGTGATTCCTACGCTTGAGGAGCTTGGTATCGGCCTTGTTCCGTATAGCCCGCTGGGGAAAGGCTTCCTGACAGGGAAGATGGACGAGAATACCAAGCTCGGCAGCAGCGATTTTCGCAGCAAGCTGCCTCGCTTTGCGCCAGAGGCTATGAAGGCGAATCTGGCTTTCGTCGATCTGCTGGGCACGATGGCGAAGCAGAAGAACGCGACGCCTGCTCAGATTGCTCTCGCGTGGCTACTCGCACAGAAGCCGTGGATTGCTCCGATTCCAGGTACGACCAAGTTGTCCCGCCTGGAGGAGAATATGGGCGCAGTCGAGATCGAACTGACAGCAGACGATTTGCGCGAGATCGACACAGCTGCCTCGAAGATCACGGTTGAAGGCAACCGGTATCCGGAGCATCTGGAGAAGATGACTGGTCGCTAGTGGTCCGTTTGAAGCGTGCTTCGGTGCGGTTGACGATTTGGAAGCTAAAGACAGGAAAAGGAGGCTCTGAATAAGTTTCCTGACAAGTAATTTTGACAGGAGAAACATTCCCTCAGGGGCTAAAGCCCAGCTTTTTGGGGTCATTTGCGGCGCGGCTGAAGCCGCGCCCTTTCAAAGCGAAGACTCTTCAAAATCCTCTGAAGCCGCGTCCTTCAAAGCGACGACTTTTCAGCATGCTCTGAAGCGTGCCCTTTCAAAACGATTCGGCTCGGGACTTATTCAGAGACTGCTAAAGACTGAAAAGCCCACGCCGAAGCCTGGGCTTTTCTGCTTGTAGCGGTTGTTGTTTACCAGACGCGGCAGGCGTTGGCGGGCATCATCGGCTGGCCGACTTTGCATCCGAAGGCCTTGCCGAACTGATCGAAGTTCTGCACACTGCCGTTGGCTCGCCACTGGCCGCTCGAGTGCGGATCTGTCTTGGCCCGCAGCCTCGCGACCTGCTCGGTCTGGTTCTCGCACCACACCTGGCCGAAGCCGAGGAAGAAGCGCTGTGCCGGTGTATAGCCGTCGATCTTCGTCGATGGGTCCGTGCCATTCTTGGCCAGCGTCTCCATCAACGCGGCGAAGGCGATGTGGAGGCCTCCGTTGTCGGCGGTGTTTTCGCCGAGCGTCAGCTTGCCATTCAAGTTCTGGCCGGGGGCAACTTCGAAGCCACTGTACTCCTTGACTTCGCAGTCGGTGCGCTCGTCGAACTTCTTTTTGTCTTCTGGGGTCCACCAGCTGCGCACGTTGCCCTGTGGGTCGAACTGGCTGCCCTGGTCGTCGAAGCCGTGCGTCATCTCGTGGCCGATGACCACGCCGATGCCGCCGAAGTTCACCGCTGGATCGATCTTGAAGTCGTAGAACGGCGGTTGAAGGATGCCGGCGGGGAAGTTGATGTCGTTCATGCCGGGGTTGTAGTAGGCGTTGACCGTCGGCGGTGTCATGCCCCACTCCTTCTCGTCGACCGGCTTGCCGATCTTCGCGAGGGTGCGGCGATCGTTGAATTCGGACACGCGCATGACGTTGCCTACCGGGTCGTCGCGCTTGATGGTCAGTGAAGAATAATCACGCCACTTGTCGGGATAGCCGATCTTCTGACGGAAGGCATCCAGCTTCTTCTTGGCTTCGACCTTGGTGGTGTCGCTCATCCAGTCGAGCTGCTTGATGTCCTCGTCCATTGCCTTCTCGAGCGCGGCCACCAGCTTCTCCATGTTGTCCTTGGCGGCGGGCGGGAAGTTGCGGGCGACCCAGTCCTGTCCGACTGCCTCGCCGAGCGCTCGGTCAGTGAGAGCCGTGCATCGCTTCCAGCGTGGCGTCTGTTCCTTCTGGCCGGCAAGCGTGGCTGCGTAGAAGTTGAAGTTTTCCTGGACGAAAGGTGCGCTCAGACCGGGGGCGAAACGATGTACCGTGTGCCAGCGCATGTAGCTCTTGAGGGCGTTGACGTCGGTCGTGTCCAACTGCTCATTGACCGCTTTGAAGAAGCCCGGGGTGGCGACGTTCAGCGACTTGAGGCCACTCTCTTTTTTGGCAGCCAGGTAGACCTTCCAGTCGAAGTCCGGGGTCAGATCCTGCAACTGGTTGATGGTCATGATGTGGTAGACATTGGCCGGTGTGCGGCGATCTACGCGCGACATGGACCCCTGGGCGAGCGCGGTCTCGATTGCGAGTACGTTCTTTGCCTCTGCGGCTGCTTTTTCCGGCGTGTCGCCGAGGAGCACGAACATCTTTGCCACATGGGCTTCGTACTGCGTGCGGATGGTCTTGGAGCGCTCGTCCTGATTCAGGTAGTAATCGCGGTCGGGTAGTCCAAGGCCTGCCTGGTCGAGATCTCCGATCTGCTGGGTCGAGTCCTTCTGGTCCTGTCCGGAGGTGAAGTTGAAGAAGAAGCCCAGGGCGAATTTGGTCTCGGTCTCCTCCATGAGCGAGGCGAGCTTCTTTTTGTCGTTCCATGCGGCGATTGCATTCAGCACAGGCTCAATGGGCTTGGCGCCGAGTTTGTCGGCCAGATCGACGTTCATGCAGGCGGCGAAGTAGTCTCCATACTTTTTCTGGAGCGGCGTCTTTGGGTTATCGGCGGCGGCCTTCAGATCGTTATAGAGCAGATAGCTGTTCCGCTCGGCCAGCTCGTTGAAGCGGCCCCAGCGCGTCTGGTCGGCAGGAATGGGGTTGTTCTTCTTCCAGTTGCCACAGGCGTACTGGTAGAAATCGACGCAGGGGTCGGCGGTCGTGTCGATCGCGGAAAGATCGAGGCTGACTGGCTTCTTTGGCTCAGATTTTGGACCGGCCGTGCTCTCGGATACGACGGGCGCTTGTGCCAGACACAGGGTGCCGGACAGCGCCAATAATGAAGTGACATACTTGAAAACCATAGCTCTCCTTGAGAAGTGTTTGTTGTGATCGACTCGATTTTCTGATGGAAACAAAATAACCGTACTCTGCCCGCGTGAAAACACCAAACATTTCTTTATGGGTTGGACGGAGCGGGGAGCGTAGGGTACTCAGGGGTGGCTAAGGCAGATGCATCTAGAAGATTTGCGGAATAAGGCGGGCTTTCAGAGGGTGCTGAAAAAGGCGTTGCGGCGCGGAAAGAGACTTCCTCAGGGGCTAAAGCCCTATTGAAATTGAGCTGCTTGCGGCACGGCTGAAGCCGTGCCCTTAAGCAAAACGGCTTTCGCATGCCCTAAAAAATCTTCAGATGGATGGTCAGGTATTTCTTTGGGTCTGACCGGATGGTGGTCACGAGGTTGGTGCTTTCGGTCAGCAGCTTGTTCAGGTTGGTGTAGGCTGCGTCGTCGGTCGCCAGCTTGCCCAGCGTTCCACGGCCGTCGTTGACGCCGCTTACCAGGGCGTTCACGTTGGACAGAGTCTCGCTCAGGTCTTTGCGGAACTTCGGATCCTTCAGCATCAATCCCAGGCCGCCCTTGCCGGCGTCGGCCTCGGCCATGATGTTGTTGGCATGCTTCAATGTCGAGTTCAGATTGTTGTAGAGTTCGTCGTCCCTGAGCAGTTTGCCGGCGGTGCCTTTGCCGGCGCTGAGATCATTCGCCACGGTCGACAGCTTGCCGGCGGTGTCGTTCAGGCGGTTGTAGAGGGTGTCGTCGGTCATCAGCTTGCCGATGGTTCCCTTGCCGTTGTTCAGGTTCTGCGTCAGCTTCTGCAACTCGTCGACCGTGTTGTTGGCCTTGTTGTAGAGATCGGGGCTGTTGATCAACTGACCAAACGTTCCCTTGCCCGACTGCAGGTTGTCGACGATTACGTTCATCTTGGCCAGGATGACGTTCAGGCTTTCGATGGTGCCCTGGCTGGCCTTGACGACATCGGTCAGGCTGGGGGTCTCGAGGGTTTTGAGCTCGTCGCCATCCTGCAGGGGAGGGCCGACGGCAAACTGGCTGTTGATGTCGACGACTGTATCGCCGAGAACGCCTACGGTCGTCAGTGCGGCCTTTGAGTCTTTTCTCAATGCCGAGGTATTTCTCTCGTTCAGTTTCATTACGACCCTGACCGGGGTTAGTTTCCGGTCAGGCTGATTGACTACGGTTACGCTCTTTACCGTTCCGATGGTGACGCCCTGAAGGTTCACGGGGGCACCGACCTTAAGGCCGGCCGAGTTTTCGAAGTAAGTCGTGATCGTAAGTTTGCGCGAGAAGAGGCCAATACCCGCGGAACTGGTCATCAGGAACAGGAGAGCCACGAGCAGGACGCTCGAAACCAGAACCACCATGCCCACCTTCAATTGTGACCATCGGACCTGCTGCTGGCTGGGCATAGCTCTCCTTCAAACCTCATTTCCAGGGATACATATCAACAATTCACACCGATACACGCAGCAGGGTGTCGGTATTGAGAGGATACATCACCGGTCCTTGCCGCATCGTAAGATTCTGTCGCGTAAAGGTTTGATATTCAGTAGATGACGAAAGCCGGCCACGGGGTTCAAGGCTTCTTTACAGGCTCAGTCCTCGGCTATGACCACAGCCATCGCCACGTCGCGATTGTGAGTGAGGCTCAGGCTCAGAGTGCGGATGCCCATCTGGCTGCCTCGTTCGGCGGCTCGACCGCTTAGATGCAGCGTAGGCCGGTCGCCGGCTGCGCGGCGGACCTCGAGCTCCTTCCAGCTTACGCCGTGGCTGATCCCTGTGCCCAGGGCCTTGGCTCCGGCCTCTTTTGCGGCGAAGCGGGCGGCGAAGCTCTCGGCTGAATTGATTTTCTTGCTCAGGCAGTAGGCGATCTCGCCTTCGGTAAACACCTTGTGCAGGAACCGCTCGCCGTGGCGCTCGATGGTCTGCTTGATGCGCGCGATTTCGATCAGGTCGGTTCCCAGGCCAAGCACCATTCCACACCTCACATCACCATCGTCCTACACAAGCGCATTTAACAGAAGACCGGGTTCATCCATCCGCGGTGCACTCTTCGGTTACTCTCTGCCGTCATGTGACTACCGTACCAGCGGCGGCATCACGTTTGCGTTCGTCGTACCGATGAAGAGCCTAACGGCAGATGTTTCCAGCCGCGGCGGCAACCCTACCTATGCAATTACTTGAGATCCAGGGCTTCAGCTACGAAGAACGCAACGGTCTTTTGCCGGCGCTTATTTCTGCTTTCGCTGAGTGCGGTGGCTGGGTGCTCGATCGGAAGACGTTGTCGCCGACGACGATGGAGTTTCGTATCGAGATACAACTGCGGGCCATCATCGATCTTTATGCCTCGCTTATCTCCGCAGGTCTGGAACTGACGCGGAACGGGCATCTTGCGATGACTGATCTATGTACTTGCCGCAAGAACGCTTCGACTACGGCAGACCTGGGCCAAATTGTCTCGATTCGCATTGAGATCAGCTTTCTGGAGGACCTGACGCTGCACTCGCTGCTGATGATCGGCAACACGCCGGCCTGAGGGTGCATTTACCGTCCTAACGGAACGACGGTCTTTCGGTGCAGCAGGCTGTCTGAGGCTCCGATTACCAGGATGCCGGGCTGTCGTCGTCCATGGGTGAAGATCAGGCCCAGCCCCGTGGCGTCGTGGGCCACTTTGAAGACCGGCTCGCTTACCACGGAATCGCCGGGTGCGAGCCTGGCTGTCAGCGGCACGCCCGAGATCGCGGCGGATTCCTCCCACCGGCGCCCCTGTGCATCCACGAGATACGCCCGGATGAGCTTCTCGCTCTCGGTGCGGCCACGCGCATGGTTGGTGATTCGGATTGAGACGCGCACCAGCCGGCTACCGTCATGGATGAGAAATCCCGGGACCTCCTCGACGCTTGTCACGGCAAAGCACATCTCGTCGTAGCACTGGTCCTTCCCAATGGCCACGGTCTTCTGTGGCTGCAACAGCGAAAGCCCAATCAACACCGCTAGATAAGCCGCCCATATGCCTGCGATCCAGCCCAGATGGCGGAGGGCCTTCGCTCGCTCTCCCCGTATCAGCGATATGGTCACGCCGATGGCTCCGATCGCAGTCCAGCCCACCAGCGCGATCAGCAAAAGCTCCCTCAGATTCATCCCAGGCCCCTATTCACGGTAAACTTTAATTAACTCATGCAACCGATCATTCTCGCGCAGGACCTTGGCAAGACGTACCGTTCCGGAAAACTCGAAGTTCCAGCGCTCCGCAAAGTCAGTTTCGAAGTCGATCCCGGCGAGTTCGTTGCCATTGTTGGCCCCTCGGGTTCAGGTAAATCGACCCTCTTCTACATTCTTGGCGGCCTCACTCAGGCCACCAGCGGCTCCGTGCTGATTGGCGGCACCGACTTCGCCCGGCTGACCGACACCGAACGTACGAAGATGCGCCGCGCCAAGATCGGCTTCGTCTTTCAGCGCTTCAATCTGCTGCCGACGCTCTCGGCCATGGGCAACATCGAGATCGCGCACGACATCGCGAACCTTGGCGCTGCGGAGAAGAAGCCGCTCGACCAACCTCTGCTCGATCATCTTACGGAGATGTTGGGCATCAAGGGGCGCCTTGCGCATCGTCCGAATGAGCTGTCGGGAGGCGAACAGCAGCGCGTTGCTATTGCGCGCGCGCTTATTAGCCGTCCGGCTATTGTGCTGGCAGACGAGCCGACGGGCAATCTTGATACGAAGAACTCTGACGCTGTGCTGCACATGCTGCGCACGTCCAGCCGCGAGCTGAACCAGACCGTGCTGATGATTACGCATAATCCTGAGGCTGCTCAGATCGCTGATCGCATTCTGCACATGCGCGATGGGGAGATTAGTCATATCGAGAACGGCAGGAGGTAGACGGCGATCTGAGCTAACGGTTAATCGGTAATCGTGATCGTAGTTTGGACGAATACCGGCTGGCCATTCAGCAGATAAGGCTTAAAGGTCCATTGGCGCACCGCCGCGAGCATTGCATCGCGCAGCATTTCCGGTCCAGAAATCACCTTCAGGTCAACGATTTTTCCTTCCTTATCTATTTTGGCCATCATCACAACCGCGCCGTTCACCTTCGCGTCTATGGCTTCTTGCGGATAAACCGGCCAGACCTTATTCAGAATTAGGCCCATCAACACCCCGCTTGATACTCGAACCGGATGCTCCTTGTCACCCATAGGACCTTTGTAAACCTCTTGTGGTGCGGTTCCCGATCCATTCGCGGTTCCGGTCTGCGACAACATTCGCGTAGATGTGCACACCGTCAAAACCGCCAGACCGAGTAATAGCTCTACTCGTGGTTTCATCTATTCCTCCCGTGCAACGACTTCAAGATACTAAACACGGCCGATCCAAGATGTTCCAGTATCATGCTTCCCATGCCGCAACCCACTCAAGCAGCGTCGAAGAAGATCCTATGCATTACATCTCTGCTCGTGCTCTTTGCGTTCGCTCTGAGGGCCCAGATCCCCAAGGGCTATAAAGGCAAGCCCTTCCAGGATGCCCTCCACATGTCCGGCCCTCAGGTCATCCCGGGTCGTCTACAGGCCGTCGTCTACGATCTCGGGGGTGAAGGTGTCGCCTATCACGACACTGACAAGATCAATCATGGCAGCGGCGAGCTGAACTATACAAAGGGCCATTGTGAGGAGGGGGTGTCGGCGTATATCTGCCACTTCCGTGAGAATGAAGGCGTCGATATCTCGTACGTGAAGAAGCTGGCCGACCTCAACCATCCCAGCCTTGTCTTTCCCGAGTGGCAGCAGCTCTACCTTGGATGGGAAGAGGCCGGCGAGTGGGTGAACTACACCGTCGACGTCAAAAAGGCTGGCCGTTACAAGATCGTGGCGATGTACTCGCATACCGCCAACACCATCCAGTTTTCGCTTAACAATCAGCCCGCTGCCGACTGCAAGCTTCCGATCGATCCCTGGACTCAGTTTCCTGACCGTCACGATCCCGATTGGATGGTTTACCACTCCTGGAACCGCGCCGAATGTGGCGAAATCGAATTTCCCAAGGCAGGTCGCCAGCTCCTTACTCTGCACTACAAGACTGGAAACAACCTCGCATACTTCGACTTCGTTCCTGTTGAGCTGAAGTAAGGTCGCAAGCAAAAAAAGCCGCCGGTCCGAAATGTTCTCGGGCCCGCGGCTTTTCCAGTTAGGACTACTCTGCTGACTTTGCGTTGTTGGTGCGGTCGTCATCCGGCAGCTTGTGATCCGGATCGATCGTTACGGAAGCGATCGGCTTCTTGTCGTCCGAGGACCAGACGTATTCGCCCTTGCTGAGCCAGGTTTCGACCGGCAGCTTCGTGCGGGTTGAGGTTCCGTCCTTGAACTTCACCTCGACCGTTGCGGGGAGCACGAGCTGGCCCTTGTTCGTGATCGTCACCGTCGCTCCGTCGATCTTCGTTACGGCGAGGTCGAACTTCCAGTGGTTCATGTACCAGCCGCGCCAGAACCATCCCAGGTCTTCGCCGCCTTCGCTCTGCATGGCGCGGAAGAAGTCGGAAGGCGAGGGGTGCTTGTAGGCCCAGTCATGGATGTACTTGCGGAAGGCCCAGTCGAAGCGCTCCGGCCCGAGGATCTGCTCGCGCAGGAGGACCATGCCGTAGGCTCCCTTGAAGTAGCTGACCGGGTGACCGAGACGGCCGGGATAGCCGTCGGCAGGGAAGAGGATCGGCGGGGCGGTGGGGTCGTCGATCACCTTCAGGATCGTGTCTGGTGGTTCGCCGCCTGCGGAGTACTCGGAGTCGCGCTTGGGGCCGTACTTGCCGCCTGCGTACGTCGTCGGACTCGAAGATGTCGATGAAGGTGTTGAAGCCCTCATCCATGAAGGCGTTGCGCCGTTCGTTGGAGCCGACGATCATCGGGAACCAGTCGTGGCCGATCTCGTGCGCCGTGACCCAGAACAGGAACGCGCCTTTGTCGGGAATGCCGTCGAAGACGATGCCGGGGTATTCCATACCGGTCGAGAAGCCAGCAACACTGACCGCTGCAGGATAGGGATAGGGGAACCAGCGCTTGGAGAAGTTCTCAACCGAGTTCTTTACATACTCCGTCGACTTATTCCATGCGTCCTCGCCGACGCTCTCGGGTGGGTAGACGCTCATTGCGAGCGACTTCTTGCCGTCGGGAAGGTTAATGCTTCGCCGCGTCCCACACGAAGACGGGCGATGCGCTCCAGGCTACGTCGCGGGTGTGGTCCATATGGAAGTGCCAGGTGAGCGTGCCGCCCTGCTTTGGCCTGCTGGCCGGATCGAGGACTTCGGCGGGCGTGCGAATCAGGACGGTCTGGTCGCTGTTCTTTGCCTGCTCGTAGCGGTCGAGCTCGGTCTTGGTCAGTACTTCCTTCGGATTCATCAGCTCGCCTGAGCCTGCGACGATCATGTCTGACGGCACGGTGACGTAGTAGTCGAAGTGGCCGTATTCGAGATAGAACTCGCTTCCGATGTAGGGGAGAGTGTCCCAGCCGCGCAGATCGTCGAAGACGCACATGCGCGGATACCACTGCGCCATGTCGTAGATCTCGCCCTTCTCCGACTTGCCCCACGAGGTGCGGCCGCCCCATACGCCGGGGATCTGGTAGTGGTACTTGATGTGGATCTTGAGTTGGCTATGCGGCTTGAGCGGCTCGGCCAGACGGATCTGCATGCGGGTGTCGGCGATGACGTAGTCTGCCTTCGCGGTCGTCTTGCCCGACTCGATCTCGACTGAGTCGAAGATATAGCCCTCGGTGGATGGGCGTGGGCCGATCTCTTCGCCGCCACGGCGGCCTCGTGCCGCTGTTCCGCTGGCCAGCCGCGAGCGCGAGTCCTTGCGGTAGATGTTCTGCTCGACGTGCAGCCACAGGCTGGGTAGAGTCTCGGAGCTGTTGTTTATGTAAGTGATGACCTCGGTGGCCTTCAGCTGCTTGGCTGCGGTGTCCAACTCGGGATGCAGGTCGTAATCGGCCTCGTTCTGCCAGTAGTTCGGCCCGGGCGATCCGTTGCCGGAACGGTACAGATTCACCGGATCAGGCAGGGACAGTGGCCCGAAGGTCTTGATTGGATCGTAGGACGCGGCGGCGGGTGTGGCAGCCTGTCCCCACGCAGATGGCCCAACGACAAGCTGCAAACTCAGGGCAGCCAGGAGGTATACAAATGGACGACAACGGCTCTGCATTAATGAAGGCTCTCTTTCGAAATTTTTGGGTGAGCGATATCTCTTTATACGTTGTACCCGGTACGATGGACGCAGCAGGAAGGAAGTTCGCCATGCCCGACCCTGTACTCGTCACTGCGATCTCTAAGCTTCTGGCGCCGCTGCCCAGCATCACCGAAGAGAAGACCCCTACCCACGCTACCTACTTCATAGGCAGGAAGATATTCGCGTTTACCCGAAGCGGAGGAGGGGGCGGAGTCGCGCTCAAGCTTCCGCACGAGAGGATCGCCGAGCTGATCGCGCGCGACCACATCACCGTACTTAAGATGGGCGATCGAACCATGAAGGAGTGGGTCCTTCTCGACCATGCGAAGCCTACCGACTACATCGAAGACTTTGAGCTCTTCAAGGAGTCGATTGCCTTCGTTGCGGCTACAAAGCACAGACCGCGAAAGAGCCGATAACGATCATGCCTCGACCGTTGGAGGCGCTGTTCCTTATCCCTCGGCATCTACAACGCCAATGGTGGTCTTTATCAGAACAGTCCTTTCAACTCTGGTTCGGCCTTAGGCATCTCGATCTCCCCCAGTAACTGACGCAGGTTGACCTCGATCGAATGTGTGATCGAGGTCAGCGGCACATCATTAGGACCGTTCTCGAAGGGATTCTCGAGGTCGCTGCCGGTCTTGTCCAGCGCCAGAAAGATAAAGCCCACCAACGTCGATCCCAGCGGTGTGTACCATCCCATGGATGCTATCAGCGCAAGCGGCAGCAAGAGGCAATAGATATGAACGAAGAGTTCAGGAAAATAGTAGTACTGCCTTGGCATCGGTGTGTTTTTGATGCGCTCTGCTCCACCCTGCGCATCCGCCAGATCGTTCAGACTTTCGTCCATGGCGAGCCATTGCCATCCTTCGATCCAGCCGCGATCCCTGCAGTCCTGCAGCATATCCGCCATTTGGCGCTGCAATGTGAGTGGAATGTTCCGCTCGGTCCGAAGCGCACTCAACTCCGACTCCGTAAGCGTCGAAGTCAGTTCTTTCCAAGGTTCCAGCTGCCGCAGATGTTGCCGCAGCGCATGGACATAGGCGATCTGGTGATAAACCATCCGCCGCTGCATCGCCACAAGTTCAGCTGAGTCCACGCCATCCGGAGATCGCATAGCGACAACCTGCCGCGCCCAGCTGCGCGAATTATTGACGATTGATCCCCAAAGCGTCCGCGCCTCCCACCATCGTCCATAGCACGACTGATTCCTGAAACTCAGAACTACGCCGATTGCGGAGCCATAAAGAGCCAACGGAATATGAGGCAGCGATACCCAGTTCCAGTGCGCCAGTTTGTACAAAAGCACGACGATCTGATCGTAAACCGCCAGCACCACCAGCGGCTTGCCGACGTATTTCATCATCAGCCATATCTGCCGCGAACGGGAAATGATCATGCGTCATCACCCTTGACAAGAACGGGACGAAACGCCCGGTCGCCGTTCTCCGAGATACGTACCCGTCCGGAGGCGATGTCGTATATCCAACCCGAGATCGATAGCTCCTCGCGCGCCATCGCTCCTGCAATGGAAGGATGCGTACGCAGATGCTGAAGCTGCAGCAGGACATTCTCCTCGGTTAGGCGCTTCAGTCGGTCATTCGGATTCTCGTCCGGCTCAGCGAGGGAGTTAGCTACGCTGAGTGCCGCCTGCGCGTTCCTTAGCCAGCTCTTCACGGTTGGCATCGAGTCCATAGACTCAGGCGTGAGTAGCGCCTTCATCGCTCCGCAGTCCGTATGGCCGCAGACGACGACGTGTCTCACCTTGAGCGCGCTTACGGCATACTCCACGACCGCGCTGACGCCGCCGAGCATCTCGCCGTACGCGGGGACCAGGTTTCCGATGTTGCGCGTTACGAACAGTTCGCCAGGACCTGATTGAGTAATCAACTCAGGATCAATCCGTGAGTCAGCGCAGGCCACGATCAGTGCCGCCGGACGTTGTGGTTCGCTGGCCGCCTTCTCATATGTCTCAGCCTGCGCCGGATAAATCTCTGTTCGGAACCGCCGAATTCCAGCCTTCAACAAATCAAGCTCGTGTTCCATTGTGTCTTCGCTCCAGGGGGCCGCTTCGCCAGTTTGCTATTGTTTCCACTTGATGTTGCATCCGACGGCGAAACGTTGATTCGGGTCGGGGCGCTTGCCTGCGATTACGGCGTCCAGTGCCGTGCGCAGATCCTTGCCCGTGACCGGAAGATCGTTGCCGTAGTCGCCGCGACGGGGACGGCTGTCGTCCAGTTGGCCGCGGTAGACCAGCTTCATCTCGTTATCGAACAGGAAGAGGTCGGGGGTGCAGGCTGCCTCGTAGGCTCGGGCGACCTCCTGGGTCTCGTCGAAGAGGTAAGGGAAGCGGAAGCCAAGCCCCTCGGCCTGCTTCTTCATTTCGTCGGGAGCGTCCTGCGGATACTCTACGGTATCGTTCGACGAGATCGCTGCGATTCCGATTCTGCCTTCGTAGTCGCGACCGATTCGCGCCAGCTCCTCTTCGACGTGCTTCACATACGGGCAGTGCACGCAGATGAACATTACGAGCATGCCTTGGCTGTCCTCGGCGACGTCGTCGCGGCCTACTGCTTTGCCCGTCACCACATCGATCAGCTCAAATGCAGGAGCTACACTTCCCAACTCCACCATTGCCGATTGTGTTCTCGACATAACCGTCGTCTCCTCGATGTCTCATTTCTTCCATTCTACGGGGTGCTGTATACACTAGCCGCATGGTCATCCATACATTTGCCTTTCGCTGGAAGCCGGGCGTCACCAACGATCAGAAACAGCACGTGATTCATGAGATTCGCGCCCTGCAGGGACAGATTCCCGGCTTGGTCGAAACTCTGGTCGGGACCAATATCTCCCCGCGTTCGCAGGGATATGAGCTTGGCGGCGTGATGAAGTTCGCTGATCGGGCGACCTTTGACGCCTACAACGACCATCCCGTCCACCAGAAGCTGCTTACCTGGCTGATGCCTCTTATCGATCCGCTCGAGGTCGACTTCGAACTCTGACCTAAGCTGGAAGAGCATGCTCGTCCCACGCACCCTTACCGGTGGCCGCACCAGCCGCCACGCGCTTCCGACAGGCCCAAACGGGCTGCCTCTGTGCCGCTGGTGCGAGCTTGAGATTCTTGCTAAACGCCGTCGCACTTTTTGCAGCGACTACTGCGTGCATCAGTGGCGTCTTCGTACGGACCCGGGCTATCTCCGCGATCAGGTGTTCGCTCGCGACCGGGGCCGCTGCGCCGTCTGCCATATCGATACCGTTGCGGCCTATGCGGCTCTCAAGCGCGCCCGAGGTCCAGCCCGCGCTGCCGGTCTCCGTCTGTATGGGATGAAGACCATCACCAGCCGGCGCAGCTTGTGGGATGCTGACCACATCCTTCCTGTGGCTGAGGGCGGGGGCCAGTGCGATCTGGACAACATCCGCACCCTCTGTCTTTTGTGCCACCGCGACGCTACCGCCCGGTTGCGCCTCCGGTTACGGAGTAAATCGCGAAGCGTATTGGTCTGACCTCTGTTTGACCTTGGCATTGGTTGCGGTGTATCAAGGCATCGCGATGCAAATGTCCAGATCACCGCTCCTCGCCGCGCTTCTTGCCGCTAGCTTCTGCCTTGCCGCCTCGGCGCAGACACCGGCTCCGGCGTCCGTTTCGCCAGCCGCCAAGCCTAAGCCGGACGACCCAGCCAATGCTGGCCGGGTCCAGCTTGGCCGCTATCTCGATGGCATTGCTGACCAGGAGCTCAGTGCTCGTGCTGCCACTGTCGCTGCGATTACGACTCGCGCTCAGGCTGAGGCGCGCCAGCGTGAGGTGCGTGCAAAAATTCTGACACTTATTGGTGGGTTGCCGGAGAAGACTCCGCTCAACGCGCGCAGCCTCGGTACGACGCAGGCTGACGGCTTCCGCATTGAAAAAATCCTCTTCGATTCGCAGCCTAACTTCCCGGTGACTGCGCTCCTGTACCTGCCGGACCCCAAGCCCGGTGCGCAGCCGCAGAAGCTACCCGCCATTGTGATCGCTCCCGGCCACGGTCCCACAGGAAAGGCCAGTGACTACGGCTTCGCCAGCACCTTTGCGCGCAATGGCTTTGCGGTGCTCTCTTACGACCCCATCGGTCAGGGCGAGCGGCTTCAGTACCCTGATCCTGCGCATCCGGGGCAGTCTCTTGCGACGCGCCCTACCGGCGAACATGGCGAGGCCGGACTGCAGCCAACGCTCCTCGGTGACGCCGTGGCGAGGTACTTCGCATGGGATGGCATTCGCGCTGTTGATTACCTCATCTCGCGCCCCGAGGTAGACCCCAACCGGATCGGAGCCTTCGGCTGCTCCGGCGGCGGAGCCATGACGGCTTTGCTCGGCGCACTCGACCCGCGTGTCAAAGCCGTCGGCACCGCCTGCTACATCACCAGCTTCGATACGCTGCTCCCAGCCATCGGCCCGCAGGACGCAGAGCAATCCATCCCCAACTTCATCGCCAGCGGTCTCGACTTCCCCGACTGGGTCGAGCTAGCCGCTCCGCGTCCATACGCGATCATTGCCACTACGGCTGACATGTTCCCCTTCGCTGGAGCCCAGAAGACCGAGGCCGCGGCTCGGCGCTTCTATGGGCTCTTCAATGCCGATGCAGATCTTGAGTTTCTAACCGGTCCCGGAGGCCACGGCAATCTGCGGCCCATCCAGCCGCGCATCGTCAGCTTCTTCCTCAAGCATCTACAGTCCGGCGCCGATGCCGAGCACCCGCTCCTGCCGCCTCCACCTGCTCCGGGTGCTAATCCCTTTGCTCTTCCGGCTGGCATCACCAAGGAGGCTTTTCAGGTAACGCCTACTGGCCAGGTAGCTACTTCCTACCCCGGTGCCGAGACTGTTCATTCGCTCAACCTCAAGCGTTACGATGCGCTGCCGAAGCCGAAGCCGCTCACGACGATTCAGCTACAGCAGGCGATCCGCGAAGTCACCCGTGCGACGGTAATGCCCGGAGATGCTCCGCCCGTGAACACCAACGCTTCTGCGCTCGCTTCTCCGCCTGAGGGCAACGTTCACGTTCGTCACCGCTTCACGCTCGCTACTGCATCCGGCATCGATATTCAAGCCGAGTTCTACCGTCCCTCCGACGGTAAGCATCCCGCGCTCCTCATTCTGCGAGACAGCCTCGATCCTGAGCTTGAAGGCTCACGCACCGAGGACATTCGCAAGCTACGTGCTCTCGCCGATGCAGGAACCGCCGTTCTCGTGATCGCGCCGCGCCCTTCACCGCCGGGCACCGAAGAGATCAAGTCGCCGCTGCTCGGCCCTTTCTATCTCACTGAACTTCGCGGTGAGCTGGTCGGCAAAACGCTCCTGGGACTGCGGGTCGACGACGTTATCAGCGCGGTCAATTTTCTGTCGCACGGCACCACGCCGGACCCCAACCAGATCAGCGCACAGGCCAGCGGGCACCTCGGCCTCGTTCTTCTCCATGCCGCTGTTCTTGACCCGCGCCTCAAGCACATCACGATCGACCACACACTCGAAAGTTACGACAGCCTTCTCAAAGCCTCTGTGCCTAAAGATGCTCCGGAAGATGTTCTTCCCGGCATTGTGCGGCGTTATGATTTGCCTGATTTGGTCAAAGCCCTCGGCGCGCGGCTTACTCTCACCGATCCGCTCTCGGGCAGCGACGATCTAAGCGCAGTCTCCCCCAAAGCGCCTTGAATCTGTACTCTGCGTAAAGAATTTCTTGCGTTTCGGCGGTTCTCTGCGTATGGTTCTTTCATTCCCGGGCCCCTTTACAAATCCAAACTGTCACTGAACTCTCCGGCGGCTGCGAAGCGAACCATGCGCTGAGCCGGTCGAGGAGGTTGCCATCGCTGAGATCATCTCCAACTCGAGTTCTTCTTCTCATTTGTCCGCATCCGCCGTAGCGTACTGCGATGAACTGGCCCGCCGGATCATTGCACGAGCCATCGAGCTCAAGCAAGCCGGCGACGAGAAGGCCATCAAAGCGTTCTCCGACTCTTTTTACAAAGCCTTCCGCAATCCGCCTACGCCGACCGATCTTGCAACAGCCGATTACGCTGTTATCTCCTGTTCACTTCGCGGCGATCCCCGAGCGCAGGCGCGTTTGGCCGCGATCGTGCAGTACACGCCAAGCAAGTGGCTGCTCGAGCAGGAGATGATGGCTCGCGGCTTCTGGCCACCAAAGCCGGGCGAACCCACGGACGTCTACGAACTTGCGTATACAAAGCAGCTCAACGGAATCTGCTTCTCGGGTGGCGGCATCCGCAGCGCTACCTTCAATCTGGGTGTGCTGCAAGGGCTTGCCGTTCTGAAGAAGCTCGACTGCTTCGACTATCTCTCCACCGTTTCGGGCGGCGGATATATCCACCAGTTTTTTGCCTCCTGGATCGAGTGCGAGAGTCTTGAAAAAGTACAGTGCCAACTCAATCCATTGCCTGGGAGTGAAGTTTCACCGGGAGGCCCGCCACGCACCGTGTGGCCGGATCCCATCCGCTGGCTACGCCGTTATTCCAACTACCTCACCCCCTCAAAGGGTCTTCTCACCACGGATACGTGGTCTGCCATCTCCATCTGGTTGCGCAATACGATGCTCAATCAGATCGTCCTGATCTCGTCGCTTCTTTTCGTTCTTCTTCTGCCCCACTTCCACTTTGCCGTGGGAACGGAGTTGGGGCCCTGGCTCCTCTCCTGGACAGGCCAGATCGTCTGCGGCGCACTCATGATTGTGCTCTTCGGGTACGCCTCCAAAACGGTTCGGCGACAGATGGAGCTTATTCGAACTGCTGGCTACAATCCAGGCGGACACACGGGTTTTGGTGCCAGCAAAGCAATCACGCGGGTCTTTCTACCGGTCCTGCTGGCGGCCTTCATTGTCTCGCCCTTTATCTATCACTCTGCATTCTGGAACGGCATGCCTCGGGACTACAGGAATCACCCACCGCCGAATCTCGCCACCACGATAGCGCCCGCGCTTGCTCTTCAATCCCATTTGTCTTCGCTTGGTCCGGATAGCTCGCGCATTCTTGCCCAGCGCCTGCACTCTCTCGCGCATGATCCGGTGCCTCCCGCCGCCGCCCCTGCTGTCTGCTGTGCGCAAAACCCTTCAAAGCCAGCGGACGCGCCAAAAGCCACAAGCATGGATAACCTCCGCGTCTGGCAGACCGCGTATTCCTTCCGCTGGTGGGTGCCTTCCCGCGACCCAGGCAGCACGAGCATTGTCTTTTTAGCTTTACTCATCGGCATCGCGTTCGTCGTCCCTGTTCTTTACGCCGCCATACCTCCGAGAATCGACAAGTGGGAGCTGTTGGTACTGGCCTTCATTGGAGTACTGGGTGTCGCTTATCTCCTGCTTCACCTGGCTCGACTCGTGTTTTTCTACCTGGTATTTTTTGTGCCCGCAGATCAGGTTACCCGCCTCGGCATCGCCATCCTGCCGACGCTGGCCCTTACCGTCATGTTTGTCTCCTTCGATCTCTCGATTGGCCTGATCGGCAATGCCATGGCCGATCCCGATCGCGAGTGGCTCGCGCGCTTCCGTGCTCTCAGCTTCCTCGGGGGCTTCGGCTGGCTGGGTGTTGTTGGCTGCTCCTTGCTTGGTCCCCGGCTTGTCGACCTCCTGTTCCATACGGTCTATCTAAAACACGTCGTGTGGATGGGCTGGCTCGGAACGACGGTGGCTAGTGTGCTTGCAGGAAAGAGCCCAAAGACCAGTGGCACAGGTGCGGATAAAACCAAAAGCAGCTTCTCTCCGTTGAATATTCTCATCATGATTGGCCCTCCAGTGTTTATGGTCGGCCTCACGCTCATTCTTTCCTGGGTTTTGGAGAGGACGATTCTCTCCTTCGAGAGTCAGGCGAGTACGGAGAACTATCCTCTGATCACTTTCCTCGTCCTGCTGTTCGTGATTGCGCTGGTGGTTGGCTTGTTTGGCTGGCGAGTCGACATCAACGACTTCTCCATGCATTCGTTCTATCGCGATCGCCTCGCCCGCTGCTATGCAGGTGCCAGCAATCCCGACCGCCGACCCAATCCCTTTACCGGTTTCGCCGCAAGCGATCATCGGGTCCGCATGGTCGATCTCCTGCCCGCCCTCTTCGGCAATCCACAAACCAGAGATCTATGGGCCCCCGATGGACCTTGCAAATCTGCGCCAGACGGCTTGCCTAGTGACGCTCCCGTCAAACCGAAGTGGTACCAGGGGCCATTCCCCATCTTCTGCACCACCATTAATCTCTCCTTTGGCGAAGACCTCGCCTATCAGGAACGCAAGGCTGCCGCCTTTGCCTTTACTCCCCTTTATTGTGGTTATGACGTTGGCTGGACCGAGGCAACAAGTAAACATGTCCAGTTCAACGGCTTTACCCGCACGCGCGACTACGCCTATCCCGACGTATGCGGTCCCACCATGGCGACTGCTGTTGCGGCCTCCGGTGCTGCCCTTAGTCCCAACTGGGGATTCCACACGAATCCCGCGATGGCCTTTCTGCTCACCATCTTTAACGCTCGTCTGGGCTGGTGGATTCGCAATCCGCGCTACAAATCCTCCCTTCACCATCAAACCCCGACGCCTCACTTCGGTCTGTGGTATCTGCTACGCGAGTTGTTCGGCATGGTCAACGACAACGCGCCCTATGTCTACCTCAGCGATGGCGGCCACTTTGAGAACATGGGTCTCTATGAGCTTGTCCGTCGGCGCTGCACCAACATCGTCATCTGCGACGCCGAGCAGGACGGCGACCTCAACTTCCAGGGCATTGGCATGGCCATCCGCAAATGCCGCATCGACTTCGGCGCCGAGATCGACCTCGACCTCTCCAAGCTCGACCCCAGCGGCACGTCTCGCAGCAGCGCAACGAACTTCATCGAGGGCACCATCACCTACCCTGGCGGGTTCCCTGGCAACATCCTGTACATCAAGTCCCTCTACACACCGGGCCTTCCCCCTGACCTTGTGAACTACCGCAGGGAACACTCCGCCTTCCCCGACGACACAACGCTCAACCAGTGGTTCACCGAATCTCAGTTCGAGAGCTACCGCCGCCTCGGCCACTTCACCATCGTTCCGGATAAGGTGACAGCCTCTTCCGCGTCCGACGTCAGCGATGCGATGTCGGATGTGGACTCAGGCCCCTCCGCCCCCTCCGTCAGGAGCTGGCTGGAGCGCCTCAAACCGAGGGTCTGATCCGTACTCGTTTTTCCTTCTTTTCCACCCACATCCACACCGGATGCACCACTCCTGCGCCTTGCCCTCCCGCACTCAACGGCCTACCTTCGCAAGAGTGGCTCGAATGCCTCCAAAATCGCCGTTCGGATCAGTGCCGAATTTCCGCCCAGAATGCGACTCTTCGGTAAATTCCACAGCCAAATCCCTGATTTTCCTCAACTCGTTGCATTAACACCGCATAAACAGGGGTATTCCCACAGCCAACACTACATCTTGTGCTTTATACTTGACACACCCCATAGGGGGCGGTACTTTCACCACTGCAGCGCCCTGAGCAGCTTTGGGCAACCCTGGGCAACACAGATATTCAGTCTCGTTCTTTCGCTTCACCCCGCTCCTTTGGGACCCGGCGCTTTTCAGACCCCGGCTCCCACAACCAGCGCCATGAAGCCAAAATCGTGACCCCCTGACTCACTGCGTAGGCCGTGAGCCACAAGCTTGTATTTTTCATCAAATTGAGAAGGAGAACTCCCCATGGCGACGATCCCAAATCAGACCCAACATCAGACGGCGAACAACGCCGCCCCTTACGCCTCCCGCACTGCCGGGCTCGCCTTTGACCGCTTCTTCACCCGCCCCGGCGTCTCCCCCTACGACGAGATCGTCTGGGAGCTCCGCGACGCCGTCATTCAGGACTTCAAGGGCCGCATCATCTTCGAGCAGAAGAACGTCGAAGTCCCCGCAGACTGGTCGATGACCGCGACCAACATCGTCGCCTCCAAATATCTTCACGGCCTCAACGGTACCGACGAGCGTGAGTCCGGCGTCCGCGCCCTCATCACCCGCGTCGCCGAGTCCATCCGCGACTGGGGTCTCCAGGCCGGCTACTTCGCCAGCCAGCAGGACGCCGACACCTTCTACGCCGAGCTCGCCCACCTCCTCCTTAACCAGAAGGTGGCCTTCAACTCGCCCGTCTGGTTCAACGTAGGCTGCGACCGCCTCGAGCCCAACTCCGACGCCCAGAACTGGCACTGGAATCCGCACACCTGCGCGATCGAGTTCTCCGTCACCGGCTACAAGAAGCCCCAGTGCTCGGCCTGCTTCATTAATTCGGTTCAGGACTCGCTCGACTCCATCCTCACCCTCGCCAAGACCGAGGGCATGCTCTTCAAGTGGGGATCGGGCGCAGGCTCGAACCTGAGCAATATCCGTGGCAGCATGGAGACGCTCTCCGGTGGCGGCACCGCATCCGGCCCGCTCTCCTTCATGCGCGGCTTCGACGCCTTCGCGGGCGTGATCAAGTCCGGCGGCAAGACGCGCCGCGCTGCCAAGATGGTCATCCTCAATGTTGACCATCCCGACATCATGGACTTCATCGACTGCAAGGTTAGCGAAGAGAAGAAGGCATGGACGCTCGTGCAGGCTGGCTATGACGGCAGCGGTCCCGACTCGGAGGCCTACAGCAGCATCTTCTTCCAGAACGCCAACAACTCCGTCCGTGTCACCGACGAGTTCATGGCTGCCGTCGAATCCGACTCCACCTTCTACACCCGCACCGTCAAGCACCGCGCGCCGGTCAAGGAATACCGCGCCCGCGACATCATGCACGCGATCGCCGAAGCCACCTGGCAGTGCGGCGATCCCGGCATGCAGTACGACACCACCATCAACCGCTGGCACACGAGCAAGAACTCGGGCCGCATCAACGCGTCCAACCCCTGCTCGGAGTACATGTTCCTCGATGACTCCGCCTGCAACCTTGCATCCTTCAATCTCCTGAAGTTCCTCACTCCGGGAGGCCAGTTCGACGTCGCCGCGTACCGTCACGCCATCGCCATCGTCACCACCGCGATGGAGATCATCGTCGACGCCGCTGGCTACCCCACCGAGATGATCGCCAAGAACTCGCACGACTATCGCCCGCTCGGCCTCGGCTACGCGAACCTCGGTGCGCTCCTGATGGCCTTCGGTCTCCCCTACGACTCCGACGCCGGCCGCGACTTCGCCGCTACCGTCACCGCGATCCTCTGCGGCGACGCCTACTGGCAGTCCTCGCGCATCGCCGAAACCTGCCCCGCCCTCGGAGCAGCCACCCCGCTCACCCAGCAGGCGCACATCGCTGGCGGAGCCTGCCCCGGCTTCTACGTCAACCGCGAGCCCTTCCTCGACGTCATCCGCATGCACCGCGCCGAGGTCAACAACATCGGCAAGTCCCGCCGCAGCGCCGAGCCCTTCGTCGCCCCGCAGCTCGACGAGCTCATCGAAGCCAGCCGCGACGCCTGGGACGGCGCCCTCGCCCACGGCGAACGCCACGGCTACCGCAACTCCCAGGTCACCGTCCTCGCTCCCACCGGCACCATCGGCTTCATGATGGACTGCGACACCACCGGCATCGAGCCCGACCTCGCCCTCGTCAAGTACAAGAAGCTCGTCGGCGGCGGCATGATCAAGATCGTCAACAACACCGTGCCCTCGGCGCTCTTCAAGCTCGGCTACACCAACGCCGAGGTCGATGCCATCGTCAGCTACATCGACGCCACCGGCACCATCGAAGGCGCTCCCGCCATCAAGCCCGAGCACCTCGCCGTCTTCGACTGCTCCTTCAAGCCCGCCAAGGGCACCCGCTCCATCCACTACATGGGCCACATCAAGATGATGGCCGCCACCCAGCCCTTCCTCTCCGGAGCCATCTCGAAGACCGTCAACCTCCCGCAGGACGCGTCTGTGGATGACATCGCCGAGGCCTACATCGAGTCCTGGCGTCAGGGCCTCAAGGCCGTAGCCATCTACCGCGACAACTCCAAGGGCTCGCAGCCACTCAACGTCTCCGCCGCCGACGGCAAGGCCCAGAAAGAAAAGCCTCTCGGCGCAGTCGCAGCCGGTTCAGTCGAGATCGAAGAGGCCGTCCTCGCCGCCAAGGCAGCCGTAGCCCGCGAAGCGCAGGCCCGCATCACCGCCCTCGAAACCCAGCTCAAGGCCGTCATCGAAGCCGCCATGCAGAACAGCGACTCGATCGACGCGCAGTCTCCACCCCGCGCCGTCCGTCATCGTCTGCCTGCCGAGCGCGCCTCGCGTCACGCACAAGTTCGGCCTCTCCGGGCACGAGGGCTACATCACCGTCGGCCTCTACCCCAACGGCCAGCCCGGCGAAATCTTCATCCGCATGGCCAAGGAAGGCTCCACCGTCTCCGGCCTCATGGACAGCTTCGCCACGGCCGTCTCGCTGGCCCTCCAGCACGGCGTTCCCCTCAAGGTCCTCTGCGAGAAGTTCGCCCACACCCGCTTCGAGCCCTCCGGCTGGACCGGCAACGAGCAGATCGGCTACGCCAAGTCGATCATGGACTACATCTTCCGCTGGATCCAGATCCGCTTCCTCTCCGGACACCAGCTCGACCTCTTCAGCGGCCTCGCCCCCCAGCAGGCCTCCATCCCGGTCGAAGGATCGGTGGTCAGCCCCTCAAACGCAGTCATCCTGAGCGGAGCGCGCAGCGCGGAGTCGAAGGACCCCGAGGGTCTCGCTAGCGGCACCAACATCCCGAGCCTTTTAGCCTCGGACTACTACTACACCACCACCCCACCACAGCAGGGAATAGCCCCCGACCCTTTGTTGTCATCCCGCAGCGCAGCGGAGGGATCTGCTTCTCTACCCACATTGGAAGACCGCGGCATCATCCACGTCGCCGACGCCATGAAGTCCATGTACGACATGGGTGACGCCCCAAGCTGCGCCACCTGCGGAGCCATCATGACCCGCAGCGGCTCCTGCTACCGTTGCATGTCATGCGGCAGTACCAGCGGCTGCAGCTAGCATCATAGTCATCCTTCTTCAAAGACCGGGTCTAAGACCCGGTCTTTTTTATTTCCGTGTGAGTTATCTGTATGACGAGTAAAGCTTTAGATGTTACGCTGGAACGCATCATCAGACGCGGATCACCTGCTGAGTAGAAAGGTATCGAGCCAGTGCTTTGCTGGTAGTCGTAGTGCACCTAGTATGTCAGGAACTATTTTTCGTCTGTACCGAATCAATTTCGTTGATAGACAAAATCTGTTCGAAAAACCGGTAGTCTCGGACTCAGATGTCCGTTCGGTATTCTTGTCCGCGTCTCAGGAAAAACACGACGTCAACCGAAGGAGAACTCGAAACGGCTACCGGTGGTCGATTCGTGATGTTATCTACGATCATTTGGAGGATATTCGGAGAACATACATCGTTGGGATATTCTCACTTGAGACAACTTATAGGACTGGTCCAATCGTGAGACCGGAGGGAATTACCTACGGAACGTCAGAAATCAATCCACCTATGGCAGCACCCGTTCGCTTTTATGTCGATTTATATCGGCACCTTATCGCCTTCGAAGACGTTCCATCAGTGATGCAGCATAAGACTGGCTGGCAAAACGTCTTCCAACTCATTCTTAGTTCAGCAGCGCACGATGCCGGTTTCACATCCCGTGTAGATCTTGAGCCAATCGCTCCGCGACAGATTGTCGAACAGCGCCTACGAAGTTTTGATCAAGTGACACGACTCCGATTGACACTACGGATTCCAAATCCTGATCTGGGACCTACCTTTCAAAAACTTTATAACGAGATGAAGGAAAGTGGGATTCGAGAACTAACCGAAGACATGAGAAGTGAGCGGGGCCTTGAAATGGGGCCAAATTCAATACCTCGCATGTCTATCGATATGGCTTTAAATGGGTACCGAAAGGGAAACATCGGTGTCTATGGTCGTCGTGGAGGTAAATCTGAGAAATTCACTATCGCTGATGATGTTGCCCGTCTCGACCTTCGCGACCTTCGTAATTATGTAGAAGGTATGGAGGTAGCTAGCAGTAAAAAGGCTGAACAACGACTTCTTCGTGCGATTATTAATCGGATTGACGAAACCATGAGCAGTCTCCCGGAATCCAACTAGACGTGACAAAGGCCGAGCAGCTTCGAGCGTACATTCTAGAGCCGGCAGCGGCCGTGCTCGGGCTTTCGGTGTCGGCCAATATTTGGGGAAAGACAGCGCTCTCAAATTTTATGCATGTAGCGGCGCGCGACGCGCTTTCGCTTCTCACCGTTCTTCTTGGTGCGTCGCTTGCGCTATGGATCGGTCTCTTCTGGATTGCGAATACACCTTTTGGACAGTGGTTAGCGTCGCAGAGGGTCCTAGAGACTATCAATGCCGCTTATATTACTTCGATTGCGGTACTCCTTATAGCTTGCATCTGCTGTATATTTTGCGCGAATCTTTCTTCGGCTCACACCTCCGTCCAGCTAGTTGGGATTTTTACTAATCTTTATGGGCTGGCCACAATCCCTGCGCTACTCAATAACACTCACCAGCTTCTTAAACTCCATGGGATTTTCGGAAGGCAGTCTTCAAAGGTTACAGATATGCGTACTGCGGCGTTGAAGTAGCTGTTGCGCATTCCTGCAGTCTCATCGCATGAGTGTTCATTCGAGCGAAGCTCGAACCGCCTTGCTTAAGGGCACGGCTTCAGCCGTGCCGCAACAGTAACGAGAGAAAAGCGGCTTTAGCCGCTGAGGTACGTTTTACAATCGCCGAATGGCGATCCCGAGCCGCACCGCCAGACCCGGCACCTACTTCATCACCACAGCCACTCACAACCGCCGCCGACTCTTCCAGGTCGAGCGCAACGCCGCCCTCCTCCTCGAAACCATCGACCATTACCGAACCAGCTATCTCCTGCACGCCTACGTCGTCATGCCCGACCATCTGCATCTCCTCATCACCCCAACCGACATCACTCTTGAACGAACGATGCAGCTCATCAAGGGCGGCTTCTCTCATCGCTTCGCCTCCAAAATCCCCGTCTGGCAACGAGGCTTCACGGACCACCGCATCCGCGACGACGCCGACTACAACATCCGTCGTACTTATCTCCACCAAAACCCAGTGACAGCCCGGCTTTGCGAAAACGCCGAATCCTATCCGTTCTCTTCAGCCAATCCAAAGCTGCGACTCGACGAGTACCTCAGCGGCTAAAGCCGCTCCCCATCCCGACTCTCAGCGGCATGGCTGAAGCCATGCCTTTAACACAACAAAGCCCCACACTCCCAGCCGACAACCACGCCGGTTGCCCCATTCATGCAGTCTCATCGCGTGAGTGGGTTCATTCGAGCGAAGCTCGAACCGCTTTCGCTTAAGCCCACCATTAAACCCCCTCAGCGATCCGAAAATCCCTCTCCACACCTGAGCCAAGAGCGGCCAGCGCCTTCTTATAATCCTCACTCTCATACGCAGCCAAAGCGATCTCGTAGCTATCGAACTCCACCACCACCGTCATCTGTTTCAGCCCAGCCTCGTGAGCCGTAACCGCACTCCCCGGCGAAACCAGAAGACGCGCCCCAAACGGACCCAGCGCCGCTCCCGCCAGCGCAACATAGTTCTTCATCGTCGCCTCGTCGCCAACCGTCCGGTACGCAACTATCCAGTAACCTTTCTTCATATCGTTCCTCTCTCGAATCCATTGAGCCTTGGATGTGTGAACGATAGCAGACTCATTTTCTCTGGTGGCCGGATGCCCCACCCAAATCTTGCCTTACGAGGAGCTGAGAGATGCCCGAAGGCGACGCGGACATCGCGAATCAAGGCCGCCTTCGGGCATCCAGTGACAGTTTGTTATTGATTTACCGTGTTCGTGGCCCAGATTGGAACATTGGGTTTATAGATGACGAGATTGCCGTCATCCTGCACGGCCAGATAAGAGTTCGGATTGCCATTCGTGTTGGAAGCCCAGGCAGGCTTCCCATTGAAAAGATAGAGGACCAGGTTGCCGTCGAATTGCATGATCGCCCGCATAACATCTTTTCCGTTGGTCCCGGTAGCCCATAGTGCGTGCCCGGTCGATCTGCGGTAGAGGACCAAATTTCCGTCGCTCTGCATGATCAGTTCGAAGGTGTTGCTGGGTGAGAAGATCGCTTGATTGGTTCCAAGACTCTGGTTTGGCGATAGAACGCTGGACATAAATCGCTCCTCCTACTCTGAGATAGGGGCCCGATAAATCGATCAGCATAGTCCATCGCACTACCAGCTACAAGTCGAGCCTCGTAAAGAATCGATCTGCTCGAATGGGATGTCAAAGTAGTTCGTCGTAAGGGCGACACAGTTCGAGTGTCAGTCAAAATTTTGTTGTTGACAGCGCTTTGAATGTTGACGTAACGTTCGTTCGAACAAAAAATGAAAGCTTTCAAGTAATGCCAGCCGCTGCGACTTCAGCATGCAGCGACGATCTACAAGCAGGTTTAAATGAAAGCTTTCATTTTGAATTGGACACGTATATTCGGCTCTTTCGGAAAGTCCTGGGAGGTAGTAGATATGCATCAAGTAAACGACTCGGTGACGGTTAGCGATAGCAAAAGGAATGCATTCGCTTATATCGTCATGGTTGTTCTGGCTTTCGTGCTTTGCGGTTTCCCGCGTCCCGCGTTTGCGCAGGTAGTCACGGCCGATGTGGTTGGAACGGTTGCCGATCCGACTGGAGACTTACTACCGAACGTAAAAATTACCGTAGTCAATGTGGAAACGGAACTCAAGCGAACCACCGAAACAGACAGCGGTGGAAACTTCTCGGTCACTCTACTACCCGTGGGCCGATATCGTGTCACTGCGGAGTTGGCCGGTTTTAAAGTCTCGAGGATGCGTGAGATTACGCTCGCCCAGGGAGACCGGCAAAGACTCGATATTCACATGACACTCGGCCAGGTTCAGGAGACGGTAGAGATAGAGGCGCAAACGCCTGCACTGCAAACCGACACATCCAGTCTGGGTACCCTGTTCGACCAGCATGCAGTCGAGAATCTTCCTTTGAACGGGCGAAACTTCATGCAGCTTGCTCAGTTGTCAGCAGGTGCTAACGCCGGCGCAGCCAATGGATTGGCTACCGGCAATCGCCCCGACGATCGCCGCTCCAGCTCAAACGTTACGGTCAACGGTCAGATGTCATACACCAACAATTTCCTGATCGATGGCCTCGACGACAATGAACGGTACATCGGCACCATCATCATCAAGCCCTCGGTCGACGCGATATCCGAGTTCAAAGTCGTCACCAACGGATATTCCGCGGAGTTGGGCCGGACCGCCGGCGGCGTCATCGTGATGCTTACAAAGTCAGGCACAGATAACTTTCACGGGTCTGCGTATGAGTTCTTTCGGAATGAGGCCGTAGACGCAAAGAATTTCTTTACCCCCGCTGGGCCAAAACCTGACTATAAGCAGAATCAGTTTGGTGGAAGTATTGGAGGACCGATCAAGAAAGGCGCCACGTTCTTCTTCGTTGATTATGAAGGGACTCGCCTCAGCCAAGGACTCACCTACACCAGTACGGTTCCTACGCTGGCGATGCGACAGGGCAACTTCGCAGGCATTGCCAACATATTCGACCCAATTACCCGTGCACCTTTTGCCAACAATCAAATTCCCGCCAACCGAATAGATCCCGCAGGTCAAAAGCTATTGAATCTCTATCCTCTGCCGCAGACCTCCGGAACGGTTAACAACTTCACTTACAGCCCGGATCGGCGTGTTGTGGACAACAAGTTCGATACCCGGGTCGACCACCAGTTTGGACAGAAAGGCACTTTTTTCGCTCGCTATTCGTTTGACGATGTCTATAACTTTCTTCCACCCGAACTACCAGCTGTTGGTTCTATCCAGGCTGGCAGCGACACCGGTTACTTTGCAGGCCCAGCGCGCCTGCGAGCGCAGAACGCCGCCCTTAGTTACATTTACACCTTCAATCCCACGCTGATACTTCAGCAAAGCCTCAGCTACGCAAGAATCGCCAATCACACCCAGCCTCCGAACTACGGAAATAACGTCGATACCCAACTAGGTATTCCTGGGGCAAACGTGGATGATGACAGTTCCGGTCTCTCACCGATCAGCGTGAGCGGCTTTCGCGGCCTCGGAGACGGCACGTCTACCCCGATTACCGACTACAACAACGTCTATCAATACGCGGCGGCTGCCACCAAGATGGCTGGAAAACACAGCTTCAAGGTAGGAACGAATCTCATATTTCGGCGTCTGATGCAGTTCCAAAGTAATCAGGCCAAGGGCCAGTTTACTTTCAACTCGCAGTCTTCGAGCGATGGAAATGGCAATGGGGGGCACGCGATCGCATCGCTGCTGCTCGGTTATCCGACCAGTACGGTCCGGTCGAAGACGTTGTACCGGCCGGATTTTCACGCTGCCGAATACGGGTTCTACGCGCAGGATGACTGGCGGCTCAGCCAAGCGCTTACATTAAACCTTGGAATTCGGTACGACATCATTACTCCTCCTGCAGAGGCGCACGGGCAGGGCGCCAACCTGAACCTGAACAACTTCCGCATTGAGAACGCGCTCGTGGACGGAATCTCGAAGAGCGGCGGCCTAGAGATTCCGTACAACGACTTCTCTCCGCGTGTTGGTTTTGCCTACAATGTGATGCCCCGTACTGTGATCCGTGGCGGTTTCGGAATCAGCTTCTTCCCGCCGGTAGTGGGGAATAGTCAGGGCCTGCGGAACGCGCCATTCGTGAGCACGCTCAACATAACGACCTCACCAACGGCCGTCGCCAACATCTTGTCCGCAGGCCTACCGACCCCGGTGGCGGATAATCCCGCAAACCCGGCGGGGAGTCTGAACGCCCTTTATATGGGAAACCGAATGCCGTACGTCGAGCAGTACAACTTGACCGTTCAACGGGAGTTTGGTTCGGGCTTGGTAGCAACAGTGAGTTACGTCGGCCTGGGCGGAAGGAAATTGGGCATCGCCTATGAGATCGACCAGGCGCTCCCTGGTCCCGGTGCCGTCCAGCCACGCAGAAGGTTTTATGCTCAATTGCCTGGAATCTCCTCCATCTCTGAGGCGGTTACTGAAGGCAACTCGAACTATCACGCCTTGCAGAGTTCTCTCGAGAAGCGCTTTACACATGGCTTTGGGTTATCGACAAACTTTACCTATGGACACGCGATCGATGATGCTCCCTGCCGTGGCGGTTGCAAGCCCGGGAGTACGGCTGGTCCTTACCCGTTGATGAGCACCAACCGCAAGCTGGACAGAGGAAATTCCGACGTTGACCTGCGGCTCCGCTGGATTATGACGGCAACATATGCGCCTTCATTCCATTGGAACGGCAATCGCTTCACTGGCGCTCTTATAAATAACTGGCAGTTCAACGGCATTCTGGTCATGCAGAGCGGTCCAACCTTCACGGTCGAAAACTCTTCTGCAAGGGCCAATACAGGTAGTGGCGACCGGCCCAACCTGGTCGGAGATCCTCACGACATCAATCGCTCGATCAACGAATGGTTTGATGTCAAGGCGTTCGCGGCTCAGCCTCTTTATACCCTCGGTAATGTCGGACGCAACTCGATGTACGGACCTCCGCTGAAGCAGCTGGATCTCTCAACCTTCAGAGATTTCAAGTTCAAGGAAAGGGCATCTCTTCAACTTCGAGCGGAGTTCTTCAACATTCTCAATCATCCCAACTTCGGCTTTCCGGGCGTTGATCTAGGCACCTCGGCTTTTGGTGTCATCAGCGATACAGGAAACAACCTTGCTCGAAATATTCAATTTGGTGCAAAGTTTTTGTTCTAGCAAGACTGCGAAGGCAAGGCTGCGAAAAAAGCAGCCTTGCCTATTATTCAACCGCCCAAAGAGCGGTTTTTATTGCAAAAGGTGTGCAAACACGCCTAACTCTGTAAGGAGATCTCATGTCCACGTCGGGTCGTTCGTTCCTGAAAAGAAGCGCTGGTGCTTCGATAGCCTTCGGCGCTCTTTGTATTGCCGTCTTGATTACCACGGGAGCTGCGCCACGAACGGCTTCAAATAACGAATCCTGTCGGAATTGGCGCGTCTACCAGGGGGGCAATGCAAATATCAAGTACTCAGGGCTAGATCAGATCAACGCCAAAAATGTAGCGACGCTCCAGGTGGCGTGGACGTACTCTTCAACGCAGGCATCCGACACCAATACAACTGACATGAAAACCAACCCGCTGATCGTGGATGGCACGCTCTACGGGTTGAATCCGCAGCTCAAATTGTTTGCGCTGGATGCTGCTACCGGCAAGGAGAAATGGGTCTACGATCCGGTGAGCGTGCCAGTGAAGGGCAAAAACGTTGGACGAGGAAGTTTTGCCTCCTCAACTAAGATCTCGCGTGGCCTCTCTTTCTATAGAGGCTCTGAAACAGATCAGAGGATCATCTATGCCCCTGGTGGAGGGCACGCGCTGTATTGCGTCAACGCTCTGACGGGGAAGCTAATCACGTCGTTCGGAGACAACGGGGTCGTCGATTTGCATGACGCAATGGACTGGACGCCGCCGCCAACTGGATCTGTCAACCTGAAGACGGCTCAGGATTTTCATATCTCGTTGACGAGTCCGGGAATTATCTATCGCGACCTGATCATCGTGGGATCACGGATGTCGGAGGGACCGCTGACGCCACCGGGCGACATTTTGGCGTTCGATGTTCACACTGGTAAACGGCGATGGGTATTTCATACCATTCCTCGCCCCGGAGAGCCAGGCTACGAGACCTACGAAAACAAAGAAGCCTATAAGTATGTTGGAGCGGCCAACGCATGGGGTGGCTTGAGCCTGGATGAGGAGCGCGGGATTGTATTCACGGGAACCGGTTCGCCCACACCTGACTTTTGGGGAGGCAACAGGCGCGGTGACAACCTCTATGGGGACAGCACACTAGCACTGGATGCAGCGACTGGTAAGTTGCTCTGGCATTTCCAGGAAGTCCATCACGATCTCTGGGATTGGGACAATCCAACTGCGCCAATTCTTGCGACGACCACAATGGCTGGCAAGAAACGGGACGTGGTTGTTCAAACCACGAAGCAAGGCTTTATTTTCATGTTCGACCGGGTCACCGGAAAACCGATTCATCCCATCAAAGAAGTGCCGGTTCCGCAGACTCAGCTTAAAGGAGAGTACACATCCCCCACGCAACCGGAGCCGACTTTCTTCGAGCCGTATGTTCGACAGGTTCTCACCGAAGACGATCTGCTCAAGGATGGGATCTCGCCGGATTCTTACCAGGACCTTCTAAGAAGGTTCCGTGCGCTCGATCACGACAATATGTGGAATCCACCCTCCACGCGAGGCACTATACAGAGTCCAGGTTTCAACGGCGGTGGCGAATGGGGAGGGCCGGCATTCGATCCCGACACCGAGATCATGTATATCAACGCCAATGAATCGCCGTGGGTGATCGGTCCGAGAATGGAAGGACATCGAGACACCAGCGAGTTATCGGGGCTCACAAATCTGGAGGCGGGGCAAAAACTCTATCAGCAGAGTTGTTCTGGCTGTCACGGTGCGGACCGCAAGGGGCAGGGGAACTACCCTTCACTGGTCGGCTTGGGACTCGACGAGGCATCCTTCAAGAGTCTGATCTTTACTGGCAAAGGGACGATGCCTCCTTTCACACATCTCACGGAGGGCCAGCGAACGGCAATCGCGTCGTACGTGCTCGATTTGAAAGCCCGTCAAGAGACGAGGTTTGAGGATGCATCTCGAACAGACCTGCCTACGTACTATCAGATCCCTTATCAAGAAGGGAGCAGTGGCAAGTTCCTTACTCGAGAGGGATACCCAGGAGTGAAGCCTCCATGGGGACACCTGACAGCAATCAATCTCAATACTGGCAAGGTCGTCTGGAAACAAACCATCGGAGACTATCCAGAGTTGCAGGCGAAGGGAATTCATGCAGGTAGCGAGAACTTCGGTGCACCCGTGGTAACAGCGGGTGGAGTCGTCTTCATCGCTGCTACCAGAGACGAAAAGATCAGAGCGTTTGACAAGATGACCGGAAAACTCCTCTGGCAAGCTGACTTGCCTGCGGCCGGCATCGCTACCCCGGCGATTTACGAAGCAAACGGTAAAGAATATGTAGTAATCGCTTGCGGTGGAGGAGGTAAACAGCTGACAAAGTCAGGCGACAAGTATGTCGCATTTGCTCTGCCCACTGTGAAATCGAGCGCTGCTGGAAGTCACTGAACGTTACAGGCTGACTTGTGACGTCCGCAAGATCTGTCGTCTTAAACCCGGAAGCGAATGGCAAAGGAGAGTCGTAGCTTGGGACGAGCAAAGTTAAATGTGGCAATAGTGGGGCTGGGATTTGGTAAAGAGTTTATTCCAATTTATCAGAACCACCCCAACACCAATATGTACGCGATCTGTCAACGGTCAACAGACAAGCTGAACGAAGTCGGAGACCAGTACAACGTCGGTAAGCGATACGAGAATTTTGACGACCTCATCCAGGATCCTGATGTAGATGCGGTCCACATCAACTCGCCCATTCACCTGCACGCACCGCAGAGCGTCGCAGCGCTCCAGGCAGGAAAGCACGTCGCCTGTACGGTTCCGGCAGCCACAACCGTGGAGGAGTGTGCAGAGATCGTCAAGGCTGCCAAAGCGTCTGGCAAGAATTACATGATGATGGAAACGGCAATTTATTGCCGCGAGTTTCTTTTCGTCCGCGAACTCAGGGATACAGGGAAGCTTGGACGCATTCAGTTTATGCGTGGCTCTCATCAGCAGGAGATGGCTGGTTGGCCTGGATATTGGGAAGGTCTCCCGCCCATGCACTATGCAACCCATGCCGTCAGCCCTTGCCTGGCGTTGGTCCGCGGCGAAGCCGAGTATGTGTCGTGCTATGGCTCCGGCAAAATTGAAGACCGCTTAGTTGCTAAGTATGGATCACCGTTTGCCGTTGAGAGTGCCTTGTTCAAGGTGCGCGACCAGCAGCTTTCTTTCGAAGTCACTCGCTCCCTCTTCGAGACCGCACGACAGTATCGCGAGAGCTTTGACGTCTACGGAGACAAAGTCGCATTCGAATGGACTCAGATCGAAGACGAACAGGCGGTGATTCACGTCGGCGAAAAGCCGGAGCGTGTAACCATACCGGACTACGCCCGTCTTCTTCCCGAACCGATCCAGCGTTTCACGACAAAGGGAGTCTACGACGAAGCGAACGAGCATCTCTCGTTCATTCAGGGGGGAGGCCACGGCGGTTCCCACCCTCACCTTGTGCATGAGTTTGTTTCGAGCATTGTGGAGGGGCGACCTTCGTTTCCCGATGTCTATCAATCGGTAAATTGGACCTGTGCCGGTATCTGCGCTCACGAGTCGGCCATGCAGGCAGGTCGTCAGGTGGCACTACCGGATTTTCGAAAGCTCGACTAGCAGGGAGTTATGAAAATTTCGATTATTTGCAGTCGTCGCAGTGTGAGGGCCTCGAAGAGCACGGTGATAGTGCTTGCGCTGCTGCTGTTGTTGGTGTTTCCACAAGGAGCTCTTCTTCGCGCTCAAGAAGGATCCGCCGTTGCGAAGCGCTCACTTCGGATAGAACACGACGATCAGAATAGGATCATCAAGGTCTATCGAGGCAACGAAAAGACGCCCATTCTCACCGAGAATGCCTATGACGATACCCGACCGTACATCCATCCGATCGTAGCACCAGATGGAAAAGGCCTGATAACAGAGTTCCGTCCCACCCATCACCCTCACCAGATGGGAATTTTCTGGGGCTTGAAGATGGTCAATGGCCAGGATTACTTCATGAAGTGGCAGAACGATCACTATCGAAAAGTCTCTGCCAGAGTGATTGAGCCGGAGGGACAGGTTGTGAAGTGGCAGACTGTCTATGACATGCTCGATGAAAAAGGTGCCACTGTCCTGACGGAGACGCAAAACTGGTCCATGCAGGAAGTCGATGGCAAGTACATCCTCGATCTCCAGTGGCAGGGACAATCGAAGACCCACATCACGTTCGGCCAATACTATGTCAGCGGCTTGTTCGTTCGTATGCCGTGGCATGCAGGTGTTCGTGCTGAAGCCGTCAATTCGAACGGAGTGCGCAACGAGAGTGCTGAGGCTCAGCACGCCAAATGGGTTGATGTCGGAATTCAGGAAGACGGCCGAGACGATCTGGCCCACATCGTGGTGTTTGACCATCCCGGCAATGATGGATTTCCAGGCTCCTGGAGAGTGGATGAGCAGTTTGGCTTTGGACCTAACAGGTCGTGGCGGGAGTGGAAGATGGAAAAAGACCAGACCGAGACCTTGCGATATCGGATCATCGCGTATACGGGAAAATTTGACGCTTCTAAAGTCGAAGACGCCTATAAAGCATTCGTAGATGTGAAATAAGTGAATCCCTAAAGCACTCAGTTGTACGGTCTACCGAGGTGATCCTATCAGCGCCATGAACCAACAGCCCAGCTACATCCTGCAGGCCGTATCGAATCCACCACAGAACCGCAAACCCTGGTATACGAACACCGCGCCCAGCTACGCAGGAGTCTTCCTCTGGATCGCGTTCTATCAGTCGATCGGCGAAAATACCATCAGCCATGCGGGACTGGGAGTTTGCTTCGCAGCCTTGATAGTTGCGGCTGTACTCTGTTACGTGCTGTACTACTTTGCCTCGGCGATGCTGGGTATGAAGAGCGGATATCCGCTCTATGTTGTCGCCAGCTCTACATTCGGAACCATCGGCGCATATGCCATGCCAGGACTGCTTATGGGCCTTCTGCAGATCGGCTGGTTCTCTGTTGCCACGTTTATTGCTACCGATTTTATCTTGAAAGGCTTCGGCCTCACCGCTCGACCCGGTTCAACCGCGTTCGTCATCGTGGGCATGGTCTGGGGATACACCATGGCCTATGTCGGCGTGAAGGGGATTCAATACGTGGGCAAGGTTGCGCTCCTGCTGAACTCCATTCCTCTGGTCATGCTCATCGTTGTCTTCTGGAAGACGTCGGCCGGCATCGCTCACTATGCACCGGCACCAGCGCAGACAGACACGCATGGAGCCTTCGTAGCGATGCTGGCAATTGTTTTAGGTTTCTTCGCTACAGGTGGTGCCGCGGGCGCTGACTTCGGAATGAATAGCCGAAATGCAAAAGACGTTCGCTGGGGTGGTCTCGTGGGCATCTTGCTCGCCGCTGTGGTCGCAGGCGGGCTGGCGCTGCTCTCGGTAGCAGGCGCGCATGGTCTTCACCCTTCTCTCACCGGATATCGATACGACGACGTTGTGAAATCCATCGGTGGCCCAGTTGCGACGGCGATGTTCTTCCTCTTTGCGCTGGCCTCGATTCCGGCTACCTGCTTTTGTTCCCTCCTCATTGGCAACAGTTTGTCTACGATGATTCCGCAAGTTTCGCGCCTTCTCTCAACGATGATCGGGGCCACCATCGGTATCCTGCTGGCTGTCACCGGTGTAGCGGGTAATCTGATTGGCTTCTTCGGAATCGTCGGTGCCTCGTTCAGTCCCATTTGCGGCGCGATCGCTGCCGACTACCTGTTGAGCGGCCGTAAGTGGGCCGGACCAAGGTTAGGTATCAACTGGGCCGGGTACGTGGCGTGGGCGGCAGGATTTATTGTTGGCGTTCTCCCTGCTCTCCCACTCCCCCCAGCCCTCAAAAGCTATTCGCAACCTGCAGCGCTCTATAGCTTCATCGTCAGCTTCGTAATCTATGTCATCCTCGCGAAGTCTGGTTTGGAGCCGCGCACTGTGACAAAGGATGACGCGCGGGCGGAGCAATCACTTTTGAGTTAGATCGAAGCCGCAATTGCCGTTCAAACTGCTCTTCTTCACAGTGACACACTGTAAATGGACAACAGTTATGCCAAACATAATGAGGCAGCAATGAAGATACTGATCACGGGCGGCTCGGGGTTTCTGGGCAGGCGCCTGCTCGCGCACTTACTCAAGGTTGGAAGCGTGGAAATCGCGGGTCAATCCGTACATATCGATACAATCACTGTCTTTGATACCTGTGCGCTGGACGGAGTTCCGCAAGACGCACGCGTGGAAGTGCTCACAGGGAACCTGAATGATTCCGCGGCGGTAGCCATGGCTGCGAACGGAGCAGATATGGTGTGGCATCTGGCGGCGGTAGTAAGTTCCGCTGCGGAAGCAGATTTCAACCTTGGCATGAACGTGAATATCCACGGCTTACTCTGTCTGCTTGAGGAACTTCGTAGGCAAAGACGACGGCCGCGGCTGGTTAATACAAGCGGTTTTGCGGTCTTTGGTGGTGAATTGCCGACCACCGTGACAGACCAGACTGCGCCTACGCCGCAATCTTCCTACGGCATGCAAAAAGCAGTAGCGGAATTACTCGTAGCTGACTACAGCCGCCGTGGATTCATTGACGGGCGTACCGTGCGTCTTCCCACAATCGCGATCCGTCCCGGAAAACCGAACCGTGCAGCATCCTCATTCGTGAGTTCGATCATTCGTGAGCCGATCGCGGGCCAGGAAGCGGTATGTCCGGTGAAGAAGGAGACGGCGGTTTACATCTCGTCTCCTCGCTCGGCGCTACGGTCGCTGGTGATGGCGATGCAACTTAGCGAGGATATGGTGGGACCGTCGAGAACCATTCCTCTGCCGGGTATTACTGTCACTATTGGCGAAATGATTGAGGCACTCGGAAGGATTGCCGGTAACGATGCAGTACGCAAAATTATCTGGGAGCCGAATGCGGAGATTCAGCGGATCGTCGAAAGCTGGCCTTCTCATGTTGAAGCGCGGAAGGCCACATCGCTTGGATTCCCCCAAGATGTGAGCATCGACGAGATCATTCGTGCTCACATGGAAGAGCATATTGCGGAAACGTAACCCATGGCGCATTTGATTTCTAGTCAAGCAGCTTCCATGGAGGTTCAGGTGATGCGAAGGGTTTTTCGCAGAATCCTGCCATTCCTGATGCTACTTTTCGTGGTGAATGTACTGGATCGAACGAATGTCTCGGTCGGCGCATTGGAGATGAATCGCGATTTGCACATCGGCCAGTCTCTATATGGGCTTGGTGCAGGTATCTTCTTCATCGGATATTTTCTATTCGAGATTCCCAGCAACATCTTTCTACATCATTTTGGTGCACGTATCTGGATTGCGCGGATCATGATCAGTTGGGGAGTGATCGCGTCGATGATGTGCCTGCTACGCACACTAGGTCAGTTTCTTCTTTTGCGTTTCCTGCTGGGGGTTGCCGAAGCAGGGTTCTTTCCGGGGATCGTGTTCTTCTTGTCGCTCTGGGTACCGGCGAGATACAAGGCAAAGGCGATGGCCGGGTTCTACATTGGATTTCCGGTAGCCCAGGTAATTGGGGCACCTCTCAGCGCCGTTCTGATGCATTTCGGGACAAGCCTAGGCTGGCAGGGTTGGCGTGTCATGTACCTTTGCGAAGGTGTGCCGGCGCTTGTATTAGGCATCGTTTGCCTGTTCTATCTGACCGATTCTCCCGAGAACGCGGCATGGCTGAACGAGGAGCAGCGGCTTTGGCTGACGAGGGAACTGGCCGCAGAGCAGGAAAGTGTAGGGCGAGTTGGAAGGACATCTGCCAGCAAGAGCGAACTGGTTCGGGAGACGCTGCAGAACCCGGTGGTATGGACCTTGGCTGCGCTTTACTTCGGCATAACGTGTGGTTCGAATGCCACAAACTTCTTTCTGCCTACGGTATTGCAATCACTCAATCAGCATGGCCTGCATATTGGATTGCTAGAGACTGGCTTTCTGAGCGCGATCCCTTATGCCGCGGCGTGCGTTGCAATGTACTGGTGGGGTAGGCACTCCGACAGGTCACAGGAGCGGCGAGTACATTCCGGCGCTGCTGCTGTGTTCGGCGCTATAGCGATCTCGGCTTCGTTAATTGTGAATAGCCCTATAGCAATTATGGTTGGATTCACGCTATTTGCTGCGGGGCTTTATAGCGCGATAAACGTCTTCTGGACTATCCCTGCAACCCTGGTTATCGGCTTGCAGGCTGCAACCGCAATTGCGTTGGTGAACTCGATTGGAAACCTGAGCGGATTCTTTGCACCTATGTTTACGGGGTGGCTTTATGTGCAGACTGGATCTTATCGAATCAGCTTCCTCGTTATTGCTACGGTAGTTGCTGCGGCTGGCGTGGGATTATCACGCTTTCCACTGATGCGGGAACGTAAGGGTAATCTCATCTGAGGAGATGGAATGAGGGATAAGTTGGCTATTGGATTTATTGGGACAGGTATCATGGGACGTCCCATGGCGCATCATCTATTGCGGGCGGGGTATTCGCTGCAAGTGTGGAACAGGTCTGCGGACAAACTGGAATCTCTGCGCGAGGCAGGAGCGAAAGTGTGCGCGGAACCAAGCGAAGTAGCGAGAGATATCTCGACGTTGATCTGCATGCTGAGTGACGGCCCGACGTGCGACGAAGTGTTGTTTGGTAAAGAAGGTGTTGCTTCCGCGATGGAGTCTGGGACGGCAATCGTGGTGATGAGTTCCATGGCTGTTTCGGAAGCGACTGTGCAAGCAGAGAAGGCCGCCGCGCTCGGTATCCGCTACCTCGACGCACCGGTATCAGGTGGTGAAAACGGCGCCCGTAATGCGACGCTTGCCATCATGGTGGGCGGATCTGCGTCAGACTTTGATAGCGTTGAACCGTTGCTGCGAGTATTGGGACGTCCCACCCACGTTGGACCGGTAGGCTGCGGAGAACTGATTAAACTGGTCAACCAGATGATTGTTGCCAGTACCATCGCGACAGTTTCAGAGGCATTGCTGCTGGCAGAGCAAGGAGGAGCGAACCCAGCGGTGGTGCGCGAGGCCTTGGCAGGAGGGTTCGCCGATTCCGTGATCCTGCAGCATCACGGAAAG
Source organism: uncultured Acidobacteriaceae bacterium (assembly GCA_963738855.1). GTDB lineage: Bacteria > Acidobacteriota > Terriglobia > Terriglobales > Acidobacteriaceae > Edaphobacter. Next base: position 791,137 of record CAVTYC010000001.1, on the reverse strand, counting down.
CGGATGGCGGAACGGTCCTTCGCACCGGGTGGCCCCGCGAAGTACCAACTGAAAGATACGCGCAATGCGATAAATTACGCGAATACCATCGGGCTGTCACTTCCAGTGGCCACCCTGGTGAACTCACTGTTCGAAGACATGGTGGACCATGGAGATGGTGAACTAGATCACAGTGCGCTGATCCGGGAGATCCGCAGGCGTAACCATTTGAATGGCTGATGATTCACTAGCAGGGTTACGGTAGCGCGAAGGCGACATATGCTGCGCCCTGTGGGCCTTTTCCATTACGTGCACCGCTGGCTGCAATCACGACATACTGCTTTCCATCGACCATATAGGTTGCTGGAGTTGCGTTGCCGGCATAGGGGAGGTCGGCTTCCCAAAGGAGTTCACCGGACTTAGTGTCGAAGGCTCGGATCTTCCTGTCATAGATGGTGCCAGCGATGATAACAACGCCGCCTGCCGTTACGATCGGACCGCCATAATTTTCTGAGCCAGTATTCTTCATCCCCTTCGCGGCTAGCTCTGGATACTCTCCCAACGGGACCTTCCAGAGATACTTGCCGGTATTGAGATCGATCGCGTTCAGCGTTCCCCAAGGCGGCACAACGGCAGGATATCCATCCGGATCAAGAAATTTCTTGTAGCCTGTGAAGAGATACTTAGCCATGACTGCTGGCTCTGCAGTCGGCTCTGCTTCGCGCTTTGAGGAAGTCTCTGCCGGGTTTGTAATAGGATCTGCGCTGTCACCGAGGAAGCGGAGAATGGCAGAGGTATCCGCATCAGTAAGCTTCTGAAAGGCAGGCATTCTGCCTTTACCCTCGTGAATATTGGCGAGAATCTGCTTGTCTCCCAACCGCGCTCGTACACCGATGAGCGCAGGATAGTTTGATGGCGCGCCCAAGAGATCGTCGCCGTGGCAGATGGCACAGTTCTTCTTGTAAAGCTTTGCTCCCGCAGCCACGGCGGGATCTCCTACCCCGACGGGTTGCCCAGCCACTGGTCCGGGCGCAGCGTCCGGTCTCGTGGATGAACGTGACGCGCCAGATGCGCCGGAGTCACGGCCCGTCTTCACAAAATCTAGAAGCGCTTCCAGGCGAGCGTCGGTGATGTTCGGAAAAGAAGGCATGCGTCCTCTTCCGCCATGGATAACCTCGGTGATCGCTGTATCCGTAAGGCGCTTGTCGATATCAACGAGTGATGGAAATGTTGGAGGCGAGCCTTTTCTTTCTCCACCATGGCAGCCCGCACATTGACTTTGGTAGACGGTTGAGCCCACGCCGACAGTTTCGTTTTCGGCGAGGCCACCGGTCCAGGGAATATCGTTGGCATTGATGTAGATGACACCAGTACGGGGATCGACAGCCGGGCCGCCCCATTCGGCTCCGCCGTCGAATCCTGGAAAGACAACGGTCTGCTTATCCACGCTCAATGGGACGAACTGTCCTTCGCTACGAAAGGTCTTGAACTCCTTCTCGGCCCATGCGTGCGCCTCTGGCGTCCTTGTTGTAAGCATGTCTGCAGTCAGCAATTGCCTCGCGTAAGGCTCCGGACGAAGAGGTACCGGCTGCGTCGGCGAGGTCAGTTCGCCCGGAACGTTCGATGCAGGAAAAGGACGCTCTTCCACCGGGAAAAGGGGATCTCCTGTTGTGCGATCGAAGAGATAGAGAAAACCCTGCTTGGTTGGCTGTGCGATTGCGTCGATGGATTTGCCGTCACGGTGAATCGTCAGCAGCGCAGGCGGCGAAGGGAAATCGCGATCCCATATGTCGTGGTGCACGCCCTGAAAATGCCAGATTCGCTTGCCGGTGTTTGCGTCCAGCGCAAGTAAAGTGTTCGCAAAGAGATCATTCCCTACGCGGTCGTAGCCATAAAAGTCATTCACTGCAGAGCCGGTAGGAACGTAGACAATCCCGCGCTTTTCATCAAGCGTCATGCCGGTCCAGTTGTTAGCGGCTCCCGTAACCTTCCATGCCTCCTTGGGCCACGTGTCGTAACCGTATTCGCCAGGCAGAGGAATGGTGTGGAATGTCCAGCGGAGAGCACCCGTATGAACATCGAAGGCGCGTATATCGCCGTGGAGAGCGGGTTCTGCCTCCGGTGCCCTGAAGCCGATGATGATCATGTCCTTGTAGATCATGCCCGGCGTGGTCAAAGCCGCGAAGTCCTTGGTGTAATCGCCAGTCGTAAGACCTTTACGAAGGTCCAGCTTGCCGCTATCCCCGAATGTAGGAATCAGCTTTCCGGTCTGCGGGTCAAGCGCGTAGAGATTCGTTAGGGCTCCCGCAAACAAAATGGCACTCTTCCCATCTGTCCAATAGCTGAGACCCCGTGTGGGTTGCTGTCCACGAGCCTCCGGTTCGAAGGTCCAGATCACTTTGCCCGAGGCTGCATCGAGTGCGACAACCTTCTGTGAAGGCGTGTAGGCAAAGAGCATATGGTCCACGATCAACGGATTCGTCTGCAAACCACCTTCTTCATGCGTGTCGAAGGTCCAGGCCACTTTCAGCTTTGCTACATTGGCCCGGTTAATCTGCGTAAGCGGTGAGTAATGATCACCACTTTTCTGTCCGTTGTATGCTGTCCAGCCGCTTGAGGTCTTATCCACCCCGGCTGCAGCATATGTCGGCCTAAGGTAGCTGATCGGGCTAAGATACGTGGCAACACCGATTGTGGTCAGAGCCAGTGCGGTGACCCGAATTTTGGCTAAATGTCCCGTCTTCACTCGATCCGGCCCTTCCTTGGTCCAATCAACGATCAACCAACATACTTAATGAGCTGCATAAAGCCATAGTCCATATGGAGCTGCTGATGGCAGTGCACCAACGTGTCGCCGGGGTTATCCGCAACAAAGTCGACTGCGACCGTATCCAGCGGCATGACGTTGATGACATCCTTCATCAGCCCGCTCATAGATCGATCCCCGATCTTCGTCACCTCAAACGTGTGGCGATGCAGATGCATTGGGTGCTGGTCTCCGCTGGCATTGCGAAAGAGCATGCGATATCGCTTCCCTCGTTGGACCTCCATCGGCTTCACGTTCGGCCATGCGTCCCCGTTGATCGTCCATGTGTCGAACTTCGATCCGTTCAACGCGCCCGAGTCGCGGAAGGTCAGAGTAAAGATTCTTTCCGGTTCGGGTACGGGCTTGTCCTCGCCGAATTGTGTGTAATCCCACTCCGCAGGCACCGGATCCTTCCAAACCGGTACGCCAGTTTTACCGGTATATTCCAACACAATGCCGAGACCCATCTTGCGACTTTCTTCCAGAGTGGACCCAAGCACCCATATACCGGGTGAATTCATCTCAACAATGGCGTCCACGCGCTCCGCCACAGCAAGTGAGAGTACCTCCACATTTCTTGGGTTGGGGACCGGATTGCCGTCCATCGCGATGATTCGAAAAGTATGTCCAGGTAATGCGAGCACCACATTTTCGGTTGCACTGGCATTGAGGAGACGCATCAGTACACGCTGGCCTTGTTTTACGCGGATGGGTTCGCCCGCGCCCAGCATGTGGCCGTTGATGGTTGCATACTTGTAACCCACGTCGGAGCCTGAAGTCTGCGGCATGTTGTGGGACTGCTCACGCATCTTGTCCACCATGGGGACGAACGATGGCTCCCAATGATGAATCGCCAGATTGATCTCCTGGTCATAGTGTCCCGGTTCCTGCCGTCCTTCAACCAAAAGAAATCCGAACTGCCCGGTGTAGGTGCCCAGTGTGAGATCGGACATCGCCATCGCGTGCGTGTGATACCACCTCGTGCCAGAGGGCCGAGGCGTCAGGTGGTAGCGCAGTGATTTTCCGGACGGGATCATTGAAGAACCTTCTTCGATCGCACCGTCGTTCAAACTGTCGGTAGCGAGCCCATGCCAATGCACGATGTCTTCATTCGCTGTCGCATTGGTCACGTCCACCGTAACGGGTCTGCCCTCCTTCATGCGTAGGACGGGGCCCGGTACTTGTCCGTTGTAGGCGACCGTTTTGACGGAAACACCATGACCAATGTCGATCGTGCAGGGCTCGATGCGTAAACGGAAAGTATCGGCTGTTGATGTCTGATCCGCCGCCCCCGTTATACCCAGAGCGGATAATCGCGACGCGATCCCTGCCTGTGCCAGGAGTCCACCCGTTGAAGCAAGAAATGCTCTGCGATTCAGTTTCATCATCTATCTCGCCATCGCACCTTTCAAAAGTGAAGGAAGTAAGAGGATCTTCCAACTGGACAACGTGACAAGCGTTCGCTCAAACCTGCCGATTTCACACAGCGAGGAGCCTATCCTGGCTGAAAAGCCGCCTCCTCTATGCTTGCTCTCGTAGTTAATGTGCATTGGCCATCGCGATCATCTGCTCGACTTCCGCTGTTATCGGCATCGACGATTGGGCGCCGGCTCGCGTGACAGAGATAGCCGCTGCGGCAACAGCAAAGCGTGCGCTTTCTACCGGTCCTTTGCCGAGCATCAATCCTGTCGCGAAGGCACCGTTGAAAGCATCCCCGGCAGCAGTTGTGTCGATCGCCTCAACCGGGTATGAGCAGACCGGCTCTCGGAGCCCGTCGGTGGATGCCAGATAGACGCCGCGTGAACCCATTTTGAGCGCAACGCCCTTGACCCCTTTGCTCATCAGCCTTTCTACAATAGAAGTTGGATCTGTGGCATTTCGGCTTGTGTTCGGACTCCCTGTAAAGAAATCGGCTTCTGTCTCATTAGGCGTAAACCATTCAATATGCTTGAAAAGGGAAGGCGGGAGCTCCCTGGCCGGCGCTGGGTCGAGAATCAACGGGATGCCATCGCGTGAGCAGGTCTGTGCAAGGTATTCGACGGCTTCCCCGGGGATTTCAAGCTGGGTTAGCACAAGGCCCGCTGAGCGAATGATCTCGATGTTGGCTTCCAAGTATTCGGGAGTCACCTGGGAGTTCGCACCAGCCGTGGCCACAATGCTGTTCTCGCCCTTCTGAGCCACCACGATCACAGCAACGCCGGACGTTCCCTCAACCACCGTTACACCCGCGACATCAACGCCTTCTCTCTCAAGATTTGCCCTAAGTTGAGTACCGAACGTATCACTCCCAAGACGGCCAATCAATCGTACCGGATAGCCCAGCCGACTGGCGGCAACAGCTTGGTTTGCACCTTTGCCGCCGGGATGAATTTGAAAATTATTTCCGAGAACAGTCTCGCCTGCGACGGGGATTCGCTCCGTATTGGCTACCAAGTCGATGTTGATGCTGCCTACGACTACGATTGGCTTACTCCTGGAAAGCATGATTCCTCAATTCGAAAGAACTATATTCCGTATTTATTAGAAGACGGGGGCGAGAGCAACGGCGGTCAGCCCGCACACGAAGAAAACAAACATCCACACCAGGAAGGTCTTGGCCCGCGGAGGTGCTGACTTAAATTCGTGCCAGACAAAGACGCCCCAGCCCGCGGATATCATCGTTGCACCTTGGCCAATTGAGTACGCTACGGCGGGCCCCACGATTTGGGCGCGCGAGGCGACGAAATTAAGCACTGCTCCGGTGCACCAGATCGCTCCCCCGAGGATCCCCCAGATGTGCCAGGCTCGTGGCGCCCTAAAATAGTCGCTCATCGAGACTGGTGCACTTCCATCCAGAGGTCGCCGCATGAACAGGTAATTCACTGGTATCGAACATAGGACCACGCCGCATACAAAGAAAACAATCGTGGCATACGGTCCGGGGGCATTATCGCCCGCCATTGCTTTGGAGACGAATGGGTAGAAACTGCCCATTAGGAGGCCTGAGACAAGACTGATGATCAAGCCGCGCCTGGTCATCTTGCGATGCTCCGTCTCGCGCAGGCGATAGGCAATCGCGTCGAGCACAATCGCCACAACAACGAGAGTGATACCGCCAAAAAGTACAACCGGGTTTCCCTGCGGCTGAATCATATAACTGCTGATTGCACCGACCACGAGCGCAAGTCCGATGCCTACAGGGAAGGCCACTGCTAGCCCAGCGATATCGATGGCCGCTACCAGGAGGAGGTTGGCAACATTGAATATGACCCCGCCAATGAGGGCCATGAGAATATGCGACGGAGCAGCATGCATTAGGTCTGGAAGGAACGACCTGCCGGTCCCTCCCAGGTTTCCCAGCGTTACGCCCCAGAGCAAAGCACCGGCGATCAACCCGATGACGTAGTCCCAGTAAAAAAGCTGGAATTTGTAACCAGGGCAGAGTTTGACTGTATTGGCCCATGATCCCCAGCACAGCATGCTGATCACCATGAGCGAAAGAGTGACTATATAGGTCTCTGGTTGGAACACGCCTTAGATCCTCTGCTAAATTTTCCGATGCCTTGGCGAAAACTGCGGAACTCTTGAATTACTGTACCGTCCTATAAGTAACCAACAAATCGTTTATCATTCGCTTTTCTCTGCGACACTATCTACAAAGCCATCCAGATGCCATAGACGCCGCCCACGTCCCGCAAAACTGCAATTCGTCGTCGGGTTTGGGCAGGGATTAATGATGTAAATGAAAGCTTTCAATATAAGATAAAGCGAACAATAGATTTGCTCGACCATGCTTGTCAAGCTTTCGTGTCGAACGACCTTGAGAATTTGTTCAGCTTTCAGCTAGTCAGAAGTGGTGCCTGCTGGTTGACCTCTGTGAGAGACTCGGTAGCAATAGGTGTTGGATTACCAATCTCCACGTGTTCTCCAGCGACCGTGTTCAGTTAATGGGCTGGCTCTTGGAAGGGGAGTCATGGCGAATATGAAGCAGATAGCGAAGATGGCAAACGTCTCGCTAGGCACTGCATCGAATGTCATCAACAATTCGGCACGCGTCCGCGAGCCGTTGCGCAAGAGAGTGATGGAAGCAGTTGATGCCCTGGGCTATCAACCCAGTCAGCTTGCGCGGGGGCTGCGCCGTGAGAAAACAAATGTGATAGGGATGATTATCCCAGACATCACTAACCCCTTCTTTCCAGCTGTTGTTCGCGGAGCGGAAGACACAGCCTTCTCGAATGGATACCGGTTAATCCTCTGCAATACCGACAATGACGTCTCGAAGGAGCTCATTCACCTCAACGAATTGCGAACCTACCTTCCCGCCGGACTTATTGTTATCCCATCTGACTTCAGCGAGCTTACTGCACAGGCCGTGTCCTACCAGAAATCAGGTACCGCACTGGTCTGCGTTGACCGTATTCCAAAGCATTGGAATGGGGACACCGTAACAGCCGACAATGAGTATGGCGCATATTGCGCTACAAAACACCTGCTTCAGCTAGGACATAGACAGCTTTCCGCAATTATCGGCCCCACTCGCCTCACAAACGTTGAAGATCGCGTGATTGGATTTAAGCGTGCAATCAGGGAGAAGAAGATCAAAATTGCTCCCGAATACATTCAGGAAACCACCTTTGATAAGCACGGTGGCTATTCAAAGACAATGCTGCTACTTCGCATGATTCCACGGCCGACAGTCATTTTCGCGGGAAATGATTTGATAGCGTTCGGCGCCCTCCTGGCCGTTCGCGACGCCGGCTTGCATTGCCCCGATGATATATCGATTATAGGTTTCGACGACCTGGATTTGGCTGAGATGACAAATCCTCCGCTCACGTCCGTCTCCCAGCCTGGGTACCAAATGGGGACAGCCGCGGCCGGCATCCTGATTGACCGCGTGCGCGGCGACGCTGGACCTGCAAAACATGTTGTGCTCAATACAGCTCTCAAACTCCGCCATTCCGTTGCGCCGCCTCCCAGCAGACCCGTAACCAAAGCCAAAAAAAAACCAAGGCAAATTTGAAAGTAAATTTGTAAGCAAGTACGCATGATCGAATCATCGATTTCTTTAACCATGGCTTAAAATTGCGGTCAAGATTAAGCCCTTGGATCATGAGAACGCGCTGAAGTCTAGGCCGCCAACTTTCACGTTGACAACCCTCATTGCGCACACATATATTCCTCGCGACCTTAAATGAAAGCTTTCAAGTAAACACCCAGCATGAAACTCAAACGAACCTCGCAATGGAAAATCTGCTTTTTGTTTGTCGTTCTCGGTTTGGCTTGGAGGTTGCCGGCCCAGGCCAAGATCCCTGTGATCCTATCGACTGATGTGGGCAATGAGGTCGATGACCAGTGGGCGATTGCGTATCTACTGACGAATCCCGAGTTCGACGTGTTGGGCATTCTCTCCGCTCATGCACCCACGCTTCCTGATCCTTCTGCCCATACTACGTATTTGGTGCTTTTAGACGAAGTAGAGAACCGGCTGGGGATGGTTACTCATCCACCTTTACTTGAAGGTTCAAGCCTCCCTCTGGTAGATACGAAAACCCCACGCAATAATGCTGCCGTAAACTTCATCCTACAGTCCTCGAAAAACTTCTCAAAAGATAACCGCCTAACCGTGCTTATTATCGGCACAGCAACGGACGTGGCCTCCGCCATCCTGGAGGATCCCTCAATTGCCGATCGCATTCAAGTAGTGGCGATGGGATTCAACAGTTGGCCTAATGGTGGCAGCGAATACAACGTCGAGAATGATGTCAGAGCATGGCAAGTCGTCCTACAGTCCAACGTCCCGGTGGTGGTTGGTGCAGGCAATGTGTGCCGTGCCAACCTTGCACTGACCTTCGATCAGGCGAGAGATTTGGTTAGCAAGCGCGGTCCGGTGGGTGAGTGGTTATGGGATCAATATCAGGCTTGGTATTTTCGGTATGTCAAGCCGCTCCGGAAAGACGATTTCTCGAAGTCTTCGGTAATCTGGGACATCGTCACAATGGCCTACGCTTTGAAGATGACAAGCCAGGAAAGCTATCCACGGCCTACACTACGGGATGACTCAACCTTTGACCACATCCAGACTAAAAACTCCATTACGTGGATTACCGCTGTTGATGAGAAACGGTTGTGGGAGGACTTTGTCGCGAAGTTAGATCTCTACCAACAAACTCACGCTGTCGGTCGAGGAGAACAAAAAGCTTTTCTGCCCTAACTGCTTGTCATTGCCTCGAAATTCATTCAGACGCTTTGAGACGATGCATCGCCTGGCTGATATTTAAAACAAACCAATTCTCCTGCGCGAAACGCATAGTTGGCGCATCGGAGGTAGGAGTCTGGAAAGCTCTATGATCCAGAACAGAGAGATCATTCGCGTTGGACTGATCGGCTATGGTTTCGCAGGAAAAACCTTTCATGCGCCGCTCATTCGGTCAGTGCCAGGGCTCGCGTTGACGGTCATTGGATCCAGTCGACCTGAGGCAGTACAGGCAGATCTCCCCGGAGTCATAGTTTGTTCTGGTGAAGACGTAACGAGGCGCCCGGACATCGATCTCGTCGTGATCGCCAGCCCTAACGAGAGCCATTTTTCTCTCGCCGCTGCCGCACTGCGCTCAGGCAAGGACGTCGTCGTCGACAAACCTTTCACCGTCACGCTCGCCGAGGCTCGTGCACTCGTAGAGATCGCGCAGCAACACAAGAGACTTCTCTCGGTCTTTCACAACCGGCGCTGGGACAGTGAGATCCTTGCCACAAAGGCGATTCTGCAAGCAGGCGTGCTCGGCGAAGTCTCGCATTACGAGTGCCACATGGATCGTTTTCGGCCCGGCGTACGCCAACGCTGGCGCGAGGACCCCGGCCCGGGCGCAGGCTTGTGGTTCGATCTTGGATCGCATCTCATCGATCAGGCATTGCATCTCTTCGGCCTTCCCCACTCGGTGAATGCCAGCTTTGGAATCCTGCGCGCGGGTGGACAGACTGACGATTGGGCGCACGTTCAGCTGAACTACGATCGCCTCCGGGTTATCCTCCACGCCTCGTTGCTGGTCTCCGGCGGCTGCCCGCGTTCCGTCCTGCACGGGACGCGCGCCAGCTGGGTAAAGTATGGGGCGGACACGCAGGAGAGGCAACTCATGGCCGGAATGCTCCCCGACGCTACTGGATTTGGCTATGATCCGGATCCAGGCATTCTGTATCAGGGAGCTACCGGCGAACGGACTGAAGTGCCGTCGCCCGTCGGCAACCAACGAATGTTCTACGGTGGAATTCGAGACGCAATCCTGGGTGAACAGCCGGCCCCAGTCCCAGCGAAGGATGCCGTTGCCGTCATGGCTATCTTGGAGACGTCGGTTTAAGTCGGGAGTTCGAGGTCAGGTACTGCCCCTTCCGCTTACGTCAGACGAACGCGCCGAATGGAACTAGGTTGCCGGGTCGTCCGCCCTTCGAAGGAGTGACTAGAATTGCACTCGGCAAGACACGTTAGATCCCAGGCATCCGGTCTATACTCCTCCCATTCACAAGGAGCGACCGATGGTCTGCCACTCTCCGTCTCTTGGCATGCACGAATGATCCGTAGAGCTCATCTCGGGCTGCTCCTCGCGACGGCTCTCTTCGCAAAAGAGTCAGCGTGTCAGACAAAGGAGGCCTCGTCGTCTCCGGACGCTCCCTCGTCTGCAAAAAACTGGTCGCTTGCAGCAACGGCCTACGGCTACATTGTGCCCAACGATCGGTCCTACGTCTCACCCGTCTTCACGGCTGACCGTGATTGGCTGCACCTGGAAGCGCGCTACGAGTACGAGGCCATCCATACCGGATCGTTATGGGTGGGATATAACTTCAGCGTCGGGCACAAGCTTGAGTTCGATTTCACCCCGATGTGTGGAGGTGTGTTTGGAGAGACATCCGGCATAGCGCCCGGATACGAGATGTCGCTTACCTATGGCCCCTTCCAGCTCTCCAGCGAAGGCGAGCAGCTCTTCACGATCAAAAGCCGTGCGGATAACTTCTTTTACAGCTGGAACGAACTCGTTTACTCCCCCACAGACTGGCTCCATGTCGGTCTCGTCTCACAAACTACCCAGGCCTATCAAACGCCGCTGGACATTCAGCGAGGAGTATCCATCGGGTTTTCCCGTAACAAGATGAGCTTTACCACCTACGTATTCAACTTCGGCTGGACCGATCCGAACGTAGTCATGGGACTTTCTTACAAATTTAAGTGACGTGCGAGCAAGCTCAAACCTTCTTATACCTGCCCGTCATGGCCGATCTGCTTCCTCAACCGTAGCGACCCTGGGAAAGTGGCCCTCCAGCTTGGTCAACTGCAGCAGTTGAACCACCCGCGAACTCGCTCCTGCCGTAACCAGCCGAACTCCTCTGTTTCGGCACCGAACGAGATGGCTGACGAGCATTCCAAGTCCCGCAGAATCTATGTAGGGAACGTCAGTCAGGTCCAGGATATGGAGAGCATGCTGCTCGCCGTCCTCCGCCGACTCAAATGTGTCGCGAAGCGCGCTCGGTGAAAGCGATGCGTGCATGTCCCGCGCCGTGAACGGCCCTGACAATCGGAAGATCACCGTGCCAGGCATCTTGCCTTGACTGCGTTCAATCGTGAACTTGGTACTCTTCCAAATCTGAGCTACTGCCATCGGGATTCTCCGCAGACAAGCGAAAATATGGTGAGCAACAGCGTATAGCCTGTATCACGCGGCGTACAGGGCTAATCCTACTTACATGTCGTAAGGGGTATAGAATGAAACTATCCACTCGGAGTCGAGCCAGCTGACTGAGGCAGCAATACCTGCCGCCTCTTCATTCGAATGATCGACGAGGCTGCCGCATCCCGACGATGGTCTTCTAACGAACCAGACGCTGCTGCTCACCTGCGAATTCAGAGACAACAATCTGATACGCCGTAAAGAACGGGAGAATATATGCGTTCCGAAGCCATTTTTCGCGCAAATGAGATCATCGCAAATAAATACAAACTTTGTCAGACTGTAGCGAAAGCGACTCGAAGTCTCCATATTTCATCGAGAAACACCCAGGAAACGATCAACAGCGCCTTCGAGAAAATCGTCACCAGCTCGCCTGCACCCCTTCTAGTGACTAAAAGCGCCTGATTCCTGCGGAGGATCGCAAGACCCTATTAGCCGTGAAACTAGGTTTATTCAAGCGAAGCTCGAACCGCCTTGCCTACGCGCAGCTCAGCCACAAGCCGCTTGAGTTTTGCGTTCTCCTGTTCAAGCTCGTACAGCCTTCGCATCCGATCCTCGAGCTTAGCGCGGAAAGTCTCGTCGCGGCCCTGCGAAGCATCGACTTTATCGGAGTGGTGACGCATTCCAAGCATCTGCGCGTAAACATTGGGACGGTACCCAAGCCTGGCCGCCGCCTCTTGAACCCGCTCCCTCGTAGCGAGCGTAATGGCCTCCGCGCCCGGCGCATTATTAAGCACGATCGAGATCGTCGCCGGCGAAAGGCCAAGATGCTTGGAGAGAACCTTGAGGGTCACGGGTTTAGCGGCGTCCGTCATTCAATCGGACCAGTTCGGTGTCAAAGAATAAATTGACTAGACAAACGTTTGTCTAAATCGATTAAATTTACTATAGGCACCACGGTTTTGAAAGTGTCAAGAGATGGAATCTGAAGTTATCTATTTCAGTGACGAACGGTCCGCAATCGAAATCCTCATCCAGAACCGTTAGCGTCTTCTACCTCTACCGGCCCTGTTTCCCGAGATGGTAGCTAATCCCGACTCTAGTGGCCAATTCATCCATTCCTGGATTGCTCGCCGCTAAGTAGCCGTTCGAAACATGAAAAAACGAGAACGGTTCTACACGCAGGTCGACCCGTTCAGACATTCTGAACAGAACGCCGAAGTTAGCCTGAACGTTGAAGTTGGCATAGCTAGCCTTTTGCGAAAACGCCTTCTGGGCGAAGAATGCAGCCCCCAGCTTGCCGATGACGAAGGGCCTGATGGCCTTGTTGGCTCGCCACCGAAAGCGAAATCCGACCGGCGAAATCGACACCCCAGGCACCCACTCCTGATTGGGACTCTTCGCGTTACCCCAAAAATCGGAGACGGCCGGTTGGCTGAGAAGCATAATGGGAATCACCTCCACCACATAATCAACCTGTGATTTCAGCAAGTGGCCCAGGCTGTGACGGTCGTACTCCACCCCCAACGTCCAGGCATAGCAGCGTACCGTAGCGCTAAACATGCGATAGTCGCCATCTGGAATCGTGGCCATCACGGCGATTTCACTCTCCACCGTCCGCTTAGCAGGGGGTGCCTTCGTGATCACGACCTCCGGTTCCGCCGGGAGGTTGGTCTCCAGCGGAGCATTTGTCACCACTGCTGTCTCTTGCGATAGCGCAATATGCGGGGCAAGAAGGCAGAGTGCGACGAAAATTGGAAGGTAGTTGAGGCCAAAGCTGCAATTGCAGCGACGATCACTCCATCGCGGAGTGAATAAAGACCCGAGAAATTGATGAGTAGTCAACGGACCTCCACAACCTGGTCTGGGAAAAAGCTTCAGTTACCAAACAGAGAGAAGGGCCCGATGCGGTCAACGTTACCTGAATTTCAAACCCGGCTGCACAAATTTTGTTTTCGGCAAGTTGTCGCACTGTAAAGGTACACGCTTTGACGTTCTCTCTTGAATTGCCGCATGGTGACATGAACGAGCCAAGAGTTCCCGACGTGGAGGTAGCTGGCAGACCGATAAGTCAATCGCGCAAAAAGTGTATAACCTCAAAGCAACATAAGGAGCTCTGCATGCCCAAATCTGCACATCTGCGCGAAATCTTCATCGCCGTGGCCGCACTGTCGATTGGTTGGTGGGCCCACAGCACCCGTCCGGTACAGGCCCAGTCCGGCCCCACGTCGCTCAACTTCGAGTTCAACAACATTGGCCCGTCCACTTCGCTTTCTCTCTACAATCCGGCTGACAACACCATCTACGTCTACCCCATCAGTGTCAGCAATAACAGGATTAATTGCAGCTTCCGCGTACGCCTCGGCACGCTCGGAGGCCCAATTAACCGCGAGAATTGCCCGAGGGGCAGCATGCGTTAACTCATTGCACACGCCATCATTGTGAAAGACCTGAAGATGCATCGCGCAGGCGGTCACCCGACCATAAAACCGGGTGACCATCTTGGCTCAATTTCAGTTCTTCACCGCTGTGCCGTGAACTCATCAAAAAGCTGTTTGTAGCGCGCCATGATTTCGCTATCGACCGTCTGAATATTCGCTCCCCTCGCGACAGCGTCGTCAATCATTCCGGTGTCGTTCAGGAACACCCCATAAAACAGGTCAACATCGGGATCAACAATAATCTTCTTCTCTTTGAGAAAGATAACGAACTCCCGAAACCCATCTCCCTGAACCTCGGGTTCGGAGGCTTCCATGAGCGCCGCGATCAGGGTGTCGTGTGGAATGCCATCGAACAACCGCTTCAGGGCCGCGCTCAAGTCCTGCAGGTATCGCGATATCCCCACGAAGTCATCGGCCTCAATCGGATGAAATAGCTTCTCCAGACGAGCCGCTCTCTTCGCTGCGGCATATTGGTTGTCTTCACACAGCAGTTCTGCCGCCTGCAGAAAAAAGGTGCGCCACTCTTCTCCACTCCCTGAGGCCTTTTTGCTTTTATCCGACAGGTAAGAGTGATACGCAATCGCAGTTGGCGAGCAGAGAAAATCCTGCACCACCTTCTTCTCCGCAGTCAGGTCAACATATCGCGCATAATCCTTCTTCTTTCTCTGCGCGCTGTCTTGTTGCGAGTAGACCGCTCCCTTCACCATGATTCCCCGCAGCGCGGCAATCAACCCAGCAGTATCGAGCTTCACCTTCTGCGTCGCCTGAAAGTCGCTCGTGCTCACCCGCCTCGACAATCGGAAGGCAAGAATACTGTTCCCCAATGCGACGAGTGCAACGGTAAAGGAAACGGCTGGCACGAACGGCAACAAATCCGTAATCTTCATGGGTTTCAGCTCCGAATGAGCCCCATTTATACAACTAAAGCCGACAGGCTCACTAAGTGATTCGAACTACACGGACGCACTAAGCCCGCTCCACCATCTCTGCATAGACAAACCCGTCACGCTCCACCCGCTCTCCGGCTTCCACGTGAATCTCCCCTGCAAACATAGGCCCCGTCCACGCAAAGGTGTGGAACTCGCCATTCTCCCCACAAGGATCCACCCCCACCGGAAGCTCCCGAAGCAGCTCCGCGTCCCACTGCCGCCCAGCAAACTTCGCCGGAACCTTCCGCGGATCAACGCACGTCAGACGGGCCTTTAGCCCACCCGCCATAATCTCGGCAGCCAGCTGGTCCGTCGGAATCCCCCACACCGGAAACACCGGCTCCAACCCCGTACCCGCGAGCTTCGCCACACGATAAGCCCGAATCTCCTCCAGAAACAAATCCCCGAACGCCACCCCCTCGAACCCCTCCCTTACCGCCTGTGTGCACGCCACCCCCATCCGAGCCTCATACTCCTCATTCGAACAGGGAAACGGAAGGTCCACCTTCCAAAGCGGCAGCCCAGCCATCCCCGCTTGCCGCTCCAGCAGCTCCTCACGAAACCCATGGATCGCCACTCGCCGGAACCGCTCGTTCACGGTAGTCAGCAGCCCACCCACCTCGAACTCACCCGACAACCTCAGCAAATGCAACGCCCACGCCGAATCTTTCCCTCCGCTCCAGCTCACCAAAATCTTTTTCATCTCACCATCAAACCACGCCGCTGGCACGCTTAGCTGGTCATTCTTAGTCCCGGAACGACATTCACTGTTCTCTCAACGCCCAACTCCTGCTAACATCGCATCTCCCGGCGAAATAGTTCGCCTCTTACTCAGGAGCATAGAAATGGCAACCGGAACAGTGAAATGGTTTAACGACGCAAAGGGTTTTGGCTTCATCACCCCTGAAGATGGTGGCGAGGATCTCTTCGCTCACTACTCAGCGATTAACTCCAGCGGCTTCAAGTCTCTGCAGGAAGGCCAGCGTGTCAGCTTCGACGTCACGACCGGCCCCAAGGGCAAGCAGGCCGCCAACATTCAGCCTCTCTAATTCGTTTATTTCTGTAGTCCTGCATTACCTCCAAACCAGGGACCACCAAAATCACGCAGGCAGAGCAACCCATAGCACCATAGTGGGATAGGCTCTGCCTGTTGTCCTTAGGTACCCTCTCTACCGATGGCACCACACCACTCAGCAACGCGACTTCTCCCCCACCCCATCTGCAAGCGTTGCAACTCCTCCCGCACCATGCGCGCCAACCGCAAGACCTTTTTTCAAAGGGCAATTCTCCGACTCAACCTTCACCCTTGGAAGTGCACCGACTGCGCATATCGCTTCCTCTCGAAGAACCGCGGCCCCCGCAAATCAAGCGGCTCAAAATCGAGCCGTCCCGTCGATCGTCCCGCTCTCTCGATCCCAGGCACGACGACAGGCTGAAGCTTCCCATCACACCTTCCCGCTGCCAGTCAAACGCATCCCCGGTATCCCGTCCGGGCTTATTTTGCAGGACAGTTATTTCTATCTGAATGAGAACAAAAATACTTCCGACGAGATAGCGAAGCCACGCCCTTCGGGGCACGCTATCATCAACCCATGACTGCAGAAGACAAAGCCAGAAATACCAAAGTCCTCATCTTCGACGTAGACGGCGTCCTCACCGACGGCCAGATCTTCGTCATCCCCGGTCCCGACGGGAAGGGAATCGAGTCCAAAGGCTTCGCCGCCCACGATGGCCTCGGCATCACGCTTGGTCGTCTCGGAGGCCTGCGCATCGGCATCATCACCAAGCGCAACTCGCAGACGGTAGCCATCCGCGCACGCGACCTCAAGCTCGAGTTCGTCTATCAGGGTCAGGCCCACAAGATGAACGCCATCCGCGACATCCTCGCCAAAACCGGCTTCACCATCGACCAGCTGGCCTACGTCGGAGACGACATCATTGACCTCCCGGTCATGCGCCAGTGCGGCCTTTCCATCGCCACCGCCAACGCCCGCCAGCAGGTCAAGGACGTAGCCCACTACATCACCCCAAATCCGGGCGGCCAGGGAGCAGGACGCGACGCCATCGACTTCATCCTCTCCGCGCAAGGCACCCTCGAACAAGTCATCGAACAGTACCTCGACGAAGACAATGTAGCCGCCGAAACCGCCGACGTAGGCGTAGGCAACATGTAAGCGAGTCAGCAAGTCAGCATTCCGATTCCATAGAGAAAGCGCTGCTGACTTGCTAACTAGCTAACCGCTGACCGCTAAATCTCGGCGAACAAAGCACGAATAAAACCGCGCTACAATACACCATGCCCGCGGTCGCCGAAACCCTCGAGATCCCCACCTCGCTAGCCTGGGCGCATCCCGTAACGACCGAGTGGTTCCTCAACAAATTCGGTTCGCCCACCGAGCCGCAAGAGCAAGGCTGGCCCATCATCCTCGCCGGCGACCCAACGCTTATCTCCGCCCCAACCGGAAGCGGCAAAACACTAGCGGCCTTCCTCGTGTGCATCGATAAACTCCTCCGCGCCGCCATCGAAGGAAGACTCGCACCCGCAACACAAGTCGTCTATGTCAGCCCACTCAAAGCCCTCTCGAACGACGTCCAGAAAAACCTCGATCAACCCCTCCGCGAGATCCAGCAACTAGCCCTCGAACGCGGCTATCTCTCCACCGAGATCCGCACCGGAGTCCGCACCGGCGACACCCTCCCCAAAGAGCGCGCCGCCATGCTCCGCAACCCTCCTCACATCCTCGTCACAACGCCCGAGTCACTCTACATCCTCCTCACCGCAGGCAAATCCCGCGAGCACCTTCGCCGAGTCCAAACCGTCATCGTCGACGAGATCCACGCCATAGCCGACGACAAGCGCGGCTCCCATCTAGCCCTCTCGCTAGAACGTCTCGATGCATTAGTTTGCGGCGAAAACCGCCTCTCTCCCCAAATCAATACCAGCCCCTTCCTCACCGGCCTCGCACAACCACCACAGCGCATCGGCCTCTCCGCCACGCAGAACCCCATCGAACTCGTAGCCAGCTTCCTCACCGGAGTCCACGAAGCCCGCAAACCCGCAACCATCATCCAGGTCGGCCAGCGCCGCCAGCTAGACCTCGCCATCGAAGTCCCCAACGACGAGCTCAGCTCCGTCCTCACCACGAACATGTGGACCGAGATCTTCGACAAGCTCGCCGCCCACGCGCAGAACCACCGCTCCACCCTCGTCTTCGTCAACACGCGCCGCCTGGTCGAGAAGCTAGCCTTCGCTCTCGCCGAGCGCCTCGGTCCGGAGAACGTCGCCGCCCACCACGGCTCGCTCTCCCGCACCCTGCGTCTCGACGCCGAGCAGCGCCTCAAACGCGGCGAGATCAAGATCCTCGTCGCCACCGCATCCCTCGAACTCGGAATCGACATCGGCGACATCGACCTAGTCTGTCAAATCGCGACAACTCGCGCAGTCGCCGTAGCCATGCAGCGCATCGGCCGCGCAGGCCACTGGCGCGGAGCCATCCCCAAAGGCCGCTTCTTCGCCACCACCCGCGACGACCTCATGGAGCAAGCCGCACTCATCCGCAAGATGCGCGCCGGCGAACTAGACCAGCTCGAGATCCCGCCGCAACCCACCGACGTCCTCATGCAGCAGATCGTAGCCGCCTGCGGAGCCGAGCCTTGGGAAGAAGACACCCTCTACAACATCCTCCGCCGCGCCTACCCATACCGCGACCTCACCCGCGCCCACTTCGACGAGCTCCTCGACCTCCTCAGCAACGGCATCGAGTCCAGCCGCGGCCGTTACGGCTCCTACCTCCTCCGCGACCGTATCCACCACCAACTCCACCCGCGCCGCGGAGCCCGTATGATTGCCATCTCCAACGGCGGAGCTATCCCGGACACCAACCTCTTCGCCGTCATCCTCCAACCCGAAGGCGTCCAGATCGCCACGCTAGACGAGCACTTCGCCGTCGACTCCTCGCCCGGCGATGTCATCCTGCTCGGTAACGCCAGCTGGCGCATTCAGCGCATCGAAGCCACCGGACGAGTCCTCGTCGAAGACGCCCACGGAGCGCCACCCAGCCTCCCCTTCTGGGAAGGCGAAGCCCCGCAGCGCACGGCAGTCCTCTCAAGTGGAGTAGCCGAGCTCCGCGAGCACATCTCCGCCCTCACCCCAAACGTTACGCCCGGCTACATCTCTCCTGCAGACCCCGAGGTCGCCGCCGCCACCGACTGGCTCACCGAACACTGCGGCCTCTGTCCCAGCGGAGCACAGCAACTGATCGCCTACATCGTCACCGGACGAGCCGTCCTCGGCGCCGTACCCTCCAAGACCACCATCATCGCCGAACGCTTCTTCGACGAAGGCGGCGGCATGCAGCTTATCCTCCACGCCCCCTTCGGCGGCCGCATCAACAAGGCCTGGGGACTCGCCCTGCGCAAGCGTTTCTGCCGTGGCTTCAACTTCGAACTGCAAGCCGCCGCCACCGACAACGGCATCAACATCTCCCTCGCCGAGCAGCACAGCTTCCCCCTAGCCGACGTCTTCCAATTCCTTTCCGAACACACCGCGAAAGAGCTTCTTGAACAGGCCGCCCTCGCCTCGCCTATCTTCAAGAACCGTTGGCGCTGGGCTGCAGGACGCAGTCTCCAGCTCCTCCGCTTCTCCAAAGGCAAGCGCATCGCCCCGCAGATCCAGCGCACCCGCTCCGAAGACCTCCTGGCCAGCGTCTTCCCTCAAGCCGCAGCCTGCTTCGAAACCATCGAAGGCGACATCCAAATCCCCGACCACCCACTCGTCAACGAGGTAATGAAAGACGTCCTCGGCGAAGCCATGGACCTCGAAGGCCTCATCGAACTCCTCCGCGCCATCAAGGACGGCACCATCCGCTGCCTCGCCGTCGACACCCCCGTCCCTTCGCAGTTCGCGCACGAACTCCTCAACGCCAACCCATACGCCTTCCTCGACGAAGCCGGCCTCGAAGAGCGCCGCGCCCGCGCAGTCTCCCTCAGCCGCACCTTGCCCGCCAGCGTCCTCGAAGGAGCAGGCCGCCTTGATCAAAACGCAATCGACGAGATCCGCCGCGAATGCTGGCCAGACATCCGCGACGAGCACGAGCTACATGACCTCCTGCACTCCCTGGTCGCGCTCCCCATCGACTTCTTCATCGAAAACCCCGACGCCTGCCACTGGCCCACACTCTACGACCGCCTCATCAACAAAGGGCGCGCCCAGACCATCAACTGCAACGACATCTCCTGCTGGACCTCCACCGAACGCGCCGTACACATCGCCGCGCTCTGGTCAACGCCCGAAGAAAACGCAACCAATACAGTTACAAAAGAGCAGGCCCTAAAACAATGCGTTCAGGGCTGGACCCAACTCCTCGGTCCCTCTACCGCCAAAACCTTCGCACAACGCCTCTCCCTCGACCCTTCCGAAGTCTTTCAGGCCTTCCTCGCCATGGAGATGCAAGGTCTCCTCATGCGCGGCATCTTCGAACGCCCGAAGCCTCAGCATGACCACGACATCGAGTGGTGCGAGCGCCGCATCCTCCAGCGCATCCATCGCCGCACCCTCCACACGCTACGCAAGCAGATCGAGCCCGTCACCCCAGCCGTCTACATGCGATGGCTCCTCGGCTGGCAGCACCTCGCCCCGCAGACCCAACTCACCGGCGAGGAGGGCGTACTCGAAGCCCTCCACCAGTTAGAAGGCTTCGAAGCGCCAGCCATCGAGTGGGAGCGCACCCTCCTGCCAGCCCGTGTCGCCAATTACGATCCCCGCTGGCTCGACGCCCTCTGCCTCTCCGGAGCCGTCGGCTGGGGCCGCATCTCACCCCACCCCGCATGGTCGGAGGGCGATGGCGCCGCACCCCGCCGCGTCATCCCCACCAACGCCGCGCCCATCACCTTCTACATTCGCGAGTCTGCCGACTGGCTACCCCATGCCCTCAGCCAGCAACGCGTCGAAGAGACTCACCTGCAACAAGCCCTAAGCCCCGAAGCCCTGCAAGTCCGCTCTCTGCTCCAACAGCGGGGAGCCTGCTTCTCAAACGACATCCAACGCATCCTCAACCTCTCAAAACACCAAACCCAGCACGCGCTCTGGGAACTCGCCACAGCTGGCCTCGCAGCCGCCGACGGCTTCGACCAACTCCGCATCATGATGGACCCCCGCCGCAAATCCGCTGCATCAAATCCAGCAAACAAACGGCCACCACGCAGCACCGCCGGACGGTGGTCGCTCCTCACCGAAGAACTCTACGCCGCACCCACCGCCATCGAGCAGGCCCGCCGCACCGACGCTGCCCTCGAGTCCTTCGCCCGCATGCTTCTCGCCCGTTACGGCGTCCTCTTCCGCGACCTCCTCACCCGCGAGTCCAACGCCCCTAAATGGCGCGATCTGCTCGGCATCCTCCGTCGTCTTGAGGCCCGCGGCGAGATTCGCGGCGGTCGCTTCATCTCGGGCTTCGGCGGCGAACAGTTCGCCCTCCCCGAGGCCGTCGACTCCCTCCGCGCAGCCCGCGCCCGCGAGTGTTCCGCAACCATCGCCGTCGCCGCCGCCGACCCGGCAAATCTAGCCGGAATCATCCTCCCCGGCGAACGCGTCCCCTCAATCCCCGGAAGGCAGGTCCTCTATCGCAACGGCAGTCTTCTTCTCGAAGAGAACCGCGTGATACCCGCAGACCTCCTCCCCGCACTCATCCCTACACAAATCACATCCACGCCGTCGGCCTTACCATTGTTCTAAATGCCGGAATCACCCAATCCCGCACCACAGCCACCGCCAGCAGACCCCACCGAACTCGCGGACGAAGACTATTACTACGAAGGCCCATACCTCGTCTTTACCGCCGCCTACCACCTCAAGCGTGGGTACTGCTGCAACTCCAACTGCCGTCACTGTCCTTACCGCTAAGCGCCTTATTCATGCACGGAAGGCGGCAACGGAGGAGGAGGTACACCTGAAGCCTGCGCAATATGGTTGCCGCGCAACGCCTTCGCGTTAGTGACGATCAACAGCACTCGAGGATCCTTACGATACGGCGCCAGCAACGTATCTGCCCCCATCTCTGACAGAATGTCGAATCCGCCCTCGCTCGCCATCGTCAGGTAATGCAGCATGGTCTCTTCATCCCCACGCCGTGCGTAAATACGAGCCAGCTCATAGCAGAACCGCGCATGGTCTTCCGGCGACAGCATCCGGGTCGTCACTCCTGCCGTTCCATGATGTTGCAGCATTCCCGGGTCCAGCTTGAGCGCGATATCGTACTCCTTTCGCGCACTCTCAAACTCCCTCTTGTCGAAGTAAGCTGTTCCCAGGTTGGAGTGGAACGTTGCAGATGTCTTGTCCAGCTTGATCGCACGGCTGTAGTCGGAGATAGCTGCTCCGTACCGGCCTTCCATGTACTCCAGGGCGCCAAGGTTATTCCAGCCCTCAGGGTTCTTTTTCTTGATCTTCACCACGCGTTGGAAGTACGCGCGAGCCTCCGCCGGATGCCTCAACTCCAGCTCGGTTACCCCCATCTTGTTCAGCAGCTGCGGAGCATCCCCGCCATGCTGCAGCGCATAGCCGTAGTACAACAGCGCGTCTTCGGGGAAACGTCGTGCCCGCAACACATCAGCGGCCATCTCCAGTTGTGCAGCCGAAGACGTCGTTGCATCCGGCAGATGCGCCTGAATCGAAACCCACTGCGGATCCTGATGGGCCTCCTGGCGTGTAATTTCGTGGCTTATAGCATCCTTCTGCGTGTTCTGCGCGCTGGCGGCCAGCGCATTGACAGTCAACAGACTGAAGAGGATAAGGAAGAGGGAGGTGCGGTAATGCGTGCCCATGGTATACCTCCACGAGGTACGCCCACATGATCATCCTACTTAACACTCCTGTCAATAGTCCTATGGCACTGAATTCCCTACAGTTGTTGTCGATGCTGTTACTGGAGTCGCAGCCGGAGCCTGGATCATCATCGCCATCCGCGGAAAGCTGAAACTCCCGCCCGCGTCGTCGATCACATTCACCTGCACCACATACGTCCCCGGTTTAAACTGTGTCAACGGCACATCAAACTGGAACGCCACCGCCCCACGCTCGGGAATGTTGACTGCAGTGGCCTCCACCAATGGCGTCTCATACACCTTCACCCCGCCGCTCAGGAACTCGATGCTCGTAAGTACGTGGACCGCTCCCGAGGGTCGCCGCGTCAAACCCGGTGAATCCGCAGGCTGGGGCCCTTCAACCTTCTGCCTCGACGGGTCGTACACCTCATACAGGAAGTAGAGATGCTGGTCCTGCCGAAAGACATGAGGCACATTCGGAATCCACTCCACCCCATCCCGAACCAGCGGATTCACGGTCTTCTTCGTCGCATTCGGCGTTCGCTGACTCGATAACACAATCGAACTCAGCTTCAGCGGGGCCTTCTTCATGTCCGGAACCTGCAGATCGGTCTCGAAGCTCCCCATGCGCCCCGTCTCGTTCTCCCGCACCACAAACTTCAGGTGGTATTTTCCAGAAGCCAGCGTGAACCCGGTCGAGTACTGAATATTCTTGCGCTGCACCTGCTGCGCCGCATCCAGCGCCAGCTTCACCGTGTCACGAACATTCCCGACAACGATCCCCTGGGCATTCTTCACCTGTCCGATAATGTCGATGTTCGCCTTGCTCTTATCCCCATTCTTGACGAACGGAATCTGCGACCCCGGCACAATCAGCGACACAGGAATAAAGAACCTGTTATCTTCCAGGCGGAAATAAAGTGCCTGCAGATACACGGCAACATCAGTAGCCGGCAGATCGCTGCGCAGTTGCTCCGTCAGCTGTATCTCACGATCCTCTGTCTTCGAATGTTGAAAGTCCGCCGGCGCGTAGTATCCCGGCCGATAATCAATCTTCGCGTCACTGCGATTCAGCTTCACCGTCAGGTGACGAAAGCTCCCATCCCGTGCCGTATTCGTCGAGTGGAACCCGATGATGTAGTAAGCCTCCGTATCATGCTGTATCTGCTGAAACGCCGGGGCAAAATCATTCGAGTCAAAGAAAGCCTTTCCGCCCGTGTCACTCGACAACGTTGCCAGCGTCTCCTGCGATCCAAAGTTCGCATCCAGATTCGCCTGCATCGCCCCGCCGTTATAGGCCGACGTCCCGCGCAGGCTTCCTTTGGAAGCATTCCCCACCGGTGGCAAAGCCTCCAACCCACGCGAATCGACACTGTAAATCGCCATGTTTGCCTTGACTGCAGCATTGGTCGCCGCACGCATGCTCGCCTGGTTCTCAATACCCTGACGTGTCAACCCTCCGCTGAAGTACAACAAACTCTTCCGCTGATCTACCCGTTCCAGGCTCTTCGCAATCGTCCGAATCGCATACAGCTCGCGATCCGTATTCAGACTGTTGTACTCGCTGTCATCCGCCGTAAAGCTCGAAGCATCATCCGACGTCCCATCCGAGTTGCCGCCTTCATTGCCATTCGCAAACCCCGTGCCCTCGGTTCCGTTGTACTTACCCACGCCCTTTAGCAGCACATCCCTATCCGAAGTAAAATCCTGATCCATGCTCAAGCCGGTGGACATACTCACCAGCGCCACCAGGTCCGCAGGCTGCATCTTCTTCTTGATGTAGTCCTGTGCCGCCTCCACCGCACGGTCGATATCCTCCGGCTGCATGCTGCTCAGGTCGAAGAACATCACAATCAGCCGATGATCCCGCAGCTGCGACTTGTCCGCCGCAAAGTTTCGATTCAGAAGATCGGCAACCGTAGCCTTGCCCGAGACCGTCGTCTTCTCGCGCCAGCACCGCGGCCTCATCCACATTCTGATAGTCAAAGCTGGCAATGTTTTGCGGCTTCCCGTTCTCCAGAATCGTGAAGTCGCTCGCCTTCAATCCCTTCACCACCTGACCCGTCTTCTTATCCCGCACCACCACATTCGTCAGCACGATGTCGGACTGCACCTTCAGCGTAAAGGTGCCGTCAGCCGCCTGCTGCTGCGCAAACCCCGGCGACCCTGCCAGCACTCCGACCAAAATCGCCGCCATCCATCGCCGCATATTCCCTCGTAACTCAAAGCTCATCGTTCACAGCTCGCTTCTGCTCAAAACCGATACCGCGCAATCACCGTTAATGTCCGCATCGCCGCCGCCGAAGTCACCTGCCCGAACGTCAGCGAGTTCTGCGTCGAATCGATCCCCGAGTACTGCACCGTGTTGAACACATTATTCGCCGTCACCCGCGCCTCAAACGACCGCGTCTCTCCCAGCGACACCGTCCGCGACAGCGAAGCATCCACAGCCACAATTCCCGGCCCTTCGATCGATCCACGCGAAGCCGTTCCGAATCCATTCGCAGGAGCCGTAAACGCAGCCGGATTGAACCACTGCCGAATCGTCTGCGGCCCTGTAATCGGCTGAGTAAAGATACGATCAGGCCGCAGAGAATTATTCGTTCCTGTCGACGATCTCCGCTACAGTCGCAGAGAAGTGCGGTGTGTAATACGTCCCTGACGCAAACGTAAAGTCACCCGACAACGAGAAACCATCCAGTGCCTTCGACCAGAAACCACCCTTCGACAAGTAGGCGCGGTTCGGTCCGAACGGCAGCTCCAGCACCCAGTTGCCCGTCACCTTATGACGCACATCAAAGGCGCTGTTGCCCTCCTCAGCCTGCAGGTCCAGATCATTCTGCGCTGGCACGCCAGTCGCCCCGCCAATCGAAGACGCATTGTCGATCGAGTGCCCGTACAAATAAGTCGCCTGCAGCGAAATGCCTTTCTGCATCCGCTTCCGCGCATTCACACCATCCCGTTGAACCTCTGAGAATGCCTGTGAATCCTCATAGAGGTACGCTTGCGCATCCGGATTCAGCAACCCCGCAGCCGTACGGTTAGGTGCTCGCAAGATATCAAGCTCGCCGCCCTTCGACCCGTTATATCCAAGGTTCAGCACCATCCCCATCGGAAGCGTTCGCTGAACATCGAGGTTCCACACCTGCACATATCCCAGCCGATAGTACTGATTCACCGCATAGTTGTTCTGCATCGGCTGCGTCGAGCAGTTGAAAGCATTCGCCAGAGTCATGTTCGTCGAACGTGCATCCCGTCGGTCCCCGAGACCGTATTCGTCGTCACCAGATTCGTCTGCGTCACCGCAAACGGCGGCTGGAACGCCAGCTGGCGTGCAAACGTCCCATACTGGCCGGTGTTGTAGTTGATGCCGTAACCACCGCGAACCACCGTCTCCTTCGAAAACTTCGGCCTCGGACGATACGCAAAACCAAACCGCGGAGAAAACATCGTACGATCCGGATCTCACCAGCGACCGCGGAGACTTCCGCCGAACGGCCCATGCTCTCCCGGCGCAACCGGAACCACCTGCGTAAAGTCCGCGTTGTGGTCGAGGTTCACCAGCCGGTCGTACTTCTCGACATACGGAGAGAAGTACTCATAACGCAACCCATAGTTCAGCGTCAGGTTCGAAGCCGCCCGCCAGTCATCCTGCGCATACAAGTCAAAGACATTCGCTCGCAGATACGTCTTATTCTCCCCAGCCTGGATCGCTGACTGCTGTGGCAAGCCAAACAGCAAATCCGCAAACCCCGATCCACTCACCACACAAGCTGTCGTCGTCGTCGCGCACGCAGCCGCCGGATTCTGCGTCGCATAGCCGGTAAACGTAAACGACCCCGTCCCATTGTTTCCGCCGATGCTATCCGCATGCACTCGTCGGAAATCGAGGCCGAACCGCATGTTGTGTTTCTTATAGCCGTAGCTCACAAAGTCCGAGAACGAGATCGTCTGATTGGTCGCGTTATTCGCCGCCGTCTGGTTCAGGCCCGTGAAGCTGGCAATCGTCAAACTCGGAACGCCATAGTAGATCCCCGGCTCCGCTCCAATCACAGGCTTCGGAATCGAAATCCCCGTACCAGACAGTGGATCGGTCGCTCTGTCCGTGAAGTAGTTCCGCTGTTGGGAGTGCGATCGGTTCCAATTGATCGAAGCATTGTTCGTGAGTCGCCCATACCCGATCGTGTAACCGGCCGTCACCCCATACCCATTCGACTCGGTCGCGCCACCCAGCGGAAGGAAGATATTTCGAAGATCACTCGCCGAGTGTGAATAGCTTCCATTGAAGTTGATATTTTGCCGCAGCGTCTTCGGAGCATTCGCTGCCTGCCGCCGCCCACCACCACCGCCAAATCCACTGTTCTGCCCAAAGTTCCGCACAAACCGCAGCGCCGCAGAGCGTCGAGTTCTGCGCCGCATTTGTCACCGTCTGATAGTTGTTCCGCAAACTCGCGCCAGGAATATTCGGAGCAGGATAAAAATTCAGCAACGCCTGCGCCTGCGGCGAGAGTGGAGTCGTCGCGTTCTTCAGATTGTTATTCAGAATCGGCTGCCCGGTCGTCGGATCATACAACTGCCCCGAAGTAACTCCGCTAACCGTGCTCAACAGCTGAGAAAAATCTCCACTTCGCTCTGCCAGCGTCGGCACCGTTCCATTTAGAACCAGCGGATTGATATTCCTCATCCCCGTCACATTCACAAACACAAACTGCTTCGGATTCGGCTTGGACACCCCTGGAATCCAAGGCGATCCCGTAAAGCTCACGCCAAACCGGTTCTGCATCGACGACGGCTTCACCACCTGCGCGCCTTGCTCACCCAGCGCCTGAGCCACCGAGAACGGAGCAGCATTCAAAGCCCCATTGCCACCCTGATAGAACACCGTTCCATGCGGCTGCGTCGGATTGAACCCTCTGAATCCACCACCACCGCCGCCACCACCGCGGCCTCCACGTCCACCACCTCCACCGCCCAAACCACCCGGGCCACCCATCATCCCACCAAGCATTCCCGCAACGGCATTCGCCATATCGCCCACCGCGCCACCCTGACGCTGCGCCTTTGCAATCGCATCCTGCACTCGTCTGGCGAATGTCATCCTCGCTAAAGTTCGCAAGCCCATTCGTCTGCCCCATCTGCCCGCTTACAGCAACCGACTCCGTCGCAGTTGTATCGCCCCCACCTAATCCCGACCAGCGTAGGCATCTGCGCTCCGGCATTGTTCGCTCCAGCACTTGCATCAGCAGCTTCGCTGGCATCGCCGGTCACATTCAGTGACTGCGTCCCGCCGCCCCAAAGCGCCCGCCAGACTACCCGCCGCTGTCCCTGCCGTTGCAGCCTGTTGCTGTTCGCTGTTGCGCCACCCGCGAAGCCAGTTGCAGCCCAAACTCCACCACCTGGTCTGGCTTTCCGCCATTCTGTCCGGCGGCGTTGATCAACACCTCCTTCGTCTCAGTCGCAAACGCCGCCAACTCCGCCTTCACCACATAACGGCCATTTCGCGGAATCGCCATCGCAAACGCGCCCGTTACGTCAGTCGTCGTCGCATACTTCTTTCCAGTCAGCGTATTGGTCGCCGTAACTCCAACACCCGGCAGCGGAACACTCCCTGCCTTCACCGTCCCGTGAATCGTCCCACCTGTCGCAACCGTTGCCGGACCCTGCGAAGAAGCAGGAGCTATAGCCGAGCCTGTTCCTGAGCCGCACCTTGTCCCCAGCCATACCGTATACCGGTACCAGCCGACACAACCAGCCCCAAAGCTATCGATGTAATCAATCGCCGCACATCAACCTCGCCGCAAACCAAATCAGTGAAACAGTAAAAAATCAGTCTTGTTTAGGAGTGGAAGCAGGAGCAGTCGTCGCTCCAGCTGGAGAGGCATTTCCAGGAGTGGCTCCCGAAGGGCTTCCAGAAGCCGCTGCGCCAGCCTTACCGCCAGCACCGCCCTCAGCGGACCGTCTCCTCCGTGTCATCGCCGCCGCATCCATCACGCCAAGCTCAGTCGGCACAAACACGCCATTCTTCAGAGCGCCCTGCCCCGCCACTGTATCTCCCACCTTCACATCCGCCAACGTAATGCTCTCCCCACCAAATCCACTTCCAGGACCACTACCAGAACCGCTCCCCGAGCCAGCACCAGCCCCACGGCCACCACCACCGCCGACGTTCCCAACCGGCCCGCTCCCATTCAGCATCGAAACCATCTGACGCCCACCCCGCTTGAACGAAGTGCCTTCATCCACCTCGATCACCTGGCTCACGCCATCGTTCCGCATCACCGTTAACTTCACTCATCGATCGCCGTCACCTTCCCAACGATATAGACCTTGCCCAGTCCCTCGCGCAGCCTTCTTCACCTGCTCCGCATCCATCACCGTCACGAACAGCGCATGCACGGTCTTGGTCGGAGCATCCAACTCACCCATCGCGCCAGCTCCATCGCCAACCTTCACATCGGTCAGCTTCACCGGCTGCCGGTCCTTCATCAATGCGTGTATTCGCCGACACCGACACTTGATACACCTCTCCAGTATCCGTCTTCACCGTCAGATGATCGGCCGCAGCTGCAGTCACCGTCCCACGAACCATCTGCCCGCCAGCAAAGGCGGCCCCACCCTCGCCACGGCCTTCACCACGTCCACCCGGATTCTCCTGCGCCCTACCCGCGCCCACCAGCGAAACCGTCATCGCCAGCAACACCATCGCGCTTCCGCCAAGCCGTCTAATCGTCCGATTCATAACCTGCCTGCCTTGCACATCCTTAGCGCAACCCTGTGCTCATACAGACGTTTCCGCACACCGAAAGACGCTACCGGCAGATAAAAACTAGCCCGCTGCTCCTATCTTCACGAGCCTCGACTACACTACGGCCATGCACGAAGCCGCCAGCACGTCTCAAAGCGCACAAACTCCACACGAAGAAGGTCACTTTGAGTCCACCGAAACCGTCCGCGACATCGTCATCGGCCTCTCCGACGGCCTCACCGTCCCCTTCGCCCTCGCCGCCGGCCTCTCCGGAGCCGTCGCCTCCTCCCACATCGTCGTCCTCGCCGGCCTCGCCGAAATCGCCGCCGGCTCCATCGCCATGGGTCTCGGCGGCTACCTCGCCGCCCGCGGAGACGCCGAGCACTACGTCTCCGAGCGCCGCCGCGAAGAGCGTGAGATCGTCGAACGCACCCACGACGAAGAAGAAGAGATCTACGAAATCTTCGAGCAGTACTCCGTCGACCGCACCGCGCCGATCCCGTCCTCGCAGCGCTCAAACAAAACCCCACCGCCTGGGTCGACTTCATGATGCGCTTCGAACTCGGCCTCGAAGAACCCGCCGCCAACCGCGCCCACCGCTCCGCCCTCACCATCGCCTTCTCCTACATCGCCGGCGGCCTCATCCCTCTGCTGCCCTACATGCTCGTCGCAGAACAACGCCGAAGCCCTCAAGCTCTCCGTCATCATCACCCTCGTCGCCCTCGCCATCTTCGGAGCGCTTAAAGGAAAGCTCGTAGGCACCGGATGGCTCCGCAGCGCCATCCAGACCACCCTCATTGGAGGCACCGCCGCAGCCGTAGCCTACCTGCTCGCCCGCCTTCTCAGCCGCTCCCACGTATAACTCGACGAGCGTTGTTCTCCTCAAAAAAGCAACAAAACCAACCCTCGTCTCATCCGATAACCTAGGGCGGGCCTGAATAAGTCCCGAGTCGAATCTGTTTTGAAAGGGCGCGGCTTCAACAGCGCCGCAAATCGCACCAAAAAGCTGGGGCTTTAGCCCCCGAGGGAATGCTCCCTTGTCGGAATCTGTCCGTCGTAAAAACCTGTTCAGAACTTCCGTAGGAAGACCAAATCATGCCCACTACGATCGCGACGCAGCCCACCTCTCTTCTCGCCCGCTACAAGGCCGTGCGCCAGGCCACGACAAATCTCTGTCGACCCGCTCATCCCCCGAAGACCTGATGGTCCAGTCCTGTCCCGAGGCCAGCCCAGTCAAATGGCACCTCGCCCACACCAGCTGGTTCTTCGAGACCTTCGTCCTCCGCGAGTTCGTCGCCGCCTACCAGCCCTTCCACCCCGACTTCCACTGGCTCTTCAACTGCTACTACAACTCCCTCGGCGACATGCCCGAGAAGAAGCTCCGCGCCTCCTTCTCCCGCCCGCCCCTCGACGACATCCTCGCCTACCGCACCCACGTCGACGCCGCCATCGACCGCCTCCTCCAGCATCCCCGTCGAAGACGAAGCCGCCCGCCGCATCGCCCTCGGCCTCGAGCACGAGCAGCAGCACCTGGAGCTCATCGCCACCGACATCAAGCACGCCCTCTTCACCAACCCCCTCCACCCCGCCTACCTCGAAGCCCCCACTCGCCGCAGCAGTCGCAGCCCCACGCATCGCCCCGCCCCTCGACTGGATCGCCTTCACCCCCGGCCTCACCGAAATCGGCATCACCCCCGATCCCGACTCCATCGACGCCTTCGCCTTCGACAACGAGACCCCCCGCCACACAGTCTACCTCGCGCCCTTCCGCCTCGCCACCCGCCTCGTCACCTGCGCCGAGTACCTCGCCTTCATCGAACAAAACGGCTACAACCGCCCCGAGCTCTGGCTCTCCGAAGGCTGGACCACCATGCGCGCCGAAGGCTGGCAGGCCCCGCTCTACTGGCAGCGCGACAGCACCACCAAATCCGGCTGGTGCATCTACACCCTGCACGGCTTCATGCCTCTCGACGACCTCTGCGAAACCCCCGTCTGCCACCTCAGCTTCTTCGAGGCCGACGCCTACGCCCGCTGGGCCGGCCACCGTCTCCCCACCGAGTTCGAGTGGGAGCACGCCGCCACCCAATTCCTGAAAAAAACCCTCCTCGCTAGGCAGCAATCCTCCTCCACAGAATCAGCAAACAAATCGTCATTTCGACCGGAGTCGCTCGCGCACTTTGCGAGTGACGCAGCGGAGAAACCCGCTTCTCTACCGCAGCTCTCGCACAGCCACGAAAGCTCTCAAGCTATCCCGGCAATCTCCTCGAAACCAACAACCTCCACCCCACCCCCGCCAACGCCCTCTCCGGCCTCCAGCAAATCTTCGGCGACGTATGGGAGTGGACCGCCAGCCCCTACACCGGCTATCCCGGCTACAAACCCCTCCCCGGAGCCCTCGGCGAATACAACGGCAAATTCATGTCCTCGCAGATGGTCCTACGCGGAGGCTCCTGCGTCACCCCCGCCACCCACATCCGCGCCACCTACCGCAACTTCTTCACCCCCGCCACCCGCTGGCAGTTCTCCGGCCTCCGCCTGGCCCAGGACGCAACGCACCCCGCCTGAACGCATCTGCAGGTCGACACCCAGTAAAATCTCCCAGTACGTTTGCGTGTCCTTCAGTTGTATCGTCACTCCAATCCCCTGGGAGAGTTTCGCCTTTCTGCGGCAAGCTTCGCGCAGCATCAGATGATGCAGAGTCGATAAGGAGCGGTACCCATGAAGATTCACACCTCGATCCTTCTCTTCACGCTACTTCTTACACCTCCTCTTTTTGCACGAGACAAGACGGACATACTCGTGATGAACAACGGGGACCGCCTGACCGGCGAGATCAAGGGGCTCTCCTCCGGCACCCTCTACGTCAGCTTTGACTACATACTCAACACCTCCTCGGTCAACTGGTCCAAAGTAAATCACCTTGAAAGCAAACAGTTGTTTATTGTCAGAACCGAGGACGGGTCGGTGTACACCGGCACACTTAAGACAACGGAACGTGCCGGAGAAAGACCCATGCAGATTGAGATCGCCAGCGAGACAGAGCCCGCCGTCGTAGTCTCGCAACCTCAGATCGTCGAAGTTGATGAAACCGCTGAGCGGTTCCGGCAACGACTCAATGGTGATATCAACATGGGCTTCAACTACACAAAGGGCAATCAAGCGGCACAGTACAACTTCAGCTCATCAGTCGCATACCCGCGCCCGCGCTGGGGCGCAGGGGCCAGCTATCAGTCCACTCTCTCCTCCAACAGTGGATCAACCACGTCGACACGAAACCAGCTCACCTTCGAAGGTGAACATCTCTTGCCATGGGACAAATGGTTCGTCGCAGGCGATACGACCTTTCGGCAAAGCTCAGAACAAAACATCGATCTGCAGACCAACATCGGGGGCGGCATCGGACGCTTCTTGAAGAACACAAACCGCGCCAGGATCTCACTCCTGGGCGGTCTCGCCTGGCAGAATACGAAATACTCCGCGTCCAATACCCAGCTCGGGCAGCAAAGCCTTGCCGCCGCATTGATCACTGGGAAGATGAGCTTATTCCAGTTCAACAAGACCAACCTCGACGTCACTGCTTCGATTCTCCCTGCGCTCACTCAACCCGGACGCGTCTACTACGACACCAACATCACCTACTACATCAAGCTCTTCGGCGAGGTCAACTGGAATGTCTCGTTCTATGGCAACTGGGATACGCGCCCTCCGGCAAACTTCTCCGGCAGCGATTACGGCGCCAGCTCAGGCCTCGGATGGACGTTCGGAAATAAATAAACCGGGCCTCCCCATAAGCGATTAGCCCATTCCCGATCAGCAGGGATAGGTATAGACTGGCCCCGCACGATCAACGTGCAATAAGGGGGTGTCATGGCCCCGGCCCTCACTGATCTGAAGCAAAAATCCTCATCTGCCAAAGCAAATCCACCCGCCCGGCAAACCCTCCAGCCAGCCACTCCTCCACCACCCTGCACCCAGGCGAGCCACGCCGCTCCACTCGGCGCCACCGTCCAACGCGGAGGTGTAGATTTCAGCCTCTTCTCCCGCAAAGCATCCAGCGTAGATCTGCTGCTCTTCGACCACGAGGACGACCCCCGCCCCGCCCAGATCATTCCCATCAATCCCGAGACCAACCTCACCTACCACTACTGGCACGTCTTCGTACCCAACATCCAGCTCGGCCAGATCTACGCCTACCGAGTCAACGGCCCACTGGACCCTGCAAACGGCCTGCGATTCGATCCAACCAAGGTCCTCCTCGATCCCTACGGCTACGGCGTCGTCGTCCCCAAAAACTACACCCGCGCCGCCGCCTCCCAGCCCGGCGACAACACAGCAACCGCAATGAAGAGCGTCGTCGTCGATCCCGCAGCATACGACTGGGAGGGCGACACTCCGCTCAACCGCCCTGCCAACAACACCATCGTCTACGAGATGCACGTCCGCGGTTTCACCCGTCATCCCAACTCCGGAGTCGCCCCCGAGATCAGTGGAACCTATCGCGGCCTCATCGAGAAAATCCCCTATCTTCAACAACTGGGCATCACCGCAGTAGAGCTGTTGCCGGTCTTCCAGTTCGACGCACAGGACTGTCCATCCGGCCTCGTCAACTACTGGGGATATCAACCCATCTCGTTCTTCGCTCCCCATCGCGCCTACAGCTCCCACCAGGGTCCCAACGGCCCCAACGACGAGTTCCGCGACATGGTCAAGGCTCTGCATCGCGCAGGCATCGAGGTCATCCTCGACGTCGTCTTCAATCACACCGCTGAAGGCGACCACACCGGCCCCACCCTGTGTTTTCGCGGAATCGATAACAGCGCCTATTACATCCTCGATAACGACCGCTCACGCTATTTAGACTTCAGTGGCTGTGGTAACACGCTCAATACCAATCACCCCACCGTCCGCCGCATGATCCAGGACAGTCTCCGCTATTGGGTACAGCAGATGCATGTGGACGGCTTCCGCTTCGACCTCGCATCGGTTCTCGCACGCGACTCCGACGGCCAGTTGATGGCCAACCCGCCCATCCTGTGGGATATCGAGTCCGACCCCGCCCTCGCCGGCACAAAAGTCATCGCCGAAGCCTGGGACGCCGCCGGTCTCTACCAGGTCGGCAGCTTCGTCGGCGACAGTTGGCGCGAGTGGAACGGACGCTTTCGCGACGACGTACGCAGCTTCTATCGAGGCGACAACGGCACCGTCCGCTGCTTCGCCGACCGCGTCCTCGGCAGTCAGGAGATCTATGGCAACGATCAACGGGAAGCCGAGCAGAGCGTCAACTTCGTCACCTGCCACGACGGCTTCACCCTCAACGACATCGTCTCCTACAACCAGAAACACAACGAGGCCAACGGCGAAGAGAACCGCGACGGCAGCAATGACAATCGAAGCTCCAACTACGGCGTCGAGGGCCCCACCGACGACCCTGCAATCGAGGCGCTGCGCAACAGGCAGGTCAAAAACTTCCTTGCCATAACGCTGCTCTCCCTCGGTATGCCCATGATCCTGATGGGCGACGAGGTCCGCCGCACGCAGCACGGCAACAACAACGCCTACTGTCACGATGATGAAAACGCCTGGTTCGATTGGACGCTCGTCGAAAAGCACCCCGATCTTCTTCGCTTCGTGCAGAGCCTCATCGCAACACGGTTATTTCGTAGTAGCGATCCTGCACTCCGCCGCAAGACCCTCGCGCAACGAATCTCCCGGGGATTCCTCGGCTGGCACGGCATCAAGCTCAACCAGCCCGACTGGGGTGACACCTCACACAGCATCGCATTCACCGCAGAGATGGTAGGAGAAGGCCGGCGCATGCACTTCGTCTTCAATGCCTATTGGGAGCCACTCGACTTCGAACTGCCACCCCTCACCGGTGGTGACGCCGCTTGGCACCGATGGATCGACACCTCGCTCGATTCTCCAAACGACGTCGTCGACTGGCAGTCAGACCCACCGATTCCAGACCACGTCTACCACGCAGGCCCGCGCTCCATGGTAGCCCTCTGGACCGAAGCCACAATCAGCTCCCAATAAGACAGAACTGCGTAAATCGCGGATTCACTTAAGAAGTGTTACCAAGGCCGGGTGCCCATTCACCGCGACACGAGCGGGAACATGATCCCCTAACCCCTGGCAGAAGCGTCATCCTGAGCGGACCCTGAGTGAGCGTAGCGAATCGAAGGGGCAGTCGAAGGACCCCGAGGGTGACGACACCACCAAAACGTTCGAATCTTTCAACCGATAAACCTTGTTACTGTGGCTACCCAGCATCCGCACGACAAAAAATAGAGCAGCCTGACGACACCTCAAATCATCCACTCCCCAGAGAGCCCGCCAATGCCCCCCGTCACAACAGCCATCAACCTCGAAGCCAAACTAGCAACCTTCTCCGAGTACTGGTCGCCCAAGATCGTCGCCACCTACAACGGCAATGACGTTATGGTCGTCAAGATAAAGGGTAAGTTCATCTGGCACTCCCACCCCGACGCCGACGACCTCTTCCACGTTCTCCGCGGCAATCTCCGCATCGATCTCCGTGATTCCACTGGAACCGAGACCCACGTCGATCTGGCACCCGGGGAGCTTTATATCGTCCCTCGCGGCGTTGAACACCGTCCCGTCGCCATCGATGAGGTCCATCTCCTCCTCATCGAACCCACCGGCACACCCAACACAGGGGATCCCTCCACCGCCGTCAGGAAAGAAGCCATCTGACAGCCTCACCTCTACTGACACCGTACTGTCAGCAGGTTACAATTTCCCTCGAACACCCCCGGCACAACCTGCATCCAATCCCCAAGCGGTTCAGACCGCAAAAAGAAGGGAACACCTAAGGTGCCATCTACCCCCGCGGTCTCTGAACTCCCCGAAGTAGCGCCTCAATCGATGATCGCGGTCAGCCCCTCAGAAGTGGTGGCCGCCGAAGCTCGCGCAGGCCTCACAGCCACCCCCAGGACCCTCTCCCCCTGGCTCTTCTACGACGAAGCCGGCTCCAGCCTCTTCGAGCAGATCACCGAGCTCCCCGAGTACTACCTCACCCGCACTGAGCGCGCCATCTTCATAGCCCACGCCGACGAGATCATCGCCGAAGCCTCACGTCCCACCGGCAACGACCCAGCCCCCATCCTCACCCTCATCGAGCTCGGCGCCGGTACCGCAACCAAGACCGGCATTTTGCTCTCCGCAGCCGTTCGCCGCCAGCATACCGTCGTCTATCAGCCCGTCGACGTCTCCGAGACCGCCCTCGCCGCCGCGACCGAGAACATCCGCGCCAACATCCCCGGCGTCACCGTCCGCTGTCAGATCGCCGACTACACCCGCGACCCGCTCCCGCTCAACCGGCTGCCGGACACGCGCACCCTCGCCCTCTACATCGGCTCCAGCATCGGCAACTTCTCGCCCGAGGATGCCGTTGAAGTCCTGCGCAATCTCCGCGCGCAACTCCTCCCCGGCGACGTACTCCTGCTGGGCACCGATCTCGGCCCAAGCATCTCCAAAGACGAGGTCACACTGCTGACCGCCTACAACGACGCCGCGGGAGTCACCGCCGACTTCAACCGCAACGTTCTCGCGCGCCTCAATCGCGAACTCGGCGCCAACTTCCGTCTCGACCGGTTCGCCCACAAGGCCATCTGGAACGCAGCCGAGTCGCGCATCGAGATGCACTTGGAATCGCTTGTCCCCCAGCGCGTCCACATCCCCGCGAACGGCTCCGGTTCAACACTGACGATCGACTTCGCCCGCGGCGAGACCATCCACACCGAGAACAGCCACAAGTTCGACACCGAAGCAATCGAACGCCTTCTCTCCTCAGCCGGATTCACCCTCACCAACTCCTGGCAGGACGACGAATGCCTCTTCGCGGTCAATCTGGCAGTCGCCGTCTGACCTCAAACGTTTTCCACAGAAATCTTTCCAGAACTGGCACGATCTTCGGAGCTGAAAAGTAGCCGTCAACAAACCACGTTTACCACGCGTTTTACCACCAGCTAACCACTAAAAACCATCAAGTTCCGCCCATTTTTCGCAAAACCCCACCAAAAAACACCCTCAAAAAAAACTACAGCCTAACGCCTGTAGTCGCCGCTCTTGCCTCCGCTTTTGCTGAGGAGGACGACCTCCCGAATCCGAATTCCCTTATCCAAAGCCTTGGTCATGTCATAGACCGTCAGCGCAGCAATCGAAGCCGCAACCATAGCCTCCATCTCGACCCCTGTGCCGTCAACCGTAGCGGCGGTAGCCTGGATACTGACGCCTCCCGCAACCACAACAGCCTGCACATCAACGTGGGTCAGAGCCAAAGGATGGCACATCGGAATCAGCGTCGAAGTCTGTTTAGCCGCCTGAATCCCAGCGAATCGAGCCACCTCCAGCGGATTACCCTTGGGGTTCTGCGGCAGCGCAGCCAGCACCGCATCGGACAGTTCAACAAACGCCGCCGCAACCGCCTCGCGGCGAGTCTTGGGCTTGGCGCTGACGTCGACCATGTGGGCCTGTCCTGTCTCGTCGTAGTGCGAGAGGCGGTCGGGGATGTGTGCGAACTCTTTTTCCATGGGGTTAGCCTACCGCGGCAGAGGCTGTTGCGTCAGCGTGATGCTCATTCACAGTCGAAAGACAAGCGGCAAATGCGGCCTGAAATCAGCGATCTCGTTGCGGCGGTTACCGTCGAATTCGATCTCCAGCAGCGGTGCTACGCCATCGCGGACAGAAAGAATCTGGTTCGAGAGTACGACCTGGGAGGCGGTGGAGCGAAGGGGTAGGGGCGTGGTCAGCGTGACGCCGGTAATTTCGCGGACGCCGACTGGATGCTCGACGAAGCGCTGCTCGCGGAAGTCTCGGCGCATAAAACCCAGGAAAACCCACATCGGCTCCTCTACGCCGGCTTCGGCGATGTGCATGACGAGTGGATCCGGCAGGTAGGACGGTTGGTATCGCCATGAGGGAAATGGCGGCTCGGCATCGGCAGGATCGACGGGGCGGAGACAGATGCCAAAGGGTGAGGCTCCGCTCTGCCGATGAGACCACCGCTCCCAGAGCTTCGTTGGGCGTGCGGGTTCGCTTTGTGCTTCCGCCTCATCGCAGACCCAGACCAGCTCAAGCATCACGTTGAAGAAGGAGAATCGGCGGTTCGCTGTGCCTTGTCCCGGATGGCGGTTTGGTGGGCCTTCTCGCAGGCCAAATCGTACCAATGCGTCTGCCGCGTGGGCCTCGCGATCGGTGCAGAGGAACAGATGGTCGAGCTCGATGCTCATGCGTACGACTTTAGACCCCGACGCTCTAGCGCAACAGGACGGTGACGACTTCTCCGGCGACAAAAGTCTCGCGGTCAGGTGGGAGAACGGCGTAGCAGTTAGCGCGTGCGTTGGCAGCGAGATCGCCAGACCCCTGCCAGCCGATGAGCTTCACGCTGGGGCGAGCGCGGTCGGATGTGAGCTGCGCGGGAAGCAGGCGGGTTAGGCCAGGTTTGCCAGAGACGTCTTCGGCCAGCGTAGCCTGCACGAAACGCGGAGAGTGCAGCCCCGCTCCGCTGAGCGCGCGAAGAAACGGATCCACAAAGCAGTGAAACGTCACCTCGGTTGAGATCGGATTGCCGGGTAGGCCAAAGAAAAAACGCGCCGGAAGGTCATCACTGGCCGGAAGCCGTCCGAAGACGACCGGCTTACCCGGCTGTATGCGGACACCCGTAAAAAAGAACTCAGCACCGAGCGAGTGAAGGACCTCCTCAACCAGGTCGTACGCGCCCATCGACACGCCTCCTGAGAGCAGAAGCAGGTCGGTGTTGCGCGCATTGCGGATGATTCTTTCCAGCTCTTGTCTGCGGTCCGGCGCGATGGATTCGCGCATGGGAGCGCCACCCGCTCCCTCGACGAGCGCCGCAAGGGCGTAGCTGTTGGAGTTGCGAATCTGACGGGGTGCCGGCGTGGTGGCGAGTTCGACCAACTCGTCGCCTGTTGCCACAATTGCTACCGTTGGCTTGCGAAACACAGTAAGCCGCCCACGCCCGCAGGCTGCAGCGAGAGCGATGTGTGCGGCCTGGAGGATCGTTCCAGCGGAGAAGAGCGAGTCTCCAGCATGGGCCTCGGCTCCCCGCGGCACGATGTTCTCGCCGGAGCGAAGAGTGCGGTTCTGGGCGACGCGGATCGTGTCGACAGTGCGCTCAACATGTTCAACCATGACGACTGAATCTGCACCTTCGGGAACCGCAGCTCCGGTCATGATTTCGATGGCGGTCCCCGCGGCCAAAGCGCCGCCGCGCCATTGCTGGCCCGCACGGATCTGGCCCACGACCTTAAGGTTTATTGCTGTCTCAGAAGATCGAATAGCGAAGCCGTCCCGGGTCGATCGATGGAACGGCGGCTGGTCGCGGTCCGCCGTAACGGTCTCGGCAAGTGTGCGGGAGAGGCAGTCCAGCAGTGCTTTGGATTCGGTTTGTTCCGGGCCTACATGAGCTGCATGAGCAAGGACCTCGGCCAAAGCGGCATCGAAGTCGAGGATGGTTGTCGAAGGCGGGTTCAGCGAATTCATCTGAAGAATTAGACTCACGGCCTGAGATAAGAAAGCCCCGGGTTGGTGGCCCGGGGCTCTTTATTTGCTTGGTCTGTAAAGCTACTTCTTGGCGGGCTTGCCAGCCTTGTAGGTGGATTTGACGGATTCACCGATTCCGGTCAGGATGCCTTTGACCTCGTCCGCGCGGGGACCTTCCGGCACCAGCTCCAGGTAGGTCTGGTAAGCCTCAACGGTTCCTGGCGGAGCAGTGATCTTCTGGGTCTTCGGGTCGACGCTCGCCTTCTGGATCAAGGACTGACCCTTGATGTAGTAGGCATCGGCGCGCTTCGGATCGGCTGCAATGGCCTTGTCGGCTGCCACAGCTGCCTCGTCCGTCTTGCCGGAGTTGTACAGAGTTGCTGCTTCGTTGAAGTAGTACATGCCTGCGCTGGCGGGCTGGGCCTTGGCTGCCTGCTCGTAAGCATCAGACGCACCCTTCGTGTCGCCGCTCTTGGCCAGGGCCTGACCGAGCTGGTTGTAGGCAGCGCCTGCGGTCTCGGGGCTGGGCTTCTTCGATGTGGCATTATCATCGATCGCCTTCTTGTAAGAGGCAGCGGCAGCGGTGTACTTGGCCGAGACGTCGGGATCGTTGGCCTTGCCGGCGGCCTTGGCTGTCTTAGCAGCGGCGTCGGCAGCACCGAGCTGAGCGTCGCCGAGCGCGACCCAGAGGATGCCCTCATCCGGTTTCTGCGTGGTGGCCTGCGTCATCGCCGTGATGGCGGCGTCGAAGTTCCCTGCCTTGGTGTCGCTACGTGCCTGGGTGAGCAGCGAGTTCAGGTTGGCGATCTGCTTGTTACCGGCCATCACTTCGGCGTTCTTTTTCTTGAACTCTTCGAGTTGCTTCTTCTCTTCCGGAGTCATCTTGTCGATGTACTCCTTGCGGGTCATGTCGAAGCTAACGGCCTTGTCTTCGCCTGAAGTGATGGTGACATTGTCGTTGAAATCAATGCTCTTGCCCTCGGCAAAGACGATCGCGACGTAGGTGCCGGGTGTAACGTCAGCGCCTTTGTAGTCGCCAGCGGCGTCGATATCGAAGGTGTATTGATATTTGCGGCTCTTCTCGTCTGAGGCGCGGTCGGTGGTCAGCTTGACCTGGCCATGCGCGACGGGCTGCCCGATGGGGTTGTTGACGTGGCCGTGGATGCTGCCGCCCGCCTGCTGGGCCCGAGCGCTGGCCGTCACGGCGAAGATAACCAGCAGCGCGGCTGCCAGGGTGCTGCTAACGTTTCGTACCAATTGTTTCATCGCGATCTCTTTTCTCCCGGCCTCATGGTTTGAGGCCTCATCTTTGGTTATAAGCATTGCTGCACACTTAACTTTTGACGTACGAGGCCACCTACGGGGTCACATACGGTATGGGATCGACTGCCCCAGCCTCGCGAAACGCCCGCAACCGCAGGACGCAGCTCTCACAGACGCCGCAAGCCTCGGTTTCGCCCGAATAGCAAGACCAACTTACATGGAATGGAGCGCCCAATTCAACTCCCAGGCGCACGATCTCGTGTTTCTTCAAATGAATGAGCGGGGTAACGACCTGGATGTCGCCTTCTTTTGTGCCCATCCGAATCAACTGGTTGAAGGCGTCGTAGTAGGCGGGACGGCAGTCGGGGTAGCCGGAGCTGTCCTGCTCGACTGCGCCGATGAAGACGGTCTTTGCGCCCAGAACCTCTGCCCAGCTGACAGCGGCGGAGAGGAAGTGCGCGTTGCGGAATGGCACGTAAGTGACTGGAACCTCAGTGCCTATGGCCGATTCTTGCGCCGGGGCGTTAGGTACAGCGATGCTCTTGTCGGTTAGTGCGGAGCCTCCGATGCGGCGGAAGAGGTCGAGCCGGAGGTGCAGCAGCTCGCGGATGCAGAGGAGGCGGGCGGCGTCCTGCGCGGCTAGCAGCTCGCGGGTCTCGGTGCGCTGGCCATAGCTGAAGTGGATCGCGTAGGTCTCGAAGTCGCGGACGGCAAGGGCGGCGCAGACAACAGAGTCCATGCCTCCGGAGAGGCAGACGACTGCGCGGGGGCGGGCAGGGGTGCTCATTCGCTTGCTTCGTCTTCCGGTTCGGCGCTGCCGGGCGTGCCGAGAATCTCGCGGGCGGCGGCTTCGTCCTGCTTGTGGACGAGGAGGCGGGCGCGGAAGGCTGCTCCCAGCAGACTATTGGCGTTCTCGCCCTGCAGGAAGCACTCGATCTCGGCGGACTCTAGGAGCCCTTTGGCCATGTGGGCGTCGATTGATTCGATGTACTTGCCGACGGTGACGAATTTGTCCGGGTCGCTGACGGCTTCGGATTGGGGAATAGGGAGGGTCATAGTTTCAGCCGCTACTTTGTCTCGAAGGATTGAAGGTGGAAAGTGATGGTACCCCAGAAGAGGCTCGCTCGTATCTGCACGGGCATGTGGCGGGCGTCGTCGGTGTACCAGATCCAGATGCGGCCGCGGTTTTTGACGATGCCTTCGTCGGCGGTGGGCTGCACGCGGATGGTCTGGAAGGTTCCGGCGGGGGTTTTGATCTCCTCTTTGGCCTCGACCTTCATGGTAACGGTGACGGTGCGCATGGCGTCGGCGAGAGGGAAGCGGACGCTCTGCCCAACGATCAGAGGCTGCGATGCGGCGTAGAAGATGGCCGAGAGGGAATCGGTGACACAGGCAGGAATGGAGGCAGTCTGCTTCTTCGATGTGCCTTTGACGAGATTGTGCTCGGTCTGGGTTTGCTTGCCGACGCCGTAGTTGAAGGTAAGGACGCTCGTTACCTTGCGGCGGCCCTCCTGAATCTGTTTGCTGAAGCCGGTAGAGCAGCCGGTCTTGATGTCAAACGCAGACTGAAACTTGTCGACGACAGGGAAGAGCATCGTGACCGCGCCCACGGTGTCAGCGGTGGCCGTGATCTTCTGCAGATTGCCTTGCTGCTCGATGTCGAAGACAGCCGTGCCCGCGGTAAAGACACGCCAGTCAACGGTAAAAGTCAGGGTCTGCCGGGTAGGGAAGACGAAGCCCGGCTGCGGCGGCTGTAGGGTGGGGATCTGGCTGGGTTGCTGGGCGAACGCCCGCACTCCGCCCGGCAGTGCGGTCAGCACAAGAGCTACGAAGAGAAGAAGGGCCGAATTACGTTTGTACAGAGGCAGCTCTCTGGATTGGAGTGGTGGGTGGCTACCGTTTCAGAAACAGCAGCAACGCCGCCAGCGCCGCATAGATGGCGATGGCACCCATAAGAGCATTGTACTCGCGGTGGTGTAAATAACGTTCTGAAGAAAATCTGCCGGGGGGGACGTCGGTCGGGGCCGCGGTGAGCCTTGGCAGCAGACGAGGGACCTTGCGGGCGTAGTCGTCGAAGCCGGTGAAGTGCTCGCGGAGGTATTGCTCCTCTGAGCGGATGGTGGGCAGGTAGATGACGGTGAAGAGCACAGCAAGGGCGACAAGGATCTCCCAGCGCCACGCCGCGACCGCAAACCCGAAGGCGATCATGATCGAGCCCAGGTACAGCGGATTGCGGGTGTAAGCGTAGGGGCCGGTCTGCGTAAGCTCGGCGTTTTTACGGACGTATCCCGCAGCGTAGGCGCGCAGCCACACTCCCGGCACAACGAGGATCAGGCTGGCCAGCATCGAGCGCCACGTGGGCCGCGCCAGCCACAGGAAGACTGCGGCGAATACAAAGCCCAGCGGGACGCGGATGCGGCGGGCGATCTTCTGCCATGTGGTTCGTTCGCTCACAGGATTACCTTATCTTGTTCGGTGGTTAGGAGCTCGAGCGCGGCGGCGTTGACCTCGTCGGTGGTGATCTGGAGCAGGCCTTCCTCGGTGTCGGGGTGGCGGCTGTGGTCGCGGCGGCTCGATGGGTGACGAAGCACACGTGCGCGGGTCCCGTAGGGGCCATTACGAGCCGGATCAGTCGGCCCGAACAACGCAACGACGGGCCTCTCTAAAGCGGCAGCGAGGTGCAGCGGCCCCGTATCTCCGGCGATGACGAGGCTGGCCTGACGCGTAAGCGAGATCAGTTGCGAGACGGTGCAGGGAACTACCGTTGCCGTGCCTTCGCTGGCCGTTGCTACGGCGTTGGCAAGCGAGTCGTCAGACGATGTGGCGTTGATGATCGGCGTGTATCCAGC
Organism: uncultured Acidobacteriaceae bacterium; assembly: GCA_963738855.1. GTDB lineage: Bacteria > Acidobacteriota > Terriglobia > Terriglobales > Acidobacteriaceae > Edaphobacter. The sequence continues at coordinate 747,150 of CAVTYC010000001.1, read as the reverse complement.
GCGTGCGAGTTCGATGGCGACCGCGCCGTAGCGTTCAGCGGGCCATTGCTTGGCTCCCCATCCGGCCGACGGCGCGACGATGGCGTAGCCCCCGTTCGACCCCATAGTTCGGGCGAGAAGGCTGTCTCGCCAGCATTCAGCATCGTCGTCAACAGGAAGCAGGACCTCTGCAGGATTGAGAGGCTCGCCAATCGCCGCGCTGAGGAGTTCAAAGCCCTGGTCGACGACGTGGACTGCGGGGGTAGGAATCGACCTGCCGTAGAGCCAGTTGGCGGGCTTCTCATGGGGCACAGAGGGGCCAGCCAATTTCGGAGCTCCGGATATCCTGCCGATCACAGCCGAACGGATGGCGCTCTGCATATCGACGCAGAGGTCGTAGCGTTCCTCGAGAAACTCTCGCCGCAGGGCTTTGACCTCGTGCAGAGTTTGGGCTGCGAAGGGACGTTGCTTCCAGGTCCGTGTAGGGACGCTGTGGATGCGGTCGACGAGCGGCATCGCGGGGCTCCCCGGCTTGGCAGAATCGCCCGCTGAGTCAGACCGAAGCAGCGAAACCCATATCGGCTCAATCGCCCAGCCGATATGCCAATCGGGGTGAAGCCTGCGCATCGCCGACACCGCCGGCATGGCATGGAGAACATCGCCCATAGCGCCGATTCGGACGATCAGGACCCGCCGCGGACGGGCACCATGGGAAGCAGGATGAGAATGCGTGGCCAAACCTCAATTTTCTCACGCGGACGCGCACAATAGAGCCAACGCTTAGGAATCAGAGTAGGGGCGTGTCTGAAATGCGATGTCGCTGAAGAATAAAGAGAATTGCAGCAATCGGAACTCCCAGGATGAAGCCCTCCATCAAAAGTCCAATCGGAATTGCGATGGGGTTGTGCATACTTCCGCCCGGAAGCACATTGGCAGCTTTACTTGCGGGGGAAAGTAAAGCATCACAGATCGCCGCAGTTCGCGGGCTGCGCAAGCCAATGACCACAATGCTCACCGTAATAGCTATGCCAAATAGCCACGCCTTAACGAAGAGCCTTTTCATGCCGCCCATATTCTCAGACCCGCAAGTGGAACGCAAATGCGAGCAAATTCCTGAATCAACGTTTGCGGCGGTCCAGCCGGTCGACCATGGAGACCAGTTGCTGCAACGCGTCCTTCTCGTCCAGCAGCTCGACGTGGAGGCGCGTCACAATCAGCGGTCCCACGGCGGCCAGGTGTTCGCGCATCAGCGGCGTCAGCTTGACCGCGTCCTTCTCGGTGGTAATGAATCCGTTTGCACCGGAGTGCCGAGCCCGCTCCAGAAGGCGCGCTATATCGCGCTCATCATAGGCGTGGTGATCGGGGAAGGCCACCGTATCGACGGGCATACAGCCCTCAGCCTGCAGCATGCTGGTAAAACTCTCGGGCCGGGCGATCCCACAGAAGGCCAGCGGCAGCGCAGGCAGCGCCACCTCACCAGCTTCACCGAGGCTGAGTCTTCGCCGAATGATCCATACTGCCGGTGGAGTCGCGTTGCCCGTGAACCTGCTAACCACAGGTTGCAGCGAAAACACCTCCTCCTCGCGCAGCACAAGGATGTCGGCTTCGCGCACGGTGGAAAGCGGTTCTCGCAGATTTCCCGCAGGCAGCAGATGATCTTCAACATCTTCCTGCGTGAGCAGCACGATATCGACGTCTCGTGCAAGCTGGCGGTGCTGAAAGCCATCATCCAGCAGGTTAACAGCAATCTTGCCGTGCTCCTCATCCTGTTCGGCGAGCAGCCCGGCGCGATACCGGTCAGCTCCGGCAAACACGGCCACGCCGGAGCGCTGCGCCAGGAGCACAGGCTCGTCGCCATGGAAGCCGGGGTCGTCATAGGGTTCAACGCGCTCGATCAACTCAGAGGTGCGCTTGTAGCCACGCGTAAGAATCCGGACTGCATAGCCGCGCCGCCGCAGGATATCGGCCAGCAGAAGCACCATCGGCGTTTTGCCAGCGCCTCCCGCGGAGATGCTGCCAACGCTGATCACCGGGCTTGGCAGACGATTCTGCTTCAACCAGCCCCACCGGAACATCATCTTCTTTACAGCCAACCCCGCTCCGTACAGGGGTGCGAGGGGCAGCAGGACTGGCCTGCGAACGCTCATGAACTACTCACCACGCTCTCTAACCAGTAATCTCAACAGTGCTGCAATTGTGCGTTTTGTAGCTCCCGACTGTGATTCAAAGACTGCGCGTCCGCGTTCGCCGAGCTTCTGCATCTCGGATGTATGACGAAGCAAATCGACGATGGTCGCGGCGAGGTTCTCTGCCGAAACGACGCGGATCGCATTGCTTGCCTGCATGGCATCGACGATCTCTCGAAAGTTCTGAAACGAGGGGCCCACCAACACCGGCACGCCGAACTGCGCCGGTTCCAACGGATTATGTCCGCCTGAAGGTATCAGGCTTCCGCCCACAAATGCCAGAGTCCCGAGCGAATAAATTGAGGCAAGATCCCCGATGGTATCCAGTAAGAAAACACTTGCGGGAATAACAGGTGCTGGATTCTGGCGGAATTCGCTGGCTCGCTGAACAGGGAAACCGCGCTCAGCGATGAGGTTGGCGACCGTAGCGAAGCGATCAGGATGACGCGGAGCCAGCACCATCACGGCGCGCGGCTCGGCCTCAAGCACCGTAGGCCACGCATCGAGCAACATGCGCTCCTCGCCCTCAAGCGTGCTGCCGCAGACGATCACCGGCGCACCATCTGGCAGGTTTGCCCGAAGCGATTCCGTAAGGGCGTTGGCCGTAGCCGTCCGCACGTCGTACTTCAGGTTTCCGCCTACCTGTACGCGGTCCGCCGGAGCGCCAATCTGAACCAGCCGATCGGCGTTCTCTTGGCTCTGCGCGAGATACAGCGAGATCTTCGCCAGCAAAGGCCTCCACAGCCGCCGTAGCCGCAGATACCGTGGCAACGAACGGTCGGAGATACGCGCATTCACTACCGCAATGGGGACACCTCCGCGCGCGCACTGGCCGATCAAATTCGGCCAAAGCTCACTTTCCATCAGTACGAGCGTCTCTGGATGCAGGACGCGCAGATAGCGCCGTATGACGAAAGCGAAATCAAGCGGGAGATAGAAGACCGGCGATTCCGGGAATCTCTCCCGCGCCAGCCGCTGCCCGGTTGCGGTCGTCGTGGAAACGGCGATGACCCAGCCGGGCAGAGCGGCCCGCAGCTCGCGTATGAGCTGGGTCGCGGCCATGACCTCGCCCACGGAGACCGCATGGAGCCAAATCACATCGCACCCCGCCACCGCCGCACGCAGGTCATCGGGTACGCGACCCAGCCTTCCGGCCAGCCCCGCGCGATACCGTCCGCTGGTCGCCATCCGCACGATCCAGTAGGGCGCTCCCAGTATCAGGGTAGCCAGCAGAAGCGCGCTATACAAACCCAAAATCAAATCTGCCCACCCTTTGCTTTACCTTGAGTGTCAGCGAAGATGATAATCAACTTGGCTATGACGTCCTACCGGTCCCTGAAGTTTCCGCTCATTTTAGTAACGTTCTGCGTTCTGGCAACGAACGCGTATGCGGCCGACAAAAAGGCGCCGCCGCCCCCCAAACCCGCCAATCAATACGCGGCCTTTGACACCCACCCCGACGAGCACGTAACTGTAGCCGCCGAACCCTGCAACGATCCCGATCAATGCAGCTTCTTCCGGCTGCAGTACATCCAGCACGGCTTCATTCCGATTCGCGTCATCATCACCAACGACGGCGATACTGCTCTGAACCTTGACGAAGTGCGGATGCAATTCATCTCCGCGAACCACGACATCATTCCCGCCGCGCTGCCCGACGATCTCAACCGCCGCCTCTTCTCGACTAAAAGCGCGATGGGCACGAAGATTCCGATGGTCCCCCTTACGATTCATCATGCTCCGGTCGACAAGAAGATCACACAGGACGATGAAGAATTCGGCTTTCCAGGCACCACGGTCAACCCGCACAGCACACTCGCCGGATACCTCTTCTACGACATCCATGGCCTCGACGACCCCGCACTCAAAGATGCGCAGTTCTACGTCAAAATGATCCACACACTCGACGGCAAAAAGGAACTGTTCGCGTTCTCGATCCCACTGAATAAGTGGCTCGCTGCGAATCACTAAGTAGTTGCCAGTTGCAGGTTGCAGGTTGTTAGTTGCTGCGAGATGATTCAACTGACAACTTGCAACAGACAACCTGCAACTAGCATCTCCGGAGAAGTTTTGGCAAAATCCTTTCGCGAACTTGAGGTCTGGAAGAGGTCCATTGACCTAACAGCTCTCATCTACGAACTTACAGCCGAATTTCCAAAGCACGAAATCTACGGTCTCACTTCCCAGATGCGCCGCGCTGCTGTCTCGATCGCAAGCAACATAGCCGAAGGCTCAGCACGCGGAACGAGAAGAGACTTCAAGCAGTTCGTAAAACAGGCTGAAGGCAGTAACTGCGAGCTTCAAACCCAGCTAACGATCTCAAGGCGTCTTGGCTTCGGCCATCCAGCAAAGCTCTCGACTGCTGAGGCGCACTCCATTGAAATTGGAAAGATGCTCGGTGGACTCGCCGCCTACCTCGCCCGAGAAATTCAAGCAAATCGATCAAACCAACCTATGACAACTTACAACTATGACAACTGACAACCCGCAACCTGCAACCTGCAACTCGCTCCACATCCGCCCCGCCACGCCCGACGACGTCCCCGAGATCCTCGCCTTCATCCGCGAACTAGCCGAGTACGAGCGCGAGCCCCAAGCCGTCGAGGCCACCGAGGCCGATCTCCTCCGCGACGGCTTCGGCCCGCAAAAAGTCTTCTTCTGCCTCATCGCCGAGTGGACCGAAGACGGCGTCACCGCACCCGCTGGCATGGCCCTCTACATCCCCTTCTACTCCACGTGGCGCGGCAACGCGGGCATCCACCTCGAAGATCTCTTCGTCCGCCCTCGGTTCCGCCGCAGAGGCATCGCCAAAGCCCTCTTCGCCCGCCTCGCAGCCATCACCCTCGAACGCGGCGACCGCTTCCAGTGGCACGTCCTCGACTGGAACCAGCTCGCCATCGACTTCTACAAACACATCGGCGCCCACATGCTCGACGAGTGGCGCATCATGCGCGTCGACGGTGAAGCATTACATACCCTCGCAGACTCTCGTTCAGCAAACACAAGTTAGCCGGGTGTGCCCCAGCCCCTGTCCTCCACAGGAACCCTTGACGCCACCGCTATAATTGGAACAGGGGGCAAGACTAAAATCCAAACATGCACGCTGCGGGACCAAACGCAGTTAAGTACCATGCATGGAATACTTTACGGTCATGCCACCTGTAGAATCAAGACTTTAGCTCGGAGGCCCAAAGCTAAGTCCTATGGTTCGAAGACTTTGCAGGAAAAGTATGGGGGTAGGGGTACATGGCAGCAAAGAAGATCAAGGTGATCGGCGGAGGCCTCGCAGGTCCTGAAGCTGCCCTCCAAGCTGCTCGCTTCGGCTGCCAAGTCGATCTCTACGAGATGCGCCCCACCCGCTCCACCGAGGCCCACCAGACCTCCGACTTCGCCGAACTCGTCTGCTCCAACTCCCTCAAATCCGAGTCCGAAAACACCGCCCCCTGGCTCCTCAAACAAGAGATGCGCCGCGCCGGCTCCATCCTCCTCACCGAGGCCGACGCCTCCGCCGTCCCCGCCGGACACGCCCTCGCCGTTGACCGCGTCGAGTTCTCGCGCCGCGTAGCCAACCGCATCGCCGCCGAACCCCTCATTACCGTCCACCGCGAAGAGGTCACGCGCCTCGACGAGAATGACCCCGACACCATCACCATCCTCGCCAGCGGCCCCCTCACCTCACCCGCCCTCGCCGCCGAGCTCCAGCGCCTCACCGGAGCCGACCAGCTAGCCTTCTACGACTCCATCAGCCCCATCGTCGACGCCACCACCATCGACATGGACAAGGTCTACTTCGCCGCCCGCTGGGACAAAGGCACCGCCGACTACATCAACTGCCCCTTCACCAAAGAAGAGTACGACCGCTTTCTCGACGCCCTCACCACTGCCGAAGCCGTCCCCGCAAAGGAATGGGAGCAGATCCCAACCGCTTCACAACAAAAGCGTCATCCTGAGCAGACCCTAACCGCTTCACAACAAGCGCGTCATCCTGAGCGAAGTGGCGAAGCCACGGAGTCGAAGGACCCCGAAGGTGCTGACATCACCAACGCCGTCGGCCAGCTTTCAACCCCTACTGCGGGTGCCCCAGGTCTCGATTCTGAGACTTGGGTTTCGCAGGATCTGTTGGGGGGCAAGTATGCCCAAAAACTCCAATACTTCGAAGGCTGCCTCCCCATCGAAGAGACCGCCCGCCGAGGCCGCGACACCCTCCGCTTCGGCCCCATGAAGCCCGCTGGCCTCACCAACCCGAAGACCGGCAGATGGCCCTACGCGGTCGTCCAGCTACGCCAGGAAAACCTCCGCGCCGACTCCTACAACCTCGTAGGCTTCCAGAACCACCTCAAGTTCGGCGAACAGGCCCGCGTCCTCCGCCTCATCCCCGGCCTCGAGAACGCGACCTTCCTGCGCTACGGCCAGATTCATCGCAACAGCTACATCAATGCCCCCACGCTGCTGACGGAGACGCTGCAGCTGAAGGCGCATCCGTCGATCATGATTGCCGGCCAACTTAGCGGCGTCGAAGGTTACACCGAATCCATCGCCTCGGGCATGCTTGCGGGCCGATACGCCGCCGCGATCGCTCACGGCAAAACTCCGATACCCGCCCCCCGTGGCAGCGCAAACGGCAGCCTCACGCACTACATCACCCACGCCGAATCCAAGCGATTCCAACCAGCCAACATCACCTTCGACCTGCTACTACCGCTGGAACCCGAGCTTCGCAAAAAGATGCGAGACAAAAAGGAACGCCACAAGCTCCAGTGCGACCGTGCCCTCGAAGCGTGGACCGCGTGGCTCAACGGCGAGACACAAAACTCTGTTCAGGTCGAATCCGCTGCGATACTCTCATCGGAAAGACCATGAGACCGCTTTCTGCAACCGATGCCTTCACGCCCGCGTTCGAGCGCACCAAGGCGATGCTCCAGCCCTTTTCCCTGAAGCTATGGCTCAAGCTCGGCTTGGTAGCGCTCATCGCCGAAATGGGGATGCAGTTCTTCGTTCCACCGGCCGGCTCGCCGTCGCATTCGTCGTCCTCAGGTATAGGCGCCGTCGCAGGCGGAGTGACTCCTCTTCTCGTTAGTGTGCTGATCGTTGCAGCGGTCGTGTGTGGGATTCTTTGCCTCGTGTTTCTCTACTACGGTTCGCGCATGCAGATCGTATTGATGGAGATGGTGGCGACTCGATCGATCCTGGTCGGCCCATCGTGGCGCAAAGCTGGTTCCAAAACGTGGCCGTGGATCGGTCTCAAGCTCATCTGCTTTCTGATCGCCATCATCGTGGTTGGCGCAATCATCGCCCTACCACTGATCTACCTCATCCGGTCCATGCCCGCCAACACGGCACAACCGACCGCGGCTTTTTTGGGCAACTTCTTTCTCATCTTCATAACGGTCTTTCTCGCGGTCTGCGTCATAGTGCTCCTGCTCTGGACTCTTCGTGACTTCGTCCTTCCGTTCATGGTCTTCGAAGATGCGCGCGTCGGCGCAGCAATCAGCCGCACCAGAGAGCTCATGCGTCGCGAGACAGGCAACGTTCTCTTTTACTTCCTCATGAAGTTCGCCTTCACGCTGGCGGCAAGCGTAGCAGCAGAGCTGTGCATACTTGCTGCACTCTTTGTGATCGCAATCCCCGCCGGCATTATCGGAGGCGGATTCTGGCTTGCCCTGCACAACGCTGGCGAGTTCGGAACCCTACTCATGTATGTCAGTCTCGGACTGCTCTGCATCATCTCGTTCGCGGCATTTCTTGTCGCGATCATCTGCATCGCCGGAGCGGTCTTGATCTTCTACCAGGCCTACGCGCTTTACTTCCTTGGCGGACGAATCCCACGCCTCGGCGATCTGCTCGAGCCGCCTCCACCGCCGTCCCTCGAAGACGCTTCTCCAGTCCTAAGCCCGTCTTAAGACTAAGCCAGCCGTTTCTTCAAAATGTCGCGAGCAATGGCATCGAGCACGCCATTTAGAAAGTGGATCGACTCCGGAGCCGCATACCGCCGGGCGATCTCAAGGCTCTCGTTGATGATGATCGCGGCAGGCGTAGTCGGATAGCCAAGCATCTCCGCCACAGCCGCGCGGATCAAATTGCGATCGACCACAGCCATCCGCTCGATACGCCAGTTCTGCGCGTGAGCCTCAATCAGCGCGTCGATCTCCGGCTGTCGCGTAGTGGCAATGCGATAGATGTCTTCAGCAAAACCGCGAGTGTCCGCATCGATCTCATCGCGCGAAGGCCAGAAGAGCTTTGCAACCTGTTCCGGCGACTGCTTCCCAAGATCGCCCTGGAAGAGCATCTGCATGGCGAGCTCCCGTGATTTACGGCGTGTCCCCATTATTTGCTCCCCCGTTCCGCCAGCTTCCGCCCAATCGAGACCATCTCGATGGCAGCAATTGCCGCCTCAAAGCCCTTGTTGCCAGCCTTCACTCCAGCGCGATCCAGAGCCTGCTCCAGCGTCTCGCACGTCAGCACGCCGAAGGCATGTGGAATCCCAGTCTCCTGCTGCGACTGCCCAATCCCGCGCGCAACCTCGGTATAAATCGCCTCATAGTGAGCCGTCTCGCCACGCAACAGGCAGCCAAGCGTGATGATGGCGTCGAACCGCATCGACTCAGCAAGCGTACGAGCAGCGGAGGGAATCTCCCACGCTCCGGGAACGCGAACAATCTCCACATCGCCCTTCGCCGCGCCACTGCGATAGAGGCCATCGAGCGAACCCTGCAAAAGTCGGTCCGTGATCACAGCATTCCACCGGGCTGTAACGATGGCAAAGCGCATTCCAGCAGCACTCAAATCGCCTTCGATAGCAACCGGCTTGTTATGCAGCGGATTCTCCGACTCCCAGAACCCGAGCGTCAGGTCCTGCGCATCGCCGGTAGCAATCTTCACCGTGAACAGCCGGGAGTTCCAATGGGTAAGCCCCGGCGAAGACAGAAGCGCCGCAACCTCTTCGCTCCGGTAGCTGCCAAGCATCCACTGCTGCACCGCAGCGTGAACAGCATCGAGATTCGTAACCTCAACCAGAAGCGGCGGAACCGCCGGAGGACGCCCGGTAACAAACTCGAGGTCGCCAAGCGGAGCGAGCAGCGCAGTGCCGCGACCTTTCTCATCCTGCCAGCCTTTGCCCTGCTCAAAGCCGAGGACAAGAAAGAGGCTGTTGAGCTTGTCGAACGTGTCGGACGACGCGACCGCGCTCACCACGGTAATTCCCTTAATCATGTATTCGATTGTATCGTCTGGAGTTGCAATCCAGACCGGGAGGAGAAGCAATGGGCTACGAGACACTGCTCTACGAAGTGCAGGACCACATGACGCTGGTGACGCTGAACCGCCCCAAGGTGCTCCACGCCCTCAACTCCCAGGTCTTCGACGAACTGGAGACCATCTTCCGCGCGCTAGCCAAAGACCCAGACGTCAGGGTAATTCTGCTGACCGGAGCCGGAGAGAAGGCCTTTGCCGCCGGGGCCGATATCAACGAGATCGCCGCAACCAATACCGAAACCGGCGCAGCCAAAGCTCGCCGCGGCCAAACCGTCTTCCGACTCATCGAGACCTGCGGCAAGCCCGTCATCGCCCTCATCAACGGCTTCGCCCTTGGTGGAGGCTGCGAACTGGCCATGGCCTGCACGATGCGGATAGCTAGCGAGACAGCCCGTCTCGGCCAACCCGAGGTCAAGCTTGGCCTCATCCCGGGCTACGGAGGCACACAGCGTCTCCCTAGGCTGGTAGGCCAGCCAGCAGCACTCAAACTCCTGCTTACTGGAGAGATAATTACCGCTGCCGAGGCCCTGCGCATCGGCCTGGTCGATGAGGTCGTCCCAGCAGCGCAGCTATTGGAACGTGGCCATGAGCTAGCCCGCACCATCGCCACCATGGCCCCCCTGGCCGTGGCAGGATGCCTCGAAGCCGTCGAGCGAGGCAGCGATCTCGACCTTGAAGCCGCGCTCGAAGTCGAGGCAACGATCTTCGGGCACCTATGCGGCACAGCGGACAAAGCAGAGGGAACACAAGCGTTTCTCGAGAAGCGCCCCCCAGCCTGGACCGGCCGATAAAGACGCAACCTACAGACGCAGCACGAGAACGGCATTTTTCAGGGAATTTGCTCCAATCAGACCTTTCTGAGCAGCATCCACCTTGGTATGCTGATACTCGTGCGTAGCCCTCGATTCAGCCTCCAACGAACCGCCCTTGCCCTCTCTGCCCTTTTTCTGCCTTTGCTCGCCGGTGGCTGTGCCCGCACCGCTTCGCCCAGCACCGCATCGACCCAGGCAGCTCAGCAGCAAGAGATCGAGGCCGCTCGCCAGCAGCTCGAGCTCATCCCGCCGCCCTCGAAGACCCGCTACATGGCCGTGAAAAGCCTCACAACCTGGGAGAACCCCTACCTGACCGTACAAGGCGGCATGGTCACGCTGCACGTCGTCACTGCGGACACAAACACCACCACCCTGGGAGTGGGAACCATGCTGCGGCCACTCGGCGCACGGCGACGCGACCTGAACGTGAGGCTCAGCGAGCTGACCACCGCACTGAACGCCGTACCTGAAAGCTCATGGCCCTACGGCCGTGTCGTAGCGGTGGAAGAGGCCCATGAAGTCCCCGTAAGCGCACGCCCCGAGGTGCGCCGCAACATGGAGACGGTCATCAAGACCCTCAACGATCTTGGCGTCGTCGTCTACGAGTGGAACGAGACTGGCCGCAGCTAACTCGTCACCCAGTCTCCGTAGTACGCTACGGAAGTCCTAACAGCAAATCTCCGACCCGGGTGAGCGATTGCATACAACAGCGCTGCTGATCTTCTGCTTCTTCTTTCTCCTGGTAACACTCGCTGGATTCTGGGCGGCCCGATGGCGCAGACCTGCCTCAGGCATGGGCTCGCTTGAAGAGTGGGGGCTGGCTGGCCGCAGCTTCGGCACATGGATCACATGGTTCCTGATCGGCGGCGATCTTTACACCGCCTACACCGTCATCGCCGTGCCCGCCGCACTCTACGGAGCCGGAGCCCTGGGCTTCTTCGCAGTACCTTATGCGATCATCACCTACCCCTACATGATGCTCGTGCTGCCGAGGCTCTGGACAGTCTGCCACCGACACGGCTACGTCACGCTCGCTGACTTCGTCTCCGGACGCTTCGGCAATCGCTGGCTTACCGTTGCTGTTGCGCTGACCGGCGTGCTTGCGCTGATGCCCTACATTGCGCTGCAGCTCGTCGGCATCCGTGTCGTCATCAGCTCCATGGGCATACAGGGCGAGTGGCCCCTCGCCACAGCCTTCATCATCCTCGCCGCCTACACCTACTCGAGCGGCCTGCGCGCCCCGGCAGTCATCGCTATCGTCAAGGACGTGATGCTCTACATCATGGTCCTTGCCGCGCTGATCGTCATTCCCATCAAGCTCGGAGGCTACGCCCGCATCTTCGAGCTGGCGAACCAATCGCTCGCCAACCACACACCTCCGGCAACGATCTTCCTGCGTCAGGGACAGTTCCTAAGCTACTCGACGCTGGCAATCGGTTCAGCAATCGCGTTGATGCTCTACCCGCACACTGCCACAGCAGTGCTCAGTGCAAAGAGCGCGAACGTCGTCCGTCGCAACGCGGCGATGCTGCCCGCCTACAGCTTCCTCCTCGGCCTGATCGCCCTTCTGGGCTACCTCGCACTCGCCGCAGGAGTCGTCACCAAGGACACCAGCTCCGCCGTCCCTCTTCTCTTCCTCAAGATGTTCCCCGAGTGGTTCGCCGGATTCTGTCTCGCAGCTGTCGCCATCGGAGCCCTCGTACCTGCGGCGATCATGTCCATCGCGGCCTCCAATCTCTTCACCCGAAACCTCTATGGTGCTTTCGTACGTCAGAAGATGACTCCGAAGCAAGAGTCCAGCATGGCGAAGCTCGTCTCTCTGGTGGTGAAGTTCGGTGCTCTGGTCTTCGTACTGTGGCTGCCCACACCCTACGCAATCGAGATGCAGCTCCTCGGTGGCATATGGATCGGCCAGATGTTTCCCTCCGTCGTGCTCGGCGTATTTACGCGCTGGTTCCACCCTTGGGCGCTCTTCGCCGGCTGGGCAGCAGGCATGGCGAGCGGCACAGCGATGGCGTTCTCCCTCGGCCTCAAAAGCTCCGTCTACCCGATCCATCTGCCCCTGGCTCTTGGCGGCACATACTCGATGTACGCGGCGGTTCCTGCTCTCCTGCTGAACCTGATAGTCTCGGTCGTATTGACGCCGGTCTTCCGCTTGGCAAAGGTCAGCAACGGGACCGATACCACGGACGCCTCCGCCTACGTCGGATAAGCTTCCAACAAGGCACACAGCCCCGCAGTACTTCGGCGCATCCTAAGCCTAGACGAGGTATACGTGAAGATTACGAAGAAGGTGCGGACGAAGTCCCTGGCCAAAGGCCTGGTAGCCGGTCTGATCGGCGGTCTCGTAGCCACAGCCGCCAAGAAGACAGTCGAGCGAATCTATCCGCCACGAACACACGGCGAGCCTGATCCCTCCACACTGTTGGCCGAAAGAGCCGCCGCCCACAAGCTCTCCATCCGGCACCATCCGATTACGAAAGAGGCGATCCACTGGGGCTTCGGCGCAGCCACCGGAGCGGCCTACGGCGCAGCGGTCGAATACTTCCCCGCAGCATCAGGCAAGGATGGCGCCAACTTTGGCATGGCCCTTATGACGCTCACACACGAAGGTGCTCTCCCCGCGCTCGGTCTATCGCGACACACGTCCGAGCAGACGATTCGCGAGCGCACCAGCGAGATGACCTCGCACGTAATCTACGGCGTCGTTACCGAAACCGTCCGCCGCGCAGTTCGAAGAGTCCTGCGATAGCTAAACCGAAGCACTCAGCCGGCTAGCCTCCGCAATCTCCAGCCACCGTTCATTCACCCAGAGACGTTCGCCGCCCTCGTAACACGCCGCAAACTCGCCAACACGAGCAGCCTCATCGTCATCAATCTGTGAGGCGTACCCCAAAATGAGCCGTTGCTTCCAGTCCCATCCCAAATCAGATCTCTGATTCAGAACCGGCCGTAGCTCCTCACGTAACCGGGCCCCCGTCTCTTCACGCAGAACCTGCAAATCGGTAGCAGCGCTCGGGTGCGTCGCTGCGTAAGGCAGATCCTCGTAAAACGCACTGGGCAACCCCGTGGTCAGCGGCAGAGCAGCCGCTCTCACCGTCAGATGATCGACATGCTCGCCCAACGCCAGCGGCAGCACCAGCGCATCGACCTCTCCTGCCGCAACCCGCTGATCGAGCGCCTTGCGTAGTTTGGCGATAGCCGGATCTTCAGGATTGACCGCCAGATCGCAGACGTCCTCCTGCGCGCAACGCAGCCTCAACGGAGCATCCTTCAAATTGAGATCAACCATCTGCAGGTTGGCCTTCGCGGCCTTAGGCAACTCGTTAACCACCTGCTGCACAAAGCGCTCATCCTCCCGCCGCCGCATCGCCGAGACATAAGAGAGCCGATCGTTCTCATGAACAAACTCAGCATCCGAGTACGGCGCATAAAGGCTGCGGCTGAAGACGTTGAGAATCGTCACCCTATGCCCCGCAGCTAGCCAGTTACCCATCGAGACAGCGAGCGAGAAAGCCGCATCGCCGCGGTGCGGTCCAAGAACAAGAATCTTCATGCTGCCGCCTCTGTGGTTATTTTACCGGGATACGGTCGCGAGTCTGCGGCCAGTTTGTAACCAGCGAGTCCACAACGACGTGACCCACACGATAGGCGTTCTCAAGCGAAGGCATGTATGCGCTGTACTTCGTAACCTTGGTCTCGGCCAAACTCTCCGAAGCAGTAATGCCCGTACGCTGCTGGTCGAAGTTGCTGGCCGTGCGCAGAACCAGCACCCGGTTGATATCCACCTTGTGTGCCCTCGCGAGCCACGTCAGCGACTGCAGCGTTCCCGTGTCCTCCATCCCGCAGACGGCATACGTCCCCTTGCCATCGGTGTGGTACTTTACCCAATCGCGCGCCCACTGGTTCATCAGTTTGCCGTGCCAGAACGTGCTGGCCGAGAGATTATCCCCGCGAAGCACAAACGGCGGACGATGAGCCGCCTCTCCCTCAAACTGCATCCGCCGCTCCTTGATCGCGGGCGTATCCGGAAGCTCCATATTCTTGGTCAGCTCAAAGGCCCAGTTCACCAGCGCCGCATTCAGGTGGTAGACATTCCCATCGTCCCCAAACCGTGCCGTGCGAGGCTGCTCAAACGGAGTCGACTTCCCAAGCGGCACAAAACCCGTCGTCCAGTCCTTCGGAATCTCCCGCGCATCCAGCTCATGCGCCAGATCGCCGTCGACGATATAGTCCGACCACACCGCCGACCCAAGCGACCCCATCTTTGGATCGATCCCTGCAATTCCGGCAACCAGAAAATAAGCATGGGTCAGATCAAACCGCGGATCATTCCCAAGAGCCATGATGGTAGCCGTCGCACGAGCCGTGCCCACCCCGGTCAGAACGCCAAGCACACCATCTTTGTTCATCCTGAGATCGTGATAGCCCTGCGGAAACGGCAGCATCGTATCCAGATGCTCCCGCTCAACCCAGTACTGATACTCGCCGGGAACGTCGCCCGTGTCCGCACCGACCTCAAACATATTGATAACAACGACTTTGACCTCAATAGGTTTGGTCTGCGCAAACGCGCACGAACCCATCGCAAGCAGAAGAAAGGCAGAAAGAAGTCGCATACAGGATGGTAGCGCACAAGCTAATCCCAGAAGACCGACAAAAACCTTGTCAAGCCCTAGACCCACCTAACTCATAGCAATCAAAGCACATCCCCGTGGCATATTAATTACCATCAGTCGCTATAATAGAAACAGAGACAAAGAGAGCCTCGGCGCAGCCGGGGCTTTTCCCCATTAACCGCCAACCGAGAGCTGAGAACGGAAGCCCAGACCTATGCCGTTTATTTACAAGACTTTGAGACTTTAAGTACACCCGGGGGGTACATGCAAACATCTGCGATCTGGCTAGGTCATGCTCCAAGGTTGGATCATAAGGGTACTCCCGAGGAGTGTGAACTTGTGACGCACCCGGCATCTTGACGAAGGTACCTCCGGCCAGACTAAGTCCGGACCTAAGATGATAAGAATGGATACTTTGCATCATCAAGTACGGGGGGCCATAGACCTTCGCAGGAACGGATCTCGCTATCCCACACGTCCGCCTGGAGGCAACTCAGCATCGACCTCCAA
Organism: uncultured Acidobacteriaceae bacterium; assembly: GCA_963738855.1. Lineage (GTDB taxonomy): Bacteria > Acidobacteriota > Terriglobia > Terriglobales > Acidobacteriaceae > Edaphobacter. Next base: position 731,793 of record CAVTYC010000001.1, on the reverse strand, counting down.
CCCGAAGCGCGATAGCTCGCGCTTCTGGAGGCTGTAGTCGATAAAGAAGCCAATACCGATAGCCAGTGGAATAAGTCCCACAGCGGCCCCGGACAGGATCTCGTGTACTCCGATGATTGCGGTTAGCGCGAAGAAAAACAGCATCAGGCCCACGCCCGTAGAGACAAGGATGATCCCGGCACGGCGTGCATTGCCGAGGCTGCGGAGCGGATCCTTGGGAGCCTTCTTCTCGTCCTGGCCGGATCCCAGCAACTGCTCGATCTCCGCTACGGACATGCCCCGCGCGAGCATTGCCATGCGCTGCTCCGCTTTGACGCGAACCGCATGAGCCTGCGACCAGATGCCTGCAATAACCGCGACGATTGCTACGGCAAACGCTCCAAGCGGCACGATAAATGGTGTGGTGAAAACTTCCATGGTGTTTACCTCACTTTCTGCCCGCGTTAGACCTCGGCACTGCTGCAAAGTTTCATTTCCCTGCATGAAACTTTCGGCGAAGTATATTGTCTAACCTGGCTTGAATACTGATCTCACCTTCGAGCAGATCGTACGAGATCACCAAACGATGGTCTTCGGGACGCTGCTGCGGCTCACCGGCAGCCGCGAGCACCTCGATGATCTGGCGCAAGAGGTGTTTATGCGGCTGTATCGCGCACTGCCGAGCTTTCGCGGAGAGTCGCTGCTATCGACCTATCTCTACCGCATCACGGTGAACGTAGCGCAGAACGAGTGGAAGCGCCGACGCCGAGAGACGAAGTCGCTGGTCTCGATCTCCGACGAGACGTCAGGCTGGGAAGACAGGCTGGAACACCCGAGCCGCAACGCCGCCGAGCAGATTGAAGAGCGAGAGTTTCAGCAGGACGTAGAAGAGCAGCTACAAAAGTTGAGCCAGATAGAACGCACCGTAATCGTCCTTTACCATCAGGAGGAGCGCACGTATGAGCAGATATCGCTCGCACTGGGCCTCCCGATCGGAACAGTAAGGACGCATCTGCACCGCGGCCGCAAGAAGATGAGAGAGGCCCTGCAGGCCACGCAGGAGAGGAGACCAATATGCGCGACGAATGGATGAACGAACAGAACTTGCCGGACGCCGACACTGAGATGGAACTGCTTCTGATTCGCGCGCTAGAGGCAAAGCCTGCAGTTGTTATCCGGGCTGACTTCGCCGCCCGCGTCGCCCGCCAGCTTCCCGAGCGGAGCCCGATCTCGCTGACGCCTACGCATTATGGCCGAAAGGCGATGATAGTCTGCATGATCGTTCTAGGTGTTGCGCTGCTGGTTGCATTTGCGCTGCACGGTGTAGCCGTCCCCCCGATGGTCCAAGTGACAGGCTGGATACTGTACGCGCAGTTTCTTGGGCTGGTGGTCTGGTTTGGGATGCGAGGCGCGCTTCAGAAGTTGAGCTAAACGCCCTTCTTCTGCGGCTCCCAGATGAACTTATGAATCTGCAAGGAAAGCCGAGCAGGCAGACCATCGTCCAGCATCCACTCAACCAGCTTGCGCGGATCAAGTGTCATATTATCGGCGGTGCGCTGCGGGCTGGGAGTCTTCTGAAACGCCGGCGATAGCAGAATCTCGCCGGCCTTCTGCTCTAGTGAGTGCGTACGAATAAAGTCTCGAGCAAACTCATAGTCCGTGCGGTCGCTGATCACGAACTTAACTTCATCGTTCTTAGTCAAAGCTTCAAGATTCTCGATTCGAAAGCTGTTCGCAGCCGAACCGGCACCAGGACACTTGACGTCGACGATCTTGTGAACTGCTTTGGAAACATCAACCAAAGGACGTTCGCCCGAGGTCTCGATCATGAGCGTGTAGTTCTGCGCCAGCAATCGTTCCATCAGCGGCAGTAGCTCACGGGCCTGCAGCATCGGCTCACCGCCGGTAAACTCAACCAGCTTGCAAGGAGCGAGCGCTTCAATCTGCGCGACGATCTCGTCCTCCGAAAAGGGCTTACCACCTGTAAAGGTGTACTCGGAGTCGCACCACGCGCAGCGCAGATTGCACCCGGCGAGCCGCACGAAGATGCACGGCAGCCCAGCGAAGGAAGATTCACCCTGAACCGATTTGTAAAGCTCGATGAGATACATGAAAGGTCCGCGCTACTCGTAGTAGCGGGCGAAGCTGGTGTCGGTCTCGTAGAGTGTGCAGTCCTTGATACGAACGCGCCCGGCAGTCATCTCCTCGAGCTGTTTTGCAGTCTCTTCGTAGAAGTAGCGCGCAAGATTCTCTGCCGACGGATTGACGACCGTGAATGGCTCCAGCTCGTTGATCATCTGGTGATCGAGCCGGTCGACGACAGGACGCATCACCTGCTTTAGCAGCTTGAAGTCGAGCAGAAGCCCAGCCTCATCAAGCTCTTTGCCGATCAGCGTAACGAACACACGGTAGTTGTGGCCGTGCGGATTCTCGCACTTGCCTCTGTAATTGCGGAGGTAGTGGCCGGAGGAAAAACCGGCTTCTACAGTTACTTCAAACATGACTCTGGAATTCCCTTCAATTGCCGCGTCTGAAAATTAGATGGGATCTGGGAGTTCGCGGCTTCAGCTTTATCCGTACTTCGATTGTACCGTTTTATGCGCCGATTTACCGCCTGCGCTTCGCCCGGCGCTCCTCTTCGGATCGGCGCTCGGCCTGCTCAAACAACGACGAAAGTATTCCCGCCAGCGCAACTAGCAGCGCAATGACGAAAAGCCCGAGTCCCATTGTCCGCCAGAGCGCTACGTCACCGGGCGAACCTGGCTGCTGAGCGATGTTTGTATACGCGATGCCGCATGAGATCAGCGCGAACAGACCAAGCGTAGCAGCGAGAATGTAAAGATTGCGTCCCATAGTTCTGCTTATAGCTTCTCAGATTTCTCGGCTGCAAAAAACTGCTCGACGTCAGCAATCTCCTGCGTCAGCCGATACGGCGGCAGACTCTCTAAGAAAATCTTTCCGTAGCGTTGGCGCTGAATGCGAGGATCGAGCAACATCAAAACACCCCGATCGTGCAGGGAGCGGATCAGTCGCCCGAAGCCCTGTTTCAGTGTAATAACGGCATTGGGAATCTGGTAGTCGAAGAACGGCTTGCCGCCCATCGCCTCGATCGCCTCCATCCGCGCCTTCACGACTGGATCATTCGGCACGGCGAAAGGTAGCTTGTCGATGATTACGCAGCTTAGTTGTTCACCTTGCACATCCACTCCCTGCCAGAAGCTGGACGTGCCGAACAGCACAGCATTCGGCGTATCGCGGAACTGCTGAAGCAGCACATGTCTTGGAGCCGTACCGTGTAGCAACAACGGATAAGGCAGCTCAGCCAGCATGCGTTCATACGTATCGCGCATCTGGCTGTAGCTTGTGAACAGGCAAAACGCGCGGCCTCGAGTAATCTCTAGCACTCGCCGAATGCGTTCCGCTGCTTTCACCGCAAAGTCCGGTTCGCGCGGATCGGGCATGTTGGGCGGCAGATACAGCAGCGCCTGCTTTTCGTAGTTGAAGTGTGACGGAACGACCAATTCACGTGCAGTTGTCATTCCTAGTCGCTTGCGGATGTGCTCGAATCCTCCCGAAACCGTTAGTGTTGCGGAGGTAAGGATCACGCTCCCATAGCTATCGAACAAGGAGGTCGAAAGCAGCTCCGATACATCGATCGGTGTCGCCTGCAGATGGGTGTGAAAAGCTGGTTGACCATGACCACGAGCTAAATTACGAACGCCTCCGGCAGCTCGTCGCTCAATCCAGAAGACAGTATTGCGATCGCTTGATTCCAGTAGAAACGCCAGGTGAACGCGAATGTCGGCTGCCCGCTTGCGAAGGCCGGTGGACTCTTCGACATTCTTCACTCGTTCTAGTTCGCCTTCGAGCCGCGTCAGTGCGTTGAGCGTGGCTGTGTAGTAGTCGCCGCTCTCTTCAAGGAACGTCTCGCGTTCTTCAAAGGGCATGCGGCCAACTCCGCCGCTACCTGCCACCTCGGTGGGCAGAGCTGCGAAGAACATGCGGGCCCGTTCCTTCAGCGTGCCGCATGCGCTTTCGATGGCTGATGTGGAGGCCTGCTTGGCTTTCAGCATCATGTCTACATCGCGCACCAATTCGTCGAACCGTTGTGTGCTCAGGCCGATACCGAAGTAGTTTGAGGCGATCTCTTCCAACTCATGCGCCTCGTCAAAGACAACGGCAGCTGCTTCGGGCAGAATTCCTGCGTCCGGCGCGTTGCCGGCTTGTTGCTTGATGCTCAAGTCTGCGAAGAAGAGATGGTGATTGACGATGACGATGTCGGACTCAAGCGCTTTACGCCGCATTGCTGTTACGAAACATCTCTCCCAGTCTGGGCAACTCTGACCAAGGCAAGCTTCCGTGCGGGCGTCGAGTTTGTGCCAAAGGGCGGAAGATTCGGGAAGGGCGTCGATTTCGGCGCGGTCGCCAGTCTCGGTCGTTCGCTCCCACGCCGCAATCGCGTGGAACTGGTCGATTTCTTCCAAACCATTCAGCAGTGGATTGTCGCGCAGCGCATAGAGCTTGTGGCGACATAGATAGTTGCTGCGGCCCTTCATGTAGCAGACCTTCAGTGGGCCCAGCAGGGACTCCAGAAACGGGACGTCCTTGAAGAAGAGCTGCTCCTGCAAATTCTTTGTTCCGGTGGAGATGATGATGCGCTGCTGACGCTCACGCGCCATTCGCAGCGCGGGTAGCAGGTAAGCCAGGGTTTTACCTGTGCCGGTGCCGGCTTCGACGATGAGGTGGCGTTTTTCCTTGAAGGCGCTTTCGATGGCTCGGGCCATGTCGTATTGGCCACGGCGGTGCTCGAAGGACAAGGAGGATTGGGAGAGGAGGCCTCCGGGGGCGAAGAAGTCGTGAAGATTCGGTAGATGCTCGTGGGACGTTGGCGTGATCGAGATGGGAGCGGAGGTGGACACCTGACTCCCATGATAGACATGTGGGCGGATGAGGGATTGTGATACCCCCTCCCCTCCCCCATAAAAGTATGCAAAGTATTCTAATGAGAGCACTTAGGCCTGGGCTTAGTTTGGACTTACGAGTTTGGTGCTGTCTCAATTTTTTGTGTCTGGGGCTTTCTGGTGCCGTATTTTTGTCAAGTGGGATGGGTTTTGGACTTCCATGATCGTCCCCTGAGCGGCAAGGGATGGTAGTACCCCCTCCCCTCCCCGCTAAAGTATGCAAAGTCTTCGAATGAAAACACTTAGGTCTGGACTTGTGTGTACCCAGGGAGTCGGCCGGGGTGGCCCATTCCTTTGTGTCTGGCGGTTTTTGCGGGCCGGGTTTGTCAACTAGGGTGGGTTTGGCGGTGGTGTGGTCGGTGCGCGAGATTGAGGCGAAGATACGGCGCAATTTCTATAATGGACTGCGGTAGATAAAATACGAGGAGCTCCTTCGTAAGTTGCTGTAGCGTAATAAGCCTTGCCGCCTGAGATGGTGCGCGGGAGAAAGCTGGACATTCACCGTGGCCCAAAACGACAAAAAGCGGTTAGGCAAAAAGCATAGACAGGCGAGTACACGCCCCAAGAAGGGGCGGGCTCCTAAGGCCGCTCCAACGACCGGGGCTGTCGATCCCCGTAAACGCAAGATCCTCTCAACGAAGCGTGCTGCGACGGAGAAGGCTTCGCGGGTTACTAAGCAGTCCCCGGACAGGGAGCGGCGGAAGACAATTCAGCATGATGGCGCTTCTGCCAAGAAGCCGGCGGCATCGGCGCGTCCGAAGTATGTCCAGCCTGCCGACGGGATCGTTGGTCGGCAGACGCCGAACTCGGCCAACGTTGCTGGGCGTGAACGGCTTGGTGAAGAGGACTGGCGTGAGGTTGAACTGCTGGCCTCGCAGATGGCCACCGAGACCGAGAGTGTGGATGCGCTAAAGCTTCCGCTGATTGCCATCTGTGGACGGCCTAACGTTGGGAAGTCGACGCTGTTCAATCGGCTGACCGGCTCGCGGCGCTCGATCGTTGGCGACGAGCCTGGGATCACGCGCGATCGCATCTATGGCGAGATCGAGTGGATGGGGCGGGATGCTCGTATTGTCGACACCGGCGGCGTTATTCCGGATGACGAGGCTTTGATCCCGAGCGAGATCTTCCGGCAGGCCCAGGTGGCGCTTGACGAGGCTGATGCCATCGTCATGGTCGTCGATGGGCGTACCGAGCTAGCCTCGCCTGATATGGAGCTGTCGCGGCTGCTTCTGCGTGGCGGCAAGCCGCTGTTCCTCGCGGTCAACAAGATGGATACGGAGTCCATGCAGATGCAGGCGGAGAACTTCCGGCGTCTTGGGTTCAAGAACGTCCAGCCTATCTCGGCTGAGCACGGCAGCGGGATCGGCGACCTGCTAGACTCGGTCTTCGAGATCCTGCCTGAGATGGAGACGGAAGAGCCGGAAGCCACCATGCTGACCACAGAAGAGGAGATGGCCGAGGACGAGGATGGTCCCGACTTCGCTCCTGTTCGCCGACTGCGCTCGCATGGTGAGTATGAGAGCAAGGAGACCAAGATCGCCATCATTGGGCGGCCAAACGTCGGCAAGAGCACGCTGCTCAATGCGCTGACTGGGACGCAGCGGGCTATCGTCTCGCCGATCGCCGGAACGACGCGTGATGCTGTCGATGAGGTGGTCGAGCGTGGCGGTCATAGCTTCCGGTTTGTGGATACCGCGGGTATTCGCCGCAAGGGCAAGACGAAGCTGATGGCTGAGAAGCTGTCGGTCATCATGGCGCGCAAGCACCTTGAGGCTGCGGATGTTTCGCTGCTCGTTATCGATGCTACTGAAGGCGTTGCTGCGTTGGACGCCAACATCGGTGGCTACGCGCATGAGAGCGGGCGCAGCGTCATCATCGTGGTCAACAAGTGGGACCTGATGACGAAGACTGGACCGGATGGAATGCGGCTCTTCGATGGAAAGCCTCCTGCCGAACAGAAGGTCTACGAACAGCAGGTGCGGGATGCGCTGAAATACCTGGACTATGCTCCGCTGCTGTTCATCTCGGCTGCCGATGGCAAGAACATCGAGTCGGTCTTCAAGAAGGTTGAACTGGTCGCACGTGAACGGCGCAAGCGCGTTACGACGGGGCAGATGAACCGGTTCCTTGAGCGTGTGGATTTTCAGAAGGCCAGCGTGCCGATGAACAAGCGGGTTCGGATTTATTACATGACCCAGGCGGCTGTGGCTCCGCCTACGTTTGTGTTGTTTACGGACAAGGATGTGAAGCTGCACTTCTCATTCGAGCGGTTCCTGGGGAATCAGATTCGCGATAGCTTCGGGTTTATCGGTTCGCCTATCTGGTTCAAGATCAAGGCTCGGAATAAGAAGAAGACGGAGTAGATCCTCCCCCTACTTTTTGATCCAAAGTCTTGATAGGAAAAGGCTTTGGTCTGGACTTTTCGTGCAGAGTATTCATTGCAAACGAGTTAACTCTCAGGATCTGACGATCCTGACAAAGGAGCATTCCCCATCCCCTGGAGCCACTCTCTTTCAAAACTGATTTGGCTCAGGACTGATTCAGGACTTTTTTCAGGTTTATTACACAAATAAGAAACCCCCGGGTTGGCCGGGGGTTTTTCTTATGAATCTATTCTAGCAGGTTGAGGGTAATTCTTTTCCACCGCTATCTTGCTGATTATAAGCGTGATAGCGGTGGGTGGGACTTGACAGCTACGCGGTGGGTCTCCGCGGACGCTGGACGAGCAGGTCTGGCGTGACGGGGGTTGCCGGGTTGTCGGTGCCTGCACCGGTTGGGCCGTTGGGGGCTGGGATGAACGCGGGCAGTTTTGGCAAGATCGTCTGCTTGGCGTTGTCGGTGAGAGCGGTGGTGTCGATCAGGTGCACAGCGTTGTCGCCGGTGGTGCCGACGAAGAACGTCGTGTCGTCGGCGCTAGCGACTCCCGAGACCGGCGCTGTTGCCGAGCCTGTGAGGGTGACGGGCGTGATTGCTCCGGTTGCCGGATGGTAGACCGGTAAGGAGCCGGTGCCGGTATAGGTGACGATTGCCAGCTTGGAGTCAGGTGTTGGCACGATGCCGGTGATTGCGGTTGCCGAGACACCGAGGGGAACGGTCGTCGTCGAGGTCCGGCTGCCGGTGAAGAAGTTGGGAGGGACGGTCAGGGGGCATGCGCCGACGGGCAGTCCTTTGGGAGCGGTCTGACTGAAGCCTAGATCGCTGAGGGAGACGCCTCCTGCGACGGTTGCGCCGAGGATGTGCAGCCCATCACTGGTGGCGACGACTCTGTCGGTCTGTACGGTCGCCGAGTCGGCGAGTGGGTAGAATTCGTTGGTGGTGGACTGGCCGTCGGCGGAGATGGTGGTGCTGGTGCAGTAGCTGCGTGCGGTTGTTGTTGCTCCACCGAGGTAGGCACCGACGCTCGGTACGGTCACGGATACATCCGAGGCCGGAGAGGTCAGTGGAATAGCGGTCCATCCGGTGAATGCGGAATGTACGAGCATTTGGTTTGCAGGCGTGATGACAGCAGGCGTCAGTGTGACAGGGTCAGCTTGAGTGACGACTGTTCCGGTGGTGATGTAGACGGTCTGGCTATCGGGCGAGAAGGAGGCGTGGGTGGCTACACCGCCGTAGGTTGAGGCTAGGCCTCCACCGGAGGCGTAGAGATAGGTCTGGCCCAGTGTGGGATCGGTTACGACGAGCGTGGTTCCATCGGGGGAGATGGCAAGCACGAGGCCTTTGACGGAAGCGTCTTCGCGCGAGACGAGGTTGGTGAGTGCGTTCACCACCATGATCTCGTTTGCGCTGCCCATGTAGATCGAGGAGCCGTCGTTGCTGATGACCATGGAGTTCGGCACGAAGGGGAGCTTAAGGGGCTGAGGTGGGGCGTTGGTCACGAAGTCGATTGGGGCCAGGTAGCGCGACTTGGTGCTGGCGATGTACAGCAGGGTGCTGTTCTGGCCGGGGGTCGTGACCGAGATGGGGTTGGACGTGATGGGCTTGCCGTTGCCGAAGAGGCCAATCTGATTGAACGAGGACGGATTGCAGCTTGCGGGCAGGCAGATGGCGGAGATGGAGGCTGCACCGGGAAAGAGCGGCGTGACGGTACCGCCAGAGGCTGCGGGGATCGTGGTCGGAGCGGTTGAGACAAACTCGAGGCTGAGGCCTGTGAGGATGGTTCCGTTTTTGTCGGTGACGACGGAGGTGATGGGTTGCGTGTTGTTCTGGTTGACGACGACGCTGGTTACGCCGGGGGTGCCGGTCACGTTAGGGACGCTCAGTTGGATCGAGACCGGAGGGCAGGTTGAGAAGAAGCCTGCGGAGCTGGCCGCCTGCGAGAGGCTGGCGTTGATGATGGTGGATCCGGGGGCCTGGGCGGTGGCGACACCGTTCTCGTCGATGGATACGAGGCCTGGGGTCTGGGCTGTGTAGGTGAGGTGACCGACCTGGCAGGTGATGTTGTCTTTCGGCAGATTGGTGGCGTTCTGGTAGACCCTGGCGACGAGCTGTCCGGTTTGGCCCTGAGAGAGGCAGGAGCCTGCCTCGTACGGTGGCGCGGTGACGGTCGCCTGTGCGGCGAGCGGGCAGCAGTTGGAGGATGGATCGGGGTCAGTTGAACAGTTGGCAGTTGGCGTTGGATTTCCGAGTACCACGCCGGTAACGACGGGATGGACGAAGATGGGCAGCGGGTTGCTGCTGACGCCGCCGCCAGTCGCTACGACGAAGACCTCTCCGGTTTTGTTGTTCGGGGTGCAGGTGGTGAAGTCGGCAATGCCAGCGCCGGAGTTGCGGTTCCAGGAGCCGCCGCAGAGTTTGCCGGTGCTTGGGGCGATGTCGGCTATGGTCAGGTCGGCTCTACCGTTGGCGTCGAAGAGGCCGTAGGTATAGGAGCTGATGGTCGCCGCTGTGCCCTTGCAGTCGGTTGCTGTGGGAGCACCGACCTGGCCGATTTGCCCGGAGTTGAGCGAGATGCCAAAGATTCGAGGCTGCAGCGTAATAGCAAACGGCTGGCCGACGATTGGGCCAGAGGAGCCGCCGTTGCAATACACCACAGGAGTGCCCTTCGAACAACCTGAGACCGAGATACCGAAAGGAATCGAAAAAAGAAGCAGTACCGCTAGAGTGACAAACCGACGCATTGAACCTCCCCGTCCAACCGGAATCGCTGAGTTGAACGGTGTTACCGCAAACGCTAAATTCCCGAGGTTCCAGTGTAAAAGGCTGTGAGCAGTGTAAGCAAATGGGAGGGGTGCGAGAGTTGCCGTGAACCGGTCGATTAGGAGCAGATTTTGCGGGTCGGGTTTCGGATGGGGTGCCATAATGATCCGATGAAATTCGAGGGTTTGGGTGGAGCGGGGAAGATATGCACCGTATTGGCTGCATATGCGCTGGGGTTCGGGAGCAGTCTTTTGGGCCAGGCGATCCCTCAGACGCATGTCGATGAGTTCAAGGGGCATCCCCGGGTCATTGTCATCAGCGATATTGGGAATGAGCCGGATGATCAGATGTCTTTGATCCGGCTGCTGCTGTACTCGAATGAGCTGGACATTGAAGGCTTGATCGCTGCGACGTCTACCTGGCAGAAGACGGTTACGCATCCTGAGACGATGCACAGGGTGATTGGGGTGTATGGGCAGGTGCGGCAGAATCTGCTGCTCCATGCGCCGGGCTGGCCGACGGCCGAGGAGCTGGATGGCAAGGTATTTACCGGTCAGCCTGCGTACGGGATGGCGGCTACTGGCGTCGATAAAGATTCGGCTGGTGCGGACGCGATTATTCGTGCGGTGGATCGCGGCGATGAGCGGCCGTTGTGGATCAGCGTGTGGGGCGGTGCGAATACGCTGGCGGAGGCTTTGCTGCGGATTCGGGCTAGCCGGTCTGCTGAGGAGTTGAAGAAGTTTGTTACGAAGCTGCGTGTTTATTCGATCTCAGACCAGGATGATGCGGGGCCGTGGATTCGCAGGGAGTTTCCGGATTTGTTTTATATCGTTCAGCCCTCGACGCCGACGGGTGGAGAGTATTTCTATGCGACGTGGACTGGCATCAGTGGTGATGCGTATTACCGCAATGGTGATGGCGCGAGTATGACGACGGTGACGAATGAATGGCTGGACGCGAATATTCGGAGCAAGGGGCCGCTGGGAAAGGTCTATCCGCGATTTGCTTTCATCATGGAGGGGGATACGCCGTCGTTTCTGGGGCTGATCGACAATGGCCTGAATGCGTATCGCAGGCCGGATTGGGGCGGTTGGGGTGGGCGCTATGTGTACAGGCAGCCGTATGGCGAGACGCATCCGATATGGACGCAGGGTGGCGATATGTTTGGACGCGTGACGTCTCAGGATACGGTGGTGGGTGTCGATGGGAGGAAACGCGTGTCGGACCAGGCGACGATCTGGCGATGGCGCGAGGCGTTCCAGAATGATTTTGCGGCGCGGATGGATTGGACGATTAAGGATTACAAGAGCGCGAATCATAATCCGCTGGTTGTAGTGAACGGGGAGGCCGGGACGGAGCCGATTGTGATGGATGCTGAGGTAGGGCATAGCGTGATTCTGGATGCTGGAGGGAGTCGCGATCCGGACGGGCAGCCACTGCACTACGAGTGGTTTCATTATGGGGAAGCAGGGCTCGCGGATGGGGAGCTTGCTGAGATTAAGATTTCAGGGGCCGATACGGCGAGGGCGGTGATTACGCCGACGGCCGCCTGTCGTGCGAAATGGCTGCCGATTGGGCGCTGCGTGGGCGTGGGGACGGCGCACATCATCGTCGCAGTGACCGATAGTGGTGCGCCGCATCTGACCTCGTACCGGAGGATCATTTTGAAGGTACATGAGGCTGCGGCGCGCTAGATTGAGTGGTTGGCTAGTTGCTTGCGGTTTGCGTTGATGGGGTCGCGGGCATCTCGGTCTCGAACCAGTTGAGGGCGCGTTCGAGGACGTCGCGGCGATGTTCCGGGTCGCGGAAGCCGTGGCCTTCGTTGGGGTAGATGACGAGCTGGGTTTTGACGCCTTCGGCTCGGAGGGCGTGCCAGAACTCGAAGCTCTGTGGGGCGGGGCACTCGCCGTCGCGATCGCCTACTACGACGAGGGTGGGGGTTTTGACGTTTTTGATGTACTCGATGGCCGAGCTCTTGGCGTAGACGGCTGCGTCGTCATAGACGGTTGCGCCGAAGAAGGGCACCATCCACTGGTCGATGGAGTTCTCGCCGTAGTAGCTCTTCCAGTTGCTGATGCCTGCGCCGGCGACTGCTGCCTTGAAGCGCGGGGTCTGGGTGACGCCGAACATGGTCATGAATCCGCCGTAGCTCCAGCCGGTGAGGCCTTCGCGATTTTTGTCGATGGGGAGGCGCTTCTCGATGGTGTCCATCCCGGCGAGGATGTCGCGCATGTCGCCGTAGCCGAAGTCCTTCATGTTGGCCTGGGTGAACTTTTCGCCCTGACCGTAGGAGCCGCGTGGGTTGGGCATGAAGACGAAGTAGCCGAGTGCGGAGAAGGGGACTCCGCCGTAGCCTACGCCGGGCCAGCGCGGGGTGACGGCGCTTGATGGGCCGCCGTGAACGCTGACGATCATTGGATATTTTTTGTTGGGATCGTAGTTGGCAGGGTAGAGGAGCCAACCCTGGACTTTGAAGCCATCGTTGGTCCACTCGACGTTTTCGGTCTTGCCCCATGCAGGCTTGAGGCCCTCGTTGAGATGGGTGATCTGTTTGAGATTGTCGACGGGGCCGGCCCAGACTTCGGGGGCGCGCTCGAAGGAGCTGCGGATGAGCGCGATGGTGTCCTTTTGCGAGATCGAGAGGCTCATGACGGCGGTGCCGGAGCCGATGGACTCGGGGAAGGTCGCGTTAGCTTCGGCGACGTCGCTGCCGGAGTTGATATCGATTGCGGAGATGTGGCTGTTGCCGCCGACGTGCTCGGTGAGGCCAATTATGTCCGGACGGACCCACTGGATGAAGGCCACGGAGGAGGCGCGGTCGGGTGTTAGGTTGCGGGGTTCGCCGCCGGTGGAGGGGATTAGGTAGATGTCACCGCCGGTGGAGCCCTGGTCGCTCATGAGGCCACCGATGAAGGCGATTTGTGTGCTGTCAGGGGACCAGCGGGGCACGGCGATTTGCAGGCCGTGGAGGGAGCCGGTGACTTTTTGTGTGTTCAGGATGGATTTGGGCTGGTTGCCGTTGAGCTGCTGTGTGTAGAGTTGCGCGACCCACCAGTTGTTTTCGCCGGGCGGGTTGGCGGCTACGAAGGTGATGTTTTTCGAGTTGGGGGACCAGTCGAATTCATAGACGTGCAGGTTAGAGGGCGTGACTTGTGTGAATGATCCGCTTGCTACGTCGACTGTGGCTACACGCTGGATCTCGACGCCGTCTTCGCCGATGACTCCGGCCCAGGGCTTCATGGCGGCGAGGGCTCCGGCAGAGCGGGTGGCGTTCTCTACGAAGAGGAAGGCAATGGTTTTGCCGTCGGGGGACCAGGCCAGGGAGTCGATGTCGCCGGTGAGATGGGTGAGTTGTTTTGATTGGCCGGTCTTCTTTGACCAGATGAAGATTTGGTCTTGGCTGGAGTTTTGCTCGCCTGCAGTGCAGGTGGACTGGAAGGCCAGCGATTCGCCGTTTGGCGACCACACTGGGCTAGAGCTTCCGCAGCCTGGGGACATCGTTGCGGTGGCGACGGTCTTTTGATTCGCGGGATCGGGGTTGGCTACGTCGGTGAGACGGATCTGGTATCCGCTGCGTGCTCGCACGGACCAGGCGACGGTGGCTCCGTCGGGTGAGATTGTAGCCTGAGACGGCGTGTGAGTTTTGCCGAGCATGTCGATCAGGGCGCCGACCCGGGCGTCTTTTGGTTTGGCGGGCTGGGTCTGTGCGGTGGCGGGAGCGACAGCAAAAACGGCGGGCAGGAAGGTAAGTAAGGCGGCGAAAGAGAGCGGGCGAATCCGTGCAAACGTCATTTCCACAGCGTAGCACGCGAATTCGGCTGATTTCAGGCTCTGAATGGCGATATTGCGAGCAAAAAGGCTTGAAAATCATCGGTAAAAGTTGACGCAGAGCGGGTAAATTGCTATTGTTAGAGGGTTCCGCCAGTATCCGGGCCGCGTTGCGGGGAGACCCAAGGCGTGGAGGGCAGAGAAAAGCCCAGGTGATTGCTGAAGTTTCTGCGCAAGCAGGAAAAGCAGAGTTGCGCTACACTGGATGCAGAGAAAGATAACCGCAGGGCTTCTGAAAGAGGGGAGCCGAAATCTGCGGCCCATCGATAACGTGCCTGCGACACCCTCCACCTTGGATGGGCTATGCGGGTAGGGACAGCGAAACGGAGTCGGCTCTTCTGGAAAGAGGGAAGACGCTCGGCCACCGTCGACTGTTTTCGTCTGGTTGTTCAGGTTCTACAGACGTGAAGCAGGGAAGATCTTCGCGTGAGACGCTTCAGCGTTCTCAATTTTGCATGTTTGCGTGCAGATACGAAGACACCAACCCTTCTGCGCGCCTGACAAAAGTTTAGGTTTGCAACACCAAGGAGTTCGAGTGCCTACGTTCCATCAGCTCGTCAAGCAGGGCCGCACGCCCACACGTTATAAGACCGCCAGCCCCGCGCTCCAGGGTTCGCCCCAGCGCCGTGGCGTCTGCACCCGCGTATACACACAGACCCCGAAGAAGCCGAACTCGGCTCTCCGTAAGGTTGCCCGTGTTCGCCTCACCAATGGGATCGAGGTTACGACCTACATTCCGGGCATCGGCCACAACCTGCAGGAGCACTCGATTGTGCTGATCCGCGGCGGCCGTGTGAAGGACTTGCCGGGTGTTCGTTACCACGTAGTTCGTGGAACGCTGGACTCGGTTGGCGTGGCTAACCGGAAGCAGAGCCGCTCGAAGTATGGAGCGAAGCGTCCGAAGGCTGCTGCCAAATAGTTGTTAGTTGCCGGTTGCAGGTTGATGGCTGGCTAGCGAATGTTTCAGGTCCAGGGCTTGAGAGGTTTACGGTCCTGGAGGAAGAAGAGAAGAGAGAGAAATGCCTAGAAAAGGTTACATAGCGAAGCGTGAAGTTGCAGCCGATCCGGTCTACAACTCGACCCTGGTGACGAAGTTCGTCAACTCGATGATGTGGGGCGGCAAGAAGTCGACCGCGCAGGGCATCTTCTACACGGCGATGACGAACCTCGAGCAGAAGGGTGGCGATGAAGCCCTGAAGCTCTTCAAGAAGGCTGTTGAGAACTGCAAGCCTCTTCTTGAGGTTAAGAGCCGCCGCGTTGGCGGAGCGAACTATCAGGTGCCGATCGAGGTCAATCCTGAGCGTCGCACTTCGCTGGCGATTCGCTGGCTGGTGACTTATGGCCGCGCGCGTGGCGAGAAGGGCATGGTCGAGAAGCTGACCGCTGAATTGCTCGACGCTGCCAATGGCCGTGGCGCAGCGATGAAGAAGAAGGAAGACGTTCACCGTATGGCTGAGGCGAACAAGGCCTTCGCTCACTACCGCTGGTAAGGAGCTCTGGGCTGCGGGCTTTGAGCGCTGAGATTTTAGGTTCAACGTAGTTATTACCGCGAGCGGATGCTCGCAGATGAGAGATTGACCGTGGCACGCACTACACCTCTAAATCGTTGCCGAAATATCGGGATCATGGCGCACATTGACGCCGGCAAGACGACGACGACCGAGCGCATTCTCTTCTATACGGGCATCACGCACCGTATCGGCGAGGTGCACGAGGGCACTGCGACTATGGACTGGATGGAGCAGGAGCAGGAGCGCGGCATTACGATTACGTCGGCCGCTACGACCTGCACCTGGAAGAACATCCGGATCAACATCATCGATACGCCTGGCCACGTGGACTTCACGGCTGAGGTGGAGCGTTCGCTGCGTGTGCTCGACGGCGCAGTTGCCTGCTTTGACGCGGTTGCCGGTGTGCAGCCTCAGTCGGAGACAGTATGGCGTCAGGCTGACAAGTACAAGGTTCCCCGGATTTGCTTCATCAATAAGATGGACAAGGCCGGTGCGGATGCTGTGTATGCGACTTCGACGATTGTTGATCGTCTTGGAGCTCGCGCTGTGCCGATCAATATTCAGATTGGCGCGGAGGCGAAGTTTCTCGGTGTCGTCGACCTCGTTACGATGAAGGCGATCTACTGGCATGACGAGACGATGGGCGCGGAGTACTCGGTGGAAGAGATTCCGGCTGACCTGCTCGAGAAGGCTAAAGAAGCGCGCCATTTCCTGGTCGAAGCGGTATCCGAGCACGATGACGAGCTGATGAACATGTATCTCGAAGGCCAGGAGCCGACCGAGGCGCAGTTGAAGGCTGGAATCCGTAAGGCGACTATCGCGATGCACATCTTCCCGGTTCTCTGCGGTTCGTCGTTCAAGAACAAGGGCGTGCAGACGCTGCTTGACGCTGTGGTGGATTATCTGCCCAGCCCGCTCGACATTCCTGCTGTCATCGGTTCGAACCCTGACAACATGGAAGAGAAGATTGTCCGCAAGGCTGACGACAAGGAGCCTTTTGCGGCGCTTGGTTTCAAGATCATGACCGACCCGTTCGTTGGTCAGCTTATCTTCATCCGTGTTTACTCGGGTCAGTTGAAGACTGGCGATTCTGTGCTGAATCCGCGTACGGGCAAGACGGAGCGTATCGGCCGTCTGCTGAAGATGCACGCGAACAAGCGCGAAGAGATTACAGAGATTCTCGCGGGCGATATCTGCGCGGCTGTCGGTTTGAAGAACCTGGTGACGGGCGACACGATCTGCAGCGACAAGCAGCCGGTTGTGCTTGAGTCGATCGACTTCCCGAAGACCGTTATTGAGGTCGCGGTTGAGCCGAAGACGAAGGCCGACCAGGAGAAGATGGGTATGGCGCTGGCCAAGCTGGCGCAGGAAGATCCCACGTTCAACGTCCACACGGACATTGACTCGGGCCAGACCATCATCGCCGGAATGGGCGAGCTGCACCTTGAGATCATCGTCGACCGCATGATGCGCGAGTACAAGGTCGAGGCCAACGTTGGTAAGCCGCAGGTTGCTTATCGCGAGACGATCCGCGCCAATGCTGAGGCTGAGGGTAAGTACATCCGTCAGACCGGCGGTTCGGGTAACTACGGCCACGCCAAGATTCGCATCAGCCCTAATGAGCCGGGCGCGGGTTACGAGTTCACAAACGACACCAAGGGCGGCGCGATTCCCAAGGAGTACATCAAGCCGATCGACCAGGGTATTCAGGATGCGATGCACCGAGGCGTTCTGGCTGGGTACGAAATGGTCGATATCAAGGTTTCGCTGTATGACGGCAGCTATCACGACGTCGACTCGAACGAAATGGCGTTCAAGATTGCCGGTTCGATGGCGTTCAAGGAAGCTGCACGTAAAGCTAAGCCGGTTCTGCTCGAGCCTGTGATGGATGTTGAAGTCACGGTTCCTGATGAGTTCATGGGTACGATCATTGGCGACCTGAACAGCCGCCGCGGCCGTATCGAAGGTATGGAGATGGTCGGCGGAACGCAGGCGATCAAGGCAACAGTGCCGCTGAGCACGATGTTCGGCTATGCAACGCACATGCGTTCTTCGACGCAGGGACGCGCGAACTATTCGATGCAGTTCAAACAGTATGAAGAGGCGCCGCGGTCGGTCTCGGAAGAGATCATTGCCAAGGTGCAGGGCAAGGAAAGCAAGTAAGCCGGTGCCGCGAGGCGCAAACAGTTTGGCAGTAGAACTTTAGAAGTTAGAAACACGGAGAGAGTCATGGGCAAGGAAAAGTTTGACCGGTCAAAGCCGCACGTAAACGTAGGGACGATCGGGCACATCGATCATGGCAAGACGACATTGACGGCGGCGATCACGAAGGTGCTGTCGAAGCACAACCCGAAGAACGCGTTCCGTTCGTTCGACACGATCGACAACGCACCTGAGGAGCGCGAGCGCGGTATTACGATTGCGACCTCGCACGTGGAATATGAGACGGCGAACCGTCACTATGCCCACGTCGACTGCCCCGGCCACGCCGACTACATCAAGAACATGATCACGGGTGCGGCGCAGATGGACGGCGCGATCCTGGTGGTTGCGGCGACCGACGGTCCGATGCCCCAGACCAAGGAGCATGTGCTTCTGGCGCGTCAGGTTGGCGTTCCGTACATCGTTGTGTTCCTGAACAAGTGCGATGCGGTTGAGGATCAGGAGCTGGTTGACCTGGTCGAGATGGAAGTGCGTGAGCTGCTTTCGAAGTATGACTTCCCCGGCGACGACGTTCCTGTGATCCGCGGATCGGCGCTTGGCGCGCTGAACGGCGAGGCACAGTGGGAGGCGAAGATCGACGAGCTGATGGATGCGGTGGACAAGAATGTACCGCAGCCTGACCGTCTGGTTGACCTGCCGTTCCTGATGCCGATCGAAGACATCTTCTCGATCTCTGGCCGTGGAACTGTGGTTACGGGCCGTATCGAGCGCGGCAAGGTGAAGGTTGGCGAGGACTGCGAGATTGTTGGCTTCCGCGACACGCGCAAGACGGTCTGCACCGGCGTTGAGATGTTCAAGAAGCAGCTGGATGAAGGTCTGGCGGGCGACAACGCTGGTCTTCTGCTGCGCGGTATCGCGAAGGAAGATGTGGAGCGCGGCATGGTGTTGGCCAAGCCGGGTTCGATCACGCCGCACACGGTGTTCAAGGGCGAGATCTACGTGTTGTCGAAGGAAGAGGGCGGTCGTCATACACCGTTCTTCAACGGCTACCGTCCCCAGTTCTACTTCCGCACGACGGACGTGACGGGCTCGGCGAAGCTGCCGGAAGGCACGGAGATGGTGATGCCTGGCGACAATATTTCGCTTGAGATCACGCTGCACACGCCGGTTGCTATGGAGAAGGGTCTGCGGTTCGCTATCCGTGAAGGCGGTCGTACCGTCGGCGCCGGCACCATCAGCGAGATCATCAAGTAAACGAAAATCGAGGGCTGCCGGTACGTGTAGAAGTTCATGGCTGGCAGCCACTCCAAACGATCTTTGAGTAACGGAAAAGAGATAAACAATGGCTGGACAGAGAATCAGAATTCGGTTGAAGGCTTATGACTACCGCGTGCTCGACACGTCCACGGGCGAGATCGTCGAGACGGCCAAGCGTACAGGCGCTCAGGTCGCGGGCCCCATTCCCCTGCCAACCATGAAGAACAAGTATTGCGTTCTCCGCTCGCCCCACGTCGACAAGAAGTCGCGCGAGGCCTTCGAGATTCGCACCCACAAGCGGCTGATCGACATTCTCGAGCCGACGCAGCAGACCGTAGATGCGCTGATGAAGCTCGATCTGCCGGCTGGTGTCGACGTAGAGATCAAGACCGTTCAGAAGTAGTTATCAACCCGGCAGTGCTGAGCGTGAAGCCAGCATGATGAGGAAAGGAAAAGAAGATGTCAGTATCAGGAATTCTCGGCAAGAAAATTGGCATGACCCAGGTGTTCGATGAGAAGGGTGACGTTCACCCGGTCACCGTACTGAAGGCTGGTCCGTGCGTGATCACACAGCTCAAGACGCTGGCGAAGGATGGCTATGATGCCGCGCAGATCGGCTATGTCGATTTCGTGAAGGCTTCCAAGGTGAACAAGGCGATGACCGGTCACTTTGCAAAGTCGAATGTGCCGCCTGTCCGCGTGCTCAAGGAAGTTTCCGTCGAGACACCCGCGGCTGCAGGTGATGGCGAGCAGGCTGCAGGAGTGAAGGCTGGCGATCGCATTCTGGTCGACATCTTCTCCGATGAGAAGTTTGTTGATGTGATTGGAACCTCGAAGGGCCGTGGCTTTGCTGGCGTTATTCGCCGTCATGGTTTCGGCGGCGGTCCCAAGTCGCACGGTCACATGTTCCAGGTGCAGGGCTCGATCGGCGCATCGTCGTTCCCATCGCGTGTTTTCCCCGGTCAGCGTATGCCTGGCCACATGGGACACGAGCAGGTGACGGTTCGCAACCTGCGCATTCGCGGTATTGATGTGGACGACAACCTAATCATTGTTGAGGGTGCGGTACCCGGCCCACGTGATGGATATGTGTTGATCTCGAAGGCCAAGGCCCCACCGAGAGAGCGTCGCGGATTTGCTGGTGCGGCCACGAAGGACGCGTTGAAGGCTTCCAAGAAGGCAGCACCGAAGAAGAAGTAACTAACCTCCACGGGGTCGAAGCAAGGCCCCGGGACAAACAAAGTTTTGGCCTGTCGCATCGATGACAGGCGCGAAGAGAGAAGAACGATGGCAAACATCAATGTAGTCAATCTCGGTGGAACCAAAGTCGGTGAGTTCGAACTCGCTGATGAGGTTTTTTCCGGAGAGATCAATGACGCGCTGCTCTGGGAATCGGTAAAGCACTATCGTGCTGCACTGCGCCAGGGAACGGCCGCAACGAAGAACCGCAAGCTCGTCTCGGGCGCCGGTAAAAAGCTTTGGAAGCAGAAGGGAACTGGTCGTGCACGTGTTGGTTCGATCCGTACTCCTCTCTGGCGTGGCGGCGGTACGGTCCACGGACCTCAGCCCCGCAGCTACGAGTACGCCTTCCCGCAGAAGAAGCTCATGGGCGCGCTGCGTTCGGCGATTGCTGCGAAGATTGCTGACGGCAAGTTCACCGTCGTCGACTCGTTTGAGGTTCCCGAGGCCAAGACCAAGCTCTTCCGTAACGCGCTGAACAAGCTCGAGGCGGGCAAGACCACACTGCTGGTCGAGAGCAGCCGCAAGCTGGACGAGAAGCTTTATCTCGGCTCGCGCAATCTCGAGGGCGTTGAGCTCGTGCTCAGCTCCGAGGTTCACCCCTACGACCTGCTCCGCTACGAGCACGCTGTCTTCTCGAAGGACGCGATCGAAGCACTGCAGGAGACGCTCAAGAAGTTCGTATCGAAGCGCAAGACTGCTCAGAAGGAGGTTGCGTAATGCCAACCCTCTATACCGTCATTCGCCGCCCCCTCATCACTGAGAAGGGCATTCTCGTGAAAGAGACCCAGAACACCCTGGTCTTCGAGGTTGCCGTGAAGGCCACCAAGACCGAGGTCAAGCAAGCTGTTGAAACTCTCTTCAAAGTCAAGGTCTCCGGTGTTCGCACCGCGACCGTTGAGGGCAAGGAGCGTCGCCGTGGGAAGTTCTCCGGCTATCGCCCCGACTGGAAGAAGGCTTATGTTCGCCTGAAAGAGGGCGAAAAGATGCCGGAGTATCTCAACAGCCTCTAAATGCGGGCAGCAGGCCGCAGTAACAGATTTCAGGAACCGAAGCGTCGCTGAGAATTCAGCCGCGCAGCAGGCAAGGGAATAAAGACGATGCCGATCAAATCATTTCGACCGATTACCCCATCACTCCGCTTCGCGACGAAGCTGGTCAACGATGACATCACGACCGATACGCCGCATAAGCCGCTTCTTGCGGTGAAGCAGCGCACCGGCGGCCGCAACAGCACAGGCGCGCTGACGATGCGTCACCACGGTGGCGGACACAAGCAGAAGCTGCGTCTCGTAGACTTCAAGCGCGACAAGTTCGGGATTCCGGCGACGGTAACCACCATCGAGTATGACCCGAACCGCAGCTCGCGGATCGCGTTGGTCAGCTACGCTGATGGCGAGAAGCGCTACATCATTCAGCCGATCGGGTTGAAGGTGGGGCAGTCGATCATGAGCGGCCCAGATGCCGACATTCTGGTTGGTAATGCTCTGCCGCTGAAGAACATTCCGGTAGGTACGATCGTGCATAATATCGAGTTGCGTCCTGGTAAGGGTGCACAGATGGCGCGCTCGGCCGGAGCTCAGGTCAACCTGGTTGCCAAGGAAGGAGATTACGCTCTTCTGAAGCTCCCCTCCGGTGAGACCCGCAAGGTTCTCATCGAGTGCATGGCGACGATCGGCCAGGTCGGCAACACGGACCACGAGAACGTCACGATCGGTAAGGCTGGACGTAACCGCTGGAAGGGTATTCGTCCCTCCAACCGTGGTGTCTCGATGAACCCGGTCGACCACCCGCACGGTGGTGGTGAAGGTAAGACCTCGGGCGGACGTCACCCTGTAACTCCCTGGGGCCAGCCGACTCGCGGATACAAGACCCGTAACAACAAGCGGACCGATGTGTTTATAGTCAACCGCCGTAGCAAGTAGTTTTGGCTCTCTTTAGAAACACCAAGTCTCGCAACTAAGAGATTCGTCGTATACAGCACTGCAACAAGAAATCGGAGCTCAGCAAAATGGCACGTTCAACGAAAAAAGGTCCCTTCATCGACGATCACCTGATGACCAAGATCAATGTGATGAACCAGACCAACGACAAGAAGGTCCTTCGCACCTGGTCACGCCGCTCGACCATCCACCCGGACTTCGTCGGCCACACCGTCGCGGTCCACAACGGCCGCAAGTTCATCCCGGTCTACGTGACGGAGAACATGGTGGGTCACAAGCTCGGCGAGTTCGCGGCCACCCGGACCTTTAAGGGCCACTCCGCTAAGGCTGCTGAGTCTTCCGCCAAGCCGAAATAAGGCCAAGTACGAGGATAGGAAGCTCGATTAAGTTTTCGTTTTTTTGCCCTTCAAGGAAGAAGAAGTCATGGCTAAGGTAGCAGCAGAAAAAATCAAAGAGTTCCGCGCTGAGGCGAAGTTCCAGCGCACCAGCCCGCAGAAGGCGAAGCTCGTCCTCGACCTGATCAAGGGCCTCCGCGTGGAGCAGGCGATCAACACCGTCCACTTCAGCACCAAGCGCATTGCGCCGGTGGTCGAGAAGGTGTTGCGTTCGGCGATTCAGAACGCGAACTACGTCTCGCAGGAGCAGGGTCTGGACGTTGACGTCGATAACCTCTACGTCAAGACCGCGGTTGCCAATGAAGGCCCCCGCATGAAGCGGATCCGGCCTGCCCCAATGGGACGTGCCTTCCGCTATCAGCGCAGGCTCGCACACATCATCGTCACTGTTGCCGAGAAGAAGCCGGCCACTTCGGCAAGCTCTGCCGTCGAAGAGACGCAGGCACCGGTAGCGAAGAAGGCCACGAAGAAGGCAGCCACCAAGACCGCGGCCAAGAAGCCCGCAGTCAAGAAGACCGCCGCAAAGAAGACAGCGACTAAGAAAGCCGCGAAGTAAGCACTTTCACGGGCCTGTTTTTAGTAAAATTAAAGTTTTGCATGACCGCCCGCCGGCTCAACCGGCACAGGGCACGGAGTAAAGGGAAGCTATGGGACAGAAAGTCCATCCGTATGGGTTTCGCCTCGGCATCAACAAGCCGTGGAAGTCGCGTTGGTTTGTCGAGCGCGGCTATGACAAGCTGCTGGTCGAAGACGTCAAGCTGAAGGCTGAGCTGCGCGACAAGCTGAAGGCTGCTGGTGTCAGCTCGGTTGAAGTCGAGCGCCCCGGCAACAAGCTACGCCTGATCATCCGCACTGCGCGTCCGGGTATCATCATCGGCCGCAAGGGCGCCGAGATCGACAAGCTGAAGGCCGACATCCAGAAGCGAACGAGCCGCGAGGTGTTTATCGACATCCTTGAGGTGAACAAGCCTGAGCTGGATGCACAGCTGGTTGCTGAGAACATCGCGTTGCAGCTTGAGAAGCGCGTCAGCTTCCGCCGTGCCATGCGCAAGTCGGTTGACTCGGCTCTCCGGTTTGGCTGCAAGGGCATTAAGGTTCGCGTCTCCGGCCGTCTGAACGGCAACGAGATTGCGCGTTCGGAGTGGTACCTTCAGGGCCGTCTTCCGCTGCACACGCTGCGCGCTGACATCGACTACGGTTTCGCCGAGGCGCACACCACCTACGGCATCATCGGCGTCAAGACCTGGGTTTACCGTGGCGATATCTACGAGCAGAAGAAGCGCCGCGATCAGGGCGTGACGACGGGCGCGTTCACGTCGTAATTGCAGCCGCCGGCTAGTTGCTTTAGCTGGATGGTTGGGACAGAAAGATTTGATTCAGCTAGATCTGGCGAAGAGCTGGAAGCTAGCAGCTAATAGCTAGGGGTTTCGTTATGTTGATGCCAAAGAAGGTCAAGTATCGCAAGCAGCAGCGCGGCCGCATGTGCGGCAAGGCGTGGCGTGGCTCGGATCTCTCGTTCGGCGATTACGGCCTGAAGGTCATGGAGTGCGGCTATATCACCGACCGCCAGATCGAGGCCAGCCGTATCGCGATGACGCGTTTCATCAAGCGCGGCGGCAAGGTTTGGCTGCGTCTGTTCCCGGACAAGCCGATCACGAAGAAGCCGGCCGAAACCCGTATGGGTAAGGGTAAGGGCGCTCCGGATCACTGGGTCTGTGTCGTTCGCCCGGGCAGGATTTTGTTCGAGATGGAAGGCGTCAACCCGGAGATCGCCAAAGAGGCGATGCGTCTGGCGGCCCACAAGCTGCCGCTGAAGACCAGCTTCGTCCAGCGCCACGATGTCAAGGCGACCGTCGCTGCCAAGTAAGGCCGTGGCCAAGCAATTTTAGGTTTTGAAGGAAAAGACAATGGAATTCGAAAAGATTCGCAACCTCAGTGACGACGAGCTCAAGAGCGAGCAGACAAAAGCTGCCGAGCAGCTCTTCCGCATCCGCTTCCAGAAGAGCCTCGGCAACAACGAGGGCATCAAGAAGCTGCGGACGCTCAAGCTGGACGTCGCACGCATCAAGACAGTGGCCCGCCAGCGCGAGCTCGACGCCCACAAGGCAGCAAACCCGGTGGTAGCGAACGTCGCACCGGCCAAGAGCACGCGCACCGCCCGCAAGAAAGCGAAGAAGGACTAATCATGGCAGACACAACGAACACTACCGCCGCGACCTCCGCCGAGACCACCTCACGCCGCAATGAGAAGGTTGGCCTCGTCGTCTCGACCAAGATGCAGAAGACGATCGTCGTTGAGATCGAGATGCGTAAGGCTCACCCCAAGTACAAGCGCGTGATGAAGTCGAACAAGAAGTTCTACGCGCATGACGAGCAGAACTCGGCCCGCGTGGGCGATGTTGTTCGCATCCGCGAGGCGCGTCCTTTGTCGAAGCTGAAGCGCTGGTCGCTTGAGGAGATCGTCCGCCGTTCTTCGCTGGCGCAGCTCGCCGATGAGAAGACGACGGCCACCGAAGTCAAGTAGTTCGGTGAATCGCAGGGCTATGCCTTGCGATATGAATGAGATTTGAAACGGGGCTTTGGCCCTACCGCTGCACCCAGGAGACGAACGATGTCAGTACAAATGAGAACAATCCTTGACGTGGCCGACAACTCTGGCGCGCGCAAGCTGCAGGTGATCCTGCCCCTCGGTGGCGGTCTCGGCAAGAAGGCCAGCCTCGGTGACGTGGTCACGGCTGCTGTCAAAGAAGCCTCGCCCGATGGAACCGTGAAGAAGGGTAAGGTCGTGAAAGCGGTGATCGTCCGCACGCGCAAGGAGAGCCGCCGCAAGGATGGCACCTACATCCGCTTCGACCAGAACGCCGCTGTCGTGATCAACGATGCGATGGAGCCGGTTGGAACCCGCGTGTTTGGCCCGGTTGCCCGTGAGCTTCGCGAGAAGAAGTTTCTGAAGATCGTCTCGCTCGCACCAGAGGTTATTTAGTTTTCTCCGCCGCGCCCAGGTGCGGTGGACTCAAGCGGATTCCGGCTCCGACAGATGGCCGAGGCAGGAGAGGTTATTATGGCAGGCATCAAGATTAAGCGCAACGACACGGTCGAAGTCATCGCCGGTAAAGATAAGGGCAAGCGCGGTCGCGTTCTTCGCGTAATTGCTGAAAAGGATCGTGTACTGGTTGAGCACGTGATGATGATCAAGAAGCACGTGAAGCCCAACCCGCAGCGGAATATCAAGGGTGGCATCGCGGAGCAGGAGTCACCGATTCATATCTCGAATGTGATGCTGGTTGATGCAGAGGGCAACAAGACCCGCGTCGGAGCTCGCTTCGAAGGTGACAAGAAGGTTCGTTTCTCGAAGGCCAGCGGCAACGCCCTTCCTGAGAAGAAGAAGTAAGCAGTCTAACTTTGTAACAACGGTTCACCCCACGTATCGGTACACGGGCTAAACCCAACCCGGAAATCGTGGAGAAAGAGAAGAAATATCATGGCAGCACGTTTGAAAGAGAAGTACGAAAAAGAGATCAAGCAGGCGCTGGGCAAGGAACTGAACATCACCAACGCCATGGCGATTCCCCGGCTCGAGAAGATCGTGGTCAACATGGGTCTCGGCGAAGCCACCCAGAACGTTAAGATCATGGATCCGCTTGTGGCCGATCTCGCGTCCATCACCGGCCAGAAGCCTGTGACGACCAAGGCCAAGAAGTCCATCGCGGCCTTCAAAGTGCGCGAGGGCATGCCCATCGGCGCGATGGTTACGCTGCGCGGCGATACGATGTACGAGTTCCTGGATCGCCTGATCTCGATCGCTCTGCCTCGCGTGCGCGACTTCCGTGGCGTTTCGTCTAAGAGCTTTGATGGCCGCGGCAACTACACGCTCGGGCTGCGTGATCAGCTCATCTTCGCCGAAATTGATTACGCGAAGGTCGACAAGCTCAAAGGTATGAACGTCACTATCGTGACGACGGCGAAGGATGACAACGGTGCCCGCGCTCTGCTGAAGAGCTTTGGAATGCCCTTCCGCGTCGGAGCCTAACCAAGCCGGGTCGAGATGGCCCTGAACAAAGTTTGCAGTAAGGATAGAGAGCACAAAATATGGCAACGACCGCAAAACGCGTCAAAGATGCAAAGAAGCCGAAGTTCAAGTCCCGCCAGCACAACCGCTGCCAGCTCTGCGGTCGTCCTCGCGCGTTCCTGCGCAAGTTCGGCGTCTGCCGTCTCTGCTTCCGCTCGCTCGCCCTCAAGGGAGAAATTCCGGGCGTTGTGAAGTCGAGCTGGTAGAATAGAATTACTACCTGCGTACGGCTTTGGGCCGCACGTGCCTTCCAGAGACCTCATTCAAGCCAAGGCTTAGGATGCTGAAGTCTGGGAGCTTTACCGTAACAAGCATTCCCGCTGGTTCTCGCGAGACCCGTGAGCGAACGGGGGATGAAGGAGAATGAATGAACCTCACTGATCCAGTAGCAGACTTTTTGACCCGCATCCGCAACTCCATCCGTGCGCGTCACCAGAAGCTCGACGTCCCTGCCTCGAAGCTCAAGAGCGAGATTGCCCGCATCCTCAAGGAAGAGGGTTACATCGCCAACTACAAGCCGACCGAGGAGAATGGCCAGAAGGTCATCCGCGTTTACCTTAAGTACGGCCCGAACAACGAAGCCGTCATTCGTGACCTGCAGCGCGTCTCTCGGCCCGGTTGCCGCGTATACCTGGGCCGTGATGAGATCCGTCGCGTACAGGGCGGCCTTGGTATTTCGATCATGACCACTCCCAAGGGTGTTATGACCGGTCGTCAGGCTCGTCGCGAAGGTGTTGGCGGCGAGATTCTCTGCGAAGTCTGGTAACTCTTTTGCTGAGGTCGGCGGCGTTTGCTCCTGACCTCAGTTTTGATTCAAGTACCAAACGGCTGAACATCGCCGCAGGCTGCAGTGGAACGAAAACAGCAATCATTCGAGTGAGAATCTCACGCTGTCCGCGACTCGCAAGCCACATAAGGAATTAGTCATGTCACGTATCGGCAAAAAGCCAATCCCAGTGCCCGCTGGCGTCAAATACACCGTCAACGGCAATACCGTCCTGGTCGAAGGCCCTAAGGGCAAGGTTACCGCTCTTCTCCCGGGCGGGATTACCCTCGTCCAGAAGGACGGCACCATCGTTGCCGAGCGCGAGAACGATAAGCAGGCTGCGTTTCATGGCCTCGCCCGCGCGCTGGTCTTCAATGCTGTTCAAGGCGTCACCACTGGCTGGACCAAGGAACTGGACGTTGTCGGCATCGGTTACCGTGTCGAGATGAAGGGCAAGAACACTGTCGTGTTCACGCTTGGCTACTCGCACCCGATCGAGTTCCCGCTGCCCACCGGCATCGAGGTTGCCATCGACCCCAAGCAGACCCACGTTACCATCTCCGGCATCGACCGGCAGAAGGTAGGCCAGGTTGCTGCCGATATGCGCTCGCTCCGCAAGCCTGACCCGTACAAGAACAAGGGCGTCCGCTACACCGGCGAGAAGCTGAAGAAGAAGGTCGGAAAGACCGGAGCTAAGTAAAGTTTGGCGACCAGAGGTTAGGTGCCGGAAACCGGATAAAATAAGAAGGTTGTCCGGTTATCTAACCTCTGTTCCCTGCAGTATCAACCGAACGTCGTCAGTATTCTGGCGCCGCCACTAGGAAGGAAAGCGAATTATGATCAGTCCTCGTCAACGCAATGTTATCCGCAAGCGCGTCCACACGCGTATCCGCGAGAAGATGTCCGGCACCGCCGAGCGTCCGCGCCTCAACGTCTACCGCTCGCTCAACCACATCTACACTCAGCTGATCGATGACCTCAATGGGGTCACGATTGCTTCTGCGTCCACACTGGGCAAGAAGGGTGAAGACAAGAACTACGGCGGCAACGTCGCGGCGGCAGCTGAAGTCGGCAAACTCATTGCTCAGCGCGCCCAGGAGAAGGGCATCAAGAAGATCGTGTTCGATCGTGGCGGCTATCTGTACCACGGCCGTATCAAGGCCCTCGCCGACGCAGCCCGCGAAGCTGGACTGGATTTCTAAGGACTTTCGAAGAACTTTGAGGCGCCCGGAGTGGCAGCCAGAAAGCTGGATAAGACATTATGGCAATGAAGAAAAAGATCGACGCGAACCGGCTCAACCTGAAGGACCAGGTTGTCTCCATCAACCGCGTCACGAAGGTCGTCAAGGGCGGTAAGAACATGTCCTTCGCCGCGCTGGTCGTGATCGGCGATCCGGCAGAGGGTGTCGTCGGCTACGGCTCGGGCAAGGCCAAGGAAGTTCCCCAGGCCATCCGCAAGGGCATTGAAGCCGCGAAGAAGAACCTCTTCAAGATCAATCTCACCGAGACCACCATTCCACACCAGGTGCTCGGCCACTATGGCGCAGGCCAGGTGATGCTGAAGCCCGCTCCTGAGGGAACGGGAGTCATCGCCGGCGGTACAGTCCGTGCGGTTATGACCTCGGCTGGCGTCCAGAACGTGCTGACGAAGTCGCTCGGCACCAAGAACCCGCACAACGTTATCAAGGCCACCTTCGATGCTCTCATCCAGCTTCGCAACAAGGCCGAAGTCGCCGCTCTGCGCGGTAAAGCTGAAGAAGAACTGTAAGAGGAGCCCTTAGTCATGGCCGAAACCAAAGCCAAAATCAAGCTGCAGTACTTCCGCTCCAAGATCGCCACACCGGTCAAGCACAAGCTCGTTGTCAAGGGCCTCGGCTTCACCCGTCTGAACCAGATCGTTGAGCGCGAAGACACACCGTCCATCCGTGGTATGGTCGCCAAGATCCCCCACCTGGTCCGCATCGTCGATTAGTTCGATAAGCGTCTTGCGGGTTAGTCATATTCTGCCCGAAAATCTCTCCGATGGAGTCAAGCTCCTGAGGACAAACAATGCGAGTCGTCGGATCACGAGTCCGGCGGCGTTATAGCGAGGAAACAATGGCAATTCGTAATCTTTCCAATCTGCGCGCCCCCAAGAAGGCGAATGAAAACAAGAAGCGTGTCGGCCGTGGTATGGGCTCCGGCATGGGTAAGACCTCGACCCGCGGCCACAAGGGCCAGGGTTCGCGTTCGGGCTCGAGCCTGATGCGCGGCTTCGAGGGCGGCCAGATGCCGCTGCACCGTCGTCTGCCCAAGCGCGGCTTCACCAACATTTTCCGCGTCGAGTACACCGTGCTCGGTCTCGACCGGATCGCCGAGATCAACGCTGCTTCCAGCGAGACCGATTTCACCCTCGACAAGATCATTTCACTTGGTCTGCTGCGGAAGAAGAACGGTCTGATCAAGGTCCTGAACAATGGCGAGATCAAGGCCGCTGTCACGGTCCACGCTCACAAGTTTTCCAAGACTGCGCAGGAAGCCATCGAGAAGGCCGGCGGCAAGGCCGTCCTGATCGGCTAAGCACCGAGTCGTTGTAGAATCCAGGCAGGCGAGGGATATGTTCCCTCGCATCGCCGTTTCACCCGAACCACGTTTTATCCCGAGGTCCAAAGTCCCCCGATGTTCGAGAAAATCGCAAACATCTTCAAAATTCCCGACCTCCGCAAGCGCGTTCTTTTTACGCTTGGTATGTTGGCCGTCTACCGTCTCGGATCGCACATCCCCACCCCTGGCATCAATGCCGACCTGCTGGCGCAGTTCTTCAATCAGAACTCCGGCTCAGCGCTCGGCCTGGTCGACCTTTTCTCGGGCGGCAACCTGCGCAAACTTACGGTCTTTGCTCTCGGCATCATGCCGTACATTACGGCCTCCATCATCTTCCAGTTGCTCACGGTCATCTATGAGCCGCTTGCGAAGCTGCAAAAGGAAGGCGAACTTGGTCGTCGCAAGATCACGCAGTGGACTCGCTATGTCACCGTCCTGCTGGGCATCGTGCAATCGTTCGCCATCGCACTGACGCTGACCAGCACCACGACGGGCGCGCCCATGGTCACCATCCCTCGCGGAGCATTCATTCCTCTATGCGTGCTTACACTGACCGCTGGCACCGCCTTCATCATGTGGCTGGGTGAGCAGATCACGGAGCGCGGCATCGGCAACGGTATGTCGCTGCTGATCTTCACCGGTATCGTGGTTGGCCTGCCCCGCGGCATTCAGGAGCTCTACATCAAGGGCCGCGACGCCGCTTGGGGAGCTTTCACGCCCATAGCTATTCTGATACTGATTGCAGGCATGATCGCCGTTGTGGCCTTCATCGTCTACGTCGAGCGCTCCGAACGTCGGATCCCTGTGCAGTATGCCAAGCGCATTGTTGGACGCCGCATGATGGGTGGGCAATCGACCCACCTGCCGCTCAAGGTTAACTCTGGCGGCGTGATGCCGATCATCTTTGCGAGCTCCATTCTTTCGGCGCCGCTGCTGTTCGCTAACGCGACCATCTTCGGGTACTCGTTGCGCGACTCGGCATTCTTTGGGCCGATCCTGCGTAACCTTGCTCCCGGTGAGCCTTGGTACGAGCTGCTCTCCATGGCGGCGATTGTCTTCTTCGCGTATTTCTATATCTCGATCGTCTTCCGTCCTGACGATATCGCTGACAATATGCGCAAGTATGGCGGCTTCATTCCGGGCATTCGCCCTGGCAAGCGCACTGCCAACTTTATCAACGATGTGCTTACCCGCATTACGCTCGTCGGCGCTCTTTACCTGATCATTATCTGGATCATTCCGACGCTGCTGATCAGCGGTATTCACTTCAATCACATTGCGCTTATTGGGCCGATCTTCGACCGGTTTCCGAGTTGGGTGACCAACGGTCTCGGCGTCAACTTCTACTTCGGCGGCACGTCGTTGCTGATCGTGGTCGGCGTTGCTATGGACACGGTGCAACAGATCGAATCTCAGCTTGTGATGCGTCACTACGACGGCTTCTCTCCGAAGAGCGGCCGCATCCGTGGACGTAAGAGCTGGTAGGAAGTGTCAACGTTGACCATCGATTCCGCAACAAATTCACCGGCCCCGGTAGAGACCAACTTTCTACCCGGGCCGGTTCTTCTTCTTGGCGCGCCCGGTGTCGGCAAAGGTACGCAGGCCAAGCGTCTTATGGCCGAGTTCGGTATTCCTCAGATATCTACCGGCGATCTGCTCCGCGAGAATATTGCCAAGGGCGCTGAACTGGGCAAAGCCGCTCGTTCGCTGATGGATCAGGGGCAGCTTGTCTCGGACGACCTCGTCAATCAAATGGTCGCTGACCGGCTCGCCCAGCCGGACGTGGCTCGCGGATATATCCTCGACGGGTTTCCGCGGACTCTTAATCAGGCCGAGTGGGTCGACCGCGAGATTGCGTCCAAAGCCCAGACGTTGCCGATCGTTGCGATTAGCATTGTCGTCAGTTATGGCCAACTGCTGCATCGCATCACGGGTCGCCGCATTTCGCCTGCTGGACGTATCTATAACATCTATTCGAACCCGCCGGCTGTTCCTGGCATCTGTGATGTAGACGGCTCTACACTTGTGCAGCGTTCGGATGACTCCGATGCCGTCTTTACCGAACGTATGAAGACCTTTGAGGCACAAACTGCGCCGGTGATCGAGCACTATCGGAAGCAGGGTCGCTTCGAAGAGGTGAACGGCGATCAGGCGGTCGAACGAGTAACCGCTGAGATAAACTCCGCGCTCAAGCGTCTTCGCCAGAAAGGCTCTACGAGCTAGCTATGGCTATCATGATCAAATCCGCGCAGGAGATCGAGAAGATGCGGATCTCTGGCAAGGCCCTTCGCCAGGTCCACAATGCGATTGCGCCGCATGTTGTCCCGGGTGCGTCCACGATGGATCTCGAGCGTGTTGCGGTTGCCAAGATCGCTGAACTCGGTGCTACGGCGGCATTCAAGGGCTATCACGGCTATCCTGCTGCGCTTTGCACGTCGGTCAACGATGAGGTTGTTCATGGCATGCCGAACGAGAAGCGCGTCCTCAAGGAAGGCGATATAGTTTCGATCGACTGCGGCGTCATCATCGACGGTTTTTACTCCGATGCTGCCGTTACCTATGCGATCGGCAAGCCTAGTGAGAAGACTCGCAAGCTGCTCGATGTAACCAAGGCTTCGCTTGAAGCGGCGATCGAACAGTGCCAGGTTGGCGGGCGTCTCGGCGATATCTCGGCTGCTGTGCAGGAGATGTGCGAGGCTGAGGGCTTCGGCGTGGTTCGCGATTTTGTTGGCCACGGCATCGGCCGTAGCATGCATGAGGATCCGCAGGTTCCTAATTTTGGGCCGGCGGGGAAGGGGCCCAGGCTCAAGGCTGGTATGGTTCTGGCAATTGAACCCATGATCAATGCTGGTCGTCCTGATGTTCGCGTCCTCAAGGATGGCTGGACTGCGGTTACCGTCGACGGCAGCTACAGCGCTCACTTTGAGCACACGGTGGCCATCACCAATGATGGTCCGCTTGTGCTTACGCGGTAGGAGACACCGTTCCACTTTTGAGGTGGTAAGGCTAGTACCCCCCTCCCCCTAAAAGTCCTAAAGTCTTGATTATAGATGTGATAGGTCTGGACCATAGGTGCTGGATGTCTGGACCAACAGCTATGGTGTGGGGAAAGACAAAGCTCACTGAGTACGTGAGCTTTTTATCTTCTCTATTTAGTTTAGCAGGTTGGGGATAATTATTTTCCAAACGCATATTCATGAAAATAAATGGGATGCAAGATTTTTGACTTGACAGGTTTTGACGAGGGCGAAAGGAATGGGAGCGCGCCTCTATTTTTGTCGCGAGAGATCGGGACATATCCGGTGGTTATGGTTTACTATAAGAGATGCTGCGTGTAGCGCGTCCTCACGCAGATGATTCCGTTTCATTTGAATCAGAGTGTGGGCCAAACACCCTGCATGACAAGTTTGTGGAAATAAGGAGCTTTTGCTCCGGCCTTTCCAAAGGAGATCGTTTGTCGAAGGAAGATGCAATTGAAGTGATGGCAGTGGTCGTTGAGACGCTGCCCAACGCGATGTTCAAGGTCGAGCTTGAGAACAAGCATCAGGCCCTTGCTCACGTCTCCGGACGTATGCGCAAAAACTTCATCCGCATCCTCCCCGGCGACCGTGTCGCGATTGAGCTTAGCCCGTACGATCTCAACCGCGGCCGCATTGTCTACCGTTACAAGTAGGCAGCGCGAATAAGCCTCCAGCTCTTAGCGTTTCGCTTTCTGCTGGAAATCAAAAGCAAGACAAGACCACGTTGGCGCGCCTCGGGTCACAAGCCAGAGGCGAGAAGCTGGCGGCTGTTTTTAGGGAGTTTTATGAAGGTCCGTGCATCAGTAAAGAAGATTTGCGATAAGTGCAAAGTGATTCATCGCCGTGGCGTCGTTCGCGTCATCTGTGAGAACGCCAAGCACAAGCAGCGTCAGGGCTAAAAGCAGGGAAGAGGGAGTAGGGGTAGGGAGTAGAAAGACGCTCTCACTCTGAACTGCCTCGATTCTGTGAACCTGATTCATATATCGGCCCCGCAGGGCTAGTTAGCCGAAGTTGAGGTTTGCGTTGAACCCTGCGGACTCTGCCGTAAACCGATCACCCGCTCCGTGGCGAAGCTTCCGGGGCCCAACGAAAAGGAAACTCATGGCACGTATTGCTGGAGTCGACGTACCGAACAACAAGCAGGTACGAATCGGACTCACCTACATCTTCGGGATTGGCAACTCGCGCGCAGCGAAGATCCTGGCGAAGGCAGAAATCGATCCTTTGGCCAAGATCGCGACGCTCGACGAGGATCAGCTGAACCGCATCCGTCACGTCATTGAGCAGGAAGGCCAGATCGAAGGCGACCTCCGCAAGGACGTCTCGCTGAACATCAAGCGCCTGATTGAAATCCAGTCCTACCGTGGTCTTCGCCACCGCCGCTCGCTTCCGGTTCGCGGCCAGCGCACCCACACCAACGCTCGTACCCGCAAGGGCCCACGCAAGGGCACTGTCGCCGGTAAGAAGAAAGCGACGAAATAAGCCATGGCGAAGACTCAGAACAAGGCAGCTGCCGGCAAGGCTGGCAAGAACAAGAAGTTCAAGAAGCGCGAGCGGAAGAACGTTCCATACGGTCTCGTTTTCATCCAGGCTTCTTTCAACAACACGATTGTTACCATCACCGACCAGACGGGCAACACGCTCAGCTGGAAGAGCTCCGGTTCGCTCGGCTTCCGCGGCTCCCGCAAGGGAACCCCGTTTGCCGCGCAGCAGGCTGCTGTCGGTGCGGCCAATGCGGCTCGCGACCACGGTCTCCGCTCGGTCGATGTGCGCGTCTCGGGTCCCGGCTCCGGCCGTGAGTCGGCGATCCGCGCACTCGCGACGGCTGGTATCGAGGTTCGCTCGATTCGCGACGTTACGCCGATGCCGCACAACGGCTGCCGTCCGCCGAAGCGCCGCCGCGTATAAGTTGTGGCAGCCAGTCTTTGGCCAATGGCTCAAGGCTGGCTGCTAGTTATTTTCAACATGGATCGTGATGAAGCGCTGCCAGCGTGTAAAGCGATCGACAACCGAAGTCAGGAGATTTAGAAAATGGCACGTTATACAGGACCCGTCTGCCGCCTTTGCCGCCGCGACGGTACGAAACTCTTCCTCAAGGGCGCGAAGTGCTTCACCGAGAAGTGCCCGGTTGAGAAGCGCAACTTTCCTCCAGGACAGCATGGCCAGTCCAAGAAGCAGAAGAAGGTTGTCGGCTACGGCCTGCAGCTCCGCGAGAAGCAGAAGGCCAAGCGCATCTACTTCACGCTCGAGACACAGTTCCGCGCCTACTACCAGAAGGCTTCGAACAAGACCGGCGTTACCGGCGAACTGCTGTTACAGCAGCTTGAGACCCGTCTCGACAACGTTGCCTACCGCCTTGGCTTTGCGCTGAGCCGCCGTCAGGCTCGTCAGCTCGTGCGTCACGGCCACGTTCAGGTCAACGGCCGCAAGGTCAACATTCCCTCGTTCCAGTGCAAGGTTGGCGACGAGATCGCGATCCGCGAAGGTTCGAAGGCCCTGGTCATTCTGGAAGAGTCGAAGAACTTTGCCAGCGGACAGCGCGCTGTTCAGTGGCTCGACATCAATCGCGACAACCTCTCCGGCAAGCTTCTTGCTCTGCCGAAGCGCGAGGACGTCAACCTGCCGGTCAACGAGCAGCTGATCGTCGAACTGTACTCGAAGTAAGAGTCAAGTTTTGGTTGTCATGCCGCGGCGTCATGAAGCATCGTGCTTCCTGTTCGCTGCGGCGTGATAGCCATTTGTGCTACACAACCTAACCCGTAACAGAACCACCCGCCAGACCGCAGAATGCCTCGCGGCTAGGACGGATAAAGGAGAAACACATGCTTTGGAGAGGTTTTCAGAAACCCAAGCGTCTTGCAGTTGATAGCGAAACACTCACCGACAAGTACGGCAAGTTTTCCGCACAGCCCTTTGAGCGCGGCTTCGGTACGACCATCGGCAACGCTCTTCGCCGCACTCTGTTGTCCTCGATTGAGGGCGCAGCTGTAACCGCCGTCCGCATTGAGGGCGTGCTGCACGAATTCCAGTCGATCACTGGCGTTGTAGAAGATGCGACCGACATCATCCTGAACCTGAAGCAGATTCCGTTCAAGCTGAATGGCGATGGTCCGAAGGCTCTGTACCTGCGCGCTGACCAGGCTGGCGTTGTGACCTCGGGCTCGATCGAGGCCGATGGCGACGTCGAGATTCTCGACAAGGATGTTTATATTTGCACCGTCTCTGAGGGCGGCAAGATCGACATGGAGATGCGGCTGAAGCGTGGCCGTGGCTACATCTCGGCTGACAAGAACTTCGACGCGGACCTTGGCCTGGGCTTCATTCCGGTCGACAGCGTTCACTCTCCGGTGCGTAAGGTCAACTACCTCGTTGAGGCGGCTCGTCTCGGTCAGATTACGGACTATGACAAGCTCACGCTCGAGATCTGGACCAACGGCACGGTTCTTCCGGCTGATGCTCTTGGACTTTCGGCGAAGCTGCTGAAGGACCACATGACCATCTTCATCAACTTTGAAGAGGAGATGGAGACCGGTCACGATGTGCATGATGGTCCGGCTCTGCGCAACGAGAACCTCAACCGCTCCGTTGAAGAGCTTGAGCTTTCGGTTCGCAGCTACAACTGCCTGAAGAACGCCAATATCGCCACCATCGGCGAGCTCATCCAGAAGACAGAAGCGGAGATGCTGAAGACGAAGAACTTCGGCCGCAAGTCGCTGAATGAGATCAAGGAGATCCTTGCGCAGATGGGCCTTTCGTTGGGCATGAAGATCGACGAGAACGGCAACCCGCAGCCTGGACCGACGTCTGTGCTGCCGGCTGCGACGCTCGCCGCCAGCTTCGGCAACTTCGATGATGACGACGACGAGGACGAAGATGACGACCTCGAGCTTCCGAACGAGCAAGAGAACTTCTAACTTGTAACACCGGCGGGGACGTTCTTCTCGGAGCGTCCTCGCCATGCAGCAGCAGTTGGGCGAGGCTCAAGAGCTTAGCCAACGAGATCAATCAAGGAGATGGGCTCCGGCCCAGAAAAAAAATATGCGCCACCGCAATGCAGGATACAAACTGGGACGTAACACGAGCCATCGCCGCGCCGTCCTCCGCAACCTCGTCACCTCCATCATCGTGATGGACCGGGTTGAGACCACCATCACCAAGTGCAAGGCTACGCGTCCGATCGTCGAGAAGATGATTACGCTGGGCAAGCGTGGTGACGTTCATGCTCGTCGGCAGGCTGCGGCTTACCTGATGACGCCTGAGTCGGTTGACCGTCTCTTTTCAGTTGTTGCTCCGCGTTATGGGGCACGCAATGGCGGCTACTCGCGGATCACTCGCACGGGTGCTCGCAAGGGCGATGCTGCAGAGATGGCGTTCATCGAGTTGCTCGGTGCTGAGCATGAGCTGAACGAGAAGGCTCAGAAGCGCGCTGACGCTCGCGCCAAGAAGCGTGAGGAGCTGCAGAAGCAGCTTGAAGAGCAGAATCCTGGCGACGAAGCTCCAAGCAGCGAAGCCTAAACTATTCTGACTGACTTTCCAGAGGCGCATCTTCGGGTGCGCCTCTTCTTTTGCGGCCTGCGGACGCTTCGCGTTTGATTCCGAGTGATCGATGAAGCATCCAATAAGATAGTCCTGTGGCGCCCTCGAAACACATCTCGCTTAGCGAACGGCAACATGCTCTGATCTCTCGTGCGCTGGCTGATCCGCGCCGTTACGAGATTCTGGAGAAGCTTGGGAAGGCAGATACGTGCTGCGCTTGCGGCGATATCAAGAGCTGCATGCCGATTAGCGCGGCTACGCTCTCGCATCACATGAAAGAGCTTGAAAATGCTGGGCTTATCGATGTCCGACGGGAAGGGAAGTTCGCTAATTACTCTCTTCGTCGAGATGTTTTGAAGGCTTATCTCGAGCGGCTTGCTCAGATCTAGGACGTGATTGTGAATCCTTTTGACTGGCTATCCATCAATTAGATGATTGTCGAATTGTCGACAGATCGGATGGAGAGGACATGAGCAAGCTAAAGGGTAAAGTCGCAATCGTTACGGGCGCATCGAAGGGCATTGGCGCCTCCATTGCAAAGCATCTGGCGGACGAGGGCGCGTCGGTTGTAGTCAACTACGCCTCGAGTAAAGAGGGTGCGGACCG
Organism: uncultured Acidobacteriaceae bacterium; assembly: GCA_963738855.1. Lineage (GTDB taxonomy): Bacteria > Acidobacteriota > Terriglobia > Terriglobales > Acidobacteriaceae > Edaphobacter. The sequence continues at coordinate 693,798 of CAVTYC010000001.1, read as the reverse complement.
CGTCGTCAACGAGATTACGAGCAAGGGTGGTAAGGCCGTCGCGGTGCAGGCTGACGTGGCCAAGCCGGCTGAGATTGACCGTCTTTTTTCGGAGGCCAAGAAGGCGTTTGGTGCGCTTGATGTACTGGTGAACAACGCCGGCATCTATGAGTTCTCTCCGATTGAGAGCGTGACGGAAGAGCACTTCCACAAGCAGTTCAACACCAATGTTCTGGGCCTTATCTTTGCTTCGAAGGCAGCTGCCAATTACTTTGGGCCTGAGGGCGGCAGCATCATCAACATCAGTTCTGCAGTTACTGCCATTGCACCTCCTACCTCGGCGGTTTACAGCGCCACGAAGGGAGCTGTGGATACTGCGACCAAGGTGCTCGCTAATGAGCTGGGGCCGCGCAAGATTCGTGTGAACTCAATCAATCCGGGGATGGTCGAGACCGAGGGCGTACACACGGCGGGATTCGCCGAGAGCGACTTTCGCAAGCAGATTGAAGCACAGACCCCACTTGGACGAATCGGACAGGTTGAGGATATTGCTCCTGCGGCGGTGTTCTTTGCTTCGACGGACTCAGCCTGGATTACGGGGCAGAGCCTAGTCATCGCAGGTGGGCTTAGCTGAAAGGCTTAGCACCGATTTGCACCGGTTACACGGGAACGAAAGCCTCGGGTTTGTCCCGGGGCTTTCTGTTGGTCTCTGATGAGTGGTGTTTGACCATTGCCAGGTATCGGGCGGCTTGCGCTGGGTTTTACGGGGGAAAGAAATGGGCTGAGAATGGTTCCCCAGCCCATTGGATTTTAGTTCACCGGAGGTTAGCGGTGTCCGTGACCGCCGCCTCCACCGCCGTGGAATTCCCCGCCGCCGTGGAAGCTGCTACCACCGTCGCTCCCGTGGAAGTTACCACCGGATGGCATGCTCGGCCGAGAGTTGTTGGCGTTCATGGCGTTCCCGTGGAAGCTGTTGCCGCCATAGCCGGCGTGGGGTTGGGAGTAGTTGCTGCCCTGGCTTGGGCTGGCAAAGCTGCGTTGCGTGTTGGCGTAGTTGTTGCCGGCGAAGTTGCGCTGCATGTTGCTGCTGCCGTTATAGGCTGGCCGGTTGGCATTCTCGTTGAAGCTGGAGCTGCGTTGCGCGAAGTTGTTGTTCCCGCGGTTCGCGTTGGCTGCCATGAAAGAGCCACGATTGTCGTTATAGCCGTGATTGGTCCAGCTGTTGCCTCCGGGACGTCCGTCGAAGCCACGGACAGGAGTGTTATAGACGTTGTGGAATCCATGACCCCAGGCGACGTTGTTGTAGGGACGGTTGTACCAGTAGTGGCCACCGTTCCAATAGCCGCCGTAGAAGCCGGTGCCGAAGTAGCCAAAGCCGTAGTTAATGCCACCGTAGTAGCCGACAGCGGGGCCCCAATAGCCAGCGTTCCAGAGGTAACCGCCGGTTCCGTATCCCCAGTAGCCGGGGGTCCAGAGCGCTCCGACGTAGGGTGGGAGAACCCAGGCTCCGTCGACCCACTGGTAGCCTTCGTCGGTCCAGGCCCAGTAGCCGGGGGTCCAGATGTATCCGTCGCCGGGAGCGATGGGCTGAGCGTAGACGGGGATGGCCGGAGGGGCGTATCCGACTGAGATAAATACCCTTGCACGAGCTTGGGAAGGAGCGACCAGGAGAGCACTTGCGAGGATCGCTGCGCCGAGGATGCTGCTGAGACGATGGGAGAGTTTCATTCGGTCCCTTTTGCCGGGCGGCCTTCGTTTTGCCCTGAAATTACAGGGTTTCGCGGTCGGCGGCGGAGGTTCCTGCCCGCTTCACTCTGCGGATCAGGCACTCAGTTTATTAGACACAGACATCCTGGATTTGTTGCATGAAAGTGAACGGCGATTCAGAGCTCTGATTGGATGGATTCTCAATCATGTAAGGTATTTATCGTCAATAATTTAGCGGGATGTCTCTGCGGTGAAGATGGTTTTAATGGCGAAAGGCCCGACTGAAGCTGAGCCGGGCCTTCGTGGGAGATCGTTACTTCCAAGGTGGATGAATCAGCGGGCGAGGCGGCGACGTAAGATTCCGGCCATGCCAACCAGACCAGAGCCAAGCATTACAAGTGTGCTGGGTTCAGGGACAGGAGAACTCGTGGGAGTTGTGGTTACGCCTTCCGTGGTAATAGAAAAATCCAAGGCCGAGGCAACGTTGTTGATGTCGACGAAGAATAACTGGATCGTGTTGTCTCCGGGGGAGATTGTGTTTCCGGTAGTGCATGGAACCGCTGAATTGGCGTGGACTCCGCCATCACTACAAACGAGAGCACCATTGAGATAGACGAAGGCCATATCGTCGGAGCCAATTGAAAAGCTGATAGTTTCCGTCGTCGACGGATTAATGGTGCCACTCAGCATTGCTGCTTGAAACCCACTAGAGTCGTTTGATCCAGTCCCGTTCGGAGGAAAGAAGCTGTTGTTGGTGTACGGAATGGTGACGGTCCCGGTCCCGGTTTGGGTCACGTCGGAAGTTCCGCCGGATCCCCCGTTGTTGAGAGTCGGGCTCCAATAGGTGATTTCGCCATCCGGCAAGACATCTGTCGGTGCGCCCGCGGGGTTGTAGCAACCTGACGTGCAGCCATAAGCAGGAGTGTTGAGCACTGGCAGGCCGTTTGATCCAAGGGTGTTCATCACTTCATTGGTAAACAATCCGCCAGCAAGGTGATTTGCGTCTTTATCGGTTTCGGCGATGGTGTAGTAAGTGATGCTCAAGCTATCAGCTGAGGCGGGTTTCGCGGGGGCGATAAGGCTGATGGCTAGGGCGGCTACAACGGTGGTCAAGCCAAATTGATTTACTCACGGCGTGTACCTCTATTTCCGGCGGTGCGGAGATTGAATGCAGAGAGGCCCAAGAAAGTAGGGGCAATTGCAGTGCCATTATTTTCTTTGGTATTACTGAGGATTTTGGATAAGGACCGAGGGGACAGTGCAATCTCTTGCAAGTAGTGGAAGCTTTTGTATCCCTATTGGAAGAGTCTTGCGGGGCACTGGTAAAGTTGAAAGATATGTTTGTTCCTGGACACTTTTTGTTTGCGCCTTCGCAGCGCATTCACTTTATTGGCATTGGCGGGATTGGGATGAGCGGGATCGCGGAGATCTTGCTGACGATGGGGTATTCGGTCTCGGGGTCGGACCTGCGGCGGAGTGTGGTGACGGACCGGCTGGTGGGGATGGGGGCGAGGGTGTTCGAGGGCCATGCGGCGGCGAATGCGGCGGCCAGCGATGTGGTGGTGACCAGTTCGGCGGTAAGTTGGGATAATCCTGAGGTGGTGGAGGCTCGGGCGCGGAAGATTCCGGTGATTCAGCGGGCGGAGATGCTGGCGGAGCTAATGCGCCTGAAGTATGGCATTGCCGTGGCCGGCATGCATGGGAAGACGACGACGACGAGCATGATTGCGGCGGTGCTGGCGGGTGGTGGCCTGGATCCTACGGTAGTTGTGGGGGGGCGGGTGAATGCGCTGGGGTCGAATGCCCGGCTGGGAAACTCGCAGTATCTGGTGGCGGAGGCGGATGAGAGTGACCGGTCGTTTTTGAAGCTGTCTCCGGTGCTAGGGGTGGTGACGAATCTGGATCGCGAACATATGGACTGCTATCGCGATATGGCGGATGTTGAGGGTGCGTTTGTGGAGTTCATGGATCGGGTGCCGTTCTATGGGGCTACGACGGCTTGCGTGGATAACGAGTTGCTGCGAGGGGTGCTGGGGCGGGTTCGGCGTAGGGTCTATACGTATGGCGAGAGTGAGGATGCGGACTTCAAGGTGCAGCTGCTTCCGCGCGAGGAGGGGTGTTACTCGCGGTTTGAGGTGAATTACAAGGGGCTGGTGCTCGGGCCGTTTCGACTGCATGTTCCGGGTCGGCATAATGTGCTGAATGCTGCGGCGGCGGTTTCGGTAGGGGTTCAGCTGGGGGTGGCTCCGGAGCAGATTGCGGCGGGGCTGGAGAGTTTTCGAGGGGTGGACCGGCGGTTCCAGGTGAAGGGTGTGGTGGGTGGCGTGACGGTGGTGGATGACTATGGGCATCATCCGACGGAGATTGTGGCCACGCTGAAGGCGGCGCGGGAGTGTGGGTACCGATGTGTACATGTGCTCTTCCAGCCACATCGATACACGCGGACGCGGGATTTGATGACGGAGTTTGCCAATGCGTTCAAGGATGCGGATACGGTTCAAGTGCTCGATATTTATGCTGCGAGTGAGGAGCCTATCGAGGGGGTGACTGGGGAGGCGCTGGCAGATGCGATTGATGCGGCGGGGCCTCAGATGGTGGACTATGCCAAGTCCATTCCAGCGGCCGTGGATGCGCTGGTGCATGAAGCGAAAGATGGGGATGTGATTTTGACGCTGGGGGCGGGGAGTGTTTCGCAGGCGGGAGCGCTTTTGCTGGAAGGGTTGGGTTCGACGGGGTAAAGAAGACGGTTCGCGCTTCGCACGAATGTCCCACCTTAGCGACGATAAGGCCGTCGCGAAGATGGGGCACCCGGCTCTCAAGGATGGGATGGTTTTGTGGAGACCCCAACCTTCGCGCGGTCAGGCGCGCTCAGGATGGGGCACCCGGATGATGGTGGTGTGGCGCGGATGGGTGATGGGTGGGGTGGTTCTGATGGGGTATGGTGCGGATTGAGGTTAGGTTGTTGGTGCGTTCCTGAATGGGTACGTGGGGAAGATGAGGGGATTTTACGGAGTGTCGGCAGGATATAGTCAGGGTGGCGATTCTCGCGGCCTTGCTCGGGTTTGCGAAATAGCAATGGATCTTCGAAGCGCGGGACAGCGGTGGTAGAGACGCCTGAGCAGGGGTATGCTCCGGAGTTTACGGCCCCGCGGCGGACCTCGGTTGCGCCGAAGAGAAAGTTGCGCCGCGATTTTACGGATGACTTTGCGGATGATTTTTCTGACGATGACGATGCTCCTGTGGGGCGGCGACGGGCTGGTGTCCGCGTGCGTGTCCGAGGTGGATTGCCGAGGACGACGGGTGGGCGGATTGCGGCCGCGGTGGCGGTGCTGGTGGTTGTCGGGGTGTGCGTGGGGACGGTGCTGATGGTGCGGAACATGCTGATGCACGATGACCGGTTCGTGATTCCGTCGTCGTCGGCGATTGAGATTGAGGGGAACAGCCATCTGACAAAGGCGCAGCTGCTGAGTATCTTTGGCGGCGATGTGGAGCGGAATATCTTTACGATTTCGCTGGCGGAGCGGCGGGCTCAGCTGGAGCGACTACCCTGGGTGGAGCATGCGACGGTGATGCGGCTGCTGCCGGACCGGATGCGGGTATCGATTATGGAGCGGACGCCGGTGGCGTTTGTGCGGCAGGGGAACCATATCGGGCTGGTTGACGGGAATGGTGTGCTGCTGGATATGCCGACGGATGTCCCGGCGAATACACATTATTCGTTTCCGGTGGTGACGGGGATATCGGCGGCGGATCCGTTGTCGGTGCGGGCGGCTCGGATGAAGATTTATGCGAAGTTTACGGGCGACCTGGATGCGGAGGGCGAGAAGATCTCGGCGAGTCTGAGTGAGGTGGATCTTTCGAACCCGGAGGATGTGAAGGCGCTGATTCCGGATCATACGTCGGAGGTGCTGGTGCACTTTGGCGAGGAGAACTTTCTCGATCGGTACAAGAAGTATGAGGCGCATCTGGCGGAGTGGCGGGCTCAGTATCCGAGGCTCTCGTCGGTGGATATGAGGTATGAGCAGCAGGCGGTGCTGGAGATGCAGCCGGGGAGTTCGGTCCCGGTGGCTCCTGCTCCTGCGGCTGGTGCGGGATCAAATACGGGTGCGGGGGCTGCTGCTCCTGTGGTGACTGCTCCTGCTGCTGCGGCGCCGGCTAAGGCTCCTGCGTCTGTGATAGTGCATCCGGCTACTGCGAAGAGCACGGCGAAGGCTAAGACGAAGGCTCCGGTTCATCCGGCTCATCATGTGGCGGTGCATCCGAGCGTGGCGCGGAAGACTCCGGCGACGCAGAGCGATGTGGCGACGTGGGTTCATCCGAAGACGACGGCGGCGAAGCATCCGGCGGTGCCGAGTGATGTGAGCCAGCAGCAATATCATCCTCCTCAGGTGGTTCAGCCATGAATCAGAAGCAGGACAATTTGATTACTGTGCTTGACGCCGGGAGCACGAAGAGCTGTGTGCTGGTGGCCGAGGTGCAGGACGGCGTACTGCGGTATCGCGGGCATGGTGTGGAGCTTTCGAAGGGGATGCGGAAGGGATTGATCGCGGAGCTGGGACCGGCGGCGGAGGTGATCAATCGTGCGGCGCTGACGGCGGAGAGAACGGCGAAGGCGGGGATTGAGACGGCTGTGGTGGGGATTGGCGGGACGCATGTGCGCGGGGTGAACTCGCGGGGCGGTATCAGCATGGGTAGCCGGATGCGGGAGATTACGCGAGAGGAGGTTCGGGCTGCGGTGGATCGGGCTCGGAGTGTGGCGCTGCCTCCTGACCGCGAGGTGCTGCATCTGTTGCCGCAGGAATTTATTTTGGATGACCAGCCGGGGATTCACGATCCGGTGGGGATGGTGGGGAACAAGCTGGAGGTGAATCTGCATCTTTCGACCTGCTCGGGTGGTGTGGCACAGAGCGTGATTACGTGCGCGAACCGGGCGGGGCTTGAGGTGATGGATACGGTTTATGAAGGGATCGCTTCGGCGGAGGCTGTGCTGAGTGCGGACGAGCGGGAGCTTGGTGTCTGCATTGCCGATATCGGGTCGAGCACGACGGAGCTGGCGGTGTTCTTTGAGGGGTCGATTGCGCATACGGCGGTGCTGCCGATTGGCGGGGATCACTTTACAAATGATCTTGCCGTTGGGTTGCATGTGACTGTCGAAGAGGCCGAGTTTCTGAAGAAGACGTATGGGCATTGCGTGGTGACGGCGGTGCCGCAGTTGAATGAGATTGAGGTGGGTGGGGATCTTGCGATCTCGGGCGGGCAGCCGGCGCGGATGGTACGGCAGCGGTTTTTGGCGGAGATTCTGGAGCCGAGGGCTCGGGAGCTGTTTACGATGTTGCGGGATAATCTGCGGCAGGGTGGTGTGCTGGAGGCTCTGGGGGCGGGGTGCGTGCTGACGGGTGGGGGCGCGATGATGTCGGGGCTGTTGGATAACGCGGAGAGTCTGCTGCGGGTGCCGGCTCGGATTGGGTATCCGGTGCCGTTGTCGCGGATGCCTGCGGAGTTGGCTAAACCGGAGTATGCGGCGGCAATTGGAATGCTGCTGTATACGCATCGGACGCAGGTTCGGCGGGCCAGCGAAGAGCAGGGGCTGAAGGCCAAGTTGAAGGCGATCTTTGCAGGGAGCTTTTAGAGGCTAACGACGGTGATTTGGTCGGGAAAGATTCCCCCAGCGGCTAAAGCCGGGTTGAAATTGAGCCATCTACGGCGCGGCTGAAGCCGCGCCCTTTCAAACAAAGCTTCGTTAGCTGGTGTGTTCCTCGGATAACATGTTTGCTGTTTGAAACATGGAGGATCGGATGACGCGTAGCGTGGGCTTGCTGCAACGGTGGGATATCGTCGGTCGAATTTGTGGATGCAAGCTGGTTGTAGGGATGACGCTGCTGGCTGTCGGGAGTGCTGTTTATGCGGCTCCGGTTCGGCTGCGGGTGGAGCAGCGGACGAATCCTCTGGGGATTGATGTGGTGCGTCCTGTTTTTTCGTGGCAGAGCGATGCTACAGAGCGGGATTGGAAGCAGACTGGTTATCGCATCCTGGTGGCTGAGTCGGCTGCTGCGCTCAGGCAGGGGATGGGCGATGTGTGGGATAGCGGGCGTGTCGATTCTTCGGAGAGCGTTGGCATTGCCTATGGTGGGCCGGAGTTGACGTCGCGGAAGAGGTACTTCTGGACGGTGGAGGTGTGGGATGGGCACGGTACGGCGGCGCGTGCTGCGAGTCCTGCTTGGTGGGAGATGGGGCTATTACAGCCGGGTGACTGGAAGGCGGATTGGATTCGGAGGAATGATCCGGATGCTGAACGGGAGCTGCGAAGTATTCATTGGATTGCATTGCCTGAGGCTGAGGTGGGGCAGGCTGCGCAGCCTACGACGGCCGAGTTTGAGTACAAGCTTCATCTGGATAGTCGGCCGCGCTCGGCTAGTCTTCATGTCTTCAGTCCGGGCGCATTTACGGCACGTGTGAATGGGGTGGTGACGGGACGTAAGGCGGATTGGAGCTCGTTTGATCGCGAGGATGTTCGCGATCGGCTGGTTTATGGCGAGGGTGCGAAGGGCGACAACTTGATTGTGGTGAGTGTTACTGCTCCTAAGTCCAGGGACGCGAAGGCGTCTTTGCCGGCGGCGTTAGCGGCGGTGTTGCGGATTGATGGGGGTGAAGGAAAGGCTCTTGATATTGTCACGGATGGACAGTGGCGGGTGCGTAAGCCGGATGCGGAGTGGAGTGCGGCGAAGGATCTGGGTGCAGTGACCGACCTTCGATTGGGTACGGGGCCGGACCGGGTTGGGCAGGCAGTGGCGCCGCCGGAGCGGGTATCGTCGGGTGCTTCTTTGTTCAGGAAGGAGTTTGTTGCTCCGGGTGCGGTGGTTTCGGCGCGACTATATGTGACGGCGCTGGGGAGCTATCGTGCTTTTCTGAATGGGAAGGCGGTGGGGGAGTCTGCGCTTACGCCCGACTTTACGGACTATCGCAAGCATGTGCTGTACCAGACCTATGATGTGACCCCGATGGTTGCGAAGGGGCAGAATGTGCTGGCTGCGATGTTGGGCGCGGGGTGGCATGGGAGTCCGATGTTGTGGTCGGGAACACATGTGTTTCCGGGGCCGGATTTGCTGCGGGCGCAGCTTGAGATGACGTTTGCGGATGGATCGAAGCAGGTGATTGCGACAGATGGGAGCTGGCAGGGTGCGGCTGCGCCGATCGTGTCGTCGGAGATTTATGCGGGCGAGGCTTATGATGCGCGGCTGGCTCAGCCGGGGTGGAATGGGGTTCATTTTGCGAAGGGGCGTGGATGGAGTGGGGCGGTGACCGATACGCCTCGGTCGGCGGCGGCGGTTTCGGCGCAGCCTGATTTGCCGGTGCATCTTGTGCAGACGGTGAAGCCGGTGGCGATCACGATGGCTGCAGGTGACGCGGTGTTCGACATGGGGCAGAACATGGTGGGTACGGTTCGGCTGCGTGTGCATGGACCTCGTGGGACGACGGTGCGGATGCAGTTTGCGGAGCGGCTGAATCCGGATGGGACGGTGTATACGGAGAATTTGCGGAATGCGGATGCGACGGATCTATACACGTTGAGCGGCGAAGGTGAGGAGGTTTGGAGTCCGGCGTTTACGTTTCATGGGTTTCGGTATGTGCAGGTGTCAGGGTATCCGGGGAAGCCTGCGCTGGGCGCGCTTGAGGGGCAGGTGCTGAACAGTTTGCCGGAGTCGCCTTCGTTTCGGCTGAAGACCTCAAGCGAATTGCTGAACCGGATGTATGAGCTGGGGATCTGGGGGCAGAGGGGGAATTTTGTTTCGATTCCTACGGACTGCCCGCAGCGCGATGAGCGGCTGGGATGGATGGGCGATGCGGGGGTGTTCTGGCGAACGGGGTCGTACAACTTCGATATCGATTCGTTCTCGCACAAGTTCATGCAGGATGTGGTGGATGGGCAGAGTTCGGGGGGGGCGTTTACGGATGTGTCGCCGGATCTGCTGGGCACCACGGATGAGCATCCGGGGGCGCCTGGATGGGGCGATGCGGGGGTGCTGGTTCCGTATGCGACGTGGATGCAGTATGGGGACCGGTCGGTGCTGGAGCGCAACTGGGCTGCGATGGAGAAGTGGATGGATTACATCCTGCGGACGAATCCGAATTATTTGAGGCAGAAGTCACTGGGGAATAACTATGCTGATTGGCTTGCTCCGGATCAGAAGAGTCCGAAGGATCTCGTTGCCACTGCTTATTGGGCGCTGCTGGCGCGACAGATGCGGGAGATGAGTACGGCGCTTGGGCGGAGTGCGGATGCTGAGAAGTATCGGCAGCTTTATGAGCAGATTGCTTCGGCTTATCGGAAGCAGTACGTGCATGAGGATGGGAGTGTGGAGGGCGATACGCAGACGGGTTATCTGCTGACGCTTTATACGGGGCTTGCTCCGAAAGAGCTGGAGGCGAATCTTACTGCGCGCTTGGTTAAGGATATTGAGGCGCATGAGAATCATCTGACGGCTGGATTTTTGGGGACGCCGTTTCTGTTGTTTGTGCTGGAGGAGCACGGGCGGCCGGATGTGGCTTATCGGCTGTTGCTGAATGATACGTATCCTTCGTGGGGGTACATGGTGAAGAAGGGCGCGACGACGTGGTGGGAGCGGTGGAATGGCGATACGGGTGATCCGGCGATGAACTCGTATAACCACTATGCGTTTGGCTCGGTGATGGCGTGGGTGTATCGGCGGGTAGCGGGGATCGATACGGATGTGACGGGGGTGGGCTTTCATCATTTAGTGATTCGTCCGCATGTTGATGCGCGTCTGGGGAAAGTGCATGCGGAGTATGACTCGGCTTATGGGTTGGTGAGTACGGATTGGACTCGTGGAACGGATGGTGCGTTGGAGCTTAGTGTGCATACTCCGGCGAACACGACGGCTTCGGTGTATCTGCCGGGTGCGGCGTCGAGTAAGGTCACGCAGGATGGTAAGTCTCTCGATGCTCGGTACGAGGGAGATGCTTTTGTGACTTCGGTTGGTTCGGGTACGTATCGGTTTGCGGTGCGTTAGAGGATTTTTCGTGGCGGGTGGAGGAGTGGCGCTTCGAGCAAAATAGAGGGATTCTTCGCCTTCCCCTTCGACAGGCTCAGGGTCAGGGTCAGAATGACGTTGCGGAGACAGGAACGCCTCCGCAAACATTACGAGATGGTTTTCATCTCGCTGGATGTGCCGCCTGCTGCGGGGACGTAGCACTTGCGGGTGTAGTCCATGACCATGCGGTCGGCGTTGAAGCGCCAGCCGAGGGTGCGGATGGTTCGCTTCATGCGTTTGATCCAGCCGCGGGGCAGGCCGTCCTGGTCGCGCTGGTAGTAGAGCGGGATCAGTTCGTCGTGGAGGACGCGGTAGAGGTCTTCGCCGTCGCGGCTGTCGTGGACGTCCATGTTGGAGTGGGTGCGGCCGGTGCCGATGGCGAAGCCGTTGAGGCCGTCGTAGGCTTCGGCCCACCAGCCGTCGAGCACGGAGAGGTTGAGGCCGCCGTTGAGGACGACCTTCTGGCCGCTGGTGCCGGAGGCTTCGAGGGGGCGGCGCGGATTGTTGAGCCAGACGTCGACGCCCTGCACGAGGTGGCGGCCGACGTTGATGTCGTAGTCCTCGATGAAGACGAACTTGTCGGCGAACTCGGTGTCGCGCATCATCTGGGCGATCTGCTGGAGGACGCGCTTGCCGGGTTCGTCGTGGGGGTGGGCCTTGCCGGCGAAGACGAACTGCACGGGGCGCTTGGGATCGTTGACCATGGCGGCGAGACGCTGGATGTCGGCGAGGAGGAGGTTGGCGCGCTTGTAGGTGGCGAAGCGGCGGGCGAAGCCGATGGTGAGCGCGTCGGGGGTGAAGAGTTTGCTGAGGTGTTGCAGCGTCTCGCGAGGTTCGTCGCGGCGTTCGGCCTGTTCGACGGCGCGGCGGCGGACGAATTCGAGGAGATGCGATTTGAGGCTGAGGTGGGTCTCCCAGAGTTCGCCGTCGTCGACGTTTTCAATGGCTTCCCAGGTTGAGGCTGCGCCGCTGTTGCACTGCCAGCCGACGCCGAGGTGGCGGTCGTAGAGGCGGCACATCTGCGGGGCGAGCCAGGAGGGGACGTGGACGCCGTTGGTGATGTGGCCGATGGGTACGGCATCTTCGGGCTTGCCGGGGTAGAGATCAGTCCACATGGCGCGTGAGACCTCGCCGTGCAGGCGACGAGACGGCATTGGCGCGGCGGGAGAGCTTGAGGCCGAGGACGGTCATGCAGAAGGTCTCCTGCGTGTCGCTGGGGTAGACGCGGCCGAAGGACATGAGTGTGTCTTGCGAGATGCCGAGTTGCTCGCGCAGGGGTCCGAGGTGCTCTTCGATGAGCTGGGGACTGAAGCGGTCGTGGCCGGCGGGGACGGGTGTGTGCGTGGTGAAGATGACCTCGCGAGGGACCTGGCGGGCGGCGTGGTCGAAGTCCATGCCCTCTTCGTCCATGCGGGTGCGAATGGCTTCGAAGACTGCGAAGCCGCTGTGGCCTTCGTTGAGGTGGAGGACGCCGGGGGTGATGCCCATGGCCTTGAGAGCGCGGAAGCCGCCGACGCCGAGGAGCAGCTCCTGGCGGATGCGGGTGCGGCCGTCTCCGCCGTAGAGGCGCGAGGTGAGTTCGAGGTCTTCGGGGGCGTTGCCGGGGACGTTGGAGTCGAGCAGGAGGAGGTCGCAGCGGCCGACCTTGACTCTGCCAGACCTTGGCGCGGATGGAGCCGCCGCGGGTTTGGATTTCGATGACGATCGGCTCGCCGTTTTCACCGATGGCGGGCTGCATGGGGAGCTGGTTGACGTCGGTCTGGAGGTACTCTTCGCGCTGCCAGCCGGTGTCGTCGAGGCGCTGCAGGAAGTATCCCTGGCCGTAGAAGAGGCCGATGCCGACGAGCGGAATGTCGAGGTCGGAGGCGCTCTTGATGTGGTCGCCGGCGAGAACGCCGAGGCCGCCGGAGTAGATGGGGAGGGATTCGTGGAGGCCGAACTCGGCGGAGAAGTAGGCGACCGGACGGGGGCGAAGGACGCCGGCGTTGGTTGCGCCCCAGGTGCGGTCGGCCTGGAGGTACTCCTGCTGGCGGCGGTAGGCGTAGTTGATGCGGCCGTGCAGCATCAGCTCGGCGGCGCGACGCTCGATCTCGTCGAGAGGCATCTCGTTGAGGAGGGAGATTGGGTTCTGGTTCGACTGGCGCCAGCGTGTTGGGTTGAGATCGCGGAAGAGGCTGACGCAGTCGTGGTCCCAGCTCCACCAGAGATTGCGGGCGAGCGACCAGAGGCGCTCCTGCGCGGGGGCGATGAAGCGGTCGAGGGTGCGGGCTTCGCTGACGACGGGTGCGACCTGGTTGGCGGCCTCGACGAGCATGCGGATCTCGGTTTCGCGAAAGACGCGGGGCTCTTTGGTCTGGACGACGAGGACGCCCTGCAGGATTCCGCGATCGATGAGGGGCACGCCGAGGAAGGAGTGGTAGGCCTCTTCGCCGGACTCCTTGAAGTATTTGAAGCGCGGGTGATTCGGCGCGTCTGAGACGGCGACGGGACGCACCTGTTCGGCGACGAGGCCGGCGAGGCCTTCGTTGAGCGTGAGGCGCAGGGTGCCGATGCAGCGCGGATGGAGGCCGAGGGTTGCAGCCAGGACGAGGTTCGAGCGGTCGGGCTCGAGCAGATAGGCGGAGCAGACGTCGGTTTTGAAGCGCGTCGCGATTAGCGCGACGACGTTCATGAGCGTGTCGGCGGGCTTACCGCCCTCTTCGGTGAGATTGGTGATTTCTTCGAGGGTCAGGACGTAGCTGGCGTCAAGTTCTTCGTAGGACTGGCTCATCGCGTGCCCTCACTTTTCGATTCGCTCCAGAGACTGTGTAGACAGTTGTACCTGCCTGCAATCACAGAATGAAGCGTGATTCCGGGCCCAACAACTTGATAAGAAAGCGACTGAAAGTTAGCTGACTTGATGACGTGTTTCGCCGACTGGTAAGAATTCGATGATATCGCAATCGCCCATTGAAACCATGTAATAAATTTGTTTTTGCGGCCGAAGGCGATTATTTGGAATCAGATTTGAGCGAGGCCGCTGAACCATTTGAGGTACCTCGGTGGAAAACGTGGGTCGTGCGTTGGGCGTGGAGATGTGAGAATTAAGGGACTTGAAGGAGTCCTGGAACTATGCCCAATCTGCCTGAAGACGACATTCGCATTCACTATCACGATGAGATTCCGCATGGCGCGAAGATCAAGGTGATTGGTGTTGGGGGCGGCGGGAATAATGCCGTCAATCGCATGATTGCGGCTCAAGTTGAGGGCGTCGAGTTTATTGCGGCGAATACGGATGTGCAGGCGTTGCAGGTTTCGAATGCCCCGGTGAAGTTGCAGCTTGGTGTAAAGCTGACGAGTGGGCTGGGGGCAGGGGCGAATCCTGATGTGGGGCGGCGGGCTGCGCTGGAGGACTCGGACAAGATCATCGAGGCGCTAGAGGGCGCTGACATGGTGTTTGTGACTGCGGGGCTGGGTGGAGGCACGGGGACGGGTGCTGCTCCGGTGATCGCTTCGCTGGCCAGTGAGATGGGCGCACTTACGGTAGCCGTGGTGACGCGTCCATTTGCGTTTGAAGGCAAGCGACGGATGATGCAGGCAGAGCGCGGGATGCAGGAGCTGTTGGAGTCAGTCGATACGGTGATCGTGATTCCGAATGAGAAGCTGTTGGCGGTGGCGAAGGATGCGGGTTTTTTTGAGAGCTTCCGGATTGCGGATGATGTGCTGCGGCAGGGTGTGCAGGGGATCTCGGACATCATTACGATTCCGGGTGTGATCAATCGCGACTTTGCCGATGTGAAGACGACGATGGCCGGTATGGGCTATGCCGTGATGGGCACGGCGATGCGTTCGGGTGCGAATCGGGCCGTGGAGGCGGCGATGGCGGCTATGGCTTCGCCGTTGCTGGAGTCGGGTGCGATCGATGGGGCGCGGGGGATTTTGATCAACATTACGGGCTCGAGCAGCTTGAAGTTGAGCGAGGTGAACGAGGCCTCGACGATTATTCAGAATGCGGCGCATGAGGATGCGAACATCATCTTCGGCGCAGTGCAGGATGAGAAGATGGGCGATGAGGTGAAGATCACCGTGATCGCCACGGGGTTCAAGCAGCAGGAGATGCCGCAGCGGCGGGAGCGGATGCTGGCGGAGGCGACTCTGCCAACCGTGCGGTACGAGGTACCGATTCAACCGCGGGTGACAAATGCCCGAGTGGCTACTCCACGATTTGCCAGCGAGGCTTTTGCTGAGCCGGCACCTGAGGTTTGGGCTGCGCCGTCGGTTCCGGTGCGAGAGGAGCCTCCGGTGGTTGAGGCGAGCGCTCCGGCGGCGAAGGCTCCGCAGCAGGAGTTGGTGCCGGTGCCAGCGTCGGTGTTTGATGACGACTTTTTCCGGTCGAGCCGGTCGCGGGATGAGGCCGGTGAGGAGCCAGGGCTTCCGGACCGGTATAGGGAACCGGCTCACGTTTCGGGCGTGGCGCGGGTCCAATCGGAGGATGCCTGGAGCGCGACGGGAGAGGTATCTGTTGCAGATCCGGTGATTCGTGCGGCCGCTTTTGGCGGGACGGTGGCAGCGCCGATGGAACAGGCGGAGCCGGATGAACTCGACATTCCGGCATTTTTACGTCGTAGCAACTAAAATAGATTTGTCGGGGTTCCGATAGAATGACTGATACCTTTGTGTCATTGAGCCTAACGCAGATGGATAAGAACATCCTTAGAATGACCGGAGGCGATGGCAGGAGAATTGCTTTGTTCCGGACAGGAGGTTTGTCGATGTCGCGATACGCGCACATGTTGGGCGTGATTCTGTTCAGCCTGGCAGTTTGTGCGGGTGCGCGGGCGACGACAACCTCGACTACTTCGAGCAAGAAGCACGCGGCGAAGACGACGCATACTTCGGCCAAGGCGACGGTTTCGCATACTGGTAAGACGACTACCCATGCCAGCACGCACGCGGTAGCAAGCTCGAAGACGGTCTTGCACAAGAGTGGGCGGGGTGCGAAGACGAAACTCGCGGTGCGGCGGACTAAGTATTATGAGCACTTTTCCGCTAGCTCGTTTGCGGACAATCTGACGCTGGGTGATGTGACCGAGGGGGAAGATCCGGTCGTTCGCGCAGCGGCCATCGAGGCGCTGGGCAACATGAACGGGACAGCCGTGGCGATCAATCCAGACAATGGGCGGATTCTGGCGATGGTCAACCAGAAGCTGGCGTTATCGCGAGGGGCTGAGCCTTGTTCGACGATCAAGCTCACGGTTGCTCTGGCTGCTCTGGAAGAAGGCATTGTGCGGAAGGACACGCCGGTGAATCTGGGAGGGAAGTATCACCTGACCATGACTGAGGCGCTGGCGCACTCTAATAATGCTTATTTCGAGACGCTGGGGCGCTCACTGGGCTTTGAGCGGGTGAAGCATTATGCGAATCAGTTCGGGCTGGGTGAGTTGGCTGGGTATCACATTCAGGGCGAGCAGTTGGGGATCTATCCGGATGAGGAGTTACCGGCCTCGTTGGGTGGAGTGGGACGTATGTGCTCATTTGGCGAGAGTGTTTCGATGACTCCGCTGCAGCTTGGGGCTCTGGTTGCCGCAATTGCGAACGGGGGCACGCTTTATTATCTGCAGCATCCGGAGACGCAGATGGATGTTGCGATGTATGAGGCGAAGGTGAAACGGACTTTAAATATTGCTCCGTTGATTCCAGAGATTGAAGATGGCATGCAGGGTGCGGTTTTGTATGGCACGGCGCGGTCTTTAAGGGCTAATTTCAACCAGTTTCCGGTGATGGGGAAGACGGGGACTTGCTCAAATAATGGGACTCGTTTTGGGTGGTTTGGGTCGTATGCGGATACGCCTAGTGGGCGGATTGTTACGGTGTTTTTTCTGGAGGGTGGGCGGCCTACGTTTGGGCCGAAAGCTGCTGAATTGACAGGGGCTTTCTATAAAGCGTTGTGGGATAAGAGCTACTTTATTCCGAAGGCTCAACCGGTGGCGGAGGCGGGCGAGGTGGGTGGGTTGCAGTAGGGTTTTTCGGGCTGGAAAGTGTGGTTGCTTGCTGGTTCGTTCGTGGTGGGAAGTGTGGCAAGTGCGGTTTGTGGAATGCGCTTAAATCGGGTCGCCAAGGTGCGGCTGGGTTGAGCGCATTTTTTATTTTTTGGGGAATGGCGTAGAAGGGACAGATGAAGATTCTGACGGCGGCGGAGATGGGGGCGGCGGATCGGCGGACGATTGAGGAATTTGGGGTTCCGCTGGGGAATTTGATGGAGGCGGCTGGTGGGGCGGTGGCTGGGTTCTGCTTGCGACAGTACTGGGCTGCGGAGCGGGCGACGGTGCTCTGTGGGAAAGGGAACAACGGGGGGGATGGGTTTGTGGCAGCGCGGGTGCTCGCGGGGGCGGGGTGGACGGTGCGGGTTGTTCTGCTGGGGCGGATCGATGAGGTGAAGGGTGAGGCTGCGGTGGCTTTGGGGCGGCTTCGGGGGGCGGCTACCGGGGTGGTGGTGCTCGAAGTGATAGATGAGGCTGGGCTTAAGGGTTGTGGAGATGTCCTGGGAGATGCGGATTTGCTGGTGGATGCGGTGGTGGGGACTGGGTTTAAGCCTCCGCTGCGTGGGCTGGCGGCTGGGTTGCGGGAGATGATTGAGGGGCTTGATGTGCCGGTGGTGGCGGTGGATGTGCCCTCGGGGTGGGATTCGGACTCGATGGCGGAGACGGCGGAGGGGGCTTATCGGGCTGATGCGGTGGTGACGTTTACGGCTCCGAAGATGGCGCATGCGTTTGGGCATCTGACGCGTGGGACGTTTGGGCCGGTGGTGGTGGCGGGGATTGGGTCGCCGGAGGGGGCGGTGGTTTCTTCGTCCGGGTTGACCTGGACGGGGAGCTCGAAGGCGGTGGCAGAGCAGCCTCGGGGGGTGAATGCCAATAAGGGGAGGTTTGGGCATGTGCTGGTGGTGGGGGGGAGTTGGGGGAAGGCGGGGGCTCCGGCGATGGCTTCGCTGGCGGCGTTGAGGACCGGGGCGGGGTTGGTGACGGTGGCGGTTCCGGAGAGGATTGTGGGGATTGTGGCGGGGGCGGCTCCGGAGTTGATGGTGGCTCCTTTGGAGGAAGGCGGTCGTCCTTCGGACGATGCCCCCATCTCAGAATCGAGATATGGGGCACCCGGCGTTAGTGGTGTTGACCCCAACCTTCGCGCGATCAGGCGCGCTCAGGATGGGGCACCCGTAGTGGGGGTCTCGCTGGAGAATTTGGAGGGGGAGCGGTTTGAGGGGTTGATGAGGGGGATCAAGGTGGTGGCGGTGGGGCCGGGGTTGGGGACGGAGGGGGATGCTTCGGAGTTTGCGCGGCGACTGGTGGCGAAGACGACGGTCCCGATGGTGATTGATGCGGATGCTTTGAATGCTTTTGAGGGGAAGGCGGAGTTGCTGGATGGTGAGGGGCGCGTGATAGTGTTGACGCCGCATCCGGGGGAGATGGCGAGGCTGGCTGGGATGACGGTGAAGGAGGTTGAGGCCGATCGGGTGGGGCTGGCTCGGCGGTTTGCTGTGGAGCATAAGGTGACGCTGGTGCTGAAGGGGTGGCGGACGCTGGTGGCGCATCCGGATGGGTCGATTGCGGTGAATACTACGGGGAATCCATCGATGGCCAAGGGCGGGAGTGGGGACATTCTGACGGGGATTGTGGCGGGGATGCTGGCGCAGTTTCCGGATGACGTGAAGCGAGCGGTGGAGGCGGCGGTCTATCTGCATGGGCTGGCGGGGGACTTTGCGGCGCATGCGATGGATGAACATACGGTACTTGCAACCGATACGGTTACACATTTGTCAGATGCGTTTCGGTATCGCGTGAGGGATGAGGGTGGGTTGGATTGGATTTGTGGGTTGCGAGATGGTGATTCGTAGCTTCCAGAGTAGATACTAAGCATCGCAACGAGTGATTCTTGAAGTGGTGTTGGGCTGTGGGGAGATTGATGCGCGTGAAGGCTTGTCTGAGCTGGTTGGCGGTTTCTTTGTTGGTGGGGCCTTCAACGTAAGGGGACTCTTAGGACTTACCAGGTGCCGTAGGTTTCATCCTTGTGAAATGCATGGGTCGATTGCGGTGAGCATGGACAGACATGCAGTTGCTGTCTATCGCTGGACATTAGCGAGTGTTGAGGCGTGGAGTTATGGGTCGCGGTACTCGCGGCGCTTGAGTTCGCGGAGTGCTTGTTCGTGGCCTTGCAGCGCGGCCTGACGAATCCAGTGGCGGGATTGGGTGTAGTCGTGCTCGACGCCCTGGCCGGTGGCGTAGAGGTGGCCTAGTTGAAACTGGGCTTCGGCGTTGCCGTGATCGGCGGCCCTGCGATACCACTCGGCGGCCTTTGTGTAGCTCAGTGGGACGCCCTGGCCAAAGTAGTAGAGGTCAGCCAGTTTCTGCTGGGCTTCGGGAAAGTTCTGCGTGGCGGAGAGGCGATACCAGTAGGCAGCCTCAGTATTGCTTTGCGTGACCCCTTCGCCTTTGCGATACATCAGGCCGAGGTTGTATTGCGCCCAGGCGAGATTACTGTGGGCCGCGCGCTGACACCATGCGAAAGCTTCAGCAAAGTCGTTCGCTGCGTAGTAGCGGAAGCTGAGGTTGGCCTGCGCATAGGCGTGACCCTGCTCGGCGGCCTTGCGCTCCCAATCGGAGGACTCGGTATCGTCCTGCGGCAGACCTTGCCCCGCGTCGTACATCGTGCTCAGAATGTACTGCGACTCCGCGTGGCCTTGCTCGGCGGCACGCCGGAAACAGACTGCGGCCTCGGCAAAGTTACCGGCGTTGTAGTCGGCGACAGCCTGCCGGTAGTGCGGGTTCGAGGCTGCGTTGGCGGCGTCACGGCGGCCGCGGGCGATGATACTGGAGCGCGTGGAATGGAGCGACAGAGCGGCACCAACAGGGATGTGCTGCAGACCAGCTTTCGGTTTATCTTCCATGGGCGCTTATCTGGCGGTCGATGATTTCGAAGCGGCGCCTGGCATCGGCGACCTGCTCACGGAGGCTGGCGGCAAGTTCGGTGAGCATCTCGCGGTGTTCGCGGGCGGCGGCTTCAGCGTCGAGGAACAGTTGGGCGATCTCGCTGCCCAGCAGTGTGCGTTGCTCGGCATCAAGAGTGGCGATGTCGCGCTCGGCGTGCTGGATCTGGCGAGTGATGCGGAGAAGCTCGGCGGCGGCGCCTTCGCCGGCGATGGAGGCGTTGATCTCGCGATGATCATCCAGCAGACGCTGCAGGGCTTCGACGTCGCCGCGGCTGTAGGCCTGATTCGCGCGAGCCATCAGCAACGTAAAGTGCTTCTGCTCGGCGTCGTCGCGCGCGAAGTCGGGGTGGATGCGCTTGGCAACGTCGCGGAAGAGTGTCTTGAGGCTGGGCGGCGGGTCGAACTCTTCAGCCTCGCGAGCATCGCCGAATGCGGCATCGTGCGTCTCCTGCGCTTGCCGGCGGGCCTCCTCGGCACGTTGCCGGGCCAGGTCTGAGTCATAGAGGTCAACTTCGCGCTCGGCGATGCGCGCTTCCAGGTCATCGAGCTCGGCGTAAAGGATGCCGACCTGGCGGAGGTAACGGCCTTCGAAGGTCTTGAGCTGCGCGCGGATCTGGGCAAGCTCCGACTCACGCTCAGCGAGCTTGCTGCGAACGGCGGCAAGTTGCTCGCGCTTATCGAAGAGCGCGATATCGTCCGGGGTTTGCTGGATGATGATTTCGGCTGGCATGCGGCTTTCCGTGAGTGGAATTTCTAGTTTATCGGAGTGGGGCCCACTTTTAAGCAGATGAGTGCGGGCTCAGGCTCCGCCTTCGGCATCGTGAGGTTCCTCAAGCTTCATGTCAAAACTTTCTATCGACGCAGGGTGATCGGCCATGTACTATTTGCAACATTCCACGAAACTTAGGCAGAGGTAATTTTGGCTGAAATAGCCCGTTTTGCCACCACGCACTGGCTTCGCTTTCCCGAGGTGATGACGCCGGATCAGTTGCTGCTTTCTGGAACTCCTGAAGACGCGATCAGTTGGAAGATAGGTCCATGCGGCCCTGTAGGGCCCGATGGTTTCCGTTTGCCTAGTAATGTCTGGTGCGCGGTGGGACTGTTTACTGAACGCACTGCAGCTACCGTGGCTATGGAACGCAGAGATTCTTACATGCCGTTCTTATCCGATACGACAGAATCCTGGCACCAGGTGCTTCTCCCTATCCGGCATCACGGGGAGTGCAATCATCTGAATCGTGAATGTCCGGGAGAAGTGTTCGAGGTGTCATCCGCAGATCCCGGCGGACCATTGATGGTCATCACCACTGCCGGTTACAACTTTGGACCTGAACTGAAGATAGAGCGCGTCATCAACTTTCGCCGCAGTGTCGATCGAGTGAATGACTGGATGGGGAATGTCGAAGGATGCCTGGCCTCTCAGCCGTTTACGCCCTACACGAAAGGCGACGACGGGTGTACCTTGAGCGTCTGGCGGGATGATGCTTGCATGTTGAATGCTATGTACCGCGAGGGCACTCATCGAGCGCAGATAGATCGCCATAAGTCCACGAGTATCTTCGATCGCTCGAGCTTCACGCGATTTCGCATCCTGGAAATGTGCGGACAGTGGAATGGTAAGGACCCGATAGCGCAGTCCTAAGAAGCAACGTGATGCTCGGCTGTCATTTCGATATATGGGTCTTCAGAGCTTGGATTTGAGCACTTCTACTCCGGCTGTGGATACTTTTACGTCGTCTTCGGATTTGCCTCCGCTGAATGCGCCGATGAGGTAGCCGGTTTTGCCTCGGAGGATGACGCCGCCGGTCCAGCCGACTTCGCCGGTCATGGCGGGGCGGGTTTGGCTGCCGCTGTCTTTGAGGGTGTCGGCCATCTCAGAAGCTTTGGAGTAGGCGATGGCGAGGAGATTTGCGCCCTTCTTTGCATCGGTGGGGAGGTCTTTCATGCGGCCTACGACGAGCATCTTGGAGCTCCAGGATTGGATGGTGTCGCCTTCGAAGTAGGCTACGAGGGCTACCCCGGAGATGTTGAGCTCCGTGGCTCGACGGCGCATTGCGAGTAAGGCGTCATTGGCGATCTTGTCGAAGTTCTTTTCGGCTTTGGCTGAGAGCGGAGCGGCTTGTGCGGTGGGCTGGGGCGCTTGTGCGGTTGCCTTCGTGCAGGTGGCGGATGCGAGTGAGAGGAGAAGGAGCGCTATCGCCCGATGCGGGAGGCGATGCAGAAGAGATTGGTGATGGGAGAGTGTTGGCATAGGGCGAAAGGATATGCGATTGGGCTAAGGGGCGGAAGGATTATTTGAACGGGTGGGTTTCTCCGCTATGTCGTTCACAAACGGGTCAGCGGCTCTGGTCGAAATGACAGGTTTTCGGCCTGGGATGAGAGAAGCAACAGCAGATCCCTACGGGATGACAAACCAAAAGAGCGACGGCAAACGACAATTGCAAAGTCATTCTGCGTGATGCAGTCGAAGCAAGCAGCGGAGTCTTAGGATCCTTTGAGTGGATCGTCATCGGCGAGGATCTTGGCGGCCGGCTCCTTGAGGGCGTTGTTGAACTCGGCGATGGTATAGCGACGACCTGCGACTAGTTCGGAACGCACGGGTGCGACGGGCACGAGTATGTCCGCGGCTTTTCCTGAGGGATCGTGCAGCCAGACGGCACTGACGGCCAACGCTGGAATTTGCAGCAGGGAAACTTCATAGGATGCAGCTGCGATCTCGGGACTCTTGCTCAGTGCGGTGATCTCGTTCTGTACTCCCGGCGCTGATGGATTGGAGCTGATAGCTGCGAACTGAAAGTTGGTGCCGGCCTTATCGACTGCGACGTCGGCTGTGACGACCTCGTTTTCGGAGGTAAGGGTGTGTCTCCAGAGGGAGAGTGCTGCCGCGCCGAGAGTGTGGCTTGTCGCCGAGGTGAGATCGGACAGGCCGAGAGTGTAGACCTTGTAGGACAAGGCCGGGGAGAGGGAATCGGCGGCAGATGAGCTGGTGAGTGCAGCGGTGAGGCGCGGTGCGACTTTCAATAACGCAGAGCTGTGGGCGAGCGCGGGAACGGCGGTGCGCATGGCGTCGATCGATTGCGGGGGTGCGGGAGGAATGATGAGCGGCATAGTGTTTTGTCCTCAGGCTTCGCTGCTTAGGGCTTGGTGAAGTAGGTATTGGTCCAGCTTCCGCTGCCCTGATACTTGCCAGATGTAAATGTTGCATAGGCGACGATTGAATCGCCGTAGATGGGATCTGTAATCGAGAGGTAGCTGGGCGCCTGGCAACCGTTGATGATGATGAAGTGGCCGCCTCCGCCGGACCAGCCGATGCGGATACAGGGCGGAGTGCCCGCGTTGAGGGCGTTAAATGCGTCCTGGTAGGTGCCGAGGCCCGTGACGGAGACGAAGTTGCCTACGAATTGGAGGGCTTTGTCTAGATAGCCGGGCACGTTGCAGTTGGATGAACCGGGGTTGTTGCAGCAGTCGGTTCGGCCGAGTTGATTATTGACGACCTGGCACTGGGTGACTGTGCTGGATGGTTTGTAGAAATGATTGATGCTCGTCGAGACAGCAGCCCAGCACCATTGGGATTCGGTTTGCTTCTGGACTTCACAGGGTATGGCGAGGTCGAGAGGCTGAACGGCCTCGTAGCCGTCGGCAAAAACGACGCGGTAGCCCTGGGAGACCATCTGGTTGAAGAGGGTTTGATAACTGCCGGATGGCATTCCGACGTAAGAGACCCAGGGAGCGGTGGCCGGCTGCTGCCACAGGGCCGCGTAGTAATCGGTGCCACCGAAGGAGTAGCCGCTGACGCACACTAACTGGTATCCCTGAGAGGCGAGCGTTGCGGCTTGCGAGATGTAGGCGCTGGCGGTCATTCGATGATGCGCCTGCCATGCGCCTCCGGGGGATTTATCCCAGATGGCGGCGTAGAGGTCGGTATTGTTTACGACATAGCCGGAGACCCAGCGCAGGCGGAATCCCTGGGCTACGAGCTGATTGAAGGTGTTCTGATAGGCCGTGGCGTTCATGGCGTGATGGGCTTGCCAGGCTGCTCCGGGTGACTGATCCCAGCAGGCTGCGTAGAAGTCCTGATTGTTGACTCCGTAGCCGCTGACGAAGAGCAGGCGGTATCCCTGTGAGACGAGCTGGTTGAAGGTGGTCTGGTACTGGGCGGCGGTCATGCCGTGATGAGCCTGCCATGCGGCGCCGCCGGACTGTGTCCATATGGCGGCGTAGTTGGCCTGGCCGTTTGCCTCGTAGCCGCTTACACAGGTCAGACGGTAACCCTGAGCTACGAGAGTGTTGAACGTTGATTGATAGGTAGCGGCAGACATGCCATGATGCGCCTGCCAGGCTGGACCGCCTATTTTTTCGAAGATAGCAGCGTAGAGATCTACAGACATTTTCACCTCACCGAGTGAAGCGCAATGCTCTCCCGATCCTCTTTGAGGTTAGCGGGCGGAAATCAGCATATACCTAACTGGGGCCAATGACCAGTTATGGTGGACTTATCTGTATTGTTGAGAGGGGAGTCGAGGGCGTGAGTGAGTTTTTGAAGGAGAAGCGGTTTAAGACGCGGAGCGAGGCGGGGACTCTGGCGATGGGGGAGAGGGTGTCGGAGATGTTGCTGCCGGCTCCGAAGATGATTGTGCTGCGCGGGGATCTGGGGGCGGGGAAGACTACGCTGGTGAAGGGAATTGCTGCGGCGCTGGGGGTGGCGGAGGCGGAGGATGTGACGAGTCCTACGTTTACGCTGGTGCATGAGTATGTGGGGCCTAAGGTGAAGCTGTATCACCTGGATCTTTATCGGTTGGAGACGGAGCGGGAGTTGCTGACACTGGGGCTGGAGGAGATGGCCGAGGAGCCGAATGCTCTGGTGCTGGTGGAGTGGGGGGAGAAGTTTGCCAGCGTGTTGGGGCGGGCGGATGGGGAGATTTCGATTGAGCATGCGGGTGGGGATGAGCGGTTGTTTTTGGTGCGGGTGGGGCGGGGGTAGGGCTGTGGTACGGGCGAAATACGGGGTATGGGAGAAAGGCATACCCCAGGGGCTGAAGCCCCGTTCTGTGGCTAGCTGAGAGGCCCAAGGCTGAAGCCTTGGGATACCTAGATGCAAGTGCAACTGCCACGCAAAGGCAAAGGCAAAAAGCAGACCCCTACGGGGTGACAAGCAAGAAAAGCAACAGCAGATCCCCTTCGGGGATGACAAGCAAGAAAAGCAACTGCAATGACAAAAGCAGTTCCCTACGGGATGACAACCAAAGAGGCGATGCAATAGCAACGGTCAGTGCTAGGTTTGGGAGCGGGTGCGGCCGGTGTAGCGGTAGATGGCGCACTCCTCGTCGCCGGTGGAGCCGTACTCTTTTTGCTGGGCTATGGCTTCGAGGTCGGCGGCGTGGTCTTCGGGGGTCATCTCGATTTTGCCGTGCCAGAGGCGGGTGAAGGCGGGGTGGGTGTCGAGGATTTCGGCGCACTCGGCGTTGACGTAGAGGAGGTCGAAGGTGCCGGGGCGCTTGGCGAATTGGGTTTCGATGCGGCGGAGGAAGGCTTTGAGGACGGGCGCTTCGAAGGGGTGGAAGAGGAAGGCGAGGGTGGGGGTATGGGGGAGGTCGAAGGCCAGGGCGTCCTGGTGGTGGAGGGTGATGGGGGCGATGGGGTCGGCGGTAGGGTCGGCGGCGTGGGAGGCTTGCCAGAGGTCGAGATTGCGTTGGGCGATGGCGGCCATGTCGGGGTTGAGCTCGACGCCGATGATCTGGCGGAAGGGGAGTTCGCTGGCGAGGAGCATGGCTCGGCCTTTGCCGGCACCGATGTCGACGAAGGTGTAGTGAGAGATTGGGTGGGGGGCTGTGCGGCGCCAGTGGTCGATGAGGGCGCGGAGGATGCTGGGGGCGACGCCGTAGTAGGCGGTGACGTGCTCGTCGTTGGGGTGGCCGGTGAGGAGGTGGGCGGCGGGAACGAGGCCGCTGGTGTCGGTGGAGTGGATCTGGTCGAAGGGGTGGATGGGGTGGGTAGTGGGGCGGAGTAGGTCGCGGGGGCGGGTTGGCTTGGTGGCGATGTCGGTAGAGAAGCGGGTTTCTCCACTACGCGGCTCACTGTGTGAACCGCTCCGGTCGAAATGACGAGGTTTTGACATGAGCTAGCGGATCTGGACCAGGGTGGGGTTGCCGTCGAGGCCGAGGATGCGGCGGCCGGTGGGGGTGATTTGCTGAGGGGTCCACGGGGGCGTGGGGAGGATGGTGATGGCGGTTTGGCTGACGGTCTCGAGGCCGGCGAGGCGGTTGGCGATCTGGGCGCGGAGTTGGGCTTCGGCGGCTTCGGTGGGGTTGGTGAGGGTGAGGGCGAGGTCGATGTGGTGCTTGCGGGGGACTCCGGGGATGTTGGCGCCGGGGGCTTCGGAGTCGGGGAGGATGGTGAGGGAGCGGATTAGGCCGAGGTCGACGATGTTGCAGGGGACGTCGGGGTCGTAGCAGTCGCGGAGGGCCTGGAGGATGTCGGACTCGGTAAGCATTGCTGGTTTGATGATATCGTTCCGGCTGCGGGGTGGGTCTCCCCCTCTGGCTTAAAGTATGCAAAGTCTTCGATTCAGGTGTCTTAGGTCTGGACTTCCTGGTTGTGTGGCCCGATCTATAGGCGGCCTTTTGGCGCCTTTTCTGTCAAGTTTTGAGCTCGCGTTTTTGCTGTCAGTGCAAAGTTTGTGCAGCGTTTAACCTGTGATGCCGAACTCTTTTGCGAGGATGTTGTCGAAGACGCTGGTGGGAAGTAGAGCCTTCAATCGGGCCATGATCCTGGCGTCTGTGCCGATGAGTACTCTGGCGGGGGCGCGTTTTGCCAGGATGCTGCCCACCAGTTCCTGTGCGGCGCGCTCAGCCGGTATTGCATTGCTGGCGGTCTTTCTCGCGAGCGCGAGGAGCCCATTCAGCTCGGGCTCGTAGAGCTTGCGGGCTGGGTGGTCCGGCGTGAACTCTTCGGCGGAGGTATCGCCTTTTGCCCAGATGTCTGTGGCTACGGCGCCCGGCTCGATGACGGTGACGCCGATGCCTTGCCGACGCAGCTCGAGCCGAAGGCTGTCGCCCAAGGCGGTGAGGGCGAATTTGCTGCTGGTGTATGGCGCCATCATCGGCTGGGCGATGCGTCCGCCGATGGAGCTGACGAGGAGCAGCCGCGGAACGCCTCGGCCATGTGCCTCTACGCCTCGGCGGAGGAGGGGCAGCGTGGCGCGGGTGAGTTCGATTGCGCCGAAGAGGTTCACGTCGAATTGACGACGCCAGTCTGCTGCGGAGACGAACTCGACTGGGCCGGGGACGACGATGCCAGCGTTGTTGATGACGACGCGCAGGCCGTTGGGTCCGGCCAGCTGTGCCGCGTGCGCGACTGCGGCGTCGGTGGAGGACTGGTCTGTGACGTCAAGGGTCGTGGTTTCGAGGCGGGCTTGTTTGATGGATGAGGCTTGCTGGCGGAGGCGGTCTGCCGCAGCTGGTGAGCGCACTCCGGCGATTACGTTGAAGCCTTTATTGAGTAGCTCCAGAGCGGTGGCGCGGCCTATGCCGGTGGACGCACCGGAGATGAGTGCCCAGGAATCCATGACGCAGCCTCCTATGGTGGCTTAGGTGTCGATGCTTTATCGAGGGATGTTCGGTGGGGGGCTTCGTTGCGGAATTATTGCAGTGGATATAGTCGCGGCCTTGGGTGGAGTGGGTGGGGCCCCAGGTTGTTGTGGCTGAAAGGTATGAAGAGCAGTGGTGAGTGTAAACCTTCGGGGTCCTTCGACTTCGACGCGCAAAAGCGCGCGTCTCCGCTCAGGATGACGCTTGGGGAGAGGGCCAAGTTGCAAAGAGCCACGGATGGCGCACTGGTGATTTAGCCGAGGGGGTGGCGGTTCCAGTCTTTGTAGATGAGGTATTTTGCGGGGTGTTTGCCTATGGCTCCGAACCATTGGGGGCAGAAGGGGGCCATCCAGATGAAGTCGCCGGTGGTGACGGGGTACCACGAGTCGCTGAGGCGGTAGATGCCTCCGCCTTCGAGCATGAGGAGGCCGTGTTCCATGACGTGGACTTCGACCATAGAGAGGGCTGCGCCGGGGTTGTATGTCATGGTGTTGACGGCGAAGTCGAAGGCGGGAGTGTCGGGCAGGAGTGCACGGACTTGTAGGTCGGGGTCGCCGCCTAGTGGGGTGGAGGTGATGGTGGTCTCGTCGCCGATGAGGACTTCGGGTGGGTTGGTGGATGCGAGGGTTTTGTAGGGTTTTTCGATGACGGCGATGCGGGTGGGCTGCTGGGCTTTGATGGAGTGGTTTGTGCCTGCGGGGAGATACGCGTAGCCAACTGGGGGGAGGGTTTTGGTGAGGCTTTCGGTGGTGAGTTCGGCTGTGCCCTCGAGGACGTAGACGAAGCGCTGGGTGGTCGCTGGGCCGAGGGAGCCTCCGGGTGCTAGTTCGGCGGTGTATTGGGTGAAGGCTGCACCGGCGGCGGGGGAGATGTGGATGATGGCGTTGGCGTTCACCATGCCGGGGAGCGGCGTGCGGACGAAGGTGTCTGGCGTGTGCAGGAGGTGGTCGCGCTGGTTGGTGCTGCGGGTGTGGCCTAGGTTATGCATGGGCTTCCTTGGTTGTAGATGTGTATCGCTCGTGAAGCGCGGTGAGGAACTCTATGCCGGTGGCTAGTGCTGCTTCCACGTCCTGGGGGAGGACGGTCTCGTCGGGGTGGTGGCTGATGCCACCGGGGCTGCGGAGGAAGAGCATGGTGGTGGGGATGTGGAGGGCGAGGATCATGGCGTCGTGGCCTGCTCCGCTGGTCATGGTGCGGCTGGGGTGGCCTGCGCGTGTGGCGGCGGATTGGAGGAGGTGGGTGAGGTGTGAGTCCATGGGGACGGCTGGTTGTTCGAGGTGGATGTGTGAGGTGGCTTTGATTCCGCGTTTGGCTGCGATGGTGTTTGCGGTCTCCAGTAATGAGGCTATCGCTGCTGCTCGGGTGGGATCGTTGGCGTGGCGGACGTCGAGCGAGGCTGTGACGGTGCCGGCGATGACGTTGCCTGCGTTGGGGGAGACTTCGAGTTTGCCTACGGTTGCTACAAGCGCGGTGTGTGTGTTGGCGTAGGTCTCGACGGCGGTGATCCATTCGGCGGCTGCGGCCATCGCGTCGTGACGCAGGTGCATGGGGGTTGTTCCGGCGTGGTTTGCCTGGCCGGTGAAGGTGAGTTGCAGGCGGGTCTGGCCGGCGATGGCGTCGACTATGCCGAGTGGTTGCGATTCGCTTTCGAGGATGGGGCCTTGCTCGATGTGGAGTTCGAGGTAGGCGATGGTTTGTTGCGATAGTGTGGCCGCTGGGAGTTCGTCTGGGTTGAGGCCGAAGTTGCGGATGGCTTCGGTGATGCTTATGCCTTGTTTGTCGGTGTGGGCGAGGGTTTCGGCGTCGAGTTTGCCGACCAGTGCGAGGCTTCCGAGGAAGGGTTTGCTGAAGCGGACTCCTTCTTCTTCGGAGAAGCCGATGACCTCGATGGCGAAGGGGAGGTGTTGGCCGCGGAGCTCTTCGATGATGGCGAGGCCGAGGACTACGCCGAGGATGCCGTCGAAGGCTCCGGCGTTGGGAACGGTGTCGAGGTGCGAGGCGATGAGGAGGCGCGGGGCGTTGGGTGTGATGGCGGAATAGAGGCCGCGCAGATTGCCGATGGCGTCGATGTGGACGGTCATGGCGGCTGCTTCCATCCATTGACGCAGGAGGGCGTGGACTTCGTGCATTGGCGGGGAGAGGAAGGTACGGGTGGTCTCGCCGGGAGCTTCGGTGCAGGCTGCGATTTGGCGGCAGCGGGCGATGACTTTCTCGGCACGTTGGGTGTTGGTGGTCATTAATTATGAGGTGCGGCGGACGCGGGCTTCGATGGTGCCGTGGGGTTCGTCGGTGGGGACGAAGATTTCGTTGGGGTTGTCCTGGTTGAAGCGGGAGAGGTCGACCAGGAGGCAGTGCTTGTTGGGCATGGTGATTGTGATGTCGTCGATGTGGGGCGTGGCTTCGAGGGCGCTTTTGGCCATGGCGTAGAGGGTTTGCTGGACGGATTTGCTGTCGTGATCGGCGAAGGTGCGGAGCATGGCCTCGCGGATAGTAGAGCGGACGGCGTTGTGGTCGAGGTTGGGTGCGGTGTAGTGCCATTCGGCTCGCATGGCGGTGCCGAAAAGGCGGTCGCTGGTCTCTTTGAGGGTGGTGAGGGAGTCCTTGATGTAGCCTTCGAAGGCTGATTTTGCGGTTTTGAGGAGGACGAGGTTGTCGAGGCCGGAGTGGATTTGGAATTCGCCGGTTTGGGCGCGCTCGACGTGGGTGGTCTGGAGTTCGTTGCTACCGCGCATGAAGGTGGTGGGGTGGGGTTTGCCGTCGACGGTGAGGCGGCGCCAGAGGGTGCTTTCGATGCGGATTGCGGCGGAAGAGACTTGCGGATTGCGGCTGAGGAGGAAGTCGGCGAGCTCTTGAGCGTAGGCCTCCATGGAGGTTGCAGTGGAGGTGCGTGCGATGGAGTAGACGGTGTTCTTCATCGTGTCGGTGGGGAGGATTTTGCTGTTGTCGCCGTCGAGGTGGGCTGAGTCGAAGTCGCCTTTGAGGAGGATTTGTACGGTCCACTCGTAGAGGTCGTGGCCGTGGGGATGGCGCGTGACCTTCATGAGGCGGACGCGGGATTTGCCGTAACGGTTTTCTGCGAGTTCGATCATGCGGTCAGGTTCCTCGATAGGTGGTGTAGCCGTTTGCTGTGAGCAGCAGAGGGATGTGGTAGTGCTGCTCGGAGTTGCGGACGTCGAAGGCGATGTCGATGTAAGGGTAGAGGCCTTTCTCGTAGTGCTGCGCGTAGTAGGCGGATGTTTCGAAGTGTATGCGATAAATGCCGGATTGCAGTGTGCTTGTGGGAGGCAGGAGTTCTTTGCAGCGGCCATCGGGATCGGTGATGGCTTCGTGGATTAGAAGCCAGGTGCCTTCGGTTCTGCAGGAGAGAGTGACGGTGACTCCTGCTGCGGGGCGGCCGATTGCGGTGTCGAGGATGTGTGTTGAGATGCCCATGTCAGATTGACTCCAGCCAGCGACGGAGGCGAAGCTCGGTAATCTGGCGTTGTTGTTCGGCTGCTTCGCGGAGCTCGGTTTGTGGGTCGTTGTGCATGCGGGTTTCGAGGATGTTGAGGATATCAGGGGCGGTTTTGCCTGTGGCGCAGACGATGAAGATGCGGCCGAAGCGTTCTTCGTAGCGGTGATTGGCTTGTTCGAGTGTGAGCTTTGCGGTTGCGTCTTCGGAGACTGCGGTGCGTTGTTCTTGCGCGGACCAGCGGAGGGATTCTTGGGTGGGCTGGGTTTGCGCGTGCTTCTGCCCGATCCGTGGGTGGCTGTCGAATGCTTGCTGCCAGGCTTCTTCCGGGAGTGAGAGCCAGATTGATTTTGAGGTTTCGAGAAGTGTGGCTTCGTCTGTGATGGGACGCTTTGCTGCTAGTTGCGCGGCCCATGCGCTTGAGCCGCAGCAGGGCAGGATCTCGCGGGCGGCTGATTCGGCGTCGAGCGCGTTCCATCGGGTGAGGACTGGGTTCATGTGTTGCCTAGGATAGCGTGAGCTCGTGTCCTTGGGGTGTGTCTGTTATGAGTCCGTCCTGGTAGATGGGCTTGCCGCGTAGACAGGTAGCTTTGATTGTGCCGCGTAGTGTCTCACCCATGTAGGCCGAGATGGGGTGGCGGTAGTGGAGCTTGTCGGGGGTGACGGTGAACTCTGATTCGGTGTCGAAGATGATGAAGTTAGCTTCGCGGTTGGGTTCGAGTGATCCGGCTTGATGATGGATGCCTGCGAGGGATGCGGGTGCGCTGCTCATCCAGCGGGCGATGTGATCGAGAGTGAATCCTCGGCGGAGGCATTCGGTATGGATGAGAGGAAGTGCGATGGAGAGGCTGGCGATGCCGCCCCAGGCCTGGTCGAAGCGGCCTGTGTCGGTGCGCTTCATCTCGGGTCGGCAGGGGGAATGGTCGGTGACGATCATGTCGATTGTGCCTTCGCTGAGGGCTTGCCAGAGGGCTTGCTGGTTTGCGCGGCTGCGGATGGGTGGGGCGCACTTGAGGAGGGTTGCTCCGTCGGAGATGTCTTCGGCGGCGAAGTGGAGGTAGTGGGGGCAGGTTTCGACGGTGACGGGAAGGCCTTCGGCGCGTGCGGCTTTGAGGTCGTCGAGCGCGAGGGATGTGGAGAGGTGGACGATGTGGAGACGGAATTTGTACTGGCGGCAGAGGCGGATCATCAGGCGGATTGCTTCGAGCTCGGCTTCGTCGGGGCGAGATTGAAGGTAGGTGTTGTAGTTGCGCCAGTCCGCGTTTTGGAGGGTTGCTGTTGCTCGGTCGATGGGGGCGGCTAGTTCGGCGTGGACGAGCAGGGGGAGGCCTGAGGTGGCGATGTGTGGGAGGGCAGCCTCGAGTTGTTGCTGGTCGATCATCGTGAAGCCGTCGCAGCCGGGGTAGATGAGGAAGCATTTGTAGCCGAGGACTCCTGCGCGGGCGAGGGGGAGGATGTGGGCTTGGTTGTCGGCTACGGCTCCGCCCCAGGGGGCCCAGTCGACGAAGCACTGGCTTTGCGCGGCTTTGCGCTTTGCTTCGAGTGCGGCGACGGTGGTGGTTTCGGGGAGGCAGTTGAGGGGCATGTCGATGAGGGTGGTGTAGCCTCCGGCGGCGGCGGCCCGGGTGGCGGTGCGGAAGCCTTCCCATTCGGTGCGGCCGGGCTCGTTGATGTGGACGTGGGTGTCGATGAGGCCGGGAAGGATGGCGTCGTTGCCGCAGTCGTGGATGGTGGTGCCGCTGGGGAGCTCGGAGACGCGGCAGAGTGCGCGGATTGTGCCGTCTTCGATGAGGAGCGCTGCGGGACGTGTGCCTTGCGGGGTGACGACGCGGTTCGAGAGGAAGGCGTGTGCCATAATTTGATTATCCGTGAATCGATAAGGATATCGAGCTAAATGCAGGGCGATCCCATCTTTATGGAAAAGGCGATAGCGCTGGCGACGGAGAATGTTGTCTCCGGGCGTGGGGGGCCGTTTGGCGCGGTGATTGTGCGCGATGGTGAGATTGTGGGGTCGGGTACGAACCTTGTGACGGCGACGAATGATCCGACTGCTCATGCTGAGGTTACGGCGATTCGGAATGCTTGCGCCGCGCTTGGGACTTTCAGCCTTGCGGGATGCGAGATCTATACGAGCTGCGAGCCTTGTCCGATGTGCCTGGCGGCGATTTACTGGTCGCGTTGCGATGCGATCTACTTTGGTGGAATGGCTGCGGATGCTGCTGCTGCCGGTTTTGATGATGCGTTTTTGTACGACGAGGTGAAGCGGCCTTTGGATCAGCGCACGATTCCTACGGTGAATATGCTGCGGGAGAAGGCTATTTCGAGCTTTGAGGCCTGGTGTCGACACACCGGCAGAATCGACTACTAAGAGATGGTGATGAAGCAAAAGAAGATTACGAGTTTGGTGAAGGCGAAGAAGGCTGCGGCGGGTTCGCCCGTGAAGGTAGCGCTGCTGGGGTTCGGGACAGTGGGCAGCGGTGTGGCGCGGGTGCTGGCAGCGTCGAAGTTTCCTGGAGTGCAGCTGACGCATATCTTCAACCGTGGAGTGGAACGGAAGCGTACTTCTGCTGCAGCTAAGTATGTTCCTGCGTCGGTGGTTTGGACGGAGAATATTGATGAGGTTTTGAAGTCGGATGTGGATGTTGTGGTGGAGTTGATGGGTGGGCTGAACCCGGTGGAGGGGTGGCTACGGAAGGCTTTGAGTGCGGGCAAGTCGGTGGTGACGGCGAACAAGCAGTTGATTGCTTATCGCGGGGCGAGTCTGGAGAAAGTTGCGGCGGCGAATGGGGTGCAGTTGGTTTATGGGGCGGCTGTTGCTGGGGGG
Organism: uncultured Acidobacteriaceae bacterium; assembly: GCA_963738855.1. Taxonomy (GTDB): domain Bacteria; phylum Acidobacteriota; class Terriglobia; order Terriglobales; family Acidobacteriaceae; genus Edaphobacter. The sequence continues at coordinate 660,239 of CAVTYC010000001.1, read as the reverse complement.
GTGCCGGTAATTCCGGGGCTTCGGCAGGGGTTGGGTGGGGATCAACTGACTCGGTTGAGTGGGATTGTGAATGGGACTTGCAACTACATCCTGAGCCGGATGGAGGCTGGGGCGGATTACGCTACGGTGTTGGCGGATGCTCAGCAGCTTGGATATGCGGAGGCGAATCCTTCGGCCGATGTGGATGGATTCGATGCGAGGGCGAAGCTTTGCATCCTGTCGCGGATTGCGCTGCATGCGGAGCTTGATCCGGATGCGGTGGCGACACAGAGTATTGCGGCGGTCGAGGCGATCGACTTTACGTACGCGAAGGAGTTGAACTGCACGATTCGGCAGGTCTCGCGGGCGCAGGTTGAGGGGACGCTGGTGCATGCGAGGGTTGCTCCGATGCTGGTGCCGCTGACTTCGCCGATGGCGTGGTCGCATGGGACGCAGAATATGGTCGTCGCGAGCGGACGGTTTGGCGGCGATGTTGTTTTTTCGGGCCATGGGGCCGGGGGGGAGCCTACGGCGGTGGCGGTGGTGTCGGATTTGCTGGCTGTGGCTCAGGGTTGTAAGGCGGTGGAGCTGCCGGTGCGGAAGCGCGCTACGACGGGGGAGTTTCTGGCTCCCCATTATCTGCGGTTTGTGGTGGACGATAAGCCGGGGATTGTTTCGGCGATTTCGGGAGCGCTGGCTAAGGTGGGGGCGAACATTGATTCGCTGTTGCAGAAGCCGGGGTTTCCGAAGCATCGGCTGCCGTTTGTGGTGACGACAGAGCCTTGTCTGACTTCGACGATCGAGAAGGCTGTGGCCTCGGTTGCGAAGCTGGACTGCATGCTGGAGAAGCCGCTTTGCCTTCAGATCCTGGTGGCAGAAGATAAGCCTGAGTGATCCTGCCCCCCTACTGTTGCCGTAAAGTATTCGAATGAAATGGGTTAGGTCTGGACCTGAGGGCCTGGATGTATCCTGCCTTATCGAGCGGGCTTTCAGCCCTCTGCATCTATACCCTGCCAACATAGGGCTTCGCCCTATGCTGGTATAGCGTGCGCCGTTGGCGCTCAGGCGCGCCGTGTTGGGATACGGCAACTCACTTTCGTACTAAAGTCTTTGTTTCTCGGATATCCAGGTTGCAAAGTATTCTTAATAGGTGAGTTAGACAATTTGTGTTAGTGTTCGTCTAAATAAAAATAGCCCCGGATAATCCCGAGGCTGGTGCTTTTCTATCTATTTCAATTGTAGCGAATGGCATGAAATTAAATTGCACTGGTAAGTATTTGATCCAGATGAGTTTAGTGTGCCTTTGGGCTTGACAGGGTTTTCTGTGGAAATTTGCCGGCGGAGAGTTGGACGAATGAGAACGATGCGGTTTTTGTGGGTTGGATTGCTCGGGGTGGCGGTGGCTTTGGCGCAGGATGTTGCGCCGGTGAAGCATGAGGCGAATGCGCTGAACTCTAAGCAGGCTCAGAAGGCGCATTACGTGGTGATGGTGTCACTGGATGGGTTCCGGTGGGACTATGCGAAGAAGTGGGGGGCTCCGCATCTGTTGAAGATGGCTGAAGAGGGGGCGAGCGCGCCGGACGGGATGCTGCCCAGCTATCCGTCGATCACGTTTCCGAACCACTACACGATGGTGACGGGGCTTTATCCCGAACATCATGGGATTGTGGACAACGCGTTTCTGGACCCGGCGCGTGACAATGCCGAGTACTACTACAAGGACCATGCGAAGAACAGCGATGGGAGCTGGTATGGCGGGGTTCCGCTGTGGTCGCTGGCCGAGCAGCAGGGGATGCGGTCGGCTTCGATGTATTGGGTGGGGTCGGAGGCGGAGATTGCGGGGGAGCGGCCTAGTTATTGGGTTCCATTTGACGACAGTTTTGATGATGAGAAGCGGATTACGCAGGTGATGAATTGGCTGGGTCTGCCGGAGACGGAGCGGCCGCACATGATTACGCTGTACTACTCGAATGTGGACCATGCGGGGCATACGTTTGGGCCGGACGCTCCGGAGACGGGTGCGGCGGTGAAGCATGTGGATGCGCTGATTGGGGAGTTGCAGGAGAAGATCAAGGCCACGGGGCTGCCGGTGGACCTGATTGTTGTGTCGGACCATGGGATGATTGCGTTCAAGGACCAGAAGTGGGTGGCGCTGGACAAGATGGTGGATATGAAGGATGTGCCTTCGGTGGGGGATCATCTTTATCCGCAGACCGAGGCGGAGAAGGAGAAGATCTACGAGGAGCTGAAGGCGAAGGATGATCCGCGGTTTGCGGTTTATCGGCTGAAGGATATGCCGGCGCGGTTGCACTATGACGCGAATCCTCGGGAGGGTGATCCGGTGGTGGAGCCGCTGGAAGCTGTGCCGGTGACGGTGCATGCGAAGACGGAGGAGATCAAGTCGAAGGGCGACCACGGTTGGGACCCGAGGCTGATGCCGGATATGAAGGCGATCTTTTATGCGGAGGGTCCGGATGTGAAGCCGGGGGTGACGGTGGGGACTTTTGAGAATGTTAATTTGTATGATTTTGTGGCTGGGTTGTTGGGGTTGAAGGTGGGGAAGAATGATGGGGATGGGAAGGTGCTGGAGGGGGTGCGGAGGTAGGTGGCTTTTTCGTAAAAATGTATCGAAAGAGTTCCAAACTCCGGGTCCGTTATGCCGGTAAGCCTTCCGCAGCACGAAGAGCTTTATAGAACCGCATGGCATACGGATTATCTCTCGGAACGTCACGTTCGAGTCTGGGCCAGTATTCACCTACACCAATGACTCGCAGTAGCTTCGCATATTCGCGCATCTCGTGTGGGACGATCCCAGATGCCAACATCGTAACAATGCGTTTTCGGAGTCTACCCTTCTGCTCTTCGGTAAGACATGCACGACGCAAAGACCTTGCGGTATTCGATTTCAACGTTTTCCCAAATGCGAAATGATCGTCTTCTTCGATGAAATCTATTCCCAAGGCAATACACGCAGCATCATCACTCTGGATGCCTTCAATGACATTCTCCATGATCGGGTAGATCCAAATGATCTGCCCTTCTCGACTCTCTCTGGGTTCGAGCGAACGTGGATTAGCGACCTGTAGACGCTCACAGTATTGTCGGTAGCGAGCCTGAACCGCCGAAACCGACCATACACCCGTACCGTTGTAATCACGAAGGTCACCCGAATAGGACTGCAGATGTAGAGAATCGGATCGTCTGGCCATATTACCTTCTATGGGACTATTGGACAGCATTAGGTTAGCAAGTGAACCATCTCCTCAGAAACGGTTTATCTGGGACGGCGGTTAGGTGGATGGTTTTGGTAACCCCAACCTTCGCGCGATCAGGCGCGCTCAGGATGGGGCACCCGGGCTTGTGATGGGGCCTCGGACTTGTGGGTTGGTGATTGGTTGAGGCGGGTTATGGTTACTGTTCCGGGGTGGTTGGTGGCGTAGTGGCGGAAGCTGCTCCAGAGGTAGTTTTCGGGCGAGGACACGAGGTCTCGGGTGACTGGGTTGCGATGGATGTAGCGGAGCTTCTCAACATACTTTGGCCATGTGGTGATGTTGAAGTCGTAATAGCGTCGGAGCCAAAAGCGTGGGAGGTTGGGTGGGCGAAGTTTGGTGGAGATGCTCTGCTTCAGTTTCTGGATTGCGAGGGAGAGAGGGCAGTGGGTGGGTTCGTTGGTTAGCAGATGGACGTGTTCTGGCATGACTACGTAGCCTGCGACGGCCCAGTCGTAGCGTTTGCGGGTGCGCTCTATTTCTTGTTCTACGAGGTCTCGGGATGAGGGTTGGAGCAGGAGGGGGTTGCGATCGTGGCAGCTGAAGGTTAGGAAGTGGTAGTGGCCTAGGTCCTGGTAACGCTTCAGGCGTGGGGGCATGGGTCTCGGGTTTTATTGGGTTAGCGGCTTTGTTTGGTGAGAAGTTCGGTAACCCCAACCTTCGCGCGATCAGGCGCGCTCAGGATGGGGCACCCAGTTTGTGGATGGATTTAGTACTTGGGCATGGTGGGGTCGATTTTTTCGGCCCAGGCCAGGATGCCTCCGGTTAGGTTGCTGACGTTGGTGAAGCCGGCGGCTTTTAGGACTAGGGCTGCTTTTTGGCTGCGGGCTCCGCTGCGGCAGTGGATGATGACTTCGTCGTTTTTGTGGGCGGCGATCTCGGCTATGCGGGACTCGATGGAGCCTACCGGGATCAGTGGGGCGCCGAGGTTCGCGATGGGGTACTCGTGGGGCTCGCGGACGTCGAGGACGAAGATGTCTTCTTTGTTGTCGAGCTTTTTCTTGAGCTGCTCGACGGTGATCTGGGGGATGCCTTCGACGATGGCGGCCTCGGCTACGGCCTTGTCGCGGGCGACTTCGAGCGGGCCTACGGAGGTGGGCTTTTCGATGCCGCAGAACTGGTCGTAGTCGATCAGCTCGATGATGGTGGGATGGGTGCCGCAGGCGGGGCAGTCGGGGTTCTTGCGCAGCTTGAGGGTGCGGAAGTTCATGCCGAGGGCGTCGACGAGGAGCAGGCGTCCGATGAGGGGTTCGCCGATGCCGAGGATGAGCTTGATGACCTCGGTGGCCTGCATGACGCCGACCAGGCCGGGAAGGATGCCGAGAACGCCGCCTTCGGCGCAGGAGGGGACGAGGCCGGGCGGTGGCGGCTCCGGGTAGAGGCAGCGGTAGCAGGGGCCTTCGTCGGTGGCGAAGACGCTGGCCTGGCCTTCGAAGCGGAAGATGCTGCCGTAGGCGTTTGGCTTGCCGGTGAGGACGCAGGCGTCGTTGACGAGGTAGCGGGTCTGGAAGTTGTCTGTGCCGTCGGCGATGACGTCGTAGTCTTTGAAGATCTCGAGCGCGTTGGCGCTGGTGAGCATGGTGTTGTGCTTGACGACGTTGAGGAAGGGATTGAGGCCCTTGAGCATGATCTCGGCGGAGTCGACCTTGAGCTTGCCGACGGTGGAGGTCGAGTGGATGATCTGGCGCTGGAGGTTCGAGGCGTCGACGGTGTCGAAGTCGACGAGGCCGATGGTGCCTACTCCGGCGGCGGCGAGATAGAGGGCAAGTGGGGCTCCGAGGCCTCCGGTGCCTACGCAGAGGACCTTGGCGGCCTTGAGCTTCTGCTGGCCTTCCATGCCGACCTCGGGAAGGATGAGGTGGCGGGAGTAGCGGGCGATCTCTTCGTTGGAGAGCTTGGGGAGCTGGACGGTTTCTTCGATGGCTGCGGGCATGGGATTCCTTGTTTCCTTAATTCTAGATGCTTTTGCGGGCGGAAGGGCTCACAATGGTCAGAACCGATGATTGGGCTAGGAGCACGAAATGCAACCGCTAGGGCTAATTGTGAGTGTCTCAGTCGTTTCGCTCTTGGTCGTTACAGCAGGAGCCCTATTGGTGTTCGATCCGGCGCTGTTTGTGCGCATTTACAGACGAGTGGCGATTGGTGACTATTACGCTAAATCGCCGGATTGGGCACAAAAAGTCGAGCAGCCTAGCAGCCGAATACTTGGCGTTTTGTTCGTGGTTTCTGGCCTGTTTGGAATTTATAAACTCTTGGAACTACTGCATATCATCCAGCTATGAAACACCATCCAGCGATCTAACAACAGCCGCCGGCTATAGAGGGGATGATGGTGAGTTCGTCAGTGTCGGTGACGGGGGAGTCTTCTTTGGCGGGGAGGTAGCGGATGTCGTCGTCGTTGAGGTAGACGTTGACGAAGGAGCGGACCTTGCCCTCCGGGGTGAAGAGTTGCTGGCGGAGCTCGGGGTAGGTTGTGGTGAGTTGCGTGACCACTGCGCGGATGGTCGCGCCGGGGATGGCGACGGTCTCTTTGCCGTCGGTGTAGGCGCGCAGCGGAGTGGGGATGTGGATGTTCATTCTTGTCCTTTCGGGGTGAATGCTGGTTCGACCATCTCGATCTCGATGGCTTCGTCGTGGAACTGCTTGTCGTCTTCGGTGGTGCCGAGGAGGACGAAGGAGTTGGTGATGGCGGCCTTGCCCTTTTCGATGGCGGTGATGACGTAAGAGCAGTTGATCCAGTGGGCTTCGGCGAAGTCGGTGCGGGACCACTGGGCGGGGTGATCGGGGTGCGAGTGGTAGAAGCCTACGATATCGAGGCCGAGGGTGCGGGCGTGGCGCTGGATCTTGACGAGCTCGTGCGGGGCTATGTGGTAGCGGTTGTGCGCGGAGTCGGTGCGGGTGTTGCCGGCGCGGACGATCTGGTGGACGCGGTTGAGCGCCCCGGGGTTGGATTTGCCGAGGAGGACGCCGCAGCACTCGTTAGGGTAGGTCTCTTCGCCGTGCGCGCGGAGGGCTTCGTAGTCGGAGTGGCGGATGCTCAGCATGTTTAGTCTTCTTCCTGCCAGAAGCGTTCGCTCATGTATTTTTCGGCGGAGTCGCAGAGGATGGTGACGATGACGGCTTCGCGTCCGGCGGCGGCTTCCTGCTCGGCAACCTGAAGGGATGCGGCTACGGCGGCTGCGGAAGAGATGCCGACGAGGAGGCCCTGGTTGCGGGCGAGGGAGCGGCAGGTGCGGTAGGCAACCTCGGTGTCCATGTCGATGTTGGCGTCGGCGAGTGTGGCGTCGTAGATGCGCGGGACGATGGCGGTGGCCATGTGCTTGAGGCCTTCGAGACCGTTGAAGGGGGAGTCGGGTTGCATGGAGATGCAGCGGATGTTGGGGTTGAGTTCGCGGAGGCGGCGGGTGGTTCCCATGAAGGTGCCGGAGGTGCCGAGGCCGGCGACGAAGTGGGTGATCTGGCCTTCGGTCTGGGCCCAGATCTCGTTGGCGGTGGTGCGGTAGTGGGCGCGCCAGTTTTCGTCGTTGGAGTACTGGTCGGCGTAGAAGTAGCGGTCGGGCTCGTTGGCGGCGAGTTCGCGGGCTTTGCGGATGGCGCCGTCGGAGCCGTCGGCGGGGTTGGTCCAGATGACTTGCGCTCCGTAGGCGGAGAGATATTTTTTGCGCTCGGGGGAGACGTTGGAGGGCATGCAGAGGGTGACGGGGAAGTTGAGCGCCGCTCCGAGCATGGCGTAGGCGATGCCGGTGTTGCCGCTGGTGGCGTCGAGGAGGCCTCGTCCGTTTCCGAGGAGGTTGCGCTTCAGGGCGTCGGTGACGATGGCGGAGGCGGCGCGGTCTTTGACGGAGCCTCCGGGGTTGGCCCATTCGGCTTTGCCGAGGATCTGGATGCCGGGGAGATGCTGGGTGAGCCGTTCGATGCGGACCAATGGGGTGTTGCCGATGCGTTCGAGGATGCTCGTGCCCAGCGGTTTGACTGTGGTGATCATGCGGTTTGGGGTTGCTTCCTTGGGCTGCGCGACATGGTGTTTGATGGAGTTCAGCGGATGTGCGACAGTTAATTGAGTCTAACGTATGGCACTTATGGCAAAAAAGACCCCTCTAAAGACGTTCAACGATGTGCTTGCCGTTCTTGGCAGTCAACGATTCGATGTTGCCCCTGCGCAGGAGGGTGCAAAGCGTAACCCTAAGGCCTTTCAGGTGAGGAAATATGGCTGTGCCGCGGAGATTGCTGAGGCTCCGGATGGCACAGTGGTGATGCTCGCGCGGCCGGGGTGGCTTCTGAATGGCGAGATCTCGCGGCTGCTGGATCGCGGGTATCAGAAGTTTTTCAAGAGCAGCAAGCTGGAGATTCCGGCCACGGCGGATCATCTGCGGGCGATTCATGAGTTTAGTGAAGAGTTGAAAGAGGCGGCGGGGGCTACGAGTCTTTATAACGAGGCTCTGGGGACTACCAGCGATGTCTATCACTATGACCGGGTGAAGGGGCGGGCGTAGAGCGCGCCTTTGGCATTTTGTGGTGCTTCGAACAAGATACTGGGAAATGATGATCAAGTTAGCTTAGGCAACCACAGGAAATGGACCGAAGGCCCATCTTTTGGCTGGACGGCGTGTATCGTCTCGTGGCCTGAGTGGAGTGGGTGGGGTCCGAGGCTGTTGTGGTTGAAAGGTTTGAAGAGCTGTGGTGAGGGTAAACCTTCGGGGTCCTTCGACTTCGACGCGCAAAAGCGCGCGTCTCCGCTCAGGATGACGCTTTGAGGAAAGTTGGAAGGAGGCACACGGCTTAGTTGCGGGAACGGAATAGGACGATTTGGTGCGGTTCTAATGTGCTGGGTGGCTCGAGCCATTGCTCCTGGGCGATGATTGCGGTGCAGGGGCCGAATGTACAGATTCGAATTTTGCGGGTGGCGGCTTCTCGTTGTAGCGAGTCCAGGACCGTGCGCAGAATCGTACCGACGAAGGGTGTGTACAGGTAAAAGACTGTGCCGCAGGATAGATCCGCGGACCTTGCGTCCTGTTGGATGAACGCTACGTTGTACAGGTTGAGGGCCTGAGCGCTCTGTCGGGCGCAGTGGACATAGGCCGCCTCCAGCTCGATTCCTATGCCGCGGGCACCTGTGCAGATGGTCGTTAGCAATGGAACGTGACCTAGTCCGGAGCCGAGATCGACCAGCACATCCTGTTCGGTGAGGGCGGTGAGACGGAGCAGATCGAAGATGTGGCGCGCCGGGGTTGGCTGATAGAACACCATCTCTGCCGGCAACTGGACGATGCCAGCGGCTGGCTTTTCGAACTGTAAGATTCCGCTGACCAGCTCATCGAGATAGTCGTAGCCTTCGCCGTCTGTGGGGTTGATTGCGTCCCCGCTCTGACCTGATTGGTTGGCTAGGCGCTGAAGGAGTTCGTATGGTCCGGTGGCACGCTGAATCTCGTGGCGGATGGCTTGGTAGAGTTCGGAATTGGCTAGCTCGAGTTTGGCGTAAAGGGCTTTGGCTCGGGGATAGATCTCCGGTGCGATGGTGTGGTTCGGTGATTGTCTATCAAACTGTTCATCGACGAGGTAGGCGTCGAGGCGGTCAAGGGCTTCGATGCGCTGCCGCAGGTGGTCCGGTTCGTTGAGTGAACCATCCTGTTCCAGTTCTCCGATTAGACTTTGCAGTCCACGCATCATCTGTTTGAAGCTCCTCCGTTGGGTGCAAGGAATCATTTTAACGGTGGGCGGTTCACTGGCAAGCGGCCTGCACTCGGGATATTCGAGAGACCGTGGGGCGGGCTGGCAAGAATGATAGGTAAAGACATTGCCAGAGCTGGCTTGGCGAACGGTTTGTCACTCCCCAACCTTCGCGCGGTCAGGCGCGCTCAGGATGGGGCACCCGGCTGATGGCCACGGTTAGTGGAGGCGGTTTTGTTCGCGCTGGAGTTCGCGGTAGGCTTCGCTTTTGCCTATGCCTCGGTCGCGGGCTACTCGCTTGAGTGCGTCTTTTTCAGTTAGGTTTTCGGATTTCATCAGGATGGCTACTGCTTCGGCGATGCTGGTTCGCTGGGCTGCGTTTTTTTGTTCCGTGGGGGCCAGCATGAGGACGATTTCGCCACGAATAACGGGGCGGGCTGCCAGTTCGGCGCGGAGGTCGGCTGCGGGGCTGCGGAGGAACTCTTCGTGGAGCTTGGTGAGTTCGCGGGCTATGACTACGGGCTGGGCGGGGCCGAAGACGGCTTCGATGTCACCGAGGGCTTCGAGGATGCGGTGGGGTGTCTCGTAGAAGATGTGCGTGACTTCGCCGGTGTGTGGGATCGCTTCGAGGAAGGTCTTTCGCTGGCCGGCTTTGGAAGGGAGGAAGCCGTGGAAGGTGAAGCTCTCCGTGGGGAGGCCGCTGGCGATGAGGGCACTGATGGCGGCGTTGGCTCCGGGGATGGGGAAGACGGGGATTCCGGCGGCGATGGCTGCTGCGGCGATCTGGGTGCCGGGGTCGGCGATGCCGGGGGTGCCTGCGTCCGAGGCTACGGCTATTCGGGCGCCTTGTTTCAGGGCTTCGATTAACTCTTCGGAGCGGGGGCCCTCGTTGTGCATGTGGTAGCTGATGGTGGGGGTGCGGATCTCGAAGTGGTTGAGGAGCTTCTGGGTCTGGCGGGTGTCTTCGCAGGCGATGCGGTCGGCGGTGCGGAGAATGCGCAGGGCTCGGAGGGTGATGTCTTCGAGGTTGCCGATGGGGGTTGCGACCAGGTAGAGGCCGGGGGCTAGGGGATTGTGGTCGGAGGACATGGGCGTCTGATGGATCGATTTCTTTCTACGAAGATGTGTGCCGGGGGACAGAAAAGCAGACCCCAGGGGCTAAAGCCCAAAAGAGTCCGGGATTCTGAGAGACCCAAGGCTAAAGCCTTGGGGTACCTAGATGCAAAGCGTTTGAGTGCTATCGAAGCATTGGCGATGCGTCGGGGCTTTACCTGTTCTTATTGCTCTTGCTGCTCCTGCTGGCGCATGCGGCGGCGCTGGTTGAGCATGCCCATGGAGTGCGCGAGGTTTTGCGGGGTGATGATGCCTACGATGCGGTCGCCTTCGAGGACGGGGACCATCTGGGCTCCGGGGCCGGCCATGATGCGGCGGAGAGTTTTGACGAGGGAGTCGTCGGGTTGGGCGGTCTGGAGGGAGCGGGTCATGACGCCCTGGACGTAGCCGTTGCCGTCGGCCTGGAGGGCTTCGACTATGCCCTGGCGGGAGACGGCGCCGACGAGTGCTGAGCCGCGGACGACGGGGAAGACGTCCTGCAGGGTGTGGACGGAGCGTTGGAGGGCGTCTTCGAGCGTGTCGGAGGCTGAGAGCATGCTGAACTGCGTGAGCATGACGTCGCGCATGCGGACGGGGTCGGAGTCGGATTGGAGTAGGAGGCCCTGGTCTTCCATGTGGGAGCCGATGAGGACGAAGGCTCCGAGCATGACGAGCCACATGTTGGGCAGCAGGAAGCCGCCGATGAGAAGACCGAAGGCGATGGCCTGTCCGAGACCGGCGGCGGCGCGGTTGCCTTTGATGATGCCGCGCGCCTTGGAGAACTCGCCGCGGAAGACGCGGCCTCCGTCGAGGGGCGACGCGGGAAGAAAGTTGACGGCGCCGAGGAGGAGGTTGATCCAGACGGCTGCGCGGAGCAGGTGGGACGGCGTGATCCAGGGGCGCTCTAGGAGGTTGATCTGCGGGGAGACGGTGAGGACCATCGCGGCGAGAAGAACGCCGAAGCCGATGTTGACGATGGGGCCGACGATGGCCATGCGCTTCTGCAGTTCGGTGGTGGCTGCGTGGTCGGTGGCTTCGGGTGTGGCATAGGTTTGCAGCCCGCCGGTGGGGAGGAGAAGAATGCTGCGGAGTTCGAGGCCTAACCAGGCGGCGGCGATGGCGCGGGCTACTTCGCGAATGACGACGGCGAGCAGCAGCAGCAGCCAGAGGACGAAGCCTCGGCCGCCGGTCGCTCCTGAGACGGAGGAGTAGCTAATGGCCAGGCCAAGCAGGAGCAGGAAGAAGGTGTGGATACGGATATCTACGCCAAAGAGTCTGCCAATCGGAAATGACCACCCACGCATAACTATCATTGTATGCGCTCGGCGTCATACCATTGGAAAACGATGCGAGTGATTGCGGGAATTTACAGGTCGCGTGCGCTGATGGCGCCGAAGGGGCTGGATACACGTCCTACGAGCGATCGGCTGCGGGAGACGCTGTTTAATGTGATTTCGCAGCGGGTTGCGGGGTCTCGGTTTGTGGATTTGTATGCCGGGACGGGCGCGGTGGGGATTGAAGCGATAAGCCGTGGCGCGGAGCATGTGTGGTTTGCGGAGAAGGCTGTTCCGGCGATTGCGGCGATGAGGGCGAATCTTTCGGCATTGAAGATTGAGGGTGGGTATGCGCTCGAGAGCCGTGGGGTTGGGGCAATGCTCGAGCGGCTGGGGAAGCTGTCGCAGCCGGTGGATATTGTGTTTCTGGACCCGCCATATGAGGCAGAGGCGGAGTATGCGGGGACGTTACAGTTTCTTGGGAGTGCCCGGGGGCGTGGGATGCTAGCTGCGGATGCGGTGGTGATTGCGGAGCATGGCAGCAAGGCGAAGTTGGCCGAGCGATATGGTGCGCTGGAGCAGACTCGGCGAATCAAGCAGGGGGATGCGGCGCTTAGCTTCTTTGCGTTTCCGGTGGAGGAGGTCAGCTTCGAGCCGGTGGTTGATGAAAGCCTCCGCCTTGATGGTGGCCTGTGAGGAGGTCGACGGTGAAGGGGACCTCTTTGTCGGTGAGGAGGTTCCAGCCGGTGCCGTGAAGGGTGTTGTCTTCGATGCTGGTGATGTGGAGGCCGTCCCAGGTTAGGCGCTGGGTCTCCCAGGCGTGGCCTTGGGGGCCCCAGGCGAGGATGGTGTGAAAGCCTGCGAAGATCAGTAGCGATTGGGCGGGTAGGGTGCGGACTTCGACTACGGGCTTGAGGGGGATGTGGGTGGATTGCTCGGGGTGGAGCGTGTCGATGATGTAGGCGTAGCCTCCTGCGACGGCGCAGAGTTGTTGCGGGTTGGGGCAGGAATAGACGCCGGTGGGCATCGATTTGTCGGTGAAGCCGAGGGCGCAGGTTGCGAGGAAGTTTCCGCCGGTGGATGGGCGGACGAGGAGCTGAAGTGCTCCGCGGGCGAGAGCGTCTTCTTCTCCGGCGATCTGCTGCGGGTAGGTGAACTGGCGCGCAGGGGCGATGAGGGGAGCGGACTGCAGGACTTCGACGGTCCAGTTGTGGGGGAATTCGAGGTTGGTCGTCATGGAATGGGTCTCATGTGGCGATCGACCCACTCGCGTTGTTCTTCGGTGTCTGGGACATCACAGTCGCGTGATGCAGCGATGTGGTTCCATGCTTTTTCAGGCGGGATTCCCGCACGAATCAACAGGCTGGCGGTGGTGAGGGGGGCGCGGCCTATGGAGCCTCGGCAGTGAATGGCGATTCGTCTGCCGCTTGCTAGGTGATTTTCCAGAGCCGCAAGAAAGTCTGTGAACGATTGCTTGTCGTATGGGACGCTACCATCTTGTATTGCGAAGTTGGCGAAGAGAAGCCCGGCACGTCTTGCTGAAACTTCTTCTTCTGCCAAACCCAGATCACGTGCTTCGCCCTTTTGGAGCATCGATACGACGACGTCTATGCCTGCTGCGCGGAGGGCTAGCATCTCGTCGTCTAGAAAATTGTCGCCCCAAGGTCGAAGGACTATCGCTAGTTGATCGGTTATCCAGTAAGGCGTGGCGATCATGGGTGGATTGAGTCCAGAGCTTGGGAGATGTCTTCGATGAGGTCTTCGATGTCTTCGCAGCCGACGCTCATGCGGATGAAGCCTTCGGCGATGGCGTCTCCTCCCCAGCGGGCGCGGCGCTCGGCGGTGGAAGTGACGCCGCCGAAGCTGGTTGCTTCGGTGAGGAGTTTCGATTTGCTGAGAAAGGTTTCAGCGGCGGCTTTGTCGCGGAGGATGAAGCTTAGGACGGGACCGAAGTAGCGCATCTGTTTTGCGGCGGTGGCGTGGCCGGGGTGGTTGGGCAGGCCGGGGTAGAGGACGGTTTCGACTTCGGAGCGGGTGGTGAGGAACTCGGCGATGCGTTGGGCGTTTTCGCATGCGCGCTCGAGGCGCAAGGGGAGTGTGGCGATGGAGCGTAGGGCCAGCCAGGCTTCCATCGGGCCGAGAACGCCTCCCGTGAGGGTGCGCCACTGGTCGATTTTGGCGCGGAGTTCGAGGTCGCGGGTGGCGACGTGGCCAAGGAGGAGGTCGCTGTGGCCGGTCATGGCTTTGGTGTCGGAGGCGACGGAGAAGTCGGCACCGAGGGCGAGGGGGAGCTGGCCGAGTGGAGTGGGAGTGGTGTTGTCGACGGCGACGAGGGCGCCTGCTTTGTGTGCGGCTTCGGAGAGGGCGGCGATGTCGCAGATCTCCATGGTGGGGTTGCTGGGGGATTCGAGCCAGAGGAGCTTGGCGCCTTCGAGGTGTTCGGCCTGGGCGTTGTTGGCGGTGGGTGCGAGGCGAAGGGTGACGCCCATCTTGGCGAAGTACTCCTGCGCGAGAACGCGGGCGGCGTAGTAGGCGTTGGAGGGGAGGACGACGATGTCGCCGGGGCGCAGGATGGCTCCGAAGACGGCGGTGCAGGCGGCCATGCCGGAGGCGAAGACGAGCGCGTTGGCTCGGTAGCCCGGGCCGGACTCCATTTGGGCGATGGCTTTTTCGAGGTGCGTCCAGGTGGGATTGTGTGAGCGGGCGTAGGTGTAGGGGGTGTCGGTGGGGTCGCCGGGGGTGTGGTAGGGGGCGGCGAAGACTGGGCCGGGATGGATAGGGTCTCCGGCTACGGTGCGGGTGAGGGTGGAGCGGATGATTTTTGTGGAGTCGCGCATGTGTCTGACGATTCGATGCTAGCAGGCTGACGCGGTTGTCAGATTTAGGTGTTGGGTATTAGGTATCTGCTAGTGGTTGGTGAAGTGTTCCCATCCGGCGGGGTCGAGCGGGGTGTGGGTTTCGTCGGGGGTGATCAGGGTGATGAGGGGTTTGCGGGGGCGGCTGGGTTTGATGGTGCCGATGCGGGTGATAGGGACTGCGGCTAGTGAGCTGGGTATGCGGAGTTTGGGTGGGGCGGTGAAGAGGAGTTCGTAGTCTTCGCCGCCGTGGAGTGCTGCTTTGAGGGCTGCTTCTGGTTTGAGTTTGAGGGCTAAGGGGTGGATTGGGATTGCGGTTTGGTCGAGCTCGGCGGTGACGGAGGAGGCTCGGCAGAGGTGGGCGAGGTCGGTGGAGAGGCCGTCGCTGATGTCGATGCAGGCGGTGGCGAGATTGCGACGGAGGAGTGCTTCGCCAGTGTCGAGACGGGGCTCTGGGAAGAGGTGAGGGTGGTCTTCGGTTGTGGCCGGGAGGGGGAGTTTTCGTTTGCGGGAGAGGATGGTGGCGAGTTCGGCGGCTGCTCCGCCGAGTTGGCCGGTGACGTAGAGGGCGTCGCCGGGGCGGGCTGTGGAGCGGCGGAGTGCTCTACCGCGGGGGGCGGAGCCGATGAGGATGATGTCGGCGAGGATGAGATCCGGAGGGTGATTCGGAGGTGTCGCCGCCTGCGAGGGGGACGTTGTGGTATTCGCTGAGCTCGCGCAGGCCACGGAGGAAGGCGTCGATCCAGAGTTGGCCGGTTTTTTCTGCGAGCATTTTTGCGGGCAGGGCGAGGGAGAGGAAGGCGGCCAGCGGGGTGGCTCCCATGGCGGCGAGGTCGCTGAGGCCGCGTGCAAGGCAGCGGTGACCGACGGACTCGGGTGGTTGGAGAGCGCGGCGGAAGTGGCGGTCTTCAAGGGTAAAGTCGGTGGTGACGAGGATCTCGTAACCACGGGGAGGGTCGAGGATGGCGCAGTCGTCACCTATGCCGAGGGTTACGAATTTGCTGCGTGTGGAGAGGGAAGAGCGCCGGATCTGTTCGATCAGGGCTAGCTCTCCTATCGGTTTACGCGGCGATTTGTGCATGCTAAAAGCAGGATACGCGGTGGCGAAAGATGGCACTTTTGTGGTAGAAAGCGCGCGATGCAAAAGATTGAATTTGGTTGCACCATAGTTACCTGTTTGTTATCTTCAAACGAGACGCTCAAGAGAGACTGCGATTCTGAAATGACGATTGGCGACTTTGATTTGCCGTTCGGGTCAGTAAGAGTGCAGGCTTTCCGAGCCGCGGCTTCTTCGCGGTCAAATTTGTGGGCCCAGGATTTCTGATTTGAGTCTGAAGAAGCGTTACTACATTATGTTCGTCAGCAGGGATGAGGACGGGAACCTGAACAAGGTTCCGGTGCCCCTGCATTACGCCTATATCTTTGTGGCGGCCGCGGCGATCGGCATGTTTACCATTACAGGTTTGGCGGGTTCTTACTCGCGGATGTTGATCAAGACTGCGCGGTTCAATCAACTGCGACAGGATCACAACTCGCTCCAGAAGGATTATGCACACCTGGAAGAGGCGGCGCATGAGAAGGACATTCAGGCGGCTTCGCTAGGGTCTCTGGCTAGCGAGGTCTCGTCGCTGTACGGACTGACGGCGAGCAAGCTGGCGCTGCCTATGGGCAGGGTGACGGAGAGGGCCATGGGGCGGGCGAAGTCGGCCGCTGTGGCGGATGCTGTCGCTAATGCTGTGGCTACGGCGAAGCTGGATGAGTCGTCGAACGGCCTGACGGATGACAGCTACTACAAGTCGGTGGATGCCTTTTATGCGCTTCGCAGCTCCGCGATGAATGGGACGGCGGCGGCGCGGGCGCTTTCGGGGATCGGTAGCCCGAACTATCGGTCGAGCAGCTTGTTTGGCTTCCCGGGGGCTTCGGATGAGAATGCGTCTGCTTATGCTCCTACGTTGTGGCCTGTGATGGGACCAATTACGAGCAGCTTTGGTCAGCGTGAGGATCCAGTTCTAGGCAATGGCGAGGGTGAGTTCCACAAGGGGATCGACATCTCGGCGCCGAATGGGATTCCTGTGCGCGTTACTGCGGATGGAGTCGTCAAGGCGGCTGAGATGGCCAATGGCTATGGCCGCGAGGTGGTCGTCGATCACGGACATGGCGTCGAGACGCTGTATGGGCATATGTCGGGCTTTGCCGTGATGGCGGGGCAGACGGTGGTTCGCGGCCAGGTGATCGGCTATGTGGGCCACAGTGGGCGCGTGACGGGCTCGCATCTGCACTATGAGGTTCGGATTCGGAATACGCCGGTGAACCCGCATAAGTATCTGCGGACGACGTTGGCGGAACTGGGCAGTGAGGCTCCTGATGTACCAGTAGCTTCGGTTGGGATGAAGGCGACTCCTCTGGCTCGCTAATTCTTTCGAAGATAAATCCAGAGCAGGGTTCAGCTTCTTTGTAAGCTGACCCTGCTTTTTATTTGTGGCCACACTGTGGCGGTCGAGGTGGTTCGTCCTGTGTAGAACGTTCCGGAGTCGTAGGAGAGTCTCTGGCGCATGTGGATGGGTTTGGGTGGGAACGAAAGCGAACGGCGGCTTTCTTGGTTGAAAGGTTCGAGCGGTTTTGGTGATGTTGAGTTCGTCGGGGTCCTTCGACTTCGCTTCGCTCCGCTCAGGATGACGGGGGGAGGGGGATAAACGGTAGAGGCAAGTCTTTCCCATTTTGGGGATAACCCGTGTCGGGGACGGCACTGCATCTTTTGTGGAGTATCGGGTGGGCTGGGGGCCGGCTATTCTCGCCGTGGAGTCCTGAAGCGGGCGCATGACGGGCCAACTCTGCGACTGGCTACACCGGGGCTCCAACTTTTTGCCGTGACTGAATGGGAACGGATTATTGCATGCTTGAAACGTCTGCCTCTGCCTGTTTTCGGAACGATGTTCGGGATAACGATGGTTCGATCTCGCTGTCTGAGGTTATCTCGGCGCTCTCCTTTGCCCTCGATCTGACTGAGGGTGCGGTGTGGGGCCATGCCCTGCGAAGCTGCCTGCTGGGGATGCGGATCGCGGATGAGATCAAGCTGCCAGAGGGCAAACGGACCAGCCTCTACTTTGCGCTGCTTCTGAAGGATGTTGGGTGGAGCAGCAACGCGACTCGGATGTGCCAGATTGACCGGATTGCGCGGATTATCCGGAATGGCATTACGCAGTATGTGAATAACGAAGAGATTGTCGGGCTGCGGTGTGATCGTGGGGCCAGCATTGTTACGAAGCTTGGGCTGAGTGCTGATGCCGCTGAGGCTGTGCGCAGTCTGGATGAGCATTGGGATGGTGGCGGGTATCCGGATAGCCTGAAGGGTGAGCAGATTTCGCTGCTGGCGCGCATTTGTGCCGTGGCGCAGCATCTGGATGTTTTTTCGGCTGGGCGTGGGATTCAGGCGGCGGTGGCGACGCTGGTGGAACGCAGCGGGACGTGGTTTGATCCGGAGCTGGTTCGCGTGGCTGTGTCGCTGCATCGGCGCGGGACGTTATGGACGAACTGCCTGACTACCGACAGTCAGGACGATACTCGGCAGGCCGTGCTCGATATGGATAGCGGGCGACGGCACCAGCTGGAGGCGAGCCGGATTGACCAGATCTGCGAGGCTTTCGCGGATGTGGTGGATGCGAAGTCGCACTTTACGTTTCGACACTCTATGGGCGTGGCGGATGCGGCTTATGGGATCGCGCGGGGCATGGGGCTGGCGCCGGAGCGTGTGCAGCTGGTTCGCCGAGCCGCGCTGCTGCATGACATCGGCAAGCTGAGTGTGTCGAACGCGATTCTGGATAAGAAGAGTAAGTTGAGCGAGACGGAGTGGAAGGCTGTACAGCAACATCCGGGGCTTACGCGGCAGATTCTGGAGCGCGTGGGACCTTTCCGTGAGATGGCCGTGATTGCGGGCGAGCATCACGAGAAGCTGGACGGCTCGGGATATCCGAACCGGTTGCTGGCGCCGGAGCTATCGCTCGAGTCGCGGATTATTGCTGTGGCCGATGTCTATGGCGCGCTGTCGGAGGATCGGCCGTATCGCGCTGGGTTGGATTTCGATCAGATCATGGCGATCATGTCGAAGCTGGCGCCGCGGCAGCTGGACGGAGCTTGCTTTGAGGTGTTGGTCTCGCTGATGGGGCACACGCAAGAGGTGGTTGTGGCTGCGCCTGTGAGGAACTCGACGGATTCTTCCGTGAGGCGCATTGCTTCTGTCGAGGCTGCATAGTACTTCTCGCTAACGAAATACGGGCCCATCTTCGCGACGATAAAGCTGTTGCGAAGATGGGCCCGTTTTTACTGACTTGCCGATGTGCTACTTATTTGCCGGTGTAGGTGACGCGCCAGACGCTCTTGGTGCCGTCGTCGGAGACGTAGAGGGAGCCGTCGTTGCCTGTGGTGACGCCTACGGGGCGGCCCCAGACCTTGCCGTCAGAGGTGACGAAGCCGGTTAGGAAATCTTCGTACTCGCCGGTGGCGTGGCCGTTGCGCATGG
Source organism: uncultured Acidobacteriaceae bacterium (assembly GCA_963738855.1). Lineage (GTDB taxonomy): Bacteria > Acidobacteriota > Terriglobia > Terriglobales > Acidobacteriaceae > Edaphobacter. The sequence goes on along the minus strand of CAVTYC010000001.1, from coordinate 641,587 downwards.
GGACGCGGATGACCTCGTAGCCGCTGCGGTGGGCGCGGTTCCAGGAGCCGTGTTCGGCGGCGAAGGCGTCACCGGTGTATTCAGCGGGGAACTGCTTGCCGTTGTAGAAGAGCATCTCGAGTGAGGCGAAGTGAGGCTGGAGGAGGACGTCGGGGACGATGACCTTCGACGCCATATTCACACGCTTGCAGTCCTTAGCCTGGGCCTCGGTCAGTGCAGGGGCTTGCAGGTTTGGGCCGGTACCGGTTTCGCAAGGGTCAGGAAGCCGCGGGTCCTTGTGGCTGCCGATGTAGTACCAGGGCCAGCCGTAGAAGCCGTCTTCCTTGACGCTGGTGATGTAGTCGGGGACGAGGTTGTCGCCGAGGCGGTCGCGCTCGTTGGTGGAGCACCAGAGCTGGCCGGTGGTGGGGTTGATGGTTTCGCCGACGCAGTTGCGGATGCCTGCGGCGTAGACCTTGAGGAATTTGCCCTCGGGGGTGAATGCGAGGACGTCGGCACGGTGGAACTCGTTGGGGTGGGTATCGACGTCATCGACGTTCGAGGCGGAGCCCACGGAGACGAGCATTCTGGTGCCATCGGGGGTAAAGACGACGTCGCGGGTCCAATGGCCGCCGCCACGGAGCTGGGCAAAGCCGGGGAGTTCGGCGACGATGGTCTCGGGTTGGCCGGTGGCGACGAGGTCGCCGGACTTATAGGGGAAGCGGACTACGGTTTTCGTGTTGCCGACGTAGAGCCATTTAGGGTTCGGGCCGCTGGGATAGAAAGCGAGGCCGAAGGGAAGATCGAGACCGGTGGCGAAGGTGGAGACTTTCTGGGCTTTGCCGTCGGGGCCAACGCCGCGCAGGACTATGATCTTGTCGCCGTGCGAGTCGGCAAGGAAGATGTCGCCGTTGGGGGCTGTGCGCATCAGGCGAGGCTCGGTGAACCCCTCGGCGTAAAGTTCGACCTTGAAGCCTGCCGGGGCCTGAGGCCATGCGCCTTCGGGCCGGGGGACGACGGTGGGGCCGTTGTCGACGGATTCGGCTTCCTTGGGTTCGGGCAGGTCGGCGACGGTAATCTTGCGGCGGACGCCGGGGTGCTCCTGGGTGTAGTCGGTGAAGGCGGCCTGACCAGTGATGGTCTTGGAGTCGGACTGGGCGTGAGCGGCCGGAGCGGCGAGAAGTCCGGTCAAAAGGATCGGCAGAGCCGAGAGGGCGCTGAGTAGCCTTGTGTTAGCTGGGATCATGTGCGGGCGTCTCCGGGTTTGGGGCGTGGATTTCTAGGGGGAAGCTGGTGAGGTCATGTTAGCAGGGGGCGTGGGTTGAGCGACAGAAGACGAGGTCGAACCGGTGAGTTGCTGTAAAAGCTCGATGGGGACGGTGGCTGTGAGGATGGCGCGATCTTTGCGTTGCTCGAGTTTAAGGGAGTCGATTGTCTGGAGAAGAGCTCTGTCGCCGTTGTTGCGCGGCTGCATCTCCTGGATGGATTTGAAGAGTCCGACAAGGGTGGTGAGCGACGCGGCGGAGCGGGCGGCGTCGGCTTCGCTGGGGGATATCTGCTCGATGCGCAGGTGGAGCGCACCGACGTACCGCAGGCTGGCGACGAAGGTGGTGTCTTCGGGCAGTGGAAGCTGTAGGCCGAAGAGCGTGATGTAGCCGCGCTCGGAGAAGGGAAGGCCGATGCGGCCGATTCCCCAGGCGATTGAGAGGAGAGGTACGTCGCGATAACGGGCTGAGAGCAGGGAGGATCCGGAGAAGGGTGATGCGCCGGCGCGGTGGCGATCGATGATGGAGTGGATCTGCTCGGAGGTCGGCATGTTCGAGGCGGCGATGCTGTCGTAGCCTAGCTGCGCGATTCTCAGGTTGCGGAGTGCTTTGTCTTCTCCGACGCGGACAGTGAAGATGTCGTGGCCGGCGTAGTTCTCGCGTGCGGTGGCGATGCTGGCAAAGTAGTGGGCGAGGCGCTCGCCGTCGAAGCGGCCTTCGAAGACTTCGGAGTAGCCTACGGGGCCATTGGGGCCGTTGGGGTCGTCCATGCGGTGGAGGGCGAAGGCGACGGTGTCGAGGTCGCGCTCGGGCACGATACCGGTGGCGTCGACGAAGTGCTGGTAGTCGGGGCTGCGGGTGACGGGGGTGCGGTCGAAGCGAGTGGCGAGACGGATGGGCTTCAGGCTGAAGTAGACGATGGCGTCGGATTCGGGCAGAAGGCGCGCGGCTTCGGGTGGGGCTGCTTTACGAAGGATCAGTGCAATGATGAGGGCGCCGATGAGCGCGAGCACCAGGAGGAGGGAGTAGCGGGTGGATTTACGCATTGGGGACCGAGTTTGGAAGCGGGCCGGTCAGGCGGAGTGTCAGCATGGTCATTACGCAATCACAGACTGCGAGTTTCAGAAGATAAGCATAGACCATCTGTCGTACACTCCGCATGACGCGGCCATGACAAGTTATTAGAGAGGGCGAAGGGTTCGGAGCATGCTTCGCACTCCGATATCATGGTGACGGCGAAGTTCGTTGATGCGGACTGCTTTGGTCTGAAGCCCGGCGAAGAGATTGATGTGTGGGAGTAGAGGCTACTCGGTGATGGCGAAGGTGTAGATCTTGCCGCCGTTGGTGACGTTGCCGCTGCCAGCTGGGAGGATGCCGAATTCGCCGCCGCCAACGTTGCGGTCGATGGTGAACTGGTAGGTGCGTGGCGCTGTCTTGGCGGGGTTGAACTTTACTTCGTCTCTGTCGGCGCCACCGGTGGAGTGGAAGACGCCGCCGGTGAGGATGCGGAACTCACGGTTGTCGGAGTTGATGCGGAAGCGAAGGAATTCGTATTCGTTGATGGCTACGCCGTCGGGCATGTAGATGAGGATGTCGATAGGCGCCTGGAGGGCCAGCTTGGACTCGCGGCCGTTGAGGTGGCCGTTGTGGTCCTCTTTGATAATGCCGTGGGTTGCGGTGGATTTAAGCCAGCCGCCTGACTTGATGTGGACGATCTCGGGATCGATCAGGATCCATTTATCGGTTCGGTGGTCTTTGTAGTAGACGCCGATTTCGTTGACGTCGGAGAGTTCGATGGGCTTCTCGGGTGCGGGAGTAAGGAGCCTGCGGCTCTTGTTGACCATTGCGGTGATGATGCGGTCGGAGATGCCGGCGTCTTTGAGTGCGACGAGCGAATCGGCGTCGGTGGCGTAGCGGCCGGGCTGGGTATTGATGGTCTGGAGAATGAGGTCGTCGCCGAGGCCCGCCTTGGCCATCTTGAGGACGGAGTTGTTGTCCATGGTGGCGGCTACTGTGGGAGGAGCGGCTTGCGGACCGTCGGTGATCTGCGGCGCTTCGCTGGTGTGCTGGCCGTAGCAGGAGAAGGGGACGAGGAGCAGAGAGAGCAGGATCAGCAGACGCATGGGCTTGTTCCCTGGGAGTTCAAAACTGGTGATCGAAAATTGAGGATAGCCTAGCATGTCTTTGGTTTTGGACTGTTTGTAAATCGCGTCCGTGAGCCGACTGTGTTTGGACGAGGAAGTACCTGGGCCAGCAGACGAGAATTGGTGCTGTAACGTTGGCATGTTCTAATCTGCGATACAGCTTTCTATTCAGAGAGCTTTTGATGATTGGCCCGGGAGCGCAACCGGGTTTTCAGCCCATATCGTCTCGCACAAACAAAAAACCAAAAGGAGAGAACATGAGCACGATTACCACCAAAGACGGCACTACGATTTATTACAAGGACTGGGGCACAGGACAGCCGATCACTTTTTCGCACGGCTGGCCTCTGACTGCGGATGCGTGGGATGCGCAGATGCTGTTCTTTGGCCAACTGGGCTATCGCGTCATCGCTCATGATCGTCGCGGTAATGGACGTTCGAGCCAACCGTGGGACGGCAACGAGATGGATACCTATGCCGATGACCTGGCGGAGCTTTTCGAGGCACTCGACCTGAAGGATGCTGTGATGGTCGGTCACTCGACTGGTGGCGGTGAGGTTGCGAGATATCTCGGTAGGCACGGAAGTAAACGGGTAGCGAAGGCCGCGCTGATCGGCGCAGTACCGCCACTGATGCTGAAGACGGACGATAACCCTGAGGGCTTACCGCTGTCTGTGTTTGATGGGCTTCGTGCTTCGGTCGTCGCGGACCGGTCGGAGTTTTACAAGGAGCTCACGCTGCCGTTTTACAGCTATAACAGGGCGGGGGCGAAGATCTCGGAGGGCGTGCGGGACAATTTCTGGCTTCAGGGCATGATCGGGTCTCACAAGAGCCAGTACGACACGATCAAGGCATTTTCTGAGACGGATTTTACCGAAGACCTGAAGAAGATCGACATTCCTGTTCTTGTGCTGCATGGGGAGGATGACCAGATTGTTCCTATCGTTGCTGCGGGCCTGAAGTCGGCCAAGATTCTGAAGAATGCGACGCTGAAGGTGTATCCGGGCTTTCCGCATGGGATGTGCACGACACAGGCGGACACGATCAACGCTGATCTGCTGGCCTTTATCAAGTCCTAGAATCGACTCTCGGGGCGGCCCTGTTGTGTGGCAGGCCCGCTGGGCGATTCGTCTGCGATGTCGATGCACGGTTTGAGCTTGTTGAAAACCTCTTCTGTGAGCTTTACGAAGTGTTGAGTTTTTGGGAGTTAGGGAGCAAAGTGGCGGATACCGGCCAAGATTGCTCTGGGGCCTCCACTATGCTAAAGTTAGCTCTGCGGCGCACTCTGCGCAGGCACTAGTGCGCGTCACGCGACTGGGCTTACAGGGGGCAAGACAAAGGCTGTTTGGGCTGGCGTAGCTCAGCTGGTAGAGCATCTGATTTGTAATCAGAGGGTCGGGGGTTCAAATCCCTTCGTCAGCTCCAGTTCCATTCAGCAGGCAAGGATTTGGTTGTACTGTCGGGCCGCTCTGGTCAGCAGGCCTCCGATCACTCCTTCAAGGTTTGTGCTCGCACGATTCGCAATTGGGATCGATGTTCGGGATTGATGGATGAGTTGTGGGCTGCGCGCTGGTGAGGTTTTACAGGATGTGCACAGGTGGCCGAGTGGTTAATGGCAGCAGACTGTAAATCTGCCACGCATCGCGTTACGGAGGTTCGAATCCTCCCCTGTGCACCACTTAGTTTGAGCTGTGAGTTTGAGTGGTGAGTTTGTGGATCTGAATCCTGCCGGTAGCGGTCGAATGGTGATTGCGCTGGCCGTATTCGGGGTGTTGGCGGTACTGGTTTGGCAGACGATGGAGCCTGGCAAGTTTCGTTCGCTGGCATGGGTTCTGTTGGGATTTTTTGCCTTCCGCGTCATACTCGGACGGCTGGGTTCGCGATAGGATTGTAAGGTTGGTTTTAGAAGGCTGATGTAGCTCAGTGGTAGAGCACTCCCTTGGTAAGGGAGAGGTCATGGGTTCAAGCCCCATCATCAGCTCCAGATTTTAGTTGCAGGCGGGCGGGAGTAACTCAGTGGTAGAGTCACAGCCTTCCAAGCTGTTGGTCGCGGGTTCGATTCCCGTCTCCCGCTCCAAAGATTTGAAGGCGTACCAGCAGGAGATCTTGTTGAGCAATACGTATGAGCAGCCCGTACTCCCGATAGCCGATCCCCCGCACTTTGGTGCGGTGAAAACAGCGATCGAGTCGTCCTTCTCTTCCGCGAAGGTTGCCGAGTTCCTGAAGTCGCTCGATCGTCTGAAGCTCCGCATTCGAGACTTCGAGACCGTGCTGACCAAGGGGCTACTTGGAGCTTCGACGGCTGCTGAATACAACGGGCTGGGCGATGCGGATCAGGGCCAGATTCGAGAGTTTTATCTGGCGAGCCTGGAGCGTGTGGCTCCTGAGCTGCGGCAGAAGTTTTTCAAGCTGTACGCGTACTACTGAGTCATCAAGTTTAGTTTCTCTTGAGTTATTCACCTGAACTTGCCGGTGTAATCGCCGGCCAACACGAGGAGACGAGCAGTCATGGGCAAGGAAAAGTTTGACCGGTCAAAGCCGCACGTAAACGTAGGGACGATCGGGCACATCGATCATGGCAAGACGACATTGACGGCGGCGATCACGAAGGTGCTGTCGAAGCACAACCCGAAGAACGCGTTCCGTTCGTTCGACACGATCGACAACGCACCTGAGGAGCGCGAGCGCGGTATTACGATTGCGACCTCGCACGTGGAATATGAGACGGCGAACCGTCACTATGCCCACGTCGACTGCCCCGGCCACGCCGACTACATCAAGAACATGATCACGGGTGCGGCGCAGATGGACGGCGCGATCCTGGTGGTTGCGGCGACCGACGGTCCGATGCCCCAGACCAAGGAGCATGTGCTTCTGGCGCGTCAGGTTGGCGTTCCGTACATCGTTGTGTTCCTGAACAAGTGCGATGCGGTTGAGGATCAGGAGCTGGTTGACCTGGTCGAGATGGAAGTGCGTGAGCTGCTTTCGAAGTATGACTTCCCCGGCGACGACGTTCCTGTGATCCGCGGATCGGCGCTTGGCGCGCTGAACGGCGAGGCACAGTGGGAGGCGAAGATCGACGAGCTGATGGATGCGGTGGACAAGAATGTACCGCAGCCTGACCGTCTGGTTGACCTGCCGTTCCTGATGCCGATCGAAGACATCTTCTCGATCTCTGGCCGTGGAACTGTGGTTACGGGCCGTATCGAGCGCGGCAAGGTGAAGGTTGGCGAGGACTGCGAGATTGTTGGCTTCCGCGACACGCGCAAGACGGTCTGCACCGGCGTTGAGATGTTCAAGAAGCAGCTGGATGAAGGTCTGGCGGGCGACAACGCTGGTCTTCTGCTGCGCGGTATCGCGAAGGAAGATGTGGAGCGCGGCATGGTGTTGGCCAAGCCGGGTTCGATCACGCCGCACACGGTGTTCAAGGGCGAGATCTACGTGTTGTCGAAGGAAGAGGGCGGTCGTCATACACCGTTCTTCAACGGCTACCGTCCCCAGTTCTACTTCCGCACGACGGACGTGACGGGCTCGGCGAAGCTGCCGGAAGGCACGGAGATGGTGATGCCTGGCGACAATATTTCGCTTGAGATCACGCTGCACACGCCGGTTGCTATGGAGAAGGGTCTGCGGTTCGCTATCCGTGAAGGCGGTCGTACCGTCGGCGCCGGCACCATCAGCGAGATCATCAAGTAACGGCGGGAAGTAAACAGGTTGGTGCCTCGTGGTTCTGGCGGTCTTCAAGTACGAAGTAAAGCCGGGACGGATGAATGATTTCATGGCGAAGCTGCAGCGTGCGGCTTCGCCTGATTTCAATAGTCCGGTGATGCCGCGGGGCATACGTCTAATGAGAAGTACAGTTCCCGGGCCTGATACTGGGAATGTTTACCTGATGATCGAATATGCCGATATGGCGGCTTATGGGGCCAGAGCGGCGTATGAAAATGCGAATCCTGCGTGGAAACAGTTATTTGCGGTCACGCCGGATTCTCCGGAACGTCTCGTATCGGTTGAGTTGTTTACCGAGATGTAGCCCGGATAGAATAAGAATGTGAAGATTGTGGCCCGGGAAAGGGCCTGAAATCGGTTAGGATAAATAGATGCGCGAAATTATCACACTGCAGTGCCCTGAGTGCAAGAACAGGAACTACTCAACGACGAAGAACAAGAAGACGACCACGGGCCGTCTGGAGTTCTCGAAGTTCTGCAATACCTGCCGCAAGCACACAGACCACAAAGAGACGAAGTAGCTTTTAGCCGTTGGCTTCCGCTGATCCGGAAGCTAGAGCTAGCAGCTTTACCGGGGGAGTAAGCTCAACGGTTAAACTGTCGGTCTCCAAAACCGAACTTCTCGGTTCGAATCCGAGCTCCCCCGCCAGTTTGCCCGGCCCTGAGTCCGGGTGACGCCAAGGCGGAACAAGTACTCAGTAACATGAAGGTTTGAGGCAGTACGATGGCCAAGACAATTGCAGTAGCAGAAGAGACCAGCACCGGGTTACAGCAGCTGAAGTCGCTGCCGGAGCGCGTCAGCAGCTTCCTGAAGGACGTGCGCAGTGAGATGCGCAAGGTGATTACGCCGTCGCGGGCCGAGGTCCAGGCGACGACGACCGTTGTCATTGTTACGGTCTTCATCTTCGCAGCGTACTTCTGGCTGGTGGACAACATCATTGGCCGTGCGATTGAGGCGTTGCTGCACCGCTTGACCCAGCACTAGATTTTTGCAGTTTCAGCAGTAGAGAGAAGCAGACAGATGCGCGAAGAAGGCACAACCATGGCGGCAGAAGAGCAGAACCCGGAAGAGCATAAACCCGAGACGTCGAACGTTGCGGGAGAGCCCACGGAGCAGCTTGCCCCGCCGGTCAACGAAAACTTCAAGTGGTACATCATCCACGCCTACTCGGGCTTCGAGCGCAAGGTTCGCGAGTCGCTCGAGAGCCGCATCGCTGCGTTCGGACTACAGAACCGCATCGGTCGCATCATGATTCCGACGGAGCCTGTCACCGAGCTTCGCAATGGAAAGAAGTACACCATTGAGCGCGTGTTCCTGCCGGGGTATGTTCTGGTCGAGATGGAACTCGACAACGACCTGTGGCATGTGATCAAGAACACGCCGCGCGTCACGGGCTTCCTTGGAACGGGCGACAATCCGGTTGCGCTCTCCGAGCAGGAGGTCAGCTCGATCCTGTTCCGTTCCGATGTGTCGAAGGACAAGCCGTCGATGAAGGTCAAGTTCGACAAGGGTGAGCAGGTCCGCATCAACGAGGGCCCATTTGCCAACTTCACCGGCGCTGTCGACGATATCAACGAAGACAAGCAGACGCTGAAGGTGATGGTCAGCATCTTTGGCCGTTCCACTCCGGTCGAGATCGAGTTCTCGAAGGTGGACAAGGTCGAGGCATAGCACTGCTCCTGCTTGTGCAGGAGAACGAATTTTGTATTACCCATTTCAGCAGCCGGCTTTGGAGCCTGCCGCTAGAGACATAAAGAGGATTTACCGCAATGGCACCGAAGAAGATTACTGGATACGTCAAGCTTCAGATTATGGCCGGCAAGGCCACCCCTGCACCTCCCGTTGGCCCCGCGCTCGGTCAGGCACAGGTCAACATCATGGAGTTCTGCAAGCAGTTCAACGACCGCACGAAGGCTCCCGATCTGGCTGGTCTTACGATCCCGGTTGTGATCAGCGTCTATGCTGACCGCACCTTTACGTTCGTCACCAAGACGCCTCCGGCTCCAGTGCTTCTGCTGAAGGCCGCTGGTATCCCCAAGGGCTCGGGCACTCCGAACAAGGAGAAGCTGGGCAAGGTGACCGAAAAGCAGATTCGCGAGATCGCGACTCAGAAGATGCCGGATATGAATGCGGCGTCGGTTGAGGCAGCGATGAAGACCATACGCGGTACTGCTCGCTCGATGGGCATCGAAGTCGTCGCTTAATCGAAGATAGTTCTGAATCAAAGAGGCACCGGGAGATTTCTCCTGGTGCCTCTTCTTTTGGTCTGGCCGAAGGGTGCGACTGCGGATTTACGGGGATAGTCGCGGATGGGAGAGAAAAAAGCTTAACACCGATTTGCACCGATGGGGTTGTGGGGTTTTCTGCGGTGGCCTGGAGGGTGGGGAGGATGTCGGTGGTGGGGTCGGTCTCCGGTTGTTGTGGGGGTTGGGTGGGAACCCACATCTCAGAATCGAGACCCTTCGACAGGCTCAGGGCAGGTTGTGGGGCACCCAGATTCGTTCCTGTTCCTGTGTCCGTATCCGTCCCTGTACTCTTAGTCGGCGACACCCCAACCTTCGCGCGATCAGGTGCGCTCAGGATGGGGCATCCGGGTTGTTCTGGGTCTGGTTCGGGTTGGTTTCGTGTCAGGTCTTCGATGAGTTGGCGCATGATGCTCTTGGGGCGGCCTGAGGCGGTGGCTTCGTCGTACTCGGCGGGTGGGGCGATGAGGCCGAGGTCGGGGTGGGTGGTGATCTCTTCGACCTGGGGTGGTTGGGTGGCTTCGGGGTTTTGGCGGGGTAGGTTCGTGCTGGCGATCTGGAGGCCGTAGAGGAGGAGGCCGGCGCGTTTGGCGTCGATCTGGTTGTGGGCGATGCGGAGGAGGATGTGGCCGATGGCGAGTTGGATGGCGGCGCGGTCTTCGGGCAGGGGGAGGTCGAAGGCGTAGCGGTCTTCGCGGGTGCGCGGGTCGGGCGCGGGGCGGCGGGTGGTGTGGTGGTAGTAGCAGAAGTTCTCGTGGCGGAGCGATGGGCTGCCGCAGCGTCGGCCTTCGGTGAAGATGTGGCGGCATTGGTAGCGCTTGGGTGTGTTCATGATGTGTGTACTCCCCCTGGGTACTTTTGGTCTCAAAGTCTTCGAAGTAGATGGTTTAGGTCTGGACTTTTGGTCCGGTTGTTAGTTGCAGGTTGTTAGTTAAATGCGAAGAGCCCCGGCTGCGCCGAGGCTCTCTCTTTGTGTCTGTTTCTATTATAGGTGGCGGGTGGTAATTATCGTGCCACGTGGATGTGCTTTGGTTGTAATGAGTTAGGCGGGTTGGGGGCTTGACAGGTTTTTGAGGTGTGGAGAGCGGGGATACCCCAGGGGCTGAAGCCCCTTTTCTGCGGGTTAGAGGGAGGCCCAAGGCTGAAGCCTTGGGTTACCCAGAGGCAACAGCAACTGCCCTTCGGGGATGACAACGTGAAAGGCAACGGCAACGGCAACGGCAACAGCAACTGCAACTGCAACAGCAACGGCAAGAGTTGGTGGGGAAGGAGTGTACATTCCCACCCATGTCGCGGTAAGGCTGCGCCATGGATGGGGCATCCCGGGCCTTTGGGGTTCTTTGAAAAGGAACCGCAACAGCAACGGTAAGGGCAACAGCAACAGCAACAGCAAGGACAGAAGCAGATCCCTGCGGGATGACAAGCTAGAAAAGCAACGGCAAGGGCTTGTCTTGGCTGGGGGCGGTGTGGGTAGAGAAGCGGGTTTCTCCGCTGCGCTGCTCACGGTGAGGCCGTGAGCAGCTCCGGTCGAAATGACATCGTCTTGGGTTGGGAAAATTCTCAGCAATTAGTTATATCGTTGATGGCATACTGCGAGCGTGCCACCATCATTGGCATGAAGAAATGGATCGACGCTTTCCGAGGCATTACGCTGATCGTTGCCTTTATCGATTTGCTGGGTATCATCCCGCACAGTCGCTCAATCAGAACTTTCCTCCTCGTGGCATTGCCTTTGTCATTGCTTGCGTCCGTGCTGGCTTATATACGCAGGCGCTTTTATGAGAAGAAAGAACAAGCAAAACCAACAGCATCGACAAATGCGACAGCAGATCCCCTTCGGGGATGACAAGCAATAGAGGCAACTACAAAAGCCGCTATAAAAAGCAACGACAGGCGGCAGACTTCTCGATCTTTAAGCGAAGAGCCTTGGTTGGGTTTGGCTGCTGATGGTGGCGGGTTGGGGGCGGATGGTGTCGCCGGTTCGTGGCAGGAATTTGTTTTTGGAGCGGCCTCCGAGGTTGTATTTTTCGCGGACGCGGTCGACCATCTGGGAGATTTGGCGGGCGTAGGCGGGGGAGGCGAAGTCGGCGTGGTCGAAGCGGCGGTGGTAGTCGGGCTCAAGGGAGGGGAAGTGCTCGCGAACGAAGCTCAGGTAGGTAGGACGCGAGCACGGCTTGAGGAAGAGGGGGTTGGCGCTGAAGAAGCTGGCGTTTGCTTCGGCGGCGCGGCGAGCCATGTTGTCGAGGGCCTCTTCCGAATCGGTGATGCCGGGGAGTAGCGGGGCGCAGAGGACTCCGGTGCGGATGCCCGCCTCGCGCAGACGGCGGACGGCTTCGAAGCGGAGGTCGGGGCGGGGGGCGCGGGGTTCGAGCTTGCGGGCGAGGCTGGCGTCGGGGGTGGTGATGGTGATGTTGACGGCGAGGGTGTTGCGGCGGGCGATCTCGACGAGGAGGTCGATGTCGCGGGTGATGAGGAGGGACTTGGTGACGATGCCGAGGCGGTAGCCGGACTTGCGGGCGAAGACCTCGAGGAGGCTGCGGGTGATGCGGGCGCGACGTTCGATGGGCTGCCAGGGGTCGGTGGCGGTGCCGAGGGCGATCTCCTGGGTGGGGTCGATCTTGCGGAGTTCCTGCTCGAGGAGCCAGGCGGCGTTTTGCTTGAGGAAGATGAGGTGTTCGAAGGAGAGAGGGTCGCGGAAGTCGGTGGGCTGGGACGGGGGCTGCGAATCGTGAATGTGAACGGGTTCCGGTTCGCGACGGTTATCGGGTTTGTTCGGGCGTGATGGCGGCTCTGGGGTGTCGGGAGGTTTGGGCGCCATGAACTCGTGCGTGTATCGGGCATAGCAGTAGCGGCAAGCGAACTCGCATCCGCGGTAGGGATTGATGCTGTAGGCCATCCAGAGCATGCGTTTGGAGACCGAGCGGTTAAGGATGCTGCGGACGGCGAGGGTCTTGAATTCGATGAGGTGGCCGTCGTCAGCGTGGCGGGACTGGGCGGCCATGCGGGCGATGCCTGTGGGTTGCTGGGGGAGGATGGGGAAGAGGGAAGCGCTGTTTGTTTTCGCCATTTGTTCGCCTCACTGCACCGAGCATAGGCAGGGTCGTGCGTGGTGTCAAGGGGCACGCTAACCCAAATGGGGAGAGCGCGCGGATGGCGGATCGGCGGGTTTTAATCCGTGATAAGGAGTTTGAACCTATAATCACAGACCTTGCCAGCATGCTGCTTCGTGACTACGTCCGTGGATTGGTTCAGCGATACATGAGGATTTCTCTGGCTCCGATTGCTTTCGTACTGGTCGCGGGCTTTTTATCAAGTCCGAATGCAGAGGCAAAGACCAGCGCTCAGGCGGTTTTGACGCCTGAGAGTGTGTTGTTTCCGAGTACGGCTGTGGGTAAGACAAGCGCCGCTCAGACGGTGACGCTGTCGAATCCGGGCACGGCGACGTTGAAGATCACGGGTATTACGTTGAGCGGCGCGGACCCTGCAGATTTTGTGCTGGGCAAGACCTGCGGGAAGACGCTTTCGGCGGGTAAGAGCTGTGCGATTACGGTCAGCTTTGCGCCGGTGTCGGCGGCGGGGTTTTCGGGCACGGTCAGGGTTGCGGATAACGCTGCGGGGTCTCCCCATACCGTTGCGCTTAGCGGGGTCGGGACGGCTGCTTCGACATCCGCGCAGATGCTGGTTATTGAGCCGGATCAGGGGATGACGCCGATCTATAGCCTGCTGAACTCGGCTAAGAAGACGATCGACATGACGATGTATGAACTGGTGGATACGCAGGCCCAGCAGATTCTGGCGCAGCAGGCGGGTAAGGGTGTTGCGGTGCGGGTGATTCTGGATCAGGCACTGGAGAAGAGTAACAATACTCCGGTTTTCACGTTCCTGAATGGGAATGGGGTGAAGGCGGTGTGGGGCGAATCCTGTCTTTCAGGCGAGCCATCAGAAGACGATCACGGTGGATGGCAAGACGACCGCCATTATGTCGTTGAATTTGACGAGCCGGTACTATCCGACCTCGCGTGACTTTGCGGTGATCGAGAGTAATCCCAATGACATCGCCGCGATTGAGACGACGTTTAATGCGGACTTTACTTCAAGCGCGATCACGCCATCTACAGGGGACGACCTGATTTGGAGTCCTACTAATTCTCTGAGTGCGCTGCTTGGTTTGATCGGCTCGGCTAAGACTAGCTTGAAGGTGGAGAACGAGGAGATGGGTGACGCGCAGATTGTCACGGCGCTTGAGAATGCCGCGAAGAGGGGCGTGTCGGTTGAGGTTGCCATGACGAATAGCGGCAAGTACGCGACGGAGTTTGATGCGCTGAAGGCGGCCGGGGTGAAGGTGAGTACCTATGTGCCGACGGCTCCGCTGTATATCCATGCCAAGCTGATTTTGGTTGATTACGGGCAGAGCGGGCAGGTGGGGTTTGTTGGCTCGGAGAACTTCTCCAGCCCCTCCCTGACACAGAACCGTGAGCTGGGGCTGACGGTGACTGACCCGGGGATACTGGGAGAGCTGAATACTACGTTTGGGAGTGACTTTCAGGGTGGGACTCCCTGGCCGTAGTCTCGGGGACTATTTGTCAGACTCCTTGCTGGAGGCCGGAAATGGCTCTTGGTAGAGAGAAGACGGCTGCAAAAATAAATACGATTCATAGGACATAAACGCGTAGTGTGTGGGTGTATATTGACCTCCTTCGCGAGTTCCCCCTTGGAACGGCGCGGAAACCGGCCTCTTCAACCTGGCGGAAACCCGGCCCCCTCTCCCCGCGCTCTATATGGACTCCAACTGCACCCGGGCTCTTACGCATGGCACGCAAATAGGAGCGAGAAATGAAGCCAATTGCAATATCAGCCGTTTCCTGGGGCGCCAACCGCCTCGATATCTTTGGCCTTGGCACCAACAACTCGATGTTCCACAAAGCGTGGAATGGCAGCGCCTGGTATCCGTCACCATCCGGTTGGGAAGCGCTCGGCGGGGTCTTTAATAGTGCCCCGGCGGCGGTCTGCTGGGGGCCTAACCGCATCGACCTGTTCGGCCTTGGCACCGACAACCAGATGTATCATAAGGCCTGGAATGTGAACGCCTGGTCGCCTTCGCAGACGGGGTGGACAGCGTTTGGCGGTACCTTCAACAGCCGGCCTGCAGTGGTTTCCTGGGGCCCTAACCGCCTGGACCTCTTTGGGCTGGGCACTGACAATCAGATGTATCACAAGTATTGGAACGGCAGCGCGTGGGGTCCGTCGATCACCGGTTGGGAGGGGCTCGGCGGCGTCTTCAATACTCCCCCTACCGTCGTCTCGTGGGGGCCGAATCGTCTGGATCTCTTCGGGCTTGGCACCGACAATCAGATGTATCACAAGGCGTGGAATGGAAGCTCCTGGTATCCCTCTGTAACCGGTTGGGAGGCGCTTGGTGGCATCTTCGATAGTCCTGCAGCGGCGGTCTGCTGGGGTCCCAATCGAATCGACCTCTTCGGGCTTGGCACGGACAATCAGATGTTCCACAAGGCATGGAATGTTAACATCTGGTCTCCCCCGGGGACGGGTTGGACGCCGTTCGGTGGTACCTTCGATAGTCCGCCTGCGGTGGCCGCGTGGGGTCCCAATCGCCTGGACCTCTTCGGGCTCGGTACGGACAACCAGATGTACCACAAGGCCTGGAATAGTATTGCGTGGCTTCCTTCGATCACCGGTTGGGAGGCACTCGGCGGCGTGTTCAATAGTGCACCGGCGGTGGTTTCCTGGGGAGCTAATCGTCTCGATATCTTCGGCCTTGGCACCAATAACTCAATGTTTCACAAGGCCTGGAATGGGAGCGCGTGGCTTCCTTCGCCGACGGGTTGGGAGGCGCTCGGCGGCATCTTCGATCTACCTCCGGTGGGAGATTCGCGGAACCTGAACCTCAGTGAGCAGCATCAGGTAGAGTCGGAGTGGTGCTGGTCGGCGACGACGTGCAGCATTACCAAGTACTACGATCCTGCGTCGCCCTGGACGCAATGCACGCTGGTCAACAAGGCCTATAACCAGACTACGTGCTGTGCTAACGGCAGCAGTTCAGCCTGCAACCAGCCCTGGTTCCCGGATCGGGCGCTCACTATCACCGGGCATCTAAACTCGACGACAGGCAGAGCTGAATCGATGGCCGAGGTCATGCGGGAGATCAATGGATCGCGACCGATCTCGATAGCGATCTACTGGTTCGGTGGCGGAGGTCACAATCCGGCGATCGATGGGTATGACGTCACCAGTCCCTCTTACCCGACCATCGATATCCAGGACCCCATCTATGGACATTCGACGCAGGACTTTGGCACCTTTCCGCATTCCTATAATGGCGGGGCCAATTGGGGAAATAGCTATCTCACCCACTAGATTTTGAGGGAGGACAGTATGCCAATTCGATACGCGACCGCACCCCAGAATGGCGCCGAAACGGTCCGAGCGGGCCTGGAACGCATGGCTGCCCGGGAGAACAAACCGCCTGCACTCCGCGGCGCAAACTTCGACGCGATGACCGTGGCGCCGCCGCACGCGATCTACGATCTCCGCGCCGACGAGATCGCGAAGGGGGGTGGGCTGGAAACCGCCCACGAGACTGGATTCCGCTATCACGTCGCGGCTGATGGGGGGGCGGTGGCGGCTGCAGAGGTGCATACCGACACCTCGGGCAAGGCCTCACTTCTTGCAAACCTGAACTATGGCCCCTTTGTGGAGTCCACCGCCCAGGGTTTCAATCAGGTTGCAGCCCTCGATGCGGTGAGTAAGGGATCGTACGAGGCAAGGGTCCTGCGCTTCTCGGCCATCGGTCTTATGGCGATCTGGCTCAAATCTGACCCGGGCGGGGCCGACATCATTTATCCGCTTGCGCCTGCACCGTCCATGCTTAGAGCTGACCAACCGTATACGGTTGATGCCTTTCTGAGTGCTATTCGGCCCTTGGCGGAGAAGCGGGCGGCTACCACGGTGTCGGAAGCGGTCCCATAAATTGGTCTTCGATGGGCAGAGCTGACGTGAGCGACTTTCAGGTGGGACTTCGTGGCCGTAGGCTCAGGTCTTTCGGGATGGGTGGGTTTTAGTACACTGCGGCTATGAACTTCGCACTTGCAGGAGTGCCGTTGCCGCTTCGCTTTCGGCCTGAGACGCCGATGAGCGATGAGGAGTTGATGCGCTTCTGCGCGGCGAATGATGCTCTGCGTGTGGAACGCGATGCCAATGGAGAGATTCTCGTGATGACGCCTGCGGGCAGTAAGACCAGCAAGATGAATATGCGGATCGGACGGTTGTTGGATGAGTGGGCCGAGCAGGATGGGCGGGGCGTTGCGTTCGATTCGAATGGCGGGTTTACGCTTCCGGATGGTTCGATGCGGGCGGCGGATGCGGCATGGATCGAGCTAAGAAGATGGGAATCACTGAGTGCGGAGGATCAGGCCGGGTATGCGCCTCTGTGTCCGGATTTTGTGATTGAGCTTCGATCGCCGAATGACAGGCTTATCGAGTTGAAGGCGAAGATGGAGCACTGGATTGCGAATGGGGCTCGGCTGGGGTGGCTGATCGATCCTGAGAGTAAGACCGTTTATGTCTATCGTCCGGAGGAGCAGGTGGATGTGCTTGTGGAGCCGTCGTCGGTTCAGGGCAGCGGTGTAATGGCTGGGTTTGAGTTGGTGATGGCGCGCATTTGGAGTTGAGTCAGTCGGAGACACCTGGAATTCCAGCATGAAAACAGCGGCAGGGTACGCGTAGGAGCGTCCACTGCGATTTCGGTGGGAGTTGGGTATTGATTTTTCCTTGCCGTTAGTTTCATGCCCTGAGAGCATGGCTGGCATGAAAACACTTGTCAGGATTGCGGCCGTTGCCTCCTGCATCCTGGTTGCTGGTGCCCTACGCGCTCAAACCGCTCCCCAGACGTCAGCGCCTAACCCGATGGCGAACATGCCCTCGGAGGCCGAGATCGGGGAACTGACTGCCAAAGCCGCCGAAAAGCTGGAGGCCTTTCAAAAGACTCTCGATTCGGTCAAGCCGTTTCTCGACAAGGCAGACCCGTCCGCTTACAAAAAGGACTCGACGGCCATCGCCACGGGTCGCACAATTCTTGCCGCACTCAAAAAGAACGGTCGTTCTGCCTATGGGCTGGTCAGTCTACTGACCACGTTGGATGACCTAAACCTTGATGCCACGCAAGACGCCACAGCAATCCTCATTTTCGGCACCAGAGAGATGGCCAACGGACGCCAAACTCCGGACGGAATGACGACCGCTGTGCTGATGCTGACATCGGCGGCAAGCAGCTTATATGACATCTCCGAACTCGTCATGCACGCGACCCTAAGGTTTGTCGCTGCCGAGGAGGCTGTGCTGGCTCAAGTCTTCGCGGATAAAAAGTGATGACCCACACGCCTCAGCGGGCGGCGTGTGGGTCTATCCCGCGCTCCCTCAAGACTCTTTCGGCGACGCCGATGAGCTCTCCCCAGCGCTGCATGTCTTGGTCCGAGTGAAGAGAGTCAGCCGTGTAGAGACATTCATTTGCAAACTGCCAATGCCTGAGCGCGTCTTCTGGAGCTCTCCATCCTGTGGGTCCACTCCTCCACAGAAGGAATGTTTTTGACAGCATCGATAGGGACCATGCGCTGATTATAGGGAATCGTCACCGGCTGCAATTTCTTGACCCAAAGGCTCGTTTCCGGCATACTAATAAGAGCGTCTCAACATGCCGTTGGGACCAGTCGATAACCACGCCCCGGGAAGGGATCCGAGAGGGGTGGGAGATGAGGGAAGATGGCAAGGAAGATTTCTAAGAATTTGGCGAAGGCGCGTGCGCTCGTTGAGCCCCGTCCTTACGTCCTTGCGGACGCGGTTCCGCTGCTCCAGAAAGCAAAGTATGCGAAGTTTGACGAGACCGTCGATCTGACGCTGCGTCTCGGTGTCGATCCGAAGCATGCCGACCAGATGGTCCGCGGCACGGTCGTTCTGCCGCATGGCCTGGGTAAGACCAAGATTGTGGCCGTTATTGCTTCGGGCGACAAGGTTCGCGACGCTGAGGCTGCGGGCGCTGAGTTCTTCGGTGGAGAAGAGTTGGTCGAGAAGATCCAGAAGGAAAACTGGACGGCGTTTGATGCCCTGATCGCGACTCCCGACATGATGAAGTCGGTCGGACGTCTCGGTAAGGTGCTCGGGCCCAAGGGTTTGATGCCGAATCCGAAGACTGGCACTGTGACCACGAATGTGGCCGATGCGGTCAAGGAGATCAAGGCTGGTAAGGTCGAGTTCCGCACGGATAAGACTGCTCTGGTTCACGTTCCGGTTGGCAAGCTCTCGTTCGATCCGCAGAAGCTGATCGATAACGCGACGACGGTTATCTCGAGCGTGGTCAAGGCGAAGCCTTCGGCGGCCAAGGGTAAGTACATCAAGGGCGTGACGCTGAGCTCGACGATGGGCCCCGGGATCCAGCTGGACTACGCTGCCGCTGAGTTGGCTGGCAAGGCGTAAGCGGGCGCTGGTCGTTTCGACTGGCCACCGTTGTTCAGGATTTTGCCGCAGGTGCGGCGCAAATTTTCAGCTAGCAGTTTGAGGCTAGCAGCTAAAGGCTAGGTTTTTATGGCACTGTCCAGATCAGCAAAGACGGAGAAGGTCAAGAAGCTCGCGAGCGAGCTTGAGACTTCGACCTCCGCTATTATCGGCACGTTTGCCGGTCTCACGGCATCGAAGGACTTCGAGCTGCGCAAGACGATCCGCAATGCGGGCGGCAGCTATCACGTGGTCAAGAACAAGCTGGCTGCTCGTGCCAGCGAAGGCACCAAGATTGAGGCTGCACTGCAGGGTCTCAAGGGTGTCTCGGCTGTGGCTTACACCGCCGGCGATCCTGTTGCGCTTGCCAAGGCCCTGTCCACCTGGGTCAAGGACAACGCGGAGTTCACCTTCAAGCTGGGCATTATCGACGGCAAGGTGATCGACGTCCGCGAAATCGGCGAATTGGCCACGATGCCGGGCAAGGAAGAGCTCTTCTCGAAGCTTCTCTTCCTCATTCAGTCGCCTGCGCAGCGGCTTGCGACGGTCATCAATGCGACCGGCCGCGACCTCGCCGTCGTCATCAACCAGGGCGTCGAAAAGGGCAAGTTTGCTGGTTCTGCTGCTCCGGCAGTAGAGGCGCCAGCAGCAGAAGCGCCCGTTGAGGCTCCAGTTGCTGAGGCTGTTGCTGTAGAAGCTCCTGCCGTCGAGGCAGTGGCAGAGACCCCCGCAGTTGAGGCTCCGGCAGTCGAGCCGACGCCTGAGTCGTAGTTCAAGTTTCGCCTGGTCTCCTCGGGTGCGCTGGTCTGGGCGCAACGGAAACCCGGGAAGGCATAGGCAACCGGAATGCAGTCAGGTTCTGGGTAAGTAGTTGGTAATACAAAGTTTAGATTCTGAATTGGAGAAAGAAAATGGCAGACATCCAGCAGTTGGAAGATTCAATCGTTAGCCTGAGCCTCCTCGAGGCCTCGGCTCTGGTCAAGAAGCTCGAAGAGCGTCTTGGCGTTTCGGCAGCGGCAGCAGTTGCAGCAGCCCCCGCGGGCGGCGGCGTTGCGGCAGCGGCTCCGGTCGAAGAGAAGACCGAGTTCACCGTCATCCTGAAGGATGCCGGCGCGAACAAGATCAACACCATCAAGGCCGTACGCGAAGTGACCGCTCTTGGGCTGAAGGAAGCCAAGGACCTGGTTGACGGCGCTCCGAAGCCTCTGAAGGAGAACATTTCGAAGGATGACGCAGCCGCCATCGCGAAGAAGTTCGAAGGCGTTGCAACCGTCGAAATCAAGTAGTTACACGCCAGTTGCAAGTTGGGGCGGAACGCGATATTCTTTAATGAAGATTCGTTCCGCCTCGGCGTGTTCCCTGGTGGACAACAATTTACCGGCAGACTTTATGGATGTACTCCGGCCCATCCTGCAGAGAGCAGGCTAAGGGGTCGGCCATCATGCACTTCGAGCGGCGGACGTGCATGGTGCTTTAGGCTTTAGCAGGCGGCAAACTTTGGGGCAAGGCGAGCCCTGAATGGCGGCACGCATTCACACCATTACGATTGAAACAGTGCACAAGTCGACCTTTGCGCTCTCGGGACACGCTGTCCCTGTGAGCGCTTTGCCGTGTCTATAGATATATCGCCCCGTTTGGGCAAAGCAGTACGTTGCACGCGTTCTTTATAGCAGCTTTCGGACGTCAGTTGATAGTGAAAGTTTCAAGGTTTATCCAATGCCGGACGTAAGAGACGGCGAGACATTCTGCGCACGGGGCTTGCTGCAGTCGAGGGGCAGCAGGGACCGAATACGCAACAGAACCGAACCCGGAGGGCTGCACCGAAGCCCTCCCCGAACGATCAGGTAGCCGGGCAGCATCAGAGTGCTTCGATGCGGGTAGCCATGATCGGGAGGCCTCGAAGGTGAGTTTTCAGGAGAGAGCATGTCTGGTCAGTCCAACAACACAATGCGCGCGATCCGCAGCCGTTTAGATTTTTCAAAGATTCCTACAGCCATTCAGATTCCCAACCTCATCGAGGTCCAGCGTCGTAGCTACGAGCGCTTCCTGCAGATGGATAAGCTTCCCCAGGAGCGTGAGGACAATGGACTGCAGTCGGTCTTCACCTCGGTTTTCCCGATTACCGATTTCCGCAACGTCTCCGAGCTTGAGTTCGTCGACTTCTCCATCGGCAACTGGGAGTGCAAGTGCGGCTACCTCAAGGGCCTGAACCACCTCCGTACAGCTTGCACACACTGCGGCCACATGGTCATCACGGACCCGTTCCACCCGGGCGACGTGCTTTGCAATTTCTGCGGAACGTACAACAAGAACACGCCTGACTTCTGCACCAAGTGCGGCGACCCTGTTGGCCTGCAGTTGAAGTACGACCAGGCAGAGTGCGAAGAGCGCGGCATGACGTATTCGGCTCCGCTGAAGGTCACGATCCGGTTGAAGATCTACGACAAGGATCCGGAGACCGGCGTCAAGAGTCTGCGCGATATGAAGGAGCAGGAAGTCTTCTTCGGCGATATTCCGCTGATGTCGCAGAACGGCACCTTCATCGTCAACGGTACTGAGCGCGTTATCGTGTCGCAGCTGCACCGTTCGCCCGGCGTCTTCTTCGAGACGGCGAACAATCGTACCTACTTCCTCGGCAAGATCATTCCGTATCGCGGCAGCTGGGTTGAGTTCGAGTACGACCAGAAGAACACCCTGTATGTCCGCATCGACCGCAAGCGTAAGTTCCTGGGAACGATCTTCCTGCGCGCGCTTGGTCTGCGTACGGATGAAGAGATTCTCAAGACCTTCTACACGGTCGACACGATCAACGTGAAGGACGGCAAGCTGAGCTGGAAGGTTGCTCCTGAGGGCACGCCTACCAATCTGCAGGGCACGCGTCCGGCTATGGCGATCACGGTTAAGGGCGAAGAGCTTGCCCCGGCTACGCGTAAGATTTCGGCGCACTCGCTGAAGGGACTGCGCAGCCACAAGGTCGAGCAGATTGAGGTTGAGACCTCCGAGTTCGACGGTGCGATGACTGCTTCCGACGTGGTTGATTTGAGCACTGGCGAGCTGCTGTACGAGGCCAACCAGGAGCTGACCGCCGACAAGCTGCACAAGATTCAGCAGTCCGGCGTTACGAGCTTCGAGGTCTTCTTCCCCGAGCGCGATGACGTGGGCAACATCATCACGAACACGCTGCGTCGTGACTCGGTTCGCAAGCCTGAAGAGGCCCTGATCGAGATCTACCGCAAGCTGCGTCCGGGCGACCCACCGACACTCGATACGGCGACTGCGCTCTTCGAAGGCATGTTCTTCGATCCGCGGAAGTATGACTTCTCGCGCGTGGGCCGGCTGAAGTTCAACATCAAGCTGTATGAGAATCAGGACGCGACCGGTCTCGACAAGCGGACGCTGACGCCTGAGGACTTCTACGGCACGATCCGCTACCTGCTGAAGCTGCGCAAGAACATCGGCGTAGTAGACGACATCGATCACCTTGGCAACCGTCGCGTTCGCGCTGTCGGCGAGCTGATGGAGAATCAGTTCCGCATCGGCCTTGTCCGTATGGAGCGCGCCATCAAGGAAAAGATGTCGGTCTATCAGGAGATGTCGACGGCGATGCCGCACGATCTCATCAATGCGAAGCCAGTGATGGCCGCGATTCGTGAGTTCTTCGGCTCCTCGCAGTTGTCGCAGTTCATGGACCAGACGAACCCGCTCTCGGAGATCACGCACAAGCGCCGCCTGTCGGCCCTTGGGCCCGGTGGTCTGTCGCGTGAACGTGCTGGCTTCGAAGTCCGCGACGTGCACCCGACGCACTATGGCCGTATCTGCCCGATCGAGACGCCGGAAGGTCCGAACATCGGTCTGATCTCGTCGCTGAGCTGCTTTGCGCGCATCAACGAGTACGGCTTCATTGAGAGCCCGTACCGCCGCGTGAAGGACGGTAAGGCGCTGGACTACGTTTCGGTGGTCAATGCCGGTGAGTCCGGTCTGCGTCAGGGCGATCACCTCGAGACGAACGAGGCCCGCAAGCTGAATGAGCAGCTGAAGAAGGACAAGAAGCGCACGATGGATCTTGCTCCGTTCAGCTTTTATCTTTCGGCGTGGGAAGAAGATCGTCACACGATTGCGCAGGCGAATATCGAGCTCGACGAGAAGCTGAACATCGTGCAGGACGTAGTTGATGCACGGCGCCAGGGTAACTTTGTGCTGGTCAATAAGTCCGAGGTGGACTATGTTGACGTCTCGCCGAAGCAGCTTGTCTCGGTGGCCGCATCGCTGGTGCCGTTCCTCGAGCACGACGACGCGAACCGCGCTTTGATGGGTGCGAACATGCAGCGGCAGTCGGTTCCTCTGTTGGTCTCTGAGGCTCCGTTTGTCGGAACTGGTATGGAAGGCGTTACCGCGCGCGATTCCGGCGCCGTCATCCTGGCCAAGCGTAACGGCATCGTTGACTCGGTCGACTCCGAGCGCATCATCATCCGCGTTGAAGGCGAGCACCATCCCACGCAGCTCTCGCGTGAGGTTGGTTCGGACATCTATCAGCTGACGAAGTTCAAGCGCTCAAACCAGAACACCTGCATCAACCAGAAGCCGATTGTCCGCCAGGGCGACCGCGTGCTGAAGGGGCAGGTTATCGCTGACGGTCCTTGCACGGAGCAGGGCGAACTCGGCCTTGGTCGTAACGTGCTGGTGGCCTTCATGCCGTGGCGCGGTTACAACTTCGAGGACGCGATCCTGATCTCGGAGAAGCTGGTCCGTGAGGACTACTACACCTCGATTCACATCGAGGAGTTCGAGATCGAAGCGCGTGACACGAAGCTTGGACCGGAAGAGATCACACGTGATATTCCGAACGTCAGCGAGCACGCTCTGCGCGATCTCGATGAGTCGGGCATCATCCGTATCGGCGCGAAGATCGGGCACAACGACATCCTCGTCGGCAAGGTAACGCCGAAGGGCGAGACTCAGTTGACGCCGGAAGAGAAGCTGCTGCGCGCCATCTTCGGTGAGAAGGCTGGCGACGTTCGCGACGCTTCGCTTACGTGCCCCCCGGGCATCGAAGGCACGGTGGTTGACGTCCGCATCTTCTCCCGCAAGGGTCAGGAGAAGGACGAGCGTGCCAAGCAGATCGAGCAGGAGCAGGTTGAGAAGCTCGAGCGCAACCTCGCTGATGAGATTCGTATTCTCACCGACGAGCGTCTGAAGCGGCTTGAGGCAATTCTCGGCAGCAAGGAAGTTCTTGCTGACCTGCACGACGAGCGCACGAACAAGAAGCTGCTCAACAAGGGCGACGTTCTTGATCGCGACACCATTGAGCTGATCAGCACTCGTAATCTCAAGCGCATCCGCTACGCCGACAAGGATCCCCGCGTCAACGAGCAGATCGATGAGATCGAGGAGATGACCTCGCGTCAGATCGACGTTCTGCGCAAGATCACGAACGAGAAGATCGGCAAGATGCAGAAGGGCGACGAGCTAGCACCGGGCGTCATCAAGATGGTCAAGGTCTACATCGCCATGAAGCGCAAGCTGTCTGTCGGTGACAAGATGGCCGGCCGTCACGGTAACAAGGGCGTCATCGCACGCATTCTGCCTGAGGAGGATATGCCGTACCTCCCGGATGGAACGCCTGTCGAGATCGTTCTGAACCCGCTCGGCGTGCCTTCTCGTATGAACGTCGGTCAGATTCTCGAGACGCATCTTGGCTGGGCTGCGCACGAACTTGGCAAGCAGGTCGCCGAGATCGCCGCAACGCATCAGTCGGCTGCTGAGGTTCGCGAGCTCTTCAAGGCGCGTTTCGCCGATACGGCTGCCCTCAATCAGCTTCTGGCTCTCGACGACGAGCAGACGATGCGCGTCGCCGCGGGTATGAAGCGTGGCATCTGGTTCGGCACGGCCGTCTTCGACGGTGCGCGCGAGACCGAGATCAAGGCGCTCCTGAAGGCCGCTGGTCTGCCCAGCTCCGGCAAGTCGCTGTTGCACGATGGCATGACGGGCGAGGAGTTTGAACAGCCCGCAACCGTTGGCTACATCTACATGCTCAAGCTGTCGCACCTTGTCGACGACAAGATTCACGCTCGCTCGATCGGACCGTACTCGCTGATCACCCAGCAGCCGCTTGGTGGTAAGGCGCAGTTCGGCGGACAGCGCTTCGGTGAGATGGAAGTCTGGGCCCTTGAAGCATACGGCGCAGCCTACATCCTGCAGGAGCTGCTCACCGCCAAGTCCGACGACGTCTTTGGCCGTACGAAGATCTACGAGGCCATCGTCAAGGGCGAAGCAGCGATCGAGCCCGGTGTGCCTGAGTCGTTCAACGTGCTGATTCGTGAGCTCCAGTCGCTCTGCCTTGATGTTGAACTCATCAAGCAGGCCGACCAGAAGAAGGTTCCGCTGCCTGCAATTGCAGCAGCCGACTAACAGCTTTGAAGCCTGGGGAGGTTGATTTATTCGAGCCTCTCCGGGCAAGACAATTGAAAGTAAGCAGCAGATTCAGAACCATCGGCAACGCGATACGCCGAAAGTTATCGCAAACAGATTTCGTAACCGCAGCACACGCTGCACCCTGCTAGCGCAGACACAAGGGAGACGCAAAATATGTTCCGCTCCAGCCCCTTCGAACTAACCGGTCCCATCGCCGACTTCGACGCGATCAAGATCCAGCTTGCCAGCCCGGAGAAGATCCGCAGCTGGTCGCATGGTGAAGTCACCAAGCCCGAGACCATCAACTACCGTACCTTCAAGCCCGAACGCGACGGCCTCTTCTGCGCCCGCATCTTCGGACCGATCACCGACTGGGAGTGCCTCTGCGGCAAGTACAAGCGCATGAAGCACCGCGGCGTCATCTGCGATAAGTGCGGCGTCGAGGTCACCCTCTCGAAGGTTCGCCGCGAGCGTCTCGGCCACATCGAGCTCGCCAGCCCCTGCTCGCACGTATGGTTCTTCAAGGGCCTGCCGTCGCGTATCGGCCACCTGCTCGACATCAGCCTGCGCGAGCTCGAGGCTGTCCTCTACTTCGAGTCCTACGTTGTCGTCGATCCAGGCGACGCGCCGGTCAAGGAGCGCGAGGTCATCAAGGACGAGACCAAGTTCCGCGAGCTCGACCAGCAGTATCGCCCTTCCGGCTTCAAGGCCATGATGGGCGCCGAGGCAATCAAGGAACTCCTCAAGCGTGTTGAAGTCACGGAGCTCGCAATCGAGCTGCGCGAGCGCATGAAGTCTGAGGCTTCGCTGCAGAAGAAGCTGAAGTACTCCAAGCGTCTGAAGATCGTTGAGGCCTTCCGCAAGTCCGATAACCTGCCGCAGTGGATGATCCTCGACGTGATCCCCGTGATCCCGCCTGAGCTTCGCCCCCTTGTGCCGCTGGATGGTGGACGCTTCGCCACGTCGGATCTTAACGACCTGTATCGCCGCGTGATCAACCGTAACAACCGCTTGAAGAAGCTGATGGACCTGCATGCTCCTGAGGTCATCGTCCGGAACGAAAAGCGCATGTTGCAGGAGGCCGTCGACGCTCTGTTCGACAATGGCCGCCGTGGCCGTGTGCTGCGTGGCGCGAACAACCGTCCGCTCAAGTCGCTCTCCGACACTCTCAAGGGTAAGCAGGGGCGCTTCCGTCAGAACCTGCTCGGTAAGCGCGTTGACTACTCTGGCCGTTCGGTCATCGTTGTTGGACCTGAGCTCGCGCTGCACCAGTGCGGTCTGCCCAAGAAGATGGCGCTCGAACTCTTCAAGCCCTTCATTTATCACCGTCTCGAGCAGACCGGTCACTGCACAACCATCAAGCAGGCCAAAGAGATGGTTGAACTGCAGGACCCCATTGTCTGGGACATCCTCGAAGAGGTCATCAAGGACCACCCGGTTCTGCTGAACCGCGCTCCGACACTACACCGTCTCGGCATTCAGGCTTTCGAGCCCGTGCTTGTTGAAGGTAAGGCGATCAAGATTCATCCGCTCGTCTGCACGGCCTTCAACGCTGACTTCGACGGCGACCAGATGGCTGTTCACATTCCGTTGTCGCCTGAGGCACAGATCGAAGCCAGCGTGCTGATGCTTGCTTCGCACAACATCCTCTCGCCCGCCAGCGGTCAGCCGATTACGGTGCCGACGCAGGACCTCGTGCTCGGTCTCTACTACCTCACCAAGGCAAAGGTAAATGCCAAGGGAGAGGGCCGTGTCTTCGCCAATATCGAGGAGGTCTTCATGGCCCTCGAAGCGAAGCAGGTCGAGACTCTGACCCCGATCCGCCTGCGCTACACCGGCCCGGTTCTCGACATGACCACGGCGTACGACGATCAGGACCTTACCCACACCGAACCGGTCGAGTTCAACAGGCAGTACATCAACACGACCGTTGGCCGCGCCATCCTCAACGATGCGCTCCCCGAGGGTATGCCTTACGTCAATGGCCTGCTGAAGAAGAAGGGAATCGGCCAGCTCGTCAACTACTGCTACCTGAACCTCGGCCTTGAAGTCACCGTCAAGACGCTCGACAAGATCAAGGACCTCGGCTTCCGTTATGCGACGCGGTCGGGTCTTTCCGTCGGTCTTGATGACATGGTTATCCCCGAGTCCAAGTACTCAGTCGTAAGCGACGCCGAGAAGCAGGTTCTCGTCATGCAGCAGCAGTATCTCGACGGTGCGATCACAAACGGTGAACGCTCGAACAAGGTCATCCAGATGTGGTCTGGTGTGACTGAGCGCGTCGCCGATGAGATGTTCAACAACATGAAGCGTGCCGACAAGGAAGGAGCCATGAACCCGATCTACATCATGGCCGATTCAGGCGCTCGTGGTTCGAAGCAGCAGATTCGTCAGCTCTCCGGCATGCGTGGTTTGATGGCCAAGCCCTCGGGCGAAATCATCGAGACCCCGATTACGGCGAACTTCCGCGAAGGCTTGACCGTGTTGCAGTACTTCATCTCGACGCACGGCGCACGTAAGGGTCTTGCCGATACCGCACTCAAGACTGCGGACTCGGGCTACCTGACCCGTCGTCTCGTCGACGTGGCACAGGATGTCATCATCTCGCAGAATGATTGCGGCACCGTTGAAGGCATCTACGTCACCCCGATCATCGAAGCCGGCGAGATCATCGAGCCGTTGCGCGACCGTATCATCGGCCGCGTCTCGCTCGAGAAGCTGAAGGACTACGAGGGCAAGACCATCGTCGAAGTGAACCAGGAGATCGACGAAGATCTGGCCAGCGCAATCCAGGCTGCCGGTATCGAGAAGGTGAAGATCCGCTCGGTGCTCACTTGTGAGTCCAAGCGCGGCGTCTGCATCCTCTGCTACGGCCGTAACCTCGGCTCGGGCAAGATGGTCGAGATGGGCGAAGCCGTCGGCGTCATTGCGGCGCAGTCCATCGGCGAGCCCGGCACGCAGCTCACCATGCGTACCTTCCACATCGGCGGAACGGCATCGCGCGTCTCTGACGCCTCGCACATCGAGGCCAAGAACGCCGGCACGGTGCGCTTCATCAACCTAGTCACCGTTCGTTCGAAGACGGGCGACCTGGTTGCGATGAACCGCAACGGCTCGATTGCCATCGTTGATGAGAAGGGCCGCGAGAAAGAGCGTTACGCCATCGTCTACGGCGCCAAGCTCAAGGTCGAAGAGGGCGCAACCGTTGCTCTCGGCGACAAGCTCGGCGAGTGGGATCCGTATACGTTCTCGCTGCTTACCGAGATCGCCGGAACCGTGCAGTTCAAGGACCTGCAGGAAGGTGTCACGCTCAACGAAGAGATCGACGAAGTCACCGGCCTTAGCCGTCTGGTCGTCGCCGACTCTCCCGATGAGAAGCGCCAGCCCACGATCATCATCAAGTCGGCGCAGGGCAACAAGCGTTACCTGATGCCAAGCCGCGCTCACCTTATGGTGGCCGATGGCGACGAGCTGTTCCCCGGCGACATCCTTGCGAAGATTCCGCGTGAAACAACGCGTACCAAGGACATCACCGGTGGTCTGCCGCGCGTCGTCGAGTTGTTCGAGGCCCGCAAGCCGCGCGATCCGGCAATCATCAGCAAGATCGATGGTGTGGTTCGCTTCGGTGAAGTCTCCAAGGGGCAGCGCAAGGTCTACGTCACGGCCGACAACGGTCAGGAAGAGGAGTACAGCGTTCCCCGCGGTGTGTACGTCAACGTGCAGGAAGGCGAACGCCTCCGTGCCGGTGATGCGCTCATCGACGGTCCTCGTAACCCGCACGACATTCTGGAAGTCCTCGGCGAGCGCGCACTGCAGCAGTACCTCGTCAACGAGATCCAGGAAGTCTACCGGTTGCAGGGCGTTACCATCTCCGACAAGCACATCGAAACCATCGTTCGTCAGATGCTTCGCTGGGTGAAGATCGAAGATGTGGGCGACACCAGCTTCCTCGTCGATCAGCAGACGGACCGCTTCCGCTTCAACGCGGAGAACCAGCGTGTTCTGATGACTGGCGGACGTCCTGCCATTGGGCGTTCGTTGCTGCTCGGCATCACGAAGGCGTCGCTCTCGACCGACAGCTTCATCTCGGCCGCGAGCTTCCAGGAGACGACCCGCGTACTGACGGAAGCCAGCATCAACGGCTCTATCGACACGCTGCGCGGCCTCAAGGAGAACGTCATCGTAGGCCGCCTTATCCCCGCCGGTACCGGCATGGAGTACTACCGCAACGTCCAGCTCTCCCCAGAGCTTGAAGAAGCGGCAGCCCAGGTCCAGGCCGAGGTACAGGAAGCGCACGACGCCGAAGAGCGCGAGCTTGAAGCGATGCGTATGGAAGGCGAACAGGAAGAGATGGCCGCCGAATAACATTGCATTGAAACAACAGGCGGCCCGTCCGGCATCAATCGAGGACGGGCCGCTTTCTTTTTGCCCACGCACTCTCCGAACGAGCTTTCGAACGAGCACTCTTCTCACGAACCACCCTACGGTTCCATCTCTCGCATCGAAAGAGATATGGAACGCTCCACCCCGCCCGGTGGCTCCAGTAACCTACTATTCTTTGTCATAGCGGCGATTATTGTCGCTTCGATCCTCATATTCATTATTCTTCGACCCGGCCGCGGGTAGACCGATCTCCAGTTCTTGCGTTTGAAACGATCTGAAGGTAGGGTCCTCATCTGAACTTGCCAAGAGGAGTATTCTCAAGGCGAGGATTTCTTATGCGGTCTCCCGGGGCTGTGTTCTACGGAATCATCTTGTTGAGTCTGTTCAGCATCAAGGGCTCAACGGTGCGGGCGCAACAAGTCCCTTCGAATGCGCCGACGATTCGGGTGACGTCGCGCCTCGTCTTTCTGGATGTTACGGTGTTGGACAAAAAGGGACGCCCGGTGGTGAAGGGGCTAACCAAAGATGACTTTACTATCACCGAGGACAAGAAGCCGCAGCGGATCTTCTCTTTCGAGGCGCCGGAGACTCATGTAGCCGACGCGAATGTGGCTGACGATAATGCTGCGGGGAACGCTCCCGTGACGATCTTCGTTCTCGATCTTCTCAATTCAAAGTTCGAGGACTTCGCATATATCCGCTATATGGTGCGTAAATATCTGATGGCGCAACCGGAGCAGTTGAATTCGCCAGCCGAACTTATGGTGTTGGGTAATAACTCATTGGAGATGGTGCAGGGGTACACACGAAGCAGAGCTGATCTGCTCTACGCGCTGGCGCAAGTGCCGGCAGTGGTGCCTTACAAAGAGATAAACCGCAGTTTTATCGAAGAACGGTTTTACCAATCTATCGATGCGCTGGAACAGATCGCACTGCAAAACAAAGGTGTGCGCGGACGGAAGAACATCATATGGGTGGGGCATGGTGGGCCAAACATAAGTACGTTCGGCTTGCTGTCGCACACTGTTGATTTTCTGCATGAGTATGTCCACGACGCAACCAATATGCTGGTAGATTCGCGCGTAAGCCTGTTTGTCCTTTATCCGGGGCTGAGGGTCGAGGTTCCTCTTCTGATAAGGACGAGTGCGTTGGATGCAGGCGTACGAATCGGCGACGACGACCCTTTTGCAGGCGATATTAACTTTGGCGTGTTCGTCAATGAAACTGGTGGCAGCCTCTTCTACAACCGCAACGATGTCGACACCGAGATCAAGCAGTCGGAGGAGTTGGGATCGGAGTACTACACGCTGACCTATCAGCCGCCGGAGGGAACTGCGGATGGCAAGTTTCGCCGGATTCGTGTGACTTTGCAAGATCCTAATCTGCGTGTCGTGACGAAGGCGGGGTACTTTTCTCCGGCCAAGGACGCGGTCATCGGTCCTCGGCAGCTGACGGTGGTTAATCTTGCTGAAGCTGCGCGGTCGACCATACCGTTCGAATCGCTCAGGGTCACGATTGAAAAAATTGTGCGCCATCCTGACACAGGCACGGCGGAGTTTACGGTGCTATTGAGCCCGCGAAACGTGGACTGGCATCCGGCTGACGATGGAAAGAGCACTGTAGATCTGTTATTGGCAGCAGCCAGTCTGAATGGACGTCGAGACTTTCTTGCATCGAGGGTGGAGGATTTCACAGTCGTTGCAGATAACCAGAATGCGACTCGACTGGCCAGAACCGAGGCACACGTCCCCGTGACGATAAGGATTCCGCGCAGGACGCAAAGCGTGCGCGTCGTGATTGAGACCTCCGGAAATGGGCGCACCGGCGCTGTGGAACTGGATCGCAAAGCAATCGACAATGCACCGGCAACACCTACGCCAGAGCCGAAGCTGATGCCTCAGCCGCAGAAACCGCTATCGATTCAGCCGTAGGTATGTCCCGGCTTACCGAAGGATTTTCTGACATCGCAAGTGGTTGAACCGTGGCTACCCCCGTGTATATTCAAGGGACACCCAGCACCTTAAAGGAGATCTATGAAGCTCGTTCTGCCCTTGCTACTCTTGTCGACGACAGCTCTCTTCGCGCAGCCAACGGTTCCCGGATCGTGGACGATCTCCGGTGATGTTCAGGGATATCCAGTCAATGAAACCTGCACCTTTACGCAGGACAAAGACAAGATTACGGGCTCCTGTAAAGGCTCCGATGGCAAGAGCTACGATACGACCGTGACCGTGACCGACAAGAAGGTCGTCTTCGTTCACGGCGGCGAGTACGAGGGGCAGGCGTTGACCCTCACCTACACCGGGTCCTACAACGACAAGGGCGAACTCAGCGGCGATATCGATGTGGAGCCTCTCAACTACGCCGGCACGTTTACGGCAAAGAAGGCAGAAGCGAAGTAGGAAAAAGTAAACAGGCCGGACTCGATCGAATCCGGCCTGTTACTTTTCGCGGGAAGGGCAACTGTGCCGTAGTGATTGGTCTACCTGGCAGGGTTGTGCATGATGATTTCCAGATTGACCGGAACCGTTGCAGGGCGATGATTCAGAGTGCCGGGCTTGAAGCGGTACTGACTAACTGCAGCCAGAACATTCTTATCCATTTCTTCACCGGCCGAGCGAACGATCGTCAGGTCATTCGGCTTGCCGTTTTCGTCGACGTTCATCCCGACGACAACGATTCTGTCTGTCACTTTCCACATCAAGTCATCATCAGCCGCGATTGAGGTGGAGTAGATCAGCTTGGGAGCGACGACACCAGTTGAAACTACGAGATGAGAGGCGCTGCTATTTGTAGTCGCGGCGTCACTGAACTTGGCCGGCCGAACAAGCTTGGACTGCAGTGTGGGCGAGCTTGTCGACTGGGGCTGGGCAGGCGAATTTGCCTGAGCGTGAAGCAGAATGGGTGAGAGGGCGAGTGCGGCCACAATTACTCTGTGCATAATATCTTGGCTCCAGGGCAGGAGTGCCCATCACCACAATAGCTTCGATTGGATACGATTGTCAATAGAAAAATTATTTATCAAATTTCCCCTTTATTTTTGAGGGTTCATTCGTCAAAAATCGACGCTTTCGTAGACAGGGCTTGAAGCTGGCGCGCAGCTGCAAAAGCGCTACGATCAGATCGTTTGTGGAGCGCGTAAGGACAGAAGGGACGCCTTTGGGGTCTCCATCGCCTGCGCATTTCTGTGCGGTGATTCGTGCAGCTTAGCGAAAATCAGCGACGTGATGGCCGCTTAGTGACGATAAGATCATCGCCATGCTGGATTCCTGGCAAAACGTCGTTATCGCCCTCTTCATTGTGGCCGCCGCTCTGCTCTTCAGGTGGCTGCTCGAACGGATTTGGCCCACGGTCAGGCGCCGGGCTCACAACGACATCATTGGCTGGCAACTTGGCATTCTCGGCACCACATACGCGGTGATCCTTGGGTTCATGCTCTACACCGTTTGGACAAACTTCGGACTCGCTGAACTGAACGCCGACTCGGAAGCCAACGCGATCGTAAATGTCTATCGTTTGGCGGATGGCCTGCCGCCAGAGCAGAGGGAACAACTCCGGCACACCGCTCGCAACTACGTCGATGTGGTTCTTGAAAAAGATTGGCCGGCGATGGAACGCAACAACAACGAGTCGCTAGAGAGTGCACAGATCAACCAGCAGTTGTGGCAGATTCTTATGTCGGTGAAGGCAGCCGAGCCCACGGAGCTGACCGCTGAAGACCACGCACTCTACGAACTGAGCGCAGTGGCAGAGCACCGCCGCATCCGTCTGCTCCAGAGCACGTCTCGCCTCCCCACCATCCTGTGGTGGGTTCTTATCTTCGGAGGCATCGTCACGATCGTCTCCTGCTGCATGTTTGGGGCTGAGAATGCATGGCTGCATACGATTCAGGTATTTGCCTTTTCGCTGCTCGTCGCGCTTGTATTGCTTGCCATCGCCGACATCGACCGCCCTTTTCAGGGCTCTGTGCATGTGCGTGACGCCGCCTTCCGCCGCGCGCAGCAGGCTATGAACTAGCTGGGTCCGATCACACGGCCCCTCTAACGCTGTATTCTTTTTCGCATGAAGGTTCTCGTCATCGATATCGGCGGCACCCATGTCAAAGTCGCTTCAAGCGACAAGCGGGTTCCCATCAAGATCGTCTCAGGCCCCACTATGACGGCCGTGCAAATGGCTCAGCAAGTTCTCGCCGCAACCGAAGGCTGGAGGTACGACGGCGTCTCGATTGGCTACCCCGGCCCTGTCATCCATGATCGGCCGCTCGCTGAACCGCACAATCTCGCGCCGGGATGGATCGACTTTCCTTACCAGAAGACATTTGGCAAGCCAATCCGTTTTATTAACGATGCAGCTATGCAGGCGCTTGGAGGCTACCGCGGTGGGCGCATGCTTTTTCTCGGTGTGGGCACCGGGCTTGGCTCGGCAATGGTCTTGGAAGGTGTTGTCATCCCGCTCGAACTCGCGCATCTGCCCTACAAGAAAGGCCGCACCTATGAGGAGTACATTGGGCTCGCGGGGCTCGAGTTGCGCGGCAAGAAGCGCTGGCGGAAGTCGGTACTCGATATCATTGCGCGCTTTCAGGCAGCGTTCGTCTGCGACTATGTTTTACTAGGTGGCGGTAACGCCAAGTTCATGACGAACCTTCCTCCTCATGTCATCCTGGGCGCAAATAGCAATGCTGTGGAGGGAGGTATCCGGCTGTGGCAGGACCCCGACGAGCTAAAAGTCCTTGCAGACCCGGAAAATAAACTCTCTCCCAAGCCGCGTAAGCTGGTAGTACGTGCTCGCGCAAAATAAAAGAGTAAGTTCCACAGACCAGTCGGTCATCAAATAAGCTCGACTCTGCTTTAATCGATTCCAGTATTCGCAACAACAGGAGATCCGAGATCGCCACTCAACCTAGCTCCGCCCTCCCCGATTCCTCTGTATTCGGAGCCCAGGCCTTAGCTGAGGCGCCGGCAGAATCCACGCCGCAGCCCGAGATCATAGCTGCCCTTCGTGGTGTCTCCCCGCTTCACGGCTTGACCGATGACGAATACATCTGGCTTGCCTCGCACGGTACCGAGCGCGTTGGCCCTGAGGGCTCGCTGGTCTTTCGCGAGGGAGAGCCCGCTTTTCATATGAACATCATCCTCCGGGGAGATGTTCAGGCTCACCGCCGCAAATCTGGTCCCGTTTCACTCTTCGTCGGCCGTACCTCTTCGGTGACGGGTAAGCTCCCCTATTCGCGCATGAAGACATGGGGAGCCGATGGATACAGCATTGATCCGGTCTGGGTGCTTGATATTCATCAGGATCTCTTCCCCGCGATGCTCCTTGCGATTCCCTCTATGGGGCAGCGCTGTGTCAATCTCCTGCTCGATCGTGTTCGCGACTTCACCCGCATGGACGAACAAGCCGAGAAGCTCATCGCACTTGGCAAGCTGGCCGCCAACCTCTCGCACGAACTCAATAATCCCGCCTCCGCAGCGCAGCGCTCCGCCTCGAGCCTTTCCACTGAGCTTCGGAACTCTGACGAGGCCAAATATCGTCTCGGACGGCTCTTCCATTCTGATGACGATCTTGCGCAGTATCGTGCCTGGGTGAGGATCGCCCGTAATCGCATCGCAGTCTTCAATGGATTCTCTCCCATTCCGCAGAGTCCCCTGGAAGCCACCGACCGCGAAGCCCAGCTTATGCAGTGGCTCGAAACGCATCATATTCCTGATCCGTGGAACATCGCGCCAGCCCTGGCTGAGACCATGCTGCCTTTGGACCTGCTTGATCAACTCGCGGCAACCGTAAGCCCCGACGTTCTTCCGATGGCCGTCTCCACCTTTGCCAGCACGCTTCGTGTCGAGCGCATGGCCGAGACCGTCGTCGACTCCAGCAGTCGCATCTTCGAACTCATCAGCGCCATCAAGGGCTACGCTTTCATGGATCAGGCTCCCGTTCAGGACGTCGATCTACCGCAATCCATCGAGAACACCCTCGCAATGTTTCGCGCTCGAACCGAGCATGTTGACATCAGGTTGGAGTTCGATCCTGCTCTACCATCAGTCAGCGCCTACGGCAGCGAACTCAACCAGGTCTGGTCGGCCATCATCGAAAACGCGCTCGACGCCATGCACGACCACGGCACGCTTACGATTTCAACCAGGCTTACAGGACAGATGGCTACGATTGAGATACGCGACGACGGCGCAGGAATCGACCCCGCGCTCACGTCGCGCATCTTTGAGCCATTCTTCACTACAAAACCCATCGGGACGGCACTCGGCCTTGGTCTCGATACAGTGCAGCGTGTCGTCAGCAAACACTCCGGAACGGTGAGCGTCGACTCGAAGCCCCATTTCACCTGCTTTCAGGTGCGGCTTCCTCTCAACCGCCTGCAAGCGTATTAGCAAAGAAGGGAACAGCGATCACGTCGCAGTTGCCAGAAGTTCTGCAAGATCCAGACGTCGTGTATACATCGCGAGTTCACCGTTAGCATTCTGTGGCCATTGCTCCTTCGGACGGTCCCAGTACAGCTCGACGCCATTGCCATCCGGGTCGCGCAGATATAACGCTTCGCTGACTCCATGATCGGCTGCACCGTCCAGCGGAATACCAGCATCGATCAGCCTACGCAGTGCGTCGGCCAGTTCGGCTCGGGTTGGGTAGACAATTGCCAGATGGTACAGTCCCGTGGTTCCTTGCGCCGGAGCCATACCACCCGCACTCTCCCAGGTATTCAGCCCGATGTGGTGGTGATATCCGCCCGCAGAAAGAAATGCCGCTGAGTCGCCCATTCTTTGGGTCAGTTCAAATCCCAGCACACCTTGATAAAACGCGAGAGCCCGTTCGAGATCCGCCACCTTCAAGTGAACGTGTCCCATCCTCACGCCTTCATGAATCGCTTTTTTTCTCATATTGATTGGATGAGTCGTGCGCCTCTCACGTTTCGCAGTACTTGAACGTCTCCAAGCATTGAACTCTGTGTGTCGATTCTTCTCTCCATTCGTTGCAAAGCTGGAGTATGCTTCTCTCAACATCGAGACCTGCACAGGGACCCCGGCCAACAAAATTCGACGGAGGAATATCCATGTTTAGTCTCTTGTGGACTGCCATTATCGGTCTGATAGTTGGCGCACTCGCCAAGTTCATCATCGGTGGCAAAGAGCCAGGTGGAATCTGGATTACCATGCTCATCGGCATCGTCGGCTCGTTCATCGGAACGTGGCTTGGCCGCCTCATAGGTCATTATCAGCCAGGGGAGTCGGCGGGTTTCATCATGTCGCTGATCGGAGCGCTGATCCTGCTTGGCATCTATCACTTCTTTAAACGCCGTCAAACCACCTAAAACGAGTCATCGGTCATTCAGCCAAGACGCTTAGCCAAGACGCTCGTGAAGCATCTGGTGCTCGGCGGCCAGCCATCGTCCGCTCGCGGTGCGCATTACGCTGTTGTTGGCGGCGGCGCGTGCTGCGATGCAGAAGTCGCTCGCCGATGCCGGTTGCGAGATGAAATTGCCCTGTGCCTCATCGCATTTTCTTCGCACAAGAAAACGCAACTGTTCATCCGTTTCAACGCCTTCAGCGACCACGCGGATGTTAAGTCCGTGAGACATTGCGATGATCGTCCGCACAACAGCCGCAGCATTTGAATCTGTTCCTGCCTTCTTCACGAAACTCTGATCGATCTTCAACCGGTCCACCTGATACTGCAGCAGATACGAGAAGCTGCAGAAGCCTGTGCCGAAGTCATCGATGGAGATGCGTGCGCCCAGTTCACGGATCTTCTGCAGTTTATCGAGGTTCCCGCCGGAGTTCACCATTAACATGTTCTCGGTGATCTCGATCTCAAGATTCTGTGCAGCAAGACCGCTTGCCGTCAGCGCATTCTCAATAATCTGCACCAGATTCCTCTGCTGAAATTGCCGAGGCGACAGATTCACCGAAACGGTCAGGTCCATTCCTAGTTCATCCTGCAGCGCCTTGCCTTCGCGACACGCGGTCATGAAGGCCCACTCGCCAATCGGCACAATCAGCCCGGTCTCTTCCGCCAGTGGAATGAACTGCGCTGGCGAGATATCACCCAGTCTTGGATGCTTCCAGCGCAGTAGCGCTTCCATGCCTGTCACCGCGCCGGTGGTCAGTGAGATCTGCGGCTGATAGTGAAGACTGAGCTCATTGTTGGCAAGCGCATGTCGCAGCGCATGCTCCATCGACAAACGGTCCGCCGTCTCTTTCAGCATGTCTTCGCTGAAGATCTGATGTTGATTGCGTCCATTCTCCTTGGCTGCATACATCGCCGAATCGGCCCGTTTGAGCAGGTGTTTTGCATCGGACGCAAAGTCCGGATAGATGCACACGCCTACGCTTGCCGTGACGTTCACCAGATGCTCGTCGATCGAAATCTCAGGCGAGAGCTTCGTTACGAGATTTGCCGCGCACTGCTCCACATCCGATACGCTCGTGATATCCGGCATCACCACCACGAACTCATCGCCGCCAACTCGCGCCACGATATCTGTACTCCGTACCGATCGGCGCAGCCTGCTGGCGGCCTCGACTAAAAGCTGATCTCCCGCTGCATGGCCCAGCGAATCGTTGATCCGCTTAAATTGATCGAGATCGACCATAAACACGGCAACCTTTGTTCCGTAACGTCGTGCGCGCTCTACCGCTTCCACCGTTCGATCGCGCAGTAATGCACGTCCCAGAAGACCGGTCAATTGATCGTGCGTCGCCAGATGGGTGACATAGTCGAGCATCTGCCTGCGCTCGGTGATATCAAATGCAATGCTGACGAATCCGGTGATTTCACCTGCGTCCGAGGTTACCGCTCGCACCGCCAGGTTGATCGGAGCACGCGTTCCATCCTTCCGGATCAGCGTCCACTCTCTCTCTTCCATCTCGCCGGCGGCCACGCCAGCGGTCAAGACGTCGAACCCCCCTCGCACACTCGCCTCGGGATCGTTGTCCCAGGCTTTCGCTGCCAATTCGCGCTCGTCGTGAAGCATGGTCAGAGGTGCTTTACCCACCAGATCTTCGCGGCTGTAACCGGTAAGTTTTTCCGCGGCCACATTCATCGCAGTAATCAGGCCGTGTGTATCGGTCGCCACAATACTGAACGGAGCATTCTGAAAGACCGAGTCCGTAAACTCGACCAGATGCTCATACCGCTCCTCGGTCGCTTTCGACTCGCTGATGTCGCTGCATGTGATCGCGAGGCCATCCCCCAGCTTTACGACCTGATACCGAATCCACGCGGCGTTGAGCGGACCCTGCGTAACCGGAAACTCTTCGCGCAGCGGTTCTCCCGTCTCCACCACCTTGCGATAACGATCGAAGAGCCCGCCCGGCCGATAGTTCGGCATCATGGTCAGGAACATCTGTCCCAGGAGCTCCGACCGCGTCTTCCCGGTCATCTTCTCCGCATTGGCGTTCACATATTGAATGCGAAAGTCGACGATTTTGCCCGATTGGTCACGCACCGCTTCAAAGATCGAGAACGCATCCAGGCTGGTCTCTGCGGCTGCAAGAAACTTCGAGTGGGCCTCAGCCGCACCTTTGCGTGCGATATTGCGGTCATGCTCTTGCCATAACGACCATGCTGCGGCCACCACCCCCGCGCCAGCTATTGCAACCATAGCCTCTGAGAAGACGCCGGCATGAAGCCCATGCCGCAAGCTCTCGCCGAGCACCAGGCAAACCGGCACAGACATTAAGCCTGTCTTCCAAACCCACGATCGTGGGTAGTCGAACGCCCAAGACTTCAAGTAGAACCTCAAAAAAATGCGGAGTCTGCCGGGAGAAAAATATGGTTGGCCAATTACCAGCGTAATTGATCGCAGTTACTCATTCATGACTGGAACCGTATCATCCGAGGAATTGTTTTCAAAGGGTTTTTCTGTGAGATCAGCCTCTCCTTTTATTAGCAGGTTTGAGTCGAGCTACTTTTCACCCAACTACGCCTTGTAACTTCGAATATTTGCAGCCGTTTACGGTAGTAAGCCTAATTTTTTGCTGCCATCCATCCATGCATCTCCATCCAGTTCGCCACGAGCAACGGGTAAATCGCCAGTTCCGGCATATGGGTCAATCCCTGCGCCATGCCCACGCCGTGCGGTCCGCGTTCGAAGATGTGCAACTCTGCTGGCACTCCCGCACGCTTCAAAGCGTCGTAGAAGGCCGTCGAGTTCATTGCGTTCACCGTTTCGTCTCCTGTGGTCGCAAATAGAAAGCAAGGCGGAGTACTCTTTGTTACCCGGTGCTCGACCGATACGGTATCAAGCATTGCCTGCGTCGGATGCTCGCCGATTAGGCCTTCCAGACTTGTCTTGCGCGGAATGGATGGATCTAAACTCAACCGGGCGTAGGAGAGAATGGCAAAGTCCGGCCGGCTGCTCTCCCTTTCGATCGGATCCGGAGAATTAGCGTTTCCGTCGTCATTGGTCGTCGCCAGATAAGCTGCCAGATGTCCGCCGGCGGAGAAGCCCCACAGGCCGATCTTGTCCTTCGCGATTCCCATCTCCTGCGCATGGCTCCGCACATAGCGGATCGCCCTTGCCGCATCCAGCATCGGGGAAGGGAAGCCATACCGTGGCCCAAGGCGGTACTCCAGCACGAAGGCTGTAACTCCATGCGCATTGAGCCACTTCGCTTCTTCGCCGCCTTCCTTTTCCATCGAGAGGTTTCTATACCCGCCCCCGGGCATCACGATCACCGCCGAACGCACGCCTGCCCCTGCTGCCGGATACACATACAGCTTCGGCACATCGCCATCGTCTTTGCCCACTGCCCCGGGAGCGCCGTTTGGCCATAGCACTACCGTTTCCCCAAATCCCTTCGGCGGGTTTACGGCTGCCGCAGGTGCGACGGCTGCAGGCGCAGCATCGACCGGCAGCAAATAGCTGGATCCAAGGCAAAGGCAACCAAGCCCCGCCATCAAGACAAACGTTCGCTTCATTGTGCCGCCAGAATACACTCGTATTCTCGAATCGCAACCATGGATTTAATTGGGGGCGAACAACACTTAGTTTCATCCCACCGAAACATGCTGCTGCAAAAGTCGTCTAACTTCGTATGATTCGAATTCTGCTCGCCGGTCTTCTTGTATCGCTTGCGCCTCAGTTGACTGCCCAACAGTCGTCCAAGACCGATCAAGCCCCCGTCTCCACCGCCCCGACCATCGCGGTCGATGCACGGCTGGTCAATCTCCCTGTCGTCGTCCGCGACAAGAAGGGCGCCCTCGTCCACAACCTTACCACGGACGACTTCACCCTCCAGGTCGACGGCCATCCGCAGACCATCCGCTACTTTGACATCGACAAGGACCTTCCCCTGACCCTCGGCCTGCTGGTCGATACCAGCCTCAGCCAGCGCGATGTTATCGATGAAGAACGTACCGCAAGCGCCACCTTCCTTGACCAGATGCTCACCACACCCAAGGATCAGGCCTTTATCATCCAGTTCGCCCGGCAGGTCGAGCTCCTTCAGGACCTTACCTCGTCCCGCTCGAAGCTCCAGGCTGCGCTCAAAGAGATCGATACGCCCAGCTCAAACAACGGGAATTCCAACGACCCCAACGACTCCGGTACTGACTCCGAAGGCCGCCGCAGACGCACTGGGGGGACGGCGCTCTACGACGCGACCTTTCTCGCCTCCGACGAACTGATGAGCAAGCAAAAAGGCCGTAAAGCCCTCATCATCCTCTCCGACGGCGTCGACAACGGCAGCAAGGAGACCCTGAACAAGGCCCTTGAAGCCACCCAGCGTGCTGACACCATCATCTACGCTATCTACTTCAAAGGACAGGAACATCAAGGCTCATCCGGCTTTCCCTCCCATGGCGGCGGATTTCCCGGTGGCCGCGGCGGAGGCTACCCAGGTGGAGGCTATCCGGGAGGTCGCGGCGGTGGCTACCCCGGAGGTGGCGGTGGCGGCTATCCCGGTGGTGGCGGCGGCGGAAGCGGCCGCGGTGGAGGTACCGGCAACGCGAGCCATATCGACGGCAAAAAAGTCCTGCAGCAGATGGCTGACGAGACCGGCGGCCGCCTCTTCGAGGTCAGCAAGAAGCAGTCCGTGGCCCAGATATACACGGAGATTGCCGAAGAGCTTCGCGCCCAGTACCGTCTCGGCTACACGCCTGACCAGACCACTGCTGCCGACGGATACCACAAGATCGACCTCACAACGCACCGCAAGGACCTGATCGTCCAGACTCGCGACGGCTATTACACCGGCAAGTAACCGTCACGCGTCAGTCTTTGCGTCGATCACCGTCGTTCATGCATCATTTCTTTAGTGGCACCCTCGAACCACCGGGTGCCACCAAGGAAAGGTTCTTCCATGGTTTCAAGGTTTCAGAGTCATCTACTCGCCTCGGCCCTCATCGCGCTGACATTTGCACCCCTCAGCCCCGCCGCCGCTCAGTCCAACGTTCCCTTCGTCAAAAAGCACCTCTACTCGGAGACTGCCGATCCCAGGGCCGATATCGCCGCCGCCCTCAAGCAGGCCCGCGCCGAGAATAAGCGCGTCATCCTCGACTTTGGCGGCGACTGGTGCGGTGACTGCCAGGTTCTCGACATCTACATGCACCAGAGCCCCAACGCCGAGCTCCTCGCCAAACACTTCATCGTCGTCCACGTCGACATCGGCCGTATGGACCATAACGTCGACGTCGCCGAAAAGTACAAGGTGCCCATCAAGAAGGGCGTTCCCGCGCTCGCCGTCCTCGATGCTCACGGCAATCTCCTCTTTTCGCAGGCGAACAAGGAGTTCGAAAACATGCGCAATATGCGGTCCGAGGACGTCACCGCCTTCCTCAATAAGTGGAAGGCATAGTCATCAGCAACCGAAAGCTTAACCCTTCTCTCCGCCAGCCTGTATCCTAACGGGCAAGTGAGACGATTCCTCCGCATCCCGGTCATCTTCCAGCGTGCGGTTCTTCGCGCGGTAGACCACGACTGTTTCAACCTCTCCCAGTCGGCCGCCTACTCCGCCATGGTCGCGCTCTTTCCGGCGATGATTGTCGCTGCGACGATGATTGCGCTTCTGCCTAACACCTTTCCCATCCGCTCTCAGCTCGGCTCCTTCTTCGATCGCATTCTCCCACCCGACGTCCTGCCGCTTCTTCAGAGCTACTTCAATCCCACGCCCGACCACCCCCACTCCACCCACCCCCTTATCCCTGCTTTGCTGGTCTCGATCACCGGAGCCTCCAGCGTGATCGCAACCTTTATGGAAGGCGTCCGCCGCGCCAATCGTCTTCCCGAGAGCTGCTGGACCTTTTTGGGACGTCGCGCCCGAGCCTTCGTCCTCGTCCCGCTCTCGCTCGTCCCTCTGGCCATCGCCAGCGTGCTTGTCGTCTTCGGTCATATCATTACGGCCTGGATCGCCATGCATGCCATGCCCTCGGTTCGCACTCCAGTCCTACATCATCGCGCTGATCATCCGCTGGGTGGTCGCCCTGGCCGGCAGCGTCGGCCTCATCGCACTCATCTACCACATGGGCACTCCCACAAGGCAACCCTGGCGCACAGTCATCCCCGGAGCCATCACCGCCACTGCCATGTGGTTTCCCGCCACGCTTATCTTTGGCTGGTATGTCACCCGTTTTGCTAACTATTCCAGGGTCTACGGCTCGCTCGGCGTAGCCATCGCCCTCCTATTCTGGCTCGACATCATCTCCCTCTGTGTCATCTGCGGGGCCGAGTTCAACCACGAGTACAACGCCCACTTTTCTCCCACGATTCACACTCATTCAAGCGCTTAAAAGCCAGACGTACCCATTCGCGGGTAAAATTGCCAACGGCACCTAAACTTACTGGACATAACCATCCGGTTTATCCCGCGATGGTGGGAAAGATAGCGACAAGCGAGCTCATGAATACCACTCTGAACAATGCACCATTTGCCACCTCGGAGCGCGCACGTCGCGCCAAGATCGTCGGCACTCTCGGCCCTGCCTGTAGCTCCATCGAAGTCTTCCGCCAGCTTGTCCGCGCTGGCCTC
Organism: uncultured Acidobacteriaceae bacterium; assembly: GCA_963738855.1. Lineage (GTDB taxonomy): Bacteria > Acidobacteriota > Terriglobia > Terriglobales > Acidobacteriaceae > Edaphobacter. Next base: position 597,949 of record CAVTYC010000001.1, on the reverse strand, counting down.
GACGTAGCTCGCCTCAACTTCTCCCACGGCACGTCACGCCCAGAAGGCAGATTTGATCCGCATGGTGCGGCAGGTCGCGAAGGAAGAGCGCAAGCCGATCTGCATCCTCGCCGACCTGCAGGGCCCCAAGATCCGCACCGGCAAGCTCAAGGGACACAAGCCCGTCCAGCTCGTCGCAGGCAAGCTCCTCACCATCACACCCCGCGAGATCGAAGGCACCGCCGCTCTCGTCGGCACCACCTTCAAGACGCTCGCCGAGAACCTCGAGCCCGGCTCCCGCATCCTGCTCTCCGACGGCCTCATCGAACTTCACGTCGACCACGTCAAGGGCACCGACGTCGTCTGCCAGATCATCAACGGCGGCATGCTCGGCGAGAACAAGGGCATCAACCTCCCGGGCATCCCGGTCAAGGTCCCCTCGCTCACCGAGAAGGACGAAGAAGACCTCATCTTCGCCATCGGCCAGGGCGTCGACACTGTCGCCGTCTCCTTCGTCCGCACCGCCGACGACGTCCGCCACGTCAAGAACCGTCTCGCCGCCGCTCAACTCCGACGCCTGGATCATCGCCAAGCTCGAAAAGCCTCAGGCCATCGAGCATCTCGACTAGCATCCTCGAAGTCACTGACGCCATCATGGTCGCGCGCGGCGATCTCGGCGTCGAAGTTCCGCCCGAAAAAGTTCCCGCCATCCAGAAGCACATCATTCGTCGCGCAGCCGAGTACCGCAAGCCCGTCATCACGGCTACGCAGATGCTCGAGTCGATGATCGAGAATCCGCGCCCGACCCGCGCCGAGGCTTCCGACGTCGCCAACGCCATCTACGACGGCACTGACGCCGTCATGCTCTCCGCCGAAACCGCCGCTGGCAAGTATCCGGTCGAAGCGGTCGCCATGATGGCCAAGATCGTCATCCGAAACCGAGCAGCAGATTCGTAACGATCCACCGGCCTCGCTCAGCCACGCCTCCAGCGTCCGCCTATCCGTCGCCGAGACCATCTGCGAGTGCATGGCGCATGCCGCTGACGATCTCGACGTAGCCGCCATCGCCATCTTCACCGAGACCGGCAGCACCGCCCGCCTGCTCTCGAAGTACCACCCCGACCCACCGATCTATCGCGCTCTCGCCCTTTGAGGCGGTCATCAACCGCTCGATGCTGCTGTGGGGCACCTATCCCCATCCTCTGCGACCGCTTCCAGGACACCGACACGCTCGTCAACATGGCCGAAGACATCCTCGAGAAACACGGCCACGTCCAGCAGCGCCAGATCGTAGGCATCGTAGCCGGAACCCGCACCAAATCAGGCGCCACTAACTTCATGCGTCTCCACATGGTTGGCGACCGCGACACCGACCCACCAGCGCCGAAGGCAAAAGCGAAGAAGAAGTCCAAAGCAAAAAAGCGTTGATCAAGCGATCTAAAAGTCTTAGAAGCGAAAACCGTCCCAAACCGGGGCGGTTTTTTCGTCTCAGAGCCTCGAACCCTGATGAATCGCTTGTGAATACGCATGGTTCGCGTTACCCTGTGTCCATCTGAGCATTCCGCACTCGGCCCTCCAACTTACACCTAATCCGCAGTCTCATCAGGAGCCCGTCATGTCACAGCTGTTCGAACGATCCAGCCGCTTGCAGTCTCCTCTCCCGCCGCTCTTTCCTTCGCTCCGCCACGGCAACCCTCGCCGCCGCGCCCATCCTTACCGAGGCACATTTCGCCCGCGCCGCTGCCGTTGCAGCAGGAGTGCCTCAAGTTCACCATGAAGGGCATCTACCTCGATGCCAACGAGAACCCTCTCGGCCCCTGCGAGCACGCCCGCAAGGCCATCGCCGACATCATCCCCAACGGCGGCCGCTACGCCCCTCCGCTCTACTTCGATCTCATGAAGCTCTACGCCGAGCAGATGGGCGTCCCCGTCGACTACGTCATGGTCTACGACGGCTCCAGTCCTCCGCTTCACTACTCCGTGCTTGCCTTCACCTCAGCCAACCCGTAGCCTCGTCTGTGCCAACCCCACCTACGAGGCAGCGCCAGCGTGCCGCCGAGATCAACCGGGCTACCATCCACGCCGTTCCGCTGGCCAAGGACTACTCCCACGACGTCGATGCCATGCTCAAAGCGGACAATAACCCCGGCGTCATCTACATCTGCAATCCCAACAATCCCACCGGCACCATCACCAGCAAAGAGCAGATCGACTACGCCGTCGCCAACAAGCCCGGCGACACCGTCATTCTCGTCGACGAGGCATACATCCATCTGTCAGATGCGACCTCGGCCATCGATCACGTCAAGGCAGGCAAGGACGTCGTCATCCTGCGCACCTTCTCGAAGATCTACGGTATGGCTGGCATCCGCTGCGGCTTTGCCATCGGTCGACCCGAGCTGCTCAAGAAGCTCGATCGACTACGGCCAGTCGCCGATGCCCATCACCGGCATGATCGCCGCGCAGGCCAGCCTGATGGACCCGGAGCTCGTGCCCACGCGCAAGAAGATCATCGCCGACACCCGCAACAACACCTTCGCATGGCTCAAGGCCAACAACTACGCCTTCATCCCATCGCAGAGCAACTGCTTCATGATCGACGTCAAGCGTCCCGGCCCGCAGATTCGTGAGACTCATGGCGAAGGACGGCGTCTACATCGGCCGCAGCTGGGCGGCTGGCCGCACCTACGTCCGCGTCACCGTCGGCCTGCCGTCGGAGATGGAGGCCTTCAAGACCTCCTTCAAGAAGGCGATGGACACACCGGCGACGGCCTTCAACGAGATCCTCCGCAGTCACACGCAATCGCGACGGCCTCTTCGCTATCAACGCAATCAGGGAAGCCGCCTCGATCATCGAGGCGCTTTCCCATTCCTCTGTTCTCAACGAGCCAGAACTTACTTGTAAGCAGCCTCGAACGCGCCGGGCCTTGTTCATCTCATCAGGCTGCAGTCGTGCGATCCATGATCGATGATCCGATACCGAAACGTCGCACTCTGACCCTTCTCGATCGTGTAATCCAATTGCGGCTGCCTTCGGATCGAAGATCTTCTGCCCCAGCGGATTCGCCGCGAACAACCCATATCCGCGCGCATGCCAGTACGTCGGATAGCCCGGATTCTCGTGTGATCGAAAATCGCAATCGTCTCCATCTGACCGTCGGCAGTCGTCCCGGTCAACTCGCACCACTTCCCGCGTGTCGACCAGACAGCATCGCCCTTCTTGCCCTCGCTCGTCAGATAGACGCCCGTAGCTCCAGACTGTGCGCCACTCGCACCGGGAGTAGGCCGCCACTCGCATCCGCAAACGTCCCGCCCTTCTCTGTCGCCGACTCCAGGAAGTGAGCCACACGAATCCCCAGCAGCCCCTCCTTGTCGTCGTGGAAGACGACCTTATCCAGCGCCGTCAGCGTGACCGTCAGTATCGATCGTACCGCGCATCGCTCTTCTGCCAGAACACATACTTCGTCGTCTGCTTGAGCACATCCTCTGCCCTTGCCCGTCGTCCACAGCGACTCGACCACCAAGCTCGCCCTTCGCACCGCTCTTCGCAGAGACGATCTTCTCGTGATGGATCGTCCCCATCTTCGCCGCGTCCTCCGGCTTGATCGCATCCGAGTTGTTCCAGAAGTCGAACCCGTCCACATTGCCGTAGTTGAACCACATCCCCGCGTGATGCGGATGATCCACCCGCTCGCCATCGCGCGGAGCCAGCGGATACCCGCGCGTCACCGTCACACCATCCGCCGCAATCAGCGGATACAGCACCGGCTTCTTCAGCGTCGAAGGCCACACATACGAAGTAAAGGGTTTGCCCATCGATCGTCATGTCGACCCGTTGATGCGCTCTCATCCGCCACCACCTGAACGCCCTGTCCTGCCGCGTTTGCCACCTGCCCACTCCACTCATCACAAGCGCGCACCCGAGCAGCAACCTACGCATACACCTTGCCTCCAACCATCACCTGCTGCGTCTTATCGTTGAAGGTCACCTTCTGCCCTGTCTGGATCGCCGCGATGTTCATGCACAGTGCTACTGAGTGGCTATAACCTGCATCAACGCTCGCATTCGGCGTCTTGCGCGAACGCACGCACTCCATCCAGTTGCGCATGTTGGCCGACGTCTGGTTATCCGCACCGGTATTGGCCGAGGTCGATGCCTCTTCGACCGTTTTGCTCAGCGAAAAAGGCTCCAGCAGGTTGGCCTGCATCTTCATCTCAGCCGCCGACTTCGCCGTCAAACCGCCCGTCGGAGTAACCGTCTGCTTGTCCATATCCAGCATTCCGCCGTTCGAGTAATACAGCTCCTTCACGCCGCCAGCCGAGTTCGTAAACCGCGACGAGTACTGCACCTGGAAGCCCTTCGTCAGGTCGTCCTCCGGGCCGTAGTCGAAGACCGCTGTCATCGTGTCCCAGTTCTTGCGGCCGTCGTGCCAGAGATAGATCCCGCCATTCGCCACCACGCTGCGCGGATGCGGATAGCCGCTGAACCAGTGCACCGTATCGATCTGGTGCACCAGCCACTGGTCCGGAATCCCCGACGAGTAAGGCCAGAACAGACGGAACTCAAGATACTTCCGCGCATCGAACGGCTCGTGCGGAAGATCCAGCAGATAACGCTTCCAGTCCGTGTCCTCTTCCTTCAGCAGAGGGACCACATCTGGCCTCCGCCACCGCCCCGGCTGGTTCACGTTCCACGTCATCTCCACCATCACGATGTCGCCGAACTTGCCCGACTTGATGTACTCGTACGCCTTCTGATAACTCGGCGTACTCCGCCGCTGCGTTCCGATCTGCACGATCTGCTTGCTGGCATGCACCGTATCGCGAATCGCGCGCGCGTCCTTCATCGTGTGAGCCAGCGGCTTCTCGACATAAGCATCGCGACCGGCCTTCACCGCCTCTACGCCATGCTGCGCATGCTGAAAGTCCGCCGTCGCAATCAACACCGCATCCACATCCTTGCGCGCATACAGTTCGTCGTTGTTCCGAACCGCGTCCACCTTCGCCCCGCATATCTTATCGATATACGCCACGCCCTCTTCGCGCCGCTTGTTCCAAAGGTCGGAGATCGCCACGAACTCAAAGTTCATCTCCTTGGCATGGATGTGGAACGAAGGAATCAAAGCCTGCTTCATCCGATCGCCGCACCCAACCACGCCGACGCGAACGCGATCGTTGGCCCCCACGATCTTTGCGTAGCTCGTCGCATTCCAGGTCGCAACCGTACCCGCGACCGCCGCACTCATCTTCACAAACTCCCGCCGACTCTTATCCTGCAGTGCCATCAACCCCTCCGCACCTCTGTAGTTTTCATGCGCAACCGTAGCCCTTCACTGCCGAAAATCTGGGCTCTCAGGTAGCGCGCAAAGTGTACAGAAGTTGCAAGAGGTCTGGCCACTAAAAGGAATAATTGAGCGGTAATCGAACACCTGCGTCGGTCACAAAAAGGCGGTTGCGGCTATTATGTCGCTCCACTGAAATGCCTTGTAGAGATATTAGTAAGGGGCATCCGAGATCCGCATTCTCGAAGACGAGATCCGTACTCTCGAAGAATGGTGCATCCATTCCGCGGCATTCCGCACAGGCTCTTCAGTGCCGTTTGAAGTACTGGATCGCCCGCTCATGCTCTTCCGCCTTCTCGCGACTAGCGAACGTCCCCAGATTCTTGCGTTTCCCCGTCTTCGGATCCGTATGACGCGAATAGATCCGGAACTCACCCGTCTTCAATTTTCGAATCATCACCGCTCTCCTCTCCCTCTAAGATGCCTGTGGTTTCACCCTCGTTTTCCGCATATCCTCTGGCCATACAATCGAACCCATGGGCCGCATCCGCATTCTCTCCGACCTGGTAGCCAACCAGATCGCTGCCGGTGAAGTCGTCGAGCGCCCTGCCTCCGTCGTCAAAGAACTCCTCGAAAACTCGCTCGACGCGGGAGCCACCCGAATCCGCATCGAAGTCGAAGCCGGTGGTCGCAAGCTCATCCGCATCGTCGACAACGGCCACGGCATGGTCAAGGACGACGCCCTCCTCGCCTTCGAGCGCCACGCCACCAGCAAACTCCGCACCTCCGACGACCTCTTGTCGATCGCGACCCTTGGCTTCCGCGGCGAGGCACTCCCATCCATCGCCAGCGTCTCCCGTCTCACCCTAGAGACCCGCTCCCCCGAAGACAACTCCGGCACCGTAGTCGAGATCGCCGGCGGCAACATCCACCGTGTGGAAGACGCCGGCCTTCCCACCGGCACAACCATCACCATCCGCGACCTCTTCTTCAACACTCCTGCACGCCGCAAATTCCTCAAGTCCGAGCAGACCGAGCTCTCCCACATCGCAGCGCTCGTCACCCACTACGCGCTCGCCCACCCCACTAAGCATTTCGAGCTCCACTCCGCCACACAAGCCCTACTCGTTGCCCCCGCGGTCCCTCACGCAGGCGACCGCCTCTTCCAGATATTCGGCAAAGACACCTCCAACTTCATGCTCCCCATCGCCGCCGAGCTAGACTTCACCCGCGCCGGCCTGCCCGAGCCGCCACCCTGGAAGCGCGAGCTCGACTACACACCACCTGAGCCCAGCTACCTCCGCATCACCGGCTTCGTCTCAAAGCCCGAGCTGCAAAAGCTCAATCGCAACGCCATCTATGTCTTCGTCAACCAGCGCCTCATCCGCGACAAGCTCATTCTCCACGCCCTCACCGAGGCCTACCGCAACATCATCCCACCCACATCGTTCCCCGTAGTTCTCCTGTTCCTAGAGATGCCCCCACAAGAGGTCGACGTCAACGTCCACCCTGCCAAGACCGAGGTCCGCTTCCGCCAATCCGCCTTTGTCCACGACTTCGTCCGCGACACTGTCCGCACCGCCCTCGTGCAGGCCCGCCCCGCCGCCAGCTTCGCCACCGCTCTCAACAGCCCCCACGGCCCAGAAAGCTCTCTACTCATCGACGTAAGCTCCCTACCCGGCGGCCCCGAACCACCCATCTTCGACCCAAATCGCGATCCCGACACCTTCCCCTTTGAAGATCGTCATTCTGACCCTGAAACCGCCCAATGGGACCAACAGAGTCCCCCAAGCCAGGCTCCAAAATCTCCCAACTTCACCCTCGCCGCCCCCCTCACCCCAGCCTCTCCCGGACGCTTCGCCTTCCCCGGCCATGCCATCCCCGTAGGTTATAAAGACAACGACCCCTACGCCACGGCCAACGGAACGCCAGAGCAAGCCGACACTCTCTACGCTCTCACGACGCTCAAGCCCCTCGGCCAGTTCCGCGACTCCTTCATCCTCGCCACCAACGAAGAGGGCCTCTGGATCATCGACCAGCACGTAGCCCACGAGCGCATCCTCTTCGAAAAAGTTCTCCGCGAGCGTTCAACCGAACAAGTCCAACGTCAGCGCCTCCTCATGCCGCTGCTCGTCGATCTCCTCCCGGCCCAGATGATCACCTTCGCCGAGATCGCCGACGAACTCGAGCGCAACGGCTTCGAGGCAGAACCCTTCGGCCCTCGCACCCTCGCCATCAAAGCCGCCCCCGTAGGTCTCGAAGGCGTCGAGCTCGAACGCATGCTCGAAGAGGTCCTCGCCGTCCCCGACCGCAACCAGCAAACCGAAAACGCCGAAGCCCGCCGCCGCCGCATCGCCGCCAGCATCGCCTGCCACGCAGCCATCAAGATCAACCAGCCCCTCGACACCGCCAAGATCGACTGGCTGCTTAAAGAACTCGCCAAAACCGAACACCCCACAGCCTGCCCCCACGGCCGTCCCATAGCCTTGAGATACTCCCACAAAGACATAGCCAAGGCCTTCCAGCGCATCTGACCGGCGACCGCAACCAGCAGATTGAGCGCGGCTTTATTCTCAGTTAGGATTTGTAAGTGGTACAGGAGGATGTTCAGATGAGTTCGTCAAGGGAGATGGCTGGGTTGGAACGGTGGTGGCCGCTGCTGCTGATTCTTTTTGGTGTTCTATTCGTGACAATTCTGGTGTCGTTTTCGCCCACGATCTGAAGAAGATTCTGCAACGGAGAAACACACCAGCTTGGATAAGCCATCAACGACCAAAAATCCACACATGCCTGATAGGGCTGTGTGGAGTTTTTTGCGCTCGGAAAGTTAGGACAACGCGGAGATCCCGATTCCGCCCGTACACCAGACACTGGATCGCAGATACCTGACCCGCAAAAAATCTTGTCAAGCCCCAAACGCCATAATTGCAACAAAACAAACGAGATAGCGATGGCAGATAATTTCACTGAATCTGTTCTAATAGAAGTAGGACTTAGTGAATAACCTGGCATCCGTCGCCGGTCTCTTACCGCTCTAATTCGCGGATACGTCTGAATCACAGGTCCGGACATAAAGTATCTATTTTGAATACTTTAGGACTTATTGACGGGGGGTGGGGTGCCCCATAAAGTCTGCACCGACACAACCGAAAATCATCACTTTGCGGTATCCTTGTAAAGACGCGCAACCTAGTAACGTACCGAGTCTCACGTCGCTCCACTCGCACCAAAAAGATCGTCCCTCCTTCAGCCCAGGTTGAAGGATTGCTGCGCGCACACTCTCACAGAGAATCGCCCAGCAGGAAGGCAACACCTTGAGTAACCTAAGCACTCCCTCGGCCGACCAGCTCGCCGCCGCCCGCCTCGCGCACTGGCGCCACAATGGCGATCCCATCCTCACCATCAACATGCTCCGCGACTGGCTCAACACCTCAGGCCTGGTCCTCTACACGCCGCGCGCCCAGCAGCTCCCAACGCCCGCGCCGTCCTTCGTAGAGTCCATCCTCGGCGCCGCAAATGCCACGCCCTCTTTGGCCGAGACCGAGCAGCCCCGCAGCCTTCTCGCCCGCCTTATCGCCGACGGCGGAGCAGTCCCGCTCAACCTCCTCGGTTCCCCCACCGGAACCGGCAGCGAGACCCCGGACTTCATCGTCTCCCCGCTAGCCTTCCCTTACATCTTCACCCTCCGCGGCGACAAGGCCTGGAAACAGCCTCCCGTCACCAGCGGCCCCACCAAGGTCTCCCCGCTCGCCCTTGCTACCTACAACCTGTTGGCTGAGCGCATCACCATGAGCGCCTACGACCTCACCACCCAGCTAGGCAAAGAGGTCACCGAGGCAGCAGTCCTGCGCGCCCTCACCGAGCTCTGGCAGCACCTCCGCGTCATCCCCATCCCCCAACCCGACGGCGCCCCCACCCAATGGGAGCTCATCACCACCCGCTTCACCAAGCAGATCAAGGCAGGAGCCAACGCGGGACAGCCCACCGCCCTATCCGCCCTCATCTCCCTCTACCTCGGCCAATCCCTCGTCGCGACTGAAGACGAGATCGAGACCTTCCTCTCCCCCGTCGCTGCCCGCTCACGCATCCGCGACGTCATCCATGCTCTTGTCTCCGCCCGCCAACTCGAGACCATCGCCGTCGAAGGCAAGACCGTTCTCCACGTAGCAGGTGAGCTCCCAGCCTTCGCACCCAGCGTCGTCACCCCGGCCCCCGACGACATAGACGCCATCGTCCCAACCACCGAAGGCGATACTCCCGAAACGCCGCGCATCACCAAATTCATCCCCAAGCCGCGCAAAGTCGGAACGGGATTCATCAACAGACCAGCGCCCGCAGGGGCTCCCGACCGCGAACGCCGCCCCTTCAATCGCGACGCCAAACCCGACTACTCCAAGCCATGGGACGAAGAGAAGCGAGACCGATCAGTCCGTCGACCCAGGTCATTCGAGTCCGAGCAGCCCGCTGAGCAGGCAGAAGCCTCAACCGGTGAGCGTCCAGCACGCCCCTACGTACGCAAGCCCGCCTTCGACCGCGAAGGCAAACGGCCATCCTTCGGCTCCAAACCGTCCTTCGGCTCACGCCCATCCTTCGCAGGTAAGCCTCGTCTAGGCGGCGACCGCCCCACCTTCCGTCGCGACAACGACTCCTCCGAATCGCGTCCGCCGCGCCGTGACTACGCCCCGCGCTCTGAGGCCGGTGCAGGTGAGTCTCGTCCGCCGCGCAGAACGTTCTCCAAGCCCGGTACCTTCGACCGCAAGCGCGAAGGCTTCGCCGGCAAATCCTTCAGTCGAGACAGCGACTCCCGCCCACCCCGCCGCGATTTCGGTGACTCGCGCCCCCCGCGCCGCGACTACGCCTCTCGGTCCGAAGCCGGTTCTGGAGAGTCCCGCCCACTGCGTCGCGAATATTCTGACTCTCGCCCACCGCGTCGCGAATTCTCCGATTCACGTCCGCCACGCAGAGACTTCGGGGATTCCCGCCCGTCTCGCCGCGACTTTGGAGACAGCAAGTCTGCCTTCAGCCGTGACCGCGCTGGACGCGGTGACCGTTCGGAGCAAGGTCCACGATCCGGGCCGCCGTTCCGCAAATTCGACGCGCCTCGTGGCAAATTCTCGGGCGCTCGCAGCGAAGGCTCCGATCGTCCAAGCCGTCCAACCCGCTCCTTCTCGTCCGAGGGAGCAGGCGACGCTGAAAGGCCGCGCCGCACCTTTGGAGCGAAGAAGCCCTTCACCAAATCCAGTGAAGGTTTCAGTGACAAGCCTAAGAGCTTCGGAGCTAAGGGGAAATCCGGCGGCTACGCCTCCAAAGGCAAGCCAGACTTCGCCGACTCCAAGCCCTACGGCAAAAAAACCTTCACTAAATCCGGCAAGCCATCAGGCAAATTCGCAGGCAAAACGGGAAAGCCAGCCAGCACCTTCGATAAGTTCAAGGACAATAAAAAGCCTTTCGGCAAACGTCCCCCTGCTCGGAAGTACAAATCCGAGTAATATAAGACCGCCGAATGAGCCAGACGAACGAAGTTTCCCAATCGCCCCAGCCGCCTTTGACTGCCAAACGTCATCGCCCCGTCATCGCTATCGACGGGCCCGCTGGCGCTGGCAAGAGCACCCTAGCCGCCCACCTCGCTCGACGCTTCGGTTTCTTGAATTTAGAGACCGGAGCCATGTACCGCGCCCTTGCCCTGAAGGCTATTGAGAACGACCTGGCATTCGACGAGGAAGCTCCGCTACTCGAACTCGCTACCTACACCCGCATTGCCCTGGAGCCGCAGAGCGAAGGCAACCGAGTTCTACTCGACGGCCAGGATGTCTCCCGTCGTGTCCGCGAGGCTGACGTCACCGTCGCCGCCTCCAAGGTCTCCGTCCACCCGCGCCTCCGCGCCTGGATGGTCCAGCAACAGCGAGCACTGGGTGCCGGGGGAGGCGTAGTCATGGAAGGCCGCGACATCGGCACTGCCGTATTCCCCGACGCCGAGGTCAAAATCTTCCTCGACGCTGCTCCTGAGGTTCGTGGCGACCGCCGGTACCGTCAGGTAACTCCCTCTTTTAAAACACTCAACCCGGATTCCGACCAGCCGACGTTAGCCGCTCCCAACGCACAAGCTTCGGAACAACAACGCCTCAAGCAGGAGGCAATCGTCCGCGATATGAAGGAGCGAGATGAACGCGACCGCAATCGCGCCGAATCCCCACTTCAGCCAGCCGCGGACGCCTTCATCTTGGACTCTACTACCATGTCTTTGGATGAAGTGCTTGCTCGAGCTGAACAGATTGTCCGCTCCCATCTTCCTGCTTAAGCTATGAGGGGAGGGTTTGAGCGGTTTTTGGACAACCCTTCAAGAATCACCGGTTTCGCGGATTGAGTTTGCACTAAAAATAGTGCAAACAAAAGTATTTAGTCGATTATCGAAAAAAAACTTGCCAAGTATGCTAACCTTCACTCATCGTTTGAAACAGATTGGTTTTCTGCAAAGCTAGATAATGTACGAACCCCGATTTGGATCTACGGCAAAATTCAGTAGTAAACAAGGAAAGAAACAACATGGAACAGGGAACAGTAAAGTGGTTTAACGATGCCAAGGGGTTTGGCTTTATCAGCCGTCAGAACGGCGAGGATGTATTTGTTCATTACTCGGCGATCAATTCGAACGGTTTCAAGAGCCTCCAGGAAGGCCAAGCAGTTCAGTTCAACGTAGTAAAGGGCCCCAAGGGCTGGCAGGCTTCGGACGTTCAGCCTCTGTAAGGTTTAGCGCACGTCTTCGACCAAGTTTTGCGAGAGGGATGGCTTAGGCTATCCCTTTGCGCTTTTAATCGACCTGCTGACATCAGAAGCTGCTTTCATCGCGCTCCTTCTACCAGTTTGGGAAGCTTCCGATTGTGGGTGGACTGCTCGTATGCGAATGCATAGCCCAGCAGGTCGCCGTCCTTCCATCGAACCCCCGAAATCTCCAGACCGAACGGCAGTCCATTCGCGTAGAACCCTCCGGGAACGGATACTGCGGGAACACCGATGCGGTTGACCCATCCGGTTTCACTGTAGGGGCCGGCAGTGGAGGCTCCTGGCAGCGTCTCATCGTAGGTTGGGATCTGGAGTGCCGGGTAGACGAATCCGTCGAGCCGCCATCGTTTGCGGGTTGCTTCGTAGATATCCAACGCCTCCTTTTGTGGCCCGTAGAAGTTAGCCTCACGTTCGGGGTCGGTCTCGACGCTGCGTTGCGCGAGTGCTCCTCCTGTGTCCTTTCCTGGGCGGACTCCTCCGACCATGAAGGCTGGGAAGGTCTGGCCAGTTGCTGCTTCGTACTCGGCTACCGAGTGGTATTGTGATGGGCCGAAGTCGCGTAGGAATCCATCGACGCCTTCTCTGCGGTAGGGGCGCGTGTTCATCTTGCGGGCGATGGCGAAGAAGCTCTCGGGCAGAATCTCCTTGTCGATGATGACGGTTGCTCCTGCTGCTCGCAGCTGATCGATTGCTTTCATGAGAGCTGCTCGCGTCTCTGGTGCGACAGCGCCGCCGCGTGGTGGAGCGTCGGGGCCAGTGCCGTAGACGCCGGGGGAGCCTTCGAGGATGAACCATGGAACAGCGAAGCGCTTTCCCTTGAGTGCGTCCTTCTTCAGGTACTTCGTGTATGGGCCGGATTCTGCCTTCTGCATGTTGTCTTTGGTCCATGCGTCGAGCGGGTCTTCGGCCTGCATTACGTCGAGGGCGATGGCGGCGCTGGTGACGTCTCGGGCCAGCGGGCCGGTGTTGTCGCGGAGCCAATCGAGCGGGTGGATTCCGGCGATGCTGGTGAGACCTCGCGTTGGCAGTACGCCGACGAGGCTGTTGTTGGCGGCTGGTTGGCGGATGGAGTTTGCCGTGTCGGTGCCTGTACCGAAGACAGCGAAGTTCGCGGCGACTGAGGTTGCGGTTCCGCCTGAGGATCCACCGGGGGAGAAGCGTGCGTCGTAGGCGTCACCGGTTCGTCCTCCTGCGGTGCTGATGTTGGTGTCGCTGGCTGCGAAGTCGGGCATGTTGGTCTGGCCCAGCAGGATTGCGCCTGCTGCGCGTAGATGGGCAACTATCATGGCGTCGCGTGGTGCTACGAGTTCCTTGCCGGGAATCAGGTAGCCTTTCCAGCCTGCGCTGGTGATCCAGCCGTTGACGCTGGTGTTGGCCTTCACCACGATGGGAACGCCCCAGAGCGCGCCGTGTGGCGTGTCCTTTGGTGCGGAGTCTTCCTCAGCGGCTCGGCGCAGCGCGGCTTCGGCGTCGACCTTGAGGAGAGCGCGATAGGTTCCGTCGTAACGGGCGATGCGGTCGAGATACCACTGCGTGACCTGAGTTACGGTGTAGCGATGGTTTGCATAAAGCTGCTCAAGTTGTGGGATCGAGATCTCCATCAGGTCTCGATCGATCGCGCTTGCTTTATCGGGTGCTTGTTGCGCAAAGGTGCTGGTTGCGATTGCCATCAGGGCGGCAATCCACATCGTGCTGCATCGTCGCATCAAAATCCTCGCTGTTTGATTCAGCGTAACAGCGTCTTGCGCGAACGGCATCCGCTATTGTTGCTGCGGAGGAGATGCGGGTGATTCTGTTGCTGCAGCAGGATCGTCGACTGTGCTTACACCCGGGAGAATCGTTGAGGTGGCTTTGAACTTGCGGTAGTCGGATTCGACTACGCGGATGTTGCCGTTGAAGTTGTAGAAGAGCAGCGCGCGGAGAGCTCCCTTTGCATCGACGCTGGCCGGGAGCCAGACTTCACTGTTTATTTTTCGTTGCTCGAAGGCGAAGCTGGTGTCCTTTTTGATGTTGACGACGAGGCCGCCACCGATCTTGAAGGGGTTTACGAATCTGCCTTCGATGCGGGTGATGGAGCGGTCCTGTTCGTCGACCCAGATGGTGCCGGCGAGGTTGCGGATTGCGTCTTCCATGCGGTTGTTTGCCTTGGCCTTCGGGTCTCCGGTGTAGTCGACTGCTATGGTGTCGCGTCCGTTCATCTGGACTCGGCGGGGATTGGTGAAGCTGCCTAAGACGAGGAAGCGTGAGACGGTGATCTCTTCGCGGCCGTGTGAGTCGGTCGCCTCGCCTTTTTCGTCTGCTTTGCTGCGTCTGTCTTTGGCTTTCGCGACCTCTTTGTCGATGCGCTCGTCTTCTTTCTTTTGCTCGTCCGGAGAGAGGTCCTTGCCGTTCTTTCGGGTCATTTTGTGGACCTGGACTCCGTTGAGCCAGAAGATGTCGTATTCGGTGGTTTCGTTCTTCTTGAGGCCACCGTGGCCGTCACTCTCCTGGAGGCTGGCTACCTCGTGGTAGAGGTAGTCCTTCTGGACGGTCTCAGAGGCTCTCTGGTGCGTCTCGACCTCGTGCATGAGGGTCGGGATGTCCGGGAGGGGACGATCGGCTGCCTGGGGCGTGGGCGGGTCCTGTGGAGGTGGCGTGGTCTGGGCTCGCGTGGATGTGCCGAGCGACGCTATCAACAGGACTCCTGCCAGTTTGAGCGACCTGAGGGGCATCACCATTTTCTTACTATAGCCCGATGGCTTTGGCAGGTGTTTCGACTATTAGCCCAGTAACCCCCTCCCCCATACTTTTCTGGCAAAGTCTTCAATAAAAAAGGGTTATGGGAGGACTTGTCAGCCCCGTTAGAACGAAAGTCTCTTGATTTCAGGGGTTTGATAAATAGGTGTATGTAAAGTATTCATTTTATGTGGTTTGTATAGTTCCCTTTCTGAAATGTATTGGCCAAAAGCAAAAGCCTCGGCTCTGGCCGAGGCTTTCCTCTTTCATCTCTATGTATCCAGAATAGCAGGTTGGCAGTAATTACTATGCCAAGGATATCTTGTTTGTTTTCTGTTGGTTGATTAGTTTTTGGGGTTGACAGGGTTTTGGGTCTATCTGGTAGCCGTGGCGGCACTGACGAAATACAGGGATTCTTCCCCTTCGACAAGCTCAGGGTCAGAATGACGAGCAAAAGCAAGGGCAAAAGCAAAAGCAAGGGCAACGGCAAGAGCTGGCTGGGTGGAGGGATACTTTCCCACCCATGTCGCGGTGAGACTGCGTCATGGATGGGGCACCCCGGACGTTTGTGGCTGTTGGGGAAGGAGCAACTGCAATGACAACAAGAAAGGCAACGGCAACGACAATGGCAAGAACAACGGACGGCAAGCAACAGCGAGAGTTGCCGGGAAGGGTTTTACTTGGCACCTTTGATTGTGACCCCAACCTTCGCGCGATAAGGCGCGCTCAGGATGGGGCACCCAGCCATTGGTTGTTGGAAGACGACGAGAGGCAACGGCAACGGCAACTGCAAACGACAACGGCAACGGTGACAACGGGTCTCTACCGGGAGGGAGGGGCGGGAAGGAGAAGTTTATTTTCGCAAAGATGTTTTTAGGAGTAGAGTGTGGTCGTACCAATTGTCATGGAATAAACTACTCCCTGGCTGTGTTTTGAGAAGATAGGACCTTTGATGGCGCATATGCTTAAGCTCGGGGATGCCGATGATGTTGCAGTCGCTCTGCAACCGGTCCCCGCGGCGCAATTCCTTGAAGACTTTAGGGTTACGACGCTCTCCGATGTTCCTGCCGGTCACAAGGTGGCGTTACGGGCGATAGGTATGGGGCAGCCCGTACGCAAGTCTAGTCAGATCATTGGTTTTGCCACGCAGCCGATTGCTGCTGGGGATCATGTTCACACGCACAACCTGATTACAGGAGACTTTGAACGGGACTATTCGATTGGTGCGGAGGCGCGGGCGACCAGATTTTTGAAGCCGGAAGAGACGGCCAGCTTTTTGGGATTTGTACGGCCGGATGGGCGGGTGGGAACGCGGAATTATGTGGGTGTTCTTACCACTGTGAACTGTTCGGCTACGGTGGCGCGACGGATTACGGCACACTTTACACCTGAGGTGTTGAGCGCTTATCCGAATGTGGATGGTGTGGTGGCGATCACGCATGGGACTGGTTGCGGGATGGCTGAACATGGTGAGCCGGCGGATCTTTTGCGGCGTGTGTTTGCTGGTTATGCGACGCATCCGAACTTTGCGGGTGTGCTGCTGCTGGGGCTTGGGTGCGAGACCAACCAGATCGACTCGCTGGTGGCTCTGACGGGAAGTTCGGGTGCTCTGCGGTCGGCGACGATCCAGGAGGAGGGTGGGACGACGGCTTCGGTGCAGAAGGGTATTGCGACTGTGTATGAGCTGCTCGATCAGGCTAATCAGGTGACTCGTACGCGGGTGCCGGCCTCGGCGCTAGTGGTGGGATTGCAGTGCGGCGGGTCGGATGCTTACTCGGGAATTAGCGCGAATCCTGCGTTGGGCGCCGCTGTGGACATGCTTGTGCGGAATGGCGGGACGGCGATTCTGTCGGAGACGCCGGAGATCTATGGGGCTGAGCATCTGCTGACGCGGCGGTCTTCGCGGCCAGAGGTGGCGGAGAAGCTGATTGATCGGATTCACTGGTGGGAGGAGTACACGGCGCGGCATAAGGGCTCGATTGATAACAATCCACAGCCGGGAAATAAGACGGGTGGGTTGACGACGATTCTGGAGAAGTCGCTGGGTGCGGTGTCGAAGGGTGGGACGACGAACCTGAATGAGGTTTATCTGTACGCCGAGACGGTGGTGGCGAAGGGGTTGGTGTTTATGGATTCACCGGGGTTCGATCCGGTGTCGGCGACGGGGCAGGTGGCGGGGGGCGCGAACATGATCTGTTTTACGACGGGGCGTGGTTCGGTGTTCGGCTGCAAGCCTACGCCTTCGCTGAAGCTGGCTTCGAATACGTCGCTTTATAAGCGGATGTCGGACGATATGGATATTAATTGCGGGACGATTATCGACGGCGAGCAGAATGTGCAGGAGGCAGGGGCGCTTATCTTTGAGGAGATGCTGGCGGTTGCTTCGGGCAAGCTCACGCGGAGTGAGGTGCATGGGTTTGGGGAAGAGGAGTTTCAGCCCTGGCTGCAGAGTGCGACGCTGTAGAGGTTTGGCGCGGGCAGATTCCCTCAGCGGCTAAAGCCGCAAACAAAGGGAGCGCTTACGGCGCGACTAAAGTCGCGCCCTTTCAAAGCAACAGCCTTTCAACTACATCTTTTTGGTGATCGCTGCGGGGACAAGTTTTTGGGTGGGACGTGCGGGGCGGCTCCGAAAGGGCTAGCATAAAGAGGTACGCGAAGATTGAGGTTTTTCGCGAATTGACATTCGAAGCGAGGAAGCAATGGCAACGAAGGCAGGGGCGCTATCTACACCGGCGCCGGCGGTAGAGCAGCAGGATAGGGAAGTTGTATTTGATATCTTTCGCCGGTGGGGATTCCTGCAGGCTTCGCTGGATCCGCTGGGACAATATCTGCCGCCGGAGCCGTTTCCGACGCCCGCGTCTGAGGGTGAGTTTGCTGCTGAGGCTCGGGGCTACTACTGCGGCACGATCGCTGCCGAGTTCATGCATATTCCGGGTGCTGAGCAACGGCAGTGGATTCAGGAGAAGATGGAGCGGAAGGCTCCGAAGGCTGATCAGGCTCGTGTTCTGACGCAGCTGATTCGTGCGGATATTTTTGAGCAGGTGATCCAATCGCGGTACCTGGGGACGAAGCGGTTTTCGCTTGAGGGATTGACGGCGCTGATTCCTTTTCTCGATCGCGTGCTGGAGGCGAGCGCTGGGTGCGGCGTGACGCGGGCGATGATTGCGATGAGCCATCGTGGGCGGCTCAACGTGATGACGAATACGATTGGGCGGTCGGCCTCGGAGATATTTACGAAGTTCGAAGATGTCGATCCGCGCAGCACGATGGGTGGAGGAGATGTGAAGTATCACATCGGCGCGACGGGAGACTATGTGTCGCCGGATGGGCATGTGATTGGAATGCATCTGGCTTCGAATCCAAGCCATCTGGAGGCGGTCGATCCGGTGGTGCTGGGAAGGACACGCGCGAGACAGCAGCGCATTGGCAAGGGCGGCAAAGGGAATGTGCTGCCATTGATCATCCACGGCGACGCGGCGTTTGCTGGGCAGGGGATTCTGGCTGAGACGCTGAATATGGCTACGCTGCATGGATACAACGTGGGCGGGACGGTGCATGTGATCGTCAATAACCTGCTCGGGTTTACGGCGATTCCGGAGGAGTCGAACTCGTCGCGGTTCTCGACGGATATTGCGAAGAGGTTGCCGGTGCCGATCTTCCATGTGAATGCGGAGGATCCGGATGCAGTGGTGCGGGTAGCGGCGATTGCGGCAGAGTATCGGCATAAGTTCAGGTCGGATGTTGTGGTGGACCTGGTGGGCTTCCGGAAGCATGGTCATAGCGAGGTGGATGATCCGACGGTGACGCAGCCGCGACGCTACGCGATCATCAAGGATCGTGCGCCGCTGTATCAGCTGTATGCCGAGCGGATTGGCGTGGATCCGGCGAAAGAGGTGCAGGCGGTTCAGCAGGAGTTTCTGGACGATCAGAAGCTGGCAACTCAGGCGGATGAGATTCCGAACCTGGCGGAGCTGCCGGACTACTGGGATCCCTATAAGGGCTGTGAGATGCAGCCGGAGTATGAGGTCGCGACTGGGCTTCCGGCGGAGCGTATCAACGAGCTGGTGAAGCGGGTTACGGCTTATCCAGAGGGCTTTCATATCCACGCGAAGGTGAAGAAGCTGTTTGAGCAGCGCGAGGAGATGGGCGCCGGGACTCGGCCGTTCGACTATGGGATGGCGGAGCTGGTGGCGTTCGCTTCGCTGCTGGAGGCTGGTGTGCCGGTGCGGTTGACCGGGCAGGACTCGCAGCGCGGGACGTTCAATCAGCGGCATGCGGTGATGGTGGATACGGAGACCGAGGTTCGGTATACGCCGCTGGCTCATGTGAGCGAGAAGCAGGGGCGGTTTGAGGTGCATAACTCGCTGTTGTCCGAGGCGGCGGTGCTCGGGTTCGAGTATGGGTTTGCGCGGGATTTTCCTGAGGCCCTGGTGCTTTGGGAGGCTCAGTTTGGCGACTTTGCCAACGGGGCGCAGATCATCATCGACCAGTTCATTGCGGCGGGAGAGATGAAGTGGGGACTGCTGTCGGGTGTGGTGATGTTGCTGCCCCATGGGTATGAAGGGCAGGGTCCGGAGCACTCGAGCGCGCGCATTGAGCGGTATTTGCAGCTGGCGGCGAACGACAATATCCAGATCTGCCAGCCTTCGACGGCGGCGCAGTACTTCCATCTCCTGCGGCGGCAGGTGCTGAGGCCGTGGAGGAAGCCGCTGGTGGTGTTTACGCCGAAGAGCATGCTGCGGCATCCGGATGCTTCGAGCTCGCTGGCAGAGTTTTCGCGGGAGCGGTTCCTGAATGTGCTGCCGGATAACGAGGTTCAGAATCCGCGGCGGTTGCTGGTGTGTAGCGGCAAGATTGGGCACAACCTGCGTGTGGAACGGGCGAAACGCAAGGACATGAGCGTCGGCATTATCTTTTTGGAACAGATGTATCCGTGGCCTGAGGAGGAGATGCAGGCGGCGCTGGATCAGCATCCGGGGGCTAAGGAGATCGTCTGGGTGCAGGAGGAACCGGCCAATATGGGCGCGTTCTTCTACGTGATGCCGGAGTTGCGGCGGATGGCTGGGGATCGTGCGGTGCTGAGCGTGAAGCGCAGTGCGAGCGCTACTCCGGCGACGGGTTCCTCCAAAGCGCATGAGATCGAGGAGAAGACGCTGATCGATATAGCGTTCGGCTCGGTTTAGATCTGAGGCTGTTTATTGCGTAGGTATTGCATATAAATCATTTACGAGTGGATCTGACGTCAAACAAGAAGGCCCCGGAGATAGCCGGGGCCTTCTTGTTGCCTGTCAGCTTTGACTTTTGTCCTGGCTAGATGGAAGATGAAGTCAGCTAAGTGGTACTAGGCATGAATTTCGCCATGTATAGGCAAAGTTTTGCACGTTAGTGGTAGAGGGCTTTCCTAAGTAATTGACCTCTATGGTTACCAGTTTGGCTGCTGATGTGCTTATTCATGCGCATGTAAGCTGTAGCATGCAGATCCCGGGGGAATGGGTGCCGGGGAGTGTATGGGGCCCTCTGTTTAGGAACACTGCCGAATCGCAGGAGGATCTAAATGAAGGTTTACTCGAAGTTATGTGCCTTAGGAGCGGGGCTAGTTCTCACAACCGCTTTCGCGTCCGCTGACACCATAAATATCGGAAGTTATGGAACCGGACAATCAAACATGGGTAATAACAACTCGGCTATGTCGTTCAATGTTGGACTATCTACTCCAGTACCCGGTGCCAGTCTTACTTCCGCAACCTCAAACATCTCTCCGGGAACGGTGTGGAACAACACCTTAACCTCCACTTCGAGCTGGATTTCGTATGGTCAAACCGGACCTACGACGCCAGGAGGATCGCAGCCTGGCGGCCACTTCGCACCAAACGGCGACTACATCTTTGCAACTAATTTCACGCTCAATGGGAACGCAACAGCGTTCAGCTTGAGCCTTCTTGCAGATGACACTGTTGAGGTTTATCTGGACGGGAATACGGCAAACCTGCTCGTTAATTTTGCACCTGGCCTGAATGGCACGTGCCAAATTGACCAGCCAAATTGCGAGACCGTTTTCACCATCAATCAGACGACGAATCCAGGCGGACTCGCGTTCCTTACCTCTGGTACGCACGTGCTGGACTTCGACGTGAAGCAGATCGGCGGTGTTGATATGGGTCTTGATTTCACCGGTAGTGTCACAACCGCTGGTGCCGTTCCTGAGCCTGGCACATTGTTGTTGCTAGGAACCGGTTTGATCGGTTCTGCGGGCGCTCTTTTTCGTAGAATGCGGGCGTAGTTTCCAAATTGGGCTCAGGCGGAGTATAAAGGTTTGTCGTTAGGCCGCAAGGGCTCGATATCCCCAAGTCGCCGTAAGGACTTGATAAGCGTTTTGCGAGAGAGGGTTTGTTAGTAGAACGGTCCTTCTAGATTCAGATATGGGAGGCCCCGGGCTAATCTGGGGCTTTCCGTTTGTCTGACAGGATGAAGATTATGGGCCCCGTTTGAGATCCGCTCATTGCGGACTTCCAGGAGAACCATATGAAGCTACGCTCTAAACTCTGTGCATTGGGGGCGGGTCTGGCATTCATGACCGCTTTCGCGTCCGCCAACACCATCACAATCGCAAGCGCGGCCGGGTCGGCAACCGGCGATACGATTTATACCGCTGCTACGGCAACCGGAGCCTTCGCTTACCTTGGAAATATCGGCACTAGCTTCGCACTACTCGGTGTAACTCCGGTCTGGGCGGCTGCGCTTCCGGGGTCGACGTGGGTGGGTATCTCTCCTACCGCAGGTCCCACGGCTACGATCAACCCGCAATTTGGTATCTATACTTTCACCGTGGATCTGGGTAGCGGACTGGCTGGCTATAGTGGATCGATCGGTGTTCTAGCCGACGATACAGCGAGCGTTTCGCTTAACGGCACGGTGCTGGAGGGGTTCGGTAGCGGTCTCGATGGTCACTGCGAATCGATAGGCATCGACTGCTTGACTGTGTTCCCCCTCGGGTTGCCCGGGGCCGGGTCGTTCTCCAATGCCGATAACAAGCTAACGTTCCAAGTGCTCCAGGCTGGTACGGGCCCCGCAGGTGGAGATTTCGATCCCTCGGGTTTGGACTTCGCGGGTACGATATCGAGTCCTGTGACTAGCCCGGGCGTTCCGGAACCAAGCACGTTATTGATGCTCGGAACTGGGTTGATCGGTTCCGCGGGCGCGATGTTCCGTAAGATGCGGACTTAGTTTCCAGGCTGGCTTCATGGAGTAGAGAAGACTTCATTGAGGTTCATGTTGTGTCCAATAGCTTCAGATCATGAGCGTGAAGGGAATTGCTTCGCGCTCATTTCTTTTGGATATCCCCCTCCCCTCGCACCTCTTCTCCAAAGTATTCGAAATAGATAGCTTAGGTCTGGACCTCCTTTCGGTTTAAAAGCGAAGCCCCCGCTGTAATTGCGAGGGCTTCTGGCTTGAACTTCTCATTTAAGTATAGCGGTTCGATGGAAATTAATGTGCAGTTGTATGTGACTGATTATGTGGTGGTTAGGGTGGGATGGGGCTTGACAGGTTTTTTTGTGAGTAACGAGTCATGAGTAACGAGTAACGGCAAGGGCAACAGCAATAGCAACAGCGAAAAGCAGGTCCCCTTCGGGGATGACAACCAGAAAGGCAACAGCAACAGCAGCGGCAAGAGCTGGCGGAGGATAAGGGATACTTTTCTCACCTTAGGCGCGATAAAGCTGCGCCGAAGATGGGGCACCCGTATGTTTTTTTGCTGGTTCCAGTAATGAGAAAACAACAGCAACTGCCAGGCAGCTAGCGGGGGAGGGCGGCTAGGATTTCAGCGGGTTCGGGGCGGACGCGGAAGTCGGCGTGAGCCTGGCTGAAGAGGATAGTGCCGTTTTGTGCGATGACGATGGTGGCAGGCAATGGGAGGCGCCAGCTGGCTTCGGTTGCGGTCTGATAGTTGAGGCCGGCGTTGTTGAAGGGGATGTTGATGAGGATGGATTGGAAGTAGCGGCGGTAGTCGGGGGGAACGGTGTAGGCGAGGCCGAACTGTTCGGCTACGGTGCAGCCGGGGTCGGCTAGCAGGGGGAAGGGGAGGGCGTGCTGCTGGAGAGCGAAGTCGTTCTGGCGAGTGGTCTGGGGAGAGATGGCGACGAGGAGTGCGCCGCGTTCGCGGAGTTGGGGGTGAAGCTCGCGCCAGGTTTCTAGCTCGGTGACGCAGTAGGGGCACCAGCGACCGCGGAAGAAGTTGATGACCAGAGGGCCGAGGGCGAGGAGGTCGGCTGAGTTGACGGGCTTTTTGGTGCGGGCGTCTTCGAGGGTGAAGGCTGGGGCCTGGGCGCCGACGGGGAGGATGCGGTCCTCGATGCCAGTGGCGAAGAGGGTGGCGATCATCTGCTCGGAGATGGCGAGGCGCTCGGGTTGGACTAGGGCGCGGGTGTTCTGGGTGATGCGGTCTAGTTCGTCCTGGAGGGAGGTTTGGTGGGTGGGCACGGGTTAATTATATGGAGTTGGATAGATTTTCGCGCTCCCGCGCGACCCACTCATGTCGCGATAATGCTGCGCCATGAATGGGGCACCCAAATTGGTGGTTGGATTACATTGCTGCGGTTTTGGTGGTGTCGTGGCAGGACGGGGCGGACTTGTTGGTCGAGGATTTCTTTGCGAGGGTTTTGTTGCTTGTTGTGGAGATGCTTGCGGTCTTCAGGTCTTTGAGTAGAGAGACGAGACGCTTGAAGCCCTCTTCGCGCGCGGTTTTGTTGCCGGGGACGGTGTTGGATGGGTCTACTCCGGCGCGCATGAAGCCGTGGCCGGCTCCGTCGTAGGTTACGGGTTCGAATTTTTTACCGGCGGCCTTCATGGCTTCGATGGTTGCGGGAAGAGTGGCTCCGATCCGGGAATCGTTGCCGGCGTAGAAACCGAAGACGGGTGCGGTGATGGTGGTGACGTCAGCGGGGCCGGGGCCGTAGAAGACGAAGGCGGCGGAGAGGTCGTGGCGGTGGGTGGCGAAGGCGAAGGACTTGCCTCCTCCCCAGCAGAAGCCTACGGTGGCGATTTTGCCGTTGCCGGCGGGGATCTTTTTGGCGAAGTCGGCTACGGCGTCGAGGTCGGCGGTGACCTGATCGGGGCTGAGGCCGGAGACGGCTTTGGTGGTGGCGTCCATGCTGGTGAAGGAGTCGGAGTTGCCGCCGTTGGGGCCGGCGCCGGAGAGGAGGTCGGGCGCGACGACGATGAAGCCGGCAGCGGCGAGGTCGTCGGCCATGGATTTGGCCCAGTCGGAGAGGCCGAAGATCTCGTGGATGAGAATGACGACGGGGACTTTGCCTTTTACCTCGGGATAGACGACGAAGGTCTGGAGGGTGCGGTCGCCGTGCTTGATGGGGACGTACTCGCGGTGGCGGGGTGAGGCGTCGAGGCGGGTGCGGGCCCAGTCCTGGGCGTTGGCGGCGAGTGGGAGGAGAAGGAAGATGGCGGTGAGGATGCGGAGGGTTGTGAGGCGCATGGGAGGAGTTTAGTCCTGCGTGGGATTTTGGGACAAGGAAGAAGTGCGACCGCGGATTGGCGTGGATGAACACGGATGAGTGCTCGCTATACTGCGGGGATGGGGAGCTTTCGTCTGCGGGCGGCTACGGTTGAGGATGTTGCGGGGATTCGTGAGGTGATTGAGGCTTCGGTGCGAGGGTTGCAGGCGGGGGATTATTCGGCTGCTCAGATTGAGGCTTCGTTGAAGACGGTGTTCACGATTGATAGTCAGTTGATTGCGGATGGAACTTACTTTGTTGCGCTCGCGGAAGACGGAACGATGGCTGGGTGTGGTGGGTGGAGTAAGCGGAAGACTCTTTATGGTGGGGATAACCAGGTGGAGAGGATTGTGCCGGAGTTGCTCGATCCAGTGGTGGATGCTGCGAAGGTGAGGGCGATCTTTGTGCATCCTCGATTTGCTCGGATGGGATTGGGGAGTTTGATTCTGGAGGCTGCAGAAGGGGCGGCAGTGGCTGCGGGGTTTAAGAGGTTTGAGCTGGGGAGTACTTTGACGGGGGTGACGCTTTATTCGTTGAAGGGGTATCGGGAGGTGGATAGGGTTTCGGTGCCGGTGGGTGGTGGGGAGGAGATAGAGGTGGTGAGGATGGTGAAGGAGGCTGATGGATAAGAAGCATCGTGCGTTAGAGAAAACAACCGCAGGTCCTTCGACTGCGCTGCTCACAAAGTGCGCGAGCAGCTCAGGATGACACTTCTTACTCTTATTTCTTACTTACTTCTTGTTTCTTACTTTTTACTTCTTACTCACTTGTTACTTTTATTTCCTAGCCCTCGCGTCTTCTCATTGCATGCGGCTTAATGTTTGCAGCTTATGTGGTGGTGAGTTTTAGGGTGACGCCGATTGCTCCGGTTGGGATGGGATTGGTGGGGAAGGTCACTTTGAGGCCAGTTGGGTCTTGAGTGAAGCGAAGGGGATCGCTGTAGCCGAGGAGATGGACGCTGGTGATCTTGGGGGGATTCTGCGGACTGGTTGTGCCGAATGCGGGGATCGTTGCCGTGTTTGAGGGCCAGCCTTGCAGGAAGGCGTAGATGATTGGGCCTTTGGTGGTGTAGCGGATGTCTTCGGCGGTGAGGTCGGGCTTTTTGCCTTCGTTGGGGTCGAATTCTTTGCCGTTGGCGGCGATGACGACCTTGGTGGAGGGGCCTTCGCCGTAGATCTTCCAGGGACGGGTAGCGTATATGCCTTCGCTGTTGACGGCCATCCATCCGGTGATGCCGTCGAGGGTGACGAGTTCGTCAGCGTCGAGTTCGCCGGAGTTGGGAAGAGGGAAGTTGAGGAGCAGATTGCCGTTTTTGCTGACGATGTCGACGAGGAGGTCGATGACTTTTTTGGGGGACTTGTACTTGACGCCACGTTTGTAGTGCCACTCGCCGATGCAGGTGTCGGTTTGCCAGGGCTTTTCGGAGATGGCGTCGAGGACACCTCGCTCGCGATCGAGGGCGCAGGTTCCGGTGATACAGTCGGTGGCGGTTTTGCTTTCGTAGATGGCTTCGACTTTGCCGTTGTGGTTTGCGGCGCTGGTGTTGTAGAGGTGGGCGACGAGGGAGAGGCCATATTCGTCGAAGGAGATGCCGCCGTCGGTGTAGAGGATGTCGGGCTGGTGCTGGTCGATGAGGTCTTTGATGCGGTTGAAGTACTGGCGCTTCCAACGGTCAGGAGCTACGCGGCCCATGTCTTTGGCGGTTTTGATGAAGTCGGCGGGCATGCCGGTGTAGTCGTGGTAGAGGTCGGCATAGGCGGGCAGGGTGCCGTCGTAGGGGACTCCGGCGAGTGGCCCGGTGGTGTCGGCGGTGTGGGCGGGGGCGAACCAGTCGAAGGAGTTGGAGAGATGCTCGCTGACGCCGAAGCGTAGTCCGCGCTTGCGGGCGGCGGTCTTCCAGATGCCGACGATGTCTTTCTTGGGGCCTGTGGCTGCGGCGTTCCAGCGGGGCTGATATTTGGAGTTCCACATGTCGAAGTTGTCGTGGTGGACGCCCATGGAGAAGAAGTATTTTGCGCCGGCTTTGACGTAGAGATCCATGAGGTGGTCGGGGTCCCAGCGGGCGGCTTTGAATTGGGGGATGACGTCTTTGTAGCCGACTTTGGAGGGGTGGCCGTAGGTTTTGACGTGGTATTCGTATTGCGGCGTGCCCTGGATGTACATGAGGCGGGCGTACCAGTCGCCGTATTCGACGGAGGATTGGGGCCCCCAGTGGGACCAGATGCCGAACTTGGCGTCGGCGAACCAGTCGGGGATGCGGTAGGCGGTGAGGGATTCGCGGGTGCCGTGGTAAGGGCCGGAGCTGATCGGGAGGTCGGCTGGTAGTGCTAGAGAGCGGCGGAGGGCGAGGGCGGGTGTCGCGGCGGAGAGAAGCTTAAGCGCCTGACGGCGAGTGAAGGGCATGGTCTGGGGTGGTTCTCCGGGTGGAATCGTTTACCGGAGCCAAATGTAGTGGCTGGCATCTGTAAATGCAAGTGACTGATGGATGCAGGTAGGCGGTGGCGCGATTGGCTTATGCCACGAGCCCATTCTTCACAGCGCGAAGAATGGGCATGGCGTCGAGCGCAGCTAGATGACTTTGAGCAGGAGCAGGATGAGGACGATGGTGAGAATGAGGCTTAAGCCGCCTCCGCCGTAGTAGCCGAGACCTGGACCCATGCGGTAACCGCCAAAGCCGAACACCAGAATCAGAACGATCAGAAGGATAAGCATTTTGACTTCTCCGACAGCGAAGATTCGCTGCTAAAGGGTGTGATGCTGTTTGTAAGGGATTAGAAACGATTCGAAATATTTAGTTCTCGGTGTCTTGCGCACTGCGGAGTGCATCAAAGGGCGCGCTCTGTGGTGGCTTTCGATTGCTGTAAGGCGATTGCTGCTTTGAAGTTCTGGGCTATGCGTTGTGATTTGGCGATGACGGTGACGGCGTGATCGGGGGATAGAACGTCAGTTGCGGTCTCGGCGAAGAGGGTGAGCCAGCGCTCGAAGTGGTCACGATCGAGCGGGAGTTGGAGATGGGTCATCATGGGGTCGCCTTTGTAGCGGCCGGTGGTGAGGAGGACCGTGGACCAGAAGTCTTTGAGGGTGGCGAGGTGGTGAGGCCAGTCGCCGACGATGGCGTTGAAGATGGGGCCGATGTCGGGATCGAGTCGGACTTTGTCGTAGAAGCTGTCTACCAGGGTGCTGATCTCTTGCTCGGTGATTTTGGAATCGGTCTTCATTTCTTTCTTGATGTCGGTATCAGTTTGATGCGATGTGTGGGTTACGAGCGGTCTGGCTTGCCTATCTCCCAGTGGTGGCCGAAGGGATCGACGACGCGGCCTATGCGCCAGCCGTATTCGTTGGTCATGTCCCAGACGATGGTGGCTCCGGTTGCTACGGCTCTTTTGAAGGCGGCGTCGGGGTCTTCGGTGGTCAGGATCATGCGGACGGTGCCGCCGTCGAGCGTTTCGGGGCTAAAGTTCTGGTGTTCGGGAGATTCGTCAGCCAGCCAGAAGGAGGCCCCATCCACGGATAGTTGAGCGACTACTGTTCCGTCATCGGCGTCCATGCGGAATAACTCGGTGGCTCCGAATGCGGCTTTGTAGAACTCGACTGCCTTTGCTCCGTTTCGGACGGAGAGCATGGGGGCTATGGTGGTCTTCCCGTTGTTGGTGTTTTCTGAGGGTTGGGTCATGGGGATGTCCTCTGGCTTACTTTGCGGATGCGCTTCCATCGTAGAGCTGGAACTCTCGGATCGCGGCTGATCCTGTGGTTGAGAGGAGGTTCAGGCGTACGCGCTGGGCTGTGACGGGTGGGAAGATGTCGATCTTTTTGTGGCCGATGGCCTGGGCGTGGACGAGGGGTTTCCAGGCTCCGTTTTGCCATGCTTCGATGCTGTAGTCCTGGATGTTCTGGCCTTCGTTGAGCCACTCCATAGTGACGGCTCGGTCGAAGGTGATGGGCTTTTTGAAGGTGATTTCGAGGGTGGCGTGGCGGGGTGGGGCGGACCAGAAGGTGGATAGGTCGTTGTCGATGGCTGCTGATGCGTCTCCGGCTACGGTGCCGGATTCGGCGGCCAGGTTGTGGGTGTAGAGGCGGTGGAGTGCGGTGCCGAACTCTTGCAGGCGCTGGGCGTCGGCGTCTGGGATGCGGCCTGTGTTGTCGGGTGCGATGCCTAGCATGAGCTGGGCTCCTCGGCCTACGGTTTCGTTGTAGATGGTGAGGAGTTCGTCGACGGTGTGGAGGGAGCTTTCGTCGTTGGGGTGCCAGAACCAGTGGGCTTTGCGGAGGGGCGTGTCCGCTTCGACTGGTCGCCAGCGAAGGTAGCCTGCGCGGTCGATGACGTTCCAGTTCTCGTAGGGGACAGTGCCGGATTCGGTGCCGACCCAGCGGATGTCGGCGTTTTTGTAGAGGGCGACATCGGCGAAGACGAGGGTGTTGGGCTGGTAGGTGCGGAGTTCCTGGATGATTTTGTCGAAGTCGTAGGTGGCTAGTTCGTCGAGTTGGGAGAGGTAGTACTTGTCGTAGGCGGCGGGGTCGGGGTAGCGGGCGTCGTGGCGGTCCCAGGGGGAGAGGTAGATGCCGAAGCTGAGGCCGGCTTTGCGGGCGGAGTCGGAGGCCATGCGGACTAGGTCGCCTTTGCCGCCGAGCCAGGGACTGTTCTTTACGCTGTAGTCGGTTTGCTTGCTGGGCCAGAGGGCGAAGCCGTCGTGGTGCTTGGCGACGAGGACTGCGTACTTTGCTCCGCCGGATTTGGCGGCTTGCATCCATTGGTCGGTGTCGACGTGAGCGGGGTTGAAGGTGGAGGGTGAAGCGGTGCCGTCGCCCCATTCGCGGTTGAGGAAGGTGTTGGTGGAGAAGTGGATGATGACGCCGACTTCGAGGTCTTGCCAGGCTGTCTGGGCTGGAGTCGGTTTGATGTCGGCGAAGTTTTGTGCGGAGGCTGAGGTGAGGGCTGCGACGAGGAAAATAATTGTGCAGAGGCGGAGGTGTGTGGTCGGACGCATGGGGAGTTCAGGTTATCCCATGGTGTTGGTGAGGACGTTTTTTTGACCCTCCCCTCCCCGTACTTAAGTACGCAAAGTCTTCGAAGTAGATACTTTAGGTCTGGACTTCGGTATGACTTGTCTGCAAGGAAAAAAGCCCGGCTTTGCACCGGGCTTTCTTCTTTCTTGCTGTGTTTAGTTTAACAGGGGTGTCAAGGATTTCGGTGTGGAAAAGGCCATGGGTGGAGTGTCTCGCCGCCTGTTTCAGGCGATCGTCAGGGTGTTGGCCACGCGCGCGTGAACTGCTTGCCTATGTGCGCGGCGAAGGCCGGGGACGCGGCGCTTACGCTGCCAGTTTCACTACCGCTGGAGAGATTATGGGCGCCGTGAAGGGTTATGTTCTCCGAGTTCCCTTTCAGGAAGAATAGTGTCGTCCACAGCATGGAGGTTTTCAACTCGGTTGTGCCGCAGTCGACTCGTCTGACGCTGGAATAGGTGGCGATGGGTTCTTTGTCCTGAAGGACGTTGCCCCCTTCGATCTGCCAGAAACCGGCGGGGTCCTTGACGTCAGTGAGGCATTGCTTCGCTAAGGTGTAGATCAGTGCCATATTCTGCCTTCTTTCTGAGTTTTTATTTTTGGGATTTATGTTGGAGCCCCAACGACGTACCTGGCCGGTTGATTCCCTGTGGGCCGCTCGCGTTCGTAGCGAGATGTCAGTGTCCTCGGTTTTCGAGAACTGCTTTCGGGTGGGAGGATACGCTCTGGACGGATGTGTTGTCCCTTTTAGGGGTGGTGAAGAATGATTCGCGCGCGTCTCTAGTCAATAGCACTTTGGATGTACATGCGCACCCTGAATTTACCTCGATTGGGATACAGGATGCCGGTATATTGGGCTCATCTCCAAAGTGAAAAAGGGCCCTCATGCGTTTGGCGTTGTCGCTGTTTGCTTGCAGTACTCTGCTCTTTGCTTCCAATATGGCCGTCCATGCCGACACCATCACGAACTTCACCCTTACACACGGCTCAGACACGATCCAATTCTCTCTTTCGGATTCGACGCCATTCACTTTCGAGCTCGGGTTCCCTGGTAATGTCGAGGAGTTCGATTATGCGGTACCGTTTACTCTTAATGGCGAAGTTTATTCGCCACTTGCCAGTGACTACGCTGTCGAGGGTGTCGAGAGTCTTCAGGCGCTCGGGGTTGGTGCCGAGCTTTACGTCGGCCGTGAGACCGGGCGAGTGAATGGTGTTCCGAACTATGTCTATTACTTCGAGCAGGGAGTTCAGATCTACACCAATGTAAACGGCCAAGCGGTGTTCACCCCTGGAACCATTGTCTTCCCAGAAAGTGTTTATCTTGACGGCACGCAGACTTACTATGGTTCCGGCGATACGCTGGTGATCACGCAGACCGATTCATCTGTTCCTGAGCCGTCAACCTTCGTGCTCCTTGGCATTGGTTTGGTCGGCACCGCGGGAGTGGTTCGCAAGCGGTTTATCCGTTAAATGCAGATAGATGGAAGGCGCGGCTGCA
The DNA here is from genome assembly GCA_963738855.1 of uncultured Acidobacteriaceae bacterium. GTDB lineage: Bacteria > Acidobacteriota > Terriglobia > Terriglobales > Acidobacteriaceae > Edaphobacter. The sequence continues at coordinate 567,188 of CAVTYC010000001.1, read as the reverse complement.
TCCTTGGGGCTGCGCTATTCTCCTCTGACTTGAGGGGTGTTGCGGTAGGTTTGTGGCAACTGAAGGTGATGAGATGGTTGTCACGTTTCTGTAAATGACCGCGCGCACGAACTGTTACATTCCCACCCTTCGCAAAAAGCGCGAAGGATGGGGCACCCGAGCTTTCGTGGTTAGTTGAGAGTAATAGGTGGCCACTCGCGCAAGCTCGCATTCATAAATCAGGATTTGGGAGTGTGATATTCTGTGCCGCATCCAGCAAGGCGAGATAGAAATTCTCCTTATGAGGGATAACCATGAAGTCCAGGAGCAAGCTCACGATTGGGAGAGCCATGGCAGTGCTCGCTGTTCTCGGCGCCGCGGCCGTTTACTCGCAGGAAAAGTACTCGCTGAAATCGCCGGGTGGAATCGCATTCTCCGACTTCAAGGGATACGAGGACTGGGCGGTGGTCTCTTCAGCCCGAACCGACGAAGTGCTTAAGGTGATCGTGGCTAATCCGATCATGATCCAGGCGTTCAAGGATGGCTTTCCGGGCAACGGCACGCCTTTCCCGGATGGCGCCAAGATCGCGAAGCTCCAGTGGAAGCAGAAGAAGAGCACGGAGGCTCCCTTCGCTGTGGATGTACCTGACGTTTTTAAACAGGCTTTCGTTATGGAAAAGGACAGCAAGAGATTTTTGAAAGATGACGGCGGATGGGGATACGCGGTGTTCAACTATGAAGCCGCATCGGACAAGTTCACGGCAGATCCCAGCCCCGTAAACTGCGGGACCAAGTGCCATGTGGCCGTGAAGGCGAAGGACTACATCTTCCACCCGTACCAGAAGCGTTGAACCACACCTGCCTTGCACAACTGAAGCCGTCTTAAGTAAGGCGGTTCGCGCTTTGCGCGAATGACCCACTCATGCGGTGAGACTGCATGAATGGGGCACCCGAGGTGTCGGCGACTTTCGATGTATGGGCCACCCGCCCACCCGTCCACCCACATTTTCGGTTAGTTAGAGGTGGGCCACCCGTCCTACCCTGATTTTTCAAAGATCGAAGAATCTTTCCCTTAGCTCTTCGCAAGCTCCATCTAGTCCGGGAAACAATGACCCAGCCGTGATCCCCATAACGCTCAGTTCCCTCATCACGCTGGGGCGTTCATTCTTAGGTAGCTCAACGATTCTCAGAAATTGCTTCTCGGCGCTTTCCATTGACCGAATGTATGTTTCTATGTCATCTACATTCGTAACGCTTGAGATGGACTGTTGTGGAGTCAGTCGCTCATTGTCAATTGCGATAAATTCCATTATCGAAAAGTGCGGTTTACGCCAAGTCAAATGGCTAAATTGTCGGAACGTCTCTCGCCATGCTTTTTGGTCGAAAATGAAAATACGAATTTTTTCCTCAACGGTGGCACGAGCTTCGGAGTTCTTAATCCGATGATAGGCAAAGAAAGTGGCAACAAATGGCGAAAATGTCCAGTCCAGTAATGGCGTCGGATATCCATGGTGCTGTACGAGATTAAAGAAAGCCCCGTTTTCGTCAGGGATACTTAGGTTGAATACATGACTCGTTCTCTGACTCAAGTGACGGTGTAGCGTCCTAATATCATCGTTTAAGAATCGCGATAAATTCGCTCGACCTGTTCGATGAAAACTCGTACGAAGGCGTAAAGGTTGAGACTGTCCGCGAAATATGTAGCGGCGGTGTTCGAGATTGCTTACGTAAGTCTTGAACTGTTCCCAGCTGTTGACCTCGGGGACGGGCTTATATTCAGTTGGGGTGCTGGCTTTAGTTCTCTTGATTTCGGCTGAGCCAGAGGTGTTGATGTTTGTTTTCCAAATAATACTCAGGCTGTCGCCGCTAAAATTTAGGCTGACATCGGCGTAGTCGGGTACAACGACGTTCGACTCGAAGAGACTCGCGATCTTATCCCAGGTGGTTGGTTCGCCGGTATGAGGATCGATAGGTAGAAGATCAAGGCGATTCTGAAATGAATTTTGTTTGTCAATGGTTTTGATGAAGACGCATGTACCCGGAAATGACGGATTGTCGTCATAAGCGCAGGCGATCCCTTCGTAGTGCGTGCCTACGTCATCAATGTCAATAACGAGTAACCCAGAATTTGTACCGGCATAGCGCCTATCCATTGGCCATTCATTCGGTTAAGATCACTCTTTTCATCAGGCCGCTCGAATATAGCAGAATAGGCAAATCCATCTAGATAGCTATCGGCCGAATTTTTGGCGGCCTTGCATTTGGCTCATCATGCGTTGCTGGGCTTTTAGGCCGCCGCCGCTGCCCATGGTTTTGAACATCTTTCGCATCTGGGCGTATTGGCGGAGGAGATTGTTGACGTCCTGCACGGTAGTGCCTGAGCCTTTGGCGATGCGCTTGCGGCGGTTGCCGTTGATGATCTCGTGGTCGAGGCGCTCTTTTTGCGTCATCGAGTTGATGATGGATTCGACGCGGGTGAACTGGCCTTCGTCTACGTTGTCGATGGCCGATTGCATGCCCGCGAAGGGGCCTACCGAGGGGAGCATCTTGAGGATGGATTTCATGCTGCCCATCTTCTTGATCTGACGGAGCTGGTCGCGGAAGTCGTCGAGGGTGAAGCCGTCGCCGGAGAGGGCTTTCTTGGCGAACTGCTCGGCTTTGCCGCGGTCGAGTTTTTCTTCGGCGCGCTCGATGAGGGTGGCGATGTCGCCGTGGCCCATGATGCGGGAGACGATGCGGTCGGGGTGGAAGGGCTCGAAGGCGTCGGGCTTTTCGCCGGTGCCGAGGAACTTGATGGGCGCGCCGGTGACGTGGCGGATGGAGAGGGCTGCGCCGCCGCGGGCGTCTCCGTCCATCTTGGTGAGGACGGCGCCGGTGATGGTGAGGGAGTCGTTGAAGGCCTTGGCGGAGTTGACGGCGTCCTGACCGGTCATGGCGTCGGCGATGAAGAGGATCTCGGAGGGGTTGAGGAGCTTTTTGAGCGCGGCCATCTCGGCCATGAGGGTGTCGTCGATGTGGTTGCGGCCGGCGGTGTCGACGATGAGGATGTCGCAGCCGTAGCTGGCGGCTTCGCGCTTGGCTTCGCGGGCGAGGCGGAGGACGTCGTCGGTGCCGGGGGTGGCTTCGGTGACCTTGCCCTCGTAGAGGTTGGCGTTGATGGAGCGGGCTACGATGGCGAGCTGCTCGCGGGCGGCGGGACGGTAGACGTCGACGGAGACGAGCATGGGGCGGTGGCCAGCTTTTTTGAGCCACTGGGCCAGCTTGCCGGAGGTGGTGGTTTTACCGGAGCCTTGCAAGCCGGCCATGAGGATGACCGATGGCGGCTGGGAGGATTTCTGGAAGCGGGCGGTGTCGCGGCCTAGAACGTTGATGAGTTCGTCGTGGACGATTTTGACGATCTGCTCTGTGGGGGAGAGCGCCGTTGCCACTTGTGACCCGAGGGCGCGGGTGCGGATGTGTTCGATCAGCTCGTTGACGACGGCTAGGTTGACGTCGGACTCGAGGAGGGCGAGGCGGATCTCGCGGAGGGCATCGGAGATGTTCTCGTCGGTGATGGAGCCCTGGCCACGGAGGTTCTTAAAGGATCGCTGGAGTTTGTCGCTGAGGTTTTCAAACATGCTGGTTCAAGTTTATCAGCCGGGAGCGGCTGGGTGGGTGGGTGGCGGACGGCTAGTGGTGCAGGGTTCCCATGAGCGAGAGGTCGATCTGGACTTCTTTGTTGACTTTGATCATGAAGGTGCTGGGATCTTTTAGGCCCCACTGGACATAGGGCACGGGGAAGGAGCCGACGGCGTGGAACTGGTCTCCGTTGACCTGGACTTGCATGGGTACGTCGATCTCGTGCGGCGTGCCGAGGAGGGTGAAGGTGCCGTGGACCTTCAGGGTGGAGTCGCCGGTTGCGTTGAAGGTTCCGACGATGTGTGTTGGCGCGAAGGAGATGGTTTTGAATGCAGAGGCTTTGAGCTCGTCGTCGGTCATGCGGTGGTCACGCATGGAGTTTCCGCTTTGGCCACTGAGGGCGTCGACGACGATGGAGCCGGAGGCTTTGCCGGTGGCGGGATCGAAGGTGATGTCTCCCTGTTGCATGTGGAAGGTGCCGTGGACTACGTGGATGGTGTCGGTGAGGGTGAAGTGGACCTCGCTGCGGGCGGGGTCGAGGGAGAGCTTGTCCTGGGCGTGGAGGGTTGTGGTGGCGAGGGTGATCAGGAGGGTGCTTCGAAGGAGATTGCGCGAAAAAAGGCGGCTTGGTGTGCGGGGGGAGATACGGAGACGATCGAGCATGTGCGGATAGGACTCCTCGGAGGCCGGATTTAGATGCGATGGCGCGTTGGACGCAGCTGTTCGGTGATCATGAGCGAATGCCTTAGCAGGTAAGACGCGGGTTCGTGGTTCTTGGTGTCAGCTTAGTGCAAAAGAAGATTGGAAGGTGGGAAGTGGCGAATCGGGTGCTGGCTAGGTGGGTACGGGGTTGGTGGTGGGTGAGTTTTCATGCGGTAGGACGCGGATAATTGGGCTTATGCAGGCTGCTGGCCAGGCTTCGGGGAATGTGCGGGTGGTGCGGGAGTATGTGACCTATCTGCGTGTGGAGAAGGGGCTGCGGCCGGCTAGTTGTGAGGCGTATCAGCGGGATCTGGAGCAGTTTGCGGAGCATGTCGAGGGGCGGGATGGGTTGCTGGTGGGGGCCATGCAGGCTGATGTGAGTGGGTTTATGGAGGGGCTGCGGGGGCATGGGGTGGAGTCGCGGTCGATTGCGCGGAAGCTGAGTTGTCTGCGGGGGTTTTATCGCTGGCTGCTGATGGATAAGCGGATTCAGCATGATCCTACGGTGAATGTGGAGACTCCGGCGAGTTGGAAGGTGTTGCCGAAGAGCCTTGCTGAAGGTGAAGTGGGCGAGATGCTGGAGCGGACGGGGGTGGCTGCTCGGGCGGCAGATGCGGATGGGCTGGCGCTGCGGGATCATGCGATTCTGGAGCTGCTGTATGCGGGTGGGTTGAGGGTGGGGGAGATTTGTGCGCTGCGGGTGGAGGATCTGCACTTAGATATGGCTCGGGCGCAGGTGCGAGGGAAGGGCGATAAGGAGAGGATTGTTCCGCTGGGGCGGAGTGCGGTGGAGGCGTTGGAACGGTATCTGGCGATGGGTCGGCCGGGGTTGGTGAAGGCGGGAGTGCAGCGGGCGCTGTTCCTGAGTGTAAGGGGGAATCCGCTGACTCGGCAGTGGGTTTGGGAGATGGTGCGGGGCTCTGCGCCGAGTGGTAGTAAGGCTAGTCCGCATAAGCTGCGGCATAGTTGTGCGACGCATATGGTGGAGCATGGGGCGGATTTGAGGAGTGTGCAGACGCTGCTGGGGCATGCTGATATTGCTACGACTCAGGTGTATACGCATGTCGCGCTGGGGCGGTTGAAGCAGGTGCATCGGGACCATCATCCGCGGGGGAAACGGAGGGTGAGCAATGGAGCATAGCTTTACGAATGCTGCCCCTGTCCTTGTGATTGATTTGGCGGTAGGAGTTGTTGGTTTCCTTCTCTCTATTGGTTGGGGTGCGGCTACAGGGAGAGAGATGAACCGCGATACTAAGGTGTTTCTTGTAAAGATGTGGGGCGGCATTGCTCTGTTCGGAATGATCCTTGTATTCATTTTTTGACAAACAATAAGGTTCGCAAAAGGAAGTGCGGTCGTGGGGTCGGTGAGCGAAATTCAAGGATTGGCGGACAAGTTTCTGGCGATGCTTGCGAATGAGCGCGGAGCGTCGGAGCATACGGTGCGGGCTTATGCTCGGGAGGTTAAGAATTTTGCTGCTTATTTGCAGGAGACGATGGGTGAGGGTGCTGGGGTTGCGGCGGTGGAGCATTTGCATATTCGGGCTTATCTTGGGCTGCTGTATGAGCGTGGGCTGACGAAGGCTAGTGCGGCTCGGGCGCTGGCGGCGGTAAGGAGCTGGTTTAAGTGGCTGGCGAAGGAGGGGAAGGTTCGACAGAATCCGGCGCTGCTGGTGAGCACGCCGAAGCTGCCGAAGCATTTGCCGCGGGTGCCTAGTGTGGAAGAGGTGAATCGGGTACTGAATTCGCTGGAGGGTTTGAGGGGGAAGGCTCAGGGCGATGGCTCGAAGAAGATCAAAGGCGGCGAGGCGGAGGTGGCGGCTTGGCCTGAGCGGGATCGGGTGATTCTGGAGTTGCTGTATGGGTGCGGGATTCGGAACTCGGAGTTGGTGGGGCTGGATATGGGCAGCGTGAAGTGGCGGGATGATGCGGTGCTGGTGCGAGGCAAGGGCCGAAAGGAGCGGCTGGTTCCGCTGGGAGACGAGGCTGCTGCTGCTTTGCGGGGTTATCTGCCGCTGCGTGAGGCTAAGCTGCTGGCCGCTGGTAAAGGGGCTTTGGTGCATGAGGGGCCGCTGGTGATGAATCTACGTATGCGCGGAGATTGCCGGTTGACGACGCGGAGTGTGGGGCGGATCGTCAAGGCTATTGCGCTGAGCAGGGGGCTGGCGGCGGATGTGCATCCGCATACGCTGCGGCATGCGTTTGGGACGCACATGCTGGAGGAGGGGGCGGATCTACGGGCGATTCAAGAGATGCTGGGGCATGAGCGGCTTTCGACTACGCAGCGTTATACGCAGTTGACCGTGGGGCAGGTGCAGCGGGTATATGACGAGACACATCCTCGGGCCAAGTAAACTGCGCGGGGTTTTCTTGAGGCTTTTAGTAACGAGGGATGGTGGCGTCGATGGAGCGGGACCAGCTGTCGATGCCTCCGGCGAGGGATTGGACGTGGTCGAAGCCCTGATTGCGGAGCCACATGGTGACGCTGAGGGAGCGGGCTCCGTGGTGGCAGAGGACGACGATGGGGGCGTCGGGGTCGAGCTCCTGGTGGGCGCGGGAGGCGACTTCGCCCATGGGCATCAGGAGGGAGTCGGGGAGATGGGCGGATTGATATTCCCAGGGCTCGCGGACGTCCAACAGAAGAGGGGCGTTGGGTTGCTGGCGAAGTTCGGCGAAGGACTGGGGCGAGATTTCTGGCTCAAGCATGGGTTTAAGGATAGCGCAGGGATGAGGGGCTCGAGCAGGGGACTAGGAAGTCGGAGCAAGTAAGTAGACAATAGAAGGTGAAGAGTTTTGCAGAGTTGGGGCGCTCTCGCGTTTTTGTGCGGGTTGGTACTGAATTTATTTGGGTTACGCCTCATAACCGTGGTTGAATAGGTCGCATCATACGGATATCACCTTGATCTGCGGCCCGAAGTATGGAATGGAAGGGTGATTGCCTTGGAAAAGGTGTTGATTGTCGAAGATGAAGTTCATGCCCGAAGCGGCTTGACGGAGCTGATCGAGAGCTGGGGTTATCGTGCAGAGAGCGCCGCCGATGGGGTGGAGGGGCTGGAGCGCGCCGTGCAGTGGGGGCCGTCGATTGTGGTGACGGACCTGAAGATGCCGCGCATGGATGGGATGGAATTGCTGGAGCGGATCGGCGAGTTGCCGCAGCGGATTGCGGTGGTGATGCTGACGGCGCAGGGATCGATTGATTCAGCGGTGGAAGCGATGCGCATGGGGGCGTATGACTATATCCCCAAGCCGGTCGATCCGGTGCGGCTGCGGACGATTTTGCAGAATGCGAGCAGGCAGCATGAGGCCGATGTGGATGCGGAGGTCTCGAAGCGTGAAGCTCGGGAGTTGGACGGGGTCGGAGCACTGGTGGGCTCAACGTCGAAGATGAAGGAGATTTTTTCGCTCATTGAGCGGGTGGCTCCGTCGAATGTGAGCGTGCTGGTGACGGGCGAGAGCGGAACGGGTAAGGAGCTGGTTGCGCGAGCGCTGCACGATTTGAGCGGGCGGCGAGGGAAGCCTTTTGTTGCAGTGAACTGTGCGGCGATTCCGGAGACGCTGATCGAGAGCGAGATCTTTGGGCATGAGAAGGGCGCGTTTACCGGGGCAGTAGAGCGCAGGGCTGGGTGCTTTGAACTGGCGGAAGAAGGGACACTGCTGCTGGATGAGATTGGCGAGATGCCGGCGGCGACTCAGGCCAAGCTGCTGCGCGTGCTGGAGGACAGGAAGCTGCGGAGGCTAGGCAGCAAGGTGGAGACGCCGGTGGATGTGCGGGTGGTGGCGGCGACAAACAAGGATCCAGAGCAGGCGGTGGCTAATGGTGAGCTACGCGGGGATTTGTATTACCGGTTGAATGTATTCAACATTCAGATGCCGCCGCTGCGCGAGCATGTTGAGGATGTAGCGAAGATTGCCGAGAAGATGATTGCCGATATGAATGAGCGGCACGGGTGCACGGTCACGGGGATGAAGGACGCGCTGCTGAAGCGGCTGGAGGAGTACAAGTGGCCGGGCAATGTACGCGAGCTGCGGAACACGATTGAGCGGGCGGTGATTCTGGCGGGGTCGGGTTTGCTGGGGATTGAGCATCTGCCGCCGCAGTTTGGGAGCCCGGGATTTGCTCCTCTGGTGAAGAAGAGCGGGCAGTATGCGAAGCGAGAGATAGCGGCAGCCATTGCGGAGGCGAATGCTTCAGGCGAGGTGAAACGCTATATCGAGGAGCAGAATACGGTGCGGGTTGAAGTGGGTACGACGGTGGATGAGGCTGAACGGCAGCTGATTTTGAAGACGCTGTCGTCGACACACAACAATAAAACGAAGGCGGCTGAGATACTGGGAATCAGCTCGAAGACGCTGCAGAATAAGTTGAAGGAATATCAGAATACGGCTTCTTCGGCGACGGAGTAAGGATGCGTCTGACGACCAAGCTAGTGCTGTCGGCCACGGGCCTGACGTTTGCTATTGTGTTCGTGCTGTCGTCGATGTTCGTAGGGGAATTGCTGCGGCAGAGGGTGGAGCAGACGGCGGAGGCGAACAGCGTACTGGCGCGCGAGGTCGTGCTGATGACGCGGCAGGCGGTGGAGACGGGGCTGCGGGCGAGTCCTCCGGTAGATAAGACGGACGAGGCGCTGCATGTGGCCGTAACGGATGCGCTGCGGAAGTATCAACCGCTGGCCGATGTGATGAGTGCGATTCTTCGCTACTCGCAGACGGTGCAGGATGTGAGCGTGACGGATGCTCATGGGATGACACTGGTCAGCACGGATCCGGACACGCTGAATCAGCAGATGGCTTACCGGATGAGTCTGGAGAGTGTGCGCGAAGGCAGCATTCTGTATCAGGCGCGTCAGGTGTTTGGCCGGCCGAGGGTTTTGGACATTACGCAGCCGCTGGAGCGCAACGGGATGCCGTTTCTGGTGGTGCATGTCGGGATTCAATCGACGTTTTTGCGCAATGCGTATGAGCCATGGCTGAAGAAGGCGATGCTCTTTGCACTGGTAGCGGCGTTGCTGGCGATGGCGGCGGCGGCGTTGCTGGCGAATGTGGCGCTGCAGCCGATTGAACTGATCAGCAGACAGCTGGAACACCTTACGCTGAGGTCTACGGGGCCACAGCCTCTGCCGGAATCGAGCGCTGAAGGCAACGATGCTGTGGTTCGGGTGACGAAGTCCATCGACCGGTTGGGCGAACAGTTGCGCAGCAGAGAAGAGGGCTATACCGCATTACAGGCCAATCTGAACCAGATGCTGGATACGCTGAGGGATGGCGTGTTGCTGTTTACAGAGGATCAGCGAGCGGTGATGGTGTCGGATGCTGTGGCTTACTTTTTGAATAAGCCGGAAGAGGATCTGGTGGGACGGCAGCTGGAAGAGATATTTAAGCCGGAGACGGCGCTGGGTGCGGCGGTGCTGGAGGCTTTCGCCAGTGGGGGGCAGGTGAGCGCGGAGGGCGTGACGCTGGAGGATGGGCGACAGGTGCAGATTTCGCTGGACCGGATCGACGATGGATTGGGCGGCAGCGGCAATATGGGCACGCTGGTGACTTTGCGGGACGTTGAGTCGATGATGCAACTGGGGCAGGAGCTTGAGATTGCACGAAGGCTGGCGGCGATTGGACGGCTGACAGCGGGCGTGGGACATGAGGTGAAGAACCCGATCAACGCGATGGTGGTGCATCTGGAGCTACTGCGTGGGAAACTGGCGGGTCGCGATGGAGAGGCTTTCAGCGGGGCGCAGCGGCATGTGGAGATTTTGTCCGGGGAGATGCAACGGTTGGATCGAGTTGTGCAGACGTTGGCAGATTTTTCTCGTCCAATGGAGTTAAAGCTGAGAGAGCATGATCTGAGGCAGGTGGTTGGGAGCGTGGTTGAGCTGACTGCGGCCGAGATGCGGGAGAACGGTGTCCACGTGGTCGCTCAGTGGCCGCCTGATCCGGTGATGGTTCGTGTGGATGCGGAACTGGTGCGGCAGGCGCTGCTGAATCTGCTGCTGAACGGGATGCAGTCGATGCCAAAGGGCGGTCAGTTGTGGGTCAGGATGCACCGGGACCATCAATTTGCGGTTGTGGAGGTTGTCGATGAAGGAGAGGGTATACCAGTAGAGCTATTACCGCGTATCTTCGAGTTGTACTTCACGACCAAACCAAAGGGGAGCGGAATCGGTCTGGCGATGACGTATCGCATTTTGCAGTTGCATGGCGGTGCGATGGATGTAAGGTCGAATGCTGATCCGGCGGCGGCTGACCGGGGTACGACTTTTACGCTGAGGCTGCCGTTGGCCTCGAGCGCTGCTGAGGTTCGAAAGGGCGTTGCGGCTGGAGCCGGACGCAAGGGGTAGGGAGAGAGACGCTTGAAGGACCAGAACGATATAAGGCGAAGAGTGGCGGCTGCGTTGTTATGCGCAGGACTGGCGCTTGGTGCGGAAGGGTGCCATAAGAAGGTACAGGCTCCTCCTTTGCCGCCGATTCAGGCTCCGGTGGCGTTGGAGACACCGCCTCCGCCGGAACATCCGCCGATGATCGAGCCTCAGACGGCGAAGCTGCCGCCGGTGCCGGTTGCCTCCAATGCTGCGAAGCCGAAACGGGAGAGAAGAAAGCCCGTTGCTAAGCCAACACCTGAGCCTCCTGTGCAGGTAGCGAGTAACGATGCGGGGACCGAGGCTTCGGCGATTGGTGCGCTGACTTCCGGTGGAGAGGCAAATCCAAAGTCTCAGCAGGAGGCTGCGGATATGATTGCCGCGAATGAGAAGCGGCTGAATGGTCTGCCGACGCAGATGTCGGATGATCAGAAGGCGCAGATCAGCAAGGTAAGGAATTTTCAGCGGCAGGCTCAGGAGGCGCTGAACTCAGGGGATGTCGAGGGGGCTAAGACTCTGGCGACGAAGGCTAAGTTGTTGTTGGATGATTTGCTGAAGTAGGTGGGTGGGGTTGTTTCTGGCTGGGGAAAAGGCAACTTCAACAGCAAAAGCAAGAGCTGGGGGGAGCGGTATACATTCCCACCCACGTCGCGATGAGACTGCGTCATGGATGGGGCACCCCCGATATTGGGGCGGGGGTGGTGAGAAACAAGCAACTGCAAAGACAGAAGCAGATCCCTTCGGGATGACAACCAAAAGGCAGCAGCAAGAACAACGACAAGGGAAAAACTTGAGGTGTTGAGGCTGTTCTAGGCTTCGGCGCCGTGGCACTTTTTGTATTTTTTGCCGGAGCCGCAGGGGCAGAGATCATTGCGGCCGATCTTTTCTCCCGTGACGCGAGGTGCGTTGCCGTTGCCGGATGTGCTGGAGCCAGCTGAGCGGGCCTGCTCGAGTTCACGCTGCTTCTTCTTCTGGAACTCGCGCTCGAGGGCGTCGATGGTGGTCGACGGGGCTCGCGTGGGAACGGGAATGGGTGCGTGTTGCTGCTTAGGCTCTCCGGTTGAGCCTGAAGAGAGGCTGGGCTGCGAGGAAGACTGGCCGACCAACTCAGGTGGAGCTGTGGGGCGTGGCATCTGGTCAGGGGTCTCGATGGGGGTGCCGTCGGGACCGATGATCTGCATGCGGAAGAGATGGCGGGCTGTGTCCTCCTGGAAGCGGAGCATCATGGCCTCGAACATCTCGAAGGACTCCTTCTTGTAGGCGACGAGCGGGTCCTGCTGGGCGTAGCCTCGGAGGCCGATGCCCTCCTTGAGGTGATCCATGGAGAGGAGATGATCCTTCCAGAGGCCGTCGAGGACGCTGAGCATGACGATGCGCTCGTGGTAGCGCATGGCCTGGGCGCCGAGGATCTGCTCCTTGATGTCGTAACGGGCGCGGAGTTTGTCGAAGATGGCTTCGCCGAGCTCGTGGCGGTTGAGGTGCGATGCGTCGATCTCGTTTTCAAGGTGCGCGCCGAAGAGGTCGTAAACCTGGGAGAAGAGAGCGTCGACCTTCCACTCCTCGGGATGGACCTTCTCGGGGGCGTTCTCGTCGAGGATGTTGGAGAGGATGGTGGAGACGTAGTCGTCGGTGATGAGCTGTTTCTGGTCGACGCCTTCCATGAGCTGGCGGCGGAGGCCGTAGACGGCTTCGCGCTGCTTGTTCATGACATCGTCGTACTCGAGGACGTGCTTGCGGGACTCGAAGTTCTGGGTTTCGACGGCCTTCTGTGCGGCCTCGATGCGGCGGGAGATCATGCCGGATTCGATGGGGACGCCTTCTTCCATGCCGAGGCGCTGGAGCAGGGTGGAGACCCACTCACGAGCAAAGATGCGCATGAGATCGTCTTCGAGCGAGAGGTAGAAGCGGGAGGCTCCGGGGTCGCCCTGACGACCGGCGCGGCCACGAAGCTGGTTGTCGACGCGGCGGGACTCGTGGCGTTCGGTGCCGAGGATGTGCAGGCCACCGGCGCCGACGACTGCGTCGTGCTCCGTCTTGGCTGCGGCTTCGTGCGAGGCTACTGCGGCATCCCAAGCGGCTTGCGTGGTTTCGAACTCCTGCGACTGGTAGTAGAAGCGGAACATGCCGGGACCGGCGACGGGGGAGATGGCTCCCTCGGCTGCGGAGACGGCGCGGGCCTGCTGCTTGCGGACGAGGTCCTGGCGGGCCATGAAGTCGGAGTTGCCGCCGAGGAGAATGTCGGTGCCGCGGCCTGCCATGTTGGTGGCGATCGTGACCATGCCCAACCTACCGGCCTGGGCAACGATTTCGGCTTCCTTCTCGTGGAACTTGGCGTTGAGGACGACGTGACGGACGCCTTTGCGCTTGAGGATCTCGGAGAGGAGCTCGGATTTTTCGATGCTGGTCGTGCCTACGAGGACGGGCTGCTTGGCCTCGTGGAGACGGGTGATCTCATCGGCTACGGCGAAGTATTTTTCTTTCGCGGTACGGTAGACGACGTCGGCGTTCTCGATGCGCAGCATCTTGCGATTGGTCGGGATGACGACAATCTCGAGCTTGTAGATCTTGTCGAACTCGGCGGCTTCGGTCTCGGCGGTGCCGGTCATGCCGCTGAGTTTTTTGTACATGCGGAAGTAGTTCTGGAAGGTGATGGTGGCAAGGGTCTGGTCTTCCTTGCGGATGTTGACGCCTTCCTTGGCTTCGACGGCTTGATGGAGACCGTCGGACCAGCGGCGACCGGGCATGAGGCGGCCGGTGAACTCGTCGACGATGATGACTTCGCCGTCTTTGACGACGTACTCGACGTCGCGCCTGTAGAGGGAGTGGGCCTTGATGGCGGTCTCGACGTGGTGCTTGAGGTCCCAGTTCTCGGGGTCGGCGATGTTGCCGATGCCGAGGAGGCCTTCGATCTTTTCCCAGCCCTCGTCGGTGACGGTGATGGAGCGGGTCTTTTCGTCTACGACGTAATCGCCGGACCAGGTTTTGGTCTCGAGGGTTTCGATGAGCTCGCCGAGTTCGAGCTTGGGGATGATGACATTGACGCGGGCGTACTTGTCGGTGGTCTGGTCTGTCGGGCCGCTGATGATGAGCGGGGTGCGGGCTTCGTCGATGAGGATGGAGTCAACTTCGTCGACGATGCAGTAGTAGTGGCTGCGCTGAACCTGATCGGCGAGCTCGAACTTCATGTTGTCGCGGAGGTAGTCGAAGCCGAACTCGTTGTTGGTACCGTAGGTGATGTCGGAGCCGTAGGCGGCGCGGCGCTGGGCGTCGTCGAGGTCGTGGACGATGACGCCGACGGTGAGGCCGAGGAAGCCGTAGATCTTTCCCATCCACTCGGCGTCGCGCTTGGCGAGGTAGTCGTTGACGGTGACGACGTGGACGCCGTGGCCGGCGAGCGCGTTGAGATAGCAGGGTAGGGTCGCGACGAGGGTTTTACCTTCGCCGGTCTTCATCTCGGAGATCTTGCCGGAGTGAAGGACGATGCCGCCGATGAGCTGCACGTCGAAGTGACGCATGCCGACGGCGCGCTTGCCAGCTTCGCGGACTACGGCGAAGGCCTCGGGGAGGATGGCGTCGAGGGCGGCCTTTTCTGCGGCGATGCGCTCGTCTTTGTTTTCCGGGGTGTCCTCGATGCCTTTGAGGGCGTCGGCGATGCGCTGGCGGAACTCGACGGTCTTGGCGCGGAGCTGGTCGTCGGAGAGTGCCTGGATGGCAGGCTCGAAGGCGTTGATCTGCGCGACGATGGGCATTAGGCGCTTGATGGCGCGCTCGTTGCTGGTACCAAAGACTTTAGCTATAGCTGAGTTGAGCAAACCTGGTGTCCTTCGGGGGCGCAATTCGACCCAGTATCTAGTGTAAATGGTCTGGGGAGATGGTGGGGGTCGGGGTTCAAGCGTGGGATTAAAGCGACTTGGGGAGGTCTGGTATGCAGGCCCTCCCCAAGTTCTTATGCTTTGCGTGGCTTTACTTGAAATGTCGTTAAGGGTGGAGGCCCGCTTTGGACAGCATCATGAGGAACTGATGCTGTGTGCGCATGTCGATGGATTGTGCGACGAGTTTGCCGTCGCGGTCGAAGACGAAGGTCTTGGGGATGCCATCGATATGGAATTGTTTTGCGACCTTGCCGCCGGTGTCGAGGAGAACAGGTGGGTGATAGCCGGTTGGACTGATGTAGGAGGCGACCTTGAAGGGGTCCTCGTCGGAGAGGGAGAGGATGACCAGGCCTTGAGACTGGAAGTGAGTGTAGATGGCATCGAGATCCGGCATTTCGGCGCGGCACGGAGGGCACCATGTGGCCCAGAAGTTGACCAGGACGATCTTGCCGCGGAGTTCGGAGAGTGTAACTTTCTTGCCGTGTAGATCCTTGAGGGTAAAGTCTGCTTTCTCGATTTCTGCGTCGTTAGCTGCAAGGATTTCGTCGGCTTTGGTGAGAAGAGGATCTTTGAGGTCGGTGGTTACGTGCTCATACCGGACGAGTTTGGCCAGATCCATGTACGGCATGGGAGGCTGATCGTTTTTAGGGGGCACAGGAGATTCGGAGAGTGCCTGAGATAGGGTTTGCGCGACAGACTGGAGGGTCTCCTGGCCAGGATCCCCTTCAGTGGCAAGGTGAGAGAGACCGTCGGCAAGCTTTACCTTTGTGAGACCGGGAGGCAGGGTGCGGATGTCTGCGGCGATCTTC
This sequence comes from uncultured Acidobacteriaceae bacterium, assembly GCA_963738855.1. Classification (GTDB taxonomy): domain Bacteria; phylum Acidobacteriota; class Terriglobia; order Terriglobales; family Acidobacteriaceae; genus Edaphobacter. The sequence goes on along the minus strand of CAVTYC010000001.1, from coordinate 551,861 downwards.
ATCGTGGCGGCGGGCCGTTGAGGCGTAGGGATAGAACGAAGACTCTTAAGTTGATTCGTGATGGAGGACTCTGTTGCCTGAGCATGTAGTGCTGGGGTTGTAATGAGAGTGAAGGCGAGAAAAAGTGCAGGGCCGGAGTGGGACAGGACACGTGAGTTCATAGAGTTTGAAAATTCTAACTGGAGTTGTTTTTGGGGGGAATCGAATTCGTGATTCAGATGCTGAGGTTATAAAAACATAGCTCAGGTTGTTATGGTTTGAGGTAGGCGACGAGCGGGGATTTGGTGTTGCGGAGGGCTAGGACTACGGATTCGGCGTTGAGTTCTGCGCCTTCGGGGCTGGTGTGGGTGTGGTCGATGGGGAAGAGGGTGGCGGTCTTTTCGGGGCCGAGGGCTTCGAGGCGGTCGGCTTCTACTGTGGCCATGTCGATGAAGGCGATGCGCTGGTCGAGGGCTAGCTGGCGGATGTCGGCGTCGTAGCCCATGTCGCGTTCGATCCTTGGCTTGCCGTCCGCGTCTGCCTTCCAGATGTTGCGGGTGGTGAGGGAGAGCAGGATGGGGGTGGCGCGTTTGGCGCGGGTGTCGGCGATGTATTTGCGCATATACCAGCCGTAGGTGTGGACGGTTTCGGTGTGGCCGTCGGGGAGGGTGACGTCTTTGGTCTCGTCGCCGAGGCCTTTGATGGTGCCGCGGGGTTTGGTGCCGCCGAGGTCGCCGCCGTCGTTGTGACCCATCTGAAGGAGGACGAAGTCGCCGGGCTTCATCTCGGCGAGGACTTTGTCCCAGGAGCCTTCGTTAATGAAGGTTCGGCTGCTGCGGCCTGCGTGGGCTCGGTTGGCGATGTTGATGCGCGTGGTGTCGAAGTAGTGGGCGAAGTGGTCTCCCCAGCCGAGGTCGGCCTGGTTGCGGGCGGTGGAGTCGCCGACTATGAAGACGGTGGGTAAGGCAGGATTGAGTGGGGCGTTCTGAGTGACGGTGGTTTGGGGTGGGGCGTCGGGTGTTGTGGGTGTTTGGGTGAAGGCGGTCGCCGTTGCGATTAGGAGAAGGCTCAGGACGCCAATCGGTGCCGGTCGCTGCATGGGGGCAGCGTAGCATCATGCGAAGGGAAATGTCATTAGGAGAACTATGTTTCTTTAGGAATATTCATGCCGGTGCTGGGCGGCGACGATGTATTCGTGGCCGCCCATGGCCTCGGGATTTCAGCGAATCAGGCTTTCTCCAACCTGTTTCAGTGATTATTTGAGACGGGAGCCTAGCTCGATGTCTTCCGCGAAGGTGGCGAGGATGGGCTTGCCGGATTCGCCGTGGGAGGCAGCGAGGAGCATGCCGTGGGACTCGAGGCCGCGCATCTTGCGAGGAGCGAGGTTGGCGATGATGACGATGCGGCGGCCGATGAGCTCTTCGGGGGTGTACCACTCGGCGATGCCGGAGAGGATCTGGCGCTTTTCGTAGCCGAGGTCGACTTCGAGGCGGAGGAGCTTGTCGGCCTTGGGGATCCGCTCGGCGACGATGATTTTGGCTACGCGGAGATCGATTTTTACGAAGTCGTCGATGGCGATTTGGGGGGAGTTTTCAGTTGCAGGTTGTAGGTTGTCCGTTGGGGCAGCGGCTACGGGAGGTGTGTTGCCGGGGGATTGTGAGGAGATGGGGGATTCGCGGAATTCGGTGTGGGTGTTGGTGGAGGCGTCGGCGTTGTTGGTGATGTGCGGGAGCCCGGCTTCGGGGTGAGTTGCGGGTTTGGTCTGTACGGTGTTCGATTCCATGTCGGTCATGAGTTGGATCAGTTCCTTTGGTGCTCGGGGGAAGATGGGGGAGAGTGGGCCTAGTTTGGTGCCGGGTTTTAAGTCTCCCCATTGGAGGTTTTTTAGGTCGCCTTTGCGGGCGGCTTGTTCGATGTCTCCCAGGCCTAGTTGGGCCCAGACTTTGGCTGTGGCGTAGGGCATCACTGGGTAAAGGAGGGCGGTGATGATGCGGATGGATTCTGCGGATTGATAGAGGACCTGGGTTCTTATGTAGTGCGTGTCTTCGAGCGTGTCTCGTTCCTTCCACGGTTTTTCAACGGAGAGAATATCGTCGGTCCACTTAACAAGAGCCTGAATGCCAGCCAGAGCAATTGCAAAGTCGGCTGAATCAATCGAGCTTTGTATCGTGGCTAGTCGTTCAGGGCTGAAAACGATCGCTGCATATGTCGCGGCATTCTCCCCTGCCGTGTAGCTGTTATAAGAAACTTCTTGTAATTGGGGGGATATCACGCCGTCAAAATATTGCGAGATCATCTTCAGAGAGCGGCTGACTAGGTTGCCGTAGCCGTTGGCCAGGTCGCTGTTATAGCGCTGGACTAGGGCGTCGAAGCTGAAGCTGCCGTCCTGGCCGAAGGGGATTTCGCGGAGGAGGAAGTAGCGTAGGACGTCGGCAGCGAAGAGGTCTTGTTCGGCTTTGGTGGGGGTGGTTGGGGCGGTGGGGATTTGGGGCTGAAAGGTTCGAGTGGTTGTGGTGGTGTTGAATTCCTCGGGGTCCTTCGACTCCGCCTCGCGGTGAGACTGCGAGGCTCCGCTCAGGATGACGGTATTTGCGGCGGGGTCGATGACGGTGGAGCCTGGGATGGGGGGGCAAAGGGTGCCGAAGGCGTCGAGGATGGTTTCGGTGCGGACTATGTTGCCGCGGCTCTTCGACATTTTGGATTCTTCGAAGAGTAGCCAGCCGTGGGCGGTGATGGCTTTGGGGGTGGGCAGGCCGGCGGCAATCAGGAAGGCGGGCCAGTAGACGCAGTGGAAGCGGATGATCTCTTTGCCTACGAGGTGGAGGTCGGCGGGCCAGTATTTTTCGAATTTGGCTTGCTCGGCGGGGTCATCGCTGCCGTAGCCGATGGCCGTCATGTAGTTGACGAGCGCGTCGAGCCACACGTAGATGACGTGCTTTTCGTCGTCCGGGACGGGGATGCCCCACTTGAAGCTGCTGCGCGAGATGGAGAGGTCTTTTAGAGCTCCGGGGACGTAGGGGGCGCCTGCTTTGGTCTTTCCGATAGTTCCCTTATCGGCGAAATAATTAATCATGCTTGCCGAAAGCTCCCGAGGTAGTTGGGGCTTAACTCCTTCGGGATAATCACCAGGCTCTGTCATTGCTTGGACAAGATCACCGCGGAGGAAGCTTAGAACCTCGTTGCGGCGAACTTCGGGCTGAATGACAAGTTCATTGCTCTCGATGAGATTGAGTAGTGGAAGCTGAAAATTAGACAGGCGGAAGAAGTAGTTCTCTTCGGTGACGGTCTCGGTGGGCTTGCCGTCGGGGCCGATGGTGCCGGGGGGGCCATCGACGAACATCTCCTCGCCTACGGAGTACTGGCCAGTGTAGGTGCTGAGGTAGATGGCGTCGCGGTCGCAAAGGAGCTGGAAGAGCTTTTGGACACCGGCTTTGTGGCGTGGTTCGGTGGTGCGGATGTAGTCGTTGTAAGTGATGCCCATGCGGTCCCAGAGGGCGCGGAAGGAGGCGGAGACCTGGTCGGCGAAGGCCTGAGGGGAAAGGCCGGCGGCGGCGGCGGAGCGCTCGACTTTTTGTCCGTGCTCGTCGGTGCCGGTGAGGAAGAAGGTGTCGTCGCCGAGGAGGCGGTGGCGGCGGGCGATGACGTCGGCCGCGATGGTGGTGTAGGCGTGGCCGATGTGCGGGCGCGCGTTGACGTAGTAGATCGGCGTGGTTAAGTAGAACTTTTGCTTGTTTTCGGACATGGGGTGCTGATTTTCAGTCTACCGCAGGGAGGGGTGAGAACTGGTACATGGACGGCTGGAGTGGGGGCGGCTGGCTGTAAAAGTGACAAGGGAATGACGATGCCGAGACAACTGACAGTCTGGATTGGAGTAATGTTGGCTCGTCCGATGAAGGCAACCCGCTCAGTTGTGAGGGTCGCCCGGGGCGGACAAAGGTTCTTTTAGCGATGGGGAGAGTGTCCCAGGTCAGCTCTCCCCGTCCTTTTTTTGCCCGTTCGGCAGTCAGGGGCGGGAACAGAGAGCGGGAGTGACGAGTTATGAGTAACAAGTAAAGCAGCGGCACCTTTAGCGAGAGGTGGAGTCGAGGTGTTGGGTAGATGGAGATATCGGGTTATTCGGGTGGGTCGAGGGTGCATCTTAGTCTTGACACGAGGTCGAGGAGATCCTGCTTTTCGCGCTTGGCTTCGTCGATGTCCTGGATGGCAAGGACGCCGCCGGCCACTTCGCCGTTCTGTCCGCGGACGGGAGCGGCGGTGGCGCTGAGCCAGGTGCGGGAGCCGTCGTCTGAGTGGTAGAGGAACTCTTCGGCGCCTGTGGTCTCGCCTTGCAGGATGGCGTTGGCGAGGGGGTATTCGCCGGGTTTGAGCTCGTGGTCATCCGTCCGGAGAGCTCCTGATTGGCCGTAGTCGTCGATGTTCTGGGCCGGGGTGACGGGGTGGCGTAGGATCTTTTCGGCCTGAGGGTTCCCCATGAGGATGCGGCCGGTGGGAGCCTCGGTGATGATGATGCCAACGGGGACGGCGTCGAAGATGGCCTGGAGGCGGGCTTCGCTGCGGCGCAGGGCTTCCTCGACGCGCTTGCGGTCCTCGATGTCTTCGACGGAGCCGTACCAACGGATGATTTCGCCGATCTCGTTGCGGCGCGGGGCGGCTCGGGCACGCATCCAGCGCCATGAGCGGTCGCGGCGACGGGTGCGGTACTCGACGTCGACGGGTTCACCGGTACGGAGAGCTGTGCTCCAGGCGGAGAGGGTGTGTTCTATGTCGTCGGGGTGGAGGACCTTGATCCAGCCGTCGCCGAGGGAGTCTGTGCGGGAGAGGCCGGTGAGCTCCTCCCAGCGGTGACTGACGTCGAGGATCATGCCTTTGGCGTCCGAGGTCCAGGGGACCTGAGGGTTGAGTTCGACGGTGTGTCGGTAGTGGTCTTCGCTTTCGGCGAGGGCCTGCTCGATGCGTTTGCGGGAGGTGATATCGACGACGGCGACGGAGATGCCGATGACCTCTTCGGCCTCGTCGCGAGCGGGCTGATAAGAGACGAGGCGCGTGCAGAACTTGCCGGGGCACTGCGGATCGGGGCTGGTGATTTCGAGCTCCGTGATGACTTCGCCGGCGAGCGCGCGGTGGAGGTAGGGATCAAGGCGAGAGGCCAGGGCGGGGTAAACCTCGGCGACGGTACGGCCAAGATGGCTGGCGACGGAGATGTTGTTCATCTGGGCCAGCCGTTTGTTGACGCTGACGTAGCGCAGATTGCGGTCGAGGAAACAGAGGCCGACGGGAGAGCCGTCGTAGATGGCGTGAAGCTGTGCGAGGCGGTGGGTCGGCTGGGCTTCAAGACGCAGAGGCATGGAGGCTTCGGCGGGCGTAGGCGGGAGCTCGTTCGTTGGGCATGCCATCTTCTGAGCGAGAGTTTGAGGGAGGTCTTCGGCGGGGGCGGCGCGGCCGTAGAGGTAGCCCTGACCGATGTCGCAGCCGAGCCAGAGGAGCATGTCGGCGTGATTCTGGTCCTCGATGCCTTCGGCTACGGTAAGCAATCCGAGACTGTTGCCGAGGCCGACGATGGCTGCTGCGATCTTGCGGCTCTCACGGGTGAAGGTCATGGAGCGGACGAAGCTGGCGTCGACCTTGATCTCGTCGAAGGGAAGGGCCTGAAGCTGGCGGAGGCTGGAGTAGCCGATGCCGAAGTCGTCGAGAGCGAGGCGAGAGCCCTGTTCCTTGAGCTCGTGGGCGATGAGGTAGGCGAGTTCGGGGTTGCCGAGGATGGCGCTCTCAGTGATCTCGAGGATGAGGCGGTCGAGAGGGAAGTTGCTGTGCTGGGCGGCGGAACGGATGTGGCGAGGAAGGGAGCGGTCGGTGAGCTGAGTGAGGGATATGTTGGCTGCCAGGGTGAGATGCGGGGGGATGACGGCGGCGGCAGTGAAGGCGGCGCGGAGGAGATTGCCGGTGAGTTGGCCGATGAGACCTGTCTCCTCGGCGAGGGGGATGAACTCGTCGGGGTGGATGATGCCGCGCTGGGGGTGACGCCAACGGGCGAGGACTTCGAAGCCGGTCAGCTTGCCGGTGCGGAGCTCGACCATGGGCTGGAAGTAGGGGACAATCTCGTCGTTGTCGAGAGCGCGGCGGAGGTCGAGTTGTGTCTGGTCCGTTAGGGTCGCCATTCACCGCACTCCTGTCGCTCAGAGGAATATTACGCTCAGGGCGCGGTTTTTGTTTGGGATTTGTCACGTTTAATGTAAGTGTCGGGAACGAATCGGGGACTATGCTATAGTTCGCTCACTTCGGCCAAGGGTTAGTTGGAGGCTGAGATGACGGATCTTCGCGTTCGAGGGCCAGTGCGTGGGCCTGGCTTCGGGCTTGTTGCGGCGATGGTGGCGATGGTAGTCGCGCCAATGGCAGTGACGCTACATACGGTGCGGGTGTCGGCTGTGGTGGATGTGGCGGCTGAGCCGAATCCTTCCCCATTTGGGTATACGGTGAGCCTGCTGCTGTTTGTGGTGCCGATTGTGGCGATTGCGTTCTGGTTTGTGCCGCTGGAGGGAGTGAAGATCTCGAAGAAGGCGTTCTGGTGGACGATCGGGCTGCTGTTTCCGCTGGGGGCGGCGCTGGATTTCTTCTTCGCCCATTTGTTTCTGACGTTTCCGAACCCGAAGGCTACCCTAGGCATAAAGGCTCCAGCGCTGGGCGGCGGAGTGCCGGTGGAGGAGTATCTGTTTTATCTGCTGGGGTTTGTTTCGATTCTGCTGACGTATGTCTGGCTGGATGAGTACTGGCTGAGTGCGTATACGGTTCCGGCGGAGGCCGGGGAGAGGGTGAATTTTGACCGGTTGCTGCGGTTTCATCCGCAGTCGTTGGCGCTGGGTGTGGCCCTGGTGGGGGCGGCGATTGTTTATAAGTGGGTGATTGTGCGGGAGGCGGGTTTTCCGGGGTACTTTACGTTTCTGGTGGCCGGGGCGGTGGTGCCCTCGGCGGCTTTGTATCCGTCAGCGCGGACGGTGGTGAACTGGCGGGCGATGGGGTTGACGCTGTTTATCATTCTGCTGACCAGTGCGCTGTGGGAGGCCACGCTGGCGGTGCCTTACGGATGGTGGGGATATCAGCCGCGACAGATGATGGGGCTGCGCGTGACGGCCTGGGCCGGGCTGCCGATCGAGGCGGTGACGGTGTGGCTGGTGGTCACGTTTACTACGGTGATTGTGTACGAGATTCTGAAACGGTGGAAGGCTTCGGGGAAGGCGCTGCGCGCGGCTTTGATGGGAGTAAAGGGTTTGAATTAGGAGAGACAGACCCCATGGGCTAAAGCCCCAATCTTTACTGCAATTTGTGACAGCCAAGTCTCAAGCCCCGGCGTACCCAGAAGCCTGAACTGTCAATCTAAGTTCATCCCGGACGTTTAGTTGGTGAATTGTTTTCCGAGATCGCAGGCTTGTTGGGAGTATGGGGATTGGGTGTGAGCGCAGACGACTCGGAGGAGGTGGGGTCCGTCGGGGGAGTTGGCGGCGACGGCGGCGAGGGCGTGGTACCAAGTGGCTGCATCTTTCTGATCAGAGTGATTTTGCTGGGCCAGGGTGTCGGCGCGGTTGAGTGTGATGAGGGCGTGGGTGTTGTCCTGCTGGAGGAGCTGAGTGACGCCGAGGTAGAGGAACGGGAGCTCAGCGCGGGGGAACTGGTCGGCTAGCTCGGTGAAGCGCTGGGCGGCCAAGGGGTAGTCATCCTTGGCGTAGGCCTCGAAGGCTGCGGATAGCTGGGCGGCTGTGGGTTGCTGGGTGGACGCTTCGCCGCGGACTGCCAGGCCAGGAGCTAGTCCGATAGGAACAGCGAGTTTGGCGATCTGGAGGCGAGTGGCCGGTGATTGAGTGGCCGGGGTTTCAGCAGGTTGGGTCGTGGCTTGATTGGCCTGGGGCTGATGGAGGAAGAGGAAGGCTCCGGCGAGGGCCAGGATGACGGCTGCGACGGAGGCGGCGTACCAGCGCCATCCTGCCGGGATTGTGGCCGAGGCGTGGGGGAGCTTGCGGAGGATTCTGTCGCGCTCGTTTGTGGTGAGCGTGGGTTCGGGGATGTGCTGGAGGTCGGTCAGGAGCATCTGGCAGAGGGGGCACTGCTCGATGTGACGGTTGACGTCGGAGGAGAGGGTGGCGGGCAGCACTTCTTCCTGATGGGCGCGCAGGAGTGCGAGTGGCGGGCAGTGTCGGGATGGCCGGACGCTGGACGGGAGAGTCTCATCCAGTTCGGCGATGCGGGTTTGGGGAGGGAGGTTAGACATCGGCGGATAACTCCTGCGTGGGGGGGAGGTTGGGGGTGCGGGTGGTGAGGGTGTCACGGAGAAGCTTGAGGGCGTACTGGAGGTTGCCTTTGACCTGAAGCTCGGAGAGGCCGGTTTGCTGGGCGATCTCGGTGCGGGACATGCCGTGGGCGAAGCGGAGGACGACGCAGACGCGGTGGATGGGCTTGAGGCTATCGCACTTGGCGAGGAGATCTTCGAGGGAGTACTCAGGGGTGAAGGTGGTGGGCTCGGTGGCGTCTTCGAGGGACCAGCGCTCCTCGAGGTACCAGCGGCGCCAGTAGTCGGCGGCACGGCGCTTGGCCACGGTGAAGAGCCAGGCCGGGAGCTGCTCGGAGGACAGGCTGGCTGCGTTTTGGTAGAAGGTCAGGAACACTTCGCTGGTGATCTCCTCGGCGATCTCTCTGCGGCTGACGGAGCGCAGGGTTACGCGGAAGACGGCATCGGCGTGCTGGCGGTAGATGCCGTTGAATTCGTCTATCGAGATCATCGTTTGGCCCAGTAAAACAGAACAAAAGCAATTTGGAAAAAGCGGACTCGCGAGGCTGCTTTTTCGACTTAGTTAGAGTAGACGATTTTTGAGGGATAGAGGAGAAGAAGCAACGGCCACAGCCCGCGACAAGGGTTCAGGGCTGGCCGGAGAGGGAGAAGGCGGCCCAGAAGGCGGGCTTTTCGGGTAGGGAGGTCTGGGTGCCGGCGAAGGAGACCTTGAGGCGGTGATGGCGGAGGTCGGAGATGAGGGCTAGCTGGGCATTGCGGAGGGCTGTGGCGCGGGATTCGCCCTGGTTGAGGCCCCGGTAGAAGAGGGGCATGAGTGTGGCGGTGGGCTGGTCGGCTACGTCCCAGAGGGTGGTGAGGACGGAGGCGGACCCGGCGTAGAAGAAGGCTCGGCTGAGGCCGGCTACTCCGTCGGCGCTGACGGGGCCGAGGCCGGTGCGGCAGGCGCTGAGGACGACCATCCGGGTGTGCAGGCGGAGGGCGTAGATGGAGGCGGTGGTGAGGAGGCCGCTGTTCTTGCTGGTGGCGGGTTGGGGCTGGTCGAGTGCAAGGAAGGAGCCGAAGGGGTCGGTGCCGCTGACGATGGCGTGGGTGGCGAAGTGCAGGACGGTGGCGACGGGGAGTGTGGCTTCGAGATTGGCGGCGTTGGCCTGAGAGCCTTCGAGGACGGTTACCTGGTTGGAGGGCAGGCTGTGCGCTATGGCTTCGACCTCGGCTGCGGAGCCGGGGAGTGGGGCAAGTGGTGCGGAGTTTGGGACCTGGGGAAGATGCTGGGGGTTGGCGACGAAGACGAAGTGTGGGGTGAGCTGGCTGGCGGCGGTCTCGTTTTTTTCTGTGTAGGGGAGGAGGCCTGCGGCAGGGACGGTGTGGAGGGCGTAGCGCTCGATGAGGTAGTGGCTGTGGGGGTCGATGAGGGCTGCGAAGGGGAGTTGGAAGAGTGGGCCGTAGGGAATGATGGTAAGGAGGGAGCCGGGCTCCTGGGGGAGATGGGAGGCAACGGGGGCGATGAGGATCTGGTAGAGGGTGCGCCAGGCGTTGAGTTCGGTGGAGGCTGAGGCGGGTGCGAGGCTGAGGGTGTGGGTGCCTCGGGTGCGAAGGCCTCGGGTGGTGGCAGAGGTGTAGGGATTGGTGGCGCGAACGAGGGCTTCAAGCCGAGCTGGCTTGATGGGCTCGGTGATGCCGAAGACGGGGGAGCCAGGGCGGATGACCCAGATGGAGAGGGAGTCGTTGGAGAGCCAATAGGCGAGGATGGTGGAGTGGAGGCGCTCGGCGGTGGCGATGATCTCGGGCGCCTGCATGGAGGGGACGTGGGACTCGCTCTGGAGGAGGGGGTCGGTGTCTGGGTGCGCTGAGGCATGTGCGAGGGATGGTTGGGAGGATGTGGCCGTGGTGGGGATGGTGACGGGGGGGCTGCTGAGGAGGTCGAGGAAGGCTCGGGAGCGGGATTGCTCGGTGACTTCGAGGGCTTCGGGGTAGCGGCCCATGCGGGTGAGGATGGAGACGGTGGTGGCGTAGATTTTGAGGGTTTGCTCGTTGTAGCCGCGCTTGTGGGAGTCTTCGGGAACGAGGTGGGAGCGGATCTCTTCGGTGAGGGTGAGGGCTTGTTGGGCGTCTTCGAGGGCAGGATCGAGTTCGCCGCGGAGCATACGGATGCGGGCGCGGGTCTCGAGAGAGTCGGCAAGGTTGCGGTTGTCTTTGTTGCGCTGGCAGGCATCGATGGCGTCGGTGATGCTTGATTCGGCGTAACTGAGCTGACCGATGGCGCGGTAGATCTCGGATAGCTGGTTGTAGCGGCTGCAGCGCTGGTAATCGTTGCTGAGGTTGGAGGTGGTGTGCTGGAGAAGGGGGAGTCCGCGGCGGGGCTGGCCGGCCTGGTAGTAGAGATAGCCGAGGTTGGCTTCGAGGAAGTCGATGAAGGGCTGGGAGTGAATGGCGTGGGCGACGGCGAGAGCTTGCTGGAGGTAGGTGATGGCTTTCTGGTACTGGTGCATGGTCTCGTAGGCGACGCTGATGGCGTTGAGGGTCTGGGGGACGTAGGATCGGTCGCGCGAGATGTCCTGGAGGTGCAGGGCGAGTCGGTAGTGGGGAATGGCTGACTCGGGGCGGCCCTGCATTCTTTCGAGGCGGCCCATGCTGGTCTGCAGGTAAGCGCGTTCGTCGGGGTCGCAGAGGCAGGTGGTGTAGAGGGCGTCTGCTTGCTGATAGTGCAGCATGGCCTGAGCGTATTGGCCGTGGGAGAACTCGGAGTCGCCGCGGATTTGAATGGCACGGGCTTCGAGCGAGGGTGAGTGGAGGGCGTGGGCCTCGTCGGCGAGGTGGGCGAGTTGGGCGTAGGCGTCGGGGGTGGATAAGATGACGGCTTCGATGCGGGCGCTGAGAGCGTCGATGGGGATACCGGATCTTTCGAGCTCGTCGGCGGCGGTGGTGAAGGCGGCGGAGACCTCGGCCTGGGATTTGACCCTGGCGGATAGGGCGGCCAGTTCGAAGTGGCTGTGGGCGAGGCCGGATTCAGAGTGAACTTCGCTGAAGGCGGTTTCGGCCTGGTGGAAGAGGTCGGTGGCGGCGGCGACGTTGTTGCGCTTGGCGAGTAGACCAAGGCCGTAGGTGGCGAGAGCTTCGGCGCAACGGTTTTTGCGGGAGATGGAGAGGGTGAGGGTGGAGCGGAGGGTGGTTTCGGTCTCGGCCGATGAGGGTTGGAAGTAGATGGCGTGGTAGGCGCGTTGGAGGGCGGAGTCGAGGGTGGGGTCGGCGAAGTCGGGGCCGAGGACGGGTTGGAATCCTGAACGGGTTTGCTGGTTGATGACTTCTTCGTGGTGCTGGATGCCACAGGTGTCTGCGGGGGCCTGGGCGAGGGCGATTGTGGAGCAGCAAAGGATGAGGAGTGAAAGGAAGGTGGGCGTTCGGGGGAGGGCCTCGTTCATTGGGTGCGGCGTCCTGCGGCAGACCTGGGATAAGACCGCCTGACGTTGTGAATCAACTTACCATGTGGTGTGGGAATTGCAGAGAAAATTTCATAGGGTTGGTCTGGCTGGATTGCCGACCTGTACTGGTTCAGGGATTGGGTGGTTGAGGGAGAACTGAGTGAATGCGAGGAATGAGTCATGAGTAACGAGTTATGGAGCAAAAGCACAGTGCAGTCGCGTCGGCTTCGCTTAGGCAGTCTTCTCCACCGAGTTACTCGGTGAGTGTGTAAGGCAGGGCGAAGCGGCCGATCTGGAGTTGGGGGTGGTCGGAGGGGGGCCAGAGGCGGAAGGATTCTACGCGGGTTCCGGTGGGTAGGGGTTTGGCGAGGGCGGTTCCGTGGGGGGTTCCGGTGGCGGCATCGTAGAAGTGGACGGTGAGGCCGGATTCGCCGCGTTGCCAGCCGAAGACGTAGGAGCCGGGGGCGAAGGCTATGTCGGCGATGGTGATGGGGGATTGGATGAGGAGGTAGTGGGAGTATTTGCCGTCGGCGGAGTATCCGGCGGTGATGAGGACTACTCCGGCGATAAGCTTGCCGTGATTGTTGATGATGCCGGAGGCGGTGCGCATCTCGGTCTCGATGCGCTCTTTTTCGACGGGGGCGCGGGCGGGTAGGGAGGTCTCGAGCTCGGCGGGGGTGGCGGCGCGCCATGAGGACTTGCCCTGCGCGTGGAGAGTGGGGGCGATGGGAAGAAGAAGTGCGAGCGCGAGATGAGCGATCTTCATGGTGTGGGCTCTCATTTGAGATGAACGATGCCGCGCTGGATGGCGACGGTTGCGGCCTGGGTACGGTCGGTGACGTTGAGTTTGCCGAGGAGATTGTTGATGTGGGACTTTACGGTGGCTTCGCTGATGTCGAGGTCGGTGGCGATCTCTTTGTTGGCGCGGCCGGCTACGATGCGCTCGAGGACGGCGAGTTCGCGTGCGGTGAGGGCCTGGCCGCTCATGCGCTCGGCGAGTTTTTCGGCGATGGGGGCGGCGATGCGGGTCTTGCCGGAGTGGACGGCCTGGATGGTGGAGGTCAGCTCTTCGACGGTCATGCCCTTGAGGAGGTAGGCCTTGGCTCCGGCTTGGAGGGAGCGGAAGATGTCCTCGTCGCCGTCGAAGGTGGTGAGGACGATGAAGCGGGCGGCGGGGTCTTCGGCGCGGATGCGGAGGATGGCGTCGACGCCGCCGAGCCTGGGGAGCTGGAGGTCCATGAGGGTGACGTCGGGGTGGAGGGTGCGGTGGAGTTCGATGGCTTCGAGGCCATCGCTGGCTTCGCCGACGACCTCGATCTGGGGCATGATGCCGAGCAGAGCGACGAGGCCCTGACGGACGACGTGATGGTCGTCAACGACGAGGATACGGATGCGTTCACCCATGGATTGGAGTACCTTTCGCAGCGGGGATGGGGACGTTGAGTTTGATGGTGGTGCCGGCTTGCGGGGCGCTCTCGATGGTGAGTTTAGCGTGGATCTGGGCGGCGCGCTCGCGCATTCCCTGGAGACCGAAGTGGCCTTGCGCGGGCAGGGTGCGGTCGGTGGGGTTGAAGCCGCGGCCATTGTCAGTGATGGTGAGGGTGAGCAGGTTTGCGTGATAGCGGAGATCGATCGTGATCTTTGTGGCCTGGGAGTGACGCTGGGCGTTGGTGAGGGATTCCTGGGTGATGCGGAGGACTTCGGATTCGACAGTGGAGGAGAGGGGGCGGTAGGTGCCTCCGATGTTGAGTTGCATGGGGAGGTTTTCGGAGCGGGATTGTTCGACGAGGTGAGTGAGACGGGTGGGGAGTGTGTTCTGGGCGGTGATGGCGCGGATATCCCATATGCTTCGGCGGGCTTCGGCGAGCCCTTCGCGAACATAATCGCGGGTGCGGTCGAGCTGCTGATTGGCGGCGGGAAGCTGCGAGTGGGTGAGGAGTTGGGAGACGATTTCGAGCTGGACGGAGACGCCGACGAAGCTTTGGGCGAGGGTGTCGTGGATCTCGCGGGCCATGCGGTTGCGCTCGGCGAGCACGGCGTCGAACTGTGATCGGAGGCGACGGACACGGAGCGCGTAGATCAGCCCGGCAAGTGCGGCAAGGGCAGCGAGGGCGATGAGAACGAACCAGAGGGTTCGGTAGAAGGGCGGACGGACGTAGAAGCTGATGGCGGCGCCGGTCTCGTTCCAGACGCCGTCGTTGTTGGCGGCTTGAACGCGAAAGCGGTATCGGCCGGGAGGGAGGTTGGTGTAGTTGGCGATGCGGCGGGGACTGGGTTCCGACCACTGTTTGTCGAAGCCTTCGAGGAGGTAACGGTAGAGGACGCGAGAGGGTGCGGAGTAGCTGAGGCCGGCGAACTCGAAGACGTAGTGGTTGTGGCCGGGACCGATGATGTTGCGGGAGCTGAGGTAGAGCGGGGTGTCGTCGATGAGGACGCGTTCGAGTATGACGGGAGGAGGCAGCTTATTTTGCCGGAGGTTTGCGGGGTCTACGAAGGCAACGCCTTTGCGTGTGGCGAACCAGAGGAGGCCATCGATGGTCTGCCATGCTCCGGGGTGGCCGTTGGCGGAGGTCTCCTCGGTGGGCATGCCGTCAGCGGTGCCGTAGGTGTTGAGGTGAAGGGCGCATTGGGGCGATGCACCGCAGACCTTGAGTTCTGAGGCGGCCACGCGGGTGATACCGCGGTTGGAGCCTAACCAGAGGTAGCCGGCATGGTCATCGAGGATGGAGTTGATGTCCTGGGGGAGATCGGGCCTGTGGAGCGAGGTGAAGCCTTTAGGGGTGCGCTGGGAGAGGCCGTTGCCCTTGGTGCCGATCCAGAGGGTGCCGCCATCGTCTTCAAGGAGGGCGGTGATGACGTTGCCGGAGAGGCCGTCGGCGGTGGTGTAGGTGTTGATGGCGCCGTTGTGCAGGCGGGAGAGGCCGTCGAGGGTGGCGATCCAGAGATCGTCATTGGGCGCTTGGAGGAGGGCTCCGATGAGATCGCTGTGGAGGCCGTTCGCGGTGGTCAGGACGGTGAAGTGGCCCTTTTGAAGATGGGCAAGGCCGCGGCGGGTACCGATCCAGAGGCTGCCGTCGCCGTCGAGCAGGAGGGAGCGGATGAGGTCGTCGGGTAGGCCGTCGGCAGAGGTGTAGGTCTGAATGCGGGAGCCGGTCAGGTGATTGAGGCCGTCGGGAGTGCCGATCCAGAGAGAGCCGTCGGGGCCGGGGGTGAGGGAGAGGACGATATCGCTGACGAGACCCTGATGCGTGGAGATGTGTGTGAGCTTACCGAATTGATAGCGGTAGAGTCCGTCGCCGTTGGTGCCGACGTAGAGAGCGCCGTCGGTGGTCTGGACGATAGCGTTGACGATCTGATCGGAGAGGCCGGCGAGGGAGTGGAAGTTTTGGTGACGGAGAATGTGGAGGCCGGCGCTTTCGGTGCCGACCCAGAGATTGCGCTCGCGGTCTTCGAAGAGAGAGAGGATCGAACTGCCGTTGAGGGCGGGGATGGGTTGCGGAGGAGACTGCGGGTTGATGGGATCGAGGGTGACGAGACCTTTATTCGTGCCGACCCAGAGGGTGCTACGGGAGTCGATCAGGAAGGATTCGATGCGCGTGCCGGGAAGTTCGCGGCCGACGGTCCAGATGCGCTGGTGGCCTTCGCGTTGCTGGATGAGGGAGGTGCGGGTTCGTAGCCAGAGAGTGTGATCGGGAAGGACGGTGAGGGACTCGATGGCTTCGCTGGGAAGCGCGGGATTGACGGGAACAGGGATGAATCGGCCGTGCTGGAATTGGAAGAGGCCGGAGGGAGAGGTGATCCAGACGTTGCCATCGGTGCTTTGGGTAAGTGTGGATGGGTGAGGCAGGCTGAGAGGGGAGAATCGATTGGTGAGAAGGTCGAAGAGCGAGAGGGTGTTCTGGGTGAGGACGAGGAGGGAGGCGTCGTCGGTCTCGGCGATGGCGTCGATGGTGGGCGAAGGCAGGCCGTCGGCGGTGGTGTAGCGGTGGAAGCCGTACGGGCCGTATCGGAGCAGGCCGCCTGAGGTGCCGATCCAGAGGCTATCAGCGGCGTTCTGTGCGAAGCAGCAGATGTCGTTGCTGCTGAAGACGGTGGGGTGTGTCTCCTGGTTGAAGACTTTGAAGTTGAGGCCGTCGAAGCGGGCGGCTCCGCCCTCGGTTGCGAGCCAGATGTACCCGTCCTGTGACTGGAATATCTGATGGACGCTGTTTTGGGGGAGGCCGTTTTCCGTAGACCATGACTGATGGCCGAGATTCGCAGCGGTTTGCGATTGGGCGGAGACAGCGGCGATGCAACAGAGTGTCCAGAGGAGGATCGCGCGCATGAGGTTATTTTGCCTTCTTGTCGCGGCAGGAGCGAAGGTAGGCTACGAGGTCGTCGGTCTCGGATTTTTCGAGAACGTCGGCGAAGGAGGGCATCTGTTGGCCACCGTCACGGATCTGGGCCCGAAGCTGGGTCTCGTTCAACCTGCGGCCTACGCCGGAGAGGTTGGGACCTTTAGTGCCTCCTTGCTGGCGAATGGTGTGGCATCGGGGGCAGCCGGATTCGGTGAAGACCTTGGCACCTCGCGCGCGCGGATCTGTTGAGGGGGCTGACGAAGCAGGTGATGCGGCCTGTGCGAAGAGAGGGGCCGCGACTGCAAGTGAGAGAAGGAGAGCAGGACGTATCAGGTTCATTGGGACGTGGGTAGCACTCCCTCGATGGGTTGTTGTGGCGCGAAGTCGCTGTGAATGTGCCAGGGAACGCTCTCGGAGGCGATCTCGTGATGCTTGCGAAGGAACTCGAGAGCGTAGGTGCTGGCGGTGGGGTCGTCCTTCTGATCGGCGAAGGCTGCTGCTTCATGAGCGGCCTGTTCCTTCATGCCAAGACGGCGATAGACGATGGAGAGGATGTAGTGGGCGGCGAGATCGTCGGGATCGATCGATTGGAGGGTCTCGTACTCGACGCGGGCCTCGTCATATTTGCGCTGCTGGTAGAGGGAGAAGCCGAGTTCGCGGTGAGCGTCGCGGGAGCGGGGGAACTGAGTGATGACTTCGCGCAGGTCGGTGATGGCCGCGTCGAGGTTGCCTTGATTGCGTTCAACGAGGGCGAGGTAGTAGAGAGCCCGGGCGTTGTGCGGGCTTAGCTTGAGCGCCTGGTTGAGAAGCGTGCGAGAGTCGTCGTATCGCTGCCAGGAGAAGTTGGCGATAGCGATGTTTGTGAAGGCGTCGGCGTAATCGGGACGGAGCTTGGCTACGCGCTCGAAGGCGTGGACGCTCTCGGCGTACTGCTGGGCGTCGAGCATGGCGATGCCGTAGTTATTCCAGCGCATCCATTCCTTGTTGTCCTGAGGGTCGGGTGCGGTGGCTGGGTTGTCGCCGAGGTTAAAGGTGCGAGTGCGGGAGGCCATCTCGACGACGGGCTCTTCGTAGTGCTTGCCCATGGCGAAGTCCATGAAGTGCTGGTCGAAGCGGCGGTAGTTAACCTTGGCGGTGACGGTGATGGGGCCTTTGGCGTCGGCGGGGACTTTGAATTGGTAGAGGACGATCTGCGAGCGGCCGGAGGCGATGGTGTTGTTGTAGGCGACGACGCGGTTGTTCCAGACCTGATGGAGATCGTTGATCTCGCCTTTGACGTTGACGAGGCGGTTGGTGAAGCTGTGAGCGCGCGGGTCGAGGTCGCCGTTAGGTTGTATCTGTCCTGAGTGGGTTAGAGTGCGGCCGGTTGCGTCCTTGGCTTCGAACTCGACCCAGCTCTCATACATGTCGCGCTGCTCGGGGACGTGGCTGTGTGCGATGCCCTTGTTCTGGATGACGATGGAGGTGGTGAGGATGTCTCCGGGCGCGATGGTGAAGGCTTGCGCGCCTAGCGGGGCGATGAGTTTGCCGTCGGGCTTGTTGCTCAGTTGGCCCTCAGATTTTTCCAGACCGAAGATGTCTACGTTGAAGACTCCGTTGCGGAGGAAGGCGATGGTCTTTTCCATCTGCGTGTCGTAGTTGTAGAACTTCGACATGATGGTGTTGGCTCCGAGCCAGCGGTGGGAGGCTAGTTTGCCCTCTTTGGCGCCGTAGTCGGAGGCTGTTGCGCCAAGAGCTTCGCGAGGCATGTGGCAGGTCTGGCAGGTGGAGACCGAGTCCTTGACGTAGAAGGGAAGCGGCGACTGCTTGGCGAAGGAGGAGAGCTGCCACTCGTCGTAGAGGAAGATGGCTCGCTGCCACTTGTAGTCATTGAGCTGGCGGGGGAGCGCAGCTTTGTGGCAGGCGGAGCAGTACTCGCTCTGGTGGTAGAAGTCCTTCATGACGGCCTTGGAATGGCGGTCGAGGTGGGCGAGGATCTCCTTGTCGGAGACTTCGCCGTAGATGGGCTGATCGTGCTCGTCGACGAGGACGGCGGGCTGCGCGAGGACGTAGCTGCCGGTGCCGCGGGTGTCGACCCTCTGGATGGAGTGGCAGACCGAGCAGGTGATGCCGTCTTCATCGAACTTGCGGTTGATGGTTGAGCCCTTGGTCATGGCCCCGGAGGTCAGGGCAGTCGGGTTGTGGCAGCCTTCGCAGTGACGGGCGAACTCGATGCCCTTCTCTGCCATGAGGAGGTTGACGTTACGGGTGTACCAGGGGGTGCGGAAGGAGTTGGCGTGGGCGGATTGGCGCCACTCGGTGTGGGCCTCCTGATGGCAGTGGCCGCAGTACTTCGCGGTGGGGAAGGCCTTGGGGTTGATGAACTCGCCGGTGTCGGTGGTGGCGAGTGAGGGTAGGAAGGGCTTGTCAGCGCCGAAGCGGTAGTTGTAGTGCTCGGCCACGGACTTCGAGTAGACCTCTCGCTGGGAGGGTGTAGTGAGGTCGTATTCGGCATGGGCGCGGTCGGTGCGGAGGGCCATGATGCAGCAGGCAAGGCTTCCGCCAAGGAGGGTGCCGATGAGAATGCGACCTGCTCGCTGCGGGGAGAAATGGGGAACCATGGCAGATGGTGATTCTAGTGAAGTGGAGTAGGAGTTGGCTATCCATCGAAAGGTGGAGAGTAGAGAGTCGGGAGTAGTTTGGGTTATGGCTTTTTGGCTGTGGCGAGTTCGCCTTTGCCTTCGGTCAGGGTGATGATCTGGTCGCATTTGGCGATGGCGAATTTTTCGATGGAGCCGCTGGGCCAGTGGATCTCTACGTTGTCGATTGCGGTGGCGTCGCCAAGGCCGAAGTGGACGCGTGGATCGTGGGTGGAGGCGTAGCTCGCTCCGGCGATGACGTCTCCGCGTTGGCGCTTGCCTGCGGCGGTGAGGTAGACGGTGGCTCCTACGGCGTCGCGGGGGCTCTTTGGGCCACCAATGAGCTTGAGTTCGATCCAGTGGTGCGTGTCGGAGTTGACGTTGCGGAGAAGGACTGGATGGCCGTCGAGCACGTTGATGACGGCGTCGAGCTTGCCGTCGTTGAAGAGATCGCCAATGGCTACGCCGCGGCCGATGACGACTCTGGCGAGGCCGGTGCCTTCGACTGCGGGAACGAGTTCAAATTTTTTGCCCTGGATGTTGTGGAAGAGCAAGGGACGCTGTGCCCAGCTGGTTCCCCAGGGCTTGCTGTCGACGGTGGGGTAGACGTGGCCGTTGGCGACGATGATGTCTTTCCAGCCGTCGTTGTCGTAGTCGAAGAAGGCGGTGCCCCAGCCGAGGAAGGGAATGGTCGGCTCGGCGATGCCCATCTGGTAGCTGATGTCGGTGAAGTTGGCGTCGCCGTCGTTGCGGTAGAGGGGATTGTAGTCGTCGGAGAAGGTGGTGTTGTAGAGGTCGAGGAGGCCGTTGTTCTGGTAGTCGCCGATGGCGATGCCCATGGTGGCGGTCTCGCGGCCGTTTTCGTTGAGGGCGTAACCGGAGGCGTAACTGGCGTCTTCGAAGGTGCCGTCGCCTTTGTTGATGTAGAGGTAGTTGGGGGTGGAGTCGTTTGCGACGAGGAGGTCGGGCTTGCCGTCGTTGTTGATGTCGACGAAGGCGGAGGCGAGGCCATAGTAGGCGTTCTTATCGGCTACGCCGGCTTTTTCGCTGACGTCGGTGAAGGTGCCGTCGCCGTTGTTGTGGAAGAGATGGTCGGGTTCACCTTTGAGGCCACGGGGGCCGCACATAACGGGCTCGCCGCGGAACTGGCAGAAGCTGTAGGAGGTGGACTTGTCGCCGGAGGAGGCCTGATTGGCCATGTCGTAGTGGATGTAGCCGGGGACGAAGAGGTCGAGGCGGCCGTCGCCGTCGTAGTCGCCCCAGGTAGCTCCGGTGGACCAGTTGCCGAGCGTGACCCCGGCCTTTTCAGCGACGTCGGTGAAGGTGCCGTCGTGGTTGTTGTGGTAGAGGCGGTTCTTGCCGTAGTTGGAGACGTAGATGTCGGGCCAGCCGTCGTTGTCGTAGTCGGCGATGGCGACGCCGACGCCCCAGCGGTCGTTGGTGACGCCGGCTTTATCGGCGACATTGGTGAAGGTGCCGTCGTGATTGTTGTGGAAGAGCGCCGCTTTGGGAGCAGGGGCTTTGCCGGCCTCGGCTTCGAAGGTTGAGCCGTTGACGAAGTAGATGTCGAGCCAGCCGTCGTTGTCGTAGTCGATGAGGCCGACACCGGAGCCGTTGGCTTCGATGATGAAGTGTTTATCGGGAGTGCCCATGGTGTGCTTCCAGATGGTGAGGCCGGCTTTTTCGGCGATGTCCTGAAAGACGATGGGGCCGGTCTTCACGAAGCCTCCGGCGGTGATGGGACGGTGCTCCTGATCGAGGATGGGCGCGTGGACTCCGCCGGTGTTGACTCCGCCCGAGGCCGGGGGCTGGCCGCCTTCCTGAGGCTTGTCGGGCTGCGAGGCCTGCGCTATCAGTGCGTGCGGTACAGCGATGGCGGAGCATAAGACGAGTGCGGCGAGAGTCAAGCTGCTGGCGGTGCGAAGAGCGGGCATGAACAGGTCCTGTGGGAAGTTCCGTAGTGCTGCGAGTCGCCTGGACCGAGGAAGTACAAGCGTTCCCACCATACAATAATTCGATTTTCGGGACGAGCTGAGAGGGATTATTGACCAGGCCGCTTGCTCTTGCGGGCTTTCTTGATGGTGTTGCGCGGAAAGCTGGTCGATTCTCTGACAATGAGCTCGGTCTGAATCGGGTATTCGCGTTGCAGTGTGGATCCTTCCGAATTTTCGACGTGGATGCGCAAGGCGTCAAAGGCGGAACGGGCAAGGCTGAAGCGGGACATCTGGATGGTGGTGAGAGGGGGAATGGTCACCTCGGCGATGTGGATGTCGTCGAAGCCGACGACGGAGATGTCGTCGGGTACGCGGAGGCCGGAGCGGTAGAGCTTGTGGAGCGCACCGATCGCGGTCATGTCGTTAGAGCACATCACGGCCGTTGGATGGGGATTGGTTGCAAGGAGCTTTTCCATGGCTACGACACCGCCCTCGAGCGTGTGGTCTCCTTCGACCATCCATTTGGATTGAGGAGAGATGCCGCACTCTTTGAGCGAGCGAGAGAAGGCGTCAACGCGGGATCGGGCCGAGTGGAGGCGAAGGGGGCCGGAGATGAAGGCGATGTTTCTGTGGCCCAGCGCGGCGAGGTGCTGGACGCCCTGTCGTATGCCGTGGAGGTAGTCCACCTTGAGCACGCTGGTGCCTGGGCTTTCGGGGCCGACGTCGATGAAGACGAGAGGAACATTTCTTTTTGCGAGCTGATCGAGAAGAGGCGCTTCGATGCCGAAGGTCATGATAGCTACTCCGTCGACCTTGCGCTCGATCATGCGGCGGATGCACTGATACATGCGTGCAGTGTCGTAGTTGGTGGAGCTGACGAGGATCTCGTAGCCGTTTTCTACGGCAACATCTTCGAAGCCCTGGAGGAGTTCTGGGAAGAAGGGGTTGGTGATCTCGGAGATGATGAGGCCGAATATTTTGCTGCGTCCGGAGACGAGGGCGCGGGCCTGTGTGTTGGGAAAGTAGTCGAGCTCGCCGATGACGTCCCAGACGCGTTTGGCCATGGTTGGATTTACCGTGGCGACGCGGTTGATGGTGCGGGAGACCGTGGCGATGGAGACGTTCGCCGCTTGTGCGATCGTGCGGATGTCCATGCGTTCGGGGACAGCGGCTTTATTTTTCTTACTTTTCGTTTTTTTCTTCACCATAGTTATTCCGTACCATCGCTTAGGAAAACGTTTGACTCAAGATGATGCAAGCTTACTGCTCGACGATCGCATGGGGCCAGTTGTCTGTCCAATCGATTGGACAGATCTGCAGATAAGGTTTGCCGGTGGTGGAGTCATAGGCGTGAAAGACGATGATGTCATCTCCCTTGGAATTGATCAGAACGCTCTGGCCGCCGGGGCCAAGCCAACGTGAACTTGGCAGGAGGACTGGTGTTCCTCCGCCCTCTGCTAGCGGGACTCCGGCAGCGTCGACGTAAGGGCCGATGACAGATTTAGATCTACCGACCATGGTTTTGTAAGTGCTCTTGAGGCCTCGGCAGCAAAGATCCCATGAAGTGAACAGATAGTAGAAGCCGCCGTGGTGAACGATGAAGGGCGCCTCGATGGCCTGCCAGTTGGGCGGCAGGCTGGCGGATCCGGAGACTGCCTCTGCCGGTTTTCCGCGGCGCGCGAGGGAGTACAGCGTGGTGTCCGACTTTGACAGCATGCCTGCATCGTCGAGGCGGCGCATCTTGATGCCATCCCAGAAGCTGCCGAAGACGAGCCACGCTCCGCCTTTGTTGTCGAGGACAAAGTTAGGGTCGATTGCGTTGAAGTCGTCGGTGAC
Source organism: uncultured Acidobacteriaceae bacterium (assembly GCA_963738855.1). Taxonomy (GTDB): domain Bacteria; phylum Acidobacteriota; class Terriglobia; order Terriglobales; family Acidobacteriaceae; genus Edaphobacter. The sequence goes on along the minus strand of CAVTYC010000001.1, from coordinate 529,463 downwards.
GAGCGATTCCAATACGAGGCCTCGGTCGTTCCATCTGTAGTCGGGACTGGAAGGGTCGAGAGTTTTGTTTGTTGCGAGAGCAATCCCCGAGGTGTTTTTGCCGAAGAGCGAGTAGGCGTAGTAGAGCCGGTACTCATGATTGACGTAGGAGATGTCAGGAGCCCAGAGATCTCGAGTGCCCGGACTGCGCTCGTGGATCCAGGTGGGGAGTGCATCAAAGACATGCCCGCACAGCTTCCATTGCTTCAAGTCGCTGGAGCAGCGTATGGCGAACTGTCCGCCGTCCGGGGCTTTGCCGGTCGCAAAGACATACCATGTATTGCCTTCGCGGATGATGGACGGATCATGGGTGCCTGCGACGTCGCCGGAGAGATGTAGAGCACGCGGTTGTTGCGCAGTGCAGATGCTCACGAAAGACAGCAAAAGAAGTCCGAAGAGTGCCTTGCTCGAATGAATCATCTGCCCCTTTCGCTGCGAGTTGAAAGCCAGCAGCTGATCTCACTGAGCGCGTGCGGCTGCGGCGATTCTTCGCAGTTCGGGCAGTAGCGTACCCAGCGATGCCGGCGCTGCGTCGGGCTGGCCCAAAGCAAAGTATGCGTTGCGATAGAGCGGGTAAAGCTGGTCGTAGACTGCGACAGAGCTGGACTCGGGCAGGAAGGTTCGATAGCGAAGGCAGATGGATTGCTGCGCCTCTTCGATGGTCTCGAACGCTCCAGCGGCGAGCAACGCGAAGATTCCGGAGCCAAGACTGGTAGGCGTTCCGTCGGGAACGAGGACGGGCTTGTTGAGGACGTTGGCGTAAATCTGGTTGAGAACGGAATTGTTCTGCGGAATGCCTCCGGCGTTGATGATGCGCTCGACCGGAACGCCATGCTCCGCCATGCGCTCGAGGATGATGCGGGTGTGGAAGGCCGTGCCTTCGATGGCGGCAAAGAGCTCGTCCTGCGCGGTGTGGAGGAGGTTCCAGCCGAAGGTGACGCCGCCTAGCTCGGGGTTCACGAGTACGGTGCGGTCGCCGTTGTCCCAAGAGAGGCGGAGAAGGCCGGTTTGTCCGGCGCGGTAGGCTTCGAGGCCTTGCGCGAGGTCGCGGACCTTGGTGTTGGCGCGGCGGGCGATGGACTCAAAGATGTCTCCGGTAGCGGAGAGGCCGGCTTCGATGCCAGTGTAGTCCGGGTGGACGCTGCCGGGCACGACGCCGCAGACTCCGGGGACGAGCTCGGTCTTCTTGGCCATCGCGATGATGCAGGTAGAGGTGCCGACGACGTTGACGACATCACCCTCGCGGCAGCCTGCGCCGATGGCGTCCCAATGTGCATCGAAGGCTCCTACTGGAATCGGGATGCCGGGCTTGAGGCCCATCTTTTCAGCCCACTCGGGTGAGAGATGGCCTGCGATGTGATCGCTGGTGAGGTATTCGCCGCCGAGCTTTTCGCGGATGCCGTCGAACAGTGGATCGAGCTTCGAAAGGAAGGACTGAGGTGGCAGGCCGTCCCACTTAGGGTTCCACATCCACTTGTGGCCCATGGCGCAGACGCTGCGGCGGACTTTGGCGGGGTCGGTCAGGCCGGTGAGGGTGGCGGCAACCATGTCGCAGTGTTCAAGGGCGGTGGCGAAGCGGTCTCGCTTATCGGGGTTGTTGCGGAGCCAGTGGAGGAGCTTGGCGAAGCCCCACTCGTGGGAGTAGACGCCGCCGCACCATTCGATGGCTTCGAGGCCTTCGGCGTGGGCGAGCTCGGTGATCTGGCGGGCTTCGTTGTGGGCGCGGTGGTCGCACCAGAGGTAGTAGTCGTCGAGGGGCTGAAGGGCGGCGTCGACAGGGATGACGCTGGAGCCCGTGGTGTCGAGCGCTATCGCGGCGATGTCCTGGCCGTTGATGTTGTTCTCGGCGAGAACCTGACGTGTGGCGCGGGCGAGAGCCTCCATCTGGTCGGCGTGGGACTGGGTGGCGTAATCGGGGTCTTCTCTGCGACGGTGTAAGGGGTACTCGGAGGAGGCAGTGCCGATGCGGCCGTGGTTGCTGTCGAGAAGGGTCACTCTAACGCTGAGGGTTCCGAAGTCTACTCCTGCTACGATTGGCACGCGGTCTTCCTTGTCTCTGACTGGTTAAGAAATCGTTTACTTTGGTAGTTTTTAGCGGTCCGGATGACTCTTGTCAATCAGGAAGAACCGAGGCCTACGATCCCAGCCCCTCAAACAAATCCGTCATATGCCAGGCCGCTCGAGTCTCCGCGCTGGCAACAAGCGCATAAAACTCCTCTGCGCCATACCGTTCAAACAGCTCTTTTGTCTGCTCCATCAGGGGAGCCTGCGAGAGATGCTGCCTGAACGCATCCTTCTTCCGATCGAGCACCGACTGAACATCGAGCGTCACCGTCCAGGGCATCGGCTTAGGGACCACCGGCCTCGGGAGAAAGAAATTGGTTGTAACGTAAAACAGCCGGTCTGGCTGATGCACCGCGACCAGTTCCGGAAACCGCCGGGCATGCCCGCACCAATGAAACGCGGCGGTGGTCAATGACGAGACCAGCATGTGGTCCGGATGCGTATTCATGCCCCCATCGCCGCCGAAGGTTATCACAACGTTCGGCCGGAACTGCCGCATCCTCTCCACCAGCCCAGCCGCCGCCTGCGAAAACTCAAGAAACTCCAGCCGCCCGTCCTGGTAGTTCAACAGCTCATGGTGCGTCACGCCCAGCACCTTGCACGAAGCCGCAAACTCGGCTCGCCGTATCTGCCCCAGCTCTTGCGCTGAGGCCGCACTGCCGCGATTCTTTGCTGCCTGTCCGTCCGTCAGGCAAACCACATACGTCTCAATCCCACGATCCGCCGCCAAAGCCAAAGCGCCACCAAATGCAAAGCACTCATCATCTGGATGAGCCACCACACACATCAGCTTTAAGCCCAATCCGCACTCTCCTCAAGCTCCGCGTCGTCAAACAGCAACTCCTCGGACACAATCTCATCTACAGCCGCATCCGGATCCACCGCACGCACGGGAGCGAACGTCCGCCGATGGAGCACCGAAGGCCCCAGTTCAGCGAGCGCCCGCCGGTGTAAAGGCGTCCCATACCCTTTATGCGAAGCCAGCCCATACCCTGGGTGCGCCAGATCAAGCTCCCGCATCAAAGCATCCCTGTGCACCTTGGCAACCACTGAGGCTGCGGCAATCGAAAGGCTCAACGCATCGCCATAAAAAAGCTTCGTCTGCTGGCAGGGATGATCAATTCGCATCGCATCGATCAGCAGATGATCCGGCTCAATCGAGAGTCCCATCACCGCCATCAACATAGCCTGTCGCGAAGCCTGATAGATGTTCACGCGGTCGATGGTCTCCGCATCCACCTCGGCGATACTGAACGCCAAAGCCATGCGCCGTACTTTGCGGTCCAGCTTCTCGCGTTCCTGTCGTGTCAGTTGCTTGGAGTCCTTCAGCCCTGCCCGAGCCAGGCTGCTGATTCGCTCCGGCAGAATCACCGCTGCCGCCACGACCGGCCCAAACAGAGATCCCCGCCCCACTTCATCCACACCGGCGATCACCCGAAAACCGTGATAGCGCAACGCCTGCTCCGGAGCATCACTGCACACCAGCTGCTTGAGCATACGCTGCTTAGCAGTGGCGGCGGTAACGGTTCGGAGAGCGCGAGTCGAAGGGGAGGAGGCCATACTCTTCAGCAAAAGTGTATAACCTCACGCGCAGAACAAAGCCACGACCGGAATCGTGGCTCTGTGGAGAACTGGGACGAAAACTACTTGGCGCGCTCGACCTCGCGCAGACGGGCAGCTTTACCGCGCAGACCGCGCAGGTAGAACAGCTTCGAACGGCGAACTTCGTACGACCGAACCTTCTCGATCTTGTCGACAACCTTGGAGTTGTACGGGAAGATGCGCTCGACGCCCTGGCCGAAGCTCATCTTGCGAACGGTAAATGTGCCCTGAGCGCCCTTGTTGCAGGCGATGACCATTCCTTCGAATGCCTGCAGACGCTCTTTCTCGCCTTCACGAATCTTAACCTGAACGCGGACTGTGTCGCCAGGGGCGAACTCGGGGAGATCGGTCCGCTCTAAGCTTCGCGGCCAGTTTCTGCATGATGGGATGAATAGACATGACTACTTTCCTGTTATGAACTCGAGTCTTTAGTGTACACGAAATCGGCCCTATTTGAGGCACATCCCCAAGGAAACACGCCTCATTCCCCGGGATTTTCCTCGAGATAGCGCAACTCGTCCAGAATCTCGCGGTCTTCGTCGCTGATCGGCATCTTCTCTAGCAAATCAGGGCGGTTACGCAGCGTCTTCCTTAGGGCCATCCGCCGCCGCCACTGTCGGATCACCTCATGGTTACCGCCCAGCAGCGCATCCGGGATCGATACCCCTCGAAACTCTGCCGGCCGGGTGTAGTGCGGATAATCCAGCAGCCCACCTGCCCCGTAGGTCGACCGTGGAGGCCCATCCACCCCGCCGACCTCCTCCCCGGCCTCCTCGACGCCAAAGCTCTCAAACCTTGAAGAATCAGGGTTTCCAAGCGCTCCCGGCAGCAGCCGCACAACCGCATCCACGATCACAGCCGCCGCCGAACTCCCCACCCGAGAGCACATAGTCGCCGATCGAAATCTCGCGGTCGCACAGCATCTCATTCACCCGCTCGTCGATGCCCTCGTATCGTCCGCAGAGGATGCACCACTCGCTCCATCGCAGCTAGTTCCTGTGCCACCGCCTGCGTAAACGGACGCCCCTGCGCCGAGAGCAAAATCACCGTCTCCTTCTGCGTATCGCGTTCAGCCTTGGGCGTGACTTGTAGTGACTCGACCGCGTCGAAGATCGGCTCAGCCTTCAACACCATGCCCTCGCCGCCGCCGAATGGCCGGTCATCCACCGTGCGATGCCGGTCATGTGTAAAGCTGCGCAGATCGTGTGCGGCAACGGTCACCAGCCCTGCATTACGAGCGCGTCGCAGGATGCCGTACTCCAGAGGACTATCGAAGAAGCCGGGAAAGATCGTGATGATGTCGAAGCGCATACGTTGAAGATAATCCGTTCAGAGATGCATGATCCGCCACATAACCGGACCGCGACATATCACTTGGAAGTTGTAGGCCAGTGGCATTCCTCTGCGTAGCCATGTGTCCTACCATTTTATGAGGGCATAGCTTGCTATGTATTCTGCGCGACATCGTGAAAGGGCCAGATCAACGAATCGACGATGTCTTCATTAAAACCTGTCCTGATGCTTGTCCTGGCACTCCTCTCTGTCTCACGCGTTCAAGCCCAACACCTCTTTACGTCGAACCTACTTGAATCATCGAGCCTTGAAGGTTCTTCCGAATCCATCGTAAGCAGCGCTCCGAAACACCCGCGATCGCTACGACCGTTCAGAACATTCGCTCTCGCTCTCAACGCCGGAACGCTTGGCGGAGGAGTCGAACTTGCGACGCCGCTCTCTTCCGCCTTCAATCTTCGCGTCGGAGCCGATACCGTCGCCTTCCAGTATCCCTTTAGCCTGGATGGTCTCGACTACACGACTCAGCTTCGCCTGCGCTCGGCTCGCGTCAATCTGGATTGGTTTCTCCTCCGCGGGAGTTTTCACATCAGCCCGGGGATCTTCTGCGCCAATAACTCGGCACCGCCGTTGCCACGGTTCCGCCGGGCAAGCAGTTCGAACTCGGCGATCAATTGCTCATCAACACCGTGGATGACCCCATAGGAGGCACAGCCTCTATCGCCTACCCCCGTCGGTTTGCCCCCATGCTCACGGCTGGCTTCGGCAACCTGATTCCGCGCGACGGGCGCCACCTGACCATGCCAGTCGAATTCGGGGTCGCCTTCACCGGCCAGCCTCAGATGAACGTCAAGCTCAATGGCACGGCGTGTACAAATCAGGGTTGTTTTGATATCGCAATCGATCCCACTAGCCAGCAGAATCTTACCGCTGAGATCCGCAAACACAACGGCAATCTCAAGAAACTGACCGTCTACCCCATCCTCACCGTTGGGGTTGCCTATCGCTTCTGATCGGCGTCGGCATCCGCGGTCCGGTTCACATCCACCAATCCAACCGGCAGCACCATATCCACGCGCTTCGCTTCGGTGTCCACGCCAACCAGAAATGCCTTCGCAAAGGGAACAAGAATCTCGTCCCCATCGTTTGACCTGACCTCTAACAGCGGTGCGGCATCCTCGAGTTTCCGGCTGCCGTCAGGAGTAGAAGGGAACTGAACATCCTCGATCACTCCCACTGGAACCGCGCCGTCGTACAGAGTGCACCCGATCAGGTCGCTAATGTAGGCAGACTCGTCGTCCAGCGGCTGCCGCTCCTCGAACGGAACGATCACATCGAGACCTTCTAATCGCTCGGCCTCTGAGATCGAGTCGATCCCAGCAAACTGCAACACGATCCGCCCCACATTCTTGCCCACCGGGAGCCAAAACGACACCACCTCCGCCGCTCGCGCAGCCGAAGCTTCCCCGCTAAAACCTTCAGGCGCAAGAAACACGCGTTTTCGGTCGTCGAAGCGCTCAGGAAAGTCCGTCTGCAGATCTGCCAGCAACTCGCCCTTGCGGCCCTGCGGCCGAAGCAGATGCGCCAGCACAACCCAGGATGGATCGTTATTTGTCATGCGGAGATCCCACCAGAGAGACCGATGAACCGTCGAGCCGTAGCCCGACTGCAGAACCGGATCATGGGTGGGGAGGCGCTGCACCCTCTTCCACAATGTCCAGCGAAAAGCGATGACGCTGTTTCATGCTGGCTGCGCTTAGAATCGTACGCAACGAGCGTGCTGTGCGACCCTGCTTGCCGATCACCTTGCCCACGTCAGATGGATCAACGCGCAGTCTCAGTACGGTTGCGTCGCCATCGGGGAACGCCTCCACGGAGACCTTCTCGGGATGGTCCACCAATGCGCACGCAATCTCGTAGACGAGATCCTTCATATTCGTCGCAGAGTTATCCCCTGCTGCCTGCTGTGTGGCCTCGGCCATCACATATACCTCCTGGGAGTCACGATGCGACGCTCATGCCCAACCCTTCGCCTCGTCTAGTCGCGAGATCTTCCAGGAATTGCATTGAAACGGGTGAAGCATCGGTTCATGGATAAGGCCTGGGCGAGTACCCGAAGCGTTGACCATTTCGCCCACCGGAACCCCCGGTGTGGCGATATTCAGAAGTGTACGTGAGCAGGTCGTTGAATGCGAGACGGGGAATCGACAACGTCAGCAATCTTTGGGAACCGTTTTGATATTCCCAAAGATTGCGTTACTCAAGTGACCTTAGGCAGCAGAAGCCGCTTCGGTCGTCGCCGGAGCGGCGGCCAGAAGCTTCCCTACGCGGTCCGACAGCTGGGCGCCCTTGCCGGTCCAGTACTCGATGCGGTCACGCTTCAGGTCAACTGTTGCAGGGTTCGTACGGGGATTGTAGGTGCCCACAACTTCAACCGAGCGGCCATTGCGCGCACGGTCCTTTTCGATAACAACGATGCGGTAGTGGGGCTGCTTGCGCGCTCCAACACGCGCCAAACGGATCATCAACACTGGGAATGCCTTTCAAAACTTTGATTTTTGGGTGAGGTGACGATACCGCCAAGGCCCGGTCTTTACAGCTGGCGGAAATACACAACCCAACACCTAAGTATGGCGGAAATCACAGCTTTTCGCAATGGGCAGCCCCCTTTTTCAGGGTTTGACGACGTCTTCCCGCGACGGTTTAACCCCGACATAACGTCGTTTCATGTTGAAAAATCTCTGGAACTGCTCGATATCTGCGGTAGACTCCAGTGTGTTCACCCGCAGACGGAATAAAGTCGCCAATTGCGGGTGGTTCGCAAGGGGAGGAAATGCGTGGCCCAGTGGCAAAAGCCCAAGGGAGAAAATCCAGTTCGAACCGCCGTGCGTTTCCCCATGCAACTGGCTCTGCACGTTCAGACGGAGCAGGGCGAACTGGACGCTGTAACCGAGAACATTTCGGCCAACGGCCTGCTGTTCGTTAGCGATCAGCTACCCGAGGTCGACAGCAGGATCGAGTTCACGATAGCCATGCCTTCGGCTGTCATGGGCTCGGCGAAAGACGTAACCATTCACTGTATCGGCCGTGTCGTACGCCATTATCTTCAGGATGGCAAAAAGAAAGCCGCTGCCGTGATCGACGAATATTTTCTAAAGGCCTGACTTTATGACGGTTGTCCATTTTGACCACACTCGGAGCGACGACGAAACCCCGGAAGACAACAGTTCTCCTGCGGGCGTCCGGGTAATTTTGGCTGATTCGCAGGCGATCTATCGCGTGGGGATGAAGAAGGTCTTCGCCATCGAGGACGATATCCGCGTCGTCGCTCAGGTTGAAACTCTGGCCAACCTCTACGCCGCGCTCCAGCGTTACCCCACGGACGTCGTCGTCCTCGAAGGCCAGCTCATCGCCGGCACCATCGACGCCATCCCCGAGCTCGTCCGCCGCGCTCCCGAAGCCAAGCTCATCGTGCAGGTCACCGAGACCGACGAGTCCAACACCGTCGAACTCTACCGCCGCGGCGTCCGTGGAGTCGTGCCCCGCTCCATCTCCCCGGATCTCCTCGTCAAGTGTGTCCGCAAGATCGCCGAGGGCGAGACCTGGATCGACAACCAGTCCATCAACTGGGTTATCGAGGCCTACCGTTCGCAGGCCACCACGCTGACCGATCCCCGCGTCCAGCCCAAGCTCTCCAAGAAGGAGCTGGCCATCATCAGCTGCATCACGCGCGGCATGCGCAACAAAGAGATCGCCTACCAGATCGGCACCACCGAGCAGGTCATCAAGAACTACCTGCGCAAGATCTACGACAAGCTTGGCGTCTCCGACCGGCTCGAACTGGCTCTGTACTGCCTCCACCACGAACTGCTCAAGAAGTACTTGCCCGAGTCCGAAATCAACATCATGGCGCAGACCGAACCCACCCAACCCCTTCGCGCCAAGATGTAGTCAATACCGGCGTCTGAAATTGAAAAGGGCCCGCAATCCGCCGGGCCCTTCTCATTGCTCCCTACTTTGTTGATTACTGCTTGTCGATCTCAACGTCGATGGTGAACTTCACGTCATCGCCGACCACCGCGCTGGGGAACTTCGGTCCGAAGGTGTAGTCAGACCGCTTCAGCATACCTGTTGCCGAGAAGCCGCTGCGGGTCTTGCCATCTTTGCCTGTCTGCGGAGGCGCAGGTCCATCGAGATCGAACGTCACGCTCTTCGTCGTACCAGTCAGGGTCAGGTCGCCGGTCAGCTGCAGCTTGCCGCCGTTGTTGGTCAGCGACGTCGATTTGAACGTGATCGTCGGATACTTCGCCACATCGAAGAAGTCAGGCGACTTCAGGTGCTTATCGCGTGCGTCAACGTTGGTCGTAACCGTGGTTGTATCCACCGTCGCTTCCACACTCGACTTCGTGATGTCCTTGTCGTTCAGTGTGACGGTCCCTTTGACGCCGCCAATGGCTCCCCGAACATTACTCACGCCCATGTGGCGAATCTGGAATCCAATGCTCGAATGTGCCGGATCGATGGTCCAGGTAGAGGTTTGCGCTTGTGCGCTCGTGCCGGCGGCCAATGTCAGCCCCGCCAGCGCCAGGGCCAACAGGAATCTATTTCGCATATGTATTCCTCGTGCTTTCTTATTGCAATGTTGTGACTTACTTCTGATGCGCGCCACTGCCAAACGATGCGGTGAGTCTCTTATAACAGCAAAGCGCCTGCCCATTCCAAAGGTTTTGTCTGCGGTTTGTAATTCTGTAGGAAGCCACCCCAGCCAGATGCTAGCATCTCGACCATATGGCCCTGTTGCGTGAACTACGATCGCTAACCCCGATCCAGAGAAGAACCTTTGCCGCCTGCTTCCTCGCCTGGACCCTCGACGCGTTCGACTTCTTCCTCCTCACCGTCTGCCTCAAAGCGATCGCGGCAGACTTTCACGTCAGCATTCCACAGATCGCCGAGGCTATCTTCTTTACCCTCGTCATGCGGCCGGTGGGCGCCCTCCTCTTCGGCTACCTCGCCGAGCGCTTTGGCCGACGCCCCACGCTGATGATCAATGTCCTGGCCTTCTCCATCTGCGGATTGGCCTCGGCCTTCGCTCCTACCCTAACCGCCTTCCTCATCTTGCGCGCGTTCTTCGGCATCGCCATGGGGGGTGTCTGGGGTGTCGCTGCTGCACTCGCTCTCGAAACCCTGCCCGCGTCAGGCCGAGGCACCTTCTCCGGACTCCTTCAGGAAGGCTACGTCTTCGGCAACCTCCTCGCTGGCGCTCTCTTCTGGCTTGTATTCCCGCATCTACACGGAACCGGCACCTTCATCGGCTGGCGCGTCCTGTTTATGATCGGAGCCCTGCCCGCCCTGCTCGCCTTGTACATGCAGTTCAAGGTCGAGGAGTCTCCCGTCTGGCTGGCCGCAAAGGCTAAGCGGCTCGCCGAAGGAGGAAGCCATCGCCCATCCTTCAGCTTTCAATCCTTCGTCGACTACTGGCCCAGATTCCTCTTCCTCGTCGCTCTCATGACCGCCTTCAACTCCTTCAGTCATGGCTCGCAGGATCTCTACCCAACCTTCCTCCAGAAAGACCACGCCCTCGATCCCAGCAATGTCGGCTTCATCGTAGTCATCAGCAACATCGGAGCCATCCTGGGCGGCATCACCTGCGGAACCGCATCCGAGCGCTTCGGTCGCAAGCGCATGATCATCATCTCTGCCCTCATGGCGCTTCCCGTTATTCCGCTCTGGGTCTGGTCCCATTCCATCGCGACGCTGGCACTCGGCGGCTTCCTCATGCAGTTCATGGTGCAGGGAGCCTTTGGCATCGTTCCGGCCCACATCAACGAGCTCTCCCCCGGCCCGGTCCGCGCCGTCTTTCCCGGCTTCGCCTATCAACTGGGAAATCTCTTCTCTTCCAGAAACGGTGTCTTCCAGGCAGCCCTCGCGGCGCACTTCTTTGGCGGAATGCTCACCAACGTGATGATAGGCGCCGTGATCGTGGGCTCCCTCGCCGTCGCTATCGTGACTGCCCTGGGCCACGAAGCCCGCGGAGAAGATTGGTCCGAAGCCATCACAAAATCAGAGGAATCCGCCGCAACGTAAACTATAGACAAATAAAGTATTTACCAGGTTTTTGTATCGAAAACCCCAGTAAAACTCCGTGTCAAGCCCATGCACCGGATAACTGTAATGCAATCAATAAGATCCGATTGCCGAATAATTTCACCCAATCTGCTAATCTGGATAAAGAGTCAAAGAAGCCCCGGCACATACCGGGGTTTTTCTATTTCCGGAGGCCTCCGAAAGACCCATTCACGCGACGATACTCAACGAGCTTCTACTAAGTCATTTAGAAAGAGGATTTTGCCAGTAAACCTTTTAGAAAGACGATTTTGCGGGAAGCCAATTTTTTATCTAACTGAAATCAATAGACTTCCGGAGAGATACCCCCAGGGGGGGACCCCCCGAAATGGACGAGAAACCTGCAAAAGCCATCGAGCGGCTTTGTGAGCGGAGCGTGTGAACGAACAAGCAAGCCATCCCGAGCAGAAGCCAGCACAGATGAGGACCCGCAAGGATATTCGCAATGTGAGGATGGTGAACGGTCAAACCGCGTATAAGGCCAATTCGTTGTAGCAGGACCCCGGTATTGACGAGAAACACAGCGCAAAGGCCAGCCATCCACCTCGCTGCCCGTCGTTCCAGATTCCGAAACGCCCAGACCAACGGGATCAGCAACAAAACAGCCATGTAGTAACGCTGATAGACCGGAAGTAACCCGATCACGAACAAACTTCCAATCCGCAACAGGTGCTGATCGATGCCACGATCCGCATCTTTGCAGAAAAACCAAAGCATCAGTAGCCCGCCGCCAAGCAAACAGGCAATCGCCACGGTGATTCCGCGATGATGCGTCATGGCATAGACAGGAACCTGCAGGTCGATTCTGTCGAAGCGGTTGAGATTCGTCTCGGCGACATCAGAAGATCCACCGTTGGCAAAAGCGACGGAAGAGTTAAGTCGCAGGCTATCGAACCAGGCAGAACCGCTCTTCAAGGAAGGATAAAGAGACACCGCGGAGGTAACACCAACGATCAAACCTGTCACGGCAAGAGCACGCCACGCTCGCGCCCATAGCAGATAGGGCACAAGCAGAAGCCCAAGCGCAGCCTTCAGGCAGATCGAGAGTGCAATGCATCCAGCAGCCAACGCCTGTGACCGATCGCCCGGGGGAAGCGGCTTAATCAGCAGGTAAATCGCAACAAAGAGGAGGCTTGCCGAAAGGCAGGCAAGATTCGTCACATGCAACGCCGACTGAGCCGGAGCAAAGGCCAGTCCAAACGCAAGAAACAGCGGCTTCGCTGCTCCTCGCCAGCTTCCCGGCACAAAAGAAGCAAGGAGCACGAGCGCCAGAACGTAAACCGCAGCGCTGATCCAGACAAGCCCCATCGAAGCCACAGGCCAGGGCAGCAAAGCCAGCGGAAGAACTGCCACGAGGCTTGGCGGTGGATAAACCGAATGTATTCCGGACTCGTTGTAGTAGACATTGCCTTTAGGCGCCCCGGCAGCTCGCCATGTCGGAAAGAACAGGTCGGCGTCATAAGGATTCCGCCCCTGCAACCACAGCCGCGCCGACGCATAGGGAGCAGCAAAGTCATTGACTCTTGCACTCTCGGCCCGCAAAGGCCCGCGAAAGAGGAACAAGCCGGAAGCAAGCAAAACAGCCAACCATGCGAGCAGAGCTGTGGTCCTCAGAATAAGATTCTCCCGTTGCCGAAGTCAGATGTTTGCAGTCTAAAACCTAGCCGCTCGAAAGCCTCGACGAGAGCGGGTGCAAAGGCAAGAATAGCCCGAAAAGAGTATCCTCTTCGATGGCACGAACGGGTTAGGTAAGGAAGTTTTATGGGAATTGTCACTTCGGGTTTGAATTTGGCGCAAGGACAATTGACAGTAGCAGCGCCGTTCTTGATCCAGCAGGATTGGGCCGCATACACGCCTGAGCAACACGCCATTTGGGCCGAGCTCGTCAGCCGCCGAATGCCTCAGCTCCGTCAGCACGCCTGCCGCGAGTATCTCGAAGGCTTCGAGCAGATCGGCCTGCGCGAAGACAGCTTGCCCGACCTTAAAGCCGTCAGCGCGCGTCTGGCTCCTCGCACCGGCTGGCAATCCACGCCCGTAAGCGGCTTCCTTCCACCTGACGCATTCTTCGAGATGCTGGCAGCGCGGATGTTCCCAACCACCACATGGCTCCGCTCGCGCGACTCCATGGAGTACACGCCTGAACCCGACATCTTCCACGACGTCTTCGGCCATGTGCCGATGCACGCTCATCCCGTCTTCGGAGACTTCCTCCAGCACTACGGCAAGATCTGCGCAGGCCTGATGTCCGACCCTGTTGCATTGGAGCGTATGGGCCGACTCTTCTGGTTCACGGTAGAGTTCGGACTTATCCGCCAGAACGGCGAGATCAAGGTCTACGGCAGCGGACTGATCAGCTCCCACGGCGAGTGCACCCGAGTTCTAGCCGGCGGCTGCGAGATGAAGGACTTTGACCTCGACGCCGTCCTCGATCAGGAGTTCGACACCGGAGCGATGCAGCCCATACTCTACGCTGTCGAATCCTTCGATCAGATCTACGAAGCGACCAAGATGGCCGAAAGCCGCGTAGCCTAGCCTCTCAGTGTTGTTTGAACAGGCCCCCGATAGCGTTGGTCAGCGAATCCGTTGTGTTCTGGCCCTTGCCTGAGGACTTGGGGCCATTGGCGGAGCCGCTTGCGCCACTGCTCAGCAGGCCGGCGAGGTTCGGCGTAAAGGTGGGATTGGAAGTGGTGCCGCCGATGGCGACGGGAATGCCGTTCTTGAGGGCATTGCTGGCAAGACCCCCGATAGAACCCGCAGCGCCTCCGCTGGGGATCATAGCCATAAGCTGGCCAGCGATACCACCGGCTCCCGCGGCGCCCTTGCTGCCGCCAATGAGGCCGGTAAGCTTGAGGACAACCTGATAGTTGAGCGATCCAGCAGCGCTGACCGTTCCGGCACCAGTAGCGGTTCCGAGCGCAGGTACGTCGAGGACGAGATTATCGGTGCGAACATCACCGTTCGCCACACGGATGTTCGTGCTGAGCGAACGGATGGCGGTAACAGAGCCAGTCTTGGCGCCCGTGAGAGCCGTGACGGCGGACAGTTTAGAGCCAAGATCGAAGCCAGCAAGGTTCGTGTTCTCGAGGTGAACTGGACCATTGATGATAGGGCTAGCGCTCGAGCCTGTGACATTGAGCGAGGTCGTCAGCGTTCCTCCCTGAAGGCGTGAACCAGAAGGCAGATGAACTCCAACGGAGGGCAGAAACGCTTCAATCTCGTCGATAGGGACTGACTGACCGTTGACCTGAAGGTTAAGCGCGGTGGTGGCGCCGCTGGTCTGATACGTACCTGTGACATTGGTCACGGCGTGCCCAATAGTGATAACGGCACGATGAATCTGCCCGGTGAGAGACTGCATGTTCTGAGCGACAGTCAGTTGCAGGTCAACCGGTTTGGGCGACGGTGAGCCGTTCTTGGCCAGGCGAAGACCCTGTATGTTGGCCGAGATATTGGCATTCAGGGTCTGACCATCGGAGAGGGCGCGGAGATCAACGTTGGCAATGCCGCTGATCCCTGCGTCAGAGGCGACAATTCCGCTGGACGCGAGATCGACGTGAGTCAAAGTAGCGTGGACGTTGAGCGGCGTTGCTGCCGCGTTGCCCGGGGCAAGAGGCCCCGCGTTTCCGTCAGCCGTGAGCGAACCGCCGCCAGGAATCTGAGCACTGAGCTTGAAGGGTGAGCCAGTGGTCGGCGAGAAGTTGGTGATCTCGGCATTGAGCTGCTGATAGACAGCAGGCGTAGCCTGACCGGGCGTGGTGATGGTGATAGCTCCGTTCTTGATCTGAAGGTGATCCGCGGTGAGCGTACTGAGCATATCGTTGCTATTTGGCGGCGACGGTGGTTTAGCTGCGGTCGGTGTATTGGTCCGCACAAGTGTGAGCTTAGGTGTGTCGATGAGCAGGCTGCCAACATGAAGCTGCTGGCCGTTCCACGTGACCTGGACGTCTATGGCATTGATGAGTCCAGTGATGCCGGCGGTGTTGTCAACGAAGCCCGCGGCGACCGGATCGAGATGCTTGAGTTCGATATGAGCGCTGAAAGGAGTAAGCGAGGCGTCGTGCTGGTTCACTGGACCTGCGGTTCCGTTGACGGCTACGGTCCCGTCGCCGGGAAGATGGGCAGAAGCAGTGAAGGGAAAGGACTTTTCGAAGGCGAAGTCTTTGGCGTCGAGGCTCAGCTGGTCGTAAGTGCGCCGTGGAGTGACAGGCGCACCGGGTGCAGCTTCTATACCTACTGTCATTTGACCATTGGTGATGGTGATGTGGCCGACTGTGAGGCTCGAGATTGTAGTAGTGGAGTGTTCGCCGCTAGCGGGCTTTTTGTCGGCGTTGCCGATGGTGGAGTAGTTCCACGTGCCATTCGCAGCGCGCAGCAGAGTGATGTGTGGTGAATCGATCGTGAAGCCGGTGATGTGGATCTCGTGGCGAATGAGGAGCGGAAGCAGTTCGATCTTGATCTTTACAAGAGAAGTCTGAAGGAAGGGCTCGGTGCTGAAAGCGGGATCATCCGCCACAGAGGAGTTTTGTGCAACGAGGCTGCCGGACCACACGGACAGGTCGAGCTTGCCAAACGTGACCTTGCGGCCAAGCGAGGCGGAGAGAGTGGATTCGATCTCGCTGCGGAAGGTATCGGCGCTGAGGAAGAGCGGGATCGCAAGCACGACAGCTACGATGAGAGCGAAGATGCTACCGAGAACGATCAGGAGTCTGCGGGGTCGGAGTGCCATGCGGAAGACCTTTCATTCGTGCGAATTGAAGGTATCTCATCTGATGTGACCAAACTGGTCGGAGTTTACTCCCATGGGTGGAGCCTAGTTTTCACCACTTTGTGGTTGACGGCCCCTGTTTAGGACAGTTGAATCGCTGCGAGGGAATAAATGCAAGTTCAAGAGATTCGGACGGTAAAGGTGTCGGCGCGCAAGTTGTTAGGGATCGCCGCGGTTTGCGCTCTGGTGTCGGCTTTGTGCGTAGCAATTCCGATGTATGTGATTCGTCCGTTTCGTCCGCAGGGCGCGCGGGAACTCGCGCTTGCTCTTGTAGTTCGGCACGCAGGCCCTTGGATCTCGGGTCTGTGCGCGGCAATCGCGTTAGTACTGTTGATCTGGTCGTGGAGAAAGCTTTCGCGTGTGGGACCCCGGATTACGATGATCGCGCTGTGCGTTGTGGCCATCGTGGGCGCTTCTCTTACGCATGTGAACATCTTCGAGAGGATGTTTCATCCGTACGACGCACCGGTCTTCGGAAATGTGGATGCTGTTCAGGTAGATCCGGATGACAAGGTGCTGGCAGTCACGATTGCAGGGGAGGCGCGAGCTTATCCGATACGGACTATGGGCTATCACTACATCGTGAACGACACAGTTGGCGGAGTGCCAATTGCGGTGACCTACTGCACGCTGTGTCACACGGGATTGGTGTGGAACAGAATGCTCGATGGGCAGCTCTTGCGCTTCCGTTTGGCGGGCATTAACAACGGGAATGCGCTCATGCGGGATGAGCAAACCAGCAGCATCTGGCAGCAAAGCACCGGTGAAGCGATATTCGGGCCGCTGAAGGGAAAGCATCTGGATTTGGTCCACAGTGATGAGCTGACCTTTGCACTGTGGCGTAAGGAACGGCCGCAAGGTCAAGTGCTCAAGCCGAACAAACAGTATGCGAGCGAATACGATCCCAAAGATTGGGAGAAGCACGTGGAAACCACCCGAACGGTAGTCGACACAACGAGCACTGGCATCGGTGCGCACCAGTTGATTCTGGGAATTACGGTAGCTGGAAAGAATAAGGCTTATCCGATCGAGCCGATCCTCGCGACGCGTCTAATTCAGGATCAGGTTGCCGGGTCGCCGGTTCTGGTAGTCGTGGGACTGGATAAAGCCTCAATCCGTGTCTTCGAAGCGAGGCTTGATGGAGAGACTACAGACCTTACCTTCACGAAAGGCGAGGGCGAGAAGGTAATGCTGGACGCCGAGACGGGGAGCGCGTGGAACTTCCAAGGATGCGCCGTAGAGGGAAAGCTGGTGGGACGATGCCTGAGAGAGATCGATTCGCACAAGGATTACTGGTTCGATTGGATGAACCATCATCCAGAGACGGCGGTGTTTCGCGGGTGATCGGATGATCAGCTGACTAGGTGGCCCATCTTTTCGCGCTTCGTCTGAAGATAGCGCTCGTTGGTGGGCTCGGTCGGAACTTCAGCGGAGATCCTCTCGACAACCTTGACGCCAGCCAGTTCGAGGGCCTCGACCTTGGCAGGATTATTGGTGATGAGGCGAACGGAGTGTATGCCCATCTTCTTCAGTATCTCGGCCGGGAGTTCAAACTCGCGGCAGTCGGCTTTATATCCAAGTTCGAGGTTGGCTTCGATGGTGTCAAAGCCCTGATCCTGAAGCTCATAGGCGCGGAGCTTGGCCATTAGCCCGATGCCACGACCCTCCTGTTGCTCATAGAGCAGGATGCCTGAGCGGGCTTCAGTAATAGCGGTGAGTGCAAGCTCGAGTTGCTGGCGGCAGTCACAGCGCAGGGAATGGAACACGTCGCCCGTCAGACACTGAGAGTGAATGCGGACGATCGGGGGCGCGGCATGGATGTCCCCCATCACCAAGGCCACGGCGGATTCGATCCGCTTCACCGGCGGGGAGACAGAGTCGTTGCATGGCTCGGGGTTGTTGATGATGCCCTCAAAGCCGAGAATGCGGAAGTGACCCCAGCGAGTGGGAAAGTCGGCGTCGGCCACTTTATTTACTGCGGAGAAGGGCATAACTCGATTATACGTTTCGGTGCTCACAGGTATTGGATTGTGATGGAGGTGGATTCGATGCAATCGCGAGGCAAGACGGAAGCTATGGTGGGCGAGGGCGGCGCCGAGGGGTAAAGTAAGGGTGTGACGCAGATTGATTCCAAGCTGATTCTGATTACGCTACTGGTGGAGCTGGGCGTTGCGGCCGCCGTGTCGAGTTCACTAGCGCGTTCGAAGTCATTCAAGAAACTACTGCTGATGCCGAAGCGGTCGCCACGCCAGACAGCTTCGCTGGTGGCGATGATCTGCCTGCCACTGACGCTGGGAGTTTGGGTCCGTGTGACGGTGCCGAACTTCCTGGCTGCGGACTTGTCCTTTGAGACGACGATCCTGCTTGGAATACTGGTTGGGCCGGTTGCGGCCATGGCTGGAGGTGCAGCGCTGGCGATTCCGGCAATGGTGCATCACGAGTTCTGGTCTCTGCCGGTGAACCTGATTGTCGCGACAGTGGCTGGGACGTTTGGACGATTCGCCGATCCGGAGGATGTGTGGTCGTTCTCGCCGATGATCGACCTGAGCATCTACCGGTGGGTCACACGTAACCTTCGGCGGCCGCATCTGGACCGGCAGATTCTGTTGCTGGTGCTGATTGCAGCGATGCAGTTCTGCACGAGCATGTTGTCGCGGTTTCGTCCGCGGCTGTACTTCGATCTGCACTCGGACGAGTGGTGGGTACAGCTTCTGATCTGCGCTTGTGCTCCGGTGGTAGTTGGGATTCCTCTCAAGATATGGAACTCGATCCGCATTGAGAGAAAGCTGGAGGAACAAGGAAGGCTGCTGCTGGAGGCAAGGCTGGACGCGTTGCAGCGCCAGATTAATCCACACTTTCTGTTCAACACGCTGAATTCGATCACTTCGCTTGTCCGATCGCAGCCGGAGCTGGCGCGGGAGATGATCGTAAAGCTCGCGAACATATTGCGCGTGCTCCTGAAGGATCGCGAGGCGTTTGTGCCGTTCCGCGACGAACTCGCATTTACCGATGATTATCTTGATATCGAGGTCGTGCGATTTGGCGAGAAGCTGAGAGTGGTGAAGGAGATTGCTGCCAATACGCTCGATATTGTGGTGCCGGGTATGTTGCTGCAGCCTCTGATCGAGAACAGCATAAAACATGGACTGGAGCCGCGAATCAGCGGTGGGACGGTGACGCTGCGCAGTAGGATCACCAACGATGGAATGCTGATGGTGGAGGTGGAAGACGATGGTGTGGGAATGGCTCCAGATCGAAATATGGCTTCGCCGGTAAGCGGTTTGGTGCGGTCGGGAACGGGAATAGGTATGCGGAATGTACGCGACCGCATGAAGGTGCTCTACGGAGAGATGGCTTCATTGGAGACCAACAGCAGACCGGGGCGGGGCACCAAGGTGACTCTGCGAATGCCGATTCTGGACGCGGAGGCAGAGAATTGGGGACAGAGCGAGCGCCAGCTTCTGGAGGCCGCGACGAATGTGGTCGGAGACGTGATGCGTCGTCTAAGCCGTCCGTGAACGTATCGATTATGCCGTACGGGCAATAACTCGCTCGTAATACTCCTCGTAGAGCGGGATGATGCGTGAGGCGCAGAACCGGTCGCGGGCAGTCTGTCGGGCAGCGGCAGAGAGTGCTTGCAGGCGAGACGAGTCGCGGAGGAGCGAAATAGCCGCGGCCGCCATGGATTCGACATCGCCTACTTCAAAGAGAAGACCGTTAATCTTGTCGTCGATGAGTTCCGGGACCCCACCCACGCGAGTGGCGATGGCGGGGACGCCGCAGGCCATGGCTTCCAGTGCAGCCAGCCCGAAGGACTCCATCTGGCTGGGCATAATCATGAGGTCAGCCAGAGGAAGAAGCTCATTGACGTTGTCCTGCTTGCCGACGAAGTGGATCCGGTCCTGGACATTGTGACGGAGAGCGAGCTGTTCGGCCAGACTGCGATCAGGGCCATCGCCGATGAGCATGAGGCGCGCTGGAAGTGCACTAGAGATGCGAGCGAAGACCTCAACGACATCCTGAACGCGCTTGACAGGCCGGAAGTTAGAGAGGTGGACGATGAGGTGCTCGTTGGGTCCCGCGAACTTAGGACGCATCGCGGCGACAAGTTCGGGGTTGCGTACATAGACGTCGCAGTTGACGAAGTTGCGGATGACCTCTATCTCAGACGTAATATCGAAAGCCTCGCGCGTGCGATCACGCAAATGGCTGGAAATCGCCGTAACGCCGTGCGATTGTTCGATACCAAAGCGGGTAATGGGCAGATAGGACGAGTCGAGACCCACAAGCGTTATATCGGTCCCATGAAGCGTGGTAATAAATGGCAGTCGCCGACCACGGGCTGCAAGCATCTGGCTGGCGAGCAGGGCGCTGACGGAATGGGGGATAGCGTAGTGCACATGAAGCAGGTCGAGCGAATAAAAGTCGGCTACCTCTGCCATACGTGTAGCGAGAGCCAGATCGTACGGTGGATATTCGAAGAGCGGATAGGTGGAGACGGATACCTCGTGGAAGTGAATGTTGGCCTCGCGTCCAGTGAGACGAAACGGCTGTGATGACGTAATGAAGTGGATCTGATGCCCACGGGCGGCGAGTTCGATGCCCAACTCCGTGGCTACAACTCCGCTGCCGCCGTAGGTGGGATAGCAGGTGATACCGATCTTCATAACGCTCCTGCGTCGGTGGTGGGTTAGAGTACCTTCTCGTAGCCGGTGTCGGGGGTGAACTGTCCGTTCTCGCGGAGAACGCCGAACGGACCGAGGTTACCGTAATGGATGAGCTCAGGCGGATTCGGTTGCGAAAGGATTGCAGGGATAGCTGTGAGTAACGCCTGCATCTCGATCTCGCGATGGACGCGAAGCCGGGTGCGGACGCGGTCGAGATCAGCATCGTTGTAGCCCGGATGACAGACGACCTCATACGTGCCACCTAACGGGAGAGCGCCGAGAATCTCGGTAAGCGTAGTCGGGGTAACGTTCCCGGTAGCGGATACGCCGACAGTCCCGTCAGTAGTAAGAACATGGGCGTTACGAATCTGACTATTCTGCGTGAACTTGGAGCCCAGCGTCTTGAGCAACGCAAATTGTAAGCGCCGCTTGAGGGGTGCGTGAGGAAGCCGCTGCGTGAAAGCTGGCTCGAACGGATTGCGAATAGCCCCGATAGAACAACGCTGCGCAATATGCAGAAGCGGTCGCGAGACGGCAGGGAAGAGGTGTGTGTGTTTGTGCGTATCGATGTGAGTGACGTCAATACCGGCGCGCTGGAGCTTCTGAATCTGGGCTAGCGCCTCCCGTTCAATATCATCTTCGCGGATGGTTCCTCGGAGCAATGCCTGAACAAAGTCGGTCAGCGACGGGCGGAAGGTCTTGCCATCGGCGCCGAGCAGCGTGGGGATGCTCTGAGGATGCGAGACAGGAATGCCGTCGGTGAGAACGACGTGACAGCCGACGCCAAGCGCAGGGTGAGCGTGGGCGATCGCAGCGGCGTCATCAAATGCCGCTCCGGTTGCCATGAGAGTTGCCGATGTAAGTACGCCGGCCTCATGAAGCTGACAAATAGCTCGATTGATGCCAAGAGTGAGGCCGAAGTCGTCCGCATTGATGATGAGACGGGGTGTCATGGGAAACGTGAAACGCGACGGAACTTGACGGTTCTATTTGCTAGATCGTGATGGCAGTGATGGTAGGCACTAAGTACTTCGAACTCGCGGCCTTGCGCTTGTGTAATGGAGTTTAACATATGCCGTGCCAATGAAAACCAGAGGCGCTTTTGCATATATACAGAGGCGTATGCGTACGCTTCTTTTGAGATTGTGCATGCTCTCCGGTCATTTATCGAATCGTACGCGTATTCTTCAGGCTTACGACGGCGATTCGAGTGATCCTGAACAATGGAGGAAGAGTGATGTTACGACCATTCACAATCGGGATTCAGCAGTCTGTTCAGACGCGGTTTCTAGGGTTCGCCTGAAATCGGTTGTGTCGGTAGATGAGGATAAGCAAGAGGGCGGCGATAGCAGTGATCAGATAGGCGAGAATTTGGTCTCGGGTGTGGGTGGGGGTGATGGTGATGTCGGACGGGCCAGCAGGGATTGGGAGGGCTATAAGACCGTCTTCGCGCTGGGGGCGGTTGATGACGGGGGTTCCGTCGCGGGTGATGTTCCAGATTGGGTAGTCGCGTAGATTGAGAATGAGAATTTGGGGGGTTGCGGGGTTGAGGGTGAGGTGGGTGGGAGCCGAGCCGGGAATGGTTGGTGTGGGGGCGGGGGCTTCGGGCGTGTCGGCTAGCCAAGAGGGTGGATTGTTGGGGGCTAGGGCGTCGTTGTCGGCGGTGATGGGGGTGTACTCGTCGGTGGGCTCGGAGCCGGGATTGGTGTAGCGGAAGTGAGCCAGGCGGGCGGCTACGGTGTCTTCGGGGTCGCAGGTTTGGTGGAAGGCGATATAGGCGGGGTAGGCCAGGGTTGCCGCGAGGGCGATCGATAGGACGGTGGTGGTCGCGGGTTTCAGGTTGATGTGCGAGAGGGCTAAGGCAAGGGTGAGGCTTAGGGTGGGGGCCAGGATGGCGAGGAGTCGCCAGGGAAATTGGAGGAAGCGGAGTTCGGGCAGGTAGTGCCAGATGGGGGTGCTGAAGGGAGTGAGCAGGAAGATGATGGTCAGAGTAAGGATGGTGAGGGAGAGGAGTGGGGAGGAGTTTCGGGAGGTGGACTTGACGCGGATTCTTGTAAGGACAAGAGCGGTGATGGAGAGAACGATGAGGGTGACGGCGATGATGGAGGCTGTGTGGAGGACTTGATCGTGGT
Organism: uncultured Acidobacteriaceae bacterium; assembly: GCA_963738855.1. Lineage (GTDB taxonomy): Bacteria > Acidobacteriota > Terriglobia > Terriglobales > Acidobacteriaceae > Edaphobacter. Next base: position 506,781 of record CAVTYC010000001.1, on the reverse strand, counting down.
CGGCGTCGAGGGTGCGGTGGAAGAGGAAGTTATCTTGCGGGTGAAGGCCGGGGAGAATGGCCATGTTGATTTGTACGAAGCGGCGTTGGTAGGCGGCGGGGAGGATGTAGAAGGCAGCGAGGGCAAGGCCTAGCAGAGTTCCGATGGTGGTAGTTGTGATGAGTTTGCGCCGGTCTTCTGATCGGAAGAGACGGATGAGGACGAAGAGTGCCAGAGTGTAGCTGGCCATGACGGCGGCCGGCGCGTTGGTTAGCCAGAGGAGGGCGAGGGGGATGGCTATACGCGGGATGGTGATCTTGTCACGGAGGATGGCGTGGAGGAGGAGAGGGATCCAGGCGGCGGCGAGTAGCTCGGCGTAGGCGGCGCGCTCGTAGGCGGTGAAGAGGGTGTAAGGGTTGACGATGTAGAAGGTCGCGGCGATGAGAGCGGCGTTTGGTGGGGCAAAAGTTTTGGCGAGGTGATAGAGGGTAAGGCCTGCGGCGGTGAGGGCAAGCCAGGTGTAGACGATGGGCGTCCATGTCCAAGGGAGGGTGAGGCCGAGGATAGCTCCGAGGGTCCAGGAGAGTGGTGGATAGAAGATGAAGCGGGGTTCGCCGGCGTTCCATGCTGCGGTGTGGGCCCAGGTTGGCTGGAGATTGCCGTGCGTGAACTGGCGGGCGACTTCGAACCAGTTGAGGAGATGGAAGTCGAAGTCGTGGCCGCAGGAGCAGCCCTGGAGGATGAGAGGGAGGATGGCAATGCATGCCGCGAGGGGGAGGATCAGGAAGGGTAGGCGGTAGCGCGGCATTACTGTGAGGGTATCGCACGGGGTGACGACAAGAGCAACGACAAAAGCAAATACTGGGATTCTTCGCTGCGTTCAGAATGATGACAAGAACCAACAACAGCAACGACAACAGCGGACTCAAGGGCAACGGCAGACGCAAAAAGGCAACAGCAATAAGGGAAGGGCCGGTCGATTTAGTTTGGGGTGAGGGTTAGGGTGTGGGTGGCGGCGGTGTCTACGGCGGGGTTGGTGAAGGGTAGGGTGTAGCTGGTGGCTTTGGACCAGGCGGGCCATTGGTCGAGGTACCAGGGGCTGGCTGGGTTGCCGGATTGGCCGAGGACCAGGTTCAGGGTGGAGTTGTCGAGATCGGCCAGGTCGGCGGTGAAGCGCTCGGAGGGGCCGAAGGTGCGGCCTACTTGCTTGATGGTAGTGCCGTCTCCGCTTTGAGGCTGGATGCCGGTGCCGATCGGGAGTTGGAGGATGCGCTGGAGGATGGGCGAGAGGATGTAGATTGGGTGCTCGATGTCGATGGGGTGGGCTTTGCCGTACTGCCAACGGGCGAGGTCGGCGGGGGCGTGGGCTTCGTGGAGGCCGTGGTCGACGGCGGCTGTGAGGAACTCGTCCCAGTTTGCATAGGTGGAGGGGAGCCAGCGGGCGGGGGTGTGCATGATGAGCTGTTCGGTGGCGTAGGGTTTTTCGCCCCAGCTGTAGAGCTGCCAGAGTGGTGTAGCGGGTGCGCTGGTCCGCGGGTCGTAGTGGGTGGCTACGCCAAGTTTCGGCGCGAGGATGAGGGGCCAAAGGGCGTCTCGGGCGGCGTCGACGATGGCGGGAGCGGGGGCGTTGGCGTCTACGTTGCCGTTCCAGGAGCGGAGGAGGTCGGCGGCCTGGTGGAGGCGCTTGTCCTTTGTTGAGGAGTGGTCGATGGCGTAGGCGAGGCGCTGGGCGATGACGTGATCGAGATCGGAGTAGACGTCGGCCTGGAGGGTTAGCATGTCGGCGGGGGTGAGGTGGTCTTTGGAGGAGAGGACTTTCCAGATGCGTTCGTTGCGGTAGGGTGCGGCCCAGTCGAGGGTGATAGGGAAGGGGTAGTTGTCAGGCGTGACGCGTGAGTTTGCGGTGGCGAGGATGCCGTTGGGTGGGTCGAAAGATTGGGGGAGTTGATCGAAGGGGATGTAGCTGATCCAGTCCTGGTTGGTGTCCAGCCCGTCGATGGGGACGGCACTGATCGGGCTGGGTTGGATGAGGCTGCCGCGGAGGGGGATCTTGCCTACGGCGTGGTAGCCGATGTGGCCCTGGTCGTCAGCGTATACGACGTTTTGGGCGGGACCTCCAAAGGTGGAGAAGGCGGCAGTGAAGCTGGGCCAGTCGGAGGCGGAGTCGATGTAGAGGAGCGAGGCGGAGATGTTGGCGGGGTCGTAGATGGTCCAGCGGAGGGCGAGGGCGCGCTGCTCTGATGGCAGGATGCCGGAGATGACGGGTGTGATGATGTTGCCGTGCTGGGTAGTGGGGACGTCGAGGACTATGTCCTGGGAGCGGCGGACGTGGATGACTTCTTTTTGATGAAGGATGGGATGCCAGGCGCCGTCGGGGGACTGGTACTCGGTGTTGTTGCCGGTGCCGCGGGTGTGTTCGACGAAGACGTCCTGCACGTCGGCGCCGAGGTTGGTGAAGCCCCAGGCGACGTGGGTGTTGTGGCCGACGATGATGAAGGGGACTCCGGGGAGGGAGACACCGGTGACGTGGAATTCGCCGTTGGGGGATGGGGCTTCGAGGTCTGCCTGGTACCAGATGCCGGGCACGCTGTGGGTGAGGTGCATGTCATTCGAGAGGAGCGGCTTGCCGGAGGCGGTGTGGGCTCCGGAGACTACCCAGTTGTTGGAGCCGGGGAAGCACTCTTCGCAGAGAGTGTTTTTGAGCGATCGTTGGAGGGCTAGGAGGTCATTCGTTGAGGCGGTAGATTGCTGTCTAGTGTGGGGAGTGCGGTTCGCGCTTTGCGCGAATGACCCACTCATGCGATGAGACTGCATGAATTGGGCACTCGGGGTTTCGAGTTTGGTTTGGGATTCGTCGAGGGGAATGTCAGGGATGTTTTCCTGAGGGGCGGTTAGGTCGATGACGGGCTGGCTGGGTGGGTGGTCGCGCCATGAGCCAGTGGGGTAGAGGTCGGCGATGAGTTCTGGGGAGAGCTTGGTGGCCAGTGCTTCGCGGTTAAGTTTTTGCGGGAAGCTGGTGGTTAAGTCCTGAAAGAGGACGAGGCCGACGACGATGGTGTCACGGGGTGTCCAGGGGGCGGGTTGGTAGCCGAGGAGACGGAACTCGAGGGGGAGATGCGCGCGCTGGGCCTCCATGGAGGCGTTGACACCGCGGGCGTAGAGCTCGAGCCAGCGCATCTGGTCAGGTGGGAAGGCGGCGTAGGCGCGGTCAGCGGCTTCGTTTATCTGGAGGGTGCGCTGGAGGCGGTCGTGAGAGATCATGCTCTTGCCGAAGACTTCGGCCATGTTGCCAGAGACAAAGCGACGGAGGGTATCCATCTGCCATAGGCGGTCCTGGGTGGTGACGTAGCCCTGGGCGATGATGAGGTCGTCGAGTGAGGCGGCGCGGATGTGGGGGACGCCGTGGGCATCACGCTGGATGGTGACGGGGGCGGAGAGGCCGGGGATGGAGACCGAGCCATCGAGTTGAGGGAGGGAGTCGTGCAGGGCTCGCTGAGCCCAATGGCGGGCGGCGAAGAAGGCGATGATGATGCCGATGATCAGGAGAGGAAGGAAGACGGCAAGTATTCTGAAGAAGATATGTGGACGCGGGATCTTGTGCGCGGGCTCCTCGCGGATGAGACGGTGGTTGAGGAGTGGGTTCGTTTGGGGAGGTTCGGCTTCGTATTGGTTCATGGCACTTATTCAAAAGTCTAAATGCTGAAGGTTAACGGGTTGCGTCTTACGGGGTTAGACTCCTACTTTGATTGCCGGATGCAGCTTGTGGTACGAGAGTGGACGGAGGGTGCGGTATTAAAAACTCGAGGCTGAAATCCCGCGCTAATCCAGAGAGAGTGGAGGTTGGCTGATGTCTTCGGTTGAGAGCTTACATTCGCTGGAGACGGTGATTCTGTTGCTGCTGGTGATGGTGGCGGTGTTTGCCGTGTTGGCGTTGAGGCTGAAGGTGCCGTATCCAATTGTGCTGGTTCTGGCGGGTCTGGCGATTAGCTTTACGCCGCGGATGCCGCATATTCCGCTGGAGCCGAGCCTGGTGTTTCTGATCTTTCTGCCGCCGTTGCTGTTTTCGTCGGCATGGAACGCCTCGTGGAGAGACTTTCGCCATAACCTGCTGCTGATTGGGTTGCTGGCGTTTGGGTTGGTGGGCTTTACGGTGTGGGGGATGGCGGAGTTTTCCGATCGTTTTATTACGGCGCTGGATTGGAAGGCGGGATTCCTGCTGGGGGCGGTAATCTCGACGACGGATGCGATTGCGGCTACGTCGATTGCGAAGCAGGTTGGGCTGCCTCGGCGCATTGTTGACATTCTCGAGGGCGAGAGCCTGCTGAATGATGCGACTGGATTGCTTGCGCTCGAGATCGGACTTGCGATTATTGCTCGTGGAGAGATGCCGACGGTGGGCGCGGGACTGGCGCGATTGGTTTATCTGGTGGTGGGTGGGATCGGGATCGGGTTGCTGATTGGGGTGACGGTTGCGTGGATGGAGCGGTTTATCGACGATGGGCCGGTTGAGATGGTGGTGAGTCTGATTGTTCCGTATGCAGCGTATCTTGCGGGGGAACATGCCAAGGCATCTGGTGTGCTGGCGGTGGTGGCTTGCGGGCTTTATCTGAGTCGGAAGAGTGCGACCTTCTTTTCACCGGCGGTTCGCTTGCAGGTGAGTGGTGCATGGGAGGCGTTGACCTTCGTGCTGAACGGTCTTGTGTTTGTGCTGATCGGATTGCAACTGCCGTATGTGGTGGCGGCGATTCATGGAAGATATGGCTTTGGGGTGCTGGTGGAGTACGGAGCGATCTTTAGCGCGGTGGTGATTGCGCTACGGATGATCTGGGTCTATCCGGCGGTGAGAATTGCTGCGTTGCTGAGGCGTTGGACGGGGCATAAGGAAAAGGAACTGGATCGACGCAGCATCTTTGTGATTGGGTGGACGGGGATGCGCGGTGTGCTGGCGCTTGCGGCGGCGATCTCGGTTCCGGAGACGATCAATGGGCAGCCGTTTGGGCCGCGGAATCTGATTTTGTTTCTGTCGTTCTGCGTGATTCTGGTGACGCTGGTGTTGCAAGGGCTGACGCTGCCGTCACTGATTCGCGTGTTGGGGCTGGCGGGGACAGCGGGTATCGATCCGGAGGAGAAGGAGGCGCGGAGGATTGTTTTTCAGGCGGCGATCCAGTATCTGGAGCAGGAGCGATTGGCGTGCGGGGAGGAACATACGCATGTCTTTAACGATCTGCTGGATCGGTACAGGCACAAGCTGGAGCACGTTGCCGAAGGACAGGATGATCAGGGAGAAAATGTCCACATTTACAAGCATCTGCTGGAGGTGGGCGAGGGTGCGGTGCAGGCGGAGCGCCAGGCGCTGCTGCGGCTTCAGGAAGAAGGCAAGATCAGCGACGATGTTGTGCGGACGATTGAACGGGAGCTAGACCTGGAGGACAGTCGGTATCGCGCGGTGAGGATTTAGGCTTTGGCGTCCAGTCCTGGGGCTTTGAGTGGGATTAGGTCGTTGGGTTCGTCCGTGAGCGGGTTGATGCGTGGCAGGGTGTAGATGATGACGAGCGAGACGAGGAGGAGGATGGGAAGGACGAAGATGCTGCCTTCTGGACCGGTGGATCCTCCGCTGAGGATGGGCTTGCCAACTGGGTGGGTGGCGAGCAGATGGAATTTGACCATCGTGCCGCTGTCAGCTACTCCGTAGAGAAACGATTGTGCCCAGTCCCAGGCGGTGTGGAAGCCGACGGCCCACCAGAGGGAGCCGGTACGCCAGAGGCTGAGACAGAAGACCATGGCGGCGAGTCCGGCGGCGAAGAGGCCGATTGGGGATTCGCCGGGGTTGTTGCCGTGACCGAGGCCGAAGAGGATGGAGAAGATCAGGGCAGCGCTCCAGAAGCCAAGAGTCGTATTGTGAGATGTCTTGAGGGCCCAGCGGTAGAAGCCGGCGAGGCCGCGGGTGAGAGTGTACTGAAGATAGCCGCGGGTGAGGTACTCCTCGAGCAGGCCGACGACGAGAAAGCCAATGAACCAGGCCAGTGTGTAGCGGAGGAGATCGCTGCCGAAGAGAAGGCGTGCGTCGATGATGAGGAAGCCGGTCTTCCAGAGGATGAGGACAAGGAAAGAAAGGAAGATGGCTCCCCAGAGTGCTCCGGCGAGGAAGAGGGGGAGCTTGCGTCGGCCGCCGAGACCGTAGACGCCGACTGGGCGACGCTCGATGCGGGACATGATCCAGCTGACCAGGGCGACGATGAGAAAGGGAATGGCCTCGGAGATGATGGTGGAGAGCGGGGCAGGGTCGAGTCTGGCGGCGCCGGGTGCGAGTTTCGGTAGCAGGTGGATCTGGTGAGCGAGAAATACGGCGGCGCGGAGGAGCAGGAAGAAGAGAACGATGAAGGTCAGGATGCTCCAGCCAGCGCGGAGGCCATCGGGGCCGAAGAACGTGCGGTGGAGGGCGCTGGGGGCCTCGGCTGTGCCGGGGGCGTCTGTGGTGAAGTCGTTCAAGGGATTCCTCTGGTACTGAATGTTATACGGGAGCGAGGATACTGCCGTTCCATCTGTGGGTCGATGGGCTGCGGGTTTGACAGGGGTTGAGGTGTCGATATGCTAGAGATTCGCACCTTGCAGACCAGGGTGCACTTATGGGGGACTGCCGAATTGGAATGCCGTGTCTTTTATCACGATAAATGTTTCGATGGGGCTTGCTCGGCCTCGGTGTTTACGCGGTTTCACCGGGAATGCGTGAGGACGGCTGACAGCTTCTCGTATCACGGGCTGGTGCATCGCGCGGGTGCGTTGTTTGATGAGGGTGACTTTATCGATGGCGAGAATGCGATTGTCGACTTCAAGTATTCGGCTTCGCCGAAGGTGACTTGGTGGTTCGATCATCATCTGAGCGCGTTTTTGACAGCGGAGGATCAGAAGGACTTTGAGCGCGGGCAGGCAGATGGGTCGCAGGTGATGCGGAAGTTTTTTGATCCGAGCTATACCTCGTGCACGAGCTTTATTGCGCATGTCGGAGAGACGAAGTTCGGATTCGATGTGACGCCGCTGGCGGAGCTGATTAAGTGGGCCGATATTGTGGATGGCGCGAAGTATGAGAGCGCGAAGGCCGCGGTGGAGATGGCCGCTCCGGCGATGAAGCTGACGATGGTGATCGAGAGCGCTCAGGATGATTCGCTGGTGAAGAGGCTGATTCCGCTGCTGACGGAGATGCCGTTGCAGGAGGTGCTCGACCAGCCGTTTGTGCAGGAGATGTTGGGGCCGCTGATGGAGCGGCATTGGGCGGGGCTGGAGTTGATTCGGTCGCGGGCTACGCTGGATCGGGGCGTGATCACGTTTGATATCACCGATCAGCCGACTGAGGGCTATAACAAGTTCATCCCCTACTATTTGTTTCCGGAGGGGACGTACAACGTTGGGTTGAGCAAGTCGACTTTTCGGACGAAGGTGGCGGTGGGGACGAATCCGTGGACGTCTTTGCCGGCGGAGAAGCTGGTGAATCTGGCGGCGATTTGTGAGCGGTATGGCGGTGGGGGCCATGCGCGGGTGGGAGCTGTCAGCTTTCCTCCGGACCGAGAGGACGAGGCGCGAAAGGCTGCGGGAGAGATTGCCGCGGAGTTGCAGGAGAGGGGCCTCGTGTCCTGAGCAAAAACGGAGCATAATTGAGCAACCGATGGGCAGGGCGCGGGCCTCACACTTAAGTACACAGATGTAGGAGGGATACGATGACCTTTACTGCGTTGGCGGTGTTGGTTCTGCTGTTGGTTATCTTGGTGGTGGTGACACTGGGCAAGACTAGGTGGGGTAAGTCAGAGGGTGATGAGGTGGAGAAGCGCGGTGAGCCGCGCGATAAAGGGCGTGTGAGTGGTGGGGATGATTAGTTAGCGAGTCGGCTAGTTAGCGAGTCGGCGAGTTAGCTAAAACGAACGGTCAGCGGGTGCGAATACTTCGTCATCGGTTGACCGTTTTTTCTGCTGACTTGCTAACTAGCTGACTCGCTGCTTTAGGGCTTGAGTTTGGTGAAGAGGTTGAGCTTGGTCAGGTCGTTGAAGATGACCATGACGGCGAAGATCAGGATGCAGACGAAAGCCACCTGGTAGACGCGCTCTTTGAGCTGCTGATTGAGGTCGCGGCGTAGGACGCTCTCGATCAGAAGGAAGAGGATCATGCCGCCGTCGAGGATGGGGATCGGCAGCAGATTGAAGATGCCGAGGTTCAGACTGATGTAGGACATCAGGCCGATGAGGGGCATCCAGCCGGGCATCTGAACGGCCTGATGGATCTGGGTGCCGATGCCGATGGGGCCGCTCAGGCTGCGGACGGAGACCTGGCGGGTGAACATCCGCTTGAGGACTTCGACGATCAGCAGCGAGCCCTTTTTGTTGTAGTCCCAGGAGGCTACTACGGCCTTGCCGAAGGGCAGGCGCTCGACCTTGACCGGGGGCTGGACGGACTTGAAGCCGAGGCGGTAGTCCTTGATGCCGTCACCACGGTCGGCGAGCTCGGGCGTGATCTGCATGGGCAACGTTTGACCATCGCGGAGGATCTCGAGAGATGCGGGCTTGCCGGCTTGATCCTGCAGGTGAGCGAGCAGGGCGGGGACGGAGTGGAGCTGGAGGCCGTCGATGGAGAGGATCTGGTCCTTGGGCTGGAGGCCGGCGCGGATGGCGGGCATGTTGGGCTCAAGGGAGTCGACCTGGACGGGCGTGGGCTGCATCTTGGGGATGAGGCCAAGCTTGTCGAGCGAGAAGTTGTCGGCGCCGCCCTTGGATTCGACGACGATTTTGGTGTCGACGCGCTGGCCATTGTGCAGGTAGGAGAAGGCGACTGGTCTGGTTGATGTTGAGCAGGGAGCGGATGGCTACCTGATCCCAGGTGGGGTTCTCGACGGTGTCGTAGTGGACGATGAGGTCGCCGGCATGGATGCCGGTGGCGGTCGCGGGGGTGTTGGCTGGGATGTAGTCGGTCTGGGCCGGGCCGCTGATGTACTCCTGTACCTCGTTGTGGAGCATGTAGACGCCGGTCATGAGGGCGATGGCGAGGACGAAGTTGGCGAAGGGGCCAGCGAGGGCGACGAGGATGCGCTGCCAGCGAGGATGGGCGTTGAACTCGCCGGGGTCGCCTGTGGGGGCTTCGCCGGGGTTGTCGCCGGCCATCTTGACGTAGCCGCCGAGCGGGAGAAGGGAGATTCGGTAGTCGGTGTCGCCGCGCTTGAACCCGAAGAGGCGCTTGCCGAAGCCGATGGAGAAGATCTCGACGCGGATACCGCAGAGCTTGGCGACGGCGAAGTGGCCGAACTCGTGGACGAGAACCATGATGCCAAGGACGATGGCAAGTTCGAAGATTGTTGACATGGGAGAGTTGGGGACCTCGTTCGGGTGGTGGCTTTTGCTGGCTATCGTAGAACGCCGGTGGACTGGCGGGCAATCACTTCGCGCGCACATTCCCGCGCGGCAAGATCAGCTTCAAGCACCTCGTGGATAGACGATGGCCTGGGCCCGATGTTAGCGACAGCACTTGTTCTATTGTACGCGGGATGCCCATGAAGGGGATACTACCTTCGAGGAAGGCGGCTACGGCGATCTCGTCGGCTGCGTTGAGGGCGATGGGGGCCTTTCCGCCGGTTTCTGCGGCCTCGTAGGCGAGGCGGAGGCAGGGGAAGCGGGCGAAGTCGGGCGGGGAGAAATCCAGTTGGCTCAATGCGGCGAGGTCGAAGGTGAGGTCGACTTTGCCCTCGACGTCGACGCGCTCGGGGTAGGCGAGGGCGTAGAGGATGGGGAGGCGCATGTCGGTGACGGAGATCTGGGCGAGGATGCTGCCGTCGACGAATTCGACGAGGGAGTGGACGGTGGACTGGGGATGGATGGTGATTCGGACCTGGGCGGGGGGGAGGGAGAAGAGACGGCAGGCCTCGATGACCTCGAAGCCCTTGTTCATCATGGTGGCGGAGTCGATGGTGATGCGCTGGCCCATGACCCAGGTGGGGTGCTTGAGAGCCTGGGCGGGGGTGATGTGCTCGAAGTCGGCGAGTGGGGTGTTGCGGAAGGGGCCTCCGGAGGCGGTGAGCCAGACCTGACGGACCTCGGAGCAGCGGCCGCCGCGCATGCACTGGTGGACGGCGTTGTGCTCGGAGTCGATGGGGAGGAGGGCTACTTTGTGCTCGTGGGCGGTGGCGATGATGAGCTCGCCTGCGGCTACGAGGCATTCCTTGTTGGCGAGGCCGATGGTCTTGCCGGCTTTGACGGCGGCGTAGGTGGCTTCGAGGCCGGCTACGCCGACGATGGCGGAGACTACGAAGTCGACCTCGGGAAGCGTCGCGACGTGGACGGTTCCGGCGGTGCCGTGGAGGACGTCGGTGCCGGTGTGGCCTGCGGCGCGGAGGCGAGTGGTGAGGTCGGTGGCTAGCTTCTCTGTGGCGACGGAGATAACCTTCGGGTGCCAGCGGAGGCACTGGTCGAATGCGGCGTCGATGTTGCGGCCTGCGGCGAGGGAGACGACCTGGTAGCGGTCGGGGAAGGACTCGCAGATGGAGAGGGTCGAGTTGCCGATGGAGCCGGTAGAGCCGAGGATTGCCAGTTTCTTCACGAAGGTTATTTTCTCAGAGTGCGGAGTGATCCGCGTTGCCTTTCTGTGGGCTGGAGTTGAGGTACCCCCTCCCCCCCACATTCTTATTAAGTATCTAGAATCAGTAATTTAGGTACGAAGCTTCATCGTAAAGTATTCATTTAAAAACGCTTACTGGCAAAGTATTGATTTAATTTGGCTTGATGCCCGATGGCGAGAGCCCCGGTGTTGATGCCGGGGCTCTTGTTTGGCCTCTTTAACTATTATAGCGGATGGCTGAGAAGAGTATGCCAAGGGTAAGCTGCTGATAAATAGCGGTTTAATGGCAACGAAGGCTTGACAGGTTTCAGGGCCGGTGGCCCGATGAGAGTAAGGGCGCGATCGAACTGCTTCGACTCACGTCGTTCGCTCAGGGCCCTCGGAAATACAAGGGATTCTTCCCCTTCCCTTCGATGAGCCCAGGGCCAGAATAACGAACAACGGCAACGGCGAAAGCAACTGCAACGGCAAGGTGCAGAGAGTAACGAGTTATGAGTAGCGAGTAAGAACATCCCCAACCTTCGCGCGACCAAGCGCGCTCCGGGATGGGGCCCCCGGACTGTTGGTTGGATTATTGTGGTGGATTGACTACGACGTAGGTAGTGTTGCCTCCTGCAAACTGAGGTTGGTACCAGGTGCTGCCGCACTGCTGATAGGACAATCCGCCGACAATTTGCGTTGTGCAGCCTGACGGCGGGGAGTTGACGATCGAACCGACGACCGCTGCCGTGACCATCGCTGCGCCGGTAATTGCAGCCGCAGTTGCGACCGGGTGATAGCAGCAGCCGCCGCCACCGTAGTAACCGCCGCCACCGTAGTTGCCGTTGACGTTAACATCGCGATTGACGTTTACGTTCTGATTGACGTTTACGTTACGGTTGGCGTTGACGTTGGAGTTGGCGTTGCGGTTCTGGTTGGCGTTGGTGTTGCGGGCCTGGTTGGCGTTAGCGGCGTTACCGCGGTTCTGGTTCGCGGCGCCGGTGTTGGCGCGGTTCTGGTTGGCGGCGCCTGCATTGCCGCGGTTCTGGGCGCCGCCGGTGTTGGTGGGGCGATTGACACTGGATTGGGCGCTGCTCCGTGGAGCGCCGCCGCCACGCGAGCCGCCGCTGGCCCCGCCGCCACCACCACCGCCGCGACCTCCGCGTTGAGCAGAAAGTGTCATTCCAGAGACTAGGACGGCGATGGCGAATATGCCGACGATTTGAGTTGATCGCTTCATAGGTCTCCCCCTTCGTTTTATTGGTTGGCGGCTGGCTTTTGCTGCGCGAGGAGAATGCGCTTGGCATCAGGCGGCGGATCGAAGACAAAGGCAGCATCGTTGAAGGAAGGCGCCAGGTTCCAGGTCAGCGTATCGCTGTGCTGCGGTCTGGCTTCGTCGGAGAGGGTGCGGATTACGAATTTGAGAGGCAGAGGGTAGTCGCCGAGTTGAATCCATATCTGCCAGTCGAGGCCTTCCTGACGGAAGGCATATTGTTCGCAGGTCACGCCATTTATCGAGGTTGGTCCGAGATCGATAGCGGATGTGATTGCTTTGATATCCGATTCATCGGTTCCCCATTTGAAGAGGTCAATGAGGGGAAGTTCGATGCCGTATTTTTCATCGATGTCAGTGAAGAGTTCGCGGATGGTGGGCGGAGCGGGGACTGTGGCGTAGTAGTCGACGAGCCTTGCCCAAACGGTGAAGTTTTTGCCGTCGTAGAGGAATAGCCTTTGCTTTTCATCGCTGGTGACCTCGGCGCGCATGCGATTGGGCTTGGCGGCCAAGAGACTCACTTTGCTGGCGTTTTGGACGATCTGTCCATCCTGGAGGACATCGTCGTTCGTGACGTCGCCTTCTACCTGAAAGGATTTCAAGCTGCGAAGGTAGGCTCCCATTTTGTTGAGGGCCTCCATTGCGTCTGGGTCGATTTCAGGGGAGGTGGCGTCGGCCTGATGTGCGGCTTTCGCCAGAACAGGGGATCCGATGGGACTGCAAAGGAGGATTCCGGTTATGGCCAAGAGGAGCATAAGCCTAAGGGTCTTTGATCCGATCCGGCGAACTTTTGTGGGTTGAAGATCGAAGAGGGTTGAAGGTCTTTCGGGTAGGCTCATCGTTTTACCTCGCGAAAATATGTTCACGCTGGAGGGCCTGACGGGTGCAATGGCTATCCTGGAGGGGGGCCTGGGCTGCCGGTGTTCGGAGACTTGGGAGGGCTGGGAGGAAACGGTTCTATTGACAGAAACTTTCGGGTCTATCCATTGCTGACCGGCAAACAGTTTCGATGCTGCCAAGAAGGGTAACTGTTGCATAGCAGCTTCAACACTGTCAAAGGCGACAGGATGAAGCCTTCCGTCGCAATGGTGAGTTGGCCGCAGGTCTTGTGTTAGAAGCGGCCGAGGCTGAAGGTGTCTTTGAGCAGGAGGACGAACCAGAGGACGGGAGTGGCGAGGAGGAGGGCGTCGATGCGGTCGAGGATGCCTCCGTGGCCGGGGAGCATGGTTCCGGAGTCTTTGACGCCAGCTCCGCGCTTGATGGCGGACTCGAGGAGGTCGCCTAGCTGGGCGGCGATGTTCAGGATGCTGGCCAGGACGAGGGTCTGCCAGAGGGGCTGGGTGATGTGGAGAAGCAGGTTGCCGCGGGCGGTGAGGAGATCGCCGATCCAGACGACGAGGGTGGCAGCGAGGATGCTGCCGATGATAGAGGCGATGGAGCCTTCCCAGGTTTTGCCGGGGCTGAGGCGCGGGGCGAGCTTGTGCTTGCCGAAGGCTCGCCCGATGTAGAGGGCGGCGATGTCTCCGGCCCAGACGCAGACCATGAGGAAGATGACGAGGGCCGGGCCGTCTTCTTTTTTCCAGAGGAGCGGGATGAGGGTGAGGGGGTAGGCGATCCAGATGAGGCCGAAGAGGCCCTGGGCGGTGTCGGGCAGGACCTGAATGAGCGGGGCGCGGAAGCCGTTCCAGGCGAAGAGGACGAGGGTGAGGGCGCTGAGGACGGGAAGCTGGGCTTCGACGGGGAAGTTGGGAAGGGTGACGATGAAGGCGAGAGCGGTGCCGAGGGCCATCCACCAGATGGGGATGCGGAGCTGGGCTCCGTGGGATTCGGCTCCGACGGCGGCGAGTTTGAGGTACTCGTAGGTTGCCAGCTCGGCTACGATGGCCGCGGCGAGAGTGATCATCCAGAGCTGACCAAAGAAGATCAGCGCGAAGACGGCAGCGATCAGGATGAGGGCGGTAAGGATTCGTTTCATTGGGCCTTATGCAGGATACATGGAGGCGCTGTGTTACTGCGACGCTGAAGCTTTATGCAGCGAACTCAGCTTCTTTGTAACGTCGTTGTCCTTGAACCCGAGATCGATTGCCTGCTGAAACGCTGTAAGAGCTTTCTCATCGTCTTTCATCTGGAGGTAGGCCTCGCCCAGGCTGGCATATGCTGCACCTGACAGTGGGTTTTCCTCGATCACTTGTTTGAATATTGGCAGCGCGTAATCGTACTGGTTGACCTTGAGCAGTTCGAATCCGAGCCAGTTCATGTCGTAGACCACATCAGCCTGACGACCTTCGTCGCTTGTGCGAAAGCGCGTATAGATGGCCATCATCTCGGTTGGTGTGGAGTTCTGGGCTCGCGACAGCATCTCGAGGACTACGGCGGTGATTCCGGTGGGATGCACTTCGGGGGCTTCGAATAGTTTGAGGTCGTCTAGGGTATTGGCTTCGATGGAGGTCCATTCTCCTCCGTCGATCACGTCTCCCGTCTTTGCATTGACCTCTTCTGAGCGAGAGATGAGCCTCACGCCGTTGACCGTCTTGAACCCCCGGGCTACGGAGATCATCTCTACGGCGTCTCCGCGCGCGTGGATTGGTATGGTGAGTTGCGTCATGCGGAGCTCAAAGGTTTCCGGGGCGAAGTAGTAGACGATCGGCGGGCCACACTCCTCGCGGTTGACCTCGACTACCTCAACCGTTGTCCCCAGAATTGATTTCTGGCCGAGGTACTTCGCTTGAAATCCTCGCTGCTTGTAGTCGATGAACAGATAGTCGAAGGCCGCGCCGCAGTGCAACGCGCGTTCCGCTTTGTTTATTGTCCTCACCAGACGTTGCTTGGGCCAGTTCAGCTCCCAGCCGCGAGTTCCGTCGAACCCCTCGACGATGCGGCTCCAGTGATCATCGCAGCCGGGAATGCCGGGGCGGCAGCCAACTAATCGGAGGTCGGGGCGCATCCGCACCATTACCGCCGTTGAATATTTGCTTCCCGCGTATTCCTGCTTATAGGCCCCTTCATAGTGGAACCCGCGATATACGAGGCTATGCAGCGCATGAATGTGCTCGATGCCGCCCATTGCCGTTACGGCTTTCGCCACAATCTCGTCTGTCCGGTCCACCTGCGCTGCGGCCAGGACTGGGTAAAAGATTAATGCAAGCAGTCCAGCAGTCTTCATCGCCGCCCCTTGTCGATTCGATAGATTCGACAAGTTTCCGTGCTTCCGGTTAGGAGGATATTTCGGGATCGAGGGCGAGATTAGCGGCGGGTAAGTTCGCGGGAGGGAGCCGGGGAGAGCTCGGTGGCGATCTCGGTTTCCAGCTCGGAGACGGGCTGGAGGGTGTCGATCTTTTCGTCGGAGTTCTCGGAGAGGCCTCCGAAGCGGCGTTCGCGGCGCTGGTAGTCGGCGATGGCTTCGAGGAGGTGGAGGCCGCGGAAGTCGGGCCAGAGGCGGTCGGTGACGAAGATCTCGGCGTAGGCGATCTGCCAGAGGAGGAAGTTGGAGATGCGCTGCTCGCCGGAGGTGCGGATGACGAGGTCGGGGTCAGGCATGTGTCTGGTGTAGAGGGACTGGCTGATGGTGGACTCGTCGAGGGAGTCGAGAGCGCCGGCGCCCAGAAGGTCTTCGACGGAGCAGCCGCGCGTGTGGGCCTCGGTGGTCAGGTCGGTGAGAATGCTGCGGACCGCGTCAACGATCTCGGAGCGGGAACCGTAATTGAGGGCCAGGGTGAGGGTGGTGCCGGTGTTTTTGGCGGTCGACTCCATCGCCCACTGCATGGTTTCCTGCACCTCCGACGGGAGGTCGTGGGTGCGGCCAATGTAGGCGCAGCGGACGTTGTTGTCGTTCATGCGCTTGACGTTGCCGATGAGGTAGCTCTTGAGCAGCTTCATGAGAAAGCTGACCTCGGACTGGGGACGGCGCAGGTTGTTTTCGAGCGAGAAGGCGTAGAGGGTGAGGAAGGGAAGGTTGATGCGGGAGGCGGTCTCGACGACGTACTGGACGGATTCGGCGCCCTGCTGGTGGCCCAGGAATCGCTTAAGGGCTCGCTTGCCGGCCCAGCGGCCGTTGCCGTCCATGATGATGGCGATGTGCTGGGGGATGCGGGCGGGATCCAGCGTCCGATAGATATCGAGCTCTTCGGTAGAGAGTTCGTGGAGACGGGTGGGAACGCGGTTAGGAGTTGGTGCTGGCAAAACGACCTCGACAAAGATGACGCTAGCACACCGATGTGGGGTGTGCAATCAACCTCTGTTGAGGCAGGGTCGCTGGACGGTTTGGGGTGAGCGGAGGGGAAAGCGTCACCGCGCGGGCGGCGCTCTCCATGGAGGGTAATCAGGTGTTCAGGATGCCGTTCAGGCGGTGCGACGGCGTCCTGCGGCCAGTTCGCGGACGTGGTTCAGGAAGATGGACCGCTGCAGGGCGTCGAGCTGCGAGGTGTAGGCCGCGATCTCGGCGAGGAAGGGGTCGGTCATCAGAACGGCCGTCTCGTCGCGGTGGCGGGTAGTTGAGTCGCGCAGCAGGGTGGAGATATCGACCTGGAGGGCCCGGGCCAGACGATCAAGCGAGGAGAGGGTAGGGATCGCCTTGCCGTTCTCAATCTTCGAGATGTAGGTCCGTGGGACGTTCATGCGGGCGGCGAGCTGTCGCTGCGACAGGTTGCGCACATGGCGCAGGTCACGGACGGCAGTGGCTACCTGGATGCCATCGCTTGGGGTGCTGGTTTGTGGGACAAGTGCGATTGGGGCGGGCGCCGGTTCGGGCTCCTCGACCTCGAGGCATTTGTGGCAGCGGCGGCACAGGGCATTTGCGGTGCGGAACTGTACCAGGCTGCAGTGGTCACAGCGTAGAACCTCACGCTGTTCGACGGGTGCCATCATGGTTGCCATAAGTTGTCTGTTGCGGGCGGGCCCAGAGCAAGGACCGCATCACATGTCCGATAACGGATCGTGTGATGTGCCTAGAGTGACACCTGGTTACTTCAGAGTCAAGAGGAAACCCGTTGATTATTAGTAAAATGCCTAAAAAAACCGGGCGGGAACCAAAGTAGTAACTTGTGGAGTAGGGCAGGAGAGGCTAGGGCGCGCCGAAGATTGAGTTGAATACCGGACAGAGGCCACGAGAAACCTTTTTGAACAACGGGGATTTTATAGTACCTGTGATGTGCTGCGTAGAAATATGCTTTGGTCACAAAATTCGTGTATATAATCCCGATTTGCTACCCTGATGCCAGTGTCAGATATTCGATTCGCCCAACCCGCCCGCCGTAACCTCCTTGCCCCGGTCCTCATCGCGTTCGTGGTTCTCGGAATTGTCCTTGCTCTTGTGCTGCGTTATACGCCGCACAGGACGGCCGATCTGACGATAACGAAGACGGCGGTATACCCTGCCCATACGGTCTTCAAGTCCGATTCGATCCTTGTGGCGCGGGAGCAGGCACAGGATGACCTGTACGTGATCGTGAACCTGCGCGTGGACGATCGGCTCAATTTACCGATATTTCTGAAGGACTTTACGGCTACGCTCACTACGGTAGACGGTGAGGAGTTGCACGCGAATGCTACCGAGCAGCAGGACTTCGAGGCTGTGTATGGAGCCTTTCCGGCGCTCAAGAAGTTCGCGTCTTCACCGCTGCTGCGCGAGACGCTGATTGCGCCTGGCAAATCGGCGGAGGGCATGGTTCTGCTCCACTTCCCGGTGACCGCCGAGGTTTGGGACCGGCGCAAGTCGGCCATTCTGAACGTCAATCTGTACCATCAGGGGCCAATTGCGATTACGATCCCGGATGCGGGCGGGCGCTCGGTTGAGGAGCCAAGCCCCGAACAGCAATGACTCGCCGCCGCTGGATTGCCGATGAGTGGACTCCGACTACTGCGACTTTGATTGGCGAGCAGGCCGCGCATCTTGCACGGGTGCTTCGGGCTGAGCCGGGTCAGGTCTTCGACGTCGTTGCGGGTGGATTTCTGCATCGGGCAGAGATTGTTAGCGCTGGGGAAGAACGGGTCGTCTTTACACTGCACGAAGAGCTTGAGTCGGACGCTGCGCTGCCGGTGCATCTGCTGCTGGCGGTGTTCAAGTTCGACCATATGGAGTGGGCCATTGAGAAGGCCACGGAGCTTGGGGTGGAGCAGATCACCCCGGTGCTGGCTCGCCGTACCGAGAAGCATCTAGCGCAGGCTGCGGGGAAACGGGTGGAGCGCTGGCGACGGATTGCCCTGGAGGCTTCGAAACAATCGCGCCGGACTACAGTTCCTGAGATTGCTGACCCTGTTGGGTTGAAGCAGGCTCTGGAAGGGGAGGGAAGCGGCACTCGTATTCTGCTTTCGGAGACGGAGCAGGCTACTAGTTTGGCGACGGCTCTGGCATCGGCTCAGGGGGGCGATTTAGCGCTTGCCATTGGACCGGAGGGGGGATGGACTCCGGAGGAGATGGCGGTGTTTACCCAGCATCAATGGAAGCATGTGACTCTGGGGCCGCGTATTCTGCGCGCTGAGACGGCAGCTATTGCGGCTATTGCGATTGTGTCGAGCTACCTGGGTTGATTGTGGCTTGTACTTCGCAGTTTTTCCGCAGAGCCTGCCCCGCGGAAAAACCGGAGAAGTTTAGCTGAAGATTTCTTTTACCTTCTCGAAGAGGCCGGGGGAGGTTGGCGTGTTTTCGACGATCATTGTGTCGCTCAGTTGGCGTAGCAGATCCTTCTGGGCTCGGTTGAGCTTGGTTGGGGTCTGTACGCGAATCTGGACGATGAGGTCGCCTTTGCCGTGTGCGTTCAGGTGGGGAACGCCCTTGCCTCGGCAGCTTGAACTCGCGGCCGTTTTGGGTTCCTTCAGGAATCTTGATGGTTGCCGGGCCTTCGAGGGTCTGGATCTCGAGTTCGGTGCCGAGGGCGGCCTGCGGGAATGAGATCGGCATGACGCAGTGCAGGTCGTCTCCGTCGCGTTCGAAGAACTTGTGGGCCTTTACGTTCAGTACGACGTAGAGGTCGCCTGCGGGACCGCCGAACTTTCCGGCCTCGCCTTCGCTCTGGTAGCGAATACGTGTGTCCTGCTCGACGCCTGCGGGGACCTTGACGAGGATTTTGTGCTCGGCCTGAACGCGGGTTTCGCCGCGGCAGGTGGTGCATGGGTCAACGATGAGGGTGCCGGTGCCGCCGCAGACTGTGCAGGTACGTGCTACCGAAAAGAAGCCCTGCTGGAAGCGCTGCTGACCGCGTCCACCGCATTGAGTGCAGGTGGCTGCCGCTTTGCCTTTGGCTGCGCCGGAGCCCTTGCAGTCGTTGCAGGTCTCCATACGGCGGATGGTGATCTCTTTCTCGATGCCGAAGACGGCCTCTTCGAATTCGAGGGTCAGGTCATAGCGGAGATCGCGGCCACGCTGGACGCGGGAAGCCGTGCGGCTGTTGCCGCCCATGTTGAACATCTCGCCGAAGAGATCGCCGAAGATGTCTCCGAGGTCCTGCGCTCCGCCGAAACCGCCGGTGAAGGGATTTCCACCGCCTCCGCCATTGAAGGCTGCGTGGCCGTAGCGGTCGTAAGCAGCGCGCTTTTCGGAGTCGCTGAGGACCTGGTAGGCTTCGCTGCACTCCTTGAACTTCTCTTCAGCCGCTGCATCGCCTGGGTTTCGATCGGGGTGGTACTGCATCGCCAGCTTGCGATAAGCCGTTTTGAGTTCCTGATCGCTCGCGTCCCGCGAAACACTCAATACTTCGTAGAAATCCAATTTCGTCACGTTCGCCGTCGCCATGTTTCTTAGAGTCTCTTTCTGCTGCTGCCAAACATTCGAGCCTGATTCAACCGCTGTTTCCCTCTACTCAGATACCTGGGCCGGATTGACGGCGATCTTTACCAGGGCAGGGCGGAGGAGCTTGTCGCGGATTTTGTAGCCCCGGCGGATCTGATCGATCACCTGATGGTCAGGAAACTCCTTTGTTTCGATGCTTCCCAATGCCTCGTGGACTCGAGGATCGAACTGCGAGCCGACCGACTCCACGGGAACGACCTGCAGGCCGCGCAGGGCGTCTTCCATCTGTTTGAGGATCAGTTCGACGCCGCTGCGAAGCTGCTCGACAGTGCCGTCGGACTTGAGGGCCAGCTGGAAGTTGTCCATAACGCCGAGGAAGGGCTCGACTGTGTTGGAGATGGTGTAGTCGCGTGAATCAGCGCGTTCCTTGATTTCGCGTTTGCGGGCGTTATCGAACTCTGCCTGCAGGCGTACGAGGCGGTCTAAAAGTTGATCGCGTTCGCCCTTTAGCTGCTCCATCTCGGCCTGGGCTGGACTTGTCTCGTTCGCCGTCTCGGCTGAGGGGGCGGTTGTGGCTTCACCCTCGGGCACAGCCTGTACGGTCATCTCATCATGCATCTTCGCTCTACTCCTCATTTGATTACCTTTCTATTGTTGCTTATCCTGGGCGATCGCGCGAGGGCTTTTGGGGGGTGGATTTGCTAAGTTATTTATTTTCAGTACTGAAAACTTGAGTCCCCACAACTCATATTTCTAAATTTACTTATGCTAGCTGGGTGAGTTTAGCCCGAGGGATGCAACATCCGATTAAAAACCTGCGAGATGTAGCTAACGGCATTCATCGTGTTCTCGTAGTCGATGCGTTTGGTTCCGATGACGCCGACGGTGCCGCGGCTCTCTCCTGCTGCGAGGGCTGGAGCGGCGATCAGGACGAGGCCCTGCATCTCGGGAGCGTGCTCTTCGAGATCAAAGACGACACGAACGCTCTCCTGATGAGCGTCGATGTAGGCGTTCAGAAGCTCGATTAGCCGCTGTTTGGCCTCGAGGGCAGCCAGCATCTCGCGGAGGCGATCACCGTCGATCTGATTGCCGATGAGATTGGCTACTCCTTCGACGTAGACGGTCTGCATGGGGATCGCGCTTTCAGGCAGAGTCTTGAGCCAGAGTTGCTGGACGGCGTTGAGGACTTGTTGGTATTCGCTGCGCTCGCGTTCGACGAGGCGCGCGATCTCGGATCTTACCCGCTCGACGCTCCAGCCGCGGAAGTTTTCGTTGAGGAAGTTGGCGGCCGTTTCCAGTTCGAGGAGTGCGAGGTCGCGATCAAGGGCAAGGACGCGATCCCGGACGAGGCCGCTGCGGGTTACGACGACTGCTAACACTCGTGCGGGAGCGAGTCTGGAAAAATGCACGTGCTCAAGCATGTCTCCTTCGGTTGCAGCGGCGATTGCCACGCCTACGCCGCTCGATAGCGTGGCCAGGACATGCGAGGTGCGTTCGAGAACCGCTTGTGTTCCGGCAACACCGGCAAAGCTCGAATCGATCTGCTGCCGTGATCTGGCAGGAAGGCGCGCCACGTCAATACGGGGATGGGTTCCTCCGCTTAGCTGCTCGACATATAGGCGGAAAGCGCGGGCGGTGGGGACTCGACCGGCTGAGGTATGTGGTTGCTCGAGCAGACCCAAGTCGGCTAATTCGGCCATTTCATTGCGAATGGTGGCGGGACTCATCCCTGCGCCGCCGTGCTGAAGACGTGCGATCGTGCCGGAACCTACGGGCTCTCCGGTATCGATATAGCTCTCAATAATGGCCGTAAGAATGGCTCGCTGTCGCGCCGTTACCCGCTCTGCATCCGCCATTCCTGCCTCCATCGTGCTGTTTGCCTACAGTCTACCGCTGCCGTCCAGTAAACGGGTTAGCTGATCTCCAGCACGTTCTCACTTTTAGACGAGATCTCCGTGGCTTTATCGGCGATCTTTTTTGCCAGGGTGTAAAAGTCTTTTGCCAGGGCGGAATCTGGTCCGGCGAGCGTGACAGGTATTCCTTTGTCGCCGCCCTCGCGGATCTGTGGATTCAATTCGAGCGCGCCGAGGAAGTCGAGGCCGAACTGGGCGGCTGTGCGTTCGGTGCCGCCTGCGCCGAAGACGTCGATGACCTCGCCGGTGGGAAGGGTCATCTGCGACATATTCTCAACGAGTCCGATGACCTCGACCTTGACCTGGTGGAACATCTCGAGGGCCTTGCGGGCGTCCTGGAGGGCAACGTTTGAACCGGTGGATACGACGACTGCACCGGTAAGAGGAACTGTTTGGACGAGCGAGATGACGACATCGCCTGTGCCGGGCGGCAGGTCGATGATGAGGAAGTCGAGTGCGCCCCACTCTACCTGCTGTAGAAATTGACGGATGATCTGGTGCAGCATCGGGCCGCGCATCACCATGGGTTTGTCGCCAGGGGAGATCAGCCCGACGGAGATGAACTTTACTCCGTGAGAGAGGATTGGCTCGATTCGGTTTTCGCCTACGATGTTTGGCTGACGGGTGACGCCCATCATCGTGGGGACGTTCGGGCCGTAGATGTCGGCGTCGATCAGGCCGACCTTATAACCGAGTTTGCCGAGAGCGACAGCGAGATTGACTGCGACGGTTGTTTTGCCTACGCCGCCCTTGCCGCTGCCAACGGCTACTACGTGTGCTACTCCTGGCAATGGCTGAGGCCCTTGCGGTGCTCCTGCTCCCATGTGTCCCATAAGGTCTCCTGAAATTGCTGTGTTATTTGTCCGGATCTATTGTCGACGAAGGGTTATTTACCCTTCCGGCCCTGTTCTAAATGTGCCACTCATCGCCCAAGATAACGCGCATATCTTTCTTGCGGAGCGTCTCGCCGGAGCGCATCTCGCGTCTACGTGCTGCATCTTCGTAGCGGCGTTTCTGATGATCGGTCTCCGGAACTACCTGCGGAACGACGAGCCGGCTCCCGTCTTTATCGACTGCCACATAAGTGAGATACGCGGAGGAGACATGACGGAGTCGGTTCTGCCGCACGTCTTCTACCATTGCCTTTACGCCGACTTCCATTGATGTTTTGTAAGCGCGGTTTACGCTGGCCTTCAGGATCAAAAGATCACCGACGCGTACCGGGGCGACGAAATCAAGGTGGTCCATGCTCGCTGTTACGGTGATTGCGCGTGCATGCCGGCTCGCAGCCATCGCTCCGACAAGATCGATATACTGCATCAACCGGCCGCCGAAGAGGTTCCCCAAGGCATTCGCATCGGCGGGAAAGATAATCTCGCTGCGCTCGGATTGCGACTCCGCTACCGTACGTGACAAAACTAAATCGCTCATTCTTACAAGTGTAATTGCTTCGGCTCAACGGGTCCCGCCGGCGGTTTTCATTCCCTGAGGCCTTACTCGTGCATCGTAGGTTTCCCTGAAGTGCGGTGTTCGCTTGCAATCGGGTCATAGCTGACCGCACCATATGTTTATGGACAAGATATCCGCCCTTCTCGAAATTCTGCAGCTTGATCCGACGAACGCCTTTGCACGCTATGGTCTCGCGATGGAACAGGTAAGTAAGGGAAATGTTGACGCTGCACTCACCGAATTCGCTACGCTCATTGAACACAACCCTGATTACGTTCCGGCTTATCAGATGTCTGCTCAGACTCTTGCCAAGTCGGGACGAGTGGAAGAGGCTCTCGACCGACTGCACTATGGCATCGCTGCGGCTAACCGCACAGGTAACCAGCATGCCCTCGCTGAGATGGAGGCTCTTCGCGAAGATCTGAGCCGCTAATTTCTTGCGGGACTCACGTCCATCGGATATGCCTGAGCCCTTCTGTGTCGCCGAACATCTATACTTGGACCATGGCGACCCCTCTTCCGACCACACTAGGCGCCCTCAGGGCCAGCGAATTTACTCCCCAACGCCTCGCTCGAAGTGTCAAAGATGAGCTTCGCGAGAACCTGATCGCCAAATTGCGGTCTAAAGAGGCACTATTTCGGGGTATTGTCGGGTATGAGGACACGGTGGTCCCGCAGATCGTCAATGCGGTGCTTTCCCGGCACAACTTTATTCTGCTTGGGCTCCGCGGACAGGCGAAGTCGCGCATTCTTCGTGCTCTTACTACCTTGCTTGATCCGGCAATGCCTTATGTCGCCGGTGCTGAGACCCGCGATAACCCTTATGCGCCGATCTCAAAGTTTGCGCGCGATCTGATTGCGAAGTTGGGAGACAATACGCCGATTGCGTGGCTTACGCCAGATGAACGCTTTGTCGAAAAGCTTGCCACTCCAGATGTGACCGTGGCCGATCTTGTGGGCGATATCGATCCGATCAAGGCTGCTCGCAGTAATCAGGATCTCGGGTCTGAGTTGACGATGCATTATGGCCTGCTGCCGCGCGCCAACCGTGGGATTTTTGCGATCAATGAAATTCCTGATCTTGCGGGTAAGATTCAGGTCGCGCTCTTCAACATCATGCAGGAAGGCGATGTGCAGATTAAGGGCTATCCGGTGCGTCTGCCGCTTGATGTGGCT
Source organism: uncultured Acidobacteriaceae bacterium (assembly GCA_963738855.1). Classification (GTDB taxonomy): domain Bacteria; phylum Acidobacteriota; class Terriglobia; order Terriglobales; family Acidobacteriaceae; genus Edaphobacter. Next base: position 482,699 of record CAVTYC010000001.1, on the reverse strand, counting down.
ATTGTCTTCAGCGCGAATCCTGAGGACTATACGGCGCGTGGCAAGATTGTTACCCCACTCAAGGACCGCATAGGCTCGGAGATTCGCACTCATTATCCGGAAAATATTGAGGAAGGAATCGCCATTACCTCGCAGGAGGCATGGTCTACACGGCCGGCTTCGAATATTGAAGTGCCTCATTACATTCGGCAGATCATTGAACAGATCGCATTTTTTGCTCGCGAGGACAGGAAGGTTGATAAGCGCTCGGGCGTTTCACAGCGGCTACCCATCAGCACGATGGAGCTGGTGCTATCGAACGCGGAACGCCGCGCGCTTCTTCATGATGAACAGCTGGTCGTTCCACGTGTTGGCGATATTTACGCTGCATTGCCTGGTATTACGGGCAAAGTTGAACTTGAGTATGAAGGTGAGATGCGTGGCGCCGACACTGTGATTCGCGAGATCATTCGGCAATCCGTGGCTACGATCTTCGATAACTACTTTGCCGGTACGAACACGGAACAGATCGAACAGTGGTTCAATCTTGGTGGAACAGTTCAGCTCAACGATGCCCAACCCTCAACAGGCTCGTTCGCTGAATTGCAACAGATCCAGGGACTTTTTGAAAAGCTTTCGCCGCTGAAGATCAACGGAAAATCGTCGGCCGAAGTTGCTGTTAGCGCGGCTGAGTTTCTGCTTGAGGGTATGACTGCGCATAAGCGGATTAGCCGTACCGAAGAGCGCAGCTATACTGCAACCGAGAAGAAGCAGCGCGTCGATCAGGCTTCACAATACGCGGAGCGTATGCGCGAAAGAGAGATCGAGCGCGATGAGGCTGCGCGTAATCGCACTCGAAGAGGATTCAACTAAGCGAGCGTCGGAAGATTCCATAGTGCTTTATTAGTCCGTCGCTTGCATTTGCCGGAGAACGTTATGAAACGCGTCCGCTATACAAAATTTACCGGTGATCTCTCCTCGAGCTTTGGACTTGAAGACCTGATGCAGGCGTTGTCCGACTTTTTGCTCGACTCCGGTTTCAACGATCCGTACTCCCAGTTTCAGGAGATCAATGACCAGACTCTCGAGAATCTCCGTGATGCAATCAGGCAGGCTCTTGAATCGGGCGAGGTTTTTGACGAAGAGGCGCAGGAGAAGTTTGATGCGCTCAACGATGAACAGGTCGAAGAGCTGATCGACCAGATCATCCAGAAGATGCAGGAGCAGAATTTCATTAACGCAGAGTTACCGGAACAGGGTCAAGGCGAACAGGGCGATGGAAATGGAGAAGCGCGGTTCGAGGTGACGGACAAGGGGATGGACTTCCTTGGATATAAGGCTCTCCGCGAGTTGCTTGGACCCTTGGGTAAATCTAACTTCGGCCGTCATGACACGCGACACGAGGCGGCGGGTGTCGAGATCAACGGCTCCTCCAAGCTCTACGAATTTGGCGATACGCTCAATCTGGACGTTACTGCTACCTTTTCCAGTGTCTTTGCACGTGAGGGTATTCGCACCGCCGTGGAAGGCGAGGAGCACACGCCACTCAACGTTGAGTACTCTGACCTTTATGTTCATCAATCGGATTACCAGTCTTCTTGCGCCACGGTGGTTCTGCTTGACTGCTCGCACTCGATGATTCTTTATGGCGAGGACCGCTTTACTCCTGCAAAACGTGTGGCGATGGCCCTTTCGCATTTGATCCGTACGCAGTTTCCAGGCGACACACTGAATCTTGTTCTCTTTCACGACACTGCTGAGGAGATTCCGGTTTCGCAGCTTTCACGCGTCAAGGTTGGTCCGCACTACACCAATACGCGCGAAGGCCTGCGGCTTGCTCAGCGCATACTTGCTAAACAGAACAAGGATATGAAGCAGATCGTCATGATCACAGACGGTAAGCCTTCGGCTCTGACGCTGCCTGACGGGCGTATCTATAAGAATGCATTTGGGCTCGATCCACTCGTGATTGAGGAGACGCTCGAGGAGGTCTCGCGTTGCAAACGAAGCAACATCATGATCAATACTTTCATGCTCGCGAATGACTTTACCCTGATGCAGTTTGTCCAGAAGGTAAGCGCTATGTGCCGCGGCAAAGCTTACTTCACAACACCACAGACGCTTGGCAACTATTTGCTTATGGACTTCATGTCTCGCCGGATGAAGACCATCCATTGAAGTTGAGCGAGTCGACTGCCTCGGAAACTGTTTGTCCTCCTGCCTACCCTTCGCGCATCATTCGCGTCATACTTTCAGCACGACACGTCGGAACCGAAGAGGAGTTTCATGACCACGCAAGAACAGCAGATGCTTCAAGACCTCACTGAGCGCATCAACCGCACGCAGCTTCAGGAGAAAGACCCTGACGCCGAGCAGTTTCTGCAGCAGACCCTTGGACGCAATCCGGACGCGCTCTACATCCTCGCTCAAACCGTGCTCGTTCAGCAGTACGCACTCGATCAGGCCCAGAAGCAGCTCGCTGATGCGCGCACGCAACTTGACGCGCTCCGTCAGCAGCAGCCAAGACACACTACTAGCTTCCTTGGCAATCTGCTCGGCCGCAACGACGAGCCATCGCGCCCGGCGCCGCCACCACTGCAATCTGCGCAACCGCAGTACACTCCTGTTGTCTATGAGAGCCAGCCCGTTCCTAGCTACGGAATGCCGCAGTCAGGCGGCTTTCTTCGCTCGGCCTTACAGACGGCTACTGGCGTCGCAGCTGGAGCCTTAGCCTTTGAGGGGATCGAAAGCATAATGCATGGGTTTGGCCATGCATCAGGGTACGGCCCAGGCTTTGGAGGCTTTGGTGAATCGAGCCGTCCTGAGGAGATCGTGAATAACTACTATGGCGACACCGCTCCTCATGAACACTCCGAGCATCTCTCTCCAGACATAGAGGACCGTCGTGGCGAATCACGTTTCTCAGATGCCGTAGACAATAACGATCACGGTGACAGCCTGATGGGCAACGACACTGCCAGCGATTTCACCGACGATTCCAGCAGTTTTGACGACAGTTCCGACAGCTTCGACTCCGGCAACGACGACAGCAGTTTCTAGTATTGCCGAAGATCATCGCCTAAAGCCTGATAAGAGCGATGAGTGGCTAGTCGCCAGGGTTTGCTTCATTCTTACCTTTATCTTTGTGGTGCAGATCCAGCTCGAACTTGGGAGAGCCTTTCGTCCCCGTGATTCTTACCGGAATTTCCGCGCCAGCGCCGTTCTTTTTGAAGAAGGGGTCCACCGGCTTCAGCAGCCATGACTTCCACCACGTCGCCACCATATTCGACAGCGCAGCCTTCGTGCGCACCTTGCCGCTAAAGTCGAACTCGTTTCCGTCCAATGAGTACAGGCCCGCCAGGTTCACATCGGCGCCAGGCAATGCGTAGGCCAGTTGACTGAAGGTCAGTCTTCCATTCTGCAGCACAAACTGTCCACGCATCTGCGAGTTGACATCCTCCGCACCCGGCTTGGCTTCCTTCGCTTCACCACGCGCGCGGAGACTCAGCATGTCCACTTTGTCCTGCACTTCAGGATTTGTGAAGTGAATTGTCCGTAGTATGAAGCCACCCTGCAACCCAATCCTCCGTGAGACGCTTCCTTCCCCCGGCCGGACATGCAGCCTTGTCTTCGTTGTGAGACGTCCCGTTATGATGACCGGTTGCGTCTTGACCGCCAATTCCAGAAAGTCCTGTATCCGACCATTTGGGACATTCACATCGAGATCGATAATGTGCCCCTTGCCCTTCACATTTATGATTGCGCCGTTGCAGGTGAACTCCGACCCGCGCAGCTTTGCATCCACTGGTTGCAGATACGTATCTCCGCTGGTCCCGTCAACAATCGCGTGGAATTTCGTGTGAAGCGGCATCTTGTGGTTTGCTGTGTCCAGAGAGAAGTCCGGCGTCTCTGTTGTTCCATCCACTATGATCCTGTTCAACTGTCCGTTGAAATTTCCTATGGAAGAGAGAATTCCGCCGATGCCTTTGATCGTATTCAGATCAGCGTGTTCGAACGAATAGTGTCCGGTCACCGTCGAATCTCCAGGGCTCTCGTTTACCCACGGACCGAAAGTTCCCGCGGCATGTATGTCGCCTTTTGGGATAGCGTTGACCAACGTTACGTCGTACCGCCACGGATCGTTCGGTCCTATGTTTCGCATGACAATGTGGCTCAGTTCGAACTCTTTCGGGTCCTTGTCAGGCTTGGCAGTCTCGATCACGAGTTTCGAATCATCGCAGACAATTTCATCGACCACAATTTTGATCTTGCCTATGCGCTTTTCTGATTTAGGCCCTTGCTGGCGCATCTCGCGTGGCGGAACGATAATTGCCATGCCAGTCACGTCTACTGTGCCTACATGCATCGGCCTTTGAAACAACCCCGCCAGATTTGCATGAAAGGAAAAGTGCTGCAATGAGATCAACGGGGCTTTTGCGCCGGCCGCGACCATATCATCGGGGGGATAGATGCGTAGACCCTCACCGGAAACCTCGAAGCCTTTCAAGGGCGACACGTGAAAATCGTCCATCTCTACCCGACTCTCAAAACGTGTACTCAGTGTTTCAAGTATGCGGCCCTTCAAAATGGGTTCTGCGCGATGCATCACCCACTCTATCGTTCCGAATAAGACGATGATCGCGAACAAGAAAACTACCGCAATCCAACTCCACACGCTACGTTTATGCTTTGGAACTCTTTCGGTGCTTACCTGCGAAATATCGCTCACATCTGGTTTAGATGCACTATTTTTCTGAACCAGTGCTCCAGACCAAAATCCTGATGCAAAATAATTGCAAAACTCTGTTACCGTTTTTGACGCCCGCAATCTAACGGGCCAGATGGAGCGTAACTTAACCATGTAACAGAACCATCCCATCAAAGGAGATTTGCGAATGAAGACGTCCATGAAAGCAATGATGTTGAGCGCAGCCGTTACAGGACTGCTCAGTGGTTCCGCAACACCCATCCATGCATCAACTACTCACAACGGCGCGCAGTTTGGGCAGCTTGCCTTTTCGTCGGCATCCTTGCTAGCGGCTGACAAGGATAAGCACTCCTGTAAAGGCAAGAACGACTGCAAGGGCAAAGGCGGGTGCAAGTCCAGCGACAACGGCTGCAAGGGCAAAAACAGCTGCAAGGGTAAGGGCGGCTGTGCAACCGATGGCTCCAAACCACCTGCGGCGTAAACCTCACTGCTCCGCCGCAGAGTTACATTACCCCAGCGGCGGAGCACTCATTCATCAGTCGATATTTGAGGTTGCACATGCCAGCGAATCGCTTCAACGGATTTACAGAATATGGAGTTGGCATTGGACTCCGCGTTCCACATTATCGTCACATTCTCGAGAAGAAGCCCGTCGTCGATTGGTTCGAGATCATCTCGGAGAACTACATGATCGACGGCGGCCGTCCGCTTTCTGTTCTTGACAGCATTCTTGACCAGTACCGTGTCGTGCAACATGGTGTCTCGATGTATTTCGGCTCGGCCGAACCGCTGTCACGGGAGCATTTGCGACGTCTCAAAACACTCGTCCGTCGCACTGGAACTCCGTGGCTCTCCGACCATCTGTGCTGGGGCAGCGTCGATGGAACGTACACTCACGATCTGCTTCCGATGCCTTATACCTTCGAGGCTGCACGGGTTACTGCGGAAAAGATTCGTCAGGCGCAGGACTTTCTTGAGGTGCCCATCGCGGTCGAAAATGTCAGTAGTTATGCGGAGTTTCACGTATCCGAGATGACGGAGTGGGAGTTCCTCAACGAAGTCGTCGAGCGCGCGGACTGCGGGATTCTGCTCGACGTGAATAACATTTACGTTTCATCGCAGAATCACAACTTCGACCCCAAGATCTACGTCGACCATGTGCCCGCCGATCGCGTTGCGCAGATCCACATCGCAGGACACTCGAAGTTCGAGAAGTACATCCTCGACACGCATGATCATCCGGTCCTCGATCCAGTCTGGGGGCTGTATGCCCGCGCGATTGAACGCTGCGGTCCAACCGCGACTCTACTCGAATGGGACGACTCCATCCCATCCTTCGATGAGGTGCACGCCGAAGCACTGAAGGCCAAACGTTACCTGCAACGGCACGAGACAACTGTTCCTTTGGCGGTGACCGCATGATCGATTCGGATCTTCACCGTCTTCAACAGCGTATGGCTGCCGCGGTGATGCGTCCGCTTACCCGCAGCGAACAGATGCGTAAGCGTGATGTGTCATGTCCTTCTGTTGCTGACGAGGCTAGTGCGTTCATTCGTCCGAACGATAGACTTACTTCGTTTGAACGGTTGGAGATTTACAACCGTCAGTACTGGTACCGTCTTTTTTCTTCCTTTGAGGAGGACTTCCCCGGTCTCAAGTCCGTCGTTGGCAGTCGCAAATTTCAAGCGCTCATGCGCGCCTATCTTGAGGCTCATCCTTCGCGCTCCTTTACTCTGCGTAATCTTGGTTCTTCACTCGTGGTGTGGCTCAAGGAGAATCCACAGCACACGAAGCCCAACACTGATTCTGCTATTGCTATGGCCGCTCTCGAGTGGTCGCATATCGAAGCCTTCGACAATGAGAGTCGCAAACCTCTCACCGCTGACGAGATCGCCAAACTCAATGGCGATTCGCACATCACATTGCAGCCCTACCTCCGACTTCTCGCTTCGCCCTATGCGGTCGACGATAGCCTTCTCGCCGTTCGCGAAGATTCGCAACGATCCGGCACTCAGGCCAGCAATGCTGTCGGCATTCATCTCGTTCGCCGCACTCGGTCTCGGCGGCCGGTTCAGGAGCAGATTTATCTTGCCATTCATCGGCATGACGATACGGTCTACTACAAACGACTGTCGCGCGAAGATTTTCTACTACTTCAGGCTCTCGAACAGGATCAGTCTCTGGGCGAGGCTATTGAAGGTGCCTTTGTAGACAGTGCTGTGCCAGAGGCGGATCGTCCGGCTCTTATCCAATCTGCTTTTCATCGCTGGATGCAGATGGGCTGGCTCTGCACCCCCCGCGCCACCACGGAGACCTTATGAAGCTCATCTATCGTCTGGCCTCTTCGCACGCCGCTTTTTGCAAGGTTGCAGAAAAGCTTTGCTCGCCCCTGCTGCTCGCTGTACGGCTCTACTGGGGCTGGCAGTTCGCGCAGACAGGATGGGGCAAGTTGCATAACCAGGCGCGCATCACCGATTTTTTTGCTTCGCTCAATATTCCGTTTCCAGCGCTGAACGCCCACTTCGTGTCCGGGCTTGAATTTTTCGGCGGCATCCTGCTCATCTTCGGTCTGGCTTCACGCCCCATCGCGTTCCTGCTCACAGGATCGATGTTTGTTGCCTATTGGACAGCTGACCGCGAGGCACTCTTCTCCATCTTCAGCAACCCCGGAAAATTTTACGGAGCCGATCCGTACACCTTTCTCTTTGCTGCGATTATGGTTCTAGCCTTCGGCCCTGGCCTCTTCTCTCTGGATGCTCTGATTGCGAAGAAGCTCCGATCTGCTGAGGTCCGAGATAAAGAGCACTGGGAGAACGATGCAGTTACCGGCTAGCGACAGGGACGAACCCAGGATGATAGCGGACATCCTCTCCGGCGACCACGAACTCTTTCACGAGTTGATTCGTCCGCATGAGCGCAGCGTCTATCTGATGGCGTTATCGCTGCTTCACAATGAGGCCGAGGCGGAGGACGCTGCGCAGGAGGCCTTCCTCAAAGCATATCGGAACCTTGGACGCTTTCGTGCCGAAGCGCGCTTCAGCACGTGGCTTATCAGCATCGTTCTCAATGAGGCTCGCGGCCGTCTCCGGCGCGTCCAGCCTGGGCTTACTGATTCGCTGGACGACGACCGTGAAGGTAAGGTCACTCCCATGCAACTTACGGACTGGCGCGAGATTCCTTCGCAGGCCCTTGAACGCCAAGAGGTCCGCTCGCTTCTCCGGGAGGCTGTGACGGCACTTCCGCTGGTTTATCGTGAGGTTTTCGTGCTGCGCGAGATGGAGGATCGTAACGTGCAGGAGACTGCCGAAGCTCTCGGCATCACCCCAGCATCCGTTAAGATGCGCCTCCATCGTGCTCGTTTGATGCTGCAGAAGAGTCTTGCGCCGCAATTGAAGAGCATAGTGCCGGAAAAGCGAAGGAGGTTCTCATGGTTCTGAACTGCAGTCATGTCTGGGACCAGATCTCCGGCTATCTGGACAATACGCTTGATGCAGCGACCCGCGCCGATGTGGAGCGCCACCTTGAGCATTGCGAGATATGCTCGGCTATTCTCGATTCGACACGGAATATTCTGATTCTGACTGCTGACGACCGCGTCTTCGAGCTTCCGCTTGGCTATAGTGAACGCCTTCACTCGCGCCTGACCGAGGCTATCCTTGCCGGGCCGCCTGTTATTCCGGTCGATCGCGATGATTCGCCCGTCTGACCTTCGTCTGTTTAACCACGGTGAATCATTGGGTGAGTGATCCACTCTGCGGCCAGGACCAGCAGGGTCAGAATCGACAGTGCGAATTGCAACCGTTCGGATCGTTTCTTTGTCGGAGACAACGGTTGCATTCGCCACTGCGAAGCTGGCCGCGTTCGTAGTGACCGCACTCGCCATAGTATGTAGAGATTTGCGAGTGCACCGATTAGAGCGAGTAACATCATCGGGATTCGGATAGCGTCTGCGTGAAATCCCTTCGCCTGAGCATTCGTTCCCGCAGCAATCGCAAGCGAACTTAGGCCGATTGCAACACGGAAGCCGCTGACCGCCAGAACCGCAGTACAGGCGCTCTGGAGGATTGCGAACATTAGCCCCGTTACGTTGATCCACCAAAGCCGACTCTTCGAAATATCGGTCATGGCCTTAGCCCCTTTTCGCTCGGCTTATTGCTCTTTACGTTCCAGCCAGAGCCGGTAGAGTCCCCATGCTGCTACGGAGCAGTTGTCGACGATTATGCCGCCTACGATCATCTGTTCGAACTCGGATACCTTCACGCGGCGAACGATGAGATCGCTTTCTTCTGCGTCTGGATCGGACTCTCCCATCGTTAGCCCCTCGGCCAGAAATACATAGTGCTTCTGATTCATGACTCCGTAGGCAATTTGAAGCGTGGACAAAAAAGTCATTCGCTTAGCCGTGAGTCCGGTCTCTTCCTTCAATTCTCCTCGAGCCAACTCTTCCGGCACGACGTTGGCTACTTCCCATCCCCCCTGCGGCAGTTCGAGAAAACGGCCACCGACGGTGTATCGGTACTGCTCGATCAAATAGAGAAAGTCGCCTTCGTCTGTCCTGTCCAACGGGATCACGATGCAGGCTGGATCCTTATCGATTACGCCGTATATCCCTCGATGGCCGTTCGCTCGCTCGATCACGTCTTCGCGAACGCTTGTCCATGGATTGCGGTAGACCTCGCGGCTGCTGATTGTTTTAATCGTCAAGCACTCCCCCAAATCGGATTATTCCGGAACGGAAAATTCCAGATGCGATGGATATTTTGCCGACTCGTAGATGGTCTGGGTCTGCGCTTTGTATGCATCTGCAGGGGCTGTCATGATATTTGGGACAAATGTCTGGGGGTTGCGGTCGTAGAGGGGGAACCAGCTCGATTGCACCTCCACCATGATTTTATGGCCTTTTTTGAAGGTGTGGTCGGCGCCGTGGAGGCTCCACTTATACTCGTTTACTGCGCCGGGTTTGATGGCTTCCGGTTTCTCGAAGTTTTTTGCGTAGCGTCCGCGGAAGATCTCGTCGACGACCATGAGCTGGTAGCCTGCCATGCCGTTGGGCGCGTCGTCGGGGTAGACGTCGATTAGTTTGACGATCCAGTCGGCGTCGCTGCCCGTTGTCGCGGCATACAAGTCTGCCATCACGTCTCCGGTGACTGTCACATCTTTGTCCAGCACGGGCGTTGAGAAGTTTGCGAGGTCTTTGCGGTTGCTGACGAAGCGCTGGTTTTCCACCAGCCAGGTACGCCACTTTGAGCCAGTCCCGTACGTCGCCTGGATCGGGCGGTTCCGGTAGGGGATTGGATTTGCGGGATCTGCTACGTAGCTCGTCTTTGACTCAGCTGCAGGTGCGTTGAAGCTCAGGCCATTTCCATCGGTCAGGTAGAGCTTGGCCGGGTGGAAGCCCACTTTGGGAGGCCATGCCTCGTATCGCTCCCACTGATTGACTCCCGTGCGGAAGCTGGCTGTATCTTTCAGATCAAAGCCCTGCTTGTCCTTCAGGTACTTCTCGAAGAAGGGGGCTTCGATTGTCTTGCGGTACTGGTCGCCTGTGGCTGCGCCGAAGTCGAGTGCGCCCAGGTGCCGCGTGGTTGGCCCCCAGCCACCATGGTTCCATGGCCCCAATACCATGAAGACATTGTGGTTGGCGTCGTGCGGCTCGAGCGCGGCGTACTCGGCCTGCGTTCCCCACATATCTTCCTGGTCCCACCATCCGCCTACTTCGAGTATTGGGACTTCTGCTTTTGTCAGGTGCGGCTCCACGGCCATTGCCTGCCAGAACGGCGTGTACGAAGGCTGATTCAGGAAGGCTTTTGCGGTGGGCAGGTCGGTCATTCCTGCGCTCTTGGCAGCGCCGGCAAAGTTTACGTTGCGCAGGAAGAAGTCGTAGGTGTCCTCCTTTGCGTTTACGGGTACATCTGTCTTCTGCGCTTCGAGTTGCTGCACGTAGTCGAAGCCATAGGTCTCGCGGAAGGCTCCGTTGTGGAAGAAGTCATCACCCTTCCAGACGTTGGTCATCGGAGCTTGAGGGGAGATTGCTTTTACCGCTGGATGCGCGTCGATGCCTGCCATCATTGCGAGAAATCCGGGATAAGAGACGCCGAAGACTCCTACGCGACCGTTGTTGTTGGCGAGGTTTTTCAGGAGCCAGTCGATCGTGTCGTGGGTGTCTGTGATTTCGTCCACGTCCGTCTTCGTCTTGTGCTCGACGACGGGGCGGTTCATCACGAACTTGCCTTCGGAGCCGTATCGGCCGCGGATATCGCCGTAGACAAAGATGTAGCCACTTGCTGCCAGTTCGGGCTTCGCTGCGTTGATGCCGTCGGAGGAGTTGCGGTCGACACCGTAGGGTGTTCGCTCCATTAGGATGGGTAGGGGGTCGCCGCTTGTGGCCGATCCGACTGGACGCAGAATCACTACATGCAGCTTCGCACCGTCGCGTGTTGGAATCATCGCCTCGGAGCGTTCGTACTGGCGGAAGTGATTTAAGCGGGCCGATGTATCACTGAAGCGCTCCAGGGTGCGTTCGCCGGCCGCTGAACGAGGGCCCGCACCAAACATCGTCTTCAGCCCGGTTATTTTTCCTGCGGTGTCTCGTGCGAATGTTACACGAAGGCCTGATCCGGAGACGAAGAAGTGGTCTGGCGATTCGGCCTGCAGCTCTACTCGTGCAGACCGCTCGCTCTCAACGTACAACTTGTCTCCTTCGCGATAGACCGCGTTGACTACGTCGGGTTCGGTTGTGACTCGGTATTGGCCGACATACTCGTCGAGTTTGCTCGATGGCAATGTAATCGTCTTTGGATCGACAGGGTTCTGCGCCGCTGCTCGCACAGGCAGAGTGACCGAAGCAAATGCAAAACCAGCAAGTAACATCGCGAATGAATAGCGGACTTTCATGGAGCTTTACCTCAACGAGAAATCATTATCTAGGACGGCGCAACAGTGGAAGAACTTTTGTACGTAATACAGCAACGAGCTCAGGCTGCATGTATTCGTAGTTATCCGGGATACTCAAGCAGACAACCCGCTTATTTTTCAGAAGATCTCCGAAATGAGTATTCAGATATCTTCGCTGCGACGTTTCCATCACAAATACTTTATCCGCCCAATCCAACAAATCCGAACTTACAGGGCATTCAGCCTCGGAACTTGTTCCCGCTGAGCTAACCTCGATCCCGTCCGTTCCGGCAAAAATCTCCTCCGCCGTTGGACTTCGGCGTCGATTCTTACCGCAGACGAACAGGATCTTGGTCACCACTTGGCAATTAGGTGAGAAGGGTTGGTGTTGCGGCGCACTGGAAGCCCACGCGGTTGTGTGAGCCATCGCAGAAGGGGCGCTTCTCGCTATGTCCGCAGCGGCAAAGGGAGATTGCCGGCTTGCCCGTCAGGTCCCACTCCTTGCCGTCGGCGTCCTTCAGGACAATGGGGCCTTCCACTCGTAGCGGGCCGTTGGGGCGGACAGTAATCTTGACTGCTTCTTCTGACATCGTTGGACTCACTCTCTCTTTTTAAAGGGTGGGTTCAGCATAGCAAACCAAGGGGAACTTGTGATTTCAGTCTTTCTTGACGGCGTATTCGTCGAGGAGGACTGAGATGAGGGCGGCGGTGGGTACGGCGACGAGGGCTCCGACAATGCCGGCTATGGCGGTGCCCAGGAGGAGTGCTACGAGGATGGTCAGGCCCATGAGGTTGACGCTGGAGCGCATGATGCGGGGGGTGAGGTAAGCGTTCTCCAGGTTGACGTAGAGGATGTAGAAGGCGAGGACGCCGAACATCTTGGTCCAGGAGTCGAGGGCGGCGACTGCAGCGGCGAGGAGGATGGTGAAGACTCCGCCTGCGATGGGGATGATGTTGAAGAGGCCCATGAGGAAGCCCAGGAGGATGAAGTAACGGACGTGCAGGAAGCCGAAGACGATGGTACTGGAGAAGCCCAAGCAGAACATGAGCAGGCCCTGACCGAGGAGCCATTTGCTCATCTTCTGGTTGGCTCGCTGGAGAGTAGCGTCGAGGCGGAGGCGCTGGACGCGAGGGAAGAGGGAGAGGAAGAAGCGGTAGGCGTGCTCGCCTTCGAGCATGAAGTAGATGCAGAGGAAGAGGGCTGAGAGGATGTCGAACAGGTGCGTGAGCCAATTGGGCAAGGCGCTGACAAGGTATTCGGCGGTTGTGGTGAGAGCAGTTTCGGCACGCTGGGCGATGGCGTCGACGCCGAGATTGTTGATGATGGGAAGCTTGTCGAGCCTGGCCACGATGGCAGGAATGCGCTGAGGCAGTTCGGCTGAGAAGAGGTTGAGATCGTGGATGACGGGTGGGAGGCCGACGATGAAAAAGATAGCTACGAAGAAGGCCACGCCGACGATGAGGAGGAAGATGGCGGCGGGGCGGGAGGCGTGGCGACCCTGGATCTCGATGGCGGTGATGCGGTTTACTGCGGGCATCAGGACGGTCGCGAAGAGCGCGCTGACGTAGATGATCAGCAGCTCTTTTTGCAGGTCCCAGGCAAGAGCGAGGAGGAGGAAGATGCCGACGGCGAAGAGAATGTAGCCGCGGATGTTTCGGCTGGACGGGTCCGGATCGGGGATGAGGGTGGGGGATGGGGTGGCCAGCGGGATCTCCTGCGGCGGAATGGTGGGCGTGCGAAGTTGGATGCTGAAAGTTTGCCTGATGAGCGCTCAGGGTTGGGAGTGCGGAGGTTGATTCAGGGCCGTGAGGATGGTTTCGACGGTGCTCTCCGGAGTGAGGTCGGCGGTGTCGATGGTGAGGCGGGCGAGGCGGGTGTAGAGGGGGTGCCGGTGGGCGAAGCGGAGTTGGGCGGCGGCGGGGTCTTCGAGGACTGGTCGGGCTATGTCCTGTAGCATGCAGCGGTCGAAGAGGGTGGGAAAGGGGGCGTCGAGGAAGATGGTGAGGGTTCCCGGGGTCTGCTCGAGGAGGAGACGATTGGTGAGGCCTTCGGGAGTACCTCCGCCGAGGGCCAGGACGGTGTTGGTGCGGCTGAGGGCGGAGGCAAGGGCTGTGGACTCGAGGCGGCGGAAGTGAGGCTCGCCGTGACGGGCGAAGAGCTCGGGGATGGTGGCTCCGGCGCGGGCCTCGAGGTGGGCGTCAAGGTCGAGGAAGGTCCAGCCGGTGCGGGAGGCGAGGAGACGTCCGATGGTGGATTTGCCGGCTCCCATGAAGCCGGTGAGGACGAGACGTTTGAGGTGTGAGGGAATTGCGGCCGTCGTAGCAACTCTGGAGCTGGTCTTGGTCGTTGTGGTGGGCGTCATGGGGCTCTCCGTAGTGTAGTGCTGAATGTTGTGTTGCACACGCAAAAGCCGCGACCTTTTGGGTCGCGGCTCGGGAAGATCGAAGACTCTGAAGTGTTTAGGTGTTTTCAGAGATGCATGCGAGGACTCCGCCAGCCGCTGGGTAGCGCCAATAGCAGAGGGTAAAAAACGCGGACTGGAAGCGGCTCGTCATGCTGGTTAGAACGGTACACCGGGGTTTGGGCGAAATGCAAGCTGACCACGGATCTTCACGGATAAGCGCGGATTGAAGTCTAAGGGTCCCCCCATACTTAAGTCTGCAAAGTATTCTAAATATGGTACTTAGGTCTGGACCTGGTGTGTCTGTGGCCATCTAAAGTATTCCAAATAGGTGGTTTATTAGTAAAGTATTCATTCTAAATACTTAACACCGATTTTCACCGATTACACCGATTTGGATGGAATCAACAGGAAAGCCCCAGTGGTTTGGCTGGGGCTGTCTTTATGTCTCTACCCAGTATAGCGGTTTGGGGGAAATTACTGTGCCACGGGGATCTCGTTTGTTTGCATGGTGATAGGTGGTTTTGGGGCTTGACAGGTTTTGGGCGGGGTCCCGCCTAGGATAAAAGCGATGTTTGGGCGGTATCGGTAGAGAAGCAGGTTTCTCCACGGCGCTGCTCACAAAAAGCGTGAGCAGCTTCGGTCGAAATGACAGATTTTGGGTGGAGAAACGAAAAGCAATGGCAAAAGCAAAGGCCGATGTTTTGGCTCGGGGGCGGTATGGGTAGAGAAGCGGGTTTGTCCACTGCGCTGCTCACAAAAGCGTGAGCAGCTTCGGTCGAAATGACAGATTTTTGGTGGAAAGATGAAAAGCAACGGCAAAAGCGAATTCCGGACTGCTTATAGAGGGCGAGCGAGGGGGAGTTCGTCCTCTTTGTCGCTTTGGTTGAGTTTTGTCTTGATGTTGTTCCAGACGTTGTCGCTGGGTTCGTAGACGGGTTCGAAGAGGCTCTTTGCGTGTTCGGCGATGGTTTCGAGGTCGCGTACCAGCGCGGCACAGTCGGGGTTTTTATTGAGGAAGCCTTGAAGACGGGGGTCAGTGCTGACGCGTCCGTTGGTCGCGGCAAAGAGATCAGGCAGATATTGTTCAAACTCGGCAATGGTCATTGTTTCGGGGTCCGGGAAGATAAAGTCAGTCATCGCGCCGCCTCCTGGAGGCCAGGCTGCTGGGTGGTCTGTTCGGGCTGGCGGAGAAGCTCGCGGAGCTTGAGCCGAGCCTTGTGGAGCTGGGATTTGCTGTTGCCGGTTGAGCATTCGAGCATGGTGGCGATTTCATTATGCTCGAAGCCTTCTACGTCGTGAAGAACAAAGACCATGCGGTAGCCGGGAGGGAGCGAGGCGACGGCGCGCTCGAGGGCGACACGATCGACCGAGCCTGAGAGCTGGGGGTCGCGGCTGCCGAAGTCGCGCTTGGGCGCGTCTTCTTCCGATGGGTTGATGGTCTCCTCGAGCGAGACGAGATTGAGGCCTTTTTTGCGAAGGTGCATGAGCACGAGGTTCACCGTGAGACGGTGGAGCCAGGTGGAGAAGGCGGACTCTCCGCGGAAGCTGCCGATCTTGCGGAAGAGATGCAGGAATGCCTCCTGAGTCATGTCCTCGGCCTCGGAGACGTTGCCCAGCATGCGGAGGCAGAGGGTGTAGACACGGCGTTTATGCAGCGCATAAAGCCTGGAGAACGCTTCTGCGTCTCCTGCTTTCGCTGCTTCAATGGCTTCCGCCTCACCCGCTATGGGCGGATTGCGCTTGAACAGGCCTGGAACGGACTTGGTCTCTGTCATTTGTAGGCCTTCTGAACTCATAGGCTTGACTCCGGTTTTGTTGTCGTTCACCGCTTCGTTCTGCCTATCTGAAGCCTACCGTAAACGGGGGAGAGGTGCTCTGTAATAAATGACACAAAATAGTTTGAGTCGTGTGAGCGGCAAAAGGTTGGTCGGGGGGTAGGCAGGCTGTGGATAACCCTATGACAATCAAGGTTTAGGAGCCGATGAAGCGGGCGTAAAGGGAGCGGGCGATGGCGATGTCGGTCGTGCCCTGGATGATGGCGCGGCCGTCGGCGAAGAGTGTAAGGGTGTGGGGTGGGCGGTCGAAGCGGAGGAGGAGATTGTTGAAACGGACCTGGCCGTGGGGGGCAAGACGGTCGCGCATGGCGGCGAAGTCGACGGGTCGATGGTGTTCGTGGATTTGGACGGAGTTTCGACCGCAGAGTGTGATGTGCGGGCGGCCTTCGCCTGCGAGATGCGTGAAGATGCGTTGGCCGCAGACGGTGCAGTCGGGGTTTGGTTTGGTGGCGCTGATCTCGCTGCGCTCGTTGGTCCACAGGTCGAAGGAGAGGAGTGTGCGACGGATGAGATGGGGTTGGTTGGTGAGGAGCTTGAGGGCTTCGGTGACCTGGATGGAGGCGGCGAGGTTGACGGCGGTGGAGAGGATGCCGGAAGTGTCGCAGGTTTCGACGGGGCCGGATGGGGGCTTGGGGAAGATGCAGGCGAGGCAGGGGGTAGGGAGTAGGGCGTAGGGAGTAGAAAGACCGGGAGCAGATTTGGGGAGGATGGTCATGGTGGCGGCGTAGGCGCCGATGGCTGCGGCGTAGATCCAGGGTTTGGATTGCTGGACGGCGTAGTCGTTGATGAGGTAGCGGGTCTCGAAGTTGTCGGTGGCGTCGAGGATGATGTGGGCTGGGGCGAGGAGCACGTGAATGTTGGCCGGGACGAGGTCGGTGACGTGGGGTGTGACTGCGATTGTGGAATTGAAGAGGGCTATCTTGCGACGGGCCGCCTCGGCCTTGGGGAGAGATTGGAGCGCGTCGGACTCGTCGAAGAGGATTTGACGCTGGAGATTTGAGGGCTCGACGAAGTCGCGGTCGATGAGGGTGAGGGTGCCGACGCCGGCGCGGGCGAGCAGAGAGGCAGCGGCTGCTCCGGTGGCTCCGCAGCCAACGATGGCAACGTGGGCGGTGGCGAGCATCTGCTGACCGGCGGGGCCGATTCCGGGGAAGAGGATCTGACGGGAGTATCGGTCGTCTGGAGTGATCGAGTCGGCGAGACTGGGGGATTGTGAAGACTGAGGCATAGCGTGGCTTTGTGCGCCCGAAGACGCTGCTCTTTCGTAGTATAGGGGTTACAGCAGAGGCACAGATCGCGCAGGAGCTGGCGGACTCAGTATTGAATTCCGGCATCCAAAGATGGCAAGAGCTTACTGGCGCAGGTACAGCGGTGCGCCGCGATGGCCCGGAGGTTTGCTTGCGTGATGCTGGAGTGTGTGGCGTGGCTTGGACGGCTTGATTTTCAACAGGAATTGATGGGTGCTTTTTTTGGGTCATGTACGAAGAGGTCGAGCGCCAGCGTCACGCAGCAGGGTGAGGCTGGGCTTTGTCTTGGGTTTTTTGTTGACTGCGAATTTTGCCCAGGGTCAGGCAGGTACGGCCGCTCCGATGGTGCCTCCGACGA
The DNA here is from genome assembly GCA_963738855.1 of uncultured Acidobacteriaceae bacterium. Classification (GTDB taxonomy): domain Bacteria; phylum Acidobacteriota; class Terriglobia; order Terriglobales; family Acidobacteriaceae; genus Edaphobacter. Next base: position 465,276 of record CAVTYC010000001.1, on the reverse strand, counting down.
CAACTCCGCAGACTGTGCGGACGCCGCTTCAGCAAAATCCTGATGAACTTCCAGCAAGTCGGCCTGCGCTGGCGTCGTCGGTGTGGGAGTGGACGGGAGTACGGGTCGACAAGGTCGTGTTTGAAGGCGTGACGTTCGATGCAGATGACCCGCTTCCGAAAGAACTTGCGCAGCGGGCGGGTGAGCCGCTTGATCCGACGAAGGTGCGGGCGAGTACGCGCCGATTGTTTGCCAGCGGGCGCTATCGCGACATTGTGGTGCGTGGGGTGAGGCAAGGCGACGGGATGACGCTGATCTTTGACGGAGTGCCGCAGTTTTTTGTGGGGCGAGTGTCGATTGATGGCGTGAGGAACGATCAGCTGGCATCGCTGCTGAAGTTTGGGACGGAGCTTTCACCGGGAACGGCGCTGACGCAGGGGGCGATACCGGCAGGGTCGGATGGCATCAAGCAGCTTCTGGAACAGCAGGGGCGGCACGAACCGAAGGTGTCGGCGAGTTCGACGACCGATAAGGAGAATCATCAGATCAACGTGGCGTACACGGTGGACATTGGGCCGCAGGCGCGGGTGGGGCAGGTGACGATTATTGGGACGGACCCAGGACTAACGGTGGAGGAGTTTCGCAAGATCGGCAGGCTGCGAGAGGGGTCCAGGGTGACTCGCGATACGACGAGCAATGCGCTGTCCAGGCTGCGGGCGCAGTTCCAGAAGAGGGACAGGCTGGCTGCAACGGTTTCACTGCAGAAGCAGACCTATGTGGAATCGCGCAAGCAGGTGGACTACGAGTTCAACGTGAACCAGGGGCCGGAGGTGAAGGTGTCGGTAGAGGGCGCCGACATCTCGAAGAGGCAGCTGCATCGGCTCGTGCCGATCTATGAAGAGGGGACGATCGACAACGATTTGTTGAATGAAGGAGTATTCAACATTCGCGATTTTCTGCAGCAGCAGGGGTATTTCAACACGACGGTGGAAGTACGTGTAACGGGAACGGACACGACGAAGCAGATCGTGTTTTCGGTTGACCGGAATCTGAGGCATAAGGTGAGGGCGGTCGATATCTCGGGCAACAAGTATTTTTCAGATGAGATTCTGCGGGAGCGAATGAGGGTAAGAAGGGCCGACGCCTATTTGCGTAACGGGCGGTTCAGTCCGGCGCTGGTGGCGAGTGATGTGGCTGCGATCCGGGCGCTGTATCGAGCCAACGGCTTCGACCAGGCTGAGGTAAAGACGGATGTGCGTGACTCCGATAAGAGGGCCGATGGGCAGCCTCTCAAGACGGCTGAGATATGGGTCACGTTCACGATTGTGGAGGGTGTGCAGCAGAAGTTCGGCACGGTGAATCTGCAGGGGGTCGACCCGAGCAGACTGGCGGATGTGAAGGGATTGTTGAATGCGCAGGCTGGCCAGCCGTTTTCGCTGGTGACCCTGTCGGGCGATCGGGATGCTGTGCTGTCGTTCTACCTGGCGAATGGATTTGATCAGGTGAAGGTGGAGATAACACAGCAAAGGGCATCGGCTGATGCGGCCCGAACGGACGTGTCGCTGAATGTGGTGGAAGGGCCCCAGGTTTCGATCGGGCGCGTGCTGCTGTCGGGAGTCGAAAGAACGAGGCCGTCGGTGGTCGATCGGAGAATCATGGTGCATCCGGCCGATCCTCTGGATCAGACAGCGTTGCTGGAGACGCAACGGAACCTGTACGACCTTGCGCTGTTCAATGAGGTGGTGACGGCGGTGCAGAATCCCGATGGGGATGCTCCGCGTAAGAACGTGCTGGTGCAGGTGACGGAAGCGAAGAGGTGGAATGTATCGTACGGGTTTGGCATTGAGGCGCAGACCGGCACGCCGGATAATAACGTGATTACGAGTCCGTCAGGAACAACGAGCTCGCAGGAAGGGAAGCCGGGGGTGAGTCCGCGCGTGTCGCTGGATGTATCGCGGATTAACTTTAGAGGGACGCAGAACTCGGTGACGCTGCACTCGACGTATGGGTTGTTGCAGCAGGTGGCGATTCTTACATTTCAGAATCCTCAGTTTTTAGGTATGAAGAATTTTTCCGCGTCGATTTCGGGCGGATACTCGAATATTCAGGACATCACAACGTTTGCCTCATCGACGCTGCAAGGCAGCTTCCGCGTGACCCAGAAGTGGAGGCGGACAGACACGTTCATCTATGAGTTTCTGTACCGTAGGGTGAAGGTCGATCCGAACAGCCTGCGTGTGGCGGCAGACTTGATTCCATTATTGTCGCAGCCGGTGCGAGTCGGTGGCCCAGGCGTGACGTGGTTCCACGATACGCGACAGCCAAGTCCACTGAATGCAGCGAGCGGATCCTTTTCGACGATTCAGACGTTCCTGGCATCGTCGAAGTTCGGTTCCCAGACGGACTTCTGGAGGATCGACGGGGCGAATTCGACGTACTATCAGTTGGGCCGGTATGTGCTGGCGCGGAATACCAGAATTGGATATGAGCGCGCTTGGGGAATCAATCCGAATGCAGGGACGGAGCCGTGCGAGGGCGATCTGCTGACGACGAATCCGAGCTGCAATGCGGTACCTCTTCCGGAGAGGCTGTATGCGGGCGGCGCGAGTTCGCACCGAGGATTTCCCATCAATGGAGCCGGCCCGCGAGATCTGCAGACGGGCTATCCCGTTGGAGGGTCAGCTGCATTTGTAAACACGATCGAGCTTCGCATGCCTGCTCCTACGCTTCCTTTTGTGGGTGACAGTGTCAGCTTTGTGTTGTTTCACGATATGGGAAATGTGTTTCAAAATCCGGCGGATATGTTTCCGAGCTTCCTCCGGTTCAGGCAACCAGATCGGGGGACGTGCAGGGTCGTGGTCGGGGTGACCATCGGGACTTGTAATTTTAATTATTTCTCGCACGCGATTGGATTGGGTGCGCGATATAGAACACCGGTTGGGCCGATTCGGTTTGATTTCAGCTATAACCTGAATCCACCGATTTATCCGGTGATCAATGACTACAGTGGCAAGCCGCCGTATGTTGGAGAAGGGCGGCACTTCGGATTTTTCTTCAGCATTGGACAGAGCTTCTAGATGCTAGCGAGACAACACAGATCGGCGGAGTGGCAAGGCGTGGTGGTGTTGGCTGCTGCGCTCCTGGGGGGATGGGTGTGCTCTGCTCAGACGACGATGCCCGCTGGGCCATCGAGTGCTCCCGCTGCTGGCTCTGTCGCGCAGGGAACGGTGCTTGATGCGGTGGTCGCTGTGGTGAACGGTGACGTGATTCTTGAGAGCGATGTGGATGAGGATCGGAGGTTCGAACAGATTCAACCATACCGCAGGGGCTCGGTGGGCTTCGAGCGAGAGCGCGCGATTCAGCGGCTGGTGGACAGGACGCTGATTTTGCAACAAGCGCGCCTGGAGCCCGAGGAGGCCATTCAAGATACTGCGCTGGATGCTCAGTTGGCGACGCTGAAGAAGGATATTCCTGAGTGCAAGCAGTATCAGTGCGAGACGGATGCGGGGTGGCAGAGATTTCTGGCCAGTTACGGGTTTACGGTGGAGACATTTCGGGAGCGGTGGCGGCAACGGATGGAGTTGCTCCGGTTCATCGAAGTTCGCTTCCGCAACGGAGTACGGATATCTGCTGACGAGATCAGGACATATTACGAGAAGACGATGTTGCCTGAGTATGCGAAGCAGAAAGTTACGCCGCCACAATTGGAGACGATCTCGAATCGCATTGAGGAGGTGCTGCTTCAACAGCAGGTAAGCGCGTTGCTGCGGGATTGGCTGAAGTCGCTGCGAGCGCAGGGCAGCGTGCGGATGATTACTCCGGATGGGGTGGCGCAATGAGCGATCTGGAGAAAAAAGCGCAGGAGGTTAAACAAGAGGCCAAGCGGGCCGTTGCCAAGGTGAAGCGCTCGCTGAGCGGCACTGTGGGGATAGTGCTGGCCTGGGTGCTGGGAGGTTTGACGGTTCTGGGGCTGGTTCTGTTCGGGGTGTTTGCGTGGTACTCGACGACGCCGGACTTTGAACATCGTGTGGGTAGAGAGATCGTGTCGGTTCTGGAAAATGCGACGGGTGGGCGGGTGGAGTTGGGCAGGGTCCGGTTCGATATCTGGCATCTGGAAGTAGAAGCGAATGGCCTTGTGATTCATGGGTTGGAGGAGCCCGGGGAAGCTCCGTATCTTGCGGTCGACAAGATACTGCTGCGAGTGAGGCTGTTTGACTTCTTTTCGCGCGCAACTGGAACCGGCGGGCCGGCGCGGGTGAGCCTGAACTATCTAAGGGTCGAGCATCCGCAGATGCACCTGATCATCGACAAGGATGGGAAGACGAACCAGCCGATGCCGAAGCATCCGAGCACGAGCAATAAGCCGGTGATCGATACGCTGCTGGATCTGAAGGCTCGCCAGGTCGAGTTGGCGAATGGAGTGGCTCTGCTGAACAACCAGGCGATTCCGTTTGATCTGGCTGCTCGTGATCTGAATGCGGAGGTGCACTACATCTATCTGAGCGACCACTATGGCGCAACGATTGACCTGAAGGATTTGCGTACGAGGCTGAAGAAGGAGCCGGAGGCGCAGTCGTCTTTGCATATGGAAGCAGAGGTGGGAAGAGACCTCGCATTACTGACACGGTTTGATCTGCATACAGGGCAGGCGTCGCATCTGGCAGCGACTGGAAGTCTAAGGCACTTTGCGAAACCGGAGTGGGAGGCGACGGCGAGTGGGTCGCTGGAGTTGAAGCAGATTGCCGTGCTGACCGGTGTTGATACGTTGAAGGGTGGATCGGTAGACCTGAATCTGAATGGCCACAATTGCATCGTGACTCCAGTGGAGGCGCAGAAGAAGCCGAAGTTGTGGCAGAAGCTGCATCCGGGGGAGCATGCCAAGCCCGGGTCGAAGGTGTTGCCGCCGGATCCGAATTGCGTAGCGGGATATCTGCTGGTGGGGTCGGCGAAGATTCACAAGGCGGCGTATCGCGATGAGTACGTAAGGCTGCACGATGTGGATGGAAGCGCGCAGTTGCACATTACTCCGGCGGAGTTGCTGCTGACGGCGATGGCTGGGTATCTGCCGGAAGGGGGAAAGGCAGAGGGAGAACTGCGCATCTCGAACTGGCTGGGGGAGGTTCCTGCAGAGGCCCCTGCTACGTCGCCGACGACGAAGGCTGCGGTATCGACGGCGAACAAGACGGCAACGACGATTGGGGCGAAGCCTCCAGTGACGGGAGCGGTGAAGCTGCCGCCGGTGCAGCCTGCACATGCGTTTTTGACGGCGACGGTTACGAGGATTCCACTGCGGACGATCATGGATGTGACGGCTCCGGAAGACTATGGAGACCTGGGGTTCGATACGTCTGTGACGGGGCCAGTGAAGGTGGAGTGGGGAGGTTCGGTGAAGGACGTTGCCGATACGGTGGAAGTGGATGGCGATCTGGCATTCGCTCCGACAGGTGTCAGGCGCAGGGGTGCGCTGTCGGATGTGCCGGTAACGGGGCATGTGAAGGCTCACTATACGGGCAGTAACGAGACGGTACGGATTGAGCAGATTACGCTGCAGACACCGGAGTCAAATCTGGTGGCGAGTGGTGTGCTGGGTGTCAACCTGGGGGATCCGCTGACGGCGCTGCGTGTGAATCTGACAGTGCGGAACCTGGGCGAGTACAACCAACTGCTGACGACACTGGGGCTCGAAGGCAATGGGAATAAGGGGAGCGCGGCGATTCCAGTGGTGCTGCATGGAGCGCTCGAGTTCAACGGGACGGCTCGTGGAGAGGTGCGTGACCTGGATGTGAGGGGACATGTGCAGGCGTCGGAATTCGAGTTTGCGCTTGGGTCGACAGATGTGCAGATTGATTCACTCGTTGCAGACGCTGAGTACTCGCCGAACTCGGGTGTTGTGGTGGCTAGCTCGACGATCCGGCGTGGGACGACGGTGCTGAACGCGAGTGGCGAGGTGAGACCGCGCAGGGAGGTCTCGCGCCGTGGTTTGGTGACGTATGAGTGGGATGAAGGGATGGCTCTTGATGCCAAACTGCAGTTGGCCGATGCGCAGGTGGTGGAGGTGCTGCAGATTGCCGGCCAGCAGAAGATTCCAGTGACGGGAACGGTTGAGGCAAATGCCCATGTGGTGGGGACGATCAAGAATCTGAATGGCAGCGGGCATCTCGCGCTTGCGAATGGAGTGGTGTACGGGGAGCCGTATGAGTCGGCGGTAGCGGAGCTGACGGTGCAGGGGCAGGACATCGAGGCGAGCAAGGTAGTGGTGAAGGTGCATGGAATGCAACTCGCCGGCAATGGGGGCTATGATCTGGCATCGGAGCGCCTGCATGGTCATGTTGAAGGGCATGATCTGGTGCTCTCGAAGTTTGAGACGGTGAAACGGAAAAACATCAATGGCGACGCGGTCCTGACACTGGTTGCGGATGCGAATGGAACGCTGGCAGATCCTGGACTGAAGGCGAATCTGAAGCTGGCGAATGTGGTGTATGAGGGCCAGGGGATGGGAGAGGCGGTGGCGGAGCTTCATACTCAAGGCGAGGTTGCGTACCTGACGGCGAACTCGACGCTGGTGGGTGCGAAGCTGAATATGACGGGGCAGGTGCAACTGAAGGGTGATTATCAGGCCCAGGCTCAGGTGAATATCGCGGGACTGGATATTGGCAAGCCACTCAAGATGTTCGGGCCTGAGGACGTTCAAGCTGAGTCGCTGATTAATGGTGTGGCGACGGTAAGCGGGCCGCTGAAGACGCCGAGATTGTTGAGCGGGACGGCGGAGCTCAATGATGTGGATGTGAAGCTGCAAGGCGTGGAGTTGAAGGCTGCCGAGCCTCTGCGGTTGAGTCTGAAGAATGGAATTGCGACGCTGGAGCAGGTCCACATTACTGGACAGGATACGAATATTCGAGCCAGCGGAACGGCAGAGCTATTTGGTGCAACAGACCCGAAGGGCGGCAGGTTGGATTTGAAAGCGGTCGGAAACGTGAGCATGGCGGTGCTGCACACGTTCGATTCTGACATCCTCTCGAGCGGGAAGATGGAGTTCACGGTGGCGGCCGGCGGTCAGGTTATGAATCCGTCGCTGTCAGGCAAGGTGCAGTTCGACAACGTAAATATCGCGATGGATGGAATTCCAAACGGGCTGAGTGAGATGAACGGAACGCTCGTATTCACCGAGGACCGGCTTCAGGTGCAGACGCTGACGGCGAAGACGGGCGGTGGCGATCTGAAGTTGGGTGGGTCGATCCGGTTTCGCAATGGGCTCTTTGTGGATCTGACTGCGACTGGTGATGCGGTGCGGGTACGGCTCTATGGGTTGAGCGCGACGGCGAATGCAAATCTGAGGCTGCAGGGGACTCGGCAGAGTTTGCGATTGAGTGGGTCGATCCTGGTGACGCGGTTTGGAATTGGGCAGAATGTCGACCTGGCGGCATTTTCAGGAATGGGTGGGGTGAGTGCTCCACCCGATCCGAATGCGCCTTCGAACAGGATCCAGCTGGACGTGCGGGTGACCAGCGCACCGCAGTTGGACTTTCAGAATGCGTTTGCGAAGCTGGCGGGTACGGTTGATCTGACGATACGGGGAACGGTGGCGACTCCGTCCATTCTTGGCAGGATTCAGATTACGGACGGAAGCGCGACATTTGCAGGGCAGAAGTACCAGTTGCAGCGCGGCGACATCTTCTTCTCGAATCCGGTCCGGATCAACCCTACGATCGATATAGATGCCACGACACAGGTGGAGAATTACGAGATTACAGTAGGCCTGCATGGGACGATGACGAACCTGAAGCCCACGTTTCGTTCGGAGCCTCCGCTCAGTCAAGCGGATGTGTTTGCGCTGCTGGCGTTGGGAAGGACGCAGGAGGAGGCGCAGCTCTATCAGGAGAAGCAGCTTCAGTCGGGTACAGACCCTACAACGAGTGCGCTGCTGGGTGGAGCACTGAATGCTACCGTGAGCAATCGCGTCGAAAAATTGTTTGGCGTGGGCAGCGTGAGGATCGACCCAGCGTTTGTAGGAACGTTGGGTAATTCGTCGGCGAGGATTACGGTCCAGGAACAGATATCGAAACAGATCACGGCGACGTTTGCGACGAATGTGAATACGTCGGCGCAGCAGTTGATTCAGGTGCAGTATGACCTGAACCGTAATAATTCAATCGTGGTGACGCGCGATGAGTCCGGCGTTTTTAGCATTGTCTACAAGCTGCGGCGACGATATCGTTAGGCCGACACTGGCTGAAATTGCATCTTACCTCTGTGTGTGTGAGAGCCGCTCCGCCGAAAGAGAGAGCGACCGATTTCTTGAATTCTTTTGGGAGAGCGATGATGAACGTGACGAAGAGCATGAAGGCTGTGATTTTGGGATTGGTGCTTGCGTTGGTGGCTGGTAGTGCGATGCGGGCTCGAGCACAGACGTCTAGTGGATCGAATGATGCGCAGATCCAGGCTGATGTGGCCAAGGCGCTGGATAGTAAGAAATTCGCCAACGTAAAGACCTCGGTGCAGAACGGTGTGGTGACGCTAAGCGGTACGGTAGAGATCTACGCCGAAAAGGAAGATGCAGACAATAAAGCGCATCATCGCAAGAACGTGAAAGGGGTCCAAAATCTGATTGAGGTGGCGGGGCCGACGGTCGATGACGTGACGCTGCGGGACAAGTTGGCCGAGAAGCTGATCTATGACCGCGTGGGGTATGGAACGACGGCGTTCAACTCGTTCACGATTGGCGTGCTGAATGGGGTGGTGACGCTGGGGGGGACGGCGTATGGGCCTACGGATAAGGATTCGGCGGTGAGTCTGGTGGCTAACTATGCAGGGGTTAAGGACATCGTTGACAACATCGAAGTAGCTCCGGTGTCGCCGATGGATGACAGGATTCGTCTGGCTGAGGCTCGGGCTATCTATGGTGCTCCACAGCTGAACAAGTATGCGATCGATCCGGCGAAACCGATCCGGATTACGGTGGTGAATGGGAATGTGACGCTTACGGGAGTGGTGGACAATCAGGGCGATAAGGATGTCGCCAATATCAAGGCCAATGGCGTTCCTGGCGTGTTCAAGGTAGTCAATAATCTGCAGGTGGCTGGAGAGAATAAGGAGAAGTAAGCCTATTTCTTTGGATATTGAGGCCACGCCGAGTGTCAGCGTGGCCTCAACTCTTTTACGATGAAGATATGGGATCGTTGTGGAAGAGTACGGCAGTGACGCTGGAGATGATCAAGTGGGAGCACTCGGTGTTTGCGCTGCCGTTTGCGCTGACGGGTGCTGTGCTGGCCGCGGGTGGTTGGCCTCCGGTGCGGGTGCTGGGGTGGATTGTGGTTTGTATGGTGGCGGCGCGGTCGGCGGCGATGGCGTTCAATCGGTTGGCGGATGCGAGGCTGGATGCGGCTAATCCTCGGACGGCGATGCGGGCTCTGCCTGCGGGGACTTTGACGAGTGGGTTTGTGGGTGGCTTTGTGGTGGTCTCGATTGCGGTGTTTGTGCTGGGTGCGGCGATGCTGAATCCTCTGACGCTGAAGCTGGCTCCGGTGGCGCTGGCGGTGGTGCTGGCTTACAGCTATATGAAGCGGGTGACGCGGTGGTCGCATCTGGTGCTTGGGTTGGCGCTGGGGATTGCACCTTCGGCTGCGTGGATTGCGGTGCGAGGGACGCTGGATGCGCGGATTGTTGTGCTGACCGCTGCGGTGCTGCTTTGGGTTGGTGGGTTCGATGTGTTGTATGCGTGCCAGGACTTTGAGCATGATCGTAAGGTGGGGTTGAATAGTGTTCCGCAGGCGTTTGGCGTGGAGGCTGCGTTCTGGATTGCGCGTGCGATGCATGTGGGGATGCTGGCGCTGCTGTGCTCGCTGGTGGTGCTGTTTGGTCTCGGCAAGGTGGCGATTGTGGGTGTCGTGCTGGTGGCTTTGCTGCTGCTTTATGAGCACCTGATTATTTCTCCGCGGGATATGCGGCGGATGAATGCGGCTTTCTTCACGTTGAATGGCGTGATCTCAGTTGTGTTCTTTGGTTTTGTTGCGGTGGATGTTCTGCTGCATCGATAGATAAGAAATAAGGCCCGCTTGGTGGGCGGGCCTTATGAGCGGATGAAGCTGATGGTTAGCTGCGGCGGATGTTGTCGCGCTCAGCCTGTTGGTCGTGTTTGACGTGATCGAGCGTTTCGTTGATGCGCTCCTTGACGTTCTGCGCGCTGGTCGTGATCTTATCGCGTAGTTCGTGGGCCTTTTCTTCAGCGCGTTGAGAGAGGGACTCGCCCTTGACATCAGCATTGGCGCGGGCGTTTTCGCTGACCGCGTTTGCGGTGTCTTTGACCTTGCCCCAGGTCTCTTTGGCGGCGCCTTTTATCTGGTCGGCTACACCGGCGTTGGCCAGGTTCTGGTTGCCGGTTGCTTCACCAAGCTTCTCTTTGACTTTGCCTGCGACCTGATCGAATTTTCCTGAGACTGTTTCTTTGTTCAGTGACATTGCTTACTCCATGATGCTTCGGGTTGGTTAGGGGAGGGCTGTGGTTGCGCTGTCGGGCGTGGTCAGAGAGCCCGTCTACCGGACAGCAGGTTGAAGATGAGGACGATGATGGCGAGAACCAGAAGAATATGGATCCAGCCGCCGAGTGTGTAGCTGCTGACTAAGCCGACGACCCAGAGGATGAAAAGAATGATTGTGATTGTCCAAAGCATGTTGGTCTCCTGATTGCCCGGCTTTGTGTTTTGCCGTTGGCGAGGCTCTGTGTGCCTCATAGCCTGCTTGTAGTAAGGTGCCGAGTAGAGTGGTCAGGTTGCCAGTGTGTGCGAATGAGATTTCCGAACTACGCATAAAATATAGCTATCGGAGAGAGCGCATTGAAGATAGCGATTCAAGGGGAGTTGGGGTCGAATAGTCACATGGCCACGATGGCGATGTCAGGCAACAAAAATGGCCTGGAGATCATCGCGTGTAACGTTTCGGCTGAGGTGGTGGCGAAGGTCGTAGCGGGCGATGTGGATGGTGCGGTGCTGCCGATTGAGAACAGCCTGCACGGATCGGTTGCCGAGCACTATGATCTGCTGCTGGAGGAGCCGCTGCGGATCGATGGCGAGAGCCAGATGCGGATTCGGCACAACGTGATTGCCAAGCCTGGTGTGAAGCTGTCGGATGTGCGGCGCGTGATGTCGCATCCGGTAGCTTTGTCGCAGTGCAGAAAATTTCTTGCAGCGCATCCAGAGTTCGAGGTGGTGCCTTTTTATGACACTGCCGGCAGTGTGAAGCATGTGATGGCGGCCGGGCTCGACGATGTTGCGGGGATTGCTCCGGAGCTGGCTGCGAAGCAGTATGGCGCGGAGGTGCTGTTGCCGGGCGTCGAGGACCATGCTCTGAACTTCACTCGGTTTCACCTGGTGCGCCGGGCGGATGCGCCGAAGGTCGATGAGGACGTGAACAAGGTCAGCCTTGCGTTTGCTATTGAGCATCGTCCGGGAACGCTGGTGGCTGCGCTGGAGCGGCTGGCAGATGCGGGCGTGGATTTAACCAAGATCGAATCGCGGCCGGTGCCGGGGAGCCCGTGGGAGTATGTGTTCTACGTGGACGCGCGGTTTGATTCGCGGGAATGGGCTGAGGCAGCTATCTCGGCTTTGAAGGCGCATTGCCGGATGGTGAAGGTGCTCGGGTGGTATCGGGCGGCGTTGGCCTAGTGCTCAACCACTCGACCACGGATATTCACGGATTGGCGCGGATCAAGGGCTACGGGGCTATCGGATTTTCAAGGATCGCGGGTGGGGTACCCCCCCATACTTAGTCGGCTAAAGTATAAATTTATTAGAGATAGGTCTGGACCTCCTCTGGTTTCCTGTCTAAAGTCTTCTATTTGATTGAGTTATTTGTAAAGTATTCATTCTAAAAAGGAAATCCCCGGTGGGTGCCGGGGAGTCTTTTCTAGCCTGTAATAAGCATAGCAGTTTGGGCGAAATATCATGCCAACTGTATCTCTTTTATTTGTAATGATATATGACCTTCCGGGGCTTGACAGGGATTCTTCGGTTTCTTGACCGGTTCAAGGCTGAACGTTGGAGGGGAAAACGCAGCCTTCACGCGGTCAGGAGAGCTCAGGACGGGGCATCCGCCTTCGGGTTGGCGGTTCTTTTGGAGTAGGCGTAGGATGCCGGGTACAGATGATGTCGTCGGATTCCGGGTGAAGGGAAGAGCGTTGTGGCCGATGACAGGGATTGGGTAGAGGGCTAACTTGCGACCAGATGCAGACTTGCTGCATCGAATGGTTGATAATCTGATAGAGGGACACTCAGTGGCTAACGATTTTGTAAGTGTGATTCATCCAAAAGCAGCGAAAAATGGCGAGGAAGGCGGGGGAAAGCGTCCGATTCCAGTACTGCCGGTGCGCGATACGGTCCTGTTCCCTCATGCGGTACTGCCTCTGACGGTTGGGCGGGAGAGCTCGATTCAGCTGATTCAGTCGCTGGGTGAGGAGAAGACGATCCTTGTGGTGGCGCAGCGGGATGCTCGGCAGGATTCTCCACAGTCGACTGACCTGTTTGCGATTGGCACGCTGGCGACGGTGCATAAGGTCGTCAAGATGCCGAACCAGAGCCTGTTTGTGTTTACGGAAGGCAATGAGCGGGTGCGGCTGGGCGAGTTTCCGCAGCATACGCCGTTTATGACGGCGGAGAGCGAAACGATTGAGGAGATTGAGCCGGAGAAGACGCCGGAGGCCGAGGCACTGCAGCGGAATGTGGTGAGTCAGTTCCAGCAGATTGTGACTTCGTCGCCGACTTTGTCGGACGATCTGCAGACGATTGCGATCAATATCGAGGAGCCGGGGCGGCTGGCGGACTTTATTGCTGCTTCGCTGCCGTTTTTGACGACGACGGACAAGCAGGAGCTGCTGGAGACTCCGGGTGTTTCGGCACGGCTGGAGAGGATCAACAAGCACCTGGCGAAGGAGCTTGAGGTACAGCAGCTGCGGAATAAGATCCAGACGGAGGTGCAGGACTCGGTTCAGTCGTCGCAGCGGGACTACTACCTGAGGGAGCAGCTGAAGGCGATCCAGAAGGAGCTGGGCGATGTGGACGATACCCAGAAGGACATCGCTGAGCTGAAGGAGAAGATTGAAGGCGCAGGGATGCCTGAAGAGGTGAAGAAGGATTCTCTGAAGGAGCTTGGGCGGCTGAGCCGGATGAATCCGATGGCGGCGGATTATGGCCTGACGCGGAACTACGTGGAATGGCTTTCGGTGCTGCCGTGGGGTAAGACTTCGTCTGGCGAAGTAGATATTTTGAAGGCCAAGGAGATTCTCGATGAGGACCACTATGGCTTGAAGAAGGTGAAGGACCGGATTCTGGATTATCTTTCGGTGCGGCGTTTGAAGCCGGATATGAAGGGGCCGATTCTTTGCTTTGTTGGGCCTCCGGGCGTGGGTAAGACCTCGCTTGGCCGCTCAATTGCGCGGGCGCTGGATCGGAAGTTCTCGAGGATCTCGCTGGGCGGTATGCATGATGAGGCGGAGATTCGCGGGCACAGGCGGACATATATCGGCGCGTTGCCGGGGCAGATTATTCAGCATTTGAAGCGGGTTGAGGTGAAGGACCCGGTGTTCATGCTGGATGAGATCGATAAGCTGGGACGTGATTTCAGGGGTGATCCTGCGAGCGCGTTGCTGGAGACGCTGGATCCGGAGCAGAACAATACGTTCCGGGATAACTATCTGGACCAGCCGTTCGATTTGAGCAAGGTACTGTTTATCTGCACGGCGAACCAGCTGGATACGATTCCGGGGCCGCTGCTCGATCGCATGGAGATTATCGAGCTGACGGGTTACACGGAGGAGGAGAAGGCGAATATCGCCGTCAAATACCTGATTCCGCGGCAGACGAAGGAGAACGGCATTACGGCGGAGCTGATTGAGTTTCCGATTGAGAGCGTGCGGCTGGTTGCGCGGCACTATACGCGTGAGGCTGGTGTGAGGAAGCTCGAACAGCAGATTGGGACAATCTGCAGGAAGGTTGCGCGGCGCATTGCTGAAGGCCATACAGAGAAGCTGGTGATTACTCCGGAGATCGTGCATGAGTTCCTTGGCGGTATCAAGGTGCGCGTGGACACGGAGATTGCGGAGCGGACCAAGCGTGCGGGCGTGGCGGTTGGGCTGGCTTGGACTCCGGCAGGCGGCGATGTGTTGTTCATAGAAGCGAACCGTATGAAGGGCAAGGGCAGCTTCACGATCACCGGGCAGATTGGCGATGTGATGAAGGAGAGCATGCAGGCGGCGCTGACGTGGGTCAGGTCGAATGCGGCGTCGCTGGGGATTGATGAGGACTTTCTGAAGGAGTCGGACCTGCATATTCATGTGCCTGCGGGAGCAATTCCTAAGGATGGGCCTTCGGCGGGCGTGACCATGGCTACGGCTTTGGTTAGCTTGCTGACGGATACTCCGGTGCATCCGCTGACGGCGATGACGGGCGAGATTACGCTGAGCGGCAATGTGCTGCCGGTTGGCGGGATCAAAGAGAAGTTCCTTGCGGCGAAGCGGGCCGGTGTGCGGGATGTGATTCTGCCGACGGACTGCAAGCAGCAGGTGGATGAAGACCTCACGCCGGATCAGGTAGAGGGCGTGACGATTCACTATGCCAGCAGGATTGAGGATGTGCTGGCGGTGACGCTGCCGAAGACTCCTACGGAGAAGGTGAAGGATGAGGAGATTCGGGAAGAGGTCATTCACGCCTCGGTGTAAGGATGCGACCGCGGATTTTCCGGAGACGCGGGATTAGAAAAGGGGCGGTTTGGCTTTGGCCGGCCGCCTCTTTTTTGTTGCGGCTGAGGGTGCTTTTTGGGGGGATGTGGAGGATTGGGGATGATGACAATTGGGCACTCTACGCTTGAGATTGGGGTGTTTTTGCGGGCGCTTGAGGAGAATGGGTGTCGGGTGCTGGTGGATGTGAGGCGGTTTCCGGGGTCGCGGCGGTATCCGTGGTTTGGGCAGGAGGCTTTGTTTGGGGCGCTGGATGGGGTGGGGATTCGTGGGGTCTGGCGGGAGGGGTTGGGTGGACGGCGGGCGGCGATGAAGGACAGTGTGAATCTGGGGTGGAGGAATGAGAGCTTCAGGGGGTATGCGGATTACATGCAGACTCCCGAGTTTGCTGAGGAGATTGATTGGCTGGTGGGGCTGCCGGAGGTCGATGGTGCCGTGGTGATGTGTGCGGAGGCGGTGCCCTGGCGGTGTCACCGGTCGTTGATTGGGGATGCGGTGGTGGCTCGGGGAGTGGCGGTGGAGGACATCTTTGTGGATAAGGGTGGTGGGAGTTCTCGGCGGGTGCATGCTATGACGGAGTTTGCCCAGGTGGAGGGGGAGAGGGTCTGGTATCCGGGGGAGGCTGGGTTGTTTGGTGAGTGAGCGTTGTCTGGGCACACTTCGACGGACAGCTACGACGCGGCTGAAAGATGTTCAACCGCGTCGGGCTCGCGGAACTGATCTGGCCGGTGCTCTCAGGGGTTAAGGGTCAAGGTGTAGTTATTGAAGTTTCCGGTACAGATCTCTCGCATGCCGATTCTCCTGGCGGCGGTCGAGCTTGTATTCGCGCACCAGTCGAAGGCAGTGGAGGGAACGAACTCTGTAATGGGACCAGCCCATTGGCGTCCATCGGCACCGTGAGCGTAGTAGTAGCAACAGGCTTGTAATGGCACGAGGTCGCCCCCGTAGACGACCTTGGATTGGCCTGGAGGGATCATCCACCATCCCTTCTTTTCCCAATCTCCGCCGTCGGGGCAGTTAGGCCTACGCCACTCGAACATGACCCAGACAGTTGTAGGTGATGAATTGGCAAATGTGAACATATGTCTCCTTCTGCGGAAAAATACATCGCTTTTCGTAGTTGGGGCGTTCGCCTGTTATCGACTATTTCGATGGGGAGTCGAGATAGTGCGAGGCAGAGCGCCGCGCGATACCGCTGGCCTGTGACGCGTTGCCTGCCGGATCATGGGTTTCCACTCCCGACTTCGCAGAAGAAGCGCCGCCTCCTGCCGTATGTGCAGACGTCTGGCCGGGCCCGACTTCGCCAAGGCCCATTACACCATCGACCTGAGATTCGACTTTTGATGTAAGGGGGCCGCTTAGACTTTCGTACACTCGTCCTGCTGCTGACATGTGAACTCTCCTGTCCTGGGCCTGGAAGCTACGTTGCTGAGAAGCTAGGCTGAATGAGCATGCCTGTCAAACGGTGTCTGAACCAATTGCCGCAGTGTGAGGCGGATTGACGAATACGGATGGCTGCATCGATAACAGTCGGATATGCTTTTGGGATGCGGGTTCGATTGCTCTACTTTGGAGTGTTGCGGGAGATGTGTGGCGGCCGCGAGGCGGTTCTTGAAGTGGCGGAAGGGGCTATCGTTGCCGATGTTTTGAACGTCTACAGGAAGCGGATGCCTGCGTTTGCGTGGGATTCGATTGCCGTGGCTGTGAATCAGGCGTATGCGAAAGGGAGTGATGTGCTGAAGGAAGGGGATGAGGTGGCTTTGTTGCCTCCGGTGAGTGGCGGAGCTGGATAGGAAGGCATACCCCAGGGGCTAAAGCTCCTCTTGATTCGAGTGCGAATTTGAGTGACCCACGGCTGAAGCCCTGGGGTACCTAGATGCAAGAGCAATGGCAAAGGCGGGTCTCCTTGCGCGGATGGCAACCAGAAAGGCAACAGCCACGGCGATAGGCAAGAACAAGAGCAACGAGTGACGAGTAATGAGTAAAAAGGCGACAGCAACAGCGGAGGCTTTAGTGGTTTGAAAGTAGTGGTAGAGAAGCGGGTTTCTCCGCTACGCTGCTCACGATGAGACTGTAAGCAACTCCGGTCGAAATGACAATTTTGGGGCGGTTGACGGCGGGGAATGACGATTAGGTAATGACGAGGGATGAGATTTGAGGGTTGAGATTTTGGATGGGGTGATTCCGGTTGAGGAGATCGTCGCTGGGATGAAGGCTGGCGCGGATGGGGCCGTGTGTGTCTTCGATGGGATTGTGCGGGACAATACGCGCGGGCGGCGGACGCTGCATCTGGATTATGAGGCTTATCGGGAGATGGCGCTGGCGCAGATGCGTGGACTGGCGGAGGAGGCTGTCGCTCAGTTTGGGGTGAGGGATGTGGCGGTCGTGCATCGGCTGGGACGGCTGGTGGTGGGGGAGACGAGTGTGCTGATTGTGGTGGCTTCGGCGCATCGGGGGACGGCTTTCGATGCTTGCCGGTGGCTGATCGATACGTTGAAGAAGACGGTGCCGATCTGGAAGAAAGAGCAGTTTGTGGATGGGGCAATTTGGGCGGATGGGGAGGCGTTTCCAGAAGAGATCGCTGTAGGGAGTAGGGAAGAGGGAGTAGGGAGTAGAAGGCCGAACGGGGACGGGGAGCATCGGGGATGAGATTTGCGGGACTGGTTTTGGGGGCTTTGGTTTTGATGCAGGCGCCGATTGTGCGGCGGCCGCCGAGTGCGCAGGGGGCTCAGGCTCCTCAGGGACGAGAGGATCAGGTTCCTACGATTAAGGTGGAGACTCGGCTGGTGAATGTGGCCGTGAATGTAGTGGATGCGAAGGGCGCTCCGGTGGGTGGGCTGGGAAGGGATGATTTCGAGATTCTTGAGGATGGGAAGGTGCAGAAGGTCGCTTACTTCGAGAAGGAGTCGGTGACGCCTCTGTCGATTGTGCTGGCGATTGATGCGAGTGAGAGCGTGCTGCGGGATGAGCGGCTGGAGAAGAATGCTGCGAAACATTTTGTGCGGGCGCTGCTGCGGGATCAGGATGAGCTGGATCTGATGCAGTTTGCTGATTCGGTGCGGGAAATCGTTTCGTTTACGAATCGGAAGCAGGTGATTGAAAGAGGGTTGGAGGATTTGCAGCGGGGCGATGCTACGGCGCTGTATGACGCGATCTATCTGGGGTCGGAGCGGCTTTCAACGACTTCGGCGGCGGATGGGCGACGGCGGGTGCTGGTGCTGATTACCGATGGTGAGGATACGGCGAAGGGGTCGCGGTATAGCCAGGCGCTGGAGGAGGCTCAGCGGGCGGGGGCTATGGTGTACTCGCTGATTATTGTGCCGGTGGCGGCGGATGCGGGACGGAATACGGGCGGGGAGCATGCGCTGATTCAGATGGCGGAGGACACGGGTGGGAAGTATTACTACGTGGAGGATCCGCAGGATCTGGAGCCGGCGCTGGCGCATGTGTCGGATGATCTGCGGACGCAGTATGTGCTGGGGTACTACGCTCCGCATGGGGGCGGGGATAGTTCGTTCCGGAAGATCAAGGTGCGGATGAAGGATCCGGCTATGAAGTATGGGCTGCGGTATCGGAGTGGGTATTATGCGGATGCCCGGTGAGGAGCGGCTAGCCCGCCACTACAATCTCCGAGAAATCCGCAATTCCTGAAAAATCTTCCAGCACTTTTTTCAGCAGGGCCAGCCGATTCGCACGTACGGCTTCATCGGGAACCATCACCATGACCGCATCAAAGAATGCATCAACCTGGGGCCGTAGCGTGGCGATGTGTTCTAACGCCGCCGCATAGCTCTTCTCCACACGCAGAGAAGAGACACGTACAGCCAGTTCTGCGGAACGTTCGGCCAATGCCTTTTCTGTTGGTTCCGACAGGAGATCATGCTTTACAGCCGGGCTGGAAGCAATTCCTTTTTCCTCGGCTTGCGACAGAATATTCTTCATGCGTTTGAACGCCGCTGAAACCGCGGCAAAATCGCCGGTGTCTCCGGAGGAGGCACCACGCACTGCGGTGACTGCCTCGGCCCGAGCTACGGTGTCGCGAACGTCTTCGGAACCGGCGGCGAGGACAGCCTTTACCACGTCGTATGCCTGACCTTTCACCTCGCGCAGATAGAACTCCAGGCGCTCCTGAAGGAATCCACGCACCTTTGCCGCGAGAGTCTCGTTCTGTCCGCAAGCAGCAGCTGCGATCTCACTTAACGTAAGCGGTAGTGGGACACTGCTCTCCGCGAGAATTTTCACAATCCCATTCGCTGCACGGCGCAACGCAAATGGATCCTTCGATCCTGTAGGCTCCAAACCCAATCCGAACATTCCGGCGATGGTATCCGCCTTATCGGCGATGGCCAGGAGTGATCCTTCAACGGTTCGCGGAACCGAGTCCTCCATCGACTCGGGCTTGTATTGGTCATAGATTGCATCCGCGACGGCGGCTGAATATCCTTGCGCCCGCGCGTAGAGCCCACCCACTACTCCCTGCAACTCGGTGAACTCCTTTACGAGTTCCGTCGTCAGGTCGGTCTTCGCGAGCACAACAGCTTCATCGAGGGCGACCGGATTCAAATCACATTCGCGTGAGAGGACCAGGCCTGCCAGTGTCGATGCGATCTTCCGGACCCGCGCCGACTTTGCTGCGTAACTTCCCAGGTCTTTCTGGAACGTAACGTTCTTCAGCAATTCAACGCGTTCCTTCAAAGGTGCGCGCTGATCGAACTCCCAGAAAAATCTTGCATCGTTGAAACGGGCACGCAGTACGCGCTCATTCCCGTGACGAATGATCGCTTCGCCTGCGGCATCTGTCTCGGTGTTCAAGACCGTCAGAAAATGCGGAGCCAGCTTTCCATCCTTGTCCTCGATAGCAAAGTAGCTCTGATGATCGCGCATGACGGTGACCAGAACCTCCTCCGGGAGGGCAAGATACTCGGGTTCAAACGCGCCCAGGATCACCGACGGCCACTCTGTCAGGTGTGTGAGCTTGTCGACCAGCCCATGATCTTCACGCCACCGCAATCCTTCCACGGTTCGCGTCACTT
This sequence comes from uncultured Acidobacteriaceae bacterium, assembly GCA_963738855.1. Lineage (GTDB taxonomy): Bacteria > Acidobacteriota > Terriglobia > Terriglobales > Acidobacteriaceae > Edaphobacter. Next base: position 445,542 of record CAVTYC010000001.1, on the reverse strand, counting down.
TATCGAGCTCCTTGCGAATTCGCTGTCGCCGTACTTCTACATCCGCAACGACGAACCCTTTCAGTAGTGTGCTCTCATAGTCGTCCGGGGTGTTCAAGGCGATTGCAGCATCTCCGAATAAAACTCGGTTTCCATATGTAACACTTCCAGCTACATATCCTCCAAAGGCGACTGGCACGGTCTCATTGCCAAGCAGCGCGAGCATCCATCGCACGGGCCTTACAAACCGTTCCGGTTTTCCGGTGCGCCAGTACATATTCTTCGCCCAGTAAATTGCGGTCAGCTCCTTTGGTAATTCCGTTGCAATTACTTCAGTTGCTCCGCGTCCGGTCTTCACTGAAGTCGCTGCCAGATACTCGCCTTTGGCGTTCGTAACTGTCTTCAAATCCTCGACAGCCACACCAGCCTTCTTTGCGAACGCAAATGCAGCGGGAGTAGCTGCTCCATCCTTGTAAGCCACCTTCACCGAAGGCCCCACCAACTCCTCGGCTACATCCTCCTGCCGTTCCGCAACGTTCTTCACCCAAACCGCAAGCCGGCGCGGAGTGGCAAAGCTTTTGCTCTCGATACCCGACGCGACCAGGCGCTCGCGCTCCAGCATTTCTACGACACGACGTTCCAGCTCAGCCTGCGCGCCGGCGACCATCCGCGCGGGAACTTCTTCTAACCCAATCTCAAACAAAAACTCAGCCATAACCGTCCTTACTCGTTACTCATGACTCGTTGTTCTACTTGTCGGTGCACTTAACCATGTGGCGATCGATGGCGAGCCTCAACCCGCCACTGCCTCAGTCTCCTGCTTCGCCAACGCCTGGCCCTGAGCAGCATAAATCCGGGCAACACCGACCACCAGCGTGCGAATCCGCGCCATGACGCCCACGCGCTCCGTCACTGAGATGGCTCCGCGAGCATCGAGGAGATTGAAGACATGCGAGCACTTCAGCGCCAGTTCATAGGCTCCGAGCACGGGGAACCGCTTCAGCGTCAAGGCATCCATTGTGTCGAAGCTCTTCGCTTTTTCGAGCAAGGCCAGACACTCTGCCTCATAGAGATTCAGATGCTCCCAAAGTTTTCCCACATCCGCATAGTCGAAGCTGTATGCCGAGAACTGTTCCTCCTCGGCAAGGCGCATCTCGCCATACGTGACCTCGCGGCCGGTATCGGGTTCGACCGCCCAAATGATGTCGTAGATGGATTCCTTGTCCTGCAGAAACTGCGCCATCCTCTCGAGCCCGTACGTAATCTCACCGGTGATCGGGTCGAGGTCCATGCCGCCGCACTGCTGGAAGTAGGTGAACTGGGTAATCTCCTGGCCATCCATCATGACCTGCCAGCCGACGCCCCACGCGCCGCCCACTGGCCACTCCCAGTTGTCCTCTTCGAACTTGATGTCGTGTTCTTTCAGGTCGATTCCAATCGCAACCAGGGATTCAAGATAAAGCTCCTGAATTCGGACCGGTGGCGGCTTAAGAATCACCTGCAGTTGGGTATGCCGAAAGAGTCGGTTGGGATTCTCGCCGTATCGTCCATCGGCCGGACGACGGGAAGGCTGCGCGTACGCAATCCGCACCGGCTTAGGTCCAAGCACGCGCAGAAACGTGTCGGGAGACATCGTTCCGGCACCGACCTCAACATCGTAGGGCTGCTGCAGTACACACCCCTGTTCCGCCCAGAAGCGCTGCAGTCTGAACAACAACTCCTGAAACGTAAGCGCTTTTTTCTTCTCCCCAACCGCAGAAACCAGTCCAGTCATAGCTCTCTCTTAAATATTCAGCAATTCCTTGATTCTAACTGCTGGGAGCACCTGTGCCTTCACAACTCGAGGGGACCGGTCCCGGATCAGAGGGGGTTTTTCATGGTCCGTCGGCTGCCCTGCTGTGGCGTAAGTGAGGGATCGGAAGGGACCGTCGTCGGGGCAGCCAGCGTAGCCGCATCCGGTAGTGGCACAGATATCCCGGCTGCCCTGATAATGTCGTTGCCGCTCTTCTCAACCCTCACCTGCATGTTATGTTCGCCCGCGGTGGAGTTGGCTGGCCGAGGAAATTCAACGATGTAGCGTCCCCGCAGAATCGTCGTAAATTGTCTCAACGTTGCATCGAGCGACTTGGGACTGGTCGATAACACCAGACCGCCGCTCAGTTGACACAGCGCCTGAAAAGAGATCCTCGGTACTACCCCTCCGGAATGCGGGATTGCTGCCTGTGCGAAAGCCACCGATCGCGTATTGAGGAGGGTAAGTCATCCCAAAGACCGCGGATCCTGTGTATTGAGCGTAGGCCCTGACCTCGTTCCAGCTTCGCTTACTGCCCTTGTCCTGACCGTCCGACACCACCAGAACCACACGTCGGCCCGGGAGTTTAGACAACTTGTCGACAACGAATGCCAACGCGTCCCAAAGCTGTACGGGTTTTTGACACCTGGGTTCCTGCTTGTTCTCTTTGCGATTCGTCCACGATTGCAGTGCATTGGCAACCGCGGTCTTGAGGTCCGCATTGTCGGCGGGGAGGTCATCCTGAGACCGGATCAGAGAGCAGTGCAGAGCGTAGATCGAAACATGGTCTTTCGGGTGTAAGGACAACGGCGCAAGGCCCGCGATTGCATCGCCGATCTTCGGCATCAACTCCGTAGCATTTCCATTGGCATCCAGCAGAATCGTGAGGGATATCGGATCGTCGCCCTGAAGGTGGACGTGGGTCGCACGAAACCATGGTCCGTTGTCGATGCTGACCGAAAACCTGTTCTCTGGGATCGGCTTAACCTGTTCGAGGTAGGGCCCCAGCACTACGGTTGGCACCTGGAGCAGGTTCGCATAAACATGCAGCGTGTGGATGGGCTCATCCTGTGGCTTTGGAGCGTCCTGTGCTGCAACGACGTTGCTTAATACGATCCAGATGGCAAGCAGACAGAACCAAAACCGTGCGTTTCGCGTCATCGATCGGAACCCGAATCTGAAATCATTAAACATCGGCATTTTAGGCAGTATGCCAGAATTGGGTTCGGTCGGTCCTTGCGGATCTCCGGCAAGGCTGGCTAAATTTATTACTCCAATTAGACCATCCGAACCACGAATTCTACCGTTATCTCCACGGGCCCAAATTCACGATAAGGGATGTGAAACATGGCACGGCTTGGAGCGTTTTGTTTTCCCGGAACCGGACATATCAACCCTATGACGGCACTGGCTCGTCGCCTTGAGCAGCGCGGCCATAAGGTCGTTATTTTCGGCATCGCTGATACCGAGGCTCGCGTCCGCGCGGCAGGTATCGAGTTTCAGCTTATTGGCGCTTCGGACTATCCTCCGGGGACGCTGCAACGCCTGGACCAGCGCCTCGGTGAACTCAAGGGGCTTGCAACGTTTCGCTTTACCGTCGAGCGTGTGAAGAATACTGCCCGCATGATTCTTCGCGATGGGCCCGACGCGGTTCGCCGCGCGAACGTTGACGCAATGCTGATCGACGAGGCTGATATGGGTGGCAACGTAGCGGAGCACCTTGGCCTCCCCTTCGTTTCGATTGCCCTCTTCCCGCCGCTCGTGCAGGACGACCGCATTCCGCCCTTCTGCTTCGGTTGGCCAGCTGGGCAGGACTGGCTCAGCCGCCTCCGCAACCGCCTTGGTATGCGCCTTCTCTCGCGAGTCGCCGCGCCGATCTTTACCCTCGTCAACCGACAGCGCCGATCATGGGGCCTCCAGCCGTTGCGACGCTCAACGGATGCCCTTTCGTCCATCGCACAGATCGCCCAGCTTCCTGAAGCGCTCGAGTTCGACGTCAGCCCAAAGCCTCCGCGTCTTCATTACACCGGGCCTTTTGTGGATGACCAGCAGCGCCCTTCCGTGGCTTTCCCGTGGGAGCGACTGGACGGTCGCCCCCTGGTCTACGCCTCGCTCGGGACGCTGCAAAATGGCTCCGAAGAGATCTTCCGCACCATCGCTACCGCGTGCGCCGGGCTGAACCTGCAACTGGTGCTCTCGCTTGGGGGTGGACTGGATCCGACTCGTCTCGGAGCACTTCCCGGCGATCCCATTGTTGTCGGCTACGCTCCTCAGCTCCAGATACTCAAGCGTGCTGCGGCAGTGATCACCCATGCTGGGCTGAACACTGTCCTCGAATCGCTGGCCGAAGGTGTCCCCCTTGTCGCTGTTCCTCTCGGCAACGACCAGCCCGGAGTCGCTGCCCGTGTGGCCGCGCGCGGTGCGGGTATCGTTATCCCGAGGCGGAAGCTTAACGCTAAACGCTTGCGCTGTGCTGTCCGGGCGGTTCTCGAAGAGGAGAAGTATCGCGCCGCCGCCCACAGCGTGATGCTCGCTATGCGTGAGGTTGATGGGCTCGACCGCGCTGCCGACGTCATCGAAGACGCGCTTGGTATCAGAACCACGCAGCAAGAGTCTCTGAAGGCTTCCAGTCAGCTGGCTTCCTGAAGGTGTGTCTTTACTGCCGCCACGGCTTTAATCGTGGCATCCACCGACGGACATTGCGGCAGAATTCCTCATAATCCTCACCATATTTTCTTCGCAGAGTTGGCTCCTCGTAGACCAGCACAAACAAGTGGAATCCAATGGCGACATAGCCTAGATATGCCCAGAGAGTTCGACTCCAGAAGAGCACCGCCTGACCGGCGATCAGCATCAGCACTCCGACATACATCGGGTTACGCACGTATTGGTAGAGCCCGCTGACTACCAGTTTCTCTGTCGGATGCGTCGGCGAAAGGGTCCCGCGGCCTATGCGAATGAACCGCGCGATCGACTCACCGAGAGGCACCAGTCCGATCGCGATCAGTGCCACCGCGAGCACTCGCCATCCAGACGACTCCTGCGGCACCTGCCATCTCGTCATCCAGGCCGGCAGATAGACTGCGATCCATCCCGGTGGTCCGCAAACGAGAAAAACCACCGTTATCAGCAGTTCTTCGGATTTCTCGCGGCTTCGACCATTTGTGTTCATCCAAATGGAATCGTCTGCATCCTATTATCCATCCAGGAGAAACGAACCAATGAACATCACTGGCAACATTATTCTCATCACCGGCGGCGGCTCGGGGATCGGCCGCGCCTCGCAGAGGCCTTCCACAAACTTGGCAACAAGGTCATCATCGCCGGTCGCCGCAAACAGGTTCTCGACGAGACCACTGCCGCTAATCCCGGTATGGACTCCGTCCAGCTCAACATCGAAGACCCCGCCGACATCCGCAAGGTTGCCGCTCAGCTCGCCGCCGACCACCCCGCCCTCGACGCCGTCATCCTCAACGCAGGCATCATGCGGCCTGAAAATCTCCTCGACTACTCCGGCAGCGTCGCCGACGCTGAATCCATCGTCACTACTAATCTCCTCGGCCCTATCCGCCTTACCGCGGCTCTGCTGCCCCAACTCCAAAAACAGCCCCAAGCCACCATCATGACCGTCACCTCAGGCCTGGCCTTCATCCCTCTGGCCATCACCCCACCTACTGCGCGACCAAGGCGGCTATCCACTCCTGGAGCCAGTCTCTCCGCTACCAGCTCCGCTCCACCAACATCGAAGTCCTCGAACTAGCCCCACCCTACGTCCAGACCGAATTGATGGGCAGCGCCCAGGCCGCCGACCCACGCGCCATGCCCCTCAACGACTACATCAACGAAGTCATCGACATCATCAAGACCCAAACCAAAGCCACCGAGATTCTCGTAGAGCGCGTGAAGCCCTTACGCAACGCCGAACAAGGAGGCACCGAAAAATACGAAGCCTTCTTCAAGCAATTCAACGACGCATGAACGCACCCCACTAACCTGCGCACAACCGGAGCACCCCATCCTGAGCACTCGCAAAGGTTGGGGTACCCAAACCTCAGTAGACCAACGGAGGCTCTGATAAAGTTCTGCGCATGCGATCGCCAGCCGTTCCACAAAATCTCAAGCGAAGAATCCTAAAAGATGCGCTTCGCGAAAATGAGCAGCGCGACGCCGCGTTTCGACGCATCATTCGCTCCGTCCCCAAGGGAAAGGTGTCGACCTACGGCAAGGTCGCTGCGGCAGCGGGGTACCCGCTCTACCATCGAGCGGTAGCAAAGTTGCTGCGCAGTGCCACCCTTCACGGACTACCCTGGCAACGCATCGTCGGTGCTGGCGGCGAGATCAAACTAAGAGGCGAAGCCGCAGCGGAACAACGCCTTCGACTTAGCATGGAAGGCGTGAAGTTTCGAGGCAGACGCGTGAATATGGAAATCTACGAACACACGCTTCGCAGTTGGGAGACATTCGATTAGCTCTTCTGCTTTACAACTATCCCCGACCCAAAGCTCGCGCACTTATCAGCCGCCGCTCCAGATGGCGCTCCAGTGTCTCCACCGCAAAGCGCCGCAGATCCGCTCCTCGATCCTTTGGCCACTCCTCCTTTGCCAGCTCTCCCACTGTTCCTCGAAAGATCCTCATCGCTTCTCCCACTGAACCTGCCGAAAGCCCCACGCTTCCATTCCTTCTGTCGTCCGAGCAGGTCACCCCATCGCTGGTTCCCGAATACCAGACCGTCCCACCGCGCAGATCAAGTCCACATACCACGCAGTGTCCCAGCTCCGGCATCCAGCCCATCAGGCGGTTCATCCACAGCGCAAAATAGGTCACGGGGAGCCATACTCTACCCACCTGCATCTCCTCTACTACCGTCAGTGCGAGTCGAAAAACCGCGTCGTCGACCACGCCCTCGGGCAGTTCCTCGAGCACCTCGGCGACAAACTGCAGTGCAGCGGTCCGCTCGTAGTCGACGGGTCGCGAAAGGGGCGAACTCAGAATCTCAAACGAATCCAGCCGTACCAGTTCTTGTTTTGGTCGCTCTGCGTAGCTGGCCCGCACGTGGGTCATCGGCTCCAGTGCCCCGCCAAACCTTCGCCGAGAGCGCAGTGCATGACGGGCCACTCCCTTGATTCGCCCCTGCTCTCGTGTAAACAGGCTGACCAGCAAGTCGGCCTCCTGGAACGGCCACACCCGCAACACAATCGCCTCTCCGACGCGCTGAATCATCCCTTACCGGCCAAACTGCCGCAGATGATGGTCCGCATGCAGATACCCCCAGCGCATCCAGTCGGCCGCCGTCATCTCGCCAAAGATCGGATGGCTCGCCGCTAACTGCCTTGCCCCTGCAACCTTCCCCATCTTTTCTGCTGTCACCCCCACCAACTCCGCGAAACCAACCTCCGGCTCTTCATCGAGCGCCCGCACCAACTCCGGAGTCGTCGACAGATTCTTCGGCCATCTAAAACCCGACCGCAGCGCCGCCCACTTCATCAACCACGTCGGAGGCCCCTTCACTGGCTCCACTGTTCGCTCTCCCAGGGCCACTTCGTATGCGCACCCGAGATGCCGCATCATCTGGGTCGCTGTCATCCGCCCCCATAGCGCCTTGTCATCTGACGCAACGTGCAGAAGCCGCTCTCTTGTCTCCGACAGCACCTCCGCAGAGGCCAGGTTCTTCATCGCCAATCTCTCCACAAAGCAAAACGCGCAGCCCATTGGCCACGCGTTCTTTTGAACTCAAGCTTCAGCGAACAGCTTACCGCCCAAAGTGGGTAGCATTCTTCGTCTGGTACTCCGCCCACTTCTCCGGCAGGTCGTCACCGGCATAGATCGCCGAGACCGGGCAAACCGGCACGCACGCGCCGCAATCGATGCACTCAACTGGATCGATGAACAGCTGCTCGGCCTCACCGTGTCCTGCTTCGTCCTTCTTCGGGTGGATACAGTCCACTGGGCACGCATCGACGCAAGCCGTATCCTTCGTCCCGATGCACGGTTCCGCAATCACATAAGCCATCTCTCTAACTCTCCCTTTTCACCACTCTTGAAATCTCTCAGCTGTTAGCTTTGAACTCGATTCTAACAGCACATCTCGCCATGACTGCAAATCAAAATCCCGCATAAATAGGACTCTTTCAGGCCTATTTCTCCATCTCAGCCCGTCTCGCCGCAAACTCCGCCGGAGTCGGGATCGGCTCCAACCCCCTGCCTGCAAACATCTCGGTAAAGATATGCGACATTTCCCCCAGAATCAGTCCGTTCGTCGCCAGCACCTCGCGGCTATCCAGCGTGAATTTCCCGCTGTCAAAGTGAGTTACCGTCCCACCGGCCTCCTCCACCAGAAGCACCCCTGCGGAGGTGTCCCAGGGATTCAGATTGAACTCCCAGAACCCGTCTAATCTTCCGCAGGCGACATACGCCAGATCCAGACCCGCGCTCCCGGCCCGCCTTACCCCATGCGACCGAAGCGTGATTTGCTGATAAAAGTATACATTCGGGTTTATATGGCGCTTATGGCTGGGAAACCCCGTGGCCGTCAGCGACTCCTGCAGCGTTTTTGTCTTCGAGACGTGTATGCGCCGTCCATTCAGCCAGGAGCCTTTACCCTTTTCCGCCTCAAACATCTCGTTTCGCAACGGATCGTATGTCACCGCGGCCACCATCTCGCCATCGGCATCCGCCGCGAGCCCCGGGGCCCTGTGCTCCAGTCCAAGCAAAACGCAGAACGATGGAAACCCATGGGCAAAGTTCGTCGTCCCATCCAGCGGGTCGACATACCACCGGTACTCGGCGTCAAGGCCGTCCCGCGTCCCTTCTTCTCCATAGATCCCATGCGAAGGAAACGCCGCCTTCAACCGCGAAACGATTAGACTTTCGCTGGCGCGGTCCGCTTCGGTCACCAGATCGACATCGCCCTTGTACTCCGCCCGGACGCCCTTCTCATAAAACCCACGCAGCAAAGCCCCAGCCTCACGCGCTATCTTCTCCGCCTCGCCGATGAACTCAAACTTGCTCACGAATCCCTCTCGCTACCACTGTAAATCTAATCCCTAACTGCTGCTTCGATGGAACGTCGCACCGACGTTCAATTACATCGTGGCGACGCGTTCATGACACCCTGATGACATAAGGTTTTACCTGACCAATCTAAGGAAGCTCTGAGCAAGTCTCACGCTTTGACAAAGAGAAGCATTCCCTTGGGGGAGACCCAAAGCTAAAGCATTGGGCTACCAGCCCCAGCTTTTTGGGCATTTGCAGCGCGGCTGAAGCCGCGCCCTTTCGAACCGGATTCGGCTAGGGACTTATTGAGAGTCTCCCTAACCCCCCAGGCCCGGTCGAACGAGGTGTCAGCTATCGGCTGTGAAAGAGGCGCTGCCTTTACGAAAAATCTATGCGGCTTGTGATTTGCTTGGGGGTGCGAGGCCTACTATGCGCTTATTCCATCGATCACTTTTAGTCGCTTTGTCGTTGCTGTTTGTTGGTGTTAGTGCTCAGGCACAGGAGAATGCTGCCTCGAAGGGTGCTGAGGTGGAGGAGTTGCGGCAGACCGTGCGTGACCTATCGCTTCGGGTTGCGGCGTTGGAGAAGCAATTGAATCAACGGCAGACGGTGATGGCCTCGCCGATTGCGGATGTGGCGTCGTCCTCGGCTTCATCGAGTTTGTCGAGCGCGGTGGTGGCGGAGGCGGATGCTACTCCAATGCCGGTTGTGGCGGCGAATCCAGCTGCGTCTGTGTCGGTGACTGCATTGAATGCTCAGAGTGCAACGGCTGCTGCGAGTACTCCTGCGGCGCAGAGTCTTCCTTTACCTGCACAGCTGCCGGGGGGAGCTACGCTGAACTACTACGTCGATGGCTACTATGGGTATGACTTCAACCATCCGATTGGGCGGGTGCAGTATCTGCGGGCCTACGATGTGCTGAGCAATGCGTTCAGCCTGAATCAGGCGGGGGTTGTGCTGGCGCTTGATCCGGCGGTGGAGGAGGGAAGGCGGTATGGGGTGCGGCTGGATTTGCAGTTCGGGCAGGCTACGGAGACGCTGCAAGGAAATCCTGCGAATGAGCCGAGGCCGGAGATCTACAGGAATATCTTTCAGGCGTATGGGACGTATGTGTTTCCGGTGGGTCGTGGGCTGACGGTGGATTTTGGGAAGTGGGCGAGTTCTTTGGGGATTGAAGGGAACTACACGAAGGACCAAATGAATTACACGCGGTCGTTCTGGTTCAATTATCTGCCGTTTTATCACATGGGGGTTCGGGCTAATTACAAGATCAACGATAAGCTGTCGGCGAACTATTGGATTGTGAATGGGACGCAGCAGTCGGAGCCTACGAACTCGTTCAAGGACCAGTTGTTTGGGTTTAATGCGCAGCCGAAGAAGAATGTTTCGTGGACGGTGAACTACTACCTTGGGCAGGATAATCCGGATGTAACGATGGTGCAGGGCTGCGGGACTCCAGTGCAGCCGGGGTTGTGTCTGGCTCCGATTACTCCGGCGCCGGATGGCAAGCTGCACATCTTCGATACGTATGCGACGTGGAATGTGACGCCGAAGGTGACGCTGGCTCTGGAAGGAGATTATGAGATTTCGAGGATGTGGGCGCAGGCTGGGCCGGGGATGTCGTCGGCTCCGAAGCATGTGATTGGGGGAGCGGGTTATGCGCGGTATCAGTGGACTCCGCGGATGGCGCTGGCTGGACGGACGGAGTATATGTCGGATCGGGGTGGGCTGTTCAGCGGGACGACGCAGGCGCTGAAGGAGTTTACCGGGACGTACGAGTTCAAGGTGGCGGATGGACTGCTGTCGCGGCTGGAGTATCGGCGGGATTGGACCAATGTGCCGTTCTTCTTGACGAACAGGGTTGGCGTGCTCTCGCAGAATCAGGACACGCTTACGGTTGGGTTGGTGTGGTGGTATGGGGGGAAGCAGGGGAGTTGGTAGAGCGGGATATGGTGTATCGGTTGTGGTGTGATGGGAGATTCACGAAGTTGAGGTAGCTTGTTGGAAGAGGAGACAAACTATGCCACTTACAACTGACGAGAAGATTCTTGCTCTAAGTGAGGAATTGCTGAAGCAGTTTGAAGGAATATTTGGGCCGCATCCGGGGTTTCGGCCTGTGCATGCCAAGGGTGTTTTGGTGACCGGAACGTTTACCCCTTCGAGCGAGGCGACTTGGCTGACGCGGGCGGATCATGTGACTCGGCCATCGACGCAGGTGACGGTCAGGTTTTCGGATTTTACGGGGATTCCGTTGATTCCGGACAACGATGAGAATGCGGATCCACGTGGCTTGGCGGTGCGGTTTCATCTTGCGGAGCATGTGCACACCGATATCGTTGCGCACTCGGCGAATGGGTTTCCGGCGACTACAGGGGAGGAGTTCCTGGAGTTTCTGCGGGGAGTGACGCAGCCGGACAAGGCGAAGGTGATGGAGTTTATCGGCAGTCATCCGAAGGCGCTGGCGTTTGTGCAGTTGGTGGGGAAGTTTCCGTCGAGCTTTGCGCGGGATAGCTACTTTGCTCTGACAGCGATGAAGTTTACGAACAAGGATGGTGTGAGCCGGTTCGGGCGCTACACGTTTGTTCCTGAGGCGGGTGAGGAGCATCTGGATGCTGCTGCGGCCAAGGGGAAGAGTGCGGGCTATCTCTTCGACGAACTTACAGAGAGGATTGCGAAGGGGCCGATCAAGTTCAAGATCATGGTGCAGGTGGCCGAGGATGGCGATGAGGTGAACGATGCGACGGTGCAGTGGCCGACGGAGCGCAAGGTGGTGGAACTGGGTAGTCTGACGCTGACGGATACAGTCGCTAATGATGCTCATGAACAGAAGACCATCATCTTCGATCCGATTCCGCGGTTGGATGGGATTGCGCCTTCGGATGATCCGCTTCTGGAGTTGCGGGCGGCGTCTTATTTGATTAGTGGGCGGCGGCGGCGGGCTGCTGCGCAGTGAGGGGCAGTGCGACCGGGTAGCAGTTGCGGTAGAGAAGCGGGTTTCTCCGCTGCGCTGCTCACGATAGGGCTGTGAGCAGCTTCGGTCGAAATGACAGATTTTGGGTTGGGGAAGAGAACGGGCAACAGCAAAGGCAAAAGCAGATCCTACGGGATGACAACAAGAAGAGCGATAACGTCGATGTTGGAGCAAGCGCAAAAGGGTTGTCCAATGGACGACCCTTTTTGATGGTGTGACGTTCTGGTTAGGCTTTTACTTCCCAGCCCTTCTCGTAGGTGCGGGCCCAGAGCTTCATGGCTTCGGGGTCGTTCTTGACGTGGCCGGTTGCCGGGTCGATGGTTAGTTCGTGGTTGGTGAAGTAGGCGATGTTGGAGAGCTGCAACATGGTCACGCTGATGTTGGCTACGGGGATGGGTGAGTTCAGCTTCTCGCCGCGGCGGATGCCGTTGATGAAGTTGAGGAAGTGGGCGTCGGTCATGGAGTCGCGGCCTACGGTGTCGGTGCTTGAGGTCTGGGAACCGGTTTTGAACTCGTCGGTCTTCTTACCGTTCCAGTCGTAGAGCTCGTAGCCGTCGCGGTCGATGAGGAGGGAGCCCTTGGTACCGAGGATGGAGGAGCCGCGCTCGCGATCGTAGATCTTCATGCCCTGGCAGCAACGGCCTTCCCAGCTGATCATCTTGCCTGGGTACTCGAAGCTGGTGTTGAGGGTGTCGTAGAACTGCCAGTCGTCCTTGAAGTTGTAGCGGCCACCGGAGGCGGTGACACGGGTGGGGTAGTCGACGCCGAGGGCCCAGCGGCAGACGTCTACTTCGTGGGTGCCGTTGTTGAGGGTCTCGCCGGTGCCGTAGCGGGTGAGCCAGTGCCAGTTGTAGGGGTGGACGTTGTCGACGTACTCGGTGCGCGGGGCTGGGCCTTGCCAGAGGTCCCAGTTGAGGGTGGAGGGTACGGCGGCGGGTTTGCCGGTGCCCATGGACTTGCGCTTGTTCACGTACCAGGCCTTGGCGTAGTAGGGCTCGCCGATAAGGCCGTCGTGGACCTGCTGGATGACTTTGATGGTGTAGTCGGAGGAGCGCTGCTGGTCGCCGACCTGGACTAGCTTGCCGTGTTTTTTCTGGGCTTCGATGAGGAGCTCGCCCTCGCGGGGGTTATGGCTGGAGGGCTTTTCGACGTAGACGTGCTTGCCGGCCTGGAGGCCGAGGATGGCCATGGGGGCGTGCCAGTGGTCCGGCAGAGCGACGGTGATGGCATCGACGTCTTTGGAGGCGAGGATCTTGCGGTAGTCGCCGTCGGCTGTGGGGGCGTAGCCTAGCTCTTTCTCTGCTCTGCCACAGAACTTGGCGAGGATGGTGGAGTCGACGTCGCAGACGTGGGTGACACGGGCGGCCGCGGCGTTGTTCTTGAGGGCGGAGAGGTGGGCGTAGCCGCGACCGTTGAGTCCGAGGATAGCGAAGTTGACGCGGTCGTTGGCGCCGATAATCTGAGCGTAGCTTTTTGCGGTAGAGCTGATGGCTGCGCCTGCTGCGGTCACGGCGAGGCCGTCTAGAAATTCACGTCGAGAGATCATTGTTGCTCCTTAGTCCTGTGGCCCGTGGGTGGCTGGGGAATTAGACGGTATTCCTTATACACGCGTTTTAGTTGCATGTTCAAACGAAAAGGGACGACCGCGGATTTTCACTGATGGACGCAAGATTAAAAGACGGGATTGGCGGATGGTATGCCCCCTCTCCCCTGATTGGTAAATAGTTCTTTTTCTTCTAGATGTAGGCGGTAACAGCGGTTGGAATGAACGAGTAACGAGTCATGACTAACGAGTAAGGACGGTTATGGTTCGTCGGAGATTGGGTCGGCTAGTTGAGGCGCTGTAGGCGATCGATTAGCTTTTGGGCGAGGGGTTCGCCGGATTCAGTCCAGAGGAGACGGCTGGAGATGCCGCAGTGTTTTTCGACGGAGAGGGTGAAGGCGAGGAGTTTTTCGACGTTCTGCTGGATGTGTTTGGCGGCGTCTTCGTCCAGTTTTTCTTCGTCGAGGGTTTCGGCTAGCCAGGGGGTATCGAGGCCGAAGTCGATGCGGATGTGGCCGTTTTGTTCGAAGCTGGCGTCGTCGAATTTGGGACCGAGGCCGAGGATGCGTACGGTGGAGGGCTGAAGCTTCCAGAGGGTGTCGAGGTGGATGAGGGAGTCGTAGTTATCGTCCTGGTCGATGTCGGGGTCGGGGGCTGAAGAGGGTGGGGCGTCGTCGGCTTCGGGGATCCAGAGCTTCCAGCGCATCTCGAACTCGTAGGCCATGTCGTCGTGGAGCTGCTCGGTGGCCTCGGCTACGGCGTTTTCGATGATGGAGTCTTCGGTCTCGTGGGAGCGGTCGTCGTTGACGTAGATGCGCTGGTAGGTGGGGGCTTCGTTGAAGCCGATGGGGTAGACACTGGCCGCGGCGACTCGTTTTTCTCCGCTGATCAGGGCGAACTGGCGCATGACCGAGGAGAGTTTCTCGGGGAGCGCTTCGAGGCGGAAGTTGGGGAACCAGAGGCTTAGGTAGAGTTGGTCGGCCATGCGGATAGTTTAGACCCCAGGGAAGAGGGAGTAGGGAAGAGGGGTAGGGAATAGGGTTGGCCCGGGCTTGGGCGATGGATGAGAAGATAGAGATAGATGGGTGTTTCGGTTTCCATTGAGAGGTTGCGGGTTTGGTTGCTGGTGGGCGTGGGCTTACTGGTGATGGTGATCGCTGCTTTTCTGGTGTATGCGCACCATCGGGCGAAGGGGTTTATCAGGGATTTGCCGGCTAAGCTGGGGGCGGATATCCGGCAGGAGACGAATGCGTTTACGTGGTCTCAGACGGTGGAGGGCAGGACGGTCTTTACGCTGCATGCCGCAAAGGCGGTGCAACGCAAAGATGGGACGTACACGCTGCATGACGTGGGGATCGTAGTGTATGGCCGGAAGCAGGACAGGGCAGACAGAATTTATGGCAAAGAGTTTGAGCTGGATCAGAGCAAGGGGATCGTTCGGGCGGTAGGTGAGGTTCATCTTGATCTGCAGGCGCCGGCGGCAGGAGATGCTAAGGGGAAGATGGACTATGCGGCTGGCAAAGACCTGCACGGGCCAGGTTGGGAGGCCAGTAGCGAAGTGGGCGAGCGGCTGATCCATGTGAAGACGAATGGGCTGGTCTATCTGCAGAAGCTTGGAGTGGCGGCGACGGATCAGGAGGTTGAGTTCGAGTTTAGAGGGATGACGGGCCATGCTGTGGGGGCGGAGTACAGCTCGGATACGGGTGTGCTGGTGTTGCAGTCGGCGGTAAAGGTGAATGGGCTACAGCAGGGACGGCCGGTGGTGTTGACGGCGTCGCGGGCTGAGATGGACAGGACAAGCTTGCTGGTGACGATGCAGAATGCGAAGTTTGTGTCGGTGGGCGGGAAAGGTGCGGCGGGGGAGCAGACGGCGCAGGCGCAACGGGCTGTGGCTCATATGAGGAACGACGGGTCAGTGGAGCGACTGGAGGGTGAGGGCGATGTTGTGCTGACGGGTGCCGATGGCGGGAGGGTGACTTCGCAGCGGGGTGAGGTGGTGTTGAATGCGAGCAGCCAGATGCAGTCGGCGCGGCTATGGGGCGAGGTTCGGTATGGGGTCGATGATCCGCTCCGGCAGGCGAAGGGTGAAGCGACTGAGGGGAGAGCGGCGTTCGATAAGACGGGCAGGCTGCAGCAGGTGGTGTTGACAGGGCCTGTTCATGTGAATGAGCGGGTGCGGACGTCGGAGACAGAGAAGGATTGGAGTGAGCGGGATTTATCGGCGGCTGCGGTGGAGCTTGCGATGGTGCCGGAGGGGAAGAGCAAGGCGCGGTTGCAGGATGCTAAGGCGAGTGGGAATGCTCGCTTGAAGGTGATTAACGCAGCGGTGAAGGGTGGGAGTGGGCCGACCAGGAGCGAGGTGGCGGGAGATGTTTTGACGGCGCATTTTGTTGAGGTGGGTGGGGCGCAACGAATCTCTGATGCGCATGGCCGCGGGCATACGGAGTTGGTACGGGTGAGTGACAAGGGAGCGCAGAGTAGAAGCTCGGGGGATTCGCTGGATGTGCGGTTCAACGCAGCTGCGGGTGCAGAGCAAAAGAGCAGCAAGGGTGGTGGTGTTGGTCAGGGTGGTGAGCAGATTGCGACTGCGGTGCAGCAGGGGCATCTGGTGATGGTGTCTATGCCGGCGCGGAAGGCTGTGGATACGAGTACTCCGAGCGAGCAGCGTGCTGCGGCGGAGAAGGCGGTCTATGACGGGGCGACGGAGCGGGTGACTCTGACGGGAGGGGTGCAGGTTTCGGATGCTGGGAGCGTACTGTGGGCCGACAGGATAACGATGGAGCAGCCGAGCGGCGATGGTGTGGCTGAAGGATCGGTTAAGGCCAGCTATGTGCAGCCGAAGAGTGGAGCGCAGGCTTCAGGTTCTTCTGGTTCAGACGATGTAGTGCATGTGACGGCGTCGCGGGCGGAGTTTAAGCGGGCAGCGGATCTGGCGATTTTTTATGGTGAGACAGGAAGGCGTGCTCGGCTTTGGCAGGGCGGATCGCAGGTGGAGGCTCCGGTGCTTGAGTTTGAGCAGAAAGCACGGCGGCTGGTGGCGCATGGCGCGGGTCAGGGTGCTCCGATGGCGGTTCATGCTGTGTTCGTGAACAGTGCAGCGGGGAAGGGTGATTCGTCTAAGGCGAGCGGAGGGAAAACTGGCGTTAGCCCGGAGGTGGGGAGAGCGCAGGTGGTTCGGGTGACGAGCCGAGAGCTGACCTATTCGGATGAGGCGCGAAGGGCGGAGTTCAGCGGTGGGGTGCTGGTGGAGACTGCTGACAGCCGGATGCGTGGGGAGCAGGCTATTGTTTATCTGCAGCCTGTGCAGGGCGCGGGTGGTAGTAAGCCAACTGGTGGAACGAAAGTTGGCGGTGCGGGTGGAATGATGGGTGGCAGCGTCGAGCGGGTTGTGGCTACGGGGCAGGTTGAGATTGAGCAGCCGGGCCGGAGGGCAACGGGGACACAGCTGG
Source organism: uncultured Acidobacteriaceae bacterium (assembly GCA_963738855.1). Classification (GTDB taxonomy): domain Bacteria; phylum Acidobacteriota; class Terriglobia; order Terriglobales; family Acidobacteriaceae; genus Edaphobacter. Next base: position 428,815 of record CAVTYC010000001.1, on the reverse strand, counting down.
TCTACACGGCGAGCGATGGGATGTTTGTGTTGACGGGGACGGCTGCGGCTCCTCCGAAGATTGATGGACGATGATGCGAGGGACGGTGACGGGCGCTTCGCTGCGTTTCCACGCGGGAGATGAGAGTGTGGTGGTTTCTAATGAGGAAGCAGTGGTGCCGGACAGAGGGTTCGCACGGAGACGCGGGTGAAAAAGTAACGATGAAGACGTTGTCGACGGAGGAGATCGGCGAAGTCCTACGGTGGCCGCCAGGTGGTGCGCGGCGTGAGCCTGACAGATCGAGCAGGGCGAGGTGGTGGGGCTGCTGGGGCCGAATGGCGCGGGCAAGACGACGAGCTTCTACATGATCGTGGGGCTGGTGCGGCCGGATGCGGGTACGTGTGCTGGCGGATGGGCACGATATCACCCGGCTGCCGATGTATCTGCGGGCGCGGAACTATGGGATCAGCTATCTGCCGCAGGAGCCGTCGGTATTTCGCAAGCTGACGGTGGAGGACAATATTCTGGCGGTGCTGGAGACGCAGCAGTTGAGCTGGGAGAGCCGCCGCACGCGGACTGAGAAGCTGATTGAGCAGTTGAACCTTGGGCCATGTGCGCAAGACGCGTGGATATGCGCTGAGCGGTGGCGAACGCCGGACGGGTGGAGATTGCGCGCTGCCTGGCGATCGAGCCGGCATTTATTCTGCTGGATGAGCCGTTCTCGGGGATCGATCCGATTGCGGTGCTGGATCTGCAGGAGATTATCTTCGGATCTGAAGAGGAGTGGCATCGGCGTGCTGATCACAGACCACAACGTGCGCGAGACGCTTTCGGTGACGGACCGCGCGTACATCATCAACGAAGGCAGGATCTTTCGCACGGGGACGCCGGGTGAACTGGGGCGTGATCCGGAGGTGCGACGGATCTACCTGGGTGAAAAGTTTTCGATGGATTAGGCTGGCGATGCGGCTGGTACAACTTCTGTTGTAAGCGAATGCGTTGCTAACGGTGCATTACGATGCGAGCGTTACGGGGGTAGACTTACAGGCAAAGAAGTTTCAGGCGTGTAGACTGTGCGCAAGCCGGATCGACGTTGATGACTCCGGCGATTCACAGCACGACTGCGACAACCGTAGATCCATAAGTTTATGCAAGGCGATGTAGGAGAGACTTAGGACGTGCTGCTGCAACCCAAGCTGAATCTGAAGGTCTCGCAACGGCAGGTGCTGACGCCTGGACTGGTGCAGATGGTCAGCGTGCTGGCGCTGAACAAGCTTGAGTTGAAGGAGATGATCAACACGGAGATGGTGGAGAATCCGGTGCTGGAGGAGATGGAAGAGTCCGGCGGTCTCGCTGGATGAGCGGGCGGGGATGGAAGGCGACCGGGAGCGTTCGGCGGAAGAGGTTGTGGCGGAGAGCGAGCGGGTGGAGAAGGATCCGTTCGACGAGATCGATTTCGGAAGCTACTTTCAGGATTATCTTGATCCGGGATTCAAGACGGCTTCGAACTTTGAGGAGTACGACAAGCCTTCGTTTGAGAATTTTCTTTCGCAGCCGAGCACGCTGAGCGATCACCTGATGTGGCAGCTCGGTTCGCTGACGCTGTCGCCGGAGGTGCGAGCGGCGGCGGAGCTGGTGGTGGGGAACCTGAACGAGAACGGCTATCTGACGGCGACCGATGAGGAGCTGGTGGATTCGCTGGCTGCAGTTCAGGGCCCGGTTCGGTCGGAGCCGATTCCGTTTGAGCGGGGGATGAAGAGCAAGCTTCGGCGATACCGGTTCGAGTGCCGATGCACGAAGTGAGTAGATTCGGCTGAGGAAGAGGCGGTGGAGACTTGCGGCCGCCGCTGATGCAGGGCAGCGGCGATGAGAGCTGCTAGCAGTTGGTTGCAGGAGGCGCGGGAGATCGTCAATCATCTGGATCCGGTGGGCGTGGGTGCGCGCGATCTGCGGGAGTGCCTGCTGATCCAGATCAAGCGCACAGCAGAGCGAGGCTGCGATTGTGCTGCGGCCGACGGCGAGAAGACGTGCGAGCGATGCAACGGATGGCTGCGATGATCTGAGCAGATGCTGGCGGCTGTCGACAGGTGAGGCGACGTCTTCAGCAACGGCGGCGCATATCGTGAGCAACTGCCTGCCGCTGCTGCAGAAGAAGGACATGCGTGAGCTGACGCGGAGCTGCGGTCGGAGTCGGCGGAGGACGTGCAGGCGGCGGTGGAGTTTATCCGCACGCTCGATCCGCGACCGGGGCAGCGCTACAACGAGAGCGAGACGCGGCTGATCGAGCCGGATGTTGCGTTTGTGAAGCGCGACGACAAGTACGTCGTGCTGATGAACGAAGAGGACATGCCGACGCTGCGTCTGAATCAGGGCTACCGCAAGATGCTGCAGCGAGAAGCAGACGGAGAAGGACGTCAAGGAGTATGTGAAGGAGCGGTACAAGTCGGCGATCCAGCTGCTGCGGAATATCGAGCAGAGGAAGAATACGATTGTGCGGACGTGCGAAGTGATCGTGCGGCGGCAGCAGGAGTTTCTGGAGCACGGCGTTGAAGCCCTGAAGCCGATGATGATCAAGGAGGTGGCCGAGGAGATCGGCGTGCATCCTTCGACGGTGAGCCGGGCGGTGGCGAACAAGTATGTGCACACGTCGCAGGGGTGTTTGAGCTGCGATTCTTCTTCTCGGAAGGCGTGAATGGGCCGGAGGGCGGCGATCTGCCGCTGGTTCTGCTGAAGCGCAAGGTGAAGAAGCTGATTGAAGAGGAAGACGAGCGCAAGCCGTTGACCGACGACCAGCTGGCGGCGGAGCTGCAGAGGCAGGGAATCCAGGTGACCCGCCGGACGGTGGCGAAGTACCGCGAAGATATGCAGATTCCAAGTACCCACCAACGTCGTGTACGCTGACCGCGAGCAGAAGTTTCAGTAAAAGACGAGGTGAGCCGAATGGACGTCGAGTACACCGGTAGGCAAACAACCGTTACGAAGAAACTGAAGGTGCAGGCTGAAGCGGGGCTGGAGCGGATTGCGAAGATCGTCGGCAGCTCCGGCAACGTGCATGTGATTCTGAGTACGGACAAGTACCGGCAGATCGCCGAGGTAACGGTGCAGACGCGGCACCAGAAGCTGGTGGCGCAGTGCGAGGCAGACAGAGATGGTCATGGCGCTGCGCGATGCGTTGGAGAAGATCGAGAAGCAGGCGATCCGGCACAAGAAGAAGCATGCGACGATCAAGCGGCATCCGAAGACCGATGTGAAGGAGGAGGCGGCCAGCAAAGTGACGCATGACGGAGCCGGGCTGGTCGTGACGAAGGCTCCTGCGGTAAAGGCGCAGTGAAGAGCAGCAATGGGCGGAAGGCGGTTCCGATGCTGGTGCATTCGTTTCCGTCGCGCTCGCCGTTGCCGGAGCCGCATGTGTCGCGCTCGACCGATGGTGTGGCGTTGCGGCCGATGTCGCTCGAGGAGGCGGTGAAGGAGGCTGCGTTCCGGGATCGCGATGTGTTTGTGTTTCGCGATCATGAAAGGGCAGGCGATGGTGCTGCACCGCAAACGCGACGGGAAGATGGAATTGATCGAAGTGCCGTAGGGAACGGGAAGAGGGAAGAGGGAAGAGCGGGCAAAAGCAAGAACGACGGCAAAGCCTCTGCCGATTAGCACGAGGATGCTAGGATTCCATGCATGCCACGTGAAGCAGGTGAAAAAGGCAGCGAAAAAGAAGGCGCCCGCAGAAGCAAGGGCGAATTGGTGATTCTGACGGGGTTGTCGGGGTCGGGCAAGCTGTCTGCGCTGAAGGCGTTTGAGGATCTGGGATACTATTCGGTCGACAATCTGCCGCTGGAGCTGGTTCCGCGGTTTGCGGATCTGGTGCGGCAGTCGGCGGAGATTGAGCGCGCGGCGCTGGTGGTGGATGTGCGCGAAGGGATGCGGCTGGATGAGTTTCCGGCGATCCTCAAGAAGGTGCGCAAGGTGCTGCCGACGCGGGTGGTGTTTCTGGAGGCCAGCGATGAAGCGCTGATCCGGCGGTTCTCGGAGACGCGGCGGCCGCATCCGATGGGGCGCAGCGAGACGGTGGTGAAGTCGATTCGGGCGGAGCGCAAGCGGCTGGATCCGATTCGCAATGTCGCCGACATCGTGCTGGATACGACGAAGTTCAATGTGCACGATCTGCGGGCGCACATCAATGCGCAGTTTCGAACGTGAGGAGAGCGATCGGAACCTGACGATCTCGTCGAACAGCTTTGGATTCAAGAACGGTGTGCCTCCTGAGGCAGACCTGGTGTTCGATGTGCGGTTTTTGCCGAATCCGCACTTTGTGCCGGAGTTTCGCAAGCTGACGGGCAGGCATCCGAAGGTGGCGAAGTATGTTCGGCAGTTTCCGCAGACGCAGGAGTTTCTGGACAAGACGACGGACATGCTGGAGTTTCTGCTGCCGCACTACATCAAGGAGGGCAAGAGCTATCTGACGGTGGCGTTTGGATGTACGGGTGGGCAGCATCGGTCGGTGTTTATTGCCGAAGAGATGAAGAAGCGACTGGCGGCGGCTGGTTATCGGGTGAAGACGGCGCATCGGGACATGCCGCGGTAAAGCAGGGATGAGGGAAGAGCGAAGCAGGGAATAGCCAATGGAGCAGGGAAGAACTTGTTCGGTAGGAGAATGAAGTGGATGACTCCGGTTAGGCAGAGTGGCGGGCGAGTTTGAGGCGCATCTGGCGATTGCTGCTATATGTGCGGCCGTATGCGCTGTACTCGCTGGCGTCGGTGTTGCTGATGGCGGTTGTCGGCGCGATGGCGGCGTTTCGGATGCTGCTGGTGAAGCCGATCTTCGACAAGGTGCTGCGGCCGGATGCGGTGTCGCATGATGTGCTGGTCTTTCATCTGCCGTATGTGGGCTGCGACGTTGAATCTGCATTTCCTCGTGCCAAGCCATTTTCATAATGCGTGGACTGTGGTTGCGTACGCGCTGGTGGTTTCGGCGATGGTGAAGTCGATCTGCGACTATGCCGGGACGTACCTGGTGAACTATGCGGGGTTCGGGATGATTACCGACCTGCGAAACGATCTTGTATGACGCGGTGCTGCGGCGGTCGGTGGCGTTCTTTCAGAAGCATACGACGGGTACGCTGCTGTCGACGCTGATCAATGATATCGAGCGGGTGCAGTTTGCGATGTCGAGCGTGCTGGGAGATTTTCTGCAGCAGATGTTCACGCTTGTGTTCACGATGGGCGTGGTGGTGCTGGTGGGTGGCAAGCTGGCGTGGGTGCTGCTGCTGTTTGTGCCGGTGGTGATCTCATCGGCGCGGCGGATTGGGCGAGCGGGTTCGGCAGACGACGACGGAAGGGGCAGGACAAGCTGGCTGAGATTCAGAACATCCTGCACGAGACGATCACGGGCAACCGGATCGTGAAGGCGTTCGGGATGGAGCTGTGGGAGATGAACCGCTTCCGCCGGGCGGCTCGGCGGCTGTTTCGCGCGAACCTGAAATCGGTGAGCGTGCAGGCGATCAGTTCGCCGCTGATGGATGCGCTGGGGTCGGTGGGGATTGCGCTGCTGCTTCTTCTGGGTCGGCAGACGGATCTATGCATGGCAGCATGACGGCGGGGTCGTTCATCACGTTTCTGATTGCGGTGTTTACGCTGTATGACCCGGTGCGGAAGTTTGCGCTGTTCTACAACAGCTTTCAGCAGGCGCTGGGGGCGAGCGAAGAGATCTTCAAGTTCATGGATGCGCAGGATGATGTGCAGGAGAAGAAGCGGGCGCTTTGTGCTGAAGGGGTTCAGCAAGGGGATTCGAGTTTGAGAATGTTGGCTTTGCGTACGCAAGCGAGGATGGCGAGATGAAGCAGGTGCTGCACGGCATCGATCTGATCGGTGCATCCGGGTGAGGTGATTGCGCTGGTGGGGCCGAGCGGGGCGGGGAAGTCGTCGCTGGTGAATCTGATTCCGCGGTTCTTTGATGTGAATGAGGGCAGGATTCTGATTGATGGGCATGATCTGCGGGATGTGACGATTGCGTCGCTGCGGAAGCAGATCGGCAAGGTGACGCAGGAGACGGTGCTGTTCAACGATACGGTGCGGAACAACATTGCTTATGGGCAGCCGGATGTTCCGCTGAGCAAGGTGCAGGAGGCGGCGCAGATGGCGCTGGCGCATGACTTCATCCTGAACATGCCGGATGGATACAACACGAAGATCGGCGAGAAGGGATTGCGGCTGAGCGGGGGCGAACGGCAGACGGCTGGCGATTGCGCGGGCGATTTTGAAGAATGCGCCGATCCTGATTCTGGATGAGGCGACCTCGGCGCTGGATACGGAGAGCGAACAGTATGTGCAGGCGGCGCTGGCGAATCTGATGCAGGGTCGGACGGTGTTCGTGATTGCGCATCGGTTGTCGACGGTGCGGCGGGCTACGCGGATTGCGGTGATTGAGCACGGGGAGATTACGGAGATGGGGACGCATGAGGAGCTGATGCAGCACTCGGGGACCTATCGGCGGCTGTACGATTTGCAGTTTAGCGATGACGGCGCCGGTGACTGTGGGCAATGGTGAACGGTGCGGTGGCAGTGGAGGGAATTGCGTGAGTGAGATTTATTCGATGACGGGATTTGCGAGTGTGCGGGGTTCGGCGGGTGAGAGGGCTGGGCTTTACGCTGACGATGAAGAGCGTGAATCACCGGTTTCTCGATCTGAGTTTTCGGATGCCGTCGTACTGCGATGGATTAGAAGCTGCAGATGCGCAAGCTGCTGAAGGATGGATTGCGGCGGGGGCATGTGGATGTGACGCTGCAGGTGGAGCGCCGCGCAAGTGCCGAGGTTCAGTTGAATGCGGATTTGCTGGGTGCGTATGTGAAGGCGTTTCGTGAGGCTTCTGCGGCTCATGGGATTGCGGGTGAGCCGGACTTGAACACGTTGTTGCGGATTCCGGGGGTGATGAGTGTGGAGTCCAGTGTTGGTTTGGCAGATACGCCGGAGTTGGATGCTGCAGTGATCGAACAGGTTCCTGTACTGGTGGAAAAGCTGAATGCTGCCAGGGCGCTTGAAGGGGCGGCTCTGGGGGCTGATCTTCGGGTTTCGATGCAGCGGCTGCGGGCATTTGGGGAGGAGATGGCGGAGCTGCGGAACGGCGTGCGCGAGGCGCAGTTTGAGCGGCTGCGGACGCGGATGGTGGAGCTTACACTGGGTGTTTCGGTAAGTGAGGAACGGGTGCTGACGGAGGCGGCGGTACTGGTCGAGAAGAGTGATATCGAAGAGGAGATGGTGCGGCTCCGAACGCATATCGATCGGTTTGTTGCGATGCTGGATGTGGGTGGGGAGTTGGGCAAGCGGATGGACTTTCTGCTACAGGAGCTGAACCGCGAGGCGAATACGATGTTGTCGAAGACGAGCGGAGCCACGGGGGAGAATAGCTTGCGCATTACGGAGTTGGGGCTGGAGATGAAGGCTGAGATCGAGAAGGCTCGAGAGCAGGTCCAGAATATCGAGTAGATGCAGTGTTCGGCGGGTACACTGGCACAAAGATCAATTGAGATAGGTTTTTCTAAGGACGCATGGCAGGGATACTGTTTATTATTTCGGCGCCCTCGGGTTCGGGCAAATCGACTCTGGTGAGTCAGCTGCGGACGCTGGTGGAGGGGCTGGAGTTCTCGATCTCGTATACGACGCGGGCGCCACGTGGGTCGGAGGAGGATGGGCGGGAGTATCACTTTACGACCCGGGATGAGTTTGAGCGGATGGTGAAGAAGGGGGACTTCCTGGAGTGGGCGGAGGTGTTCGGGAACTACTATGGGACGGCCGTATCGGCTCTGCGGATTGCGAAGGACCATGGGAAGGATCTGCTGCTGGACATCGATGTGCAGGGTGCGATGCAGGTGATGGAGAAGATGCCGGAAGCGGTATCGATCTTTATTCTGCCGCCTAGTCCGGAGGTGCTGGAGCGGCGGCTGCGAAATCGGAGCCTGGCGGAGAACATGACGTTGGAGGCTGTAATTCAGAAGCGACTGGCTGAGGCGCGGAATGAGTTGAAGCAAGTGTGGGATTACAGGTATGCGCTGGTGAATGACGTGCTGGATCAGGCTGTGGCGGAGATGCGGGCGATCGTTTTGTGCGAGCGCGGGGCCACCGATGGGGTGAAGGCGCTTGCGGCAGAGTTGCAGGACCGATGCGGCTTCGCCGAAGTTATTGGCGGCTTTGAAGACTTTCGAAAGATAGAGGCTGTTTATCCACTGCGAATTGTGAGTGCGATTTTGGCTGGGCTGAGTTATAACTTCAGACTACGGGGGTCACACATGATCGAAAACTCGATGTTCAACAAATACAGCCTGGTAAAAGGCGCAGCACGACGGGCACGGCAGTTGCAGTCTGGTGCTTCGCCACTGATCGTTGCCAAGTCGATGAAGGCTTGCAGGGTGGCGCAGGACGAGATCAGGCAAGGTCATGTGAAGTTCGTTCTTCCTGAGCGGCCAGCAGAGCCGACGCTGGATATTACGGTCCACTAGTCTCCAGTTCCCTCGCGTACCATAGAGCTATGGCTGGTGACGTGGAGCAGTTGCGGGCGTACGTTGAGTACTTTCGCGACATGGGTGTCTATGAGTTTTATCGCCGGTGTGAACCGGTCTCTGCGGAGTTAGCTGAGACTGGGTTGGCCGGTGATGTTGTTGTGGAGGCGGTGGCAGAGCCGCGGCCCGCTGTGTTTGAGCCTGCGGCGGTTGCGGTAGGTGCTGCGCCTGTTGTCGCTAAGCCGAGTTACCTGGAGCCTCCGATTCCGAAGCTTGTGAGTTTCGATGATCTTGCCCCTCTGCCTGCAAGCCGTGTGGCTGCGGGGGAGAAGGCAACTGCGCTTAGGCTGATTCAGGAAGAGATTGGCGATTGCACGCGGTGTCCGCTGGCTTATGCGGGGCGGCGTTCGATTGTGTTTGCCGATGGTGATCCGAATGCTCGGTTGATGTTTGTGGGTGAGGGACCAGGGGCCGATGAAGATGTGCAAGGGCTTCCGTTTGTAGGTAAGGCTGGGCAGTTGCTGAACAACATGATTGGCGCGATGGGGCTGAAACGGGAGGAGGTCTATATCGCGAACATTGTGAAGTGCAGGCCTCCGCAGAATAGGGTTCCTGAGCCGGTGGAGGCGAATACCTGCTCGCAGTTTCTGCTAAGGCAGGTTGATGTGGTGCAGCCGCAGGTGATTGTGGCGCTGGGGGCTACGGCGGCTATGTACCTGCTTGGGGTGAAGCAGTCGCTGAGTTCGCTGCGCGGCAGATGGCATGGGTGCCGTGGAGCGAAGCTGGCGGTGACGTATCATCCGGCGTTTCTGTTGCGAGATCCGAGGCAGAAGGGCGAGGCTTGGAAGGATCTGCAGATGGTAATGAAAGAGATGGGATTGAAGGCTACGGCTAAGGGCTAGTTGGTGCGCCTGGACTTACCGTTGCACTCAAGTCAGTGGTGTGAAGGTGGCTCGACACGGGGGTGGGGGTGAGGATTAGGCTTAGAGGATGATGGAACGGCGGCAGATCGTTCGGCTTTGGCAGCGGGGCGGGGCCTCGGTGCTGGTGACGCTGGTGCGGGCTGAGGGGTCGAGTTATCGGCGGCCGGGGGCTCGTTTGCTGCTGGGGGTGGATGGGGTCTATGCGGGGACGATCAGTGGGGGGTGTCTCGAGGCTGAGGTGATTCGCAAGGCTGGGTGGATGGTGCAGGAAGGCGCTGTCGTGGAGCGCTACTCGACGATGTTCGATGATACGGCTGAGCTTCCGTTTGGGCTGGGGTGTGGTGGGGTGGTGGATCTGCTGCTGGAGCCGGTGGGTACTCCTGAGTGCAGGGCGTTGATGGAGGTGATGGAGGCGGCGCTTTCAGGTGTGGACTCTGTGGTGGTGAACTATCTGCCGGGCGATGGGAAGCAACTGCGGCGGGTGGTGCTGCGGGATGGTGCGGTGGTGTTTGCTAGTGAGGGACTGGGGGAGAAGAAGCTTGCTTGTGCTGCGGGGCTTCGCGCGGGTGTGGAGTACGAGGGGCGGTTTGTGGAGGAGATTCGTGCTCCGCAGCGATTGTTTGTGTTGGGGGCTGGGGATGATGCGAAGCCGTTGGTGAGTATGGCGGCTCTGCTGGGGTGGAGCGTGACGGTGGTGGATGGGCGAGGGCAGTTGGCTCGGGTTGAGCGGTTTCCTGAGGCGGAGCGGGTGGTGGCTTTAGGGGATATTGAAACGCTGGGGATTCGCGCTGCGGATGCTGTTGTCGTGATGACGCATAGCTATCAGCAGGACAGGGCGATGCTGGCGGCGTTGTTGCCTATCGCTCCGCGGTATTTGGGCATGCTGGGGGCTCGGCATCGGAGTTCGCTGCTGGTGAGTGAGGTTGCTTCTCTGATTGGGAAGAGTGTGGCGGAGTGTTGCGAGAGAATTTATGCTCCGGTGGGACTTGATCTGGGTGGGGATGGGCCGGAGGCGATTGCTCTGGCGGTAATGGCGGAGGCTCAGGCGGTTTGTATGGGGAAGCTGGGAGCTCCGCGGCGGTTGACTGCGGAGGATGTGGCGAAGCATATGAGTGAGGGCGGGGCTTCGCGGTATCTGCAGGCTCAGTGCGCTCTGTGAGTATCGCGGCGGTAGTGCTTGCGGCGGGGGCTTCTTCGCGGTTGGGTGAGCCGAAGCAATTAGTAAGGTTAGGTGAGGAGAATCTGTTGGAGCGAGCGGTGCGGGTGGCTCGTGAGGCTGGGTGTTCGCCAGTGGTTGTGGTGCTGGGGGCTTCGGCTGCGGTGATTCGTTCGCAGAGTGTGTTGGGGGATGCTTGCGTTGTGGTGAATGACGATTGGGTTTCGGGGATGGGGGGATCGATTGGGGTTGGAGTTGGGACTTTGCAAGGTGTGGATGGATGTGTCGTGATGACTTGCGATATGCCCACCGTTACGGCTGCACACTTGCGGCTTTTGATGGGTGGTGAGGTTACGGCTTCGTCATATGCGGGACGGAAGGGGGTGCCGGCTTACTTTCCCGTTGGAGTGTTTGGGGAGTTGATGGCGTTGCGGGGGGATGTGGGAGCTCGGGAGTTGTTGGTGGGGGCTCGGTGTGTGGAGTTGGTTGGTGGGGAGTTGGATGTGGATACGGTGGGGGATTTGGAGTGGGTAAGGGGGATGGTTGGGTAGCTATTTCCTTGGCTTTCGTCTCAATGCGTTTCTCAGTCCAGCGAAGCCGAGATAAGAAAAGACTAGTGCGGCAAGCCCAAAGAAGTAGCCCCAGAACAATCCGCCGTCAGAAACTGATCCTTCTTGAATGTTCAGCCAACATGCATTTGCCCAGAAGAAGGCACCGCAGAGAAAAAGAATAGAGAGAAGTACGAATCCAACTCTTTGCGCTGGGTGAAGGGACTCACCATTTTTCAGCCACGCCTTGTCGAAAGCAGAAGATTCTCCCCATGATGCGCGGAATGGATCGTAGCTTTTATTTGATTGGGAGGCATCTGCGACCGGGTCTGGAGCGTGGTGGGTGGGCATTTGATTTGGGGCCTTCTCTAAAAAGAGCATACCCCAGGGGCTGAAGTTACTTTGTTTTTCTAAGGTTTAAAGAGGCCTAAGGCCGAAGCGCTTGGAGCGCCTAGATGCAAACATAGCAAGAGGAGATGAGTAATGAGTGATGAGCAATGAGTGAAAGCAACGACAAAAGCGAGGTAACAGGCAACGGACTTAGATGGCACGGAGGAACTCTTCGAGAAGATTGGCGGCGATGGCGGTGCGGTATCTGGCGGTGCTGCGGATGTCGTCAATGGGTTTGGATTCGCTGATGAGAGCGGCGCGGGCGCTGGAGATGGTTTCGGGGGTGATGCGTTTGTTGAGGAGGTATTGTTCGGTGAGTGGGAGGCGGGTGGGGACTTCGCGTAAGCTCGCTGCGCCGATTCTTATGTCTTTTATGAGTCCTTTGCTGGTGCGGGCCAGGGCGGCTATCGCGACTTTTGAGATTGCTTGTGCGTTGCGAGTGCCTACCTTGCGGATGTAAGTTTTGTAACTTGAAAAGTTACGTAATATGGTGATGCTTTGGAGGAGCTCGTTGGGGGCGAGGGCGACTTTTTTGTAGGAGAGGTGGAAGTCGCGGTAGGGCAGTGTGCGCTCGTCGCTCGATGAGACGATGGTGAGTTCGGCGTCGTATGCGAGCAGGGCGGGGGGGGTGTCGGCGGCGGGGCTGGCGTTGACGATGTTGCCGCCGATGGTGGCGCGGTTCTGGTTGGCTATGCTGCCGGTCCAACTGGCGGCCTGGGTGAGGAGAGGAAATTCTTCGGCAATGACGGGGTGATTGCGTATGTCGGTGAAGGTGGCTCCGGCGCCGATGGTGATGGCGTCGCCGGAGACTTCGATGAAGCGGAGCTCTTCGAGGTTCCAGAGGGAGATGAGTTTGCGGGGTTGGAGGCGGCCGGCTCCGAGGGCGACCATGAGCTCGGTGCCACCGGCGATGGGGGTGTAGGGCTCGGGGGAGTCGGCGAGGATTTGGAGGGCCGCGTCCAGGGTGGTAGGGGCGATGAGATCGTATTCGGGGACGTTTGAGCGCATTATTTTGCGGCTCCAGCATGCGCGGCGGCCTCAACGGCGTTGAAGATGCGCATGTAGCCGGTGCAGCGGCAGAGGTTTCCGGAGAGACCTTCCTGAATTTGTAACAGTGTTGGTTGCGGATGTTTTTCGAGGAGATGGTGAGTGGCGAGGATCATGCCGGGGGTGCAGATGCCGCACTGGGCTCCGCCGTTTTCTAGGAAGCATTGCTGGATGGGGTTGAGTTTTTCGTTGATGGATATGCCTTCGATGGTGGTGATGTTGGCGCCTTCGGCTTGCAGGACGGGGACGAGGCAGGAGTTGACGAGGTCTCCGTTGAGGAGGACGGCGCAGGCTCCGCATTCGCCTTCTCCGCAGCCTTCTTTGGCGCCGGTTAGGTGGAGGTCTTCGCGAAGGACGTCCAGGAGGCGCTTCATTGGTGGGGCTTCGATGGTTTGCTTGTGGCCGTTGATGGTGATGTGGATTTGGGTCATGCGGTCGTCTCGCTGAAGATGGGGCCGGCGACGGCGGGGTTAAGGGCTTCGGTGCCGGAGGCGGGGGTCGCGGTCATGCGCTCGAAGATGTCTTCGGGTAGGAGGGGGATTTCGGTGAAGGCTATGCCGGTGGCTTGCTCGATGGCGTTGAGGATGGCGGGGGCGGGGCCGTCCATAGGGAGTTCGCCGATGCCTTTGGCTCCGCTGGGGCCGTGGTGGCAGGGGGTCTCTTCGAAGTGGACGTGGATGGGCGGGAGGTCGGCGCTGGTGGGCATGATGTAGTTGGTCATCTGGTTGTTGGCGAGGTGGCCGTTTTGCCAGATGCATTTTTCGTAGAGGGCGTAGCCGATGGCTTGGGCGACGCCGCCTTCGACCTGTCCGGCGGCGAGGATGGGGTGGAGGACGCGGCCGACTTCCTGGAGAGCGTGGAAGTCGGTGACAGTGGCGGTGTAGGTGGTGGTGTCGACGGCGACCTCGGCTACGTAGACGGCCCAGGCGTAGGCGGGGTAGGCGTCGCCGCTGTAGGTGTCGTCGTCCCAGAAGATATCGCCGGGGGCCTTGTAGCGGACGCAGACTTCTAGGTTGCCTGTTTGCTTGGTGTAGCGGAGGGCGGCTTGGCGGAAGTCGGCTGCGGTGTGGGGGGTGGGGAGCGCGGCTTCGGTGCGGAGTTTTTCGAGGAGTTGCGTGGCGGCGCGTTCGACCAGCTTGCCGACGATCATGGCGGTGCGGCTGGCTACGGTGGGGCCGGAGTTGGGGACTAGATGAGTGTCGGGTTGGGCGATGAGGACTTCTTCGTACGGGAGGGCGAGGGTTTGGGCGGCTACCTGGCAGAGGATGGTGTTGGTGCCCTGACCGAACTCGGTGGAGGAGACGAGGAGGCGGGGGCGGCCTTCGGGAGTGATGTCGATGGCGACTTCGGAGGCGAGGCGGCGTTCGCCTGAGCCGGTGAAGCCTGCTCCGTGGAAGAAGGTGGCGAAGCCTATGCCTCGCTTGATGGTGCTGGTGGGGTTTTCTTTTTCGAATTGGGCGCGCTTGGCGTGGTAGTTGGACTCTTTGAGGGCTCGGGTTAGGAGCGCCTGCATGTCTACGGGGTCGCTGAGGAGTTGGCCGGTGGCGGTGCGGTCGCCTGTGGTGAGGAAGTTGCGGCGGCGGAGCTCTTCGGGGGTAATGCCGACTACCTTGGCAATCTTGTCCATGTGACGCTCGAGGGCAAAGATGCTTTGTGGAGCGCCGAAGCCGCGGAAGGCTCCGTGGGGCGGGATGTTGGTTGCCATGGCTTTGGCGCGGACGGTGAGGTGGGGCCAGTGGTATGGGCCGGGGGCGTGGATGGTTCCGCGGGAGAGGACGACGGGTGAGAGGGTGGCGTAGGCTCCGCCGTCGATGGCGAAGTCGATCTCTCCGGCGAGGAGTTTGCCGTCTTTGCTGACGGCAGTGCGGTGGCGTGTGCGGGAGGGGTGGCGCTTGGTGGTGGCGGCCATGTCTTCGGCGCGGTCGTAGCAGATTTTGACGGGGTGGCCGGACTTCATGGCGAGGAGGGCGGCGTGGCTGCCTATGACGGAGGGGAAGTCTTCCTTGCCGCCGAAGGCTCCGCCGGTTTCTGTCTGGATGACGCGGCACTTTTCAGGTGGGAGATTGAAGACGAGAGTGAGGGCGTGGACCAGGTAGAAAGGGCACTGCATGGAGCCTCTTACCGTTACGCCTGCCTCAGGATCGTATTCGGCTATGACGCCGTTGTTTTCTATGTAGAGCTGCTCTTGCGCTCCGGTGCGGTACTCGCCTTCGACGATGTAGTCGGCTTGCTGCCAGATCTCGTTGGGGATGGGCCGCTGGTCCTTCTGCATGAGGTACGTCTTGAACGTGTTGTCTTCGCCCCAGATGATCTGGGTTTGCTGCTCGGATTCTTCGATGGTGTAGATGGCGGGGAGTTCTTCGTAGGTGACGTGGACGGCGGCGACTGCGGCGGGAAGCGCGGCTTTGTTGGGGTGGGCGAGGAGGAGGATGGGCTCGGCGTCGTGGTTGACGTGGGTGGAGGCGAGGCAGGGGTGGTCTTTGGTGAGATGGACTATGGTGTTCTCGCCGGGGATGTCTGCGGCGGAGACGACGGTGAATTCGTGCCAGGGGATTGAGGGGTCGAGTTTGATGGAGGAGATGCGGCCGCGGGGGATAGTGCTGCGGACGGTGGCGCCGTACCACATGCCGGGGAGAGTGATGTCGTCGACGTACTGGGCGCGACCAAGAACTTTAGCCGCGCCCTCTTTGCGTAGGGGGGATTGGCCAACGATCTGATGAGGGTTAGTCATTCGATGTTGGACAAGGATAGAACGAATTTGGTGTCAGGTTAGCTAGGTTTACCTCAACTTATTGACGACGAGAGCTTTTGATGACTTCTTTGTGGCCTTCTTCGTTGCTTTCTTTGCCTTGGCTGCTTGTGGCGCCGATGTAGCTGCGGCGGGTTTGACCGCTTTGATGAGCTGGGGCGCGATGGGAGTGCCGAGTCCGGTGCAGGCGTCCCATCCCGGGCCAGCCTTGAAGTTGCCGTTATTGCCCTGTGTGATGTCGCGGAAGGAGGTCTTGCCTTTGGCGGCGTAGATGGACGGTTGGAGGAAGCCGGCGGATTTGCCGTTTTGCTGATTGGCTATGGCGATGAGGCCAGCCCAGAGAGGAGCGACGGCGCTGGTGCCTCCGATGACGAAGGTCTTGCCGTCGACGCGGACGTTGTAGCCGCTGGCGGGGTCGGCGTCTCCTGATACGTCGGGAACGCCGCGGCCTCCTTTGGGGTTGGTGGGTTTGGGCACTCCAGAGCCGGACTGCCAGGAGGGTAGTAGGAAGACGTTGCTGACGCCGCCGCCGGTTGCTCCGCCCTGGGGTTGTGCGTTCCAGACGGTTTCGGCTGTGATGGTGCCGCCGCTGCCCTGAAGATTGGTTCCACCGCAGGCCAGCACGTGGGGGCTGGAGGCGGGGAAGTCGACGTGGTCCTTGCCGTCGGTGACGCCGTCGGAGGATCCGTTATCGCCTGAAGCCACGGTGATGGTGACGCCGAGGGCAGCGGCGGACTGGCAGGCGGCATCGAGGGCTGACATGGCCTGTGCGGTCCAGTTGACCTCGGCCGAGCCCCAGGAGATGGAGATGACGCTGGGCTTGTAGGTTGTGTCGTGGATAGCGTGGGCGATGGCGTCAATGAAGCCCTGGTCGGTGTTTGGAGCAAAGTAGACGACGAGGCGGGCTCCGGGGGCGACGGCGGCGGCGACTTCGATGTCGAGCATGACCTCGCCGTCGGCGCTATTGGAGTTGGTGGGGTTGTTCTTTCCCTTATCGATGGATACCGCGATTACGTTTGGGGTCTTTTGGCCGAGGGCTTTGAAGTAGGCCGCGATATCGGTTTGGCGGAAGCCGCCGCCGAGCTCGATGATGCCGATGGTTTGGTTGGCTGCAGTGATGCCCTGGGGGAACCCGTAGAGCTGGCCAACCTGAACCGGGGTGTAAGAGACGCTGCCGCCGGCGTGGGGGCTGGCGAAGCCTTCGCCCTGGGCTGCGTGAGCGGAGATTGCACCCTCTTCGCCGAGGACGCGAAAGTGGGGATCGGCCTGCGGGCGGTTGTCGAGGCCGAGGACGGCGACGACGTAGCCCTCAAGCTCGGATGGGAGATCGATGCTGCCTTCGCGGACACGGTAGGTTACGCCGTCGAGGGTCTTGTGCATGAGGGAGACGCCGAAGGCCTTCTGCATGTTGGCGACGGTGCCGGTGAGCTTGACGGTGCGGCGTCCGGGCGCAGGTGTACCGGGCTGGACGGTGAGGCCGAATTCTTTGGCGAAGGCGCGGACGAGCTTGACAGCGGCGGGGTCGGCTGCGTGGCTGGCGCGGAACTGAGCGTGGGTGAGGCGCTGTTTGCCGGTGATGTGCGCGGCTTTGAGGGGGGTTTTGCGCCGGACGACGACTGATACGGTGATTTTGGTGGCTGGTGGCGCGGGTTTCTCGCCAGCTGCTTTTGCGATGGGGGCTTTCTCGCTGCCGGGCAGTACGGTACGGCTCTGCGCGGAAAAGCGAGGGGTGGTTTTTTTGGGCGCCATGAGGTCCTCCAAAGGACGATGAGTTGTGAAGGGGCCGGCGAAAGAGGCTGTCAGCTATAAGCCATTCGTGCTTGAAGGCTCATAGCTAATCGATAGCATCGCGCCACAATAGTATCCCTGAATGTGTGTTGATGAAAGAGAGAACTGGAAGGGAGACGATTTTTTTGGCTGGTTTTCATTGGCGCAGGCTTATTAGATAGACTGGCAGCTTCATCGAGGAGGCGGAGTGACGGAGCGGGTTGATGCGCATCATCATTTGTGGCGGTATTCGGCAGCGGAATATGGGTGGATTGATGAGTCGATGAGCGCGCTGCGACGGGATTTTTTGCCGGATGATCTTGTGGGGGTGATGGCGTCGGCCGGGGTGGATGGCGCGGTGACGGTTCAGGCGCGGCAGACGATGGAGGAGACTCGGTGGCTGCTTCAGCTGGCGGATGAGTGCGCTGCGATTCGTGGGGTTGTCGGGTGGGCTCCGATTGCCGGGGAGGAGTTTCCGGGGGTGATGGAGCAGTTTGCCGACAGGGTGAAGCTGAAGGGATTGCGGCATGTGATCCAGGGGGAGAAGGACGAGAACTACATTCTGCGCGAGGACTTCAATGCGGGGATTCGCGCGATGCTGGGGAGTGGGCTGGTGTATGACATCCTGATCTATGAACGGCATCTGCCGCAGACGATCGAGTTTGTGGACCGGCATCCGGGGCAGGTGTTTGTGCTGGATCATGTGGCGAAGCCGATGATTCGTGAGGGGCTGCTGGAGCCATGGGCGACGCGGATGCAGGAGTTGGCGCGGCGGGAGAACGTTTGGTGCAAAGTGTCGGGGATGGTGACGGAGGCGGATTGGACTTCATGGACTCCGGAGGGGCTGCGGCCTTATCTGGATGTCGTGGTGGAGGCGTTTGGGGTGGAGAGGCTGATGGTGGGGTCGGATTGGCCGGTGTGTCTCGTGGCGAGTGAGTATGGGCGATGGTTTGAGGTGTTGCGCGAGTATTTCGGTGGATTTAGTGAAAGTGAGCGAGATGCCGTGTTTGGTGGGACCGCGATTGAGGTGTATCAGCTGGTGTAGTTTTGTGAAAGATTATTTTTCTATCTAAAAATTGGCGGTATTTCAGAATGAAGGCGTTTCGGATGACGGGACCGGGCGAGGCGGGTGTGGTGGAGGTCCCGGATGCCGTAGTGGGAGCAGGTGAAGCTCTACTGCGGGTGAAGATGGTTGGGATGTGCGGGACGGACCTGAACACGTTTCGCGGGCGGAATGGGATGGTTACGTTTCCGCGGGTGCCCGGGCACGAGGTGGGGGCGGAGGTGGTTGAGGGTGGCGGAGAGTTGGCGGCGGGAACAGCGGTGACGGTGTCTCCTTATACGAACTGCGGGATGTGCGCTTCGTGCCGGAGAGGGCGGGTGAATGCCTGCCAATTCAACGAGACCATGGGCGTGCAGCGCGATGGGGCGATGACGGAGTACATCAGTGTGCCGCGGGAGAACTTGTATGCGGCGAAGTTGTCGATCAAGGAATTGTGCCTGGTTGAGCCGCTGACGGTGGGATTTCATGCAGCAGCGCGTGGACGGGTGACGGCAGAGGATACTGTTGCGGTGTTTGGATGCGGTGGCGTTGGGCTGGGGGCGATTGCTTCGGCCGCGTTTAGGGGGGCGGAGACGATTGCTATCGATATGGATGATGCCAAGTTGGAGATTGCGCGGAAGGCGGGGGCGAAACACCTAATCCACTCAAGGAATGAAGATTTGCATGAGCGGTTGCAGGCAATTACGGGAGGGCGGGGGCCCGACGTGATGATCGAGGCAATTGGGCTGCCGGTGACGTTTCGGGCAGCGGTGGAGGAGGTCGCGTTTACGGGGCGGGTTGTGTATATCGGGTATGCAAAGGAGCCGGTGTCTTATGAGACTCGGCTGTTTGTGCAGAAGGAACTGGATGTTATTGGATCGCGGAATGCATTGCCAGAGGATTTTCGCGAGGTGATCAGGATGCTCGAGGCCGGGCGATTCCCGGTGGAGGATGCGGTGAGCGCGATTGTGCCGATGGAGGATGCGGCGCGGATATTAGGTGAGTGGAGTGCGGCTCCAGAGAAGTTTACGAAGATCATGGTGCAGATCTAGTGTCAGCGGTTAGGATTATTCGTCGGTTAGAGAGGTTGGGTTGATGCAGGTTTCAACATCGGTTGGCGGAAGTGTGAAGACTGAGGCAGGCAAGCAGCATCCGGTTTTTCCCGTGGGGCAGATGTTGCCGTTTGTGCTGGTGACGGTGTTATTTTTTCTCTGGGGCATGTCGAACAACCTGACGGATATTCTGGTGCAGCAGTTCAAGAAGTCGTTTGAGCTGTCGCAGTTCAGCGCGCAGTTGGTGCAGACGGCGAATTTTTTTGGCTACTTCTGCATGGCGATTCCTGCGGCTCTGCTGATGCGGCGGTGGGGGTATAAGGCCGGGATGGTGACCGGGCTTCTGCTGTTTGGGTCGGGGATGGTGCTGTTCTGGCCGGCGGCGGTGAGTGGGCAGTATTCGATGTTCCTGATTGCCTTGTTTACCGTAGGCAGCGGGGCTTCGATCCTGGAGACGGCGGCTAATCCGTTTATTGCGCAGTTTGGCGATCCGGTGACTTCGGAGCAGCGGTTGAATTTTTCGCAGTCGTTCAATCCTCCGGGGACCATTACAGGGGTGCTGATTGGGACGTACTTCATCTTCTCGGGTGTCGAGCCGAATGCGGCTCAGATTGAGGCGATGAAGGTGGCGGGGACCTACAAGGCTTATCTCCATACGGAGATCATGCGGGTGGTGCCGACGTATCTGACGTTTGGTGCGGTGGTGCTGCTTTGTGCCTTTATTCTTTCGCGGACCAAGTTTCCGGTGATCCAGTCGGAACATGAGGGCGCGGGTGAAGATCATGGGAGCTTTGGGGAGTTATTGAAGATTCCGGCGATCTGGATCGCCGTGGCGGCGAACTTCTGCAATGTCGGGGCGCAGATCTCGTCGTGGAGCAGCTTGATTCCTTATATGAAGCAGTACACGGCGGTGAGCGAGCGGACGGCTGCGTTGTATCTACTGGGTACTCTGATTGCGCTGGCTGCTGGGCGGTTTATTTCGACTCCCTTGATGCGGTTTATTCGGCCTAGTGTGATGCTGGGTGTTTATGGCGTGATGAATGCTTTGCTGATGCTGGTGACGGTGCTTAAGCCAGGGCTTATTGGGGCATGGGCTGTGGTTGCCAGCGGCTTCTTCCTTTCGATTATGTTTCCGACGATCTTTGCGCTGGGGTTGAAAGGCCTCGGGCGGAATACGAAGATCGCTGGCTCGCTGCTGGTGATGGCGATTGTGGGGGGAGCTATCTTTCCGCCTGTGCTTGGTTTGATTGCGCGGCAGACGGGAAGCCTGGCTCTGGGATATGTTGTTCCCCTGGTTGGGTTCGTTGGCGTGGCGCTGTATGGGTTCTATCAGGCTACGCAGCGGACTTTGCTTTCGGGGCCTGCCTATTGAGGTTTGCTCACGTAAGACCGACCGTAGGCCCG
This sequence comes from uncultured Acidobacteriaceae bacterium, assembly GCA_963738855.1. Taxonomy (GTDB): domain Bacteria; phylum Acidobacteriota; class Terriglobia; order Terriglobales; family Acidobacteriaceae; genus Edaphobacter. The sequence continues at coordinate 408,271 of CAVTYC010000001.1, read as the reverse complement.
TTGGTAGAGATGCAAGTTTGACCTGCTGACGGGCTATTGTGGCGGGGTGATGCGTACGGTGTTGGCTCGGCAGGAGCGTATGGGGCCGCATGGGGTGGGGCGGAGGGATTTGTCCAGGCAGACTTCGATGGCTGTGAGGTCGTTGTTGCCGCAGCTCAGGGCCAGGCTGGAGGCTGGGATGGTGGGGTTGGCGGCGGTGAAGAGGTTGAGGATCTCGGCGGGTGGCATGGAGATCTGGTGGGTGATCTGAGTGAGTTCGGGCGGGATGGCGATGCTAAGGAAGGCGGTGCGGGAGAGGGTGAAGAATGCGTCGGGTGAGAGGCCGGAGCAGGTGCCGTGGGTCTTCCACTCGTGGCGGAGGAGGCCGGAGTCGGGGTAGATGTCGCTGAATTGGGAGGAGTCGCGGGGCCCCAGAAGATTCTCGCAGTTCTGAGGGTAGGTGCCGTCGTGGTTCTGGGGCCAGAGGCCATGGAGGACGAAGGCGGCGTGCTGGGCGCACTCGGTTGCGTTGGGATGGGAGTGACAGAACTCGGGCGACCAGGAGAGGTTGAGGAGGTAGTAGTCGAAGTTCTGTGGGCCGGTGGCTGCGGGGATGGCGCGAGGTTGTTCGTGGCGGCTTTGTTGGCTGGTGCCAGAAGGGGACGGTGCCTTAGGAGCGTTGCAAGCGAGCAGCGACAGAAGCATGAGGATGGTTGGCGGGATTATTTTGTTCTTCATGTGTATCTGGACCTTCTGCGTTCGCGTTGAGCGCTACGGTCGCGCCTGCGGATTGCAGAAAGACGGCGGAATGGTGATCGATTCTCCCGGCGTCGATTGTATGCCTTCGGGATGGATGTCTTGGGTAAGGTGCTTGCGGATGGTGGGCACTAGGTTGGTGTATTCCGCTAAGCTGGAAGGATGCCTCAGTATTGTGATGTTGCTTTGCCGGTGCCTCTGGATCAGACGTTTACCTATGCTGTGAATGGGGTGACTCCGGTGGTGGGGGCTCGGGTGCTGGTGCCTTTCAGTGGGCAGCGGTTGATGGGTGTTGTAGTGAAGGTGCATGAGGATGCGCCTGCGGATGGTTTTGAGATCAAGCCGGTGCAGCAGGTGTTGGATGATGCTGCGTTGCTGCCGAATGAGTTGATGGAACTGGGGCGGTGGATTGCTGGGTACTATGTGGCTCCGCTGGGCGAGGTGCTGCGGGGGATGCTACCGCTGGGTGCAGAGGTGAAGCGGCATGTGGTGTATCGGATTGCCGAGGCTGGGCGACGGGTGTTGTATGAAGGCGCGGCTAAGGGGAGCTCGCGGCGGTCGAAGCTGACGGTGGAGGAGCAGAATCGCGAGTACTCGGTGCTGAACTATCTGGAGGATGGAGAGGCGGCGAAGATGTCGGCGCTGCGGTCGGCTACGGGGGCGAATAAGAGTTTGCTGGAAGGGATGGTTAGGAAGAAGTGGCTGGTGAGGGAGGCGGTAGCGGAGGAGCGGGATGCTCGGCGGCTGGAGAAGGTGGCTGTGCTGGCGCACAGCTCAGGGGAAGAGGGAAGAGGGAAGAGAGAAGAGCGAGCTGGGGCGGTTGCCTCGGTTGAATGAGAATCAACTCGGTGTGATGGCGGAGCTGGCGGCGGTGGGTGGGCGGATGCGGGTGCGGGATCTGCGGGACGCTTTATCGCGGATTGGGGTGCCGGATTCGACGATGGGGACTCTTGTGAAGCGTGGGTTGGTGGCGATTGAGGAGGTGGCGGAGGATTTTCATCTTGGGGGTGTGGGAGTTCATGGGAAGAAGCATGCGCATGAGCACGCGCTGAATGAGGCTCAGATGGAGGCTCTGGGTACGATTGCGGCAGCTATGGCGAAGGGTGGGTTTGCGCCGCATCTGCTGTATGGGGTGACGGGGTCGGGGAAGACTACGGTTTATTTTGCGGCGATGCGGAGGGCGCTGGATGCGGGGAAGAGTGCGCTGCTGCTGGTTCCGGAGATTGGGTTGACTCCGGCGATGACTGGGCAGCTGGTGGCGGCGTTTGGGGATGAGGTGGCGTTGCTGCATTCTCAGTTGACTCCCGATGAGCGGGCGGAGCAGTGGCACAGGATTCGGCGGTGCGAGGCGAGAGTGGTAGTGGGGACGCGATCGGCGGTGTTTGCTCCGGTGGCGAAGCTGGGGCTGATCATCGTCGATGAAGAGCATGATGGGAGTTATAAGCAGGAGGAGACCCCGCGGTACCACGGGCGCGATGTTGCGGTGATGCGGGCAAAGCTGAATGATGCCGTGGTGGTGCTGGGGTCGGCTACGCCTTCGCTTGAGAGTTGGGCGAATGCGGAGAAGGGGCGGTATGCAAGGGTGGAGATGAGACAGAGGGTGGCGGATCGTCCGCTGCCGGCGGTAGAACTGGTGGACATGCGCAATGAGTTCAAGGAGACGGGGCAGGAGCAGATTTTTTCGCGCAAGCTGATTGAAGAGACTCAGGGCACGCTGGATCGCGGCGAGCAGGTGATTATTCTGCTGAATCGGCGTGGGTATTCGTTTGTGGTGATCTGCAGGAGTTGCGGGGAGAAGATCGAGTGCGAGAACTGCGCGATCTCGATGACGTATCACAAGCCAGTGAGTGGGAGTGACGCGATCGCGCAGCCGGGACAGCGGCTTGAGTGTCATTACTGCGGATTTCGTCGTGGGGTGCCGAAGACCTGTCCTAAGTGTGAGAGCGAGCATCTTTATTTTTTGGGGGCGGGGTCGCAGCAGGGGGAGGAGCGGTTGCAGGAGCTGTTTCCCGCGGCGCGGATTGGGCGGATGGATCGCGATACGGTGCGGGGGCGCAGCGACATGGAGCGACTGCTAACGCGGCTACATGCGGGGGAGATCAATCTGTTGGTGGGGACTCAGATGATTGCGAAGGGGCACGATATTCATGGGGTGACGCTGGTGGGCGTAGTGGGCGCTGACTTTGCGCTAGGGCTGCCGGACTTTCGTGCGGCAGAGAGGGTGTTTCAGCTGCTGACGCAGGTGTCAGGCCGGGCAGGTCGCGGGGATCTGCCGGGGAAGGTGCTGGTGCAGACGTATCATCCGGATCATTATGCGATTCAGTTTGCGGCGCAGCATGATTATCCGGGGTTTGTCGCGAAGGAGCTGCAGTATCGGCGATGGATGCATTATCCGCCTTATGCTGTGCTGGCGAATGTGGTGATCCAGAGCGAGAGGCTGGAGGAGGCTACGGGGTGGTCGAGTGTGCTGGGTCGGTGGTTTCAACAGACGCGTCTTGAAAAGGTGCGCGTGCTGGGGCCCGCGGCTGCGCCTATCGTGCGGCTGAAGAGGATTTACCGGTATCACTTTGTGTTGAAGGCTGAGCGAAGACAGGTGCTGGGCGAGGCTTTGCGTACCATGCTTCGGTTCGCAGATGCACGGGAAATTCCACGTCGTAATCTGGTGGTCGACGTAGATGCAGTTCACCTGATGTGATTACGGCGAGGCCTTGGCGCGGCGTTTAGTTGAGCAGATGCAGCTCTTTGCCGGGCTTGAAGCGGACCGCTTTGCCGGGAGCGATCGTAACTTCGGCGCCCGTTCTTGGATTGCGACCGATGCCGGTTTTCCTAGGTTTGACAGTGAAGACGCCAAAGCCGCGGAGCTCGATGCGATCGCCAGCTACGAGAGTAGCTTTCATGCTCTCGAAGATTGCGTCCACGGCGGCTTCCGCTTTCGTCCTTGGCAGGCCAGTTCGCTCAACCACCCTTTGTATCAAATCCTGCTTAATCATTTTGGGTCGCCGTCCTTGGGCTGTAATTTGTGTAATACAGGGTACTTCCGGACCTGGTTTTAGTACGGTGATGGTAGAAACTCGCAGGGAGATTGTCAACGCCTGAACGCTACCGTAAGATGAAGAATCTAATGAGGCAACGGGAAAAGGGTTGTACGACGGCCAATTTTGCCCTGCTTTTGCGACAGTTGAGACCGGAATTAGAAGAGGAAGGGAAGCAAACGAGTGGCCATTAAAAGTGACCGTTGGATTCGACAGCAGGCGATTGAGCATGGAATGATCGCTCCGTTCAGCGAAAAACAGGTAAAAGATGGGGTGATTTCGTACGGGCTGTCGTCTTACGGATATGACCTGAGGGTTTCTGATGAGTTCAAAATTTTTACGAATGTAAACAGTGCGATTATCGACCCAAAGGCATTTGATGAGAGGTCGTTCGTTTCGGTGCAGGCGCCGAGTGTGATTGTTCCGCCGAACTCTTTCGCGCTGGCGCGGTCGATTGAGTACTTCAAAATTCCGAGAGATGTGCTGACGATATGCGTGGGGAAATCGACGTATGCGCGGTGCGGGATTATCGTCAACGTAACGCCGTTCGAGCCGGAGTGGGAGGGGTTTGTGACGCTGGAGATCTCGAACACGACGCCGCTGCCAGCGCGGATTTATGCGAACGAGGGGCTATGCCAGATACTGTTCTTCCAGTCGGATGAGGTTTGCGAAGTAAGCTACGCAGACCGCAAGGGGAAGTATCAGAATCAGCAGGGGATCGTTCTACCGAAGCTGTAGAGCTGCCATTTTTATTGATTTTTTGGAATGCCTACTGATTGACCGACGGCGCGAGGATGCCGCAATGGCCATGAAAGAGACACTGCCTCACGAACGCCTGCGCCTGGGACTGATTGCTACGGACCCGCTGCGGATTATGGGATTACAGGCGATCTTTGCCGAGGGATTGAAGGCGGACGTGATTCCGCTGTCGGTTCCGGGCGCGCTGGATGCGTCAGGTGTTTCGCTGATCCTGATCGACGCGTCGTGTACGGACCACATTCTTGAACTGCTGGCTACGTTTCGACGGTCACGTCCTCATCTGCGACTGGTCGTGATCGGCATGGCGGATGACCTCGAGTACATCCAGCGAATTATCGGCGCGGGCGCGAAGGGCTATCTGACGCATGGGGCGAAAGAGAGTGAGATTCGGCTGGCGATCGATATCGTGCAGGACGGATCGGTGTGGGCTCCGAGGAAGGTGCTGGCGCGGTTACTGGAGGCTTCGTCTGTTGGCGACGGGCACGGCGCGGTAGGTGAGCCGCGGTTTACTGAGCGGGAGGGACAGGTTCTGCGGTTGCTGGTTGCAGGAAGTCCCAACCGGGAGATCGCCAGTGCGCTGGGTATCGATGAAGCGACCGTGAAAGCGCATGTGGGCAGATTGATGCGGAAGGTTGGGGTAACAAACCGGATTGCCCTGACGATGCAGGCTGTAAGTCGAAATCTCTTTACGCAGCAATAAGTTACGTTGCTGCTCCATAGTAACTATCTTGCTAATAGATTTTGCCCAAAGGTCTACATACCTCTGTACCGTTGTGAGACAGGGAATTGTGATGCAGAGTTATCAGTAAGCAACACAGACCTGGGAGAGGGGTTGTAGAGAGCGCGTCTGGCGATCCAGGCACTATCTCTACAACCCCCATTTTTTTAAATTTTCAGGTTTCCCAGTCCGTACAACTTCTCTTCTCATAAAGACATCTCATATCATGTTGGAAATAAGCGGCTTGTCGACGCTTTCCAGCTCTGTTGCTGGATAAAATAAGGCATAAAAAAAGGTGAAAAAATGAAGAAATTATCTGTGATTGTGAGTGGAGTCGCTTTTTTGGCGAGTTCGATGAGTGCGTTCGGGGCGACCGATAAGGAGAAGATTGCTAGCCGGTTGCAGGATGCGAGCACGGTAATCACCCAAATCATGTCGGCACCCGATAAGGGAATTCCTGGCGAGATTTTGGCGGGAGCCTCGTGCGTAGTGGTGATTCCGAGCTTCAAGAAGGCTGCGTTCGTGGTTGGCGCGCAGTATGGCCAAGGCGTCGCGACCTGCCGCACCCCGAGGGGCTGGAGCGCGCCGGTGTTGGTGCAGTTGGAGGGCGGGAGCTTCGGACTTCAGATGGGTGGACAGGCGACCGATCTGGTTCTGATTGCGATGAACGATCAGGGACTTCAGGACATGCTGAAGAACAAGTTCAAGATTGGTGCAGATGCCGCGGCTTCGGCCGGGCCGGTTGGACGCAACGCTCAGGCTGGCACAGACTGGAAGATGAATGCAGAGTTTCTGACCTATTCGCGCAGCAAGGGATTGTTTGCGGGCATCGATCTGGATGGGACTGTGCTGTCGCAGAACCAGGACTATACGAAGGCGTTGTATGGCGACAATATTCCGTTTGAGACCGTTCTGAAGGGGAACCAGCCTACGCCGCCTGAGGCAGAGCCGTTTGTACGGACGGTGGCGAAGTACTTCGTTCGGGCGAAGGCAGCTCACTAAGATTTACGCGTTTGAAGTAGCTTGTGAAGGGGCGATCGATTACGGTCGCCTCTTCCTGCGTTTGGGCAAGATGCTGGGAGCCGTTAGACTTGAGGCTTGAGCGAAGCTATCCAGAAGGAACGGTCGAAGGACAAGGTGAACGTCCGCGAGACGGTGGAGTTTGCTTTTGTCTGGGTGTTCGTTCATCTATTGCGGATTTTGCCGCGGGGTGTTGCGCGCGGGGTCGGGGCGACGATCGGCTTGCTCGCATTTCGTCTGCTGGGGCGGCTTCGGCGCGTGGGGCTGAGAAATCTTGAGCTGGCGTTTCCTGAGATGGGTGAGGCTGCGCGAGAGAGGACGCTGCGTTCGGTTTACAGAAATCTGGGGTATCTGCTGGCGGAGTTTTGCCTGATGCCGGGGTATACGGCGGAGGGGGCGAGCCGGTTTATCCGGTATGAGGGGCTGGAGAATTATCTGCGGGCGCGGGATCGGGGGAAGGGCGTGCTGGTGCTAACGGGGCATCTGGGGGCTTGGGAGCTTTCGAGCTTTTATCACTCGCTGATGGGGTATCCGATGGCGATGGTGATACGGCGGCTGGATAATCCGCTAGTGGATGCTTTTGTGAACCGGATTCGGTGTTTGCACGGGAATCGGGTGATCCATAAGGATGATTTTGCGCGAGGATTGATTGCAGCAATGCGGGCGGGGCAGACGGTTGGGTTTTTGATGGATACAAATATGACTCCGCCGCAGGGTGTGTTTGTGCCGTTTTTTGGGGTGATGGCTTGTACTGCTTCGGGGATGGCTCGAGTGGCGGCGAAGACGGGTGCGGCAGTTTTGCCGGGGTTTCTGCTGTGGGAAGAGAGTGAGCAGAGGTATGTGCTGCGGTTTGGCGAGGAGTTGGAGGTTGCGCATACCGGCGATGCAGAGGCAGATGCGTTGAGGAATACAGCGCATTTTACGGCGGTCATTGAGCAGTATGTTCGGCGGTATCCTGAGCAGTGGTTGTGGATGCATCGGCGCTGGAAGACGCGGCCGGATGGGGACGAGAGGATCTACTGATGGCGAAGGTGAGCGAGATAGCGGGGTGGGTTGGGGCGAAGGCTTCGCAGGGTGAAGCGGAGATTACGCGGGTGTCGGGAATCGATGGGGCAACCGCGGATGCGGTGGTGTTCGCGATGGATCAGACGACGCTGGCTGCGGCGCTGGAGTCGAAGGCGGGGGCGATCCTGGTGAGCAATAAGGTGGAGCTTTGGGAGTTGCCGGCGGATCCGCGGATTTTATGGGTGGCTGATCCTCGGTATGCGTTTGCGGTGGTGGGGCAGCGGTTGGCGGGTAGGAGGTTTGTAGCTGGGGTGCACCCGACTGCGGTGGTGGGGGAGGGGGTGGAGATTGGTGAGGGGACCTGGGTGGGGCCTCGTGTGGTGTTGGGGGATGGGGTGCGGATCGGTAATGATTGCAATGTTTTAGCGGGGGTGACGATCTATCCGGGGACGGTGATTGGGGATCGTGTGGTGGTGCAGGCGGGGGCGGTTTTGGGGTCCACAGGGTTTGGGTATGCGCGGAGTTCGGAGACGGGGGAGTATGTGCTATTTCCGCAGCAGGGGCGGCTGGTGGTGGAGGATGATGTGGAGATTGGAGCGAACACCACGATTGACCGGGGGGCGTTGGGGGAGACGCGGATTGGGCGGGGGACGAAGATCGATAATCTGGTGCATATTGGGCATAACTGCGTGATTGGAAAGAATGTTGTGATTGCGGCGCAGACGGGGATCTCGGGGTCGAGTGTGGTGGAGGATGGGGCGGTGCTGGGGGGGCAGGTGGGGATTGGGGAGCATGCTACGGTGGGGGAAGGCGTGATTCTGGGCGGTGGGGCTGGGGTTTTGAGCGGGAAGAAGATGCATGGGCCGGGAGAGGTTTTCTGGGGGCGGCCGGCGCGTCCTTTGAAGGAATATTTGAGGGACCTGGCGAGGCTGAAAAAACGCTGATTTCCGGGAAAAAACGCTGGTTAGCTTGTGGTTTTAAGTGGCGCAAACGTGGTTAAGTTGTGGTTTTTGGCGGTACATAAAAATGGCGATTGTGGTGGTTGGCGGGCACTCTCGGAACATTGGGAAGACGAGCGTGGTGGAGGGTCTGATCCGCGCGATGCCGGAGATGCGGTGGACGGCGTTCAAGGTGACGCAGTTTGGGCATGGGATGTGCTCGGCGAATGGGGAGCCCTGTGATTGTGAGACGGCCGAACATGCTGTTGCGGTGAGCGAGGAACGGGTGGATGGGGATTTGAGTACGGATTCGGGACGGTATCTGGCGGCGGGGGCGGTGCGGTCGCTTTGGGTGAGGACTCGGACGGGGGATCTGGCGGAGGCGATGCCGAGGATTCGGAGGGAGCTGGCGGGGGCGGAGAATGCGGTGATCGAGTCGAACAGCATTCTGCGGTTTTTGCGGCCTGATCTTTATCTGAGTGTGCTGGATCCGGAGGTGGTGGATTTTAAGGATTCGGCCCGGCTGTATCTGGATCGGGCGGATGCGGTGCTGGTTCCTGAGGGGGTGTTGGGGCGGCCGGAGTGGAAGGGGGTTTCTTTGAAGCTGGTGGAGGGGACGCCGGTGTTGGCTATGCGGCCTCCGTTGTATGTGACGGAGGAGGTGGTTGGGTTTGTCAGGGGGCGGTTGGTGGCTGAGAGGCGGAAGGGGTAGAGAAGCAGGTTTCTCCGCTGCGCTGCTCACAAAAGCGTGAGCAGCTCCGGTCGAAATGACAAGAGTTGAGGTGGGGAAAGGAAGGGCAAAAGCGGATCCCCTGCGGGGATGACAAGCAAGAACGACAACGACAACGACAAAAGCAGATCCCTACGGGATGACAAGCCAGAAAGGCAAAGGCGCGGCGACGGCAATTACTACTGAAAAGCAACTGTATTTGGATGGATGTGTTAACAATTCGGGAACAGGGGTGTGTCAGAGTATGGACAGGTTCGGGGCTTGATGGGAGAGTTGGGAATCCGAAGGGTGGCCGAGCATGTTTATCGCAAGTGCGGTGGCGGATGCGGATCAAGGACTGTCAGGGTGGGTGCTGAAGAGCGCCTATGAGGGCGGAAGTGCCTTAGTTTTGTTGCGTGATACAGGAAACGGGCCTACACTGCCTCACTGGGCGGACATGATGGATACGCAGACGCTCCTGGTGATGAACGTTCTGTTCTTCGCGCTGTATGCCGGCGTCATGCTGGTGAATGCACGGATGGTGGGCGGGTCGAAGGGGGCGATGTGGTTTGCGGGGGCGAACCTTTGTCGAGGGGCAGCGGTCTTGCTGATTGCGGTGGCGGGGTTTCATTGGTTGCCAGTGCGGATCTCGGAGGCGCTGACGGGCGTGCTAGCGGTGAGCGGTGTGATGATGCTGCACCGGAGCTTTTCGGAGCTGCTGGAGCGCGGACCGCTGCTGCGGCGGACGCAATGGGCGCTGATGGGAGCGATGATGGCGGGGCTGGGGTACCTGCTGTGGGCTCCGCCGGACTCGGCGTCGGTGCTGATTTTGATCTCGGGGACGCTGGGGATTCAGTATGCGGTGATTGCTTCGGTGGTGTTCCGGTTCTCGGGCGAGGAGATGGCGCTGGCGGGATGGCTGACGGGACTGGCGATGTCGGGGTATTCGGTGGTGTTGTTTTTGCGGGCTTTGACGACGTTGAAGATGGGAACGCGGGGGTATCTGCAGACTTCGGTGGAGATTGACCGTGTGTGGCTGGTGTCGTGCCTGCTGGCGAACGCGGCGATTGCGTTTGGATATATGTTTCTTTCGGCGGCGAAGCTGCGCGTGGAGCTGCGGTGGCGGGCGCAGGTGGATGAGCTGACGGGGTTGCTGAATCGGTGGGCGCTGAAGCGGGTGGCGGTGCGGGAGGTTGAGCGTTGCCGGAGGGCGGGGGGACGGCTGGCGGTGCTGATGATGGATCTGGATGGGCTGAAGGCGATCAACGATGAGATGGGCCATGGGTGCGGCGATGTGGTGCTGCAGACGGTGGCCGGTGTGCTGCAGGAGACGGTGCGGGGGCATGACTCGGTGGCGCGGATGGGAGGGGATGAGTTTTGTGTACTGCTGCCGGATACGGCGCTGGCGGAGGCGTTGACGGTGGCAGAGCGGCTGCGGACTGAGGTGCAGGAGTTGGCGATTCGGTACAGGGGCGAGACGATGCGGATACAGGCGAGTTTGGGGGTGGCGTCGTCGGAGCAGTGTGGGTTGGCTTGGGAGAGCTTGATGGATCATAGTGACTCGGCTCTGTATGAGGCGAAGCGGGGAGGGAGGAATTGCGTGACGGTGGCGGAGCCGACTGTGGAGCAGGTTTTGGGTTTGGGTGAGATGGGTTTGGCTGTGGATGATCGGCAGGCGCATTAGTGGTGGGTGGATAACAGCAGGTCCCCTTCGGTGATGAAACAAGAAAGGCAACGGCAAGAGCTGGCTGGGTGGAGGGATACTTTCCCACCCATGTCGCGGTGAGACTGCGCCATGGATGGGGCACCCCGGGCGTTTGTTGGGGGAAGGAACTACTGCAACTGCAAAAGCAACGACAACAGCTGATCCCTACGGGATGACAAAAAGAAAGGCAAAGGCAAAAGCAACCGCAGGTCCTTCGAGTCTGACGCGCAAAAGCGCGCGTTTTCGCTCAGGATGACACGGTTGTGGAGTGAGTGAGTGGGCTAGATGGATTGGACGGGTAGGAGCATGAGGTCTTCGGCCAGGGCTACTTCTTTTTGGACGAAGGGCTCGGCGTAGCGGACTCCGGCTAGCAGGCCGTAATGGCGGGCGGTGGCGAAGGTGCGCTCGCGGATGTCTTCTTCGGGGACGAAGAGGCCGGTGCCGGTGGGTTGCTTTCCGTATTGGGAGCGGTAGGCGAGGAGGGATTGGAGGCGCTGCTCTACGAATGGGGTGATGTCGACTACGAAGGTGGGGCGGACGTCGGCGTAGAGGGAGGCGTAGAGGATCTTATAGGGGCGGTGGGGTGGGGTTGATTGGCCGTCGGGGGTGGGTGGGGTTTCGATTTTGGCTAGGCCGCTGACGAAGCAGGCTTCGTAGCCGAGGGTGGCGGTGGTGTAGTGGTCGGGGTGGCGTCCCTGCCAGTAGGGGAGGATGACGACGCGGGGGCGCAGGCGGCGGAGGACAGCGGCGATCTTGAGGCGGTTTTCGAGGGTGTTCTGGACGTTGCCGTCGGGGAGGTCGAGGGCTTCGCGATGGGAGACGTTGAGGATGCGGGCGGCGGCTTCGGCTTCGGCCTGGCGCTCGGCGGCGGTGCCTCGGGTGCCGGACTCGCCTTGGGTGAGGTCGAGGATGCCGGTGCGCCAGCCTCGGGCGTGCATGGCGAGGAGGGTGCCTCCGCAGGTTTGCTCGACGTCGTCGCGGTGGGCGGCGATGGCGAGGATGTCGACTGCTGAGGGAAGAGGGAAGAGGGAAGAGGGAAGAGAAGGCTGCATTGCTACAGTTTAGCGATAAGGGAGTTCAGCATTCGCTCGACTTCGATCGAGAGGGTTTCGGATACTTTCAGGAGAGCGGGATTGCCGTAGCCCAGTTCAGTTGCTATGAAGAGTTGTGTCTGGACTTCGAGGTTTGAGCCCCGCGCCATGCCGAGGAACTGTTTGTATTCTCCTCGGGAGCTGCGGCCATAGCCTTCGGCTATGTTGCTGGCTACAGAGACTCCCGCACGGCGAATTTGGGTTGTAAGGCCAAACATCCCTTCTTTGGGAAAGCCAGTGGTGACGCGATAAATGGTGAGACTCATTTCGATAGCGCGCTGCCAGACTTTTAAATCCCGGTAAGACTCGAGCATGCCGCTTTCTAGTCCCTCTTCCCTAATCCTCTTCCCTGTCTTTAGTTGGTTGTGTTGGTGCTGGCGTCCATGTAGGCCACGTCGAGGGCTGTGCCCTGGATGATGATGAACTGGTTGTTGATCTCGGAGAGGTCGGTCGTGTTGAAGGCGTGTACCTGGCCACCGTAGGCGGTGTAGACCTTGTGCAGGCCCTCGACCCAGCAGAGACCGGTAAGGTCGCCCAGATACCACTGGTTCTGGTTGGCGTTGGGGAAGGGAACCGAGGAGGTAGGGTCTTTCGGGTTGACGGCGGGAACGATAGATGCGGTGCCAGAGCCGAGGTTGTAGCTGGTGAGGCAGTTGTAATTCTGGCCTAGCTTGGCGCGCTCGCCGGTGGCGCAGAACTGAGAGCCGATCCAGAGGGTGTTGTCGTCGGCGAAGAGCATCTTGGTATGGTTGCCGTCGGAGATGGCGATAGGCGCACCGGCGGTGAGGGTGTTCATGTTGAGCAGGGTGAGGCGTCCGGCCCAGAGGCCGTCGGGCTGCTTTTGCTGTCCAGCTAGATAAAGAGTGGTTCCGTCGGATAGGGATGTGGTGACGCCGCCGGGAATGGCTACGTTATTGACGATAGCACTGGGATAGGGCGGAGTGTTGACGTCGACGGTGAGTGAGCCCTGCCGGAGGAGAGTGACGCCGGCGGTTTGACCACCGCACTCGGGGCCGCAGTTGAGGACGTAGGCGGTGGCGCCGTCGAGGGAGAAGTAGACACCGATGGGGCGGTCGAGGCTGGGCTTGGTCGTGCTATCGGGGACAGGGACGACGCAGTAGACGGGGAGACTGACGGGCTGGCAGTCTACGGAGCCGGATGGGGCTGCCTGGTTGGCGTTGAGCTTGATGAGCCGGTAGAGGGTGTTGGAATTGCGGACCATCGCAAGGACGACGGTGTCTCCCTGGTTGACGGCTACCTGATAGACGTTGGGGAGGTTGAGGCCGTAGCTCCTGCCGGTAGTGTTGTCGACGACGCCGAGGATGCCTGTGCCGGCTTCGGCGGCATAGATGTGGTTGAAGCTTGCGGGGATGGCGAGGGCCGTGGCGGTGGGGAAAGTTCCGGCTGAACCGGTCGAGGCTTCCTTGCCGTAGTCGATGTTGAAGAGGCTGCCGTCGGTGTTGGAATAGACGTAGCCGCGCACCTGCTCGGGGAAGTTGAAGATCATGTTCGGAAAGCCAGCGCCGTAGCCCGAGATGGAGAAGCTGGGGATGGTGTTCTGAACGTTGCTGCGGATATCGCGCAGGCCGTCGAGGATCTGCAGGCTGCCCTGGGTGCCGTTGACGGTGACCGAGGCCATGACGCGGTTCGCCAGCTTGCTGGGCGGGATGGGCCGGTTGGCGAAGGTGTACTGGGGGAATTTGTAATAGTCGTTGCTGTTGCAGGCGGCTAGCCCTAAGGTAGCGACGGCGATCAGGAGGCCGCAGAGGATCTGGGCACAAAAAGACTGGCTGAGGGGACTACGATTCTTCAACGGTAAGGACTCCAAACCTGAGCGCTGCGGCATGATTTCCGGCCACTGCTATAACGCTGAGTATAACAAAGGACGCGGTAAAGGCGGGTTGGGTAGCGGTCTGAATGCTATTGGCTTGGAGCGAGTTGGGGTGGTGGCTTAGGATGAGAGGAATAGACCGGAGATGATGATGGCAGAGGTTCTAACGAGCGAGAAGGTGAGTCCTGTGACCGTGGAAAGACTGTTTAACGGCGCGACGGTGCTGTGTGATGGCGCGATGGGGACGATGCTGTATGCGCGGGGCGTATTCATCAACCGGTGCTACGACGAGCTGAACCTGTCGCAGCCGGAGATGGTGCGCGAGGTCCATGCGGAATATCTACAGGCGGGCGCCGAGGTGATTGAAACTAATACGTTTGGGGCCAACCGGTTTCGGCTGGAGCACTTTGGGTTTGGGGATAAGGTTCGGGAGATCAATGTTGCCGGCGTGAAGCTGGCGCGGCGGTGCGTGGAACAGATTCGCGAGAAGCAGGCCAGCGAGGCCTTTGTGGCTGGGTCGATTGGGCCGCTGGGCGTCAGACTGGAGCCTCTGGGTAAGGTTGGGCTGGACGAGGCTCGGGAGGCGTTTGCCGAGCAGATCAGCGCGATGGTCGAGGGTGGGCCTGGGGTTGGGGTGGATTTGCTGATTGTCGAGACGCTGACCTCGCTGGTGGAGGCGGAGCAGGCGATTCGGGCGGCTCGGAGTGTGTCGCCGGAGACGCCGGTGATTGTGATGATGACCGTCGATGAGGATGGGAATTGTCTGGATGGTGCCTCGGCGGAGACAGCTGCGACGAAGCTGACGGAGTGGGGCGCGGATGCGATTGGGTGCAATTGCAGCGCGGGCCCGGCTACGGTGCTGAGCGTGATTGAACGGATGAGGCCGCTGACGACGCTGCCGCTGGCGGCTATGCCGAATGCAGGGATTCCTCGGGCGGTTGAGGGAAGGACGATTTATCTGACTTCGCCGGAGTACATGGCTAGCTTTACTCGGAAGCTGGTGAAGGCGGGGGCTAGCTTTGTGGGCGGGTGTTGCGGGACGACTCCAAGCTATACGCGGGCGATGAAGAGTTCGCTGCGTGCGATGGATGCGATGGAGGCCGGCGCTCAGGTGATGGAGAAGACGAGCGCGGACAAGGCCGCTACGGAAGAGGTGAAGAACAAGGTTGCTCCTCCACCGCTGGCGCAGCGGTCGAAGATTGGGGCGATGGTTGCCGCGGGGGAGTTTGTGCGGCTGGTGGAGATTGTGCCGCCGAAGGGGATCGATTGCAGCAAGGAGCTTGACGGTGCCGCCTATTTGCATAAGTTGGGGGTAGACGCGATCAATGTGCCGGATTCGCCGCGGGCGAGTGCGAGGATGAGTGCGCAGAGTCTGTGCGTGCAGATCCAGCAGCATGTGGGGATCGAGACGGTGCTGCATTACACGTGCCGCGACAGGAATGTGCTGAGCATTCAGAGCGATCTGTTGGGGGCTTCTTCGATTGGGTTGAAGAATATTTTGTGTTTGACGGGGGATCCTCCGAAGCTGGGGAATTATCCGGATGCTACGGCGGTGTTCGATGTGGATGCGATTGGGTTGGTGAATGTGGTTCGGAATTTGAACTGCGGGTTGGATATTGGGAAGAACTCGATTGGGGGCTCGACCGGGTTCACGATTGCTGTGGCCGCGAATCCGGGTGTGCCTGATATCGATCAGGAGGTCCGGCGGTTCGCGTATAAGGTTGAGGCGGGTGCGGAGTATGCGATTACGCAGCCGGTGTTCGATCTGCGCGTGCTTGAAGAGTTTTTGCGGCGGATTGAAGGGTTCAGGATTCCGGTGATTGCGGGGATCTGGCCGCTGACTAGTCTGCGGAATGCTGAATTTATGAAGAATGACTTGCGGGTGAGTATGCCGGAGTCGATTATGGCTCGGATGGCTGCGGTGACTTCGCCCGATGCGGCTAAGGCTGAGGGTGTGGCGATTGCCCGGGAGATGCTGGAGGAGGCGAGGCCGATGGTGCAGGGAGTTCAGGTGAGTGCGCCGTTTGGGAAATTTCCGGCTGCGGCTCAGGTGTTGGGGTTGGTTTAGGTTTTCGGGTTCGCTGCTGCGCAGTTCGGCTTCAGGTTCAGGAGATGGTATGGCTAGTTTTGAAGAGCAGTTGACGGCGCTGGAGGGTGTGGTCGAGCGGCTGGAGCGGGGGGAGTTGTCGCTTGATGAGTCGGTGCGGTTGTTTGAGGAGGGCGTGAAGCTGTCGGAGGCTTGCAAGAAGGAGTTGGAGGCGGCGGAGGGTAGGATTCAGGTGCTGGTGGAGCGCGGGCGAGGGTTGGTCGCGGTGGATTTGGCGGTGGAGGAAGATGTTGATGAGGATGTGGGCGAGGAGTAAGATTTCTGCATGGACACTCACATCGATGTCGAGAAGTTCGATATTAAGAAGTTCGCAGAAAGCTTGGTGAAGGCTGGACGCGAAGGCGTGAAGTGGGAACGCCGTAAGCTTGAGTGGATTCTGGAAGAAGAAAAGAAGCAGGATAAAGCGAAGAGCGAAGCTGCTTGAGTGGTCCTGTTCTTACGATTATTGCCGGTTCCAACGGATGCGGTAAGAGTACCCTTACGTCCTCCGCTCGTGATAAGTTTCAGCAGACCCCGGTTCTCGACCCCGATGCTATCGCCAAATCGATCCAGGAGACTATGGATGCAAATAACTCCGATATCGAGGCCGGCAAACGTGTGCTTCGGCTCGCGGAGGAATTGATTACTAGTGGACAGAGCTTTACGGTGGAAACAACGCTGTCTGGCAGCACGTATTTGCGGATGGCATCCCGAGCCAAAGCTGCCGGATTCAACGTCATGGTCGTCTTGTGGGGACGGCTTCGGTGGAGATTAACATCGAACGGGTGAAGGCGCGAGTGAAAAAAGGTGGTCATGATGTGCCCGAGGAAGATCAACGGAGGCGCTATCCTCGAACGTTAGCGAACATGAGGCGGCTGCTGCCAGAGGCTGATCTTGCGGTTATTCTGGATAACTCTGCAGATACAGGCTATGCACTCGTGGCTTTTGGACATAAGGGATATATGCACTGGTGTGAGTCGGTGCCTGAGTGGGCAGCGTCTCTCCGGGGTTAAGCAGGTGTTTTACGGATCAACTTAGTTACCCAGGAGTTCGGAGTCGTATTTCCTGAAGATTGCCTGAAGGGTGGGAGTGCTGCGGTCCGGTGTGGAGTGGATCTCTTCGATCAGGCGGAAGATGTTGGATGTCATGATGAGGAGATATCGGACTGGTCCGGGGCCCGGATTCCAGTACGTGTGAGGCGTGTTGCGTGGCACATGGACGCCTGATCCAGCGTGAGCTTCTACTTCTTCGTCTCCGACTCGGATGCAGAGGGTGCCTTCGAGAACGTACCAGGCTTCGTCATCGCTGTGGTGCAGATGGAGCGGAGCGATGAGGCGTGGAGGGCCAGCGGGGCCTCCTGGATCCTGCCACTCCGCGATGACAAAGGCATCGATGGTAGAGCCAAGGATGTGTCCGGCTAGTGGCGGAGCCGGCTTTGGTGGGTTCATGGTGCACCTCTATTGACTAGAAGCTTTCAGGAAAGATCTAACGATTAGTTAGTGTTGTCGAGCCAGTAGCTGGTTCTGGCGGAGACGGTGAAATCGGGATGATTGGGTAGGCTGACGCGGAGAGCGTGAAGGCCTGGCTGTATGGCGGTGGGGGTAAAGCTGAGCAGGTATTGGTTGCGCAGATGATTGGCGAGGATGCCGAGTTGTTCGTCGAGCTGGTGCTGGTTGTCGAAGTGGGACGCTTCCCCTCCTGAGAGGGTGGCGAGTTCTGCGGCAACGTTTTTGCGCATTGCGTCGATGATCATCTCCATCGGTTCGGTGAGATTGAAGTAGGCCACATAGGATCCATTGCCAACCTGAATGGGCGGATTGCCGTGGGGGTTTTCTTTGAGCGAGTCTTTGAGGGTGGTCTTGGTAGGGGAGAAAGTGAGGGTATAGATGGCGGTGTTGGTCTCTCCGGTGATGCGAAGGATTTCTTTGGCGGTGGTTTTGCTGCCGATGTCGTGAGGCTGGGAGAGGAGCAGGATGGCGCGGCGATTGGTGGTTGGTTGGTGACTTAGCAGGTCCAGGGCGAACTTGAGGCCGTCCATGATCGCGGCGCCGGAGTCGCCGGGGTCGGGGTGGTTGATGGCGTCGGTCCACTGGGCGATGTCGGAGGTGAAGGGGGAGGCGGCTTCGGGGCGGCTGTCGAAGTTGACGATGGAGACCTGATTTGGCGGCTTGCCGAGGAGCGAGGCCAGCATGGTTTCGAGATTGCGATAGTCACGAAGCTGGTGGACGGCTGCTCCGCCGGTTTGGATGAGGACGACAAGGGAGAGCGGCGGTTTGGTCTCGTCGTCGAGAGTGATTTTCTGTGGAGCGCCGCTGTCTGTGAGTAGAAAATCGTTGGCCGTGAGAGAGTAGATGACTTCGTTGGCCGGGCTCTGAACAAGGGTAGGGACGATGACGAGGCGGGTTGTCGTATGAAGGGTGTTCTGGGGGTCGGGCGGGGTTGTTTGCGCGAGGCAGGCTGTGGCGAATGAGGCTAACAGCGCGGATTGGAGAAGCCTGCACATGATGCAGAAATTATAGATGTGGGGTGGGGAATGGCCATCGAGCTTGTCTGATCTATGTCAGACCAATCCCTCGAACTCTGCTTGCGAAACCAACCCAGGCATCGTCGGACAATCATTCCTCAACTTCTTTGCCCAGCGAAAGCCGGCATAGCCAAATCCTGCGCACAATACCACCATTCCCAAGCCCCAGAGCAGGAATCTGTATGGGAGGTGCGTGTCGAGCACAAGCCAGATCCATAAGCACCAACCCCAGACGCTACCAATGCCCGCTGAGACTAACCCTGCATAGATCCGAAACAACGCAAATGTCATCTGCCGTATCGCCGCTTGGTGAACCCAGGCCACCACGGTGGCGACCACGACTGTTCCCATCAGCCCCAGCGCAATATATCCGGTTCCAATGCCACTGGGCAGGACAGGCACCTGGAGATTCTTTGTCTGTGCTGCTTGCATCGCCAGAACGTTCGCCACCATTGCGAGGCCACCAAGTAACATCCAGAGCACGACGCATGGTCCGCATGTTGCGCACCACAACGCAGCGCTTAGCCCGTATTTGCGCAGTTGCGGCAAGATTCCGCAAATGACGAATACCGATGCTCCTACAGCAAGGAAGAGAAAAATGATAGACAGCACAAGCAGAGGAAGCATGGCGCGATTTTTTCTTTCTGCTTGTTGTGTGTCAACTTAAATGAACTTGTAGTGACGGTGCTGTGACCGCGTGAAGGGGGGTCTAACGGTCGCGGGATGTGACGAAGCCGGGGACCCAGAGTAGGGCTCGTTTGGCTTCGGTGTCGGGTAGGTCGGCTATGCTTTGGCGGGCGGCTTCGGCGTAGGCGCAGGCGGTGTCCATGGCGTAGTCGATGGAGCCGTGGCGGTGGAGGATCTCGAGGATTTGGGGGTGGGAGACGCGGTCGAAGCTGCGGTCGGCGAGGACAGTGCGGATGGCTTCGCGGTCGGCTCCTGTGCCGCGCTCGAGGGCATGGATGACGGCGAGTGTGGCTTTGCCTTCGCGGAGGTCGCTGGCAACGGGCTTGCCGAGGACGTCTTCGGTTGCCGTTAGGTCGAGGATGTCGTCGACGATTTGGAAGGCCAGGCCGAGGTTGCGGCCGTATTCGCCGAGTTGAGTCTCGATCTCGGTGGGGTCGCCGTAGGTGTGGGGCGTGATGGTCGCGCCGAGCTGCATGGAGACCTTGAAGAGGCAGGCGGTCTTGCGGAAGATGAGGTCGAAGTACTCTTCTTCGTTGATGAGGTGGCCTAGCTTTTCGATCTGGAGGAGTTCGCCTTCGACCATCTGCTGGGTGAGCGAGATGAGGAGGTCGAGAACGTGGAAATTGCGTTCCTCGAGGGCGGTGGAGAAGGCCTGCATGTAGAGCCAGTCGCCGGCGAGGACGCACTTGGAGTTGCCCCAGGTGGTGTTGGAAGAGGGGCGGCCGCGACGGGTGTCGGCCTCGTCGATGATGTCGTCGTGGACGAGAGTGGCGGTGTGGAGCATCTCGACGACGGCGCCGAGGCGAATGCGGGAGTGGCTGGTGCAGCCGAGGGCTTTTGCAGAGAGGAGGAGGAGCAGGGGGCGGATGCGCTTGCCTCCGCCGGCGATGAGGTATTGGGCGATGTCGGTGATGACGGCGACGTTGGAGGCGGATTGGCGGGAGAACTCCTGCTCGATGGCGGAGAGGTCGTCACGTAGGAGTTCGAAGACTTCGGCGGCGGTCGCGCTGGAGAGGGTGCTCACTCGTATTTAGAGTAACAGGAGGTTCTATCGGCAGATGGACTTGGCCGAAAATCGCGCGACGAATTTTGATGCGGTCACTACGGCTTTTAGTTGCTGCGGAAGTTGGTGAACTGGAGTTCGACGCCGATGTCCTTGGCGCGCAGGAGAGCCATGACCTCTTGCAGGACGTCGCGGTCTTTGCTGACGACGCGGACGGTGTCGCCCTGGATGCTGGCCTGAGCTTTCTTTTTTGAGTCCTTGATGGCGGCTACGATGATCTTGGCCTTCTCGGAGGGGATGCCCTGGACGAGCTTGATCTTCTGGCGGACAGAGGAGTTGGCTGCGGGCTCGATCTTCTCGAACTCGAGGTTCTTGAGGGAGACTCCGCGCTTGACGAGCTTTTGGGAGAGGATTTCGACGACGGCCTTGAGGGAGTAGTCGCTTCCTGAGGCCAGCTGAATGGTGTCGGTGCCTTCGAGTTCGATCTTGGACTTGGAGTCCTTGAGGTCGAAGCGGGTGTGGATCTCTTTGGCCGCCTGGTCGATGGCGTTTTTGACTTCCTGAAGTTCTACTTTGCTGACTACGTCGAAGCTGTTGTCGGATGCCATGATGTTTTTCCTTGTCGATTCTATTATGCCGCAGGGAAAGGCTTAACACCGATTTGCACCGATTGCACCGATCTTTCGTTGGTAGAACCGATGCTGGCGTGAGCAGGCACTCTGTCGATGTACCCTTGAAATAGAACTATGCTCATTGATTCACACGCTCATCTTGACTTTTACTCGGACGACCGCGGCGAGGTTCTTCGTCGGGCTCAGGTTGCCGGTGTTGGCACTATTCTGGCGATCGGTATCGGCGAAGGGCCAGACACCATGCATCAGGCGCTGGATTTTGCGAATGCCCCGTCCGCTGCTGATCTGCCGAAGATTTTTGCTACGGTTGGCATCCATCCGCAGGAGGCTGGGCAGGCTACCGAGGCGGCTCTGGCTAAGGTGGCTCGGCTTGCAGCTGATCCCAAGTGTGTTGGGGTGGGGGAGATTGGGCTGGACTACTACCATGTGGAGAATCCTGAGATTCCGGTGCAGCAGCTTGCGTTTACGGCTCAGATGTACATCGCTGCGGAGGTTCGCAAGCCCATCATCATCCACTGCCGGACGTCTGAGCTGGCTACGCCGCAGGCTAAGGCCAGGTTTGGGCCTGCCGATGCCTGGCAGGATACGCTGGACCTGATTACGCAGCACTGGCAGCCAACTGGGCTGGCTGGCATCATGCATTGTTTCTCGGGAGGTGTTGAAGAGGCGCGGCACTCGCTTGACCTTGGCTTCTACCTCTCGTTTGCGGGCAACCTGACTTATCCCAAGGCCGTGGCCATTCGCGAGGCTGCGGCTTTTGCTCCTGCGGATCGCATCCTGGTTGAGACAGATGCTCCTTTTCTGGCGCCGATTCCTCGGCGGGGTGAGCGTAATGAGCCTGCGCTGGTCACTCTCACTGCGGCGGCGCTTGCTGAGCTTCGCGGTATCTCAGCCGAGGAGCTGGCAAGGATCACCACGGAGAACTTCCATCGGCTGTTTCCTGCTACCGCATGATCGCTGCTTATCGCGCGACTGGAGTCACTCCTGATTCGCGGCCGATGGCGATGACGAAGTAGTTCGCTGGTGTGTCGCCTACGTTTTTGATTCCGTGCATGACCTCCGAGGCGGCGAAGATCACGCTTCCTGGCCCGACGCGTTCCTTCTTGCCATCGTTGTCGAACTCGATGGTGCCCTCGCGGATCATCATGAACTCGGAGTGGCGGTGCTTATGGGCGGGGTGCGGCATGTGGCCGGGGAGGAGCGTGGTTTCGTGCATCTCCACTGCTTCGCCGGTGGGCAGGACGCCCTGAATGACTGCTCGGGAGACGCCGTTCTCGGTCTTCTTGACCGGTAGCGAGTCGAAGGGAAAGGCCTGCGGGGTTGACAGTACCTTTTCACCCGACATTGCCTGGGCCTGAGATGAAGCTGAGACGCTTCCCATTGCGGCAAAAGCTGAGAGGGCTACACAAAGATCGCGACGGTTTAGATTTTTCATGCCCGCCATCGTACCTGACCCTGTGCGGCGCTGGCATCACGAATTACTTCTTTACGTCGCCGCCGATGGCGATGACGACGTACTTGGCGGGTACGGTTCCCACGTTTCGTACGCGGTGCACGGTGCCGAGCGGCACATAGATCACGTCTCCCGGGCCAGCCTTCTCGGAGATGTCGTCGTGGTCGAACATTACATCTCCCTCGCTCACTACGATCAGTTCGGAGTGATGAATCGGGTGCAGTGCGACGGGAGTTGATCCTACCGGCTGGATCGACTCATGTGCGGCTACCGGTTCTCCTGTCGTGAGGATTCCGCGCAATAGGCTCCGGCTCTCGGTCCCGTTGGGGGATTTGTTGGCCAGTGCCTGGTCCGCGGCGTATACCTTTGGCTGCGACAGCGTACCGGGTGTGCTTGGGGCTGGTGTTGCCTGGGCTCCTGCGGCTACGCACGTCGAAATGGTCATGATCGATAGCGCAGTGGCGCGCCATATCGCGATGGTCATGCGGTCATCGTACGCCAAGTCTGTGAGGCTGGAGCGGCTGGTCCGCCGAGTAAATGTCAGTGGCCGCCCATGGCCTCGGGATCGAGTTTGGCGTTCTTTGGCGGTAGCCGCATCACGAATGGCAGCGGGACGAGGCAGAAGATAACCATGGAAAGAATGAAGAAGGCGTTCTTGTAGCCGAGCATGGAGGCCTGCCGGAGCATGTCCTGATAGGCTCGGCCGATGGCCACCTGTGAGGCGGTGGCCGCGGGCATTCCGTGAGAGACAAGGTATTCGGTCATGCGGGTGATGTAGAGGCGGTACGGGACGCTGTTGCGAACGACATTGGCAGCCAGAGCCGTTTGGTGGACCTGTGCGCTGCGGGCGAGATAGGTGGTGAGCAGAGCAGTGCCAGCGCTGCCGCCGAGGTTGCGGGCGAAGTTCGAGAGGCTGGAGATCTGGTTGGTCTTGCTCATCGGGACACCGACGTAGTTGAGGGTGCTGATGGGGATGAAGACGAAGGGCAATCCTACGACTTGCAGCATGCGCCAGAGGGTAACTGTACTGAAACTGGTGTTGAGGTCGAGCCGCGTGAGGTTGTAGATGCCGAGCGCGGTGGCCATGTAGCCGAGCGCCACCATCAAACGGGGGTCGAATTTGCCGAGAGAGCGGCCCGCGACGGCCATCATGATCATCATGACGAAGCCGGCAGGGGAGAGCACCATGCCAGCGCGTTCGGCGGTGTAACCGAGAAGGACCTGAAGGTACTGCGGGATGAGGACGGTCGAGCCGAAGAGCACCATGCCGAGGATGAGCTGCAGGAAGACGGCGGTGCCGAAGTTGCGGTTTTTCAGGAGTTTGAGGTCGACGATGGGGTCGTCGTGGTTCCACTCCCAGATGGCGAAGACGACAAGGGTGACGGCCGCGAGCAAGGCGAAGGTGACGATCATCGGCGAGCCGAACCAGTCCTTCTCCTGGCCCTTGTCGAGGGTGAACTCGAGGAAGCCTACGCCGGTGGCGACGAGGCCGAGGCCCATGAAGTCGACCTTGGAGTGCTTGGCGGCTTCGCGACGGACTTTGAGCTGCGGTGGGTCTTCAACCATGCGGTTGCTGAGGTAGAGCGAGATCAGGCCGATGGGGATGTTGATGAAGAAGATCCAGTGCCAGTTGAAGTTGTCGGTGATCCAGCCGCCGAGCGTGGGGCCGATGGCTGGTGCGACGACGACGGCCATACCGTAGACCGCGAATGCCTGGCCGCGCTTTTCGACGGGGAAGGTGTCGGCGAGGATGGCTTGCTCGCTGGGGGCGAGGCCGCCGCCGCCTGCTCCCTGAAGGATGCGGGCGAAGACGAGGAGGGGGAGGGAGCGGGCGAATCCGCACAAGAGGGAGCAGGCGGTGAATATGGCCACGCAGGTCATGTAGAAGCGTTTGCGGCCAAAGCGGTTGGAGAGCCAGCCGGAGATGGGCAGAACGATGGCACTCGAGACGAGATAGCTGGTGAGGACCCAGGTGGCCTCTTCCTGACTGGCCCCGAGGCTTCCGGCCATGTGAGGGAGGGCGACGTTGGCGATGGAGGTATCGAGGACCTCCATGAAGGTGGCGAGCGTAACCGTGAGCGCCACGGCCCACGGATTGTGGCTGGGTCTCCAGGCCTGTGGGGTGAGTGCGGGAGTGGTTGCGGTCGCTGCCATATCAGTCTCCTGATATGATATCAGGAGACTGATATGGCCAGAGAGAAGAAAAACCGTCAGGCGGAGACCAGACTTGCGGCGCAGTTGATGAAGCGGATACTGGTCCACTTTCGGGGTCAGATCGATGAGGCGCTACGGCCACAGGGCGTGACGACGGCGCAGCTGCAAGTGTTGTATGCGATCCGGAACGAGCCGGGAGCATCGGGGGCGCAACTGGCACGGTCCTGCTATATGACTCCGCAGTCGGCGCAGTCGCTTCTTCAGGGGCTGGAAGAGGGCGGGTGGATCGTTCGGGTGAAAGATAAGGTGAATGATCGCATTCTCGTTGCGCAATTGACGCAGAGTGGAGAGACTCTCATGGAGACGGCGGAGAGCGCGGCGCGGGTGATCGAGAAAAAGGTGTGGAACGGGGTTTCAGACAATGCCGTGAGGTCGCTGAACACGGTGCTCGAGCAGTGTCTCGGGAATCTTGAGTCGGAGTCCTAATTCTTCTTGGTGGCGTGGAAGCGGAGACGGACATAGTCGGCGGTCCAGTTGCCGTCGGTATCGCGGAGGACGGGCTCGAGCAGCGCGACGGTGCGGGTGAGGGCTGCGGCACGGTCGTCGGGTGAGAGGCGATCGAGGACTCCGTTGCGGAAGGTGTTGAGCCAGGAATCCATACCGTTGGGTAGCGGGGTGGGGCGAGGAATGAGCTCGATGGATTGCACGGTGAAGCCGGCGGCTTCTAATAGACGACGATAGACGGCGGGTGCGGGGTAGAAGGATTCGGCGTGGGCCTCGGCGTCGATGCCGTAGGGTGCGAGGACGGCTTGCAACGCGGTGCGGATGGCGGCGATGTTGCCCTGGCCGCCCATCTCAGCGACGAATCGGCCATTGGGATGGAGGGCGCGGTGGATGCCAGCGAGGATAGCTGGGTGCTTCGCGGCGGGTAGCCAGTGGAGGGCGGCGTTCGAGAAGACGGCATCGAATTGGTTTGCGTATGGAAGGGCGTCGGCGCTGTGGAGTTCGACTTTCAGGCTG
Organism: uncultured Acidobacteriaceae bacterium; assembly: GCA_963738855.1. Taxonomy (GTDB): domain Bacteria; phylum Acidobacteriota; class Terriglobia; order Terriglobales; family Acidobacteriaceae; genus Edaphobacter. Next base: position 383,169 of record CAVTYC010000001.1, on the reverse strand, counting down.
CGGGCGCGGGCGGCATCGAGCATTGCAGCGGAGTTGTCGACGCCGGTGACGATGGCTCCGGTGGCGGCGATTTGCTCGGTGAGGGCTCCGTCGCCGCAGCCGATGTCGAGGATGGTTTCGCCGGATTGTGGTGCGAGGAGATCGACTACGCCGGAGGCCATGGTAGCGACGAAACGGCCGTTGGTGGCATAGGCTTCGGTGTTCCAGGTTTGGCCTTTGGCAGGGGTGGTGGGCTTGGCTTGCGTGTCTTCCATATACTCATTGTTTCCTGCGGTGTTGCGATACGCCAGCAGGATAAGAAGATTTTGGGAGCGGATAAGCAATGGCGAATACAACGGCGGCGGTGGAGTTTGCTCAGAAGAACAAGGTGAGATTTGTAGATGAGTTGAAGGCGTTGTTGCGGATTCCTTCGGTGTCGACGCTGCCGGAGCATGTCGGCGATGTGCGGCGTGCGGCGGAGTTTGTTGCGGAGGAGTTGAAGCGCATCGGGATGGAAAATGTCCGGCTGATCGAGACGTCGACGGACGAGCGCGTGATTGCGGATGCTTCGGGACATGCATTGCTGGTTCCGGCTCGACATGGACATCCTCTGGTGTATGCGGACTGGCTGCATATCGAGGGCGGTCCGACAGTGCTTTGCTATGGACACTACGATGTGCAGCCAGCGGAGCCTCTGGATGAATGGAAGTCGCCGCCGTTTGAACCAACCGAGCGCGATGGGAATATCTATGCGCGGGGTGCGGTGGATGACAAAGGCCAGATGTGGATGCATGTGAAGGCGCTGGAGTCGCTGTTTGTTGCTGGCGGTGGGAAGCTGCCGGTGAATGTGCGGGTGATCGTCGAAGGTGAAGAGGAGGTTGGTGGCGAGGGGATTGCGCGGTTTGTCCGTGAGCATGGCGATGAGCTGAAGGCCGATGTTGCGCTTGTGAGCGATACGGAGATGTTCGCGCCAGAGCTGCCGACGTTGTGCGTTGGGCTGCGCGGGATGATCTATACGGAGATCGAAGTGCGTGGGGCGCGGACAGATCTGCACTCGGGCATGTATGGCGGGGCAGCGCCGAATCCTTTTGTTGCATTGGCGCAGATTATTGCGAAGCTGAAGGATGATGAGGGGAAGATTTTGATTCCCGGGTTCTATGACAAGGTGGCCAAGCCGACTGCCGATGAGTTGAAGGCCTGGAAGGCGCTGCCGTTCGATGAAGAGCACTATCGCGAGACCGAGGTTGGTTCGGTGACGCTGACGGGCGAGCCGGGTTATAGCGTGCTGGAGCGGACGTGGTCGCGACCTACTCTCGATGTGCATGGAATGCCCGGCGGGTTTATTGGAGCGGGTGCGAAGACGGTGATTCCGGCTCGAGCGTTGGCGAAGGTGAGCATGCGGCTGGTTCCGGACATGACTCCGGCGGAGAGCTTCGCGAAGTACAAGGCGTATGTGGAGTCGATTGTGCCGGAGGGCGTGGAGCTTCAGGTGCGGATGATTCACTCGGGCGATCCGATTGTGGTGAGCACAGACAATGTGTATGTAAAGGCCGCGACTGAGGCGATGCATGAGGTCTTCGGTAAGGAGACGGTGTTTGTGCGCGGCGGTGGATCGATTCCGATCGTCGGGGACTTTGTGCGCGAGTTGAAGATTCCTACGGTGATGATGGGGTTCGGGCTGCCGGATGACAATCTGCATGCTCCGAATGAGAAATTTCATCTGGCGAACTTTCATCGTGGGATTGAGTCGATTGTGCGGTTTCTGAGCAGGGTGGGGGCCTGATGACTTTGCCGGAACCGTCAGATGTTGGCGGGTATGTATTGGCGGGTGGGAAGAGCTCGCGGATGGGGCGGGACAAGGCGTTGCTGGAGCTTGCAGGGAAGCCGCTGGTGCTGCATGCAGTGGCAAAGCTGCGGCGGGTTTGCAGGGATGTCCATATTCTTAGCAGCACGCCGGAACTGGAGGCTTATGCCCCGTTAGTGCGCGACTTGCATGAGGGTTGTGGGCCGCTGGGAGGGATGGAGGCGGCGCTTGCGCACTCTCGGCATGACTGGAATTTGTTCCTGCCGGTGGATATGCCGTTTTTGCCTGTGGCGTTTTTGGAGTCCTGGATGGCGACGGTTCTCGGTCGAAAATTATCAGGGACGCGGGTTGCGATGTTTACGGTCTCCGGACGGCCGCAATCCACATTTTGCCTGCTGCACCAAGAGGTAGCTCCTTATGTGCGGCGGGCGATAGAGAGGTGCGAGTTCAAGGTATTTTCGATGCTCGAGGTGGCGGGAAATGCGTTGGCGGAGAGGCAGGGTGTGCCTTTGGAGCAGGCGTTCGTTAATCTGCCGTGGGATGAGAATGCCGAATTCGGCGGGAGGACAAGTAGTCTGCAGGACAGGCCCTGTTCGATGCTGACGGAGGCGCAACGGGCGGCGAAGCATCTGTGGTTTGCGAATCTGAATACGCCGGAGGAGTTTGCCGATGCGGAGCGGTTTGTGGATGCTCTGGATACATAGTGCGTGATGGTGATTGCGCAAGCAGAGCGCTCGGCTTGCATCAGATGGGACAATAGCCAGAAGAGGATGTAAATGATGGCCGACGCGCAAGAAGAAATGAAACAACAGGATCCGGAGAAGAGGGACAAGCGCGACGTTGTGGAGAAGACGGATGACGAGGGGTCTGCACATATCTCTGACGGTGCCAGGGGGGCGACAGATCAGTCAGCATCACTGATCGCGGATGTGTCGGCCGACGTGGCGCCGGCGGTTGAAGAATTTATGGATCAGGCGGCGCAGCAGAACGAGGCTGCCGCTGAGGCCGTACCGGATGTTAAAAACAAGCCGGGCTCGTATATCTCCTTCGAGCATGTGTATAAGTCGTTCGACGATTTTGTCGTTCTTGAAGACGTGAGCTTCTGCGTGCTACCGGGGGAGACGCTTTGCATTCTGGGACGCAGCGGTGTGGGCAAGTCCGTCTCGCTTCAGATGTTGATGGGGTTCCTGAAGCCGGATAGCGGCATTATTCGTGTCGCCGGTGAGAGCATCAGCGGCTACAACGAGGCGCAGATGCAGGAGATTCGGCGGAAGGTAACGATGGTCTTCCAGAATGGGGCGTTGTTCGACTCGATTTCAGTGGGGGAGAATGTGGCCTTTCCGCTGCGGGAGAGAGGCGACCTTGAAGAGGATCAGATTTTGCAGGTGGTAAAGGGCCTGCTCGAGATGGTGGGAGTGGCAGGGATGGAAGACGTGCTTCCATCGGATCTTTCGACGGGGATGAAGCGATCGGTGGCGATTGCGCGGGCACTGGCATCGCAGCCGGAGGCCGTGTTGTACGACGAGCCGACGACGATGGTGGATCCGTTGATGGCGCATCTGCTGGGGAACCTCATCGAGAGGCTGAAGCAGCAGCTCCACCTGACGAGCATCGTTGTAACTCACGACATGCGCTTCGCAAGGAAGCTCGCGGACCGGGTGGTCTTTCTCCATGGAGGAAAGGCGCATTTCTTCGGCACCATGGAGGAGATGGAGCAGAGCAAGGACCCGATTCTGCAGGAGTTCCTCGCGATGGATGAGCTGGTGATGCCGGCTTAGCAGCTTACCCAAAAGTGGCAGAGACAGAGCGCAGCAGAGACGTGATGATGTAGTTTCTCCCTCCAGCAAAGGTGGATGGGGCGATTGTTACAGGTCAACGTCGTTAGTATGCTGCGAAAAAGAAGGTGCGTAAAAACGCAGCTCGAGATCAATGTAATCCGCAAGACACTTGATGTTTTGAGCCGGGTTCTCAACCACTGCAGAGACTGAATTCTTTATTGGATACGGAGCCTGAGAGTTTAAGGGCATCCCTACCAACTGTGTTGCCTGGGAAAAATTGCGGTTAAGAGGCTTCGCGAATGGCGGCACCGGATTATTTGCAGCAGGTTATTGTCTCTGGTAGAACACGGGCCAGGGGACGAAAAAAGACATACGCAACCCGTTTTGGCGCCCTGCGACGGCCGTCGGTCCCCAGCGTGGTATGGGCTTCGCTGGACCTGCTCACCGTCAGTGTTGCTGCACTTCTGGCGTTGCGTCTGCATGAAGTTCAGCCCGCAGAGACGCTGACGCTGGACGTCCTTCCTCATCTCTTTAACGCACCGCCACGGATGTTGTTCTTTTATGTGGGTTGGTTCGCGGTGTGTCTGATATTTTTCACGCGGTCCTTTGGATTGTATGGACCCATTCACAATCGCAGCGGTCTGAATGAACAGAGAATGACCGTGCAGGCGACGCTGACCTCCGGCCTACTGCTGTGTGGCACGTTATATGTGTCGAACGGAGAGTCGATCTCCCGGATCATCATTTTGCTGATGATCGGTTTCACAACGATCCTGCTTTGTGCGCGCAGGGCCTTGTGGCGGCGGATGGCGTACAAACGCTATCGAGCTGGAATCGAAACCCGAAATGTATTGATCGTCGGAGCAGGCCGCGTGGGGCAGGCGCTTCGGAACCACCTGGATTCGCTGGAACATCTCGGCTTTCGCTTCAAAGGGTATGTGGCTCTGACGGAACGGGAGGCGGAATCTGGAGACGCGGATGTGATCGGCGATGTGCGGAACTGTCTTTCGCTGGCGCGGTCCTTGTTTGTCGACGAGATATTTTTTTCTGTGCCTGGCGACAAGAGGTTGGTGATCGGCATGGTCGAGGAGGCGCGGATGTATGGCATCGATGTGCGTGTCGTGCCGGATCTTTATGATGGCCTGGCCTGGAATGCGCCGGTGGAGTATATCGGCCAGTTCCCGACGATTCCGCTGCATCGCCGCGAGTTCCCGATCGGGGCGTTTCTCCTGAAGCGAGTGCTGGACATTACGATTTCATCGATTGCCTTACTGGTGGCGGCCCCGGCGATTATGGCGACGGCGATCGCTGTGCGAATGGACTCGGACGGATCGATCTTCTATAAAGCACAACGGATCGGAAGGAAGGGGCGCACATTCGCCTGCTATAAATTCCGCACGATGGTGCAGGATGCAGACAAGCGCAAGGCAGAGCTTGAGCATATGAACGAGCGGGACGGCATACTGTTCAAGATCGCCAATGATCCAAGAATCACGCGGGTAGGAGCGTGGTTGCGGAAGTACTCGCTGGACGAGTTGCCGCAGTTCTACAACGTGTTGAAGGGCGATATGAGCCTGGTTGGGCCGCGGCCTCCGGTGGCCTCCGAGGTGGAGCAGTACGATTTGGCACATCTGCGCCGCCTGAATGTGCTGCCCGGAATCACGGGACTCTGGCAGGTAGAGGCGCGGCAGGACCCTTCATTCGACAGCTATATTTCGCTGGACACGGCGTATGTTGAGAATTGGAGTTTCTGGCTCGATTTGAAGATTCTTGCGCGGACCGTGGGAGTTGTATTGAACGGTACGGGTACCTAAGCGGTAGACTTAATATTGTGAAGATAGCTCTTGCGCAGATCAACCCGACGGTCGGAGACTTTGTCGGGAACACAAAGAAGATTCTTGAGTTTGCGGACCGCGCCGCTGAATTGGGCGCGGAACTAGCCGTTTTTCCTGAACTGGCGGTGTGTGGGTATCCGCCGGCAGATTTTCTGGAGAAGAAGGCATTCATCGCGAGGGCGGAACAGGCCCTTGCTGAGATCGCTGCGTGGACCGCGGTGCCTGGACGGCCGGAGATTCTGTGCGGGACCGTGATGCCGTCTACCTCTCCCGTGGGCAAACACGTACGAAATGTGGCGGCATTGATGAGCGGGGGTAAGGTTAGTTTCATGCAGCAGAAGATGCTGCTTCCGTTTTACGACGTGTTTGATGAGCAGCGGTACTTCGAGCCAGCAACCCAACAGGCGCTGACTTCCGTTGCCGGTGAGCCTCTGGCCATTACTGTCTGTGAAGATGCGTGGAACGATAAAAGCTTCTGGCCGCGGCCTATCTACAAGATCGATCCGGTCGAGGTGCTGATGCGGGAGTGGGAGGCACAGCCCAAGGAGCTTGCGGGGCGTCAGCGGATCATCCTGAACATCTCTGCCTCGCCATATTGGCAGGGCAAGCCCGAGGTTCGGCAGAGGATGCTGGCCGCTTTGGCGGAGCGTCACGGAGCTTATGTCGTCATGGTCAATCAGGTAGGTGGCAACGACAGCCTGATATTCGATGGGTCGTCGCTGGTGATTCGACCGGATGGGGAGGTTGCGGCACGAGCGGCCTCGTTCGCCGAGGATCTCGTGATCTTCGATACAAAGGATGCGGCGCCGGTTGCGCAGGACGCTGTTACGGATGAGGTCGCCGCGATGTGGACCGCGCTGGTGCTCGGGACGCGTGACTACGTGTTAAAGTGCGGCTTCAGGAAAGTGCTAGTCGGGTTGAGCGGAGGCATTGATTCTGCGCTGGTTGCGGCAATTGCAGTGGAGGCATTGGGCGCGGAGAACGTGCTCGGAGTCGGCATGCCGAGCGAGTATTCGTCGCTGGGGTCGATTGAAGATGCACGGCGGCTAGCGAAGAACCTCGGGATTCGATTTGAGTTGCTGCCGATCCATGATGTGTTCGCGCAATACCAGATCGTGCTGAAATCGCTGTTTGCAGGTACGCCGTTCGGTCTGGCGGAGGAAAATATTCAGTCGCGGATCAGGGGTGCGCTGTTGATGGCGCTATCGAATAAGTTTGGCGCGCTGGTGCTGACGACGGGCAATAAGAGCGAGATGTCGACTGGCTACTGCACGCTCTACGGCGATATGGTGGGCGCGCTGGCGGTGATCGGCGATGTGATGAAGACTCGGGTGTATGCGCTGAGCCGATACGCGAACCGGGAGCACGAGGTGATTCCGCAGGCTACGCTGGAAAAGCCTCCGTCGGCGGAGTTACGCCCAGAACAGCTGGATACGGACTCGCTGCCGCCATATGATGTGCTGGATCCAATACTTGAAGCCTATGTGGAGCGTTACTGCTCGGCCGAACAGATCGCTGAGGATCAAGGGGTTGACGTTGCGCTGGTACGGTCCGTCATACAACTGGTGGAGCGGAGCGAATATAAACGCCAGCAGGCAGCGCCGGTCCTTAAGGTCACGCGTAAGTCGTTTGGAATGGGAAGACGGTTTCCCATTGCGGTCAAAGTTCAGGTGTAATAGATATGTCGCGCGCGGAGAGCGCCGGCGGAGGAAGGATTCTTTTGAAGATTACAAATTGGATGTTGGCAGGATTGGCATCGGTTCTCAGTTTCACGGCAATTGCTGGAGCGCAGACAAGCACAAGCGGAGCGACCTCGGCATCTCCAACACCCCCACAGTTGCAAATACACGCACTTGACCCGTCCAGTCATCCGGACCCGTTTCCTCCCGTAAATCAGAAGTACTTTACAGCTGCCTCGCCCACCGTAGAGACCGTAAATAGCTTCCTGAAGGCGTTGTGGGGATTTGATCCGAACCGCATCTGGCGCGTGGAGGCGATTCAAACGACGAAGGCTCCCGGCGTAAGCAAGGTTGTTGTCTTCGTGTCGGAGAAGACTGCCAATGCGAAGGTGCAGACAGCCGCATTCTTTGTAACACCAGATGGCCACTATGCGATTGCCGATTCGGCTGGAGTGATTCCATTTGGCGCGACGCCGTTTGCCGATACACGTAAGTTGCTGCAGGAGCACGCTGATGGCGCTTCGCGTGGAGCGGCCAGCAAGGACCTGATGCTGGTCGAATTTGCGGATCTGCAGTGCCCGCATTGCAAGGAGGCCCAGACCGCAATGGATCAGCTCGCCAAGGATTTTCCGAATGCGCGCATTGTCTTCCAGAGCTTTCCGCTGACGGAACTTCATCCGTTTGCGTTCAAGGCGGCGGCTTACGGATATTGCATTCAGAAACAGAAGAACGATGCATTCTTCCCGTATGCAGCTGCTGTGTTTGACGCGCAGGCCGCTCTGACGCCCGAGACAGGAGAGGCGACGCTGAAGGCTGCTGTGACCAAGGCTGGACTTGATCCTGCGGCTATTGATGCCTGTGCGGCTACTCAGCCGATCCAGGATCAGGTGAACGCCTCGATCAAGCTGGCAACAGACGCAGGTGTTGATCAGACGCCGACGCTTTCGGTGAACGGACATCTGCTGCCGCTCACCCAGATTCCCTACGAGACGCTGAAGAACATCGTGGCCTATCAGGCAGTGTTGGATAGCGTTAACACTGGAGCTGCTCCGGCTGCCACAACAACGGGAACGAAACCGCCCAGCTTAATGAAGTAGTGCTGCAGCAGTATAGGAAGGGCGCATCCGCTTTGGGTGCGCCTTTTTACGAATGGGCGATGTAGAGAAAGCGCAGAAAGAAAAGCGTCGCCAGCACATAGAGCATCCAGTCCTCGCGGCGAGCCCGGCCGGTGAGAAGCTGGAGCGCAGCGTAGCTGGTGAGGCCGAAGCTGAGGCCGTCGGCGATGGACCATGTAAGCGGAATGGTGGAGACGGTGAGGAAGGCCGGGATGCCGATCTGCGGATCATCCCACTCGATCTGACCGAGACCCGTTAGCATAAGACCGCCGACGAGGATGAGCGCGGGTGAAGTAGCGAAGCTCGGGATGGCTCCAACGAGCGGCGCGATGAAGAGAGAGAGGAAGAAGAGCAATCCGGTGACGATTGCGGTGACTCCGGTGCGCCCACCAGCGGCCACTCCTGCAGAGGACTCGATGTAGCTGGTCACCGTGCTGGTTCCAGCGAGCGAACCTACGATGGTAGCCGATGCGTCGGCGAAGAAGATGCGGTTGAGCCGGGGAATGGTGTGATCGGGAGCGATGAGCCCGGCACGTTGGGTGACGGCGACGAGTGTGCCGATGTTATCGAAGAGGTCGACGAAGAGGAAGACGAAGATGATCTCAAAGGCGCCGATGTGGAGAGCGCCACGTATGTCGAGATGGAAGGCCGTGTCACGGAGGGCAGAGAGGCTGTAGTGCACTGGCTGCCAGTGGACCTGGTGGAAAAGCACTCCCATGAGCATCGTGCTGAGAACGCCGATAAGCATGGAGGCACGAACTCGAAGAACCTGCAATATTGCAATCAGGAGCAAGCCAAAAAGAGCGAGTGCGGTGGCAGGCGCCCGGACGTTGCCCAGCGTCACGACGGTAGAGGCACTCGGTACGATGATGCCTGCATTGCGGAACCCGATGAACGCGATGAAGAGGCCGATACCTCCTCCGACGGCGGCGTGGAGCTGATGCGGAATGGCTGCCACGAGACGCTGGCGGATGCCGGTGAAGGTAAGCGCGAGGAAGATGACTCCGGAGAGAAAGACCGCGCCAAGAGCGCTCTGCCAGGGAACGCCCATTCCTTTGACGACGGTGTAGGTGAAGTAAGCATTGAGGCCCATGCCGGGCGCGAGGGCGATGGGATAGTTTGCCAGTCCACCCATGAGGATGCTGCCGAAGGCCGCGCAAAGGCACGTAGCGGCGGTGACAGCGGCCAGCGGCATACCGGTTTCGGAGAGAATGGCCGGGTTCACGAAGATGATGTAAGCCATCGTGATGAAGGTCGTGAGGCCGGCGAGGATCTCGGTACGCCAGTTGGTGCGGTGCGCGGTGAATTGAAAGTAGCGTTCGAGGCGTTTGCGCGTCGTCAACGTTTGAGCTCGCTGGAAACTAGAATGAGAGGAATTGTGTACAGAATAGCCTGAGAGGGAACAAATGACCGCAGAAGATGTAAAGAAACTGCTGGGTCTGATGCCGCATCCGCGTGAGGGTGGGTGGTACGTACGGACTTATGAGTCTACAGAAAGAGTTGCGGCGGCTGCTTTCGAAGATGCACGGTATCCCAGCGTCCGTCGAACGGGGACTGCGATCTATTATCTGCTGGAGCCGGATACCTTCAGCGAGATGCATCGGCTGAAGTCAGACGAGGTTTTTCATTTCTATGCAGGCGATGCGGTGGAGATGCTGCAGTTGATGCCAAATGGCAGCGGTCGAACTGTAGTGATCGGGACCGACCTTGCCGCGGGCCAAAGGCCGCAGGTTGTGGTGGAGCGAAACATCTGGCAAGGCTCCCGGTTGGTTGCAGGAGGGAAGTGGGCGCTGCTGGGATGCACAGTGAGTCCGGGCTTCGAGTTCGAAGACTACGACGCAGGAGATCGCGCATCGCTGAGCGAAGGATGGCCGGAGTTTGTTGGAATGATCGCAGCTCTGACGCGAGACTGATGTGCAGGAGAGGGACGCGTTATCGATCCTCGACCGCGTCAGCCTCGAATCTGCGTAGCGATGCGATCGATCGCATGGTGTGCCGAAAGGGCCGCGCCCTCCTGCCACCCAACGAGCCGCGACAGATGATCTCCGGCGAAGTAAGTACGGCCTTGAGGCTTCTCAAGCTGGGCATAAGCCCCCTCACTTGACTCCAGATGATTGTTTGCGAAGCAGCCCAGCGAGTAGGGGATCTTGCTCCACGCCACATAGATCGGCTTCGTGAGCAGCTGAGAGCGACCGGGGTGCAGCTTCTCCACCGCGGCGCGTGAAGCGTCGAACTTGGCCTCAGTTGTGGGCAACGCTCCGAAGGGAGTCGGACCACCCGAGGAGTTTCCGGCCAGCACCGTCCCGCCGAGATTGTTGAACTCAGACCCAAAACCGGCAACCAGCACTCCGGTGGGCGAGAAGAGCTTATCGGTCGGATACCAGACAAGATCCACCTTGTCGTGCAGAAAGGAGATGCCGCCATAGATGTTGTTCTCTTTCTCCCAGAAGCGTGGCGACTCCCACGCGATCTTATAGAGAGCCGTCATTGGCATACCCGTAAATGCGCGCTGCGTTTCAGGAGAGAAGTTGTTCTTCGTCTTCGCAAGGACCGAGATCGGCATCGTGCAGATGCAATAGTCGGCAGTCAGTGTTTTGGGAGTGCCTGACTTCGTATAAGCGATAGTTACGTTGCTGTCGCCGGTAGTGATCTCTGTAACGGGACAGTTGTAGTGGATGAGTTCGCCCAGCGACTTTGCAAAGCCGTAGGGGATGCGGTCCATCCCGCCGACCGGCTGAAACATCGTGGCCTGCCAATCGATCTGCTCTTCATAGAACTCACCCATCGAAAAATCAGCGGCCAGAAGTTCATTGAACTTGAGAGGCTTGTGCAGGACGGACTTGGCCGGTCCGGCTCCGCGAGGCGTCGTAAAGCCCGCACGCATACTGCCTGCGTAGTGGTCGTTGTCGCTGAGATCGCCAAAGTTACGGACAAAGTCGAGCAACCGGGTCATATCCTCCTTCGAGAGTTCATCGTCGAAGGTGTGCTTATTGACTGCCTTGGCGAGAAGTTCGGCAAGGTAGCCGCGTGTATCGTGGATGACCTGGCGTTGCTCGACAGGCTTCCCATGGTTCAGGACATCGGACTGCATCAGCGCCGAGCGCGAGGTGTTCACCTCAACCTCCAGCGGTACGCCCAGCTCTTCGCAGTAGTTAAGAATGTTCGTGTGGATAGAGGGAATACGAGCCGGGCCGGCATTGAGATAGCCGTTCTCCCAGCTGCACGTCTGCACTGTGCCATCGGTGAACTCAACCTTGGTGCCGTTGCGCACCGACCAGCTGCGCCCGCCAGGACGATCGCGCGCCTCAAGGATAGTACAGTCAAATCCCGCCTTGCGAAGCTCATAGGCCGAGACCAGTCCGGCAATGCCGCCGCCAAGGATCACGACCTTCTTTCCTTTTCCAAAATCGGTGGGGAACTGCGGGAGCATCGATGCCTCTGCCGCGGGAAGAAGCCCCAGGGCCTGCATCGTGACAAAGGCAGCCGAGTAGCCGCCGACCTGAGCCATACGCTGAATGAAAGCACGACGGGTGACGCTCATGGGAGGCTCTCCGTGTCGCAGAAATTTGTGTTTGTGGAAATCTTCTTCAGTGTCAATCACGCGAGCGTTTCTGACAAGGAAAAGTTGCGACGTATAATCCGCTTCGTGAAGATTACAAACACGCAGGGAAGCAGCAACGGCGAGGCAGCATCGCAGGAAGAATCAACTGGCATCGCAAGACGAGGCTTCTTGAAGGGCGCGCTCGCCCTGGGTGCAGCGCCATATTCAGCCTTCGGAGCAAGCCACGTAGATGGCGATTCAGCCCAGTTGCCATCCACAGGCGCTGCCGACCGCGAGTATTGGATTCAGGTAGTTAAGCGAGTCTCCGACCCCGTGCTGGAGGCTTTAAGCCACGGACAGCTGCGGGCAAAAATGCCGGTGGAGGCCGGAGCCGGACTGGCAGAGGCTCGGAGCAAATCGACGCATCTTGAGGCTATGGGACGCTTGTTGTCAGGTATTGCTCCGTGGTTGGAAAGCACAGCGGTCGACGGCTCAGAGGAGGCATTGCAGGCAAAGTATCGCGAGTGGGCGCGCGCTGGAATTCACTACGGGACCGACCCGGCCTCACCCGATTACATGAACTTCGGTACGACGCCGCAGTCGGTTGTGGACGCGGCGTTTCTTGCACTCGGAATCTTACGTGCGCCAAAGCAGCTGTGGGAGCCACTGGATAAGGCGACGAAGACGAACCTGGTAAAAGCACTGCAGGCTACGCGGCAGGTCCTTCCCGGACAGTCGAACTGGTTGTTGTTCTCAGCGATAGTCGAGGCTGGCCTCTGCTTCATGGGCGAAGAGTGGGACTCCATGCGCGTGGACTACGCGATCCAGATGCATAAGCTGTGGTTCGTCGGCGACGGCACCTACGGCGACGGCCCGCACTTCCACTGGGACTACTACAACAGCTTTGTCATTCAACCGATGCTATTGAAGGTGTTGGAGACAGTGCCAGCGAAGTCGGACGCATGGACGACATTGAAGCCGATAGCGCTGGAGCGAGCACAGCGATATGCCGCGATTCAGGAGCGGATGATCAGTCCGGAGGCCACGTTTCCTGCGATTGGACGATCGCTGACCTATCGGTTCGGCGCGTTTCATCTGCTGAGCGACATCAGCCTGCGGAAGCAGTTGCCGGAAGGTGTGTCACCCGAGCAGGTGCGCTGCGCACTGACGGCGGTGATGCGAAGGATGATCGAGAGGCCCGGAACATTCGACGCGAAGGGATGGCTGACAATCGGATTTGCTGGACACCAGCCGGGATTGGGTGAGCCGTATATCTCGACGGGAAGCCTCTACCTGTGTGCTGCGGCGTGGTTGCCGCTGGGACTCCCGAAGATCGATGCATTCTGGGCCGGACCGGCGAAGCCCTGGACGGCGCAAAAAGTCTGGGGCGGAGAAGACATGAAGGCTGATCATGCCTCCTCCGCCTAGGTTGAGTTATTCGGCTTTCCCTACGCCGTTGTTCTTGTAAGCCTTCTGCAGCACAAAGAAGGCCTGCTTGTGCTCGCCCTTCTCTGAGACGAGCCCTTTGCGGTTGAAGCCGTCCTGAATCTCAGGCAAGACGCGACGCGGAGAACGGAAGTCCATCAGGATCCATGGGCTCATGCCGCGTAGCTGTGGGATGTTGTTGAGCATGATGAGTTGCTGCGTAAAGACATTGGCCTGGAACTCCTCTGTCCAGCGCTTGTCGGCCGGACCGTGCAGCCCGAATTTAGCATCGGCGCCAAACTCGCTGATAATCAGTGGCTTCTGATAGTCGATCTGCCACTTGGTCTCGGCGATATCGGAGGGCTTGTGCTCGTACCAGCCGACATACTCATTAGCGCCAATGACGTCGAGCGCTTTGCCTAGAGGATCGTCAACGATCTTAGTCATACCATTCGTGCGAACCAGTAGAGCGGCGGTGATGAGGCGAGTGGGATCATACGTGCGAGCATCGTTAGCGAGCGTGGTGAGGAACTTCGTTCGCTCAGGATTGTTGGGCGTCTCGTTGGCGACGGACCAGAGGATGACGGAGGCCTTGTTGCGGTCGCGGCGAATCATCTCGTGGAGCTGGCTCTGTGCCAGAGCGAGAGTATTCGGGTCGCCGAAGTGGCACGCCCAGTAGACCGGAATCTCGGACCAGATGAGAAGGCCGAGACGGTCGGCTGTGCGGGTCATACGCTGATCGTGCGGGTAGTGCGCGAGACGTGCATAGTTGCCGCCCAGCTCCTTGACCCAACCGAGCAGAGTATCGGCGTCTTCCTGCGTGTAAGCCCGCCCTGTGCGATAGGGAGCCTCGGCGTGGATGCTGACGCCGCGAAGGAAGATCGGTTGGCCATTGAGCAGGATTTGCGTGCCCTTGACCTCAACAGTGCGGAACCCCATCTCGTCATCGAGTGTGTCCGCGCCTGCCTTCAACTGCACGTTGTAGAGGCGCGGATGTTCGGGCGACCACAGCTCCAGGCCTTCGGGTCGAAGTTGGATCGGCGCGCGGCCGTCAGCATCGACAGTAGCCTCGATTGTGGTCGGCTTAGGAGTCGCAATGGAGACGCTCACCTTATCCCCAGCCTTCGCGCCGAGGACGTGAACGTAACCGTCAATCTGATTTGTGGTTCCGCGAACCAAGTGCAGATCGTAGTCGTCGATGAAGTGCGTCGGTACTTCAACGAGCGCGACGTCGCGGGTAAGGCCGCCATAGTTGTACCAATCGGTCTGAAGGGTAGGAACGCCCTCCGCTAGCCGAGTGCTGTCGACGGCAATGACGACGAAGTTGTCGCCGTCGTGCAGAAGGTCAGTGGCCTCGCAGTCGTAAGGAGTGAAGCCGCCCTCGTGCTGGCAGGCGAATTTGCCGTTCACCCAGACGAAGCTGCGGTAGTTGGCCGCGCCGACATGGAAGAAGGTCCGCTGATTGGGCTTCTTCTGGTACGTAAAGTCACGCTGATACCAGAAAGGGCCTTCGTAGTGAAAGAGCGAATCCTTCTGGGTATTCCAGTCACCTGGCACCTTGACGGTAGGAGACTTGCTGAAGTCGTACTCGGTGTTGTCCTTGTGCTCGTTGAGGAAGTAGCCGTCTTTGCGGAGCTCGTTATGGAACGTAAAGAGGCCAGAGCCGTAGGGATCGACGATGGTGTGCCAATCGCCATCAAGGCTGATCTGCTTGCGGTGATCGACGTTGACGAGGAGAGTTTTGAGGCTCCCTTCGTCGATCTTCGTCTGGGCCAGAGCGATATGTTGGCTGCTTCCGATGAGAGCGGCAAAAGCGGCGACAGCAAAAAGTGTACGGTTCAGAAGTTTTTGAGAATGACTGACAATGCGCATCGAAGTTCCTCTAGATCCTGTGGGCAGGCCACCTATACATTTTCAATAAAAATGAACGCTATGCGCATCCATTTTGTTGCTACATGAAATTTTATTGAAGGCGTGAAGGCAAGGACGCGCGAATGAGCTTGGAGAAATCCGGGCTGTTACCGGCCGCCTGGGCAGCATCATTGATGCGCGATTGTCGACGGAGTTCGTCGAACGGCAGGGACGTGTCCAGGTAACCTCTGCTGTAGAGATACCTGTCCATGAGGCCGTTGAGGAGATAACGGATATCAAATCTGGTCGGTTTACCTACGGCCCGTGCATATCGAATGATGTTGAGCGTGCAGTTGCTGGTCAGCAGATGATAAAACTCCGGCCGATCAGCAAGCTCATTGATCCTGTCGAGGTAAACGAGGAAGAGCGCCCGAGCGCTTTCAGGCGACACATTGAGTTTGTAGAGAAATACGTCCTCGTTCCGGTAATTCGTGCGTACCCTGACGATGTCGCGTTCATCCCCTACGATGTAGATCAAATCGAACCTTCTAAACATGGAGGGAAGGGGCGAAAAGCCCTCACCGGCTATCGGTCGCGCTTCGATAGAGATGCAAAGGGGAGGTGCATTATCGAAATTGAAGCTTACGAAAGTGTGTCCTACAGGCCCCGGCATCCAGTATGAGATAAAAAAATCCACCGAGGTCAGGTGGGAGACCAGTACCTCGCGCTCTTCGTATCGCACTGTGAAATCAGTCGCGCTGCGATAGTCAAAATTGCGGACGTCGGTGATGTGAACACGATCTCCGTCGATCGTTACTCGCGGCATCACTGCTACATCTGTCCGCCAGTTGCGGTCGTGGGAGGGGCGAAGTGAGAGGAACCAAACCAAAACGATGAGTGCCAGCGCCGCGTACACAAAATACATGCGTGGTTTGCGCGCGAACCAAAAGGCCCAGACACTGAACACCATAAACGCCAGCGCAAGCGCCAAACGAGCCCAGAACGGAAGCCGAGAGTAATAGATGGCCAGCGTCGGCCAGGCAATCAGCACCACCTGGCACAGAATGACGAGCCCCTTCCATAATCCGCGTAGGAGTTTGCCGAACCAGAATGTCAGAGATTTTCGGGGCCCAGATCCCATAGAAATCCCTCTTCCGTGACCATCTCTCCACTTGGGTGGGGACGGCACTGTGAAAATGGTGGCTACCCGGAACTATGCGAGATGCTACTAGAGATTGGACCTGAAGAGTGTCCGACGACCAGATGAGCGTGTTTTGCTGAATAGCCCCTATGCCATGAAAAAGTTGGAGGCGCGGGTCGGGATCGAACCGACGCATAAAGGTTTTGCAGACCTCTCCCTTACCACTTGGGTACCGCGCCTCGGGGTGGGCTATTCACTTTGAAGCCCCTCTGAATTGTAGGTGAAGTGTACCGCAGGCAGGGGGTTTTTGGAGCGGGAGACCGGGGTCGAACCGGCGACATCTTCCTTGGCAAGGAAGCACTCTACCACTGAGCTACTCCCGCGCTCACAAGATCAAGTATAGCTGTCCGGCTGTGGATGGTCAACGCATGGGGGCATCTATCGCAGAAGCCTGCAAACGAGAGCCACAATTTCTGCATCTCACTGTCAAGTGATGGTGCGGGGGAACTTGTAAACCAGCATGGCAGCTACCGCGACAGCAACGCAGGGCCAAAAGGAGATCCAGCATTGGCAAGCGCTGCTGGACTCCGCCGGCGAAGGAATCTGGGGGTTGGATCCAGAGGGTCGTTGCACGTTCGTCAATCGAATGGCGCTCAGCACGTTCGGCTTTTCCAGCGAAGAACTGGTGGGCAACACCATGCACGATCTGGTCCACCATCACTATCCCGATGGGCGTGCCTATCCCGCCTCCGAGTGTCCGCTCGACAGCGTTTTGAAGAAGAACAAAGCCCTCCGTCAACTAACCGACACGATGTTCCGCAAAGATGGAAGTTCGTTTGTGGCAGAGATGTCTGCGCAGCCGGTTGTAGTTAACGGGCGGGTGACGGGAGTTGTCGTTACATTTCGTGACGTAACGGAACGTCGTCAGCAGCAGGACGAGTTACGCAAGGTCTACGAACTGGCCGCGCAGCGAACGGCAGAGCTCGACGCCGTGATCGAAAGCATGCCTCATGGGGTGTACGTGGTCACGCGTGACGCCAGGGTGCGCTGCAACCACCGAGCCAGGGCGATGAACGGCGATCGCTTTCCACCCGAACTCCACACGCTCGATCGGGCGCTCTCAGGAGAAACTTCAACCGAAGTAGCAAAGGCCGGGGGGCGCTGGATTCGCAGCATGGCGGCGCCTATCTTTCTGAACGGAAATATCCTCGGCGGCGTCGCCGTCAACACGGATGTGACGCAGACGCGGCAGCAGGAAGAGGCGCTGCGCAAATCGGAGAAGCTCGCTGCCGTGGGACAACTCGCGTCCTCGATCGCTCACGAGATCAACAATCCGCTCGAGTCCATTACAAATCTGCTTTACCTGATGCGGCACTCGCAGTCCATGGACGACGTGCAGGAGTACGCGCGGATCGCCCAGGAAGAGCTAACGCGGGTTACGGAGATTACGGTGCAGACCCTGCGCTTCCACCGCCAACAGACCAGGCCATCGCAGATGGATATGTCAGACCTGTTGCGCACCGTGATGGCGCTCTACACGGGGCGGTTGCTTGTAAGAGACATCAGCGTCGAGATGAAGCTGATCACCGTGCCGACCGTCCTCTGCCTGGAGGGTGAGATTCGCCAGGTAGTAAACAACCTCGTGCGTAATGCGCTGGACGCCATGGCTACGGGAGGGCGCCTGCTCATCCGGCTGCATCCCCAGATCGATAGCCGCAGCGGGAAGCGCGGCATCCGCATCACGGTAGCCGATACTGGCGAGGGGATCAGCCCTGAGATCCGCTCCCGCCTGTTCGAGCCCTTTCAAACCACCAAAGAGCAGACCGGCACAGGTCTTGGCCTATGGGTCAGTAAGGGCATCATCGAAAAGCATGGCGGCTATATCCGTACAAGAACGCGGCGTGAGGCAGGTCATGGAACGGTCTTCGCCGTGTGGTTGCCGTGTGAGAGCGGAATCAGTCTGACTTCTGCGGCGAATTGAAGGCAATGCGCGGCCCCGCGATAGTGCTCGCACGGCGCCGGACAATGTGTGGCGTAATCAACAGAACGATCTCGCTCGAATCCATCGCTTTGGTCGTGTCCGCCGTAGCGGTCTGGAAGCCGGGCAGCTCGCCAAGTCCGGGAATACCGCTGATCGCCGATGACTCCGACCTCGTCAACGTGCTGAAGAGAAGTGCGGTCTCGCCATCCCTAACGGTCACATCGGACACAAACTGGCGGCTCGCAAGAATCGGAATATTGTTGACGGAGCTGCCCGCCAGCGCTTCCACCTTCAGATCGAGCTTCATGCTGATCTCGCCCGACTTCTGCACCGTGGGCGTCGCCTTCAACGTCAGGCCGAGATCCTCGTATTGAATCTGGGGAATGGTGGTAGCGGTGCCGGTAAGCTGGTTCAGCAGACTCGAAGCGCTGACTCCATTGATGGTGACGCCGGCAAGCGCGGACGAGTTGGTCACTCCTCCTGTCGTGTACGTCGACGTTGTGATGGGATAACGAGTCCCTGCCCGAAAAGTAGCGGCCTGACGATCACCCACGCGAAGCTGAACATTGTCCAATGCGCGAGCGTCGCTGGAGTTGAGTCCAAGGTTCAATGCCGCGTTCAGATTGGCCGTGACGCCAGTCTGTGTAAGTCCTCCACCGAAGAAGCCGATCGTGTTAGTCAACAGCGTGCTCTGGACGAGACCCGAGGAGATCAGTGCCAGGGCGATAGTGATATCACTTGCATTTGGTGGAATCAGGCCCTGGGCGATCCCCTGATTCACAAGCGCCTGATTCGCATTGACGATGTTGCGCGCTTCCGAGGCCACGTTGTAGACGCCGAGTTGCTGAGGCAACTGAACCCCAATGTTATGTTGACGGGTACGGTCCACCGCATAGAGATTGAGTTCGAGCATCACCTGGCTACCGCCGTCGAGCAGATCGGCCAGCGTCAGGTTTACGGCGGTCAGCGTAGCCTCGGGCGCACGAATAACGAGCTCGCCGCCTGAATTTTCAATGTTGATCTGCTTTACATCGAACACCGTGCGAATGATGTTGTTGAGCTCCTGCATCTGCTCAGGAGTCATCGCCGGTATGTAGATCGTCTCCTGCAGCAGACGCTCGAAGCGCTGGCGGTTCTCAGTCGTGTCCTTTGCAATCAGTACGCTTTTGGAGTCCAGCGGCACCGCAAAGAGACCGGCCATCTCCAGCAGGATTGGCGTTGCCTGCTGATAGGAGACGTCGTCCAGGTCAAACCGCAAACTCTTCTTCGGAACCGACTCGTCGAAGCTGGTACGTATGCCATAGCTCGTGAAGACCTGGCGCATCACTTCCTGCACATCGGCTCGAACATGAAAGCTCTGTGTCCCCGTCTTTGGTTCGAGCGTGACCGCACCGGCAATCACCGGCCCCTGCCGTACCCACGGCTCGTTCCCCACGCCAATCTTCGGGCTGAAGCTGATGGTTGACGTAGCAATATCCGAGTGTTGGGTAACGATATTGTTCTGCGGATCAAGGCTACGCGCCTCGGTGAGCAGCTTCTCTGCCTTATCACCCTGCCCAAGCAGCCGCGCCTGGCCGGACTCCTGAATCAGTTCCGTGACCTGATGCTCTTTGGCCAGCGCAAGAGCCAGTGCATACTCGCTGTTGCTGGGATTCAGCTTCATCGCCTTGGCGAACTGCTTCTCTGCGCCCGGAAGGTCCTTCCGATCGAGCAGCCGCGCTCCAGCCAGGAAAGCGTCATCGGCAGCCTGCGCCTGTTCCTTGCTCGGAGTCTCGGAGACAGCCCGATCCGCCGTCGAAGCCGCAGCACTCGGCGCCTGCACCGGCGGGGCTGAAGTCTCCTGTGCCCGCGCCGACAGCGCAAGACAAAGAATCGCTGACGCCGCGGCCCGCATGGGGAGAGCCGTTGCGCGAGGCTGTATGGAATCTTTCATCTACTACTGATTTAGACGCAGAAGAAGCCTAACGGGCTCTGGCGATGCCTTGGCCGATGCCATGCCCGATGCTCTGCACATGGGGCCGCTCGCTCACCGGAGGCCGGCGCATGCCATTGCGAATCTGCGCCGTGTCCATATCCAGCTCAGCCAGCGTGCGGCTCAGCGTGTTGCGGTGCATGCCCAGCTCGTCAGCGGCCTTGCACTGATTGCCCTTGTGGTGGGCAAGCACTTCGAGGATGTAGCGCTTCTTGAATTGGCGAACGGCCTCCGTGTAAGGGATACCGGCACTGTGCATCTGCGTGATCAAACCATCCAATTCGCGCTTCAAGGGAAACTCCTCGCTTAGTCGTCTTATTTGTTATTTGCGACGCTTCCTCATTGTGACCCTAACTATGCGGTTTGATCCAATCGGGTGCATTGTGCTTGAGCTGTGCTGCGCCGTCCAGGATTTGCTGCTGCAGGTCGTGAGGTACAACGAAGGATACAGCATGCGCACCCGCAAGGAAATAGGGTGCGAGGTGAGAATTTTCAATCCAGTCGCTTTTTTCCAGAAAAGCCGTTGCAGCGATCAGGATAGCGACCCCCAGCAGGCACCCTCGGGCAAATCCGAACGCCGCCCCAAGCAGGCGGTCGAAGAACCCCAGCCCGATGGCATCGGCAGTACGGTGCAAAGTCCGGCCAATCAGAGCTGACACCACCATCACGCCTACCGCGATCAAAAGAAAAGCCACGATATCGGCCACCGAAGCCGTTGTGATGACGCGGCGAAACAAAGCCGCAAGCGAGTGGTAGTTCCAGGCGGCCAGCAGAAATCCAACAATCAGACCGCCCAGCGAGAACAACTCCAGCAGAATGCCTCGCACAAAGGCCACAATGGTCGAATACGCGAGAATGGCAATGAGGAACCAGTCGAATAGGTTCATAGGGTTTATGTCAGGCTCGTACGGCCTGTAATCAGGTGGAAAGCCTCGAGATACTTCTCGCGGGTACGGGCTACGACCTCGTCCGGAAGCGCCGGAGCCGGAGCCTGCTTATTCCAGCGGATCGACTCAAGGTAATCGCGAACATACTGCTTGTCGAACGAAGGCTGCGCCCCCCCTGGGTTATACGTCGCGGCGGGCCAGTAACGCGACGAGTCCGGCGTCAATACCTCGTCAGCCAGAATAATCTCCCCGTCGATCAGCCCAAACTCGAACTTCGTATCCGCAAGGATCAACCCCTTGCTCGCCGCGTGCTTCGTGGCCTTCTCATAGATCTCGAGCGTGAGATTTCGCAGCGCCTCCGCATGGATCTCTCCGATCGTCGCCACCATCGTCTCAAAGGAGATGTTCTCATCATGGCCACCGGTGTTGATCTTGGCTGCAGGCGTGAAGATCGGCTCAGGCAGCCGGTCAGATTCACGCAAACCCTCCGGCAGTCTGATCCCGCACACAGCCCCGGTCTGCAGATAATCCTTCCACCCGGACCCCGAGAGATAACCCCGCACCACGCATTCGACCGGAAACATCTGCGCACGCCTCACCAGCATGCTCCGGCCTTCCAGTTGATCCACATAGGGCCGCAGTTCGCCGGGAAACTTCGTCGCGTCTGCAGTAATCAAGTGATTACTCACCGTATCGCGCAGAAAATCGAACCAGAAGAGCGAGAGTTGCGTCAGGATGCGGCCCTTGTCAGGAATACCGCTGCCCAGCACATGGTCGAACGCCGAAATCCGGTCGGTCGCAACAAAGAGGAGCTGTTCCTCAGAGAGCGCATAAATGTCCCGCACCTTGCCGCGCGCCGTAAGCGGAAGAGATCCAAGTTCGGTTTGGAGAAGAGCTTCTTGCATCACGTTGAAAGTACCACCTCAAGATAAGAACATGCAGTCGAATAGGCTTAGTGACACTCTAATAAATCCGGAGCGAACCAATTTTGCATAACCCGGAGCCGACCACTTTTGAATAATCCGAAGCCGACCACGTTTTGAATAAGCCGGGGACGAACCCGTTTGAATAAGCGGGGCCGAACCCGTTTATGCATAATCCGGAGCCGACCACGTTTTGAAAGGGCGCGGCTTTAGCCGCGCCGCAGGTCTGGGGCTTTAGCCCCTGAGGGAACCCTTTCCTAACGCAATCGAATCATCCGTACCACTTCTTCCGTACTTTGATCCGGCCACGGCGGACAGACGACCCGAACGTTTTGACCATCCGGCTCAAGTGTAGCCGTGGAGGCAGCCCCATGGCATTGAATGTTATTGAACGGAACATAGTCGACTTTATGACGGAGAAACGGCGCCCACGAGGGTCTGCGGTAGACGGTGAAGTTAATGCCGGAACTCGGCCCTTCCGTCCAAACGGACCGTTCGAACGCGATGCCTTTCCCAATGTAGACAGGTCGGTTCGGAGTTGGTGTAAACACATTTCCAAGCGGGATAAGGATGCTGGAAGCGAAGACGGGAATCAGGAGAATGATCCCGCTGATCGTAGTGAGCCACCGCGGATGCAGCCGCGTGAACAGCAGGATCAACAGCATGTAGCCCGCGACGGCAAACCAGTTGATGATGGCGTTAACGAAATTGGAACCCGTGCTCCATCTAGAGCCAGCGATCGACAGCTGAACGACAGCCGAAACGCACGCAAACCGGACAAGAAAAACCCGTAACCATACCGGAACGCGCGGCCAGAAGATGCGCACCATAACCAGCGCCGCTGTCAGCAATAAAAGCACAACGGTTGTAAGGGGTATATTCATCCTCTGGTTATCCCTGGTCGCCCGGCCGGCATGTCTCTTTGTAGCTCAGATCGTCCCGTCCGCCAAGCATAGCAACGCAAACGGAAAAAGAGCTGGAGCGATTACTGATACCCGCTCCAGCTGCGCAAAACTCAGGCGACCGCCCGCCGATTCAGGTTTACGCTAACGATCTTCGACACACCCGGCTCCTGCATCGTGACGCCGTAGATCACATCCGCCTGAGCCATCGTCCGCTTGCTGTGTGTGATCACCACAAACTGCGTCGTCGCGCTCATGTCATGGATCAGCTTGGCGAAGCGCCCCACGTTGGTCTCATCCAGCGGCGCATCGACCTCGTCCAGGATGCAGAACGGCGCAGGCTGGAACTGGAAGATGCCAACCAGCAGTGACAGCGCGGTCAGCGCCTTCTCACCGCCCGAGAGCAGCAGAATGTTCTGCAGCTTCTTACCCGGAGGCGAAGCCAGAATGTCGATCCCGCTCTCCGCCGAGTTCTCCGCATCCGTCAGCTTCATCGAAGCCTGTCCGCCGCCAAACAATTTCGTGAACGTCGTCGAGAAGTTCTCGTTGATCACCTTGAACGCCTCGTCGAACTTGATCTTCGAGACCTCATCGATCTCCTTGATCGAAGCCTGCGTATTCTCAATCGAATCCAGCAAGTCCTTACGCTGTGCCTCGAGGAAGCTATGCCGCTGAGTCGTCTCGTTGTACTCCTCAAGCGCCATCATGTTCACCGGCCCCATCGCCTCCAGCCGCTGCTTCAGCGCACGAGCCTCTTCTTCCTCCGTATGCAGCGCATCGCCCTCAATCCGCACGATGCCCTCATCACTCCGCAGCGTAACGGCCTCGACAGCGAGATCGTTCAGGCAAGTCGAATCAATATGCTCAATATCCGAAGCCAGCTTAGCCGCCCGAGCCGTCAGAGCAGCCCGCTGCTCGCGAAGCGCCTCGGTCTCATGGCGCAGCGTACGAAGCCGCTGATCAAGCTCCGCCACAGCCGTCCGCAGCTCGGTCGCTTGCGCGGTCAGACGAGCCCCTTCCGCCACAGCATTAGCACGAGTCTCCGACAACTCACTGTGCTGCGTAGCTAGAGCAGCGGTCTCCTCCTCGCGCCGCAACTTCTCCTGCCCCGCAGCCGAAAGCTGCTGGTCAAGCTGCTGAATCCGCTGATTCTGTCCGTTATAAAGCCGAGTCGTCTGGTCAAAGTTCGCCTGCGCATTCCGCCGCCGCTCTTCCAGCCCAGCCAGCGCAGCCGAAGCCTCAGCCGCAGCCTGCTGCAACTCTTCCCGCCGCCCCCGAAGCTCATCCAGCTGAAGCTGCAACTCCGCCAGCGAAGCCTCCAGCGTAGCCCGTTCATTCTCAAACGCAGCAGCCTCCTGCTGGCGCCGAGCAATCAGCTCCGCCTTCTGTCCACGAGCATCCTTGTTCCGTTCAATCGTCAGCGACCAGTCCTGCAGCCGCCGCTCAATCCGCGCAACCTCCGACTCCATCTGCCGCAGCGCCGCACCCGAGTTCGCCGACTCCCGCTCAGCATCGCGCCGTTCATGCGTCTTGCCCTCAATGGCCGCGTTCAGCTCGGCAATCTGATGCTGCAGCTCCGCCGTATGCAATATCCGTCTGAGCCAGCTCTTGCTCAGCCTTCTCGACCTTCTGCTGCACCTCAGCCAACTCACGCTTCAGAGCAAGCGGACCCTGCGCCCGCGGCCTCCCACCCGTCACCGTGACGTTATGGAAAGTCTCGCCCGAAGGAGCCAAAAAGAACGCATGCGGATTCGAAAGCGCCAGCGACCGAGCCGTATACGAGTCCGGCGCAACAAAACCCTCCCGCAGCTTCGGCAGAATCACCTCAAGCGACTTCCCAAAGCCATCGAGCACCCGCACGCACTCCTTCAACGGAACAACTCCCTCAATGCCCTCGATATTCGTCTGCGCCGCGCTCTTCATCCCTTCGGCAAAAGCAAAATTCACCTGCGCATCATTCGGATGAACCAGGAACGTAGCCCGCCCAGCCACATCCGTCTGCAGCAGATGCATGCCCGCATCCGCCGCATCCCAGCTCTTCACGACGATGTAGTTCAGCTCATCACGCAAAAACTCATCGACGACACTCTCATACTTGCCATCCACCTCAAGAAAGTCCGCCAGCGTCCCGACAGCAGCCATGCCATTCGTATTCTGCTTGTAGGTCTCCGTCTTGAAGATATTCCGCACCGTATCGGTCGAGTAGCTATGCTCCCGAATCAGCGCCTCCAGCGAGCCCCGCCGCCCATTCAGGCTGGCCACCTCGCCGCGCAACTGATCGCCCCTACGCTTCGACTGAGCCTCTTCACTCCGCCGCGCCTCAATCTGAGACCGCAGCTCCGCAATCTCTGTCTCCAGCCGCTTCAACCGCTCCGTCACTGACTCAAACGACAGTTTCACCTGCCCACGCTGCAAGCCCAGCGTCTCGAGCTCCTGCCTCGCAATTCCCGACTCCGAAGCCAGCCGCTGAGCCTCCTGATCCAGCCCCGCCAACGACGCCGCAGCCTCAGCCTCTTCATTCCGAGTCTGCGAGATCCGCTGTACCAGCTGCATCGTAGCCCGACGATTCTGCTCCACCTGCTGCTCCGCCGAAGCGACCGACCGCACCGCTTCCTGAGCCTGCTGCTGCTGCTGCTGCACTGCCTCACGCGAGCCTGAAGACTCCGCCGTAGCGCTCTCCAGAAAGCTCCTGTGCTGCTCTACCTCACCCGCCAGCGAAGCCAGCTGTTCCCGCGCCTGCGCCAGATCATCAGCCCCGGTAGCAAGCCGATTCGTCAGCTCAGCAATCCGATCCGCATTCGCCGCCGTGC
Source organism: uncultured Acidobacteriaceae bacterium (assembly GCA_963738855.1). Lineage (GTDB taxonomy): Bacteria > Acidobacteriota > Terriglobia > Terriglobales > Acidobacteriaceae > Edaphobacter. The sequence continues at coordinate 357,546 of CAVTYC010000001.1, read as the reverse complement.
GAGCAGTAATCCGCTCCAGCTCCACCGCCGACTGATTCGCCTGAGCCCCCGCCTCGCGAATCTGCTGATCCAGCGCATAGCCATTCCGGATGCCCTCGGTATGCTCAGCATCCATCGCCTCAACCGTCGCAGCCTGCGTATCGATCTGGCTGGCCAGAGCCGAAATCTTCTCAGTCGTCGCAGCCTGTTCCGTATCCAACTGAGCCATCCGGCTCGCAAGCACAACCCGCAGCCGCGTCCGAAGCTCATCCCGCAGCGTGCCATAGCGCTCCGCCTTGGCAGCCTGCCGCTTCAGCGTACCCATCTGCCGCGTCACTTCTTCAAAGATGTCGTTCACGCGAGAAAGATTCTGCTTGGCCGACTCCAGCCGCAGCTCCGCCAGCCGCTTCTTCGTCTTGAAGCGCGTAATCCCCGCGGCCTCTTCGAGGATGCTGCGCCGATCCAGCGGCTTCGAGCTAAGCAGCTGTCCAATGCGCTCCTGCCCGATGATCGCGTACGACTCGCCACCAAGGCCCGTACCCATAAAGATGTCCTGAATATCCCGCAGCCGGCAGATCTTCCCGTTCAGCAGATACTCGCTATCGCCCGAACGAAACAGTCGCCGTGTGATCGTCAGTTCGCCCGCGCGAATCGGAGCCCGCCCAAACTTGCGCCGCCGAATCTTCAGCACCACATTGTTCGGATTCGCCGAGGCCTCCGCAGCCGCAGCTTCACCCTCAGGGGAGGGAACTGCCTGCGGACCCTTGCCCTCCGTTTCGATCACCGTACCCGGCTGGGCCTCGGCCACGGCCTCTTCGGTCTCGGCAGCGGTCTGCTCGCGCAGCGAGGTCTCGTCCCAATCGCTCGGCACATTGTCGTCGATCACAATCTCAGGCTCATCCCCCAGGGCAGCCCCGTCATAGACCTCCGGATCAACCAGCGTCAGCGACACCTCGGCCATGCCCGTCGGCTTGCGATCGCGCGTGCCCGCAAAGATGACGTCTTCCATCTTGATGCCGCGCAGCGATTTGGCCGACTGCTCGCCCAGCACCCACGTGATAGCGTCGGAGATGTTCGACTTGCCGCAGCCATTCGGCCCGACAATCGCTGCGATGCCTTCTCCGGAGAGCTGAACCTCCGTACGATCGCAGAAGGACTTGAAGCCGAGAATCTGAACTTTCTTGAGCTTGAGCAAAGGAACCTCTGCGGCGAGAACTGGATTGGTTGGGAATGTCTCGCCTGCCTTGTATGACTGATTCAACTTTAGTCGCGTGGGATGCCAGAATCAACGGAAACAACACTACTGGTTGTGGATAAGGCGTCCCAAACACTACCAATAGGCAGGAAAGGCAGAATCCACTCCCCCGGCCTTCAAAATCAAACTCTGACAAACGTCAGACAGCGAAATGACACACCGGAACCGCCAGTCCTGAAACAACACTTGATCTTGTATCGAAGCAGTGCTTCAGTATCTTGAACCGAATGTTGATCCGGATTGAAATCATGCTGCTCTCTTCGCTCGAGACTTGCAACGGAGCAACCTGATTTCTATAATCCCCATCATCATCCCTAGCAACAAGCACCTCAAACATGCTTGACCGAAGGGTTTGGCACCAGCTAAAACTATCGGGCCATTGCACAATGGAGTGCTTTGGGATGTATGTTATATCCAACTGACCGCAGGGCTACCGGTGGCAGAATCTGTACGAAAAGATTTACTGAGGAGTGTGGAATGAAGAAGGTAGTCGTTGCGTCTCTCCTGGCCTTTGTCAGCGTTGCACCTGTAGCGCACATGGCATTTGCGCAGACACAGGTGAATCTGGGATCCAACGCCCAGTCAGCCGGCGGAGTCCAGATGTCCCCGGCGGAGTACAAAGCTTATAACGATGCGATCGGACAGAGCACGCCCCAAACCAAGGCCGCTGCGCTCGAAGCGTATCTCACTGCGTACCCGCAATCCGCGGTAAAGGCCTCCGTACTCGAGCAATTGATGCTTGCTTACAGCAGCTCTGACCCCGCCAAAACCCTTGATGCGGCTGACCGATTGCTGCAGGTCGATCCCAACAATCTGCGTGCTCTCACCTTTGCCGTCTACTTCCGCCAACAGACTGGAGATCAGGCCACCGATCCCGCAACCAAGCAGGCTGCTTACGAGAAGGCGGCCACGTTTGCCCAGAAGGGACTGACCGTAACCAAGCCGCAGGGGATGAGCGACGCAGACTTCACTGGATTGAAGGCGGCAGCCACTCCGGTCTTCCAGCGCGCCATCGCAGCTGCTGCTTTGGGTAGGAAGGATGCACCTGCCGCGATCGCCGCCCTTAAGAGCAGCCTGACCAGCGTTCCCGAAGCTGAGACCGCTAAACCCGGACCTCTCCTCCAGGACACCTTCACTCTCGGTTCGGCCTTCTACCAGTCGACGCCGCCCGACCTCGTCAACTGCGCCTGGTTCGCCGCACGCGCTGCCGGTCTTGCTCCAGAGCCCTACAAGACCCAGATGATGCCGCTGGCCAAATACTGCTACAAGAAGTTCCACGGCACCGACGATGGCTTCGATGCTCTGCTCGCGGCAGCGACGACCCACCTGATGCCGCCGGCCGATTTCGCGATCAAGCCTGCTCCGTCTCCTGCCGACATCGTCAAGCAGGTCATTGCGAGCACGCCTGATCTGGCCTCCCTCGCGATCAGCGACAAGGAGTTCATCCTCCAGAACGGTAGCCCAGAGGACGCAGCCAAGGTATGGGACACCATCAAGGGCAAGTCGGTGCAGTTCCCAGGCGCAACAGTAGTCTCTGTTTCGGACACGGAGCTGAAGGTTGCGGTCTCCGACGATGCAGTCCAGTCCAAGACGGCAGACTTCACGTTCCAGCTCACAGCCCCGTTGAAGACCCCACCTGCTGTCGGCGATAAGATCGACGTCACCGGAACCTACGCCTCGTTCACGCCCAACCCGCTGATGATCACCATGAGCGACGGCGCGATCGTCGAGCCGAAGAAAGCAACCCCAGCCAAAAAGCCGACCCCGGCACACCACCCGGTAAAGCACTAGTTAGCAGGGAAAAGCCAAAACACAAAGCAGAAGAGGCAGCCTAAGGGCTGCCTCTTCTGCTTTCAGTTCTTCCGCCTTCGGTCTTCTGCTTTTGCCTCACTTGCTTGTCATCCCCGAAGGGGACCTGCTTCTGTCGCTGCCGTTGCTGTTGTCGTTGTTGTTGCTGTTGCTGTTGCTGTTGTTGTTGTCGTTGTTGCTGTTGTTGTCGTTGTTGTTGCTGTTGTTGTCGTTGTTGTTGCTGTTGTTGTCGTTGTTGCTGTTGTTGTCGTTGTTGCTGTTGTTGTCGTTGTTGCTGTTGTTGTCGTTGTTGCTGTTGTTGTCGTTGTTGCTGTTGCTGTTGTCGTTTCTCATCCGCCCAACCCCAAACTCTGTCATTTCGACCGGAGCTGCTCACAGCCTCATTGTGAGCAGCGCAGTGGAGAAACCCGCTTCTCCACCCATATCCCTCCCCAGCCAAGACATCTGCTTTTTGCCGTTGCCTTTCTTGTTTGTCATCCCATAGGGCTCTGCTTCTACCGTTGTCTGTTCTTCCTACCCACCCAAAGTGGTCAGACCAAAAAATAGTCCCAAAAGATGGCACATTTCTCACCATCAAAAAACGACAGTCCGCTAACCACGATTGCCACACTCCCCACCACTAAGCGACCACAAAAACACCATCTCTAACCACCACTTTTCCCAAAATCCCCCAACAAAAACGACAAAATCAACTCCAAAAAAATCAGCTGGTAAGCCACCGCAAAACATTCGCCAAAAACCGCTGCTGCAACACCGGATGAAGCTCCGGAACCCGGTGATAGAGCACCTTCGTCGACCCCAGCTTAGTCGTAAACGTCCCGGCCCCAATGTTCCGGTCATGATCCCGCCCATACGCTGCGATGATCTCCACATCAGGCCCCTCCACCAGCAACCCATTGGATTGACGCCCTTTAGCCTGATAGTAGAACCCCATAGCCTGATCAACTGGCAACCCCTCATAGGTCGGATGCCGCCGCACAAAGTACCAGTTCCCCATCCACGGAGCCCGGAAGTCCCCCACTGTCCCGCGATAGCTAAAAGCCCCCGCAGCAGCTAGTTCCTGAGCCACCCCCTCAGAGAGCGCATCAGCCTGAGGCGCAGCAAACAAAGGAGTTCCTCCCCGAACAGCCTCAAGAATCCCGGGAGCCAACGTCCCCATCTGCGTAGCGACCGGCTTCTCCCCGGGCTCGGCCTTCCCCACGCCCGGCGCGGCACTTGGCTTCGCACCCGGCTGAGCCTCCAAACCCGTGACATCGCCTGCATTCTGCACCGCAGAAACCTTAGGTGTAAGCCCTGAAGATACAAGCACATCAAACTTCCGCCCCGGCACAAAGTCCTGAACCGTAACGTCCATCAACTCTCCCAACTGCTTACGCAGCTCCGGGGTAATGCCGGACACCCCAATAGTCAAACGCCGCCGCTGCGGGGTTCTAGCGTTGGCAACCCATATCTCCTTAGTCTGCGTAGCAAGCGGCGCGCTGGAGATGGAGAACTTGAAGGTATAGAGCCCTTCCTCCGTCAGAGGCGGTGTCTTAACGCCCTCTTTCACAAGGTAGCTAAACTGCTCAGGCACGCTCTTCGGCACAGGAAAAACTTCCACCCGAAACCGCTTACCCGATGGCGAAACCCCAACAAAATCAAGGGTTCCGGTGGCCGAAGCGATAGTGTCGTTGAGGAGGAAGAGGTCAAAGGTGGCTGACTGGCCCAGCGGGGTACAGGCGCTGCGCTGCTTAGCGACAGGCCGGAGGGGGTGGAGCGCGCCGGAGATCGGGCTGGGATCGGACTTGTAGTTGCGGAGGTTATCGACGATTCCGGAGTGGTTCTCAATCGCAGTAGTCTCCCAGCCGCTAATGACGGCGAAGTCGAGGTCGTCGGAGATGCGGGCGTTCTCAAGGTAGTTCTGCCAAGTGATGTAACACTTGCGGCCCAGCGAGGCCCAAAGAGATTCGCTGGTGGGAAAGGCCTCACGGAAGTTCCAGCGATCAAGAAATTTATCCGTAGCCGCCAAAATTTCTTTGTGATCAGTAAGGTCGAAACTGGTGCCGCCGTACCTTGCGAAGGTGTCCGTGATCTGGTGGATCATGAGGGAGTGGTTGTCGGGAGTGGCACATCCTTCCATCTCACCGAATTCGGTGAGGACCTTGGCGTAGGGGGCCTGGTAGGTGAAGGTGCGTGGGTCGGTGTAGAACTCGTCGTACCATTGGTCACCGGCGCCCTGGTGATTGTTCCACCAGCCGCCCCACTCTTCCTGATCGGAGCGGTGGAACTTGTCGTTCCAGGGCTCGTACCAGGCTTGCGGGGCGGAGCGTGGAGGCGGGGAGAATCCGTCGTTGAGGGCGATGGTTCGGCTGGGGTCTTCGGCGCGCATGGCGGCGAGGATGGCGAGTGTGTCGGGGTTGCTGAGGTCGGCACCGATCTCGTTCTGGAGCGTGTACTGGATCAGCGATGGGTGTGAGCGGAAGGCGCGGACCATGGCGACGCACTTGGCCTTAGTGAAGCGCTGGGCGAACCTGTCGGCCTCGGTCTGTGGCTTGGCTAGCTTGACGCCTGGGTTGGCGATCGCTCCTTCGCCAGTTGGCGTTGGGGCTGGCGCGCCGATGGCCAGCTTGCCTCCGCCGGGCTCCATGTAGCGAAGCAGGCCGAGGCGGTCGTGGGCTCGGAAGACCTCTTCCTTGCCGACGTTGCGGTGGAAGTTGAGGCAGTTGAGGTTGAGCTTCTTGGCCTGCGTGACTTCCTTCACGGCCAACTCGGGAGTGGGGAAGAGGCCGTTGAGTCCCCAATAACCCCACGAGATGGAGCTGTAGAGCTTGATGCGGCGTCCGTTGAGGCGGAAGACGGCGTTGGTGCCAAGACCATCCGGAGCGAAGGTGCGGAAGCCGAAGGGGATGGTTCGGGTGTCGGTTCCAGTCGATGTCTGGCTCGTAATCCGCAAGTGATACATGCGCGGGGAATTGATGTCCCATAATTCCCCTTCAGGAAAAGTGATCTCCTTCTCCGACTTCCTCAACGGCTCGATCGGTGACATGATCGTCTCGCTTGAGATACCTCCTGTGCCTCGGATCGGATCTTCCGAGTTGGTGAGGTTGATAACTACTTCGCCGTGAAAGGGGGTCGTTCCCTTATTAAATTGCTTCCCGGTTTGCAGATCGATCAGCTCCCAATTCACCAACTGTGAAGTTGACGGCCCAATCGTCTCAATAACCGCTGTCGCTTTTATCGTCTTGGGCGAGGGCGTGTTGAGCACCCACGCATCCTTGATGCGGACATTCCCATGTGCCGAGATGGTCATGCCGCGATCCAGGCCGCCGAAGCCGTGGGAGCGGTAGAGTCTTACAGCGCCCCACTGGGCGTTTAGGCCGTCGACCCAGTCGTAGCGGCCGAAGGGGTTCGTGATGCGGATGGCGATCAGGTTGAAGCCGCCGGGATCGGCTGCCTGGGTGAGGTCGCACTCGAAGGGGAGCTCCTCCATGATGGAGTAGCCGACGAGCTTGTGGTTGACGAAGACCTCGGCGCGGAGGCGGGCTCCGCGGATGTGGAGGAAGATGCGCTTGCCCTTCCAGTCTTCCGGAATTTCGATCTGTCGGTGCCACCAGGAGACGCCGAGGTAGGCTCCGTTCTGGGGGATGGGGTCGTCGGCGGCGTAGCGGTACTCCTCGGGGGTGTAGGGGCGCTGGCCGAACTTGCCCCAGAAGTGCTGCTCGACGGTGGTCGGGAGAACGACCTCTTTGGCGGCGGCGACGGAGAGGGAACCCCAGCCTCCGGTCGGGAGGTTCACGGGGAGTGGGGAGCCGTTCCCGTGGAGGACTCCGTCGGCGTCGCGGGTGATCTCGTCGGGGAGGAAGATGGTGTCGTTCTTCCACTCGGCGTGTTCGTCAATCCAGAGGTACCAGCCTTCATCGGGGATCAGGGTTCCGTTTTCGGGCCACACGGCTTCACTGGCCTGGGCCTGGGTGGGCTTGAGTTGGGTGGCGAGCGTGGCGGCGGCGGTGGCCTTGAGGAAGGTTCGGCGGCTAAGTTTTGGTGTGCGCATGGTCGCGAGTGATTTTAGTGGATTGGTGAGACCACTCGCGATACTTATCTAAATTGGCAGGTACCCCCTCCCCCCGTACTTTAGGTCCTAAAGTCCTAAAAATAAAGGACCTAGGTCTGGACTTCGGTCTGTTGGTTAAAGGAGAAGCCCCGGTTTTTGGCCGGGGCTTCTCTTGTCTCTTTTTTAAGTATAGCGAATGGCGGGTAATTAAATGCCATGTCGATGTTGTTGTGAATCAGTGAGTTGCGGGGTTTAAGGGCTTGACAGGTTTTTGGGGGAGTGGGTGAAAAGAACAGGCAACGGCAAGGGCAGAAGCAGATCCCCTGCGGGGATGACAAACAAGAAAGGCAACGGCAAAAGCGGATTTCTTGGCTGGGGAAGGATATGGGTTGAGAAGCGGGTTTCTCCGCTGCGCAGCTCACGATGAGGCTGTGACCCATTCGGCTACGCTCAGGGGCTTCGGTCGAAATGACAGAGTTTGGGGGCGGGTGAGAAACGGCAACGGCAACTGCAGAAGCAGGTCCCCTTCGGGAAATGACAAGCAAGAAAAACAACGGCAACGGCAACTGCAGAAACAGATTCCTACGGGATGACAACTAGAAAAGCAAAGGCAAAAGCGGATGTTTTGGATGGGGAAGGATATGGGATCGCGCTTTCGCGCGATGGTCCAACTCATTCGACGAAACGGCATGAATGGAGCACCGGGCGTAGGGGTGGGGAAGTCCCCGCATCTCGGAGGGAGATGTGGGGACTTCGGCAAGAGGACTTGTCTTCGTTTTGGTTTGCGTTCTGGCTAGTAAATCCGCGAGCTACTTTACTTGTGGCGGGTAGTTTTTCAGAAGCTTCCCTATGGCCTTAGTCATGTTCTTCTGGCGCTTCTCGGGCTTGGCTTTCGGATCGAGAGTCTTGCTGACGGTCCCTCGCCAGACGAGATCTTTATCCGTTGTGTTGTACATGTCGAGCACGAGTTGGCCGGTGTAGATGGTTGAGGTCGTACTGGTGGTTGTCCCCATTCCGCCATATCCGCCGCCGTACCAGCCACCGCCATAGCCCCAGCCAGCACCTCCAGTACTGAAGGATGTGAGCTGCTTTTCCGATCCGATGGCTGTTTGATAGCCGACGAACAGGTCAGCATTGTCGGTTTCGACCCTGCTCAATCCCTTCTTTGCGAGCTCAGCATCGATGGTGTCCTTCAGCTGTTTGTCTGTCAGTTCATCTGGTTGTTGTGCGCCCTTGATTGCGACCCACTTGTAGGTTTTGAACTTCGAAAAATCAGAATTCTTGTCGAAGTTGTAGCGAACATCCTGGCAGAAAGCACTAGTCGCGATCATGAGCGACAGGGCTATCCAGACATAAGAAAATTTCTTCATTATCCAGTCTCCTATTTGTTAAGGTTCCTGGGCCCTGCTGGGACATTGCGTCGCCAGCCTGCGAATCAGTGTAGCGCAATCGCTACTGAGCGGATGCGATGCGCTTACACGCTTAAACAGTTGCACCTCTTCCTGAAACAAATTGCAGGAAGAGGCGCAATGGCAGGAACGATTAGGAGAGGGCGTTGCGGGCTATGACTTCTTTGTAGAAGTGGGCGCTTAGTTTTGGAGTGCGTTTCTGGGTCTTGAAGTCTACGTAGTGGATGCCGAAGCGGTATTGGTAACCGTCGGCCCATTCGTAGTTGTCCATGAGGCTCCAGCAGAAGTAGCCGCGGACGGGGACGCCCTCGGAGACGGCCCGGTGGAGTTGGGTGAGGTAGTTGCGGAAATACATGACGCGGTCGGTGTCGAAGACCTGGCCGTCGGGGGTGAGGACGTCGGTGGAGGAGGCTCCGTTTTCGGTGATGTAGATTTCCTTGATGTTCCAGAGCTGGGCGGCTAGCTTGGGGCTCCAGTAGAGGGCTTCGGGGCCGACGTGGAGCCAGGGGCTCATCATGTGCGGGAAGGAGGATGGTGGCGGGACGACTGCGAAGCCGGCGGGGCCTTCGGCGGCGCGGACGTAGAGAGGGGTGTAGACGTTGAGGCCGACGAAGTCGACGGGGGAGCCAATGGCCTTCATGTCGGCGGGGGTGAATTTGGGTGCGTCGGCTCCGGCGCGGCGGAGGTAGGCGTCGGTGTAGCGGCCTTCCATGACGGCGGTGAGATAGCCAGCGTTGGTTTCGCGGTAGGCCTTGGCGGCGGCGGCGATGTGCTCGGGAGTTTCGATGACGGGGACGCAGGCGTTGGCGTTTTCGGCGAGGCCGACTTTGGTGCCGGGTTTGGCGTGCGCGCGGATGGCCTGGACGGCGAGGCCGTGGGAGAGGACGGCGTGGTGGCGAACCTGGTTGAGTCCGGCGGCGGAGAGCTTGAGGCCGGGTGCGTGGATGCCGTTGCCGTAGCCGAGGTCGACGAAGGAGCTCATCTCGTTGAGGGTCATGAAGTGCTTGACGCGGTCGGAGAGATGCTCGGCGACGTATCCGGCGTAGTTGGCAAAGGCCTCGGAGGTGTCTCGGGACTGCCAGCCGCCTTTGTCTTCGAGTGCCTGGGGGAGGTCCCAGTGGAAGAGAGTGCAGTAGGGCTGGATGCCGGCGGCGAGGAGTTCGTCGAGCATGCGGTTGTAGAAGTCGAGGCCCTTGGGGTTGGGTGTGCCGGTGCCCTGGGGGAAGACTCGGGGCCACGCTACGGAGAAGCGGTAGGTCTTGAGGCCGAGATTCTTCATGAGCTGGATGTCTTCTTTGTAGCGGTGGAAGTGGTCGTCGGCTACGTCGCCGGTGTCGTTGTTTTTGACCTTGCCGGGCGTGTGGGAGAAGGTGTCCCAGATGGAAGGGCCGCGGCCTTCTTCGTTGACTGCGCCTTCGACCTGATAGGAGGCGGTGGCCGAGCCCCAGAGGAATCCTTGCGGAAAGCGGCGGGCGGCGGGTGCTGTGGGCTGCGCCTCGGCTGGGAGCGCGGAGAGAACGGGGAGTACGGTGGGGGCGAGTGCGGCTGATCCGAAGAGGCGGGCGAAGGTGCGTCTGGAAAATCGATTTAGCACTGGTGTTTTTCCCCTGTTCTGGTGTCAAGGGAGTTTAGCTGCTTCTACCTCGGGTTGCCAAATGTCGGTGCCGCGGAGGAAGTTTGCGGGGAGATAGGGAAGGGCTTCGGCGGGGGTGAGTTGGTGAGACCAAAGGACTCGTGCCGTGGGATTGGCGCCGGGACCGGTGCTGTTGGATTCGGCGTAGTATGCGGTCTTTTCGTTGGCGGGATTGTTCCAGTTGTTCCAGCCTTCGGGGCGGACGTCGGCGGGGAGTGAGGTGTTGATGTAGACGACGCGGGAGTAGGGGCGCCAGGGGCGTCCGAGGCCGGTGGTGTTGTGGGCGGAGGTGGAGCTGGCTGCTCCGGGCGTGGCGGGGTTCATCGGTGGGGCGCTGTGGTCGATGCTGCTGGTGACTCGGCTGTTGAGGATGACGTAGCCGGTGGTCTGGTCAGGCGAGGTGCGGGACTGGGCGGTGAGGTAGCCGGGGCCGTTGGCGTGGAGTTCGGAGTGGTCGAAGACGGCGGTGGCGTTGCCGAAGATGAAGTCGACGCCGCCTTCGATGTAGGAGTCGAGGTAGTATTGGCGGCCGTAGTCGGCGAAGAGTGTGTCCTGATGGCCGAGGAAGCGGCAGCGCTTGAAGATGGCGCGGTCGCTGCGGACTGCGATGGCGACGGCCTGGCCGGTGTTGCCGGCGGTGTTTTCGAAGGTGAGGTTGTCGGCTTCGAAGTTGGCTCCGTTGACTTCGACGGTTTCAGTAAAGAAGGTTCCGCCTGCGGTTTTGGCGTTGAGGGAGTTGGTGATGACGACGTCTTCGGCGGATTTGCCGGTGCCGATGAGGGTGATGTTGGGGTGGTTCTGGGTGATGATGACGCGCTCGTGATAGGTGCCGGGGGCGATTTCGATGAAGACTCTGCCGCCTGGACCGGCGAAGGGGTGGTGGTCCATGGCCATCTGGATGGTGGGGAATTCGGTGGTGCCTTCGATACCGGTTTTGACGTCGGGGGAGACGCGGACATGGACGTCTTGTGCGGCGAAAGGAAGGGCGGCAAGGGCTAGTAGCGCGATGGATAGGGCTCGCATGGCGAGATGAGTATGAGGGATTGGACGGACCACTGGCAAAGAGATTATTTGCTCAGGCTTCGATGCCCATCATGCGGATAATGGCGAGTGCGTTCGACGATGGATTGATGCCGGGCTTGAGGAGGAAGTCGAAGGCGAGGGGATCGTCGGGGTTAGGGCTGGCCATGTGGAGATTGATGCCGTGGCTCTCGGGCGAGGCGAGCACGGTGAGGGTGAGGTCGTGCGTGGAGAGAGCGCCTATCGCGCCATGATGCATCAAGGAACGCAGGACGGCTTTGGCAGCGGCGCAGCGATCGTGCGAGTTGGTTCCGCTGAAGAGTTCGTCGACGAGGAAGAGGGTTGGAGTGCGTTTGCCGGCGGTGAGGATGGCGTGAAGGCGCTGGACTTCGGCGAGGAATTTGGACTTGCCCTCGGCGAGGGAGTCGGTGAGGGCGAGGGATGTGCCGATTACGAGGGGCGTGAGGCGAAGGGAGGTGGCTCGCACGGGCGCTCCGGCGTAGGCGAGGACGGCGCTGAGGCCGATGGAGCGTAAGAGGGTCGATTTGCCCGCCATGTTCGAGCCGCTGATGAGATAGAAGCGGGTAGATGTGTTCAGGGCCACATCGTTGCGGATGCAGACTGCGGAGGGGAGGAGGGGATGTCCGAGTGCGGTGGCTTCGAAGGTGGCGAGTTCGGCCTCGGGGAGGAGCGTGGGGTAGGCGTCTTCGGGGTGCTCGAAGGCGTAGTTGGCGAGGGCGTTGAGCGCTTCGAACTCGGCCCAGGCTTGCATCCACTGCTTCATTGCGGGGGCGTATTTGCGCTTCCAGTTGGCGATGGCGATGGCCGCTTGTGTGCCAGCGGAGAACAGCAGGGAGAGGACGTAGAAATATTCCTTGTTGCGCTGCTCGACGACGATGAACTGGTTCTGGATTCGTTTGAAGATCGACGCGGAGGGATCCGGTTCACAGCAGATCTGTTGGAGGGCGCGAAGCCGTGGAGAGGTGAAGGACTGCTGCTGCAGGAGTGCGAGGCCGTCGGCGAAGAGTTGCATCTCGCTTGCGACTCGCGAGGCGTTGAGGATGGGAAGGACTCTGCGCCGCACGAGGAGTGCAACGGCGGTCTGTAGGGCTCCGACGGCGGCCAGGAAAGGGAACAGGGTCGACCAGGTTGCGTAGTGCAGGAGGGCGGTCAGGAGGAGGGCGATCAAACTGATGGAGGTGAAGGCGAGCGTCCAGGTGACTGCTGGATGGAAGGTGGGTGGCGGGTCCTCGAGCCACGTGTCGAAGAGCGAGGCGGGGATCTCCTGGAATCGGGATGGGCCGAGGAGACAGATCTGCTCGCGGAGTGTGGTTAGCGGGGCTAGTTCCTGGACGCAGTGCTGCCGCTCGATGGATTGTTCCGAGGTGGCTGGGTCGAGGAGCATCCGGGCTAGACCGCGTTGGCCGATGCCGGTGCGGACGGTGGCCAGTAGGCCGAAGAGAGAGTCGGGGCCGAGGATGTTGAGATCGCGGTCGTAGAGGTGCGATGGGGAGTAGAACTCTTCGCCAGTATGGCCTGACTGGGTCTTCGTTCCATCGACGCGGGCGAGGTTGGTGTCGTGAAAGACCTGCAGGCGCTGGATGCGAATGATTTGTGTCTGGAAGCCGAGGTAGGCGGGGATCGATGCTAGGAAGGCGACGATGGGGATTAGTACAAGCCAATGTTGGCCGATGGTGTGGGTGCCGAGGAAGAGGGCGAGCGCAAGGCACAGGGCGAGGAAGAGCCGCATGCGGAGGCGTCGGGCGATGACGGCTTTTTGTTCTTGATCGAGGGAGGCCACGCGCTCGCGGTAGTGGGCCTGGAGAGATTCGTTGTCCGGGGGCAGAGGCATACTTGGTCTGTTCAGAGTAGCAAGGTGCAGGATGCGGAGGTTGCTGGGCTATCGTGATGGTGCGGGCGCGACGCTACATAATCCACCCAACCCTATTCGAGCATTGCGAGCTCATGTGTCTCGGCAAAGCGACGAGAAGGATGTTGTTTTACGGCTTCTTCCCGGCGGCCTTTTCTGCTTCGGCGACGGCCTTTCTGAACTCATCGACCGCGGGAACGTTGTGCGATCGAAGGCCATCTTTTGCTAAATATCTCCACGCTGGGGGATTATCGAGTGGATTTTCGGCGCGGCCATCGTAGACGGCAAAGTAATCCTCTGTGGATCCGATCTCTGTTTGGGAAGGAGAGGTCGTTGGAGGATTTGTGGGCGCGCCGGACGCATTTGATTGGGGACCGTGTTGCGCTCCAATCGAGATGCCGTTGTCAGTACGGTTGACGGAGCCGGCGCGACTGTTCTGCCGAGGATCGGGCATCGTCTGGTCGACCAGGCGCCCGTGGCCTTTGCGCACGACGATGATTAGATCCGCAATTTGTGTGCTCAAAACGGCTTCATATCGTCCCCAATTGAGGAGAGCCGTTTCGACATCTTTTTGAGCTATCTGGTTGGCTTGTGGGTCGCTAAGAGAGATGCCGGCGTCTGGGTCTACTACGACGGCAACAGTCTGAGCGCGCAAAACATAGGGAGGCAGGATGGTCTTTGTTTTGTCCTTCGCGAAGCCGGAGGATACTGCTAACAGAATAATTGCGAACAAAGCAGATGCGCGCGTGTGCATCGTCGCCTCCCCGGCGTTACGCAAATTATCTTACGCTGGTGGGTTTAACACGGACTGGTGGAAGAGGTTTCGTGCGAGTTGGGGATGTGGATTTCTGAATGCTAGAATAAGACGTGTGCCGGGTCCTACGCGACGTAATCCCGCCAACCCCGCCAGGTCCGGAAGGAAGCAACGGTAACGGGCCATTACGGGCGCAGTGGGTCGCCCGGTACATTTTTTGCCTCAATTTTGCTGCGGTGCTGCTTTCGCAATGGCGCAGTGGGTCGCCCGGTACATTTTTTTGCCCCCCCTTTCGCCCTTCCTCATTCTGTTGAGTCTTCCGCTAACAATCTGGCTTTGTGAGACTTCTCGATGGAGAGGTGCGTCTGGTTACGATGACTCATAATTGGAACGTGACAGGGGTGATGTTCTCGACGAGAATGGTTGGCGGCGTGTGAATGCCAATTCATTTGGAATATGAGTTCCTTAGACTTTGCAGTTTTTTTGTATTCTGGGTCTGGTTTTGTGACGAGGTGAGAGTTTGAGTTTGACGTTGAAGCCGCAGGCGCGGGTAAGAGCGAAGATCAGTTCGGTTGGGGCCTATGTTCCGCCGCGGTTGTTGACCAATGCTGACCTGGAAAAGATGGTGGCTACGAACGACCAGTGGATCGTGGAACGGACCGGAATTCGTGAGCGGCATCTTGTGGATAAAGGTGTGGCGACGAGTGACCTGGCGGTGGAGGCGGCAAAGTGCTGCCTGAAGAAGCGAGGGATAGAGGCTGCCGAAGTCGAGGTGATCATCGTTGCTACGGTGACCCCGGACATGATGTTTCCGGCTACGGCTTGTCTGGTGCAGGACAAGCTGGGGGCCAAGGGTGCTTGGGGGTTCGATCTGTCGGCGGCTTGCTCGGGGTTTCCGTATGCGCTGCAGGTGGGAGCGAAGCTGGTCGAGAGCGGGATGCACAAGAAGGTGCTGGTGATTGGAGCGGATGTGATGAGTTCGATCATCGACTATACGGACCGGGCTACGTGCGTGATCTTTGGTGACGGCGCGGGTGCGGTGTTGTTGGAGCCCTGTGGCGAGGGCGAGATCGGCATGATCGACTATTGGCACGAGGTGGATGGTTCGGGTGCGGTGGCGCTGAATATGCCGGCGGGTGGGAGTCTGCATCCTACGACTGCGGAGACGGTGGCGGCGAAGCAGCATTTCGTGCATCAGGATGGGCAGGCGGTGTACAAGTTTGCCGTGCGCAAGATGGCTGAGGCTGCGGAGACGGTGCTGGCGCGGAATGGTGTGGAAGGGAAGGAACTTTCGTGCTTTATCCCGCACCAGGCGAATAAGCGGATCATTCTTTCTACGGCGGAGCGGTTGGGGATGCCGGAGGATCGCGTGGTCATCAACATCGACCGGTATGGGAATACTACGGCGGCTACGATTCCGCTGGCGATGCAGACTGCTCTGGATGATAAGCGGTTGAAGAAGGGCGATCTGGTGCTGCTGGCTAGTGTGGGCGCGGGCTTTACGGTTGGGGCTACGCTGTTGCGGTGGGAGTTCTAAAAGGCAGGGAATAGGGAAGAGGGAAGAGAAGGCGGGTCTTTGACCTGCCTCTTTCTTTTTGGGGAACTGAGAGGGATTTGCTTGCGTAGTTATATCTCAAAGATATATATCTTGCAGTTATGAAAAAAGAGGGTGGAGTTACACCGAACGCTTTGCTGGGGGTTCTGAGTTTGAGGCCTATGTCGGGTTATGACATCAAGGCCTTGATTGAGCGGTCGATTGGGTACTTTTGGAGCGAGAGCTACGGGCAGATCTATCCGGGGTTGAAGCGGCTGGCGGCTGCGGGGCTGATCGAGAAGAAGACGCAGCGGCAGAAGGGCAAGCCGGACCGTCATGTGTATTCGTTGACTGCGGCGGGGCATAGGCGGTTGAAGGAGTGGTTGAAGGTGCCGGTGGTCGAGGAGGTGCCGAGGGTCGAGCTGCTGCTGAAGCTGTTCTTTGGCGCGCATGTGCCGCCGAGTGTGAGCCGGGAGCATGTGACAACATTTCTGGAGGCGCAGGAGATGGCGCTGAAGACGTATGCGGCAGCCGAGAAGCGGTTGCTCAGGGAGATGGCGAACGATTCGCATCTGCCCTATTGCCTGATGACGCTAAGCTTTGGACGGCACAGGAGCGCGGCGCTTGTGAAGTGGGCGAAGGCAACGTTGAAGGAGTTGGAAAGGCTGGAACGGGCCCGGTAGATCACGAGATTTGCTCAAGATTGAGCGAGGAGTGTGAGCGATGGCGATGCATGATCCGATGTGGATGCGGGCGTTTCTGGGAGTTCATATTGCTGCGGGAGCTACGGCCTTTCTGATGGCTCCTCTGGCGTTGGTGACCGCCAAGGGGGGAAAGGCGCATCGCCGGTGGGGGAAGGTTTACCTGTGGGCGATGGGGACAGTCGCGGCTACGGCGCTGCCGATGGCGATCTACCGGCCGGTGCTGTTTCTGGCGCTGGTGGCGGTGTTCAGCTTTTATGCGTGCTTCTCGGCGTGGAGGGTGCTCGCTTTGAAGGACCTGGCGCGGGGCGGGCGGGCGAAGGGGGTCGACTGGTTTGCAGCTGTGGTGACGTTTGTGGCGAGCGCTTGCCTAGCGGGGTTTGCTGTGTTCAAGCCGGCGATCGTGCAGCACATGGGAGTCGTGGCGATTGTGTTTGGGGTGATTGGGATGTCGCTGGCGATTCGGCAGATGAAGAGCTTTGTGTGGAAGCCGACGGAGAAGATGTTCTGGTGGTATACGCACCTGGGGAACATGATCGCGAGCTACATTGCTGCGTGGTCGGCGTTTTCGGTAGTGACGCTGTCGAGGTATCTAGGGGACACGTGGTACGTGTGGCTGTGGCCGACGATCGTTGGGGTTCCGGCGATTGTGCTGACGACGGCTTACTACAAGCGAAAGTTTGCGCCGAAGGTGAAGAGTGCGGCCTAGGCTGGGGTTTCAGAACCGCTTTCCAGGCCTGCCGGGTGAGCGGTGACGTCACGCGAGGTTTTGTAGAGCTTCCAGAAGGCGATGGCGCAGCTGATGATGATGGTGGTCCAGATAATGATGAGGATCGTGGTGGCGTACTTGGCCGAGAGGTGATTCCAGAGGCGGAGGATGTGTCGGCCGTAGTGGATGCCGAGCCAAGCGGCGATGGAGTGACGGGCGGCTCGGCTGATGGTGAAGGTGGTCATGAAGGTCTTCTTCGACATCTTGAGCGCGCCGGCGGCGAGGACGAAGGGCGAGAGCGGCATGGGCGGGGGCAGGATGGCGGGAAGGGCGACAGCGAGGATGGCGTGGCGCTCCATCCAGTCCCGGATGTGGTTGAAGATGCGCGGGGGGATGCGCTTTTCGAGGAAGGCCATGCCGCCGGATTGGCCGACTTGATAGCTGAGGTATCCGCCGACTGATGAGCCGAGGGTGGCGATCGTGATCAGGAGAAACCAGTTGTTATGGCGGGCGGCGAGCACGACGATCATGATGTCGGTGATGCCGGGAACGGGGAGGGGGACGAAGGACGAGTCGACGATGGAGACGAGGAATAGGCCGAAGAGACCGAAGCCGAAGAGGAAATGCAACAGTGGTGAGGTGTGACGGGTTTGGGGCGCCATGACCTCGATGGCAGCAGTGGCGGAGGAATCGGCCACGATCGTGGCTGCTGCGGTCAATGTCATGTTTGTTAAGACGCTAGTTGGCGATGAGAAGTCGCGGAAAAAAAGCAGGGAAGAGGGAAGAGCGAACAAAACGAGATGCGGGCGCTTCCGCAGCTCCGTTCCTCCGGGCTAGAGGAAGCGGAGGGTGGGGAGTGGGGGGAGGATGTTGGCTTCGGCGGCGTATTGGCGGAAGCGCTGAATGGTCTCGATGCAGTCGGGGTCGAGGGTGTAGTGGATGTTGTGGGTGAGGTAGTCAAGGATGGTGGCGGGTGGGAGGGGGATGCGTGGGGTCCACTGGTCGACGAGGTCTTCGATGTGGGCAAGGCCGTGATCGCGGGAGTTGGTGAGGTCTTCGGTGAGTTGGGTGGGGGTGATGTGGCTGGCGGCGAGGGACTCGGGACGGACGGCCCAGACGGCTGCGACCCAGGGGAGGTTGGTGCGGGTTTGCCATTCGTGGGCGAGGTCGAACCACTGGCAGGGGCCGACGAATTGTTCGATCTGAGTGCGGGATTCGAGGGCGAGTAGGGCGGGGTCGCCTATGAGGATCGCGGCGTCGGCGTGGTGGAGCATCGCGATGGGGTCGGCTGTGGCGGGGAGGAAGGTGGGGTTGGTGTTGAGGAATTTACGGAAGAGGATTTCGGCGTAGGCGAGGGAACTGCGGGAGGCGGTGTCGGCGGCGATGGTCCTTATTGTGCTCAGAGTGTGTGGGGATTTAACGATGAGTTGGATGGAGCGGACGTTGTCGAGTGAGGCGATGGCGCAGTTGGGGACGATAGCCAGGTCGGGCGTGAGGGAGGCGATGGGGATGAGGCCGAGGTCGGCGCGGCCGCTGAGGAGTTCTTCGGCACAGAGTGAGGGGAGGGTGTAGTGGAGGGTGTAGTGCTCGGCGAGGGTGGCGGCGAGGGGCGGGTGCTCGAAGTCCCACATGAGGGGAGCGGGGTTGAGGAAGTTGATCGCTGCGACTCTGAGCATGGATGGTGACGTTGAGGAGGCCAAGGATTAGTTTAGGGGATGTTGCGGAGGAACGTGCATGCGGCGCGCGGTTATCGGATTCGAGAAGGATGAAGAAGGGCATTGGGTGGCGAGGCTGGAGTGTGGGCATGGGCAGCATGTGCGGCATGATCCTCCGTGGACGATAAGGGAGTGGGTGACGACGGAGGAGGGCAGGGCGGCGCGGGTTGGCGCGGAGATGGACTGCAAACGATGCGACGAAGAGCGGAGTAGCGGGCGGATGTCGTAGTAGGATTCATGCCGTGTGACGTTTACGACCAAGGAGGAAGATCTGCATGGATGGATTGAGCTCTATTGTGATCCGGGTTGGCCGAGTGCTATTTGCCGTTGCGATGGCGTTCTTTGGGACGCAGTGCATCATCTTCGCGCGTGGAGGGACGGGGCTGGTGCCGGGGCCTCCGTGGAGTCAGGATCATGTTGGGTTGGCGTGGATCGCGGGGATTGGGTTTATTCTCGCGGCTTTATGCGTTGCCTCTGGGTGGCAGGGGCGGGTCGCGGCGAATGTTTTGGGCACTTGCATGCTGGTGCAGGTGTTGTTTTTTTATTTGCCTCGACTGGTTACGCATATTCATGATCCGAGGCCATGGACGAGCGGATTTGAGGTGTTGGCATTGAGTGGAGCGGCGTTTGTGTTGGCGGCGACGTTGCCGGATGAAGTCCACAAGGAAGGCGGCGGTCAGCCGCTCCTGGTTGAAGCTGGCCGGTATATGTTTGCGATTGCGCTGGTGGTGTTTGGCGTTCAGCACCTGATGTATGCACAATTTGTGGCTGCGCTGGTGACACCTTGGATTCCGGGGCATCTGTTCTGGGCTTATTTTGTCGGTGTCGCTTTTTTTGCTGCAGCGATGTGCATCGGGATGGGGAGGAAGGTGCGGCTGGCGGGGATTATGTTGGCGGTGATGTTTTTGCTGTTCGTCGTGCTGTTGCATATTCCGAGGATGATTGCGGCGCCGCACGATGGGAATGAGTGGACGAGCGGATTTATTGCGCTGGCGTGTGGCGGCGCGAGCTTTGTGATGGCGGGAGCTTTGCCGGAGAAGACGTCTCAACACGCGCGCAGGTGATGGCTATTGGATGGATATTGATGGTGGGATGCGCGATATTGGTAGTCCTATGAATCGACGGCAATTCCTCTCTTCTTCAGGGGCTGCATTGGCGCTTGGCGGTGGTGTGGAGGTTTCAGCGGCTGCTGCTACTGCGATGGAACAGGTTGGGGGCTCTTCAGCCGTTCTGAAACAGGCGCTGATGAAGCTTGGGTGCCAGAGTGCGCCTACGAATGATGCTCATTTGAAGTATCTGGCGCGGTATGGGGTAAGACATATCTGTGGATATCCAGAGACGTCGGAGGGGCGGATCGCTTCGACTGTGGATGAATTGAGCAGGATGAAGGATCTGGCGGAGAAGAACGGGATCAGTGTGCTGTGTGTGGGGCCACCGGTGCTGGAGTCGTCGCATATTGATACGGAGAAGCATCCGGCGATCATGCTGGCGCAGAGTCCGGAGCGGGACCGGGATATTGAGCAGATTCAGAACCTGATCAGGAACTGCGCGAAGGTGGGGCTGCCTTCGATCAAGTACAACATGAGCATTCTGGGTGTGCTGCGGACTGGACGGGTGCAGGGGCGCGGGGATGCGATGTATAGCCAGTGGAAGCTCGCGGAGGCGCATCCGAAGACTCCGCTGACGATTGCCGGGCGTGTGGACGGGGATATGTTCTGGGAGAGGATTACTTATTTTCTTGATCGCGTGATTCCGGTGGCGAATGAGTACAAGATTCGCATGGCTTGTCATCCGCAGGACCCTGGGGTTCAGCCGGAGGGGTATCAGGGCGTGGATAGGGTGCTGGGGACGGTGGATGGGTTGAAGCGGTTCATCACGATTCAGGAGAGTCCTTACCACGGGCTGAATTTTTGCCAGGGGACTGTGTCGGAGATGCTGGCGGATCCGGGCAAGGAGATCTTTGACGTCATCCGGTACTTTGGGGCGCGCGAGAAGATTTTTAATGTTCACTTCCGTAATATCCGCGGGCATCGGAATGACTTTGTCGAGGTGTATCCGGATGAGGGCGATGTGGATATGGTGAAGGCGATCAAGGTGTATCGGGAGATCGGGTATCCGTACATGCTGATGCCGGACCATGTGCCGGTGGCGGCGAGCGATCCGAATGGGTTGCAGTCGTTTGCTTACTGCTATGGGTATATTCGCGGGTTGATTCAGTCTCTGGGGTGAGGGCACAGCAATGCCTCCGCCTGCGATTGCCGACGGAGGCTTGGGTTTCGCGGTTGTCTAGGCGCGTGCTCGTCTGCGCATTGCCTGAACGACACCGATCATGCCGGTGCCGAGCAGGAGGAGACTGCCGGGTTCGGGCGTTACCTCAGTGATCTGGCCGCGAATCTCTCCACCAGGAAAGTTGGTGTCGTGAATATTGGCGTAGGTGCTTCCGCTATTCAACGCGGCGATCAGGCCAGCTTCTGCGCCAGCGACGGTACCGCCCTCCTGGGTGATGAAAGCTCCGTTGTAGGTTGCGGAGAGGGTCAGATCGACGGTAGCAGTGAAGTGACCGGATGTGGCGTTGGGGAACGGTGTGAAGGGAACCGCCACGATCTCGTTAACTCCTATAGGTCCGCAGCAATGAATGTGCGCTGCGCTTGCCGGAGCGGTCAGGCCCGAGAATGTTTCGTCGATAGATAACAGGTTGCCGGTGAGCATGAAGGTTGCAAATCCTGTTCCCGGGCTACTGTTTGGGGGAACTTCGTTGGAGCCGAGCAGGATTGCGGTGTAGGTGATGGTGTCCGCGTGTGTGGGAATTGTGAGAGCGAAAACGAAAGCAAGGAGGACAGGCCCGGTGAGAAGAATGCGTTTGAGCATAAAAATCTCCTTCGGCGCTGCACGGAACTTAAGTTGAGTCATTGTAGCGAGAGCAGGATACGGTTGGAAGCCTACCTCTGATGTCACGTTTTGATGTGTGAATTGTAAGGATTTTGTCATTGAGGGTGGGCAAGGGGATTCTTCGGGGATACGGGACATGCTTATATAGTGTGGATGGAACTAGTTAGCAAGAATTTGTGAGGTCGGGCCAGAGGATGAGGGTTGATCGGGGTCAAGCAGAAACGGAAATGGCCTGAGGGTGAAAGACGAGATGGCGCGGTTGGCGTGGCTGGCGTTGATATTGACGCCGGGGATGGGGGCTACGCGAACCTGGAAGGCGATGGGGAAGCTGGGGGCGGCGGAGAGACTGTTTGAGGCTTCGTTGACGGAGTTGGAGGGGCTGGGGATGCCTGCTCAGTCGGCGCAGTTTTGTTTTGAAGGGAAGGCTCGGGCGGTGGCTGAGGAGGAGATGCGGCGGGTCGTCGAGGCTGGTGGAGAGATATTGACGCCGGAGGATGAGGGGTATCCGGAGCGGTTGCGGGAGATCTATGATCCGCCGGCGGTGCTTTGGATTCGGGGGAATGTGGCGTTGCTGTCGCGTCCGGGGATTGCGGTGGTAGGGACGCGGCATCCTTCGCCGTATGGCGCTGGGATGGCGGCGTTGCTCTCGCGGGATCTGGCGAATCGGCGATTGGTGATTTTGAGCGGGATGGCTCGCGGGGTGGATACGGCGGCGCACAAAGGGGCGCTCGATGCGGGCGGGAAGACTGTCGCGGTGTGGGGCACGGGGATCGATGTGATCTATCCGAAGGAGAATAAGAAGCTGGCGGAGAATATTGTTGCGAGCGGTGGGACGATCGTGAGCGAGTACCCGCTGGGGACGTTTCCTGCGCCGCAGAACTTTCCGATCCGGAACCGGATTTTGAGTGGCATGAGTGTGGGGGTGTTGGTGATTGAGGCCGCGGAGTACAGCGGGACTCGGATTACGGCGCGGTGCGCGATGGAGCAGAATCGCGATGTGTATGCCGTGCCGGGGAATGTGACAAACAAGAACGCCTGGGGGCCGAACACGCTGATCAAGCAGGGGGCGAAGCTGACGGCAACGTGGGAGGATGTGTGGGAGGACCTGCCCTCGCACGTGCGGCTGCAACTGCAAGGGGAGATGGAGGTTAAGGGTGGGAATGAATCGAAAGGCGGGGGGACTGCATCCTTATTCAACGAGACACCGCTGCCGGAACATGAACGGATGGTGCTGGAGAAGCTGAGGCATGATGAGGCGATGCAACTGGATGATTTGATGGAACGTCTGGAGGCGGAGCTCGGGTCGGCTGAGATTTTTACGGCGCTGTTTGAGTTGGAGATAGCCGGACGTGTGAAGCAATTGCCGGGTAAAAATTACGTGCGAGCGTTCTGATTGGCTGAGGCCGGAGAGACGCGGTGTGATTCGAATCGGTGGAAAAAGGGGTTAAATTCTGGCGGCGCTTTGGTTTGTGCGCTTGGTTGCGGCGGTAAAGTTTTGCACAGAAACAGGCTTTGACAGTGACGTTCGGCTGGGATTTTCGTCAGTTGAGGCATTGCTCAGAGATGACGTACCGGGCGAAAGCGTGTTAGGTTCGCAAGGGAATGAAGGAAGAATGGAACGTTTTGCCGCGGCGGAACGTTTTGGTGGATGAAGGGAACGAATGGGTAAATCACTTGTGATCGTGGAATCGCCGGCAAAGGCGAAGACGATCGGAAAATATCTCGGCAGCGACTACACGGTGGAGGCCTCGATTGGCCACATCATGGACCTGCCGAAGAATGATATTGGCGTGGAACTGAAGAAGCGGACGTTTGAGCCGACCCTGATTGTGTCTCCGGGCAAGGAGAAGGTGGTGGACCGGCTGAAGAAGCTGGCGTCGAAGGCGGACATGGTGTATCTGGCGCCTGACCCTGACCGCGAAGGCGAGGCGATTGCGGCGCATCTGTCGATGCAACTGCTGCCTTTGGTTAAGGATAAGTCGAAGTTGCGGCGGGTGACCTTCAACGAGATTACGAAGAAGGCCGTGAATGCGGCGTTTGCTCATGCTCGGGATGTGGATGAGAACCTTGTCGACGCGCAGCAGACTCGTCGAGTTTTGGACCGGCTGGTGGGGTATCAGATTTCTCCGTTGCTATGGGATAAGGTGCGGCGTGGACTGAGCGCCGGGCGTGTGCAGACTGTGGCGCTCCGATTGATCGTGGAGCGCGAGCAGGAGATCAACGACTTTGTGCCGGTGGAGTACTGGACGATCAATGCGGCGCTGAAGCCGAGTCCGGATGGGCAGGAGTTTGTTGCTCGGTTTGTCGGGATCGATGGTGTGGCGTCGCGGGTTGCGAATGGTACGGATGAGAGTGGGAAAGAGCTCTTCATCGCAAGCGCACTGCCGAACAAGGAGCGGATCGAAGAGGTCGTTGCCCAGCTTGAGAAGGCGAAGTGGAGCGTGCGGTCGGTGGAGCGGAAGGAACGGCGGCGGAATCCGACGGCTCCGTTTACGACCAGCAAGCTGCAGCAAGATGCTTCGGGACGGCTGGGGTTCAATGTGCGCCGGACGATGGGTGTAGCGCAGCGTTTGTATGAAGGCGTTGAGCTTGGTAGCGAGGGCACGGTCGGTCTGATTACGTATATGCGTACCGATTCGACGCGTGTGTCTCCGGATGCGATTGTTGAGGCTCGTGACTACATTGAGAAGAAGCTTGGGCCGCAGTATCTCCCGGCGAAGCAGAATGAGTACAAGAGCAAGAAAGACGCTCAGGACGCACACGAGGCGATTCGGCCGACGAGTGTGGCGTATACACCGGAGGGGATTCGGAAGTATCTGAGCGATGAGCAGTACAAGCTGTACAGACTGATCTGGCAGCGGTTTGTGGCTTCGCAGATGGTTCCGGCGGTCTTCGACCAGACGACGGTAGATATAGCTGCGGTTGCTGACCGGACGTATGACTTTCGTGTGTCGGGGTCGGTGCTGAAGTTTGATGGCTTCCTGAAGGTGTATGAGCAGGTGAAGGTCGATCAGGCGAAGAAGGATGATGACGATGAGGATGCTGACGACAAACGGCTGCCGGAGTTGAAGGATGGTCAGGCGCTGACGAAGCAGAGGATTGACTCGGAGCAGAAGTTTACGGAGCCGCCGCCGCGCTTCAACGAGGCGAGTCTGGTGAAGACTCTGGAGGAGAAGGGGATTGGTCGGCCTTCGACGTATGCCTCCATCATTAATACGATCCAGGATCGCGATTATGTGAAGAAGATCGGTGCGAAGTTTGTGCCGACCGAGATTGGCACGGTCGTGACGAAGCTGCTGGTGAAGAATTTTCCGTACATCTTCGATACTGCGTATACGGCTACGCTTGAGGGCGAACTGGATGCTGTGGAGGATGGGGAGGAGAAGTGGACAGATCTGCTGAACGGGTTCTACGACCACTTTGAGAAGGAGCTCAAGGTGGCCGAGGGCTCGATGGAAGACATCAAGCGGATGGAGGAGTCGACCAACGAGGTCTGCGATAACTGCGGCAGTCCGCTGATTTTGAAGTGGGGCAAGTTCGGGAGCTTCTACTCGTGCAGCAACTTCTCCAAGGCGAAGCCGATGACGATTGCGGCAGGTCCGTGGAAGAAGGACCAGAAGGCTGTGGTGAAGAAGGTGACGACGGCGTTCTCGTTCCCGATCATTGTGAAGTCGACGACCGATGACGAGTTTGCGTATTCGAAGGAGGTTTCGAACGCGAAGGAGTTGGCGGCTGCAGTGGATGAGGCGGCTTTGGCGGGGAAGAAGGTCACGGCGGAACAGTTCAGCTGCGACTTTACGAAGGAGAACTTTGCTGCGAAGCCGGATTTGAGTGCTCCGGGAGCCGATGAGGCTCCGGAGGAAGAGGCCTGCGACAACTGCGGGCGGACGATGGTGCTCCGGAATGGGCCGTGGGGGCCGTTTATGGCTTGCCCGGGATACAACGAGGACCCGCCTTGCAAGACGATTCGCAAGCTGACGCAGAAGGTACAGCAAAAGCCTCCGGTGCAGCTTGAGGAGAGTTGCCCGAAGTGCGGGAAGCCGTTGCTGCTCCGCAACGGGCAGTATGGCGAGTTCATTAGCTGCAGCGGGTATCCGAAGTGCAAGTACATCAAGCAGGAGCTGCTGGATGTGAAGTGCCCGAAGGATGGCGGCGATATCGCTGTGCGCAAGACGAAGCGGGGCGATGTTTTCTATGGTTGCGTGAACTATCCAAAGTGCGACTTTGCTTCGAATCTGAAGCTGGTGGATAAGACTTGCCTGAAGTGCGATAGCGCTTATCTGCTGGAGGTCGTCAACGATAAGGGGACCTATCTGGTGTGCCCGAATAATCGTGAGGCGCTGCCGAAGCGGCGGAAGAAGAAGGGCGCGGAAGAAGAAGAGCCCACGACGCCGGCTTGCACGTATGAGAAGAAGGTTGCTGGGCCTGCTCCCGCTGCGGAAAGGCCGGACCCGGAGAAGACGCGGGCAGTTGTTGAGAGCGTGGCTTGAATTTTTGCTGGATGAAAGGGAGAACTGATGGCGAATGCGGCAGATGCGGAACTGGTATTAAAACTGTATGAGATGCGTCGCGAGGAGTCGCTGCGGAAGGCACGACGGTTCATGGTCTTCGATTTCAATCCGAAGAACCTGGAAGAGCTGCGGGCGGTTTCTCGGGATGTGAAGTCGGCGAACAACCCACATTGGCGGCAGGTGCTGAGCTATTGGGAGATGGCTGCTTCCCTGGTGTTACGGGGTGCGCTGGATCCGGATTTGTTCCTGGATTCTAACGGCGAGGGGGTCCTGATCTACGCGAAGTTTCACCATTTCCATGCAGTGACGGAGAAGGAGAGCGGGAACCCCTTTATGCGAAATACGGCTGCTCTGATTGCGAAGTATCCGGCGGCTGCGACTCTGCATGAGATGTTCGTGAAGATGTTTGCTCCGCCTCCGGCATCGGCGTAGGCAGGCGCGCAGAGGTTCCGGCCGGTCTGCGGGTGTTTCATTTCTGCATCATTTCTGTTACAAATGCGTTGTACGCTCCGGGACCAGACATCCTCGGGAGCAGGCCCGCTTGTGCTTTGTGACGGGCGTAAATTGTTGAAAAGAATGTAGGTAGTAACCATGGCGAAGGCAGTTTGGAACAATCAGACTCTGGCTGAGAGTGAGACGTACGAGACGGTTGAGGGAAATATTTACTTCCCGGATGAGACGGTGAAGCGGGAGTTCCTGCGGCCGAGCTCGACGACCTCCAGCTGCCCGTGGAAGGGGCAGGCGCGGTACTACACGATCCTTGTGGATGGGCAGGAGAATCAGGATGCAGCGTGGTATTACCCTGATCCGAAGCCAGCTGCGCGGAATGTGAAGCACCATGTCGCTTTCTGGCGGGGCGTGGAAATCACGAAGTAATCGGGGCCCTTTGGGGCGACTCCTAAGCGGTCAGTGTGAACCGGCTTACTTTTCGTGTTCCAGTTCTACAACCATTACTTCTATCGGTTTGCTGCCGGCGTTGACGTCGGCGTGCATGGTTCCGGGCGGGTTGGCAGGAAGCCAATAGGCTCGGCCCGTCTCCCAGACATGCTGTTCCGTCGGTCCGCTATCCGGGACGATGTTCATGGTGCCCCCGGTGAGAGCGATGATTATGCGTGGGTGATCGTGGCGGTGCATTGTCAGGGGTGAGTTTGGAAGCACAACGGACTTCCATACCTTTACATCTTCGTTCTGGAACTGTGGGAAGCGCTGAGTCTGAGGCGCGCCCGGTTGGGAGTGCAGGACGCCAAAGATAGCCAGGGGTAGTGCAACCAGGACGGCTCCACCGAGCAGGTAACGTTTCATGGATGGTTTCCTCGGCGGGAGGATAACACGAAGGCGCGGCGGCTCTTTATTTTTCAGATGGTTATGTGCGGGACGAACGGTGTCGCAGTGCGTTAGGGTAAGGCATGGCCGAGCGGAAGAATGAAGTAGAAAAGACACTCGATCCGGTGGATGAGGCCGGATGGGAAGAGCTGCGTGCCGTGGGGCACCGGATGTTGGATGGCATCTTTGACCACATGCAGGGACTGCGGGAGGGGCCTGTGTGGCAGAAGGCTCCGAGTGAGACGCGGCTGCGGCTGGAGTCGGAAGGGGTTCCGCGGGTAGGGCAGGGGGCTGCGGCGGCTTATGAGAGCTTTGTACGGGATGTACTGCCTTATGGGATAGGGAATGCGCATCCGCGGTTCTGGGGATGGGTGATGGGCGGTGGGACAGGGGTGGGGATGCTGGCGGAGATGTTGGCCGCGGGGATGAATCCGAATGTGGGCGGGTTCGATGACAGTGCGACGCTGGTAGAAGAGCGCGTGATTGGGTGGATGGCGGAGCTAATGGGGATGCCGGAGGGTACAAGCGGGCTGCTGACGAGCGGGGGCAGCATGGCGAATCTGCTCGGGCTGGCGGTGGGGAGGCATGCTCGGGCTGGGTTCGATGTGCGGGGCGAGGGGATGAAGGATGGACCGGTGCTGCGGGTGTACTGCTCGACGGAGACGCATAGCTGGCTGAAGAAGGCAATAGAGTTGATGGGGATGGGACGGTCGAGCCTTCGTTCGGTTGGGGTGGATGGCGGGTATCGAATGCGGGTGGATGAGCTGAAGGAGGCGATTGCAGCGGATCGTGCTTCGGGAGTTGTTCCGCTGTGTGTAGTTGGGACGGCAGGGACGGTGAATACGGGAGCGACGGATGACCTGGCGGCGATTGCAGATGTGTGCGCAGCCGAGGGGCTGTGGTTCCACGTGGATGGGGCGTTTGGGGCGCTGGCGTATTGGTCGGAGAAGCTGCGGCCAGAGTTGCTTGGGATGGAGCGAGCGGATTCGCTGGCGTTCGATCTGCATAAGTGGGGGTATGTGCCGTATGACGTGGGGTGCGTGCTGGTGCGGGATGCGGAGGAGTACAGAGCGGCGTTTGCGACAGGCGCGAGCTATCTGAACCCTATGGAGCGTGGGCCAGCGGCGGGTGGGATCAGGTTTGCGGAGCGGACGCCTGAGTTGTCGCGGGGGTTCAGGGCGTTGAAGGCGTGGATGAGCTTCAAGGCGCAAGGTGTGGATAGCATTACGGAGTTAGTGGAGCAAAACGTGGAGCAAGCGCGGTATCTGGCGGCACGGATTGTGGGGGAGCCAGAGCTGGAGCTGGCGGCTGAGGTTCCGCTGAACATTGTCTGCTTTCGGTATCGTGGGGCGATCGATCCGGAGAACCAAGAGATTCTGCAACGGCTGCAGGAGAGGGGGATTGCTGTTCCGTCGAGCACGGTGCTGGAGGGTCGGTTTGCGATTCGGGTGGCGCACACGAATCACCGGTCTCGGCGAGAGGATTTTGATCTGCTGGTGGACGCGGTGGTCGGGATTGGTCGGGAGGTTGTGGGCGAGCGTCGGTGAGGACCACTCGCCTGATGGGGTCTAGTAGGCTCCGGCCTGATCGAGGGGTAGGCGTACCTGGAAGCAGGTGGCTCCGGGGCGCGATTCGACCTGAATGTAGCCGGAGTGCTTGGTGACGATGCGCTGAGCGGTGTCGAGGCCTAGGCCGAGGCCCTTGCCGGGGGCCTTAGTGGTGTAGAAGGGCTCGAAGATGCGGGACTTGAGCTCGGGGGCGATGCCGGGGCCGGAGTCCCAGACCTCGACGAAGGCCATTTGACCGCTGGAGCGCGTGGTGAGCCGCAGTGTGCCGCGGTCCTTCATAGAGTCCAGGGAGTTTTCGATCAAGGCGGTCCAGACCTGGTTGAGCTCGCTGCCGTAGGCGCTGACCGGGGGCAGGTCGGGGTCGTAGTTGCGCTCGATAGTCACATTCTGGAGGCGCGAGTTGAACATGGTCAGGGTGGTCTCGAGGGACTGGGCGAGATCGACATCCTGAATGGGCGCCTGGTCCATATAGGAGTAGTCCTTAATGGCGCGAATGAGGTCGAAGATGCGGACGGTCGAGTTGACGACGGTCTCGGCCATGCGCTCGACGCGGAGGGAGCTGGCGAAGGTGGCGAGGGCCACGGGCAGGACTTCGGCGGTGGCGTGGTCGGCGAGATCGTCGAGTTGGGTTGTGGTGATGGTGGTTTCGGCTAGCGCGGGGGCGACGGCCCAGGGGTTCGGGATGTTGTGCGTCTCGAGCCATTCGA
Organism: uncultured Acidobacteriaceae bacterium; assembly: GCA_963738855.1. Classification (GTDB taxonomy): domain Bacteria; phylum Acidobacteriota; class Terriglobia; order Terriglobales; family Acidobacteriaceae; genus Edaphobacter. The sequence goes on along the minus strand of CAVTYC010000001.1, from coordinate 328,130 downwards.
GTAACGCGGTTTCGCGGTCACTTTCAGCGAGGGGATCGACGGAGGCGTCGGCGCGGCTGGAGTAGTCGGCCATAGTGCTGCGGGTACGCGAGATCCAAGAGCGGTACTGGGAGGTCTGGGTGTCGGAGAGGCAGAGATTTCCGAGGCGGTATTTGAGGTCGCCGTACTGGCGCAGCTCCGCGAAGAGGCTGGAGGCGGAGCGCTGGGCGGCGGAAGCCGGATTGTTGAGCTCGTGGGCGAGGTTGGCCGCCAGCTTGCCGAGGGCGGAGAGCTTTTCGGCCTGCTGCTCCATGCGCGTGACCTCGCGGACGCGGTCGAGCAGGGTGGAGACGCAACGCTGCGTCATGGACGGGATGGCGGCGAGCAGGTCGGCGAATTTGGACTCGTGCAGGCTGAGCGACCAGGTGGGGCCGACAGAGAAACCGTCTCCGCCGTAGGTCTTCATGCGGGAGAAGGGGAGCTTGCCGGTCATCTGGCCAGCGCGGCCGATCCAGAGGGTGGGGCTGGCGTGGCGGCGGCGGACGTGGATCTCGCCCATGAGGATGAAGTGGAGGCGGTCGCAGGGGTTGCCTTCAAGGAAGACGATGGCGCCGTCGTCGCCGACGGTCTCGTCGCAGTGGGTGGCGAGCCAGGCGTACTCGGCTTCGGTAAGACCGCTGAGAGGCGCGATGGTGCCCAGGGCTGCGATGATATCCGCCTGTGGCGTGGGTTGCGATGGAGGGCCTACGAAAAGATGCGGCTCTACCTCGTTGAGTGGAAGAATTGCTTCGTAGCTACCTTGGGCTGCCAACTCGAACCTCCTTCGCCGCGTGGGCATCGATGGGGCTGGCGATGTCTCTATTTTGACAGAGGGCCTTGGTGAGAAAAAATTGCTGCGAGCATTCTCGCAGAGTTTTGTGACGAAAAGCGATGTCAGGGAATTGGATGGCGAGAGGTACAGGTTGGATTGTGCGTTTCTGCCATTATGTTGTGTACCCAGGCCGGATGCTTCTTCTAAACGAAAGGCGAGTTCATCGATGCACGGACTTCAGTTGCTTTTTACGTTGCTGATTACAGTGCAGTTCGTGGTCATTGTCCTTCATGATCTGCTGGACATACCGGGTTGGACGAACGGAGCCAAAGTGCGTGAGGTGGTGGGAACGAAAAAACTTTGGGTGGCTACTGCGATCAATGCTGTGTTTCCTGGGCTGGCGGTTGCGTTTGCGGTCTATGCGTGGAACAGGCCGCGACCGGCATTTGCGGCGAACTACTGGATGATCTACTGCTTTGTGACGCTGATCTCGGCGATCACGATGTGGTACGTGCCCTATTTGATGGGAACGACGAAGAAAAAAGAGCAGGAGTTCCTGACGATGTATGAGGGGACTCGCCAGGTGCTACCGCCGCGAGGCGATAATCCGCGGCCGAACTTGCTGCACGTGTGTTTTCATGCGTTGTTCGTGATCAATTTGGGAATGGCGCTGGCGTTGCGTTTCGGGAAATGAAAACGCCCCGGAGTTGATGCGCTCCGGGGCGTTGGCTGGTGGTGTGTGAGTTATGCCTTGACGACGGTGCCGTTCTCGACCTTGACGGGGTCGAGGAAGGGCATGGCCTTACGGAGCTCGGCGCCGACCTTCTCGATGCCGTGCGCGGCCTCTTCCTTGCGGATGCGGGCGAACTCGTGGCGGCCGGTCTCGTTCTCTTCGATGAACTTCTTGGCGAAGCTGCCGTCCTGGATCTCGTCGAGGAGTTTGCGCATGGCCTTCTTGGTTTCGGCGGTGACGATGCGTGGGCCGGCTACGTAGTCGCCCCACTCGGCGGTATCGGAGATGGAGTGGCGCATGTACTCGAGGCCGCCGCGGTACATGAGGTCGACGATGAGCTTGAGTTCGTGGAGGACTTCGAAGTAGGCGAGCTCGGGCTGGTAGCCGGCCTCGACGAGGGTCTCGAAGCCTGCCTTGACGAGGGCGCTGGTGCCGCCGCAGAGGACGGCCTGCTCGCCGAAGAGGTCGGTCTCGGTCTCCTCGGTGAAGGTGGTCTCGAGAACTCCGGCGCGGGTGCAGCCGATGGCTTTCGCGTAAGAGAGTGCGAGGGCGAGGGCTTCGCCGCTGGCGTTCTGCTCGACCGCGACGAGGCCGGGGACACCGCCGCCTTCGGTGAAGACCTCGCGGACGCGGTGGCCGGGGCTTTTGGGGGCGACGAGGGAGACGTCGACAAAGGCCGGCGGCTGGATTGTCCTGAAGCGGATGTTGAAGCCGTGCGCGAACATGAGGGTCTTGGCGGGCCGGTTTGAGGCGTCGAGGAGGTAGGGCTCAATGTCGGCGTGGTAGACCTTGGCGGCGGTTTGATCCGGCGTCAGGTTCATGATGACGTCGGCCCACTGGCTGACGTTTGCAACTGTGTCGACGATGAGGCCGGACTTGCGGGCGCGCTCGGCGTTGGGGGAGTCGGGGCGGAGGCCCACGCGGACTTCTACGCCGGAGTCCTTGAGGTTGAGGGCGTGGGCGTGGCCCTGCGAGCCGTAGCCGATGATGGCCACTTTCTTGGATTGGATGAGAGAGAGGTCTGCGTCTTGGTCGTGGTAAGTCTTTGCCATTTTCGTTTCTTCTTCCTTAGAGATTCAGTAGGCCGGCAAGTCAAAATCAAGAATGGCTTGTGACGGCTATGTTTTTGGTTGCTGGTCGGTCACTTCAAAGTTTACCAAGTGCTGCGTTGGCATGCTGAAGCTCAGGTTTGTTGATACAGGCGATAGCGTTCGGTGGTGATTGATGGAAATGGCCGCATGACTAGTGGCTTGTCATCGGTCGAGACGAGCCAGTCTGTTGATGATGTGCTGGCGCGGCGGGCCGCGAGGAGAGCTTGTTTGTTGATGCGCTGAGGTACGGGCTGAATGGCGAAGAGTGCGACGGGGCCGTGCTTGAGGGCAACGAAGTCGGGGTGGCGATCGTCGAGTGGGACGAGGCGTAGAGGCATGTCGATGGAGAACTCGATGCGGTCGCCGTTCTTCCATGTGCGATTGATCGGGAGCCAGGTTCCGGGCTGGGGGTGAAGATCGGCGCTGCGTCCGTTGATCAAAACTTTGCTTGCTGGGCCGACCCAGGCAGGGACGCGCAGAGCGACGGTGAAGCGTTCGGGGCGATCGATTGCGAGGTCCATGGAGACCTCGTTGGAGTTGGGGTATTGGGTGCGCTGCGTGAGGACGGCCGAAGCCGCGCCCTGCTTCCAAGAGATGCGCGAGGGGACGTAGAGATTGACGTTGAGGCCGGTTGGGGACTGGAAGTACGAGCTGATGCCGTAGTCGGCGGTGAGCTGCGGGAAGGTGCCGGAGCAGCAGGGCCACTTCTGTTCGTAGTCGGATTTGACGGCATCCTGGTTGTAGTCGGAGTAGTAGAAGCCGATGCCATCGGAGCGGTAGGGGCGCGCGCCGAGGATAGTGTTGTAGAGGACGCTCTCCATGCTGTCGCCGTAGGTGCTTTGGCCGGTGACGCGCATCAGGTAGCGTGCGATCTTGAAGTGACCGTAGGCTCCGCAGGGTGTCTCGAAGCTGCTGTGGGTGTGGGTGAGGGAGTCGGCGAGGCCGTCGGTGCCGGGCTTTTGAAAAGTCTCGTTGGGTCCCCAGCCGCCAGTGGCGAAGCTCTGGTCGAGGACGTACTGGAAGCCGTTGCGAGCCGCTGCGAGGTGGTGTTCGCTGGAGTCGACGAGGTAGGCCTGCATGGCTGAGTTGAGCGCGTTGACGTGGCTGTAGGCGTGCTGTCCGGGCAGGACGTTGCGGCCTTCGGCGAGGGGGTTGAAGAAGGTATCGTCCTGAAGGAAGCGGCGGGCGAGTTGACGGTAGCGGTCGCCGGCTCCGCGGGTGTAGGCGAGATAGAGGTTCTCGGGGAGCGTGTAAGACTCGTCCCACGTGTAGGAGATGTTTGGGTGCGGGCGGGCGGCCATCTCTTCGCGGTTGAGGGCCTTTTCAGGCAGCCAGGGCAGGACGGCGTCGGTGGCTTTGTTGAGGGCGTCGAAGGCGTTTGGATCGGCGGCGAATTGGTGCGCGTCGATGAGGCCGCAGTTCGTCTTGTCGTAGGTGTAGGCGGGTAGGCAGTAGTCGCGGTAGAAGTCTTTGGTGAGCGTGGGAGCCAGACCAACGACGAGACGATGGACCTTCTGCTGCGTCGCGGGATCCTTTGTGATGGCATACGCTCGCGAGAGGCCGGAGAGATATTGCCCGAAGGTGTGGCCGGGGACGTAGCCGGTCATGTTCTTTGGTGGGTTGAAGTCGGCGGAGGGGGAGTACCAGCCGCCCATGTCTTCTCCTGGGGCTGGTTGACCGGTGAGCTGACGAAATGGCTTGAGAAGGCTGTCGTCGTCGAGGTGCAGATAGAGGGCGTGGTTCTGCTGGAACTGCTCGAGAAGGGGGCCTTCGAGCAGTTGGATCTGGCCGTAGTCGAACTGGCGAAGCGACGCGGTTGGTGCGGTCTCGCTCGCGAGCAGATGGGTGGGGCGCAACGATGCGGCGGCTAGCGTCGCTGCGCTTTGGGTGAGGAACTGACGGCGGGATGATTTGCTCATAGGGCTTCCAGAGTAACGGAGCGGATTAGGTTTCGTCTTCGGCGAACTGGTTCGGCAGATCATCGGAGTCGGGGCGGTTGGGGAAGCTGGGTTCGGGCTTCTCACCGTTGGGAGTGCCGAGGGCTTTGAGGACACGGCTGGTGTGGTGGCCGCGTCGCATGGCCATGCGGCCGGTGCGGGAGACCTCGAGGACCTCGAAGCTGGATTCGCGGAGCACCTGCAGCAGGCCTTCGATCTTGCTGGCGGCACCGGTCATCTCGAGCATGATGGACTCGGGGGCGAGGTCGACGACGCGGGCGCGGAAGACGTTGGCCAGCTCGAAGATCTGCGAGCGCGAGTGCTGGCCGTGCGGAGAGTTGGGGCCGGCGGCGACCTTGATGAGGCAGAGCTCCCGGATGACGGCTTCGCTGCGGCCAAGCTCGTCGACGTCGCGGGTGATCTCAAGCTTATAGAGCGAGGCACGGATGCGGTCGGCTGCGTGCTCGGGTGCGTCGCAGACGATGGTCATGCGGGAGATGCCCTCGCGCTCGCTCTCCCCTACAGTGAGGGAGACGATATTGACGTTGAGGCGGCGGAAGAGCGAGGCAACGCGGGTCAGTACGCCGGGCTTGTCATCTACTAGCGATACGAAGGTGTGGAGCATAAGACCTCAGGGGGTAGGGTGTAGGGAGTAGGGAGTAGAGGACGGCCTAGGTGTCAGCCCGGGGGCGCGTGGGGGTTCTCGTCGGAGTGGGGCAGATTGGTGGCCGGCGGATTGGGATAGTTTGGGATGAAGTTTTTGGGAATTTCGTAGAGGAGCAGGGTGCCGGGCTTAAGCGCCGGGCTGGTGCCGCCGCAGAGATTGCCGGTGGTGATGCCGGTTTTCAGGATCGTGGCGATGGAGTAGTCGGTGTAGAGCTCGGCGCGAGGGCGGCAGTCGGCGTACATGTTTGAGAGGATGCGGATGGTGGTGGCCTGGCCGGTGTCCACGAGGATGATTCCGTTTTTATCGGTGGCCATGGCTACGGATCCGATCTGGTCTGCTCGGAGGGCTACGTTCAGATGTTCGTCCGTGATGGGCTGGTTAGTTTTGGCGTTGATGATTCGGATTTTTAGCTGATGGGCGGGCTGGGCGCGAGCGATGGTAGGGAGCAGGCAAAAAATGAACGCACCGGAACATGCGAGCGCCATGGGCGCGGTTCCATACCAGCATGGGGCAACGCCCCATGTGCCGTTATCCGTTGAATAGGAGGGCTGAAAGCCCGATCTATAATTTATGCGATGCCGCAATCGCTTGCGTTTGTTCTGGTCCACGTGGTCTTCAGCACGAAAGATCGTAACCCTATCCTCGATGCTTCTATCCGCCCTGCGCTTTATGCATATCTCGCTACGGTCGCCCGCAATGTCAAATGTGAATGCTATCGCGTCGGGGGAGTTTCGGACCATGTTCACATCGCCGTTCGCCTGTCTAGAACGACGAACGTGGCTGAGTTGGTAGAACAGCTTAAGTCCTCTTCGTCGAAATGGCTCAAGACCCAATCGCCGGATCTGTCGAAGTTCGCGTGGCAGCGAGGTTACGGCGCGTTCTCCGTAGGGCCAGCGGACTTGAGTGCGTTGATCCATTACATCGATACCCAGGAGACGCATCACCGAAAGCAGACGTTTCAGGATGAACTCCGTACATTCCTCAAGAAATACGGAATTGAATGCGATGAACGGTATTTGTGGGATTGAGGTTGATATCGGTCGGACTTTCAGCCCTTGTGCGTCTGGTATTCCCATGCGACCTGGGGCGTTGCCCCAGGCTGGTATGGGGACGCGCCTTTGGCGCTCTTCTGCGAGAGTGTTTTTACAAGTGAGCCCGGCGTTACAGGCGTGGCCTCGATGCTCTCTTGCAGTCTGTTCTAACCGCCCATTCCATGGCTCAGATGAAAATGCGCCAACGGCGCAATCCATACCAGCCTGGGGCAACGCCCCAGGTAATCGGTCGGATAAATAGCCAAGGGCTGAAGGCCCGACCCATTTTTCAACGGCGGTGAATTGTGTCATTGTCATTCGTCCTCAGCGGTTTCGATCAGCGGGTTGGGCCTGCGGACCATCTCGTGCAACGCGCTGCCGGGGGCGATCATGGGGTAGACGCCGTCTTCCTTCTCAACAGCAAAGTTGATAAGAAACGCGCTTGAGCCGGTTCTCGCCTTTGTAACGGTGCTGGTTACATCCTTGCGCTGGGTGATGTGGGCGCCGGGGATGCCGTGGGCGTCGGCCAGTTTGACGAAGTCGGGCGAGAGGATGGGGGAGCAGGAGTAGTTCTTGTCGTAGAAGGCCTCCTGCCATTGGCGGACCATGCCGAGGAAGCCGTTGTTGATGACCGCGATGTTGATGTGGAGGTTCTCCTGCACGATGGTGGAGAGCTCGGCGGCGGTCATCTGGAAGCCGCCGTCACCGGCAATGACCCAGACGTCTTTTTCGGGGCAGGCAACCTTCGCTCCGATTGCTGCCGGTAAAGCAAATCCCATTGTCCCGAGGCCTCCGCTGGTGACGAGCGTGCGCGGGGCGTTGTGGCGGAAGTACTGAGCCTCCCACATCTGGTGCTGGCCTACGTCGGTGACGATGATGGTGTCGTCGGCGCGGCCTGCGGCGACGGCCTCGCGCCAGATGTCGTGGATGACATGGGCGGCGTAGAGGTGGCCGTTGTCGGGCAGGTTGATGATGTCGCGGACGGCCGCGTCGCCCTTGCTGGCGTTGATCTGCTTGAGCCACGATGCGTCGGACTTCTTCGGCAGCAGCGGGAGGAGGGTTCGGAGGACCTCCTTGAGATCGCCGATCAGGGCTATGTCGACCTTGACGTTCTTGTTGATCTCGGCGGGGTCGATCTCGATGTGGATCTTCTTGGCGTTGGGCGCGTAGCTGGCGAGGTTGCCGGTCACGCGGTCGTCGAAGCGCATCCCGAAGGCGAGCAATAAATCGGACTCCTGAATGGATTCGTTGACCCAGGACTCGCCGTGCATCCCCATCATGCCCAATGACAATGGGTGAGAAGCGGGGAAGCTGCCGAGGCCGAGCAGAGTGCTGGCGACGGGGACCTGCTGGCGTTCGGCGAACTCGATGACCTCGCGTTCGGCACCGGACTGGTTGATGCCGTGGCCGGCGAGGATGATGGGCTTCTTGGCGGCCTTGATGAGCTCGATGGCCTGTGTGATGGAGGGCGATTCAGCGCGTGTCGTCGAGATCATAGGGTGCGGGCGGTAGGGCGCGGGGACGGCGTCGTCGAAGTTGAAGAGAGCGGTGCCTTGCTGGGCGTCCTTGGTGATGTCGACGAGGACGGGGCCAGGGCGTCCGGATTTCGCGATCTGGAAGGCCTCGCGAAGCATGGGCGCGATGTGCTCGGCGCGGGTGGCGACGAAGTTGTGCTTGGTGATGGGCAGGGTGATGCCGGTGATGTCGATCTCCTGGAAGGCGTCGGAGCCGAGGACCTTGGAGGAGACCTGTCCGGTGATGCAGACGATGGGGATGGAGTCGAGCATGGCCGTCGCGATGCCGGTGACGAGGTTGGTGGCTCCGGGGCCGGAGGTGGCCATGCAGACGCCGACCTTGCCCGAGGCGCGCGAGTAGCCGTCGGCCATGTGCGCGGCGCCCTGCTCGTGGCGGACGAGGATGTGGTGGATCGGGAACTTGCGCAGAGCGTCGTAGGCCGGGAGGATGGCTCCGCCGGGGTAGCCGAAGACCTCGGTGACACCTTCGCCTACTAGCGTGGCCCAGAGGATTTCGGAGCCGGTGAGCGTGGGGTGTTGGTTTTCGTTTGCCATCTGATTGCTCCTTGTTCGTTGCGTCTAGTGCGGTTTTCGGGTTAACTAAATCTTCTGCGGTGCCGGTTGGTAGTTTTCAAACTCCCAATCAGCGAATTCCGTGAGCTTGTACGCAAGTTCTGTCCATGAATCCCCTGTGATGGTGCTTACGCGTCTTTGAATCGCCTTGCGTATGAGGTCTGGCGCCCAGAAACTGACGATCAAGCGCCGTCGAATGAAGCTGTAACCACGGAGCTCCAATTCCTCGGCCAGCGCTTGGGGTGTGCAGACTTGTACATCGAATGACTCTTCACCTTCTTGATCTACAGGACCGATCATCGCTCGCACGTATACACAGAAGTTTTCCGAATCTTTAGGTCGAAACGATTCAAGAGATTCTCCGTCTGTCAGACCGATGCTGTTGATGATGGGTCGCATAGTTTTAGGTAGTTACAGCTCCTTCACTAGCGCTGCTTACTGAGTTGGTGTACTTGGCGAAGACTCCGCGCTTGTAGCGTGGTTCTGGAGCCTTCCATGACTTGAGGCGTGCGGTGATCTCTTCGGCTGGCACGTCGAGGCGGAGTTCGCGGTTGGGGATGTCGAAGGTGATCATGTCGCCTTCGTGAACGGCGGCGATGGGGCCTCCGAGCTGGGCTTCGGGGGCTACGTGACCGACCATCAGGCCGCGGGTGGCTCCGGAGAAGCGGCCGTCCGTGAGCAGCGCTACGGTCTCCGAAAGCTCGGGGATGCCTTTGATCGCTGCGGTGACGGCTAGCATCTCGCGCATGCCGGGACCGCCGCGGGGGCCTTCGTAGCGGATGACACAGACGTCGTTGGGGTTGATCTTGCCGGCTTCGACGGCGGCGTGGCAGGCGTCCTCGGAGTCGAAGACACGCGCGGGGCCGGTGTGGTTGAGGCGCTCGTGGCCGGCGACCTTGACGACGCAGCCCTCGGGGGCGAGGTTGCCCTTGAGGATGACCAGGCCTCCGGTGGGCTTGAGCGGGTGGTCGATGGGGTAGATGACGGGCTGGTTGGGCGTCTCGACGGCGTGAACCGCCTCTTCGGCGAGGGTCTTGCCGGTGACGGTGATCTGGCTGCCGTCGATGAGGCCTGCGTCGAGGAGTCGCTTCGCGAGGAGACGGGAGCCGCCTGCGTCCTGGTAGTCCTTGGCGGCGTATTTACCGCCGGGGGAGAGGTCGCAGATGTGCGGGGTGCGGTCGCTGATGGCGTTGAAGTCGTCGATGGTGAAGGGGATGTTGTACTCACGCGCGATGGCGAGCAGGTGCAGGACGGCGTTGGTGCTGCCGCCCGACGCGCAGGCGGAGACGTAGGCGTTCTCGATGGCCTTGCGCGTGACGATCTTCGAGGGGCGCAGGTCGTTCTTGGCAAGCTCCATGACGAGACGGCCGGCCTCACGGCTGGCGGCTGCCTTGTCGGCGGACATTGCGGGAACGCCGGTGATCTGGATCGGAGAGATGCCGAGGAACTCGCCGGCCATGGCCATGGTGTTGGCGGTGAACTGGCCGCCGCAGGCTCCGGGGCCGGGACAGGCAGCGGCTTCGAGAGCTTCGAGCTCGTCATCATTGATCTTTCCGGCGGCGTGGGAGCCCATGCCTTCGAAGACCTGAAGGATGGTGATCTCTTTGGTTGTGCCGTCGGGCTGGGGCAGTTTGCCGGGAGCGATGGAGCCGCCGTAGAGCATGAGACCGGGGATGTCGAGACGGCCAAGCGCCATGATGGCGGCGGGCATGTTCTTGTCGCAGCCGGCGATGCAGATGAGGCCGTCGAAGGAGTTCCCGCGAGCGACGAGTTCGATGGAGTCGGCGATGACCTCGCGGGAGATGAGCGAGGCCTTCATGCCTTCGGTGCCCATGGTGATGCCGTCGGAGATGGTGACGGTGTTGAACTCCATGGGGGTGCCACCGGCATCGCGCACGCCCTGCTTGACGGCCTCGGCGACCTGGCGGAGATGGAAGTTGCAGGGGCCGATCTCAGTCCAGGTGTTGGCGATGCCGATGATGGGCTTGTGCAGGTCTTCTTTGCTGAAGCCAACGCCACGCAGATAGGAGCGGGCTGCAGCGCGGGATGGGCCTTCGGTGAGGACGATGGAATTCTTTTTTGCTGGATTACTCATGCGTGTCCTTGATTGAGGTGATGTGCTCGCTTCGCTTGCTCTTGCGGTTAAGTGTCTGGACAACTGTGGCTCCTCCTACCACTCCCCAGCCGCCCCAGATAAGAGATTCATGTATCCCGCGTTCGCGAGAATTCATATACACGACCGAGCCATGATCATCGAGAGGATAGACTCTTCCTTCTTCTGCAATCGGTTCTCGAGGGAGTGACCCTTGGTAGTAGGACGACAATGCAATGCCACTTAAGAAACACACCACTCCGAGCGCGATTACGTACCCCGCGAGTGATTTCGTAAGTGCGTTCAAGTAGGTCATACAAGTGAGCTCTTGGGCGCTGACCAGAAATCCTCGTCGTGGCGCTTTTCGAAGTGGTCGAGGGCGTCTTCGTGGCGCAGGGTTAGGCCTATGTCGTCGAGGCCGTTCAGCAGGCAGTATTTGCGGAACGGGTCGATGTCGAAGTGGGCGTTGAAGCCTTCGTCGTCGGTGACGGTTTGTTGTTCGAGGTTGATGGTGAGCTTGTGTTTTGGATTCGCGGTGGTCCGGTCGAGGAGGGTTTTGACCTCGTCGTCGGTGAGGCGGCAGAGGATGATGCCGTTCTTGCCGGCGTTCGAGAAGAAGATGTCGGCGAAGGTGGGCGCGATGACGGCGCGGAAGCCGTACTGGTTGATTGCCCAGGCGGCGTGCTCGCGGGAGCTGCCGCAGCCGAAGTTCTTCTCGGCGATGAGGATCTCTGCGCCCTTGTGCTCGGGCTTGTTGAGGACGAAGTCCGGGTTGGGTTCGCCGGCGGCGGGGCCGTCCTGGATGCGGCGCCAGTCGTAGAAGAGGAACTCGCCGTAGCCGGTGCGCTCGATGCGCTTGAGGAACTGCTTGGGGATGATCTGGTCGGTGTCGATGTTCGGCAACGGCAGCGGGGCGGCGGTGCTGGTGAGGATATTGATGGGTTCCATTTGGTCCTTCTTCAATACGAGATTCGTACGTAGTCCATATCGGTTCGTTTCAATTGCACTCGGTCTGGCAGGCAATCTGAACATGTGATTTGAAAACTCTGAAATCCGTTCCACCGGGTATTCAATCTTTGCGGCTTGCCGCGATAAACGAAGATGTCATCGTTCCCAACCTCATTGGTGAAGCGAACTGCTGTGCACTGCGAAAACAATCCGCAGCGGTATTGGACAATTTCTGCGCGCATCGGCCCGAACCCAACGAGTCCATTTCTGGGATTCTCTTCAGCACGGAGAACCTTGGCATTCCAAGGCGACTTCTCATTGCCGTTGCAACCACAGATGAGCGGAAGCCATGCACCAATAACGGCGGTTGGTATCAAAAGGCTCCGGACCCGTCTTGTAAGAGGTCGCATCATTTCGAACTCTTCTCTGCGCCCCATTTGCGGATGTCGGTGAAGTGGCCGGTGATGGCTGCGGCTGCGGCCATCTGCGGAGAGACGAGGTGGGTGCGGCCTCCGCGTCCCTGACGGCCTTCGAAGTTGCGGTTTGAGGTCGAAGCGCAGCGCTCGCCGGGGGCGAGGATGTCGGGGTTCATGCCGAGGCACATGCTGCAGCCGGGCTCGCGCCACTCGAAGCCTGCGGTCTTGAAGATGGCGTCGAGGCCCTCCTGTTCGGCCTGGCGCTTGACGGCTTGCGAACCGGGGACGACCATGGCGCGCACGGTGGTGGCGATGTGGTGGCCCTTGATGACGGAGGCTGCGGCGCGGAGGTCTTCGATACGGGCGTTGGTGCAGGAGCCGAGGAAGACGGCGTCGATTTTGATGGCTTCGATCGGCGTCCCGGGCTGGAGGCCCATGTACTCGAGCGCGCGGGCGTAAGACTTTTTGTCGGCCTCGGTGGGGGCGTCTTCGATGGAGGGAACTTTGCCCTCGATTCCAGTGACCATGCCGGGGCTGGTGCCCCAGGAGACGGTGGGCGTGATGGTAGCGGCGTCGATGTGAAGTTCGCGGTCGAAGGTGGCGCTGGGGTCGGTGGGGAGGGTGCGCCAGTGGGCGACGGCCTCGTCCCACGCTGAGCGTCCTTTTCCTTCCGTGTTGAAGGAAGTGGGTGAGAAGCGGCGGCCCCGAAGATAGGCGAAGGTGGTCTCGTCGGGGGCGATCATGCCAGCGCGGGCCCCGGCCTCGATGCTCATGTTGCAGATGGTCATGCGGCCTTCCATCGAGAGGGCGCGGATGGCAGAGCCGGCATACTCGATGACGTAGCCTGTCGCGCCGTCAGTGCCGATGCGGCCGATGATGTCTAGGATGATGTCCTTGGCCGTGACGCCGTAGGGGAGGTCGCGGTCGACGTTGATGCGGAAGGTCTTGGGCTTGGACTGCGGGAGCGTCTGCGTGGCCATGACGTGCTCGACCTCACTGGTGCCGATGCCGAAGGCCAATGCGCCGAAGGCTCCGTGGGTGCTGGTGTGGGAGTCGCCGCAGACGATGGTCATGCCGGGCTTGGTGGCTCCGAGCTCGGGCCCGATCATGTGAACGATGCCCTGCGAGGCATCCTGTACGTCGAAGAATTCGATGCCGAACTCCGCGCAGTTTTTGCGCAGAGCGTTGACCTGATTCGCCGAGATCTGGTCGACGATGTGGAGGCGGTCTTCGGCGCTTGTCGTCGGGACGTTGTGATCGACGGTGGCAATGTGGCGATCCGGACGGCGCACCTTGCGGCCAGCCAGGCGGAGACCGTCGAAGGCCTGCGGGCTGGTGACCTCGTGGACGAGATGGAGATCGATGTAGACGATTGAAGGTTCGTTCGTGGGTTCGGCGACGAGGTGCTGCTGCCAGACTTTTTCGAATAAAGTTTTAGGTGCTGTGCTCATGGGTGTGCCTTCTGCTCGGTTTGTGGCTTGGTGAATGTGTTTGCGCCGATGGTGGCTGGCGCTATCTGGTGCGGTGTGCCGTCGGGGTCGACGAGGACGGCGTTGGTGATCTGCTGGATGACGGTGCTGCCGGATGGCGGCTGGCCAGTCCAGCGCGCGATGCTGTGGGTCAGGGCCACGGGGATGTGCTCGGGGTCGATGGGGTGATTGGCGAAGACCCACAGGGTGTACTCGGCATCGGGCTGGTCAGGGGTCTTGTTGTCTTTGACCCAGTCGATGGCGGCGAAGGCGACGAGTGGATGCGGAGTGCCGAGGTCTACCCAGAGGAGTCCGCGGGCGGGACAGAAGCGGTAAACGCAGCCGGTGATGGTGACGTAGCGGTTGTCGTCGGCGAGGACCTTGTCGGGGACGGAAAGGAAGTCGAGGGCGGTGTCGGCGAGGGACTTATAACCGGCCTTCTGGCTCCCCCAGAAGGTCTGAGGCGCGGTGAGGTACTGCGCAAGGAAGGGCCGGAAGCGCGGATCGAGGACGAGCTGGTTTTCCCGGCCATCAGGCGGCGGGGGGCTGTACTGCCAGAGCCACTCCACGTTTTCTTTTGGCGGCTTCTTCTCTTTTTTGAGATCGGACACAGAGATTTGCGCAAGCGTCGCCATCGGCATCAGTGTGAGGAGAACGGCGGCGAGTTGGAGATGGAAGCGCATTCGTTATGGAGTGGAGCGAGCCTCTTATTTATTCGACGGTGCCGAGCTCTTTGCAGCGGCGATCAGCAGAACGTTGACCAGAGCGAACAGGACCAGCCCAAAGATGACGAGCGGGACGGTTGGCGCACCGTGCAGCCAGCGGTAAAGCATGGCCGCCGTGACGGCCAGGTTCATCAAGACCAGTTTGGTGCGAGGAACCATGGGCTTGCTCATACGGCATGCATGGCCTGGCGGCGATCGATGGATTCGGCTAGCGCCTGGTGGACTAGCTTGCCCATCTCCTGCGTAGTGACTGGTGTCTGTCCGGGATCCTGGCCGCGGGCTATGTCGGCGGTACGGTAGCCTGCGTTGAGGACCGTGTGGACGGCTTGTTCGACGGCGCGGGCGTCCTGCTCGAGGTTGGCGGAGTGGCGAAGGACCATGGCGGCGGTAAGGATCGCGCCGAGGGGGTTTGCCTTGCCTGTTCCGGCGATGTCGGGGGCACTGCCGTGTACGGGCTCGTAGAGATTGACCGCTCCGCCGATGGTGGCCGAGGGCAGCATGCCGAGGGAACCGGTGATGACACCTGCCTCGTCAGAGAGGATGTCGCCGAAGAGGTTCTCGGTGAGGACCACGTCGAAGTTCCGGGGGATGTTCATGATGTGCATCGCCATGGAGTCGACGAGCTGGTGTTCGAGGGTAACGTCGGGGTAGTCCTTGGCGACCTCGGTGACGGTGGCGCGCCAGAGTTGGGAGACCTCGAGTACGTTGGCCTTGTCGACGGAGGTGACTTTCTTGCGGCGCTTGGCGGCCAGTTCGAAGGCTACGCGGGCTACGCGGACAATCTCGCCTTTCGTGTAGCGCATGGTATTGATCGCTTCGTCGCTGTCGCGGTCCCACCAGCGCGGTGCACCGAAGTAGAGGCCACCGAGGAGTTCGCGAACAAAGAGGATATCGACGTCTTTTGTGACCTCGGGACGCAGCGGGGAGCTGGTGGCCAGCGCGGCGTAGGCGATGGAGGGGCGCAGGTTTGCGAAGCCTCCGAGAGCCTGGCGGATCTGTAGGAGGCCGGCTTCGGGACGCTTGTCGGGCGGCAGGGCGTTGAACTGGTTATCGCCGACGGCACCGAGCAGGACGGCGTCTGAGTCGAGCGCGGCGTCGATGGTGTTCGTCGGCAGTGGGGAGCCAGTCTGAGTGATGGCGACTCCGCCGATGAGGCCTTCGACAAAGGTGAAGTCGTGGCCGCCGAGCTCAGCTACTGCGCGAAGGATGTTGGTAGCTTGCTGGGTGACTTCAGGGCCGATGCCGTCGCCGGCCAGGACTGCAATTTTGAGACGCATACGCTTTGTTCCCTTTTGGTTTGACTCAGTGGGTGACAACGGTGGACTTGTCGGGTTGAAGAAGACCGAGGATGTCTTGGTCGTAGATGTTCTTCTTGCGGTCGGCTAGCTCGGTGAAACGGTGATAGACCTCGTCGAGCTGATCGCGCGTGAGTGTGTGGCCGAGCTTATCGAGGCGGTCGGCGAGGGCACGGCGGCCGCTGTGTTTGCCGAGCACGAGGTTGGTGTTAGCGACCCCAACTGAAGCGGGCGTCATGATCTCGTAGGTTAGCGGGTTGGCCAGCATGCCATGCTGGTGGATGCCGGACTCGTGCGCGAAGGCGTTGGCTCCGACGACCGCCTTGTTCGGGGCCGCTCCAAAGCTGATGAACTGAGAGAGCAACTGGCTGGTGGGATAGAGCTGCTCCATCTTGATGTTGTTGGTATAGGGGAACTGATCGCGGCGAACCATGAGGGCGGCGGCGATCTCTTCGAGAGCTGCATTGCCGGCGCGCTCGCCGATGCCGTTGATGGCGCACTCGACCTGACGGGCTCCGCCATGGATGCCGGCGAGCGAGTTGGCTACCGCCATGCCAAGATCGTCGTGGCAGTGGGTGGAGAGGACGACGTTCTCGATGCCTGGGACGTGGGCCTTCACGGTGCGGAAGATGGCCTCGTACTCGGCGGGTGTGGTGTAGCCGACGGTGTCGGGGATGTTGATGGTGGTCGCTCCGGCCTGAATGGCGACGGTGATCATCTTGAGGAGGAACTCGGGGTCGGTGCGGGTACCGTCCTCGGTGGAGAACTCGACATCGTCGACGAAGGTGCGAGCGTAGTGGATGGCCTCGGTGGTCTGATCGACGGCTTGCTCGCGGGTGATCTTGAGCTTTGCTTCGAGGTGCAGGTCGGACGTGGCGAGAAAGACATGGATGCGGTTGCTGGCGGCGGGTTGCACGGCGCGTCCGGCTGCCTCGATATCCTCGCGCTTGCAGCGGGCGAGAGAGGCGATGCGCGTCCCTTTGACCTCGCGGGCGATCTCGCGCACGGCATTGAAGTCACCTTCGGAGGCGATGGCAAAGCCTGCCTCTAGGATGTCGACGCCGAGGTCCGCCAACTGGTGCGCCATGCGGAGCTTTTCTTCATGGTGCATGGTGCAGCCGGGGGATTGTTCTCCGTCGCGGAGGGTGGTGTCGAAGAAGACGATCTTGTTTGGATCGACCATAAGCTTTTGTCACTCCCGATCTGGAAACATCATAATGCGGCCTTATGATGAGTTCCACATGTATCATAAATTCTAATTGGCGTATTCGGTACGCCTAACACTTGCGCGGCGAGGTGAGGCTTGGATCTGGTCCAGATGGAGACGTTTCTGGCGGTGGCGGAAGAGCGAAGCTTCTCGCGCGCGGCGGCACGCCTCCATCGTACTCAGCCCGCGGTGAGTCAGGCAATCGCTAAGCTTGAGGGAGAACTTGGCGAGGTGCTCTTTGAGCGGTCATCGCGTGACGGAACGCTGACTGACGCCGGTGAGGTGCTGCGGGAGTACGCCGCTAAGTTGCTGAATCTGCGAACGGAGGCGGAAGGAGCCCTGACGGAGCTGCGGTCGCTGCACCGGGGCAGGCTGAACCTGGCGGCGAATGAGTACACATGCCTCTATCTGCTGCCGTTGCTGGATGAGTTCCGGCGGCAGAATCCTCGGATCAAGCTGGCGGTACAGAGGACACTGGCCAGTCGGATCTCGGATGAAGTACTGATGCATTCGGTGGAGATCGGTGTGTTGTCGTTTAGGCCGGATGATGCTCAGTTGAAGTCGATGGTGGTGTACCGGGATGAGCTGGCGTTCGTGGTCAATCCGCAGCACCCGCTTGCGAAGGAGGGAGCGGTTTCGATCCGGCAGCTCGGGGCTCAGAATTTCATTGCGCATAACGTATCGTCTCCGCAGCGCCAGAAGGTGATCCAGACGTTCCAGCGACATAAAACTCCGTTGCGGATGGGCGTGGAGCTGCCGTCGCTGGAGGCGATCAAGCGCTTTGTGGAGATGGGCAATGGGGTAGCGCTAGTGCCGGGGTTGACGGTCCAGCCGGAGTTGGAGAGCGGGGCGCTGGTGAAGGTGCGGATTCAGGAGCTTCAACTCGAGCGCAAGCTGCGGCTGGTCTACCGGCGGCAGGCGAGTCTGTCGCACGCGGCACTGGCGTTTCTGAAGGTTGTTGAGGCCTATGCGGCGGCGCACGGCGACCCTTATTGCTTTCAACCAGAACGCGGCATGTAGATTTTATATTTTTTCACCTCAAGGGAAGAACATTTTGCTCCGGGATCGCGTCTGTAGGAGCAGACTTATGCGCTGGAAGAGATCGTCCGGCGCGCAAGCGCGAGGTGAAATTTCGATGAAGATGACGATTTTTCGTAAAGCAGGAATGCAGGTGGCCATGCTGGCAGTCTGTACAGGCGCGCTGTGGACGATGCCGATGATGGCGCAGGACACAACCCCACCACCACCTCCGCAGGGCCAGATGGGCCGAGGCCGAGGTGGACCTGGGATGGGTGGCAACCAGGTCGAGTTTCTGACCAGCAAGCTGAACCTGACGCCGGATCAGGTGACGCAGGTGAAGGCGATCAATGCCGACACGATGAAGCAGATGTCGGCCGTGCGAGAGGATACGTCGCTGGCACAGGCGGACAGACGAACGAAGATGATGGATATTCGCAAGGCATCATTGGATAATCTCCGCGCCATTCTGACCGATGACCAGAAGACGAAGTACGACGCACTGCAGGCCGAGATGCAGGAGCGGATGAGGGAGCGTGGACAGGGTGGAGGTCCACCGCCGCCCGCGCCGCCGCAATAACACAAAAACAGGATTAGGACTGGCGGAGAATGGCCGGAGGGATTATTCCTCCGGCCTTCTTGCGTATGGGTTCCCACTGACGGGGGATTGTGCGGTTACAATGAAGGGACAGTGACTAAGGCGCTCCGTAATAGCGGAAGGCGCGTTGCCTGCGGGACAGCGCACGACGCTACGGACGAATTCGAAGGGATCTAACGAAGAATGAAGAAGACGATGCTGTTGGGGGCGCTGATGCTGGTGGCGGCTGCCGGATATGCGCAGGAGAGCCGCCAGGATGTAAGCGTTAGCGGCATGGGTGTATTTGCTCCGCAGGTAAATGGAAACGCTGTACAGCTTAATACGACAGCCACGGCCGGTGTACTGGCCAGCTATCGCTACATGTTGACGCCGCATAGCGCGCTCGAGCTGAACTACTCGTACGCGCAGAACTCGTATACTTTCAGGACGAGCTTTCTGCCCAACGGGCGAGTCTCTGCACGGCAACAGGAGATCACCGGCGCGTATGTTTACAACTTCAGGAGCTTCAAGAACTTCAATCCATTCCTCCAGGCCGGTGTGGGTGGAATGATCTTTAGTCCTATCCGCGACGCCGGGACCAACCTGCTCGACACGAAGCAGAACACGAACGTGGGTGCTCTGTTCGGAGGCGGCGTGGCCTACGAACTGAGCCCGAGCTTCGATATCAGGGCGGAGTACCGTGGCTTTGTGGTGAAGGCGCCTGACTTCGGGCTGGCAAACTTCAAGACCAACCGGTACGAAGTGATCTCGCTGCCGGCGCTTGGTGTTGCTTACCACTTCTAAATAACGCGATTTAGCACTAAAAGAGCCGGCGCAGTCTGCCGGCTCTTTTGCTTGTGTGGACTACTTGCCGCAGGGCTTGTTGTGATCGGCATGGGCGCCCTTGGCCTTCGCATCGGCCTCGGTCATGTAAGCGCCCTGCTTCGTTTTTCCGTAGTACTGCGTGCCCGGGCAGTGATACACGTTTGTGCTGGTGTTGAGCCAGACCATTCCAGGACCACCACCTGGCGCCTGCTCCGTGGTCGCTGTGGAGGCGTGTGACGCTGTGGACTTGGCAGTATTGGCTGTGGCGGCTGGGGCAGCAGCAGCTGCAGCTGGGGCAGCCGCTGCGGTTGACTTCGTTGTGCTGGCTGCCGCAGCCGGAGCAGTAGCAGCGGCTGGAGCAGAGGTCGCAAACCACTCCTTGATGCCCTGATGCCCGTGGCATGCGCCGCTCTTGCTGGCCGAGGTGGTGTAGGTCCCGTCCTTACATTGTCCCGTCGCTCCCGCGGGCGCCTGCGCTATCGCCACCTGCATCGCTAGAAGCCCTGTCGCAAAGGCCATCAACCGTAAGGCTGTCTTCATACGCTCTCCTCTATTCCTATCTGAGATGTACGTGCGCAACACGGCCTCATGCTACGCCCAACCCGAAATCCTGTCATCCGAGCGCAGGCTCGCGAGGTTACCGACTGCCCGCCCCGAATACCCAAAATAGCCATGGAATTCCACCTTCGTGGGATAGAGCACCCTGAAATCCTCAACTTATCCTCAGCCTCACGATCAAGAAAGGAGATAAGCATGCAGGCACCAGCGTTCTTCAAATCCCGTAGCTTCTTCAACGCCTATCCAGTGGGTGAGATGGTTCGTGGTCTATTCCTCTCCTCGCTCCTCTGGATCTTCATCGCGATGGCCGTGTACACGGTCTACGCTATGGTTCTTGGCGCGAAGTAAGCTCCAAACCGCGGCTACCTCCCCAGCTAGCGCTTTTTTGTTCGCCGTCCGCCATGGGTTCTCCGAACGGCAGCAACTACGACCATCTCGCACTGTCCCTGTAACATCACTAGGTGATGCACATCACCCCCATGAGCCACTGGGTTGGCTTTCATGTTCTAGTGATCGCGCTGCTTGCGGTCGAGCTGATCTACGTCCGTCGCCAACCGCCAGAGAAGCTGCACGCCACGTCTCTTGCGGCTACGATCCTTTGGGTTGGGGCTGCACTGATCTTCTCCCTCTTTATCCTGCGCACGATGGGCGGTGAAGCTGCTACCCAATACCTCGCCGGTTATGCCATCGAAGAGGCCCTTTCCATCGACAACCTCTTCGTCTTCCTGCTTCTCTTCCGCCTCTTCAACATCGCCGAGCCCAACCAGCCCAGAGTGCTCTTCTGGGGAGTTCTCGGAGCCATCGTGATGCGCGGGGCCTTTATCGCCGCCGGTATCAGCCTGCTCACCCGTTTCGAGTGGGTCAGCTATATCTTCGCCGTCATCCTGCTGATCGCGTCCATTCGCCTCGTCATCCCCCAAGACGAAAAGGGTCCCGACCATACCCCCGGCTGGATCCGGTGGCTCTCCAAACTCCACCCGGTGAGCCTGCGCCAGGACCATTTCTTTGTCATCGAAGATGGACGCCGCATGATGACGGTCCTCTTCCTCGCGCTCATTGCCATCGAGATCACCGACCTGGTCTTTGCCCTGGACTCCATCCCTGCGGTGCTCTCGATCACGCGCCACCCGTTCATCGCGTATACGTCGAACATCATGGCCGTTATGGGGCTGCGGTCGCTCTACTTCCTGCTGATCGGCATGCTGGCCAAACTTCGCTTCCTGCACTACGGACTGGCAGCGATCCTTGCCTTTGCTGCGATCAAGATGCTGGGTGCGCACTACTTTGAGGTGGGCCCTCTAGCATCACTGGGGGTGATTCTTACCCTGCTCGCCGTCACCGTCGTTCTTTCCCTCGTTTACGCGAAGTCGACCAGCACTGCGACTTAGGTATCCCCCCTCCCCCCGAGTGATCAGGTGTCAAGCCTATTATTTACAGCAAGATACGCTAGATATGACATATTTGACGAATCGAGGGGTGGGCGTCAAGATGGGGTGAGCGATGAGTAGCGTCGCAGCAGAATTGGTGCGCTCTCTATTCTGCAGGCTACCCCGACAGGAGAAACGTATGGCCGTTTTTGTAGCAGCATCAGATGAAGCGGCAGGAGCAAATCACCGTAGCCAATTTGTATATTGCGGGTTTTTAGCTCCCTTGAATGACTGGAACTTGTTCACAGAAGAGTGGGATAGAAGAGTCTTGGCTGGGCCGCCTCGTATTCCTTACCTGCACATGACGGATATACGAAGCAGAAAATGGCGGGAAACTTACCAGCTAACCGATTCCGAAGCCGAGCGAAGAGTGGACGAGGCAGCCGCTGTAATTTCTGAGACCCCAAGCCTTACCCCCGTAGGATCAACCTTAGACTCAGGCCACTTACTGGATACTTTTACGAAAAAAGTGATGATCGGAAACGGTGCTCGAAAAAGTTTTGTGGGTGACTATCTCGCATTTGTGAGTTATGCCTATACGGTTCTTCTGTTCTGTTACACCAATAGGCCAGATGCAGAAAAGGTTGACTTCATCATGGAAAAAAACGGTGAAGTTACTGATCACATTCGGGAGTTTTATGCTGGTATGCCCATCGCGCTCCAACATGTTGGGCGGCCAGAGTTGATTCCATTACTAGGAGACCTAATCTCGGCAGGAAAAGAACGTGCACCCCTTCAAGCAGCGGATGTTCTTTGCTGGCATACGCAGAGGTATAACCAGGGAACGTTGGATGCTATCGGAGCCGTGAGGTATGCGCCTATGGCGACTCGCATAGGAATAAAGTTTGATTACGCGAACGAACATCTTTCAGAGCTTTGGGAAAACTTGCATCGGGATGAACTAAATAATGACCAGTAGAGTTGCACAAGGGGTGCTATCTTGACAGCTTTTTCGTGAACGCTTATCCGTGCTGGTTGATGAGACGAATCACCTCAAGGATAAGGTCGCCGGAGATCTGGAGTGATTTTGCGGAGATCTTATCAAGGGTGTCGAGGGGGGTGTGGTGGTAGCCGTCCGGCAGTTCATTGGTGTGCGGCCCGTAGTCGATATCGATCATGTCGAGGACAGGCACGCCACGCTGCTTGAAGGGGATGTGGTCGTCGTCCACCTGATTTGAGTTTTTGAAGACGTAAGCCGAGTGCCCGGTGTTCTTCGCCGCCTGGAGGAGAAGGTCCTCGAGTGCTGGCGTGGAGTTCGTCTCTCGGTCGATGTTGAGGTCTTTGTCGCCGATCATGTCGGCGACGATAAAGGCCTTGATCTTCGCGAGGGTGCCGTTCTGAGACCACTTGGCGGCGAGGTGGCGGGTGCCATAGAGAGAGTCGGAGGGCGACCAGGAGCGGATCGCCTCTTCGCCATCGTCGAAGACCAGCCAGACGCTATAACCCTCGGGCGGATGGGCGCGGAGATAGTTGCCGATCTCGATGAGAAGCGCCGTGGTGGCCGCGCCGTCGTTGGCTCCCACGAAACCTGTGTCCTTGAGCGGGTAGTTGGTCTCGTAGTGGCTGGCGAGGACGATGACGCCATCCTTCTTGCCCGGGTAGCGCACGATGAAGTTACGCATGGGAAGCAGGCCCGCGGGGGTGCTGGCCGAGAAGCTGTCGACCTCGAAGTTACCCTTGGCTGCTTCGGCCGTGAAGTGAGATTTGATGAACTCTTCGGCCTTGGCGTGGTCGGGTGAGCCGATCCAGCGGTGTGGCGCGACGTCGAGATACTGCTTCGTCAGGTCATAGGCGGCCTGTCCGCTGAAGCGGGCTGCGGCGGGCTTCTGGGCCAGGGCGGGCAGGGCAGCGAGAAGAACGAGCAACGAAAGCAGTACTCGCGGATTCGCTAATTTGTTTGGTGCTGGGATCATGCGGGTTTGATCTCTTTATTCTTGCGGCGTGATGGATTGAAGACCCACGCCACGCCGACGCCCACCATATAAAGAGCGAGCATGGGAGTCGCGAAGAGGCACATGCTGAACGGATCAGGTAGCGGGCAGATGATTGCCGCGATGACGAAGATCACCAGAATGGCGTAGCGGATGTGCCGCAGGAGGAATTTTGCATCGACGATGCCGAGGACGGAGAGAAAGAAGATGAGAATCGGCAGCTCGAAGGTGATGCCAAGGCCGAGGATGACCGATAGGAAGAAGTTCGTGTAGTCCTCGATGGTGATGATGGGGTGAAAGCGGCGGCCGAAGTCTCCGATCAGCACCCGGAGCGCGCCGGGGAGAACCCAGTGGTAGGCGAACCATACGCCTGCGAGAAAGAGCGTAACCGTGGCGGTCATGAAGGGGACCACGTACTTTTTCTCGTTGGTATACATGCCGGGCGAGATGAAGAGCCACACCTGGTAGAGGATGAAAGGCGATGCGAGGATGGCGCCGCCAACCAGCGACGTTTTCAGATAAAGGTTCAGCCCGTCCGTCGGATGGGTGAAATTGAGCTGTAGATTCAAGACATCCATCGGATGCTGGACGATGCCGTACAAACGCTCGTGGAAGATGTAGGCCACAGCGAAGCCGACGAGCAGATAGATGACGGCGCGGATGAGCCTTTTGCGAAGCTCGTCGAGGTGCTCCATCAGGCTCATGCCTGGAAGTTCTGCTCGGTCGGTGACAGCGGCGCGGGCCCGGTCTACTAAATCAGCCATGGAGCGACGCCTCGGTCGTGCTTGGTTCTACATCGTGCGTCTGGTGGCGGTCCGGCTTCTGTTGCAGGGCGAACTCCTCGGTCGAGACAGGTAGGTTGAGCTCCGGGTCGGGCACATGCGGCACAGAGTCGAATGCGTGTGAGACGGACGAGCGAGCCTCGGGTAAGCCGGTGGACGGTGGCATCATATTGAGTTCGCCCGAGCTGGCGATGGGTAACGGGTCCGTGTCCAGTTCGGCCTGGAGATGGGGGTGTATCTCGATCTCTTCCGCAGGAACCGGAGAGGCGGCGGCTGGCTCGGGACTCGCGATCGTGTTTTCGGTTCCGTCTGTAATGGCCGGAGTGACGGGAGCGGCTGCCTCCATGGCGGCGATCTTCTTCTGCTGGTCGGCCTGCTCGGCCATGCGGAGCTCGTCCTCCATCTGCATGCGGAACTCGTTGGAGGCACGGCGGAACTCGCCCATGAGCTTGCCCAGTTGACGCGCGAGTTCGGGCAGCTTCTTCGGGCCGAAGAGCAGGAGAGCGAGGATAAAGATTACGGCACTATCGCCGAGGCTCGGCATACTTGTATCCCATCATAAATGGCTTACGCTCCAACTGAACAGATCGGATGTTGATAGCGGGTGTTGTTGTAAAATCAATCAGGTAGCGCGGCAGCACGAATGCGCGAAACCAGGACGAAAAGATGCACCTTCCGGGTGCGGATCGTCGTCCAATGAACACAGGCGGTAATAGGCCGCCAGTCAAGGTTGCAACATCCCCGTGGATTGGGTGACGTGTCACAGTGAATCCACTGCAACCGCGCAGTTCATGCTTTCAACATCCCCGTCTTAGAGGCGCAAGGCTTAGGCCCACGACCTTATGAGACTGAAGGCGGAGTACTTTGATCGGTTTACTGGATGAGGTCACGGCAACGGCCGTGGCAGAGAATGTTGCGGATTCGTGTTCTTTAGACAACTATCTGGCCCAGCCGGACCACACCATGGACGCCCGCATCGCAGCCGCGCGTGCGACTCTGGGCAAAGACGTTGTTCTGCTTGGCCACCACTACCAGCGCGATGAGGTCATTCGCTTTGCCGACTACACCGGCGACAGCTACAAGCTGAGCAAAGTCGCCGCCGAGACGGATTCGAAGTACATGATCTTCTGCGGCGTGCACTTTATGGCCGAGACCGCAGACGTGCTTGCCAAGCCGTGGCAGCAGGTGATTTTGCCCGACCTGAATGCCGGCTGCTCAATGGCCGACATGGCTGAGATCGGTCAGGTCGAGGATTGCTGGGACTCGTTGGAGCGCGCCGGATTGACCGGTGAGGTGTCTGGCGACCTGATTCCTTTGACTTATATGAACTCGGCAGCCGCCATCAAGGCCTTCTGCGGCGAACGCGGTGGTCTGGTCTGCACCTCGTCAAACGCCCGCGGAGCCTTTGAATGGGCCTTCGCACGCGCCGGCAAGATTCTCTTCCTTCCCGACCAGCACCTCGGACGTAACACCGCTTTCGCGATGGGTATCCCTTTGAACGAAATGGTGGTGTGGGACCCCTACCAGATCAACGGAGGCCTAAGTCCGGACCGTCTGAAGGCTGCGAAGGTCATCCTGTGGAAGGGACACTGCTCGGTGCATCAGCGCTTTCTGCCCGAGCACGTCGACCGCGTCCGCGCGAACTACCCGGGGATGCAGGTGATCGTGCATCCCGAATGCCGCTGGGAGGTCTGCCAGAAGGCCGACGCCATCGGCTCGACCGAGCGCATCATCGAGGTCATCGAGAAAGCTCCCGAAGGCTCGAGCTTCGCCGTCGGCACGGAGATCCACCTGGTCAATCGTATGGCCAAGCGGTTCGCTCCGCTGGGCAAGAAGGTCATCACGCTCGACGATGCCGGATGCCTGTGCACCACGATGTACCGCATCTCGCCGCAGCACCTTGCCTGGGCGCTCGAAAATTTGATCGAAGGAAGGGTTGTGAATCGCATCCATGTGGACGATGATGTGAAGCACTGGGCGAAGGTAGCCCTCGATCGCATGTTGGAGATACGGGTGTGAGCAAGACATTTACCTTGAACGAAGCGCAGACGTTATTACCAGTAGTGGAAGCCCTTTTGCGTAAGGGGCAGGTAGCTGGTGCACGATCCGAGGAACTCGAAGCCGAGATGCAGGAGCTGAGCCAGCGGATATTCCTCGTCGGCGGAACGCAAGTGAATGTCGTCGCCGCCGCCCGCCGAAAGGCTGAGTACGACAAAGCCGAGCAGGAGGCCAAGGACACGCTCGCCGAGATTGAGGCTATCGGCGTGCAGATCAAAGATTTCGAGCAGGGCCTGCTGGATTTCCCCTGTTTGCTCGAAGGCAAAACGGTTCTGCTGTGTTGGAAGCTAGGCGAAAAGGAGATAGGCTTCTGGCACTCCCCCGAAGATGGCTTCGCCGGACGCAAGCCCCTGGATTCCCGCTTCGGTAAGCCCGAACGGGAGCGCCTGAACTAAACTGCTGCCAGCTGTTCTTAGGCGAGAATTTCTTGTGGATAACAAAACTTATCAGACAATAATATTTATCAAACTTTTGGACTATACTTTCACCAGTGGTGAATGAGTCCAAATCGTTTCGTGAGCTCTGTCAGGAGAACGGCATCGCCGTAACCCACCAACGACAAGTGCTCTACGAGGTGATGAAGTCCATGCATGGCCATCCGAGCCCGGAAGAGGTCTATGCGCGGGTGAAGAAGAAGGTCCCGGCTATCTCGTTGGCGACCGTTTACAAAAATATTCATCTATTTGTAGAGAGCGGCGTCTTTCGCAAGATGAGCGTGCATCACGGCTCAGTGCGAGTTGAGATGAACGATGAGCCGCATCACCATATGGTCTGTTCCAAATGCAGTGCTATTACCGACATTGGAGAGAAGGAACTCGGCCTAGTCCCGAAACGCGACCGCCTTGCTGACGGATTTCTGGTGGAGCGTTATTCCGTTGATGTCATAGGTGTGTGTGCGAAGTGTCAGAAGGCTTCGGCATGATTGCTAATATCCAGGATCTTCAGATCAACCACTTCTACAAGGCCGATCCGAAGTATGGTGAAGATGTCGCCAAGGCAATCGAACGTAAGATCGAAGATATCCTAACGAAGGAAGAGTTAGTCGCGGCATAACTCGTATTTTTTAATTTCAAACTATGCTAAACGGCCTGTATTTACAGGTCGTTTTGCCTTTATCAAGGTAGTTTTAAATGTGTTAGGATTGGAAATGTAACTTAAATCGATTTAAGTCGTTTTCTAATGCCTGACTAACTGCGTTCATCTCACTACAGGGAGCTAACTTCATGTTGCAAATTGGCGAAAAATTTCCTAACTACAGCGTTACTGCCACCATCTCCACCGATAAGGACGAGGCCAAGGCATTCACCACCATCACTGAAGAGTCCTATCCCGGTAAGTGGAAGGTGTACTTCTTCTGGCCCAAGGACTTTACCTTCGTCTGTCCGACTGAGATCGCTGCCTTCGGCAAATTGAATAGCGAGTTCGCCGATCGCGACTGCCAGATTCTCGGCGGCAGCACCGACAACGAGTATGTTCACGCCGCATGGCGCACGCACCACGCCGACCTCAAGGACCTGCCGTTCCCCATGCTCTCCGACATCAAGCACGATCTCTGCGGACAGCTCGGCGTCCTCGATGAAAAGGCCGGCGTTGCCCAGCGCGCCACCTTCATCGTCGACCCCGATAACATCATCCGCTTTATCTACGTGACCGATCTCTCCGTGGGGCGCAATCCGCAGGAGGTTCTGCGTGTGCTCGATGCGCTTCAGACCGACGAGCTCTGCCCCTGCAACTGGCAGAAGGGCGAAGCGACCCTGGCGTAGCGTAGGTTTCTTCTTTCGGGGCGTGGCTGCTGATGCAGTCGCGCCCATTTTCCTACACGCACCTTTTTCAAATGAGAGGATTCACTTCGAAATGGCATTGGAAGAGCTGATCGGCGGTCTGCCCGCCTACGCAAAGGACTTGAAGCTGAACTACTCTTCGCTGGTGAAGCAGAACACGGAGCTAACCCCGCAGCAGTTATGGGGCACTGTGGTCTCCACTGCCATTGCAACGCGCAATCCAGAACTCACGGCCGCAGTCATCGCTGAGTCTGAGGCCAACGGCCTCAACGCGGGCGCGCTCGATGCCGCCAAGGCCGCCGCGGCCATCATGGGGATGAACAACGTCTATTACCGCTTCCATCACCTGACCTCGAACGAGAAGTACGCGACATTGCCCGCACGCCTGCGCATGAACGCACTGCGCGGACATTCGGTTGAGCACGTCGACTTCGAGCTGTGGTGCCTTGCCGTCAGCGCGGTAAACGCCTGCGGCAAGTGTGTCGATTCGCACGAACAGGTGCTGCGTCAGAAAGGCGCAACCGAAGAACTGATCAACGCGGCGATTCGCGTGACCTCAGTGATCCACGCCATCGGAGTTGTGCTGGACGCTGAAAAGGCTTCGCCAACCCCAGCCGCATAATTTCGCATTACGCAGAAAGCAAAAGCGCGGGTTATAGCCCGCGCTTTCTTATTTAGGTTGAGTTTTCGGCTGGTCCGGATTTGTTGGAACAGCAGCCGGCGATCCCTGCTCGGGCTTCTTACCGGGGTTCCACTCGGGCTTCCACTTCGTGTCGGCGAGCCAGCGGACAGGCCCAACCATTGAAGCAATCGCCTTGGCCATGTGGTTGAAGTCGATGGTGCGAATCTCGTCGGATGGCTGGTGGTAGTCCGTGTGGAGCCCAAAGCTCGAGACGGTGTGGGCGATGATGCCCTGGAGCGCCAGAGCGTAGTTGTCCGAGCGACGGAAAAACTGCTCCTTTGGATGAGGGTCGTTGACCAGGTGCGCGCCGTGCTTGGCCAGCTCAGGGCCAAGGTCGGAGCGGTCGAACCCGGTGAGCCACAGGGTCCCGGCAGGAACGGCAGGATCAGGTCGACCGATCATCTCAAACTCGAGATTAGCGACAATGCTGTTCAGCGGGACGGGCGGGTGCTGGAGAAACGCCCGATTCCCAAAGCCCCCTATCTCCTCCGAGCCGAAGAGTGCGAAGACGATGGTGCGGTGAGGTCGCTGGCCGGCGGCAAGAAGGCGCGCAAGGGTGAGAACAGCAGTCGTGCCCGAGGCATCATCATCCGCGCCGTTGTAGATGGAATCGCCGTTGACAGCAGGGCCGATGCCCAAGTGGTCCAGGTGAGCCGTCAATAGCACGACCTCATTCGGCAGGGTGCTGCCGCGCAGGATGCCGATCGCATTCCACGTCTCCTTGCGCGGAGTGTCTTCGTACTTGGAGATTCGCTGTTGCAGCCGCGAAGGCAGCGGGCTGGGCAGGGAAGCCTTCTGCAGAAAGGTGCCATTGTCGCTGCCCGGTTCGAGACCGAGAGCCTCAAATTGCGAGGCAGCAAATAGGGCTGCAAGATGTTCATCGCGAGTAGCTGAACCTCGGCCGTGGAGTTCATCGCTGGCGAGAAAATTCATATCGGCTCGAACTTCGCGCTCGAGAGCGGTTTGCGAAGGTGCCGTTTTTGCCGTGGTGGAGTCGAATGAGTGCAGTGCGGGAGTGAACAGAAGCGAACAGGCGAACGCGGAGGCCGCGAGGATGTGCAGAGGCTTGAATGCAGGCATGGCCGAAATTATACGAGACTCGCGCTGGAAATTTAACGGAAGTCCGCTGGCAGTGACGAAGCACAGAATGAGAGGATGAAGTCATGACATCTGGGGCTCAAGGCATACGGCTGAGTGTGTGGTTGATGGCAGCCGCAGTGCTGACTCTGACGGGGTGTGGCAATTTTTTCGTGCCTGAGCCCAACACCGGAGGAGGGGGTGGCGGAGGGACTAATACCGGCAATCGCGCCTATGTCATTAACGCGTCGTCTAACAATATCGCCGGATTTACCGTCGGGACAGGAACATTGACTGCTGTGCCGAACTCACCGCTGACGGTGGGGTACGCGCCGGCCGCTGCGGTGACGATGCCGGATAATACCTTCCTCTATGTCGCGGGCCCCGGCGCGATCTACGTTTATACGATTAACACGGATGGATCGCTAAGCGTCGGGAGCAGGGGAGCCACAGCCGCGCTCGTAAACGTCTCCTCGATCGATATCTCACCCGATGGAAACTGGCTCTTCGCGCTTGATCTGACAACGAATGTAATCGACCAGTTCAGCATCAACAGATCGACGGGTGCGCTGGCCGCGGCTGCCGCGACGCCATACACGGTAACCAGTGGGACGGTGTTGCCCAAAACGATCCATGTTGCGCCCAATGGCTCGCTTGTATTCGCTGCTCTCGGCACTGGTGGCGACGTTATCTTTACCTTCAACACGACGAGCGGTGTATTGACGCTGAGCCAGACGCTCCCGCCCGTTTCGGCGACGACCAGCGACAACGACCTGATCTCCGATAGCAGCACAGCTTTCCTTTACATTGCCCGCAGCGGGACGAATGGAGGCGTGGCGGTCTTCAGCATCGGTGCTGGTGGCGCACTTAATTCGGTCTCGGGATCGCCTTTTGCGGCAGGGAATCGGCCAATCTCGTTGGTCATAGATAAGGCGGGGTCATTCCTCTATGTAGCGAACCAGGTAGATGGGACGGTCTCTGGCTACACAATCGGAGCCGGGGGCGCGTTGTCAGCGCTGAACGGCTCGCCCTATACGAGTGGGACTCAGGTTGGCTCGCTCGGAAGGGACTCGAGCGGGAAATACATCATGGCGGCGGCCTTTGGAGGATCACCCGATCTGTCGATGTACGGCTTTGACGCCGCCATCCCCGGCAAACTCAGCCTGGTGACGAGCACCTCAACAGGCACCGCCCCAACAGGCGCTATTGGCGTTGCAATGACTCACTAGCAATCACCGTACAGGTGCCTGCTCAGATTCCCATCTATAGTGCTAAATCCTGGGACACCACCCGGCACGCCGTTTCCTCGTACTATTGAAAGTAGAGCGCATTTACGGGCGGCGGAGTTTTACGGTTATCTTTTCTTTTCTGCGACAAATCGGTTCACGGCGAAATCTATCGAGGTTTGCCTGCGTGGCGGCGGTATCGGCGGCGTTGCTGACTGGCGGCTGCTCCCGGTTTCGTCCCAAGCCTCCTGCGCAATATGTCTACGTCACGGCGAAGCAGACGTTTCTGCGCGATCGCGTAGCGGCAGTCTCCAACCGTACCGGTACCGTCGAGAATGGCGACAGACTCCAAGTGCTCGAACACGGACGCAGGTTCATCCGCGTACAGACCGAAAAAGGCGAGCAGGGGTGGATCGACGAGAAAGCCGTCGCCACGCAAGAGATCTTCGACCAGTTCGAAACCCTGAAGCAGCAGCACAAGGCTGATCCGACGGTGGCCTCTGCTGTTGTGCGCGACGAGGTCTATATGCACTCCAGGCCTGGCCGCGACACCGAGCGCTTCTTCCGCCTCGCCGAAGGTGAGAAGCTGAAACTGCTGGCCCGGGCCACGCTCCCCAAGCCCATACCTCCCGGGACGCGTCCGGTTAAACCTGTCGCTCCTGCCCCGGCTGCATCCGCCAACGCTACGGCAGCAAAGGCCGCTGCGCCTGTGACTCCTGCCGTTGAGGAACCCCCGGCGATGGAGGACTGGTGGCTGGTGCGCGACTCCAAGGGTGACACAGGCTGGCTGCTCAGCCGCATGATGGACGTCGATGCCCCTGACGCTCTGACTCGTTACGCCGAGGGCCAGCGCATGGTCGGAGCCTACGTCCTCACGACGGTTAACGACCCCGAGGCCGAGCAGGAGAACAAGGACATCCCCGTCTACGTTACCGTCCTTAGCCCCTACAAGTCTGGTCTGCCCTACGACTTCGACCAGGTGCGCGTCTTCACCTGGAACACCAAGAAGCACCGCTACGAGACCGCCTTCCGCGAGCACAACATCGAAGGCTATCTGCCTGTTGAGGTCAAGGTCGCGACCGACCCATACGGCAAGTCGCCCACGTCCGCGACGCCTGCTCCTACCTTCACCTACCGCGTGCTCTCCGACGAGGCCGGACCGGTCATTCCGGATCCTGTCACCGGGGCCATCGAGCCGGGAAAGACGGTCCATAAGACCTATCGGCTGGAAGGCAATCTCGTCCGCAGAATCCTGCAGCCAGGCACACCCGCACCGGGCGAGGCTCACGTAGAGCCGGTAAGCGAAAAGAAGAAGGCCGCCAAAGCTGCCAAAGAGGCGAAAGCCAAGAAAAAGCATTAGCCTCACAACCCAACGCTCACAGCTCAGTGCTTTTTACAAAACGCCGCAATCGCATCGACGACCGTCTCTTGTTCGTCCTCGCGCAACTCCGGATACATCGGAAGAGCAAGCACCTCTGCTGCGGCTGCTTCACTCACCGGAAAATCGCCTGCCTTATAGCCGAGATCGGCGAGGCTGGCCTGAAGATGCAGTGGAACAGGATAGTAAATCTCGCTGCCGATCTGCCGCTCTGTCAGGTACTGCCGAAGAGCATCCCGCCTTGGCGCCCGAATGACGTACTGGTGGAACACATGCCCAGCACGCGGATCGCTGATCGGCAGCACCACGCCCTCCGCCGTACTCGAAGCCGTGAGCCCCGCAGCTCGGAAAAGCTCGTCGTAGCGAGCAGCAAGATCACGCCGCCGTTGATTCCACTCAGGCAGATAACGCAGCTTCACCTCAAGAATGGCCGCCTGCAGGGAATCGAGCCGCGAGTTCCACCCGATCTCCTCGTGGTAGTAGCGCTGACGCATGCCATGGGCGCGCAGAATCCTGGCATGGTCATCAAATTCGGCCGAGACCGTCGTCAGCAGGCCGGCGTCCCCAAATGCACTTAGATTCTTGGTGGGATAAAAGCTAAAGGCAGCCAGATCGCCCAGCGCCCCGGCATGAACCCCATTCCACGTGGCTCCAAAGGCCTGCGCCGCGTCCTCGATCAAGAGAAGGCCATGGCGCTGCTTCAAGGACGAAAACGCATCCCAATCCGCGCACTGGCCATAGAGATGAACCGGCATAACCGCCTTGACCCTGGAGCCGCTGTGGTTGCGGATAACCTCGTCGACAGCATCAGCCGATAGGTTGAAGGTGCCCGGATCGATATCGGCCAGCAGCGGTTGCGCCCCGCATCGCAAAATAGCGCTCACCGTCGCAAAGAAGCTGAAAGGAGTAGTGATGACGGCATCGCCGGGCCCAATATTCGCTGCGGCCATGGCCAGCCAAAGGGCATCCGTACCGCTGGCGCAGCCGACCGCATGGGGTACTCCACAGGCCTTTGCTGCTGCTTTTTCAAAGCTTTCTACCTGTGGACCGAGGATAAATCGCTGCGAATCGCAGACATCCTCGATGACTTGGAGAATTTCTTTCCGGATTCCAGCGAACTGCCTGGCGAAATCCAGCATCCTAACGGGTTGCGAGTTCTCTGGCACATCTGTCATGGTATATCGCTGTTTGTTCGGATGCGTTACACCATCCGACTCAGGGCCCTCGTCGAATCGTCTACGTGACCAACGAGTTCCCTCCTCGGACTCGCGGGTTGAAAATTGTGATCGATGCTCGTATTGTTTACGTCTTGGCTTCCTACGTTGCGGCGCTCAAGGAGCTTGGACTCGCTGGAGTCAATGCAATACGGCGGGATTTACGTGAAGGATTTTTAGCAAAAGGAGATCGGCACCATGGAATCAAAGCCGGCACAGAACATTCAGGACACTTTTCTCAACACAGTGCGGAAAGATAAAAGTCCAATCACGATCTACCTCGTCAGCGGCGTCAAGCTTACGGGTAAGATCCGTTCCTTTGATAAGTACTCTGTCTTGTTGGAGAACAACAGCCAGGAGCAGTTGATCTTCAAACATGCCATCTCTACGGTCGTCAGCGGACGTGCGGCAACTCATCCCGGCTCCGAAGCCCGGATCGAAACGCGCGTGCCCGGTACGCATCCTGTTGCCGCAGCAGCCCCAGCCCCCGTGCAGCCGGAACCTACGGGAACACAGGGCCGCTAACCGGGTGAAGGCCGCTTGTACGGTGGAAGCCGTTAGCTGGATGAAATGACCAACAACCGCGTGCAGACTGTGGTAAAGCGGAGCCTCGTAGATGCGCAGGCGGCCGTAGCCCGGACTGCGTCGCAGGCTGCATCTCAGCTCCACGGCAGACAAGACGCCGAACGCGCCATCCTGGTCGCCGTTGAGTTTACCGGCCACCGACGCAAGCCAACCTCTGCGGCGACTCTTGCCCGCAAGGCAGCCTCTGTCACAACCGGCGCTGTCGAGCTCGACCTGCATCTCGACGAGTCCGCAGCTCCTCAGCAACCCGACCCGCCCGACCACACCGATCTCGACTTCGAGGCATCTCTCGCCGAGTTCGAAGAGCTGGCCCGCAGCGCCGGAGCCGAGGTCGCCGCCACCCTCGTCCAGAAGCGATCCAAGCCCGACCCCGCGACCCTCATAGGCGGCGGAAAGCTTGAAGAGATACAGGGTGTCGTCGCCTCGACCAACGCCGACCTCGTCCTCTTCGACCACGACCTCACCCCATCGCAGCTCCGCAATCTGGAGGCAAAGCTGCAATGCCGCGTCATCGACCGCACCCAGCTCATTCTCGACATCTTCGCCCGCCACGCCCGCACCCGCGAAGGTCAGCTGCAAGTCGAGTTAGCCCAGCTCGAATACCAGCTCCCACGCCTCGCCGGTCGAGGCAAAGCCATGAGCCAGCTCGGCGGCGGCATCGGCACCCGAGGCCCCGGCGAAACCCAGCTCGAGACCGACCGCCGCAAGATCAACCTCCGCATCGACCACGTCAAGCAGCAGCTCGAATCCGTCCGCCGCATCCGCCGCCAGCAGCGCCAGCGCCGAGAGGCCGTCCCCGTGCCGGTCGTCGCGCTCGTCGGCTACACCAACGCGGGCAAAAGCACCCTCTTTAACGCCTTGACTGAAGCAGGCGTCCTTGAATCCTCCCGCATGTTCGCCACGCTCGACCCCAAGCTGAGTCAGCTTCAGCTTCCGTCACGCCGCAAAGTCCTGCTGTCGGACACGGTCGGATTCATCCGCAACCTGCCGCACACACTCGTTACCAGCTTCCGAGCCACACTCGAAGAGGTCGAACGCGCCGAGCTTCTCCTCCACGTCCGCGACGCCTCAAGCTCCATGATCGACGAGCAGAAGCTTCAGGTCGAGCGCGTCCTGGGCGAACTCGAGGTCACCGGCAAGCCTAACATCGAGGTGCTCAACAAAGTCGACCTGCTGCCGCCGGAAGAGAGAGCGATTCTAGCCGCAAGCGAGGGCCCAAGGAGAGTTGCCGTCTCGGGCTTGAAGAAATTTGGTTTGCAGGAGTTGCTTGCCGCCATCGACGCCGCGTTAGTGGCCGATCCCTTGATCGAGATGTACTTCCGCCTACCCCAGTCCGAAGGAGCAGTCATGGCCGCTCTCGAGGCCGGAGCCATAATAAAATCCAAACGTTTCGAAGGAAATCTTGCCTACCTCACGGCCCGGGGACCCGCATCCCTACTCAACCGTTACCGAAGGTTCAGCGACCGCTCTTCCTCAAAGCACACAGCTCAGACCTCGCCGCTTAACTAGCATAGGCCGCCTGATGGGGAGCGGAGGTGGTGTCCCCGATCACGCGACCTATGTGACCCAGATAATAGGGTCCGGGTGGTACCCATAAGTTTAGTCCTTTGGGCAAGGAAATCAAAGGGGTCGAAGGGGGAAAATAGTATGTTCGAAAATCGCTCGATAGGTCCGATTATCGGCTAAATAAGGTTTGACACTCCCGCAAACGCTTTGCTAAAACTAGATGTACCGCAAACTTTACGACTGGCCTCACCTCGCGTTTCGAATGAACAAAATAGCTGTGCGGAACAGCTGACAGGACTCCTGAGCGGCCACGGCCGACCCCCTTCATGGATCAGATACTGAATCAACTCGGTGGACTTGTGCTCGGCTCTGTGCCGACCATGATTCTTTTCATCTTGCTTGTTATCGCCTACGGCATCCTCGTGCGCCGTCCTCTCGTGCGCACCCTCGCCGAGCGTCATACCCGCACCGCTGGAGCCATGGAGCAGGCCAGGGGCGCCATCGCCTCCGCTGAGGCCGAGACCAGCGCCTACGAAGACAAGCTCCGCGCCGCCCGCGCCGAGATCTACGCAGCCCGCGAAAAGCTACTCAAGCAATGGAACGCCGAGCGCGACGCCGCCCTCGAGCAAGTGCGTCAGTCTACGCAGGAACGCATCCGCACCGCCCGCCAGGAGATCGAGCAGAGCGCAACAGACGCCCGCGCGCAGATCGAAGGCCAGAGCGACGAACTGAGCGCCCGCATCCTTACCGCAGTCCTCCCCGCCGGCATTCCTGCGGAGGTTGCACAGTGACCCTCTCCCTCATGAAGAAGCTCTTTACCAGCCTCGCGCTGGCCACCTTGTTATTCGCTCCTGTCCGCCACCTCCGTGCGCAGGAGCCTGCCGCGGCCGCAACTGCATCGGCCAGCGGCGGCACCAGCACTCCCGAAGCTCAGTCGCCTGAGAAGAACAAGCAGGAAGAGGACGAAAACGAAGCCTTCCTCCACTCTCCCGCGGTCAAGGCTATCGGCGCCAAGTTCGGCCTCAACCCTGAGCAGGCAGCCACGACCTTTACCGTCCTGAACTTCGTTGTGCTCGCGATTCTGGTCGGCTGGTTCCTCCTCAAGAGTCTCCCCAAGGTCTTCCGCGACCGCAACACCACAATCCAGAAGCATCTTGTTGAAGCCCGTACGGCAACCGAAGAGGCCAGCGTCCGCTTGACCAGCGTAGAAGCCCGCCTGGGCAAGCTGGACGAGCAGATCGCCGCCCTCCGCACGCAGTCCGAGAAAGACGCCGTCAACGACGAGCAGCGCATCAAGGCCAGCGTCGAAGAGGAGAAGCAGCGCATCCTCGCCGCAGCCGAGCTGGAGATCGCCGCCGCCAGCTCCAACGCACAGCGTCAGCTCCAGCAGTATGCCGCGAACCTCGCCATAGAGCAGGCCGCCCGCAAGCTGGTCGTCTCCGCCGAGACGGACCGCCTCCTCGTGCAGGACTTCGCCCGCCGCCTCACCGGCAACGACGCCAAGGAAGGACACAACTAATGTCAGTCCTCGCGCTCCGTTACGCCCACGCCTTCGCCTCGGTGGCATCGTCGAACAACATCGACACCAACGTCGTCCACCAGCAGCTCAACGACTTCAGCGACACCCTCGCCGAAAGCCGCGCGCTGCGTGAAGTCCTGGCCAATCCCGCGATCCCGTCCGACGAGAAGCTCAAGGTCCTCGATGCAATAGCCGCCCGCGTCAACATGATCCCGCAGGTTCGCAGCTTCCTCGCCGTCATCATGGACAACCAGCGCCTCTCCGAGCTAAGCGAGATCGTCGCGGAGTATCATGCTGTGGTTGACGAGCAATCCGGCGTAGCCGAGGCCGAGATCACCAGCGCCCGTCCCTTGAACGATCAGGACCGCGCCCAGCTTGAATCCCAGGTAGCCAAGCTGGCCGGAGGACGCGTTCGCACCACCTATCGCCAGGACGCAACCCTGTTGGGCGGCGCCATAGTCCGCATCGGATCGACTGTTTACGACGGTTCCATCCGCGCCCAGTTACAGCAGTTGAAGCAAAAGCTAGTCAGTGCATAGAAGTTTTCGTTAGCGATCCCGCTAATTGTTCAGAGATTGAATCGAATCGAGTAGAAGGAAGACATGGCAAAGATCACGGCAAACGAGATTACAGAGCTGCTTCGCCAGCAGATCGAGAACTACGAGCAGCGCATTCAGGTCGACGAGGTCGGCACCATCATCTCGCTCGGCGACGGTATCGCCCGCGTTCACGGCCTCGACAAGGTCATGGCTGGCGAGCTCATCGAGTTCCCCCACAACGTGGCCGGCCTCGCCATGAACCTCGACGAAGATCAGGTCGGCGCCGTCCTCCTCGGTGACTACACCGAGCTTAAGGAAGGCGACCAGGTCAAACGCACCGGCCGCATCATGTCGGTCCCCGTCGGCGAAGCCCTCATCGGCCGCGTCGTTAACGCGCTCGGTCAGCCCATCGACGACAAGGGCCCCATCAACACCGACACGTACCTCCCCGTCGAGCGCCTCGCTCCCGGCGTCATCGCCCGCCAGTCCGTGCGCGAGCCCATGTCCACCGGCATCAAGGCCATCGACACGATGATTCCCATCGGCCGCGGCCAGCGCGAGCTCCTCATCGGCGACCGCCAGACCGGCAAGACCGCCATCGCGCTCGATACGATCATCAACTCGGCCAAGAACAACCTCATCTGCATCTACTGCGCCGTCGGCCAGAAGCGCTCGTCCGTCGCGCAGGTCGTGCAGACGCTCGAAGAGCATGGCGCCATGGCCTACACCATCGTCGTCGCCGCCACCGCGTCCGAGCCCGCACCGATGCAGTACCTCGCCCCCTTCGCCGCAACCGCCATGGGCGAGTACTTCCGCGACTCCGGTAAGCATGCCCTCGTCATCTACGACGACCTCTCCAAGCACGCCGCCAGCTACCGCGAAATCTCGCTCCTCCTCCGCCGTCCCCCAGGACGCGAGGCCTACCCTGGCGACGTCTTCTACCTCCACTCGCGCCTCCTCGAGCGCAGCTCCAAGCTGTCCGACGAGCTCGGCGGCGGCTCCCTCACCGCGCTGCCCATCATCGAGACCCAGGCAGGCGACGTTTCGGCCTACATCCCGACCAACGTCATCTCCATCACGGACGGCCAGATCTTCCTCGAGACCGACCTCTTCAACTCCGGCGTCCGCCCCGCGGTCAACGTCGGCCTCTCGGTCTCGCGCGTAGGATTCTCGGCAGCCATCAAGGCCACCAAGCAGGTCGGCGCGACCCTCAAGCTCGACCTCGCCCAGTACCGCGAGCTCGCCGCCTTCGCGCAGTTCGGCTCCGACCTCGATCCCGTCACACAGCGTCAGCTCAACCGCGGCCAGCGCCTCACCGAGCTTCTGAAGCAGCCGCAATTCCAGCCGCTCTCTGCCGAGAAGCAGGTAGCCATCATCTTCGCTGGCGTCAACGGCCTGCTCGACGACGTAGCCGTCACCGACCTCCGCGCCTTCGAGGACGGGCTCTACCCCTACCTCGAGTCCTCGGGAACCGTCCTCACCGACATCGCCACCAAGAAGGCCATCGACGACGACATCAAGGCCCGCCTCACCCAGTCCATCAAGGACTACAAGGCCGACTTCCTCGCCACTCGCAAGGAGAAAGAGGCGGCTGCGGCCAAATAACCATGGCAAACGTACTCGATCTTCGGCGTCGCATCCGCAGCGTCAAGAACACGCGGCAGATCACCAAGGCCATGAAGATGGTCGCGGCAGCCAAGCTGCGCCGCGCGCAGGAGCGTGCGATGCTGGCCCGGCCCTACGCGCGGATGCTCACCAATGTGCTCGAATCGCTCGTGCGCCGCACCGACATACACAACGGTCACTCCGGCGACGTCCTGCACCCCCTGCTCGAGGAGCGCGAGGAGAAGAACGTCCTTGTCGTCTTCGTCGCTGGAGACAAGGGCTTTGCGGGCGCGTTCAACTCAAACATCGTCAAGGCTGGCCAGACTTTCATCGGTGATCGGATTGCGCAGGGGAAGACAGTCGACATGGAGCTGATCGGCCGCAAGGCCGTCGCGCACGTGGGTAAGAGGTTCCCCATGTCCGTCTATGAGAAGAAGACGGAGCACTATGACAACGACCTGGCGACGCACCATGAGATTGTGCGGCATCGTTCGCAGCCTACCGAAGTCGCCGCAACCCATGCGGACCTCCTTCATAACTTCGATATCGATAAAGTCAGCGAGATCGCTCACTCCATCATTGATCGCTACTCGCGCCAGGAGATCGATTCGGTCTACCTGGTCTACAACGAGTTCAAATCGGTCATTGCCCAGCGTGTCGTGATCGAAAAGTTGCTTCCTATCCGTAAGCTCGGTTCGCCCGAGATCACTTCAGCCGAGGAGATGACTGAAGAGCAGAAGGAAGCCATAGCGCATGCGGCAGCGTCATCCGGCATCAGCGCCAACGTGCTGGAAGAGTCAGTCATCGAATCAGAAGCGACGAAGTTCGGCACCGCTGAGGTCGACTACATCTTCGATCAGTCTCCCGCTCGCATCTTCCGCCACCTCATGCCGCGCTATGTCACCACGCAGCTCTTCCACGCCCTGCTTGAAAGCGTGGCCGCCGAGCACGCAGCCCGCATGACCGCGATGGACGCGGCCACTAACAACGCTGGCGACATGATCGACGCGCTTTCGCTCACTATGAACCGCGTCCGTCAGGCAGCCATTACCAAGGAAATTATCGAGATCGTAAGCGGAGCAGCCGCTTTGTAAGGTTTTGAAGTTGTTGCTTCTAGGTAGGCCAAGGCTTCAGCCTTGGCAAACTAAGAGGCTGGT
Source organism: uncultured Acidobacteriaceae bacterium (assembly GCA_963738855.1). Lineage (GTDB taxonomy): Bacteria > Acidobacteriota > Terriglobia > Terriglobales > Acidobacteriaceae > Edaphobacter. Next base: position 288,198 of record CAVTYC010000001.1, on the reverse strand, counting down.
AAGCATCGGGGCTTTAGCCCCTGGGGTTCGGGTCGAGGCCGATGACAATTCGTGAGCTTTTGCAGATAGAGATCTGGAGCGAAAGAACAACACGAAAGCTTCTTATCGGTTTTGGAATTGTCGTTGCAGCATTTGGAGTTGGATTCGTTCTTTGGAATACCCTGGACGAGCGTTGGATAACGCCGCCAGAGCGAAAAGCAGCAAGCGCAGCTCTCGTACAGATTGAAGTTCTGCAAAACTTCAATCAGATGAGTGATGCAGAATATGATGCAAGAGCTTTACAGGCGAAACAGAAGGTAGATATAGCAGAGCAGATAGCTTGGACATCTCAGGACAAACGGATTGCCCTCCTGTTATTAGGTTATTTCGACTCGATGGATCGAAACAAGTCGAACCAGAAATGGAAGATTCGTACGACTGTTTCGCAGCAGGAGCTGGATAAAAAAGTTTTGCAGTTTATCAAGGACGTATTGCAGCGAGCGTTGGATCAGTGAAGGATCAGAGTTAGAGAAAAAGTTATGGCAGAGAATATCGGAAAAGTAATCTCGATCAGCGGCCCGGCCGTTGACATTCAGTTCGAAGAGTCGAAGATGCCGCCTATCTTCCAGGCGCTACGCATCGTCAGCGAAGGCTTCGACGTTCCTAACCCGCTGGACATCGTCGTCGAAGTGCAGCAGCACCTGGGCGAAGGCCGCGTCCGCTGCATCGCGATGGTCGCAACCGAAGGCATGGTTCGCGGCATGAAGGCGATCGATACCGGCGCAGGCATCATGGTCCCCGTAGGCCGCGAGACCCTCGGTCGCGTCTTGAATGTGCTCGGTGAGCCTGTAGACGAGCTCGGCCCCGTCAACGCCAAGGTCCACATGCCAATCCACCGGCAGGCACCCGCATTCGACGAGCAGTCCACGCAGGAAGAGATGTTTGAGACCGGTATCAAGGTCATCGACCTCATCCAGCCGTTCTTGAAGGGCGGAAAGATCGGCCTCTTCGGCGGCGCCGGCGTCGGCAAGACCGTCGTCATTCAGGAGCTCATCAACAACGTTGCCAGCCAGCACGGCGGCTTCTCGGTCTTCGCCGGCGTCGGCGAGCGCACCCGCGAAGGCAACGACCTCTGGCACGAGTTCCAGGAGTCAGGCGTTATCGATCTCAAGGACTTCTCGAAGTCCAAGGCCGCACTCATCTACGGCCAGATGACCGAGCCGCCGGGGGCCCGTCTCCGCGTCGCCCTCACCGGCCTCACCGTCGCCGAGCACTTCCGCGACGAAGAGGGTGCGGACACGCTGCTCTTCATCGACAACATCTTCCGCTTCACCCAGGCTGGTTCTGAGGTCTCCACGCTGCTCGGCCGTATGCCGTCGGCCGTAGGCTACCAACCGAACCTCGCCACCGAAATGGGCGAGTTGCAGGAGCGCATCACCTCCACCAAGAAGGGTTCCATCACCTCGGTGCAGGCCGTCTACGTTCCCGCCGACGACTTGACCGACCCCGCGCCGGCCACGACGTTCGCCCACTTGGACGCAACCACCGTGCTCTCGCGTCCCCTCTCGGAACTCGGCATCTACCCCGCCGTCGATCCTCTGGCCTCCACGTCGCGCATTCTCTCTCCGCGCATCGTCGGCCAGGAGCACTATGACGTGGCGCAAGGCGTCAAGAAGATCCTCCAGCGTTACAAGGACCTTCAGGACATCATCGCCATCCTCGGCATCGACGAGCTCTCGGAAGAGGACAAGATCACCGTCGCCCGCGCCCGCAAGGTGCAGCGATTCCTCTCGCAGCCGTTCCATGTCGCGGAAATCTTCACCGGCATCCCCGGCGCCTACGTAAAGGTCGAAGACACCATCCGCTCGTTCAAGGAGATCATCGAAGGCAAGCACGATGGCATCCCCGAGCAGGCCTTCTACCTCAAGGGCGGCATCGAAGACGTTCTCGCAGCCGCAGAAAAGATGAAGCAGACGGCGTAGCTTTTATCAGCGACAGGGCTTCGGCCCTGTCTTGCTGGTGAAGAGTTTTGAACTGATGAAGAGTTTTGAAAGGGCGCGGCTTTAGCCGCGCCGCAAGCACCATCCAAAAGAGGGGCTTTAGCCCCTGAGGCTGTAATCAGTTTTGTTAAGGGTACGGCTTCAGCCGTGCCGCAAAGAATCGAGTAAGAAAGGGCTTTAGCCCTAAGGTTTCGAATCGGTTTTGTTAAGGGCACGGCTTCAGCCGTGCCGCAAGAAAGCAAGTATGAAGGGGCTTTAGCCCCTGAGGTTTCAGATGGCAGATACACAACAATCCGGCCTCCTCACCGTCCGCCTCGTTACCCCGGACCGCGTCCTCGTCGATGCGACCGCCGAGGCAGTCGAGCTGCCGTCCATGTCGGGCTACCTGGAGGCTCTCTACGGCCACGCCCCCCTGCTCGCTGAGCTAGGCGCCGGCGAAGTCCGTCTCCACGGCGGAACCTCCGGCGATCAGAAGTTCTTCGTTGCCTGGGGCTTCGTCGAAGTCCTCCCTGAGCGAGTAACCATCCTCGCCGAGACGGCTCTCCATCCCAACGAGATCGACGTAGCCGAAGCCCGTCAGGAACTAGCCGAGGGCGAAAAGCTCTGGAACGAAGCAGGCGACGACGGCGAAAAGTACGACGAAGCCAACGCCATCAGCCGCCAGGCCGAGGAGAAGATCGCCTCAGCTGAGGGCAAGAGCACCTAACCCCTCATCTCAAACAACTAAGCAATAACAAAGCCGCCTCCAAGGCGGCTTTTCTTTTGCCTCCCTGCCGGTGGCGATTGGATGAGGCCGTGCGCGCATGTGGAAACTGGCTTGTTGACGCTTGACACGCGTATTAAAATCTCCGCTATCTTTCAACATTACTGGAGACCGACTTATGAAACGTCGTAGTTTTCTTCAGTCAGGATTGGCATCTGCGGTGCTCACATCACTTACTTCTGTTGGAGGTGTTGAGCAGTTTCTTGGCGAAATGCGCACTGCACCACGGAAGGCTAATGCTGGCGGTCTCGACCTGCTTGGTAATCCATACTCCCCAGAAGTTGCGGCGCTAATGTACTCAGAGCTGCCACCCCCGCCGCCTTGCCAGCCTGGGGAGAAATGTCTGGCACCCCCACCTCCGCCCAACCTTCCACCAAATGCATTCATCTTCTACGACAAGGAAAAGAAAGTCTTTAAAAAGGCGACGGAGCTTGTGGCAGCAAAGGAGAAGGGGAATTATTCAATCTCCGCCAACATGAGGTCATTCAACATCTCGAGCGACAAGCTCAAAACGGCACAGAACTCAAAGCAAGAGGTACAAATCGGTCTCAATTTTTCTGCTCCGATTACATCAGCCGGGGATAACTTTGCCTGGATACTGAAGAATGCCGTCAACGTCTTCCTGGGAAAGACGAGTGACATTTCGGGATCTCTGGCATCTTTTCAATCCGCGAATCCAACGTCACCAGCTCCGTCTCCCGCAACAAAAGTGCAGGTCCTGCAGGGAGCGTTTGATCTCCAGGTAAATGCCTTTTTTCAGAAGAAAGACGGACTCTGGCGTAAGTTATTTCAAACCTTTGCCGGTGTGCCGGGCACACCATTACTAGCGACTCTCGGCATTCCAGGTGTAGCTCTTTCGGCGTTGGAGTTCGTCACATTTAGTCTCGCGAAGTTAACTCAAGACGAACCGCTGGTACCGTTGTGGAACGCTAACCCACTCCCATTTGCGCTGACGAAAGACGTGAAACGCGATTTCACATTTCAGGAAGGGCTGTGGTGCATCGTGGACCGCCCTGTCCTGCCAGCGACCAAATTCCTCGCCGGCTACACAGTTGATATCGATGGACAGTCCTATCAGGTCATCGACGCAGACGGCAAAGCGCTGAATGCGAATTATGTTGTTGCCCAGTTCGATATAACGTCTACCTAGCGACGAAACCCAATGGTTGGAAAAAGCGATCTTACAGAAATCCAACCATTCGATTTGGTGACGTGCTAATGAAAACTGTCGCAATTCAAGGACAGAGTAGCCGTCAATCTCTCGCCAATCATCGCAAACTTTTCCACAGATTTATTTTCAAAAAGTGGCAATCTTCACCACCCAAAAAACAAGCAGTCCTAAAACCACACTATCCACACTTCGCACCGCTTATTGACCACCAAAAACCATCTTCTACCATCCACCTTCTTCAAAACCCCCTCAAAAACACCAGCAAAAACAACAAAACCCCGGATTACTCCGGGGTCTCTGCCATTCAAAAAAACTACGCAAAAAATTAAGAACTAAGAAGCCTTCTTAGCCTTCGCCGCCGTCCCTGACTTAGCCGCAGACTTCGTAGCAGGAACAGCAGCAGCCTCCGCAGCAGCGGCCTCAGCAGCCTGCCGCAGCGCATGAATCACCACGCGAAGCATCTCCTCCTCCGGAGCCGGCTTACCCGTCCAGATCTCGAACTGACGCGCGCCCTGCTGCACAAACATCTCCACGCCCGTAATGACAGGAATGTTCTGTTGGCGAGCCAGTCGAAGCAGCGGCGTCTCCACAGGGTTGTAGACAAGATCAAACACCAGCTTCGTATTAAGATCTTTCCCCTCAAGCAGTTGCGAACCCTTATGTCCAGCCATCCCGATCGGCGTAGCGTTGATAATTACATCAAACGGAGTCTTCGCCACCGCCTCCTTCTTGATGGTCTTCGAACCCGACTGCTTAGCCAGCTTCTGCGCCGTCTCCGGCGTGCGGTTCAGGATGAAGACATCCGCACCCTTATCGCGCAGCCCAAACACAGCAGCCCGCGCAGCCCCGCCAGCGCCGAGTACCAGCGCCTTAGCCCCACGTAGCGACATACGCTTCTCCAATGGACCTACGATGCCGGAAACATCCGTATTGAAGCCGTACAGCTTGCCATCCTGCGCCCGCAGCACCGTATTGCACGCGCCAATCTTGGCCGAGAGAGGATCAGTCTTCTCCAGGTGCGCCATGATCTCCTGCTTGTGCGGCATCGTCACACTGAGCCCCTGAATGGGAATCTCGTGCACCAGCTTGAGCAGATCCGTAACCTTGTGCGTCTGCAGCGCCAGATACACAGCATTGACCGTCTCGCGCCGGAACGCACTATTCATCATGACGGGCGAAAGCGAACTCCTGATGGGATTTCCTGCGACTCCATAGACCTTGGTGGCTGCATCGACCTGATCGATCCGATAAGTGTCGATCAGCGTACGTGCTGCAATCTGCCCCGGTCCCGTCTCTTCGCCAGCTGTAGCGGCCGCAAAGGTAAAGGCGCTCCCGGCCCGCAGACCGAGCACGCGCGAGATGATGCCCGCGTCTCCCATGCAGATGCCGATAATGTTGGAGTTGTCCGTCATACGCTCCAGGAAGCGAATGAGAGTGACATTGTCCGTGAGCGATTTAGCCGTAGGAACAATCTTGATGAAATCAGGCTGGAACGGCGCGATACGCTGGTAAACGCCATCGAGATCCTTGGTGGCGTTGAAATCGTGATGGCTGACAATAAGAGCAATCCCGGTGTCGCGCAGCTTCTGCAACTCGCCCTTCTTCAAAGCCTCTGCAGATTCAAGCTCCAAATCCACGAGGTGAAAGCCCGCACCAGCAGCCTTCGAAAGAATTTCCATTTCAGCGGCGATGGTGCCAGAAAATTTTCCGCCGTTCGCTGCGCGTCGACAGGTCGCAATAGCGGTAACTGCGGTGTTGTCTTCGAAGAAATGTTTGAGCTTCGGTAGGGCAAGCAGAGGCTTATCGAGGTAGTCGAGTCGGAACTCGAGAAAGGGCGTCTCTTTGACTACGGCGCTCGCTTTTTCGAGCATTTCGGCGGCTGTCGAGCCAATGATGGCTACGCAGACTTTGCCGATGCGGGAACGGAGAAATTGTGGGGCTACGCTAGGCACATTCGCTCTCATGTCTACAATCGCGGTATCTTACAGACCCGCGAGTTTGGATGCAAATTTTTGTTGAAACAAAAGGCACTTAGCGCGACCTTGTACATTGGCGACACCGGGGTATCGGTCACGCGCGGACACCTGATTGTAGACGTAATTGATGGGTAAAAGTCATCTATTTGCATCAGAAAATAAGTGGATTTTCGGCTTTAGAATGAAGGGATTATGGAATGGGTTGCGGAGTTTGTGGTCGCAGGCGGGTGGGAGCGGTATAAGTGGCTGCTGCATGGGTTTAGCACGCGGGCGGGGGGCGTTTCTACGGTGTATTCCGCGGGGGTGGGGGAGCTTAATTTGGGGTGGACGGCGGAGGACGATCCGGCTTGTGTGAGGGAAAATCGTGGCCGTTTTCTGCGGTTAGTTGGTGGTGAATTGTGTGGCAAACGTGGTATGCGGATGGTAAATGTGCGGCAGGTTCACGGGAACCTGGTGCGGGTGATTCGGGAGGGGGACGGGGTCTTTGAGGGGAGGCTCGAGACTGCCGAGGGGAAGGCGGTGCTGGAGGGGGATGGGTTGGTGACCGATGTGCCGGGTGTGTTACTGGGAGTGGGGACGGCGGATTGTGTTCCGGTGCTGGTGGTGGATGTGGAGAAGAGGGCGGTGGGGGCCTTTCATGCCGGGTGGCGGGGAACTGTGGCCGGGATTGTCGGGGAGGGGGTGGCGGCGATGCGACGGGAGTATGGGTCGCGTCCGGAGGATCTGGTGGCGGCGGTGGGGCCGAGCATTGGGGCTTGCTGCTATGCGGTGGGGGAGGAGGTTCGGTCGCAGTTTCGGGAGCGGTTTGGATATGCGGATGAGTTGTTTCAGGAGCGTGGAGATTCGGGGCTCTATGTGGATCTTTGGGAGGCGAATCGGCGGCAGTTGGTGGATGCGGGGGTGGAGGAGTCGCGGATTGCGGTGGTGGGGGAGTGTACGGCGTGTGCTCGTGAGGCGGATGGCAGGCGGCGGTACTTCTCGCATCGTGCTGAGGAGGGCAGGGCGGGGCGGATGCTGAATGTGGTCGGGGTGGTTGGGTAATCGGCGACGTGGAAGGATGTGGCGGGCCTTCATCCCTCGGACATTTCGGGGCGTTATGGATCTGGGCCGATGGCCAGGCTGGTATAGCGCGCGCCTTTGCCGCTTGAAGCGATGGTAGCCCTAGATCCGGGACGCTGGCACATGAACAAGAGGGCGGGAAGATGCAAGTCGTCGGGTGAATGCTTGAACGTGGATGCGCGAAAGTAAATAATTGAACCGGTTCAAAAACATCTTGACTATGGGGCGGGTCGGGAGCAAGATTTGACCATGTTCAAAAATGAACTTGCGACGGGGAAGGCGGAGCAGACACGGAGGGAGATCTTCGAGGCTGCTCTGGCGTTGTTTCGAGAGAAGGGGTTTGACGCAACAACGATGCAGGATGTGGCTACGCGTGCCGGTGTCGCGAAGGGCGCGGCTTACTACTACTTTCCGGGTAAAGAGGCGATCGTTCAGGCGTACTACGAGGCGGTGCAGGCCGCGCAGGAGCGGATTTGCGGTGAGGTCTTTGCGAACGAGAAGAGTTTGAAGAGACGGCTGCAGACGGTGTTCGAGTCGAAGTTCGATCTCGTACAGGAGGATCGTCGGCTGTTGGGTGTTGTGTTTCGGTATTCGGGGGAGCCGGAGAATTCGCTCTCGTGTTTGGGGAAGGGAACGGAGGAGATTCGGCGGAGAAGCATTCAGGTGTTTGCGGATGCGTTCACGGAGGAGCGGTTGCCGCAGGACCTTTCAAGGCTGCTGCCTGTGGCTTTTTGGGCGCTGCAGATGGGGCTTCTGGTGCTGTTCCTTTATGACAACTCGAAGGAACAGCAACGCACACGGAGGCTTGCCGATGGAGGGCTTGATTTGGGTTTGAAGCTGCTGGTGCTGACGAAGCTGCCGGTGTTGCGGCCAGTGCGGAGTAAGCTGCTGGCTCTGTTGACGGAGGCGGAGTTGCTGTAAGGGAAGCTCTGAAAAAGTCTCATGACCTGACAATTCTCACAACAGAAGCATTCCCTCAGGGGCTATAACTCCCAGCTTTTCGGAGCCATTTGCGGCGCGGCTGAAGCCGCGCCCTTTCAAAACGGGTTTTGGCTCAGGACTTATTCAGAGTGTCCTAAGAGCGAAAAAGAAAGCGTCACTCAAGGAGGAGTATGGACGAGCCGATTGAGGAACAGAAGCAGGAGCGGGGAGACCGTTGGGTTCTAGTTGTGTTGATCGTGGCGCTGAGCGCGGGGTCGGCACTGTATCGAATTCTGATGCACGAACAACTGGGGCACAGCGCGGCTTTGTTTCTGGGTATCCCGGCGCTGCTTGCGATTTTGCTGGCGTTTGCGCCGAAGTCGAGGACGGTGACGGGCGGGATTATCAAGGGCATCACGATGGCGCTGCTGCTTGTGGCTCCTTTGCTGGGAGAGGGGTATTTGTGCATTGTGTTTGCGTCGCCGCTGTTTTACTTCGTGGGAGTCCTTGTTGGCAGCGCTGTGGATTATGTGAGAAGACGGCGGGGCGAGACACTGACCTGCGTTGCCATATTGTTGTTGCCGATGTGCCTTGAAGGGGTTGTGCCGGAGTTGACGTTTTATCGAGGACAGAGTGTCTCCGAGAAGCGTGTGGTGAGCGCGACAGAGGGAGAGATTGCTGCCGCGTTGGAGCAAAGTCCACGAATCGGCGTTGCATTGCCTCGTTTCCTGAGGATAGGGTTTCCGAGACCATTGGAGGCGACGGGAACGGGTTTGGAGGTGGGCGACCAGCGGACGATTCATTTTGCGGGAGCGGAGGGCGATCCTCCGGGAGACCTGGTGATGCGCGTGGTGGATTCGCAGCCGGGCTATGTGCGGTTCGAGACGGTGAGTGATTCAAGCAAGCTGACACAGTGGGTTCGATGGACTGCTTCTGAGGTGAGTTGGAGGGCAGTGGATACGACGCACACTGAGGTTGTGTGGACGATCCATTTTGACCGGCAGCTTGATCCGGCGTGGTACTTCGGGCCGTGGGAGAGGCTGGCGGTGAAGGATGCGGCCAGGTATCTGATTGAGGCTAATGCGGCTCCGGCGGAAGGGGTGGCGAGATGAGTGACGCAGACTGGACGCGAGTTGCGGCGATTTATGTGCCGTTGATGGCGGTAGTCCTTTTGCGGCTGGTTCGTGGAAGACAGGAGAGACAGTTTGCAGCGTGTTTGCTCAGCTCGTTTTGGGTTGCGACGACGTTGTCTCTGCTGGAGCGAGTGAATGCGTGGGCCGGATGGTGGAGCTTTCACGATAATGGATTGTCCTCGCGCTGGATGCCGTTGGAGTTCTACTTCGGATGGGTGTTGTTGTGGGGAGCCGTGCCGCCGTTGGCGTTTCCGCGGCTGCGGCTGCGGTGGGTGGTGGCGGTGATGATCGCAGTCGATCTGGTGACGATGCCGCGATTGAGCGCTGTGGTGGATTTGGATGGCACGTGGCTGGTTGGGGAGGTCGTGACGTGTGCGCTTGTGCTGGTGCCGGCGCTGTGTCTCGCGCGGTGGACGCTGGAGGATACGCATCTGCGATGGAGAGCAGGGATGCAGGTTGTTGTGGCGGCGCTGTTATTTCTTTACCTGCTGCCAATCGTGATGTTTGGGTGGCTTCGAGGAGCGGGATGGGAGCCGCTGATGGCTATGCATGGCTGGTTGACACGGCTGGGTCTGCAATTGATCGTGCTGCTGGCTGTGCCGGGTGTCTCGGCTGTGATGGAGTTTGTGGAGCGCGGAGAGGGTACGCCGATTCCTTATGATGCTCCGAAGAAGCTGGTACGGAGCGGGCTTTACCGGTATGTTGCTAACCCGATGCAGATATCGTGCGCGATGGTGATGTTGCTGTGGGCAGTGATGCTGCGGAGCAGTTGGTTCGCCTGGGCTGCGGGGATGGCGGTCGTGTATAGCGCGGGTATTGCGGAGTGGAACGAGAGAGAAGATTTGATGCGCAGATTCGGCAAGGAGTGGGTGGAGTATCGTGCGGCGGTGAGGAACTGGCTTCCGCGATGGAGACCCTATGTTGGAGCAGCAGATGCGCGGCTTTATATCGCGGAGAGCTGCGGGCCGTGCAGCGAGGTTTGGCGCTGGCTTGCTAAGCGTCGACCACTGGGGATGGAGATTGTGGCTGCGGAGAGTTTGCCGTATGGGTCAATACGGAGGATGCGTTACGTCTGCGATGGTTATGAGGTGGAGGGCGTGCGGGCTTTTGCGCGGGCGCTGGAGCATCTGTATTTAGGGTGGGCGTTTTTGGGAGCTGGAGTGAGGTTGCCCGGGGTGTGGCAGGCGGTCCAGTTTGTTATGGATGAGTGCGGGCTGGGGCCTCGGGTGGTTGGTGATCGGTCGGCGGCTAAGGGCGCTTTGTAGGCAGGTTGGATGGGCGCGGTTGCAGGACGCCCATCCAAGGTTGCGATCGGGTTATTCGGTTTCGGTTGCGTGGACGATGTGGGCCGGTTTCTGACGTAGCAGGAGCGGCAGGACGAAGAGGATGGCGATGATGGTGGTGATCATGCCTCCTACGACGACTCGGGCGAGGGGTTGCTGGGCCTGGGCTCCGATGCCGTTGGAGAGGGCGGCGGGGAGGAGGCCGAGACCGGCGGCGAGGCAGGCCATGACGACGGGGCGCATCTCGTCGACGCAGCCGTGCTCGAGGCCGGTGCCGTCGATGCTTTCGCGTTGGGCTCGGCGGACCCCGGACATGAAGACGACACAGCCGAGGGTGGCGACGCCGATGAGCGAAGTGAAGCCTACGGCGGCGGAGATGCTAAAGGGCGTTCGGCTGACGAAGAGTGAGACGGCTCCGCCGGTGGCTGCGAAGGGCAGCGTGGCGATGACGATGAAGGCGTCCTTCCAGGTGCTGAATTGCATGTAGAGAAGGATGACGATGATGGCGAGTGAGATGGGGATGATGACGGCGAGGCGGCGCTGCTCTTTGCGGAGGGAGTCGAACTCGCCGGCCCAGGTGTAGTCGTAGCCGGTGGGGAGGGGGACTTGCTGCTTGAGTTTGGCTTGCAGGTCGTTGATGGTGGTGGCGAGGTCGCGGCCGCGTACGGAGAACTTGATGGGGATGTAGCGGCGTCCGCCTTCGCGATAGATCATGAAGCTGCCTTCGCGGATGGAGACGTCGGCGATTTGGCCGAGGGGGATGCGGCCTCCGTCGGCGGTGGGGACGAGGATGGCGCGGATGGCTTCGGGTGTGCTGCGGTTGGTTTCGGGGTATCGGACGGTGAGGTCGAAGCGGCGGTCTCCCTGGATGACTTGTGTGACGGGGGCTCCGCCGATGGCTGCCTGGACGGCGGCGTTGATGTCGCCGGCGAGGATGCCGAAACGGGCGGCTTTGGCGCGGTCGATCTGGATGACGAGCGAGGGCTGGCCACCGACTTTGAAGACGCCTACGTCGGCGACGCCGGGGACGGACTTCATGGTTTGCTCGATCTTGTCGGAGAGGCTGGTGAGGGTGTCGAAGTCGTCGCCGAAGAGCTTGAGGGAGTTCTCGCCTTTGACGCCGGACATGGCCTCTTCGACGTTGTCCTGGATGTTCTGGGAGAAGTTGAGCTCGATGCCGGGGAAGCGGGAGAGGCGGCGGTTCATCTCGTCGATGAGCTGGGGCTTGGTGAGGCCGGGGCGCCAGTCTTCTTGCGGCTTGAGGGCGACGGAGACTTCGATGTTGTTGAAGGTGGAGACGTCTGTGCCGTCGTCGGGGCGTCCCATCTGGGAGACGGTCTGGGTGACCTCGGGGGATTCGGCGATTACGGCGCGGAGTTGGTTGGCGAGGTTGGCGGAGGTGTCGAAGGAGATGTCCTGTGGGAGGGTGGCGCGGATCCAGAGGTTGCCTTCTTCGAGGGGAGGCATGAACTCGCCGCCTACGAGGATGAAGCAGAGGACTCCGAGGGTAAGCATGGCGGCGGCGCCGATCCAGACGATGGAGGTGTGGCGTAGGGCGTGGTGGAGGAGGTACTCGTAGCGGTTACGCAGGCTGCGGCTGAGCCAGGTGTAGCCGTCGCCGACTTTCTGCTCGGTGGGTGCGGTGACGTAGCCGAGGACGGGGGCGAAGATGAGGGCGAAGAGGAGCGCTCCGAGGAGAGCGAATCCGTAGGTGACGGACATGGGGGAGAAGATTTGTCCGGCGACGCCCTGCATGGTGAAGAGGGGAATGAAGGCGATGAGGATGATGGCGGTGGAGAAGAGGACCGGGCGCGCGGCGTCGGTGACGCCTTCGACGATGAGGTCGCCGGTTTCTTCACCGGGAACTCGGCGGGAGAGCTTTCGGTAGATGCTCTCGAGCACGATGATGGAGGAGTCGACGAGGATGCCGAAGTCGATGGCGCCGATAGAGATGAGGTTGGCGGAGCGGCCTGTGAGCACCATCATGCCGAAGGCGAAGAGAACAGCGAAGGGAATTGTGACTGCGGCGATGAAGGTGATGCGGAGATCACCGAGCATCGATAGAAGTACGAGCGTGACGAGGATGAGGCCGGTAATGATGACTTCGCGGACTGTGTGCGTGGTGCGATTGATGAGCGTTGTACGGTCGTAGATGGTGCTGATGTGCATGCCGGGAGGAAGCAGGCTGCCGGTGTTGAGACTGGCGATCTTTTCCTTGAGGGCTTTGAGGGCGGGGAGGGATTTTTCTTCCTTCTGGAGGAGGACGATGCCGAGGACGATGTCGTCCTGCTTGTTGCGGCCTACCTGGCCGAGGCGCGGCTGGAAGCCTTCAGCTGACTTTGGCGACGTCGCGTGACGGTGATGGGCGCGCCGTTCTTTTCGGCGACGACGATGGAGCCGATGTCGTCGGTGTTGTGGACCTGGCCGAGGGCGCGGACGTTGACGTTCTGATTGCCGAGCTGGAGATAGTTGCCGCCGGCGTTGGCGTTAGAGGATTGGATGGCGTTGACGACCTGCGGGAGCGTGACGCCGTAGCTGATGAGCTTGTTGCGGGTCGGTTTCGACCTGGTACTGGCGCGTAGTGCCGCCGAAGGTGGTGATGTCGATGATGCCGGGGACCTGCTTGAGCTCGCGGCGGACGAGCCAGTCCTGCGTGGCCTTGATCTCGTTGAGGGTGTAGCCGGGGCCGATGAGCTGGTAGCGATAGATCTCGCCGATGGGCGACCACGGCGAGAGCTGCGGCTGCAGGTTGTTGGGCAGCTGCAGGGTCTGGAGGCGGTTGAGGACTTCCTGACGGTCGCGGAAGTACGTCGCTGTCGAAGCTGAAGTAGAGCTTGACGTCGGAGAGGCCGAAGATGGAGATGGAGCGGACCTGATCGAGATGCGGTGTGCCGTTGAGCGTGGTTTCGACGGGCACGGTGACTTGTTGCTCCATCTCTTCGGCGGACCATGAGGGGTTCTGCGTGATGATCTCGACCAGCGGTGGGGACGGGTCAGGGTAGGCTTCGATGTCGAGGCGCGTGAGCGCGAAGGCGCCGACGGCGAGCATGACGACGAAGATGATCAGGACGATGGCGCGGTAGCGGATGAAGAGGCGAATGAGTGATTGCACGCGTTATTCTCCGCTGGTGGGACGGAGGAGTGCTCCGCCGACTGTTACGACCTTGTCGCCGTCGTTTAGGCCGCTGAGGACCTCGATATTGCTTGCGTGCTGCCGGAGTCGAAGGTGCGTCCGATGGTGACGGTGCGCTGATCGAACTTGCCGGAGGCGTTGGGTATGAAGACGAAGGTCCTGTCGCCTTCGTGGAGTACAGCGGTTGCGGGCAGGATGACGGCGTTTCGTGGAGCGCCGGGGACGCGGATGGTGGCGAACATGTCGGCCTTGAGGAGTGTGCCTCGGGTTGGGCAGGACGACGCGAAGCTTGAGGGTGTGGGTGGTGGGATCGAGTGCGCGTCGCCGATGTTGGCGACGCGGCCGGTGAGCTTGAGGTCGGGGATAGGCGGGAATGTGGATCTCGACCTCGCGGCCGGGCTTGAGAGCGGCGAGATCGCGCTCGAAGACGTCGCCGACGATCCAGACGGTGTCGATGTTGGCGATGGTGGCGATGGCAGTGGCGTTATCGAGGGAGCGCTGCATCTCGCCGGCGGCGGTGCCGATGTCGAGGACGACTCCGGAGATGGGGGCGCGGAGGGCGACGTCGTCGGAGATGCCGTCTTCGGCGAAGCCTAGCTCGTGGATGCGCTGGCGGCGTGCGTTCGAGCTCGGAGTGCGCGGTCTGGTCGGTCGGCTTCCAGCTCGTAGTAGTCGGCCTGGGAGAGGACATCGTGCTGGAGGAGGAGTTTGCCGCGTGTAAGGGCGCGGTCGGCGCGGATGACTTCGATCTTGGCCTTCTCGAAGTCGGCGCGGGCGGCTGCGATGTCGCTGCTCTGGAGCGTGCGCGATGACGTCGCCCTTCTTGACCTCCTGACCGGGAAGGACGCGGAGGCCGAGCATGCGTCCGCTGAGCGGCGGAAAGATGCGGACGACGTGTGATGGGTCCGCGGCAACGCGAGCGGGGATCTCGAGGTAATCGGTGCTCTGCTGGACGTGGGCTGATCGTGGTTTCGATGCCAGCGTTTGCGGGGTTGAGTTTCCGCCGCTGGCGGGGGTGTTGACTTGCACGCCGTGAGGGGCAGGGCGATGAGCGACAGCAGCAGGAGAGATTCAGTCCGTGGCACGAGTGTTTTCATGAGCGCTTTCATGGGATGATGTCCGTCGCGGTGGCGAAGCTGAGTTGGTGGATGGCGAGCCAGACCTGGGCGTTGGCGTTGAGGCTGCTAAGGGTGAATGGCGCGATAGTCGCGAAGGGCTGAGAGGTAGTCGAGCAAGGTTGAGTTGCCGTTGCGATAGCTGAACTGGAGGTTGTCGCGGACGCGCGCGGCTTCGTCGAGATAGCGAGCGCTGTAGCGATGGGCCTGACGCTGCGCGATGTCGAGCGCGAACCATGCCTGATCGACGTCGGAGACGACCTGATTGCGCGCTGCGGTGACGGTGGAACGGCTGGACTCGACTTCGTAGCGGGTGCGTTCCTTTTCGCCCTGGTTGCGGTCGAAGATGCGGAGCGGGATGGAGAGGCTGAAGCCGAAGGTGTTATCGATGCCGCTGCGTTCGTACTCGCCGGCCAGGGTGGGGTCGGTGGTTCCGCTGGCGATAGCGAATTTGGCGTTGGCCTCGGCCGCGAGTGAGAGCCTGTCTGGCGGCGAGTGTAGTCGGGGCGGGCGGCGAGGGCCTGAGTTTTCAGCGTCGGCCATGGTGAGGGGCAGGGGCGGAGGTTCGAGGGTGCCGGTGATGTCGAGAGTGAGGACGGGGTGATCGACACCGAAGAGAAGCTGGAGCTGGGCGCTGGCCTGCTGGAGGTTCAGGCGGGCGTTGTCGTCGTCGGCTTCGAACTGGGCGAGTTGGAGGTCGATGCGCTCGAAGTCGGTGCGGGTGATGTCTCCGGCGTCGAGGCGGGCTCGGCTGAGGTCTACGGTCTTGCGGTAGTCGGTCGAGGTTGTCTTCGGCAACTGCGAGAGAGGCTTTGGCGAGCAGCATGCTGGTGAAGGCCTGACGGACGGCGAGGACGAGCTGGCGCTCCTGATCGTGATACTGGCTCTCGGTTTCATCGGCGGTGGCGGATGCGCTGTCGAGGCGCCAGCGACGTTTTTGTCCGCGTTCGAAGAGTCGGGAGACGTTGGCGGAGTAGTAGTAGGGGTTACCGCCGGGGTTGTTGACCTCTGGCAGTGTGACGCCCTGGCCGAGGAGTGTGAGGTTTGGATTCTGGCGCAGGCCAGCGGTGATCTTTGTCGCCTGCGTGGCGGAGACGTGCTGGCGGGCGGCGAGGAGGCTGGGATTGCCGAGTCGGGCGCGCTCAACGGCTTGTTGCAGTGTGATGGGGGCAGCTGTGCCGGATGGTTGCGACGGCTGTGGCGATTGTGCCATCAGCGCCAGAGGAACCACTGACATGGCTGCACAGAGTGCACGAAGGGCTTTCAGTGTCATGCCTACCTTCAGGTTGAGTCTGGGAGATTGCCTATAAAAGATGGAAGAAGATGATCTTCCAGATGGAACTAAGCGGCGAGGGATACCGCGGGAGGCGGCCGAACGCCGGAGGCCCGTACAAAACCAGCGAGAAGCTTCGCCGCAAAGGCAGGAGGGCGAACTCGGGTGAAACTGGTGCCGGAGAAGGCGATCCCAATCATGACTGTGGCCAGGAGAACGATGGCATCGAGGAGAGCGATGGAGGCCATTTGCGATGGAGGCGCTTCGTAGCGTCGCATGGTGTGCTCTACCTCGGAAGCCATATTGATGGCGATGAGGTCATCGGTCATGGAGATGACGGGGAAGAGAAGTGTCAGGAGAAGAAGGAGCGCAATGACGGTGCTCCACTTGAACTTCTTGTGGGCGGCACGCTCTGACCGCATCCACGTAATGACGAGAAGCAGCGAAACTGACAACCACGCGAGATTGAGGAAAAGCTCCACGTGGTCTCAGTATAGTTCAGAGCGCAATCTGCACGGCCCGCAGATTCAAAAGGAGGAATTACACGCGAACGCCGGCCTTGCATGTGCGTGGTCGGTTATGGGAACCGGCCCGCTTGACTACATGGCAGGAGGATGATGAGGGTCGATGTTTTCCGCGTCAACCTTTCCGCCTTTGGCTGCTTTTGTAGCGGCGGAGGGGTTTACGGAGTCGCGAAGCTCTTTGGATGGCTTGAAGAAGGGACTCGTTTAGCGGGTACCTCAACTTTGGCTCCGGTCTTGGGGTTGCGGCCAGTGCGCGCATTGCGTTGACGCGTACGGAAGCTGCCGAAACCACGAATCTCAATCTTGTCGCCGGACTTGAGGGCACCGATGACAGACTCGAAGAGAGTATCGACGATAACTTCGCCGTCACGGCGGGTGAGATCGCCAAGAGCGGTGACTTTGTCGACGAGATCTGCTTTGGTCATGAGTGGGATCCTTTCGTGCTTAGGGAGGGCGATAAGGGTCGCATCGAAACTATTCCGTTGTTATTGATTGTAAACGGGATGCAGCGCATTCTTGGGAAGAAAAAGCGCGTGAGTGACCAAATAAGTGAACATATAGCTGGAATGAGATGCATAAAAGGGACGAGGGGTGTCGTCGTAGAAGAAAAAGACCCCGACTTTTTGCCGGGGCCTGATTAATTTCAATTTTGTATGAGTTGTAAGTGCCGGAAGGCGGCGGCTTACTTCCACATGAAGTAAAAGCCAGGGGCGTGGTTGAGCAGCTGGCCGGGGTTGGGAAAGAGGTCCTCGCCGTCGTCGGTGAGAATGGCAAGGAGGCCGCGTTTGTTTTTGGCGGGACGAACGATGGAGGGCTCGCCGGAGATTCCGACGTCGCGTGGCGGTCTCCATCAGGGCGATGCGGAAGCCGCCTATCCTTGTCGATGAGGCCGAGGGGGAGAGACTGCTGGCCGGTCCAGACCTGGCCGGTGGCGAGGGGCTTGATCTTGTCGTCGGTGGTGTGACGGCCGGTGGCGACGTCGTGGACGAACTGGGTGTACATGTTATCGACGAGCGACTGGAAGTAGGCCTGTTCTTTGGGGGTGAGGTCGCGGCTGGGGTCGCCAGCGTCCTTGAGCTCGCCGGCGTGATGGTGACGTTTTTGAGCTTGGCCCAGCTGAAGTAGGTCGCCGTAGTTGGTCCACTCCATGATGACGCCGATCGAGCCGACGACGGAGGCGTCGTTGGCGTAGATCTTGTCGCAGGCGCTGGCGATGTAGTAGGCGCCGGAGGCACCGACGGATTCGACGGAGGCGACGATCTTCTTGTGCTTTTCTTTGCGGACGCGGAGGACCTCGTGGTAGATCTCCTGCGATGCGGCTGCGCCGCCGCCGGGGGAGTTGATGTGGAGGATGATGGCCTTGACGGAGGAGTCGTCGCCGAACTTGCGGAGCTGGGTGTTGAGGGTCTCGGCGGAGAGGATGACGCCGTCGATGTCGATGACACCGATCTGACTGCTGCCGAGGCCGAGTGCCGGAGTTGCCGGTGAGCGGAGTGCATGGTGGTCCAGACCATCAGGCTCATGACGCAGACAGATGGCGGCGAAGGAGCCTCCGATGACCGCGACGTAGAACCAGGGGGAGCGGCGGGGCGGGGGTGGCCCGTAAGGGGATGGAGCGTAGGCCGGTGGATAACTCGGAGCATAGGCCGGTGGGGCGGCGTAGGTTCGGGCGGAGGGAGGGGGTGGCGGCGGGGGCGTCTGGCGGCTGGTTCGGGGCTTGGAAGTCTTCCGGCATGGTGTGGAGTTTAGCAGGTGGGGGATTGTGGTGCGATAGAGGTGCGGACGACTCGGCTGCGGAATAGGTTGAAGCAGAATGGTGAATATCCTGCGACTGAAATAGGTTGTCCGATACGTCAAATAATTGCAGTATGATGAACGACGGTACTTTAAGTCCCAGCTCCCAGCATATTGACATTGAAGCCGGCTCGGCGAAGGTTTGGCAATCCATGGCACATCCGCAGTTAAGTATTGTAATTCCGGCATATAACGAGAGCGCTCGAATAGAGGACGCGCTGGAACGGGTGCATGTCATGCGTTGCGGAGCGCGGTTGGGACGCCGAGGTTGCTGGTGGTGGACGACGGCTCGAAGGACAATACCGCGGAAATTGTGCAGCGGTGGATGGAGCACCATCCGCGTCTGCACCTGGTTCAGAATCCGGGGAACCGGGGCAAGGGCTACTCGGTTCGCAATGGTCTGCTGCAGGCGGCCGGCGATATCGTGATGTTTACCGATGCGGACCTGTCGGCTCCGATGGAAGAGGCGGAGCGTCTGATTGCGGCGATTGAAGATGGAGCGGACGTGGCCATCGGATCGCGCTGGATGGACCGGACGCGGCAGACGATTCATCAGCCGCTGTATCGACAGTTTTTCGGACGGTGTTTCAACTGGATTACGCGGACGGTGATGGGGCTGCCGTTCAAGGACACGCAATGCGGATTCAAGGCGTTCAAGCGGTCGACTGCGCAGGTGATCTTCCGGCTGCAGACGATCGAGCGCTGGGGTTTCGATCCGGAGATTCTGTTTATCGCGCGGAAGTTGAAGTATGTGATTCGCGAGGTGCCAGTGACATGGGGACACGATGAGCGCAGCCGAATGAGCTATCTGAAAGACGGCATGAAGATGCTGGAGGACATGGCGAGAATTCGTGCGAACTCGGTGGCTGGCCGGTACGACGAGGCCATTGCGGCGATGAAGGACACGAGCAAGATGGTGACCCCTCAGGTGGCAAAAGTGGGGACGAGTGTTGCCAGTGTAGGCAAGATAGGCGCTGAGGCAAGACGCTAGATATTCTGCCGCTAAGCTTTCCCTAACAGGAAAAAATAAAAGAGGCCATCGCACGAAGCGGCGGCCTCTTTCTTTTGTGGTTGGACGTCGTTACTTCGTGTATGAGGAGATTGCTGAGGCTTCGTCGTCCTTTACGTCAAAGACGGTGTACAGCTTGGTGATCTGGAGCAGGTCGTGAACCTTTTTGGTCAGGTTGAGGAGCTTCAGCTCGCCGCCGCTGTTTTTGACAGTGGTGAAGGCGCTGACCAGCTCGCCGATGCCCGAGCTGTCGATGTAATTGATATCGCCGAGGTTCAGCAAAATCTTGTTGGAGCCCTTGGCCAGCACGTCGCGAACGGCATCGCGAATCGTTACGCTGCCTTCGCCGAGGGTGATGCGGCCGCTTAGATCCAAAATGGTAATGCCGTCCACTTGGCGAGTAGATACTTTCATGCTCATGTGTCGTCTTCTCCTTAGGTCCCCGACTGCGCGGGTGTGCGATGCTTGATGAGGGTGAGCTCGGTGCCGGGGTGTAGCTGCCGAAAGTGTACCTCATCCATGAAGGCTCGTATCAGAAAGATGCCCCGGCCGGAGCCGCGAAGGATGTTTTCGGGGGCGAGTGGGTCGGGTAAGGTGTCGGGGTTGAGGCCCGGACCCTGGTCGGTGATGCGGATCAGGAGGGCGTCGGAGGTGGTCTCAAAGGCGGCTGTGATGTGCTTTTGGGGGTCGTAGGCGTTGCCGTGGAGGACAGCGTTGACGGCTGCCTCGCGTACGGCCATGGCGATATGGGGGATCGTGTCTTCATCGAACCCTGCGCGCGAGGCGTATTGTTCTGCGGTCTGTTCAATCTTGTTGACGCTGTCGAGTGACGAGTCAAGAGTGAAGCTCATGCGGCTTGGGTTTGAATCGGCCAATGCTGTCCTTGCAGTTACTGTATGCCAGTCGTCAACGGCAGACACCAGCGATGATGGCAGTGTGCTTGTGGGAGCGTCGAATGTCAAGGATGGTCGCTTCATCTTTTTTCCCAAGATCGCCTCCGTTTACAACACATTGTTACCACCTCGTCACAACATTGGCCAAATCGCCGATTTGGTGAGCTACCATGCGAAGACGAGGAATATTGCGATGCGAGTTGCCTTTGCGCCCCTTTTAGTCCTTTTTTTTGCCTCTGCCACGGTTTTTGGCCAGCAGGCGCCTGCCGCTAAACCCCTGCAGGCCATGCCCTATTCGCCGAGTCTGGATCTCAGTGCGATGGATAAGTCGGTCGACCCCTGTACGGATTTCTACAAGTTTGCCTGCGGCGGATGGATGAAGAATAATCCGATTCCTGCGGATCAGGCGCGGTGGGATGTCTACAGCAAGCTTGCGAATGACAACCAGCAATTCCTGTGGGGGATTCTGGAGAATGATGCCAAGGCGGCTAATCGGACTCCGACGCAGCAGAAGATTGGCGACTATTTTGCGGCCTGCATGGATACGGCTGCTATCGATAAGCTAGGAGCAGCTCCGCTGGCGGCACAGCTTGCTGCGATCGACAAGCTTTCGGACCGGAAGGCGCTGATTGCGTACCTGGGACCGCTGAATCGGCATACGCGGGGGACGTTCTTCTTCAATGCAGGCTCTACGCAGGATCCCGGGGATTCGAACCAGGTGATTGCGGATATCTCCGCCGGTGGGCTTGGGCTGCCTGATCGCGATTATTACTTGAAGACCGATGCCAAGAGCGAGGAGACGCGGCAAAAGTATCTGGCTTATATTGCGCATGTCCTAACGCTTGCCGGGGTTCCGGCTGCCCAGGCTAAGAAGGACGCAGATACCGTCATGCGGATTGAGACGGCGCTTGCGAAGGCCTCGCTGACGCGTGTTGAACGACGCGATCCCTATAAGCAATACCACAAGATGACGGTGGCGGAGCTTTCGGCGTGCAGCCCGGTTGTTTCGTGGCCGGATTATCTTGCGGCTCAGGGTGTTCCTAACGTCACGACGCTTAATCTTTCGCAGCCGGAGTTTCAGAAGGCTGTGGATGCTGTGCTTACGAACGAGCCGCTGGATGCACTGAAGGCTTATCTGCGCTTTCACGTTGTTACCGCAGCGGCTACCTCACTCTCTTCTCCGTTTGAGACGGCGAACTTCGACTTCTACAGCCATTATCTTCGTGGTACCCAGGAGATGCCTCCGCGGTGGAAGCGGTGTGTGCGGCAGGTTGATCGGGCGTTGGGGGAGGCATTGGGGCAGGAGTTCGTGCGACGTACTTTTTCGCCCGAGACGAAGCAGAAGACGGTTGTGATGACGGACCAGATCGAACAGGCGATGCAAGGTGAGATCGAGCAGCTTGACTGGATGAGTCCTGCGACGAAGGCCGAGGCTCTGCGTAAGTTGCATACGGTGCGGAACAAGATTGGGTATCCGGATAAGTGGCGGGATTACTCCTCGCTGATGATTAAGCCGGATGACTACTTCGGTAATACTGTTCGCGCGACTGATTTTGAGACTGCTCGTGACTGGGCCAAGGTGGGTAAGCCGGTGGATCGCGATGAGTGGGACATGACTCCGCCGACCGTCAACGCTTATTACAATCCGCAGATGAACGATGTGAATTTTCCCGCTGGGGTGTTGCAGCCGCCGCTGTACGACGCGAAGCTGGATGACGCACCTAACTATGGCGATACGGGATCAACGATTGGACATGAGCTTACGCATGGCTTTGATGATGAAGGGCGACAGTATGATGCGCAAGGGAATCTGAAGGACTGGTGGACCAAGGACGATGCCAAGGGGTTTGAGGACCGCATCAACTGCCTGCGTGATCAGTTCGCCACTTATGTTGTGGTCGATGATATCCACATCAACAGCAAGCTCACCAGCGGCGAGGATGTAGCCGATCTTGGCGGGACGCTGATCGCTTACATTGCATGGAAGAAGGCCACGGCCGGGATGGACCTGAAGCCGGAGGAGGGCTTTACGCCTGATCAGCGGTTCTTTATCGGGTTTGCCCAGTGGGCCTGTGAGAATACGCGCGAGGCCAACAGCAGATTGCAGGCGCTTACCGATCCGCACTCGCCGGGATTTGCGCGGATCAATGGCATTGTGACCAATATGCCGCAGTTTGCCACTGCTTTTAGCTGCAAGGCTGGACAGCCGATGGTAAAAGCGCAAGTATGTAAGGTCTGGTAGGGAAACTCGACCGTGACCAAACATGGCAATCACAAGACGACGAGCATTGCTTCGTTGATGGGTGTTCCGGTGGTGGATGCGACGGGGAGCGCAATCGGCCATGTGCGTGAGTTTGCCGTCGCTCCTTCGGTGAATGCGTCGCATGTCTACGGGCTTGTTCTGAAGCTGGTCTCCGGTAAGCGCGGTGACCGGCCTTCCTTCGTTCATGTGAAAGAACTTTGCCATACAGCGGCGGGTGCGATTCAGCTTCGAGAGGGAGCCAGCCCTGCACTGCTGTCGGACGATGAGACCTATCTTCTGCTTGAGCGCGACCTGCTCGATCAGCAGATTATCGATGTTCATGGACGCAAGGTTGTTCGCGTTAACGATGTGAATCTCGCGTGGGAGCCGATTCAGGAGGACAGTCCCGATCTAATGCTGCGCATCGCTGAGGTTGAGGTCGGGATGCGGGGAGCGGTTCGACGTCTGTTGAAAGGTTTGCCTGCGGCTACGGTAGACAAGCTCGCGGGCCGTTTCAGTGCCAGCGTTATTCCGTGGGATTTTGTCGACCTGATTGATCCCGAACGTCGGGTGCGGCTAAAGATCGACCAGGACCGGCTTTCGCAGATGCACCCGTCCGATATTGCCGACATTCTTGAGGAGCTGGCCCCGGCGGAACGCCAGGCGCTGTTTATCAGTTTGGATGAGGAGGTTGCTGCTGAGGCGTTGGAAGAGATCAAGCCGAAGATGCAGCAGTCGCTTATTGAGTCACTTGATTCCGAACAGATCGCGGGCATTGTCGAGGAGATGGACCCCGGGGCGGCTGCCGATCTGCTTGCGGAACTGCCTGAAGAGCGGTCTGAGGCGATTCTCGAAGAGATGGATCCCGAGGAGCGTCAAGAGGTTGAGGAACTGCTCGAGTTTGAGGGGGATTCTGCAGCAGGACGGATGACCACTGAATATATTGCATTGCCTGCGACGGCCTCTGTGGGTGAGGCGGTGCAAGCCTTCCGCGACTTCGAGGGCGATATCGAGATCATTACCGATGTCTACTTGCTTGATTCTGAGGAACGCATCACCGGAATTATCCCGGTTGCGCGGTTGCTGTTGGCGGCTTCTGAGTCTGTGCTTAAGGATTTACCGCATGGCCATCTTGTTACCTGTGATGCAGGGGCACATGGTCGCAAGGTCGCTGAACTCTTCGATAAGTACAACCTTCATTCGCTGCCGGTCGTCGATCGGGAGAGTCGGCTTGTTGGAGTGGTGCACGCTGAGCAGGTTATCGCGTTGCTGCGGGCTCAGCAGTAAGCACTGAGCGGCTAGAGCGTTTGCGGTTGGCGAGGTCTCGAGCTAGTCCACCATGGTTACGGCGCCAGAAGGGAGGTCGTAGTATCCGGCGACAACCTTTACCTTGCCTTCTTTCACCATCCCTGAGATGACGGTCGAGCCATCCCGGAGGAGCGCCGCCTGGATCTTTGCGTTCGCTTTGGTGACGGCCACGAGATCCTTGCCTGCCTGGTCTACGGCTGGCCGTATGCTCGGGAAGAGTGCACTTATCTGTCCGGGAACTTCGTTTCCGGCGATGGTGGCCTTTACTGCTCCGCACCCAGAGTGTCCGAGTACAAGGATCACCTTTGTGCCTAATACTGCGGCGCCGAACTCGAGGCTGGCGATGATCTCGGGACAGACAAGATTGCCGGCTACACGGACAACAAAGATGTGCCCGATGCTCTGATCGAAGATCAACTCGATTGGTACACGAGAGTCGGCGCAAGAGAGGACAGCGGCAAATGGTTCCTGTTTGTCTTCTGTATGTTGCCTCATAATTGCGAGATCTTTTTCGCAATGAGTCAAATTGTTTGAAGTGAAGCGTTTGTTGCCGTCCATCAGTTCCTGCAGAGCGGCGGCTGGGTTCGTGATTTGTTGCGCGAGCGCTTGAGCCGGGAACGCAGACTCTATCGCGCCTGTTGTGAACAAGCCCGCTAAAGTACCACCTAGAGTGGTTTGCAAGAAGCGCCGTCTGGAGGGAGCTTCAAAATTAGTCGCCATAGGATGCTCTGGGCAGGATGTGCAGGCTTGTGTCTTTTCGAGGTGTTGCTTTTGCGCGTGTGTCATTTCGCCCTTCGTCTGGATGTTCGTTTCGTCCGGTTGTTCGGCATGACTCTTTTAGGTTTGTACTTGTGTGAGTCCTGCCGGATTACTTGACTAGGTAGAAGAGAGTTACGCTGGAGCGTCGACTGGTCTACGCGCTGTGGCCATCATGAGACGAGTCATGCCGGTCATAAGCATGCTGATACCAACCAGAGTCCCCAATGCCCAAAGAGAACTGACGGGCCAATGCTTCCATATCATGATGCCCAGAAGAAGAGTTATGAGTCCGTGCAACAGCAGCCATCCGGAACCATGAGTCTTGCGTGTCCAAATAAAAGTGCCAATATCCGTAATACCTTCTACAAAGAAAAACATTGCGAGCAGGAGGGTTAGCCCGGCAAGCCCTATCAAGGGATGCACGAGGAGGTACCCTCCTACCGCGATATACAGAATGGCGACCAGAAGCTTCCAAATCTTGCGCCCGGCACCTTCGGACCTGAATACATATACCAACTGAACAATACCCTCGATGAGAATCAGCCATGAGAGCACTCTCGCGACTCCAATTGAGGCAAGCGCCGGCAAGCTTATTGCGAGTATTCCAAGGACTATCAGCAGAATTGCGAACAGGATGGATGATTTAAAACCTTGCCGGGGCTCAGCACTCATTGGATGTCTCCTGCGTTGAATTTTGTCGGCATAGTCTTACCGGGCCGGTAGAGAAGCTGGTTGCTGCAAGCGGAATTCGAGCAACGTCCCACTGGGAATATTGATCTGTTCGCCCCGCATGATCAGGGAGGCTCCGCCTCCGGTCGCAGCACCGATCGCCGCTCCACGGCCAGCGTTTCCACCGATCGCACCGATTACGGCTCCAAGACCAGCTCCACTTGCGGTGCGCCTTGCGGTTCCGCCGAGTGCATTGCCACCCTGAACGCTGTAGTCGTTGCTGAGAATCGGGAAGCGCGTGCCGTTGACCTGGATGTCGGTTAATTCCAGCGACAGTTCCGATCTTCCGGCTACGCGGCTAGCGCCACTTGAAGCAATGACTCGTCCAAAAACCGTCGCCCCATCCGGAGCGGCGGTTCTGTTTCCGACCATGAGGTTTCCCTGGAGGCGGGCGGTGAACAAAGTGCCTGCGCGACTGTTGCCCCCTGATATCCCATCGACCATGCGGACTACGAGTCGTGTTCCGGCTGGAACAGTAACCATATTTTGTGCCGACATGGCCGCCGCAGCACAGAGAAGCAGCACAAGCGTGGCTGCCGAGCTTTTACGGAATTGCGATAACTTTTTCATCTCTCAGATCCTTCCTGCCTTAACGTGGCTGTGGGTTGATCCCGCGTCGATCACTATTGGTTTGCAGGCAGCTTCGAAGACACTTGAAGGTCATAGATATGCTGCATCTGGCTATCGACTTCGAAGAATTTGGTGGCGATTGTTGGAGACAGGGCCTTCTTCATCTTGTCGTAGTAGGTCTTCCTCAGGTCAGCGCGGCGCGCTTCCAATTCGAGTGATTTACTCATTACCTGATTCGCCTGGTCGTCTGTGATGCCCTGGTATTCTTTGGCGTAATCGCCCGTCAGCTGCGCTTCGGCGGCATCCAACTTTGCCCGTTCTGCCTCATACTCCTTGTAAATCGGCCAAAATGTTTTGGATTCGCTGTCGCTGAACTGCATGATCGCCTTGACGACTACATCCCTCTTGGCAATGACGTCGGATCTGAGAAGTTTCTCGTATGCCTGGAGATTGAGTTCTTTATCGCTAGGCTTCTGGGCTTTCGCAGACCCGGACTGCGCGGCCAGAAACGGCAAAGCGATGATGCAAGTTATTAGGGTTCCCTTGATTGCTTTCATGTCATACCACCTTTCAGCAGGTTGTTAAGGCTGCGTGTCCAACGCGCAAGACACAATTTCTGCTCATGCAGTCTTCTGGTCGCAAGAAAAGTGCATGAGCATCGCATATTGTTCATCTCTCTCCGGCCGCCGGAACCCAACCGCTATCGGCAGATATCAGTTCTACGCCCGCCACTTCGGTGCTTATATTGAACGAACGCAAACCGGCTCGCCTGTCAGGCGATGCGCTGAATTCCAGAAGGAATTGGTTGTCGAGGCTGGTTTGGAGGCGATCCAGAAATGGCCTGAAGCTGACGGGAGCCTGAAGTCCGAGGAAGAAGGCTTCGCCACCGGTTTGATCGGACAATCGGGCAATGGCGTTCTGACCGTTGGTCGCTTCCCAGAAGTTCCGATGCATGTGCCCCACACCCGGTGTATATACCGCGTAAACGAGGGTTCCCGTTCGCTGTGCGATCGTGGCTGTAGTCGTCGCGTCCGGAATTGTGTTGAGACCACGATTGCCGCCTGTTGTGCGGCGGGCGCGATCGATGCCATCCGTTATCAGGACAAGCGCGCGGCGGTTGGTATGTTGAGGCCAGCGATTCATGAGGTTGTTCGCGGAGAGATAAGGGCTCCCAAATGCGCCAGCATTGCCCAACGGCAGTCGCAACGCGTTTGCCGCCAGCGCATGATCGGTGGTGAAATTTTGTGCGATTTGAGCTGTGCCGTTTCGCATAAAGCCGACACCTACTGACGTAGACGGTGGCTGAGCGTTAATGAAGGCGCGCAGATCGTTGAGCTGCGATCCGAGGCTCGTATCTGAAGCGTCATCGATGAGGATGAACAGATCGAGTCCAGCTGCGGCTCCACGTGCGGGCTCCCATTTGGTCACTTTTAGAGTATCTCTGCGCTGTCTAACGGACACATCATTCTGGGTTATATCGGGCATGCGTCTGTCGTTCAGGACAGAGGCTGTTACCGTCATTCGTACAGTGACTGTAGGTCCTGCTGCTGCCTCCTGTGCATGCAACGCGAGAACGCTGGCAAATATGAGAACGAAAAAGGTAAGAACTTCGCGCCTGATACGGTACTGTTTCATCCGATCCTCCTTTTATCTAATCCTCCGTTCGCTGATGCCGCTGAACGGGACTAACAGGGGCCTGGTCTACGGGCTGACCATGAAGAATCTCCGCTGAGGTTCGTGCCAGAGCCGAGTTGAAGCCGCGCTAACTATAGAAATCTTTGTCGTGGGCGGCAATTGGACCTTAGTCCAATCAGCAATCAGGAGGCGTATGCAAAAAGATTGCGCGTCAATGCCAGCGGCAGTTCGACTCTGAAGACGGTTCCACCTTCAGGCCGGTTATCGAAGGTGATCCGGCCTCCGAGGGAGTCGAGGATGGAGCGGCAGATCGACAAGCCCATGCCGAGACCTTCGCTTTTGGTTGTGAAGAACGGCGTAAACAATTTCATCTTGTCTTTTTCGGCGATTCCCGTGCCATTGTCTTCCACCAGGATCATTCCGCATTTCGTGTCTGTTCCGATGCACGTTGTCACAGTCAGGATTCTTCTTGCTTCCGGCAGGGATTGCATCGCATCCATGCCATTGTTGATCAAGTTCAAGATGACCTGTTGTAGCGGGATTTCATCACCTAACACCTTGGGGACGCTGACAGAAAGCACCAACCGTAGCTCGATACCGCGTAGCAGTGCGTCCTTTCTCACCATTCGGACTACGCCAGTCGCGATTTCATTGAGATCGACTTCATGACGAGCGATCGTTTGTTTTTTGAAGAGTGCACGCATGTTGTCCAGCACAGAACGAGCTCGTTTGTCATCCTCTCGAATATCGATGAGAGCTGCCCGAACCTCCATGAGATCAGGCGAAGGTCTGGATATGAGACGTTCAGCTGCTTGTGCATTACCCAGGATGGCGGCCAAGGGCTGGGCTAACTCGTGTACAAGGGAGGCGGCCATATGACCCATCGAAGCTACACGGTTCAGATGAGAGATCTCTTCCAGGACCAACTGCCGTTCTAATAGTTGCTTTGCTCTGTTTCTTCGTTTGATTAGCCAGATCAGAAGGAATACCAGAGCGGTCTCCGCAGCGAGGAACACGAGGACGGCAATGATTTTGTATCTGTATTTTTCCCAATCGGTCGGCGGTCTATGCAAGAGTGTAGCTTCCGGAGGGATGTTTGATTCCAGTACATCCCAGTGGTGTAGTTGGCGCCAATCAAAGATAAAGCCATTGGTGCCTGCCACGGTGGGGATGTTCTGCGGTTTTTCACCGCCGAGAATTCTGGATGCTATCTTGCCCGCCTCGCGGCCCTGACCTGCAAAGCTACTCACATAGCCGCCAACCGCGCCGTGATCCATAAGAGTGTCGAATAAGACGAAGACCGGCGCGCGGGCCGCATTGGTCAGCATCTCCAGAGAGGTGGCTCTTGGAAAGTAAGTTCCTGCCGCATCTCGTTCGAGAGAGGTAAACAGGACAATCGTGTCGCGCGGGAGTTCGGTCAGTCGATCAAGAAGCGCTGGCATTGCCAGGTCGGTTAGATAGGTTATTTCGAGATTTGGCTCATAACTGGCCAGGCTTTTTTTGACGGTGGCCTCAAGTTCTCTGTCGTACAGTCCGGCGCCGCCGACCACGACGAGATGCCTAGTAGTTGGAAGTAAACGTAAGGCCGCTTCTACGGTTTTTTCTGGCTCTCTGATTAGCCAAACACCGGTAAAGTGAGAGTCGAATTGAGGACTGCCTGCTTCCTCTTTGGTTGCGCCGCAGAAGACCACCGGGGTGTCCTTGAAATATGTTCCGTGCGATTCAACCATGAACTGAATGGGGGACGGTCCGGCAGCGATGATGAGGTCGAGTTTCCGATCCTTATATTTGCGAATATAGGTTTGCCGAATCTGCTGTTGTGAAGCCTCATCCGGGAATAGACCTGTCTCCATGGACTCGGTATAGAGTTCGACCAGGTAAGGCGATTCTTCATCGAGCGTGGCGCGCAGTTGAGGGTCGATCAAGCGGAATGCCAGTGCAGAGGGGTCCGTCTCGTAAATGATCAGGATTCTTCGAACTTGGTGTGCGAAGGGGGCAGCATCCAACTGAATTGGACAGATGCACGCCAGTAAGGCAAACATGATCGTCGCTCGCAACATGCGACCACGATCCATGGCGGGAACGCACGGTAGGAAAAAACATTCAAGTGGAATGCAAACGTGCGGAATTCGACTATCCAGACGGCCGGCCAACCCTACACCTCCGACACGCTTGTAATTCGATTACAGACCCAGAATTGCCACACGCTGTACAACGCTATAGAAGAGATGCAAATGAGCTTGGGTAACCGACTACAGGGTGTCTATAGGATTCTTTTATTTCGAGTATGGTTGCTTAGAAAGAGAGCCGGTGATTTTTAGCGTAATATTGTGTTTTTGGGGACGACGCGCAGATTCCGAGAGCAACTGTAGGTCCCTCAATTTCCAAGTGGTTTCGGAGGCGAAAGATGACCGCTCGCGCGTAACCGCTCCACCAAGCGGACAAGGTCAGTAATCGACTGCACACCTAATTTCTGCATGACTCGAGCGCGCTGTACTTTAATCGTCTTCTCCGCGGTGCCGAATTCACCACCGATTTGCTTATTGAGCATTCCCCGCGCTACCCGCACGCAAACCTCCCGCTCTCTCAACGTCAAGCTTTCGAAAGCGGCACGATCACGGTCGACCTCTTCGCGATAAATGCAGGCTTGACGAGATTTTGCCAGTGCGGCGTTGACCGCAGCAAGTAGTTGGCTCTCGTCAAAGGGCTTGGTAAGAAAATCTACAGCGCCTGCCTTCATGGCACGAACAGAATCGGGAATATCAGCGTGGCCACTGATAAAGACAATGGACACGCTTTCATGGCCTTGTGTCAGTATTTCCTGCAGATCGAGACCACTCATCTCCGGCATCTGAAGATCGAGAACGATACATGCCGGGCGGGAATCGAGCTGCTGGTTGAGAAATTCTCGAGCTGAGGGATATGTACGGACTTGCTGGTCATTTGAACGAAGAAGGCGATCCACCGCGCAGCGGATGCTCAAGTCGTCGTCGATAACGTGAACTGTACCTTCTCTCATGGACCGCGGCTCCAGGGTTACTCGCCAGTTAGGGCCCAAATGAATTGAAGATGACCGCTTACGACTTGCGAGTTTAGCACCCGAATTGCCAGGCGATCAATTTCTCGATCAGTGAAATCAGTTGATTTTCGTCCACGGGTTTTCTCAAGTACACGCTATCGCCTATCCGAGCACTCCAATCAGCAAAGTCGGATTCCGAGTGTGCTGTGACAAAAAAGTGTGGAATGGTGGAGCCGAGTTTGATCAGGTGGTCCCGAAGGTCAAAGCCGCTCATCTGTGGAAGTTCAATATCAAGAATCAAGCAATGTACCTGCAAAAAGTCGGGATCCGCCAGGGCGGCTTCGGCAGATTCGTATGTGACACACTCGGACCCTCGAGACCGGAGTAGACGGCTCATAGCTTTACGTACAGAAAGGTCGTCGTCGACCAATCCAATGCGCGTCGCATTTGGAAGAGAGTCGATCATCGAATATGTCCAGCCCTATCCAGAGTAGAAAATATTAGAAAATATACAGTGGCCGGTGAGATATGCAATTGGCCCTTCGGCCTATAATCAATTAGCTTTTTATGGCAGTCTATTGCCATCCGGACGATTGGACTAAGGTCCAATTGCAGCTCTCCAAGAGGGTTGCTATAGTCCGTTTCGCCTCACGTGTGCGAAACGCGCGATTTTCTAAGTCGCGAGTAATGAAAGAGATTCTCGGGCTCGATTAGTCACTTCAGTTGGCAGCGTCTTCGGCGCAGTCAAAGGAAAGGCGGCGAAAGTTACGCGATGAAGTCTCGTTGGCGTATCGAACGTATCTTGCTGATCACGGGTTCGGCATTGCTGTTGGTGAGCATCGTCGTGCGATTCGAAGGGTTGGTGATGGCACGAGCCGCCATCTGGAGCTTTGAGGCACGCCAATCCGAATCGGCCGATGCAACCAGCGCCAAACCTGATAGCGCTGCGCTCGATTTCAGCCTTTGGTCCGAGAAGAGAGTTCGAGCTTATAAAGCTGCTTTGGAGATGAGGTTCGACGCGCCTTTAGCGATTCTCTCCATTCCAAGAATAGGAATTGAAGTGCCCGTATTTGACGGAACGGACGATCTGATTCTCAACCGAGGAGCGGGCAGGATTGCCGGAACTGCGAAGCCAGGACAGCCGGGGAATATTGGGATCGCGGCACACCGTGACGGTTTTTTTCGAGGCTTGAAGGACATTCGTGTTGGCGACCGGATCGAACTCCGAGTGCAGAACGATGAGTCCATTTATGCCGTCGACGATATAGAGATCGTGCAACCTACCGACGTAACTGTGCTACGGAATCGTACAAGTCCTTCACTCACTTTAGTGACTTGCTATCCGTTTTACTTCGTCGGTGATGCACCACAACGTTACATAGTCCATGCATCAATCGTGAATTCCGACAAAGCCACCGCGTCAAAATTCAACTCTGCAGTTCAAAAAGCTGAAAAGGAGCATACACAATGAACTTAAAAAATAGCTGGGCATATATTGGGCCGGTGTTTGCGGTGGGGACTCTTTGCTTAGTCCTCACTCCGGGCATGAGCGCTCAGGTACAAACGGAAACCGCAACTACCCATGGGGCGGCAACGCACGAAGTACAAGTAGAGCGCGGTGAAGTAGTCATGGTGTCGGGCAATGACCTTTTCGTAAAGCGTGAGAATGGTCAGATTGAGCACATTCCTAACGTCCCGGAAAGCTCTCGGGTCACTGTGGATGGAAAGCAGCTTGGCATTCATGAGTTGCAACCGGGCATGAAGTTGCAGCGCACAATCACGACGACAACGACTCCCAAAACCGTTACGACAACGCAAAACGTAACAGGAACCGTATGGCACGTCACTCCCCCGACCAGTGTGATCCTCACTCTGGAAGATGGTACCAACCAGCAGTTCACTATCCCCAGAGGTCAGAAGTTCATGATCAATGGACGAGAGACCGATGCTCGGGACCTTAGAAGGGGCATGAAGGTTACGGCCACCAGAATTGTCGAGGAACCAATGACGGTGGTTACGCACCAGAGGGAAGTAACGGGCACGATGCCGCCGCCTCCACCTGCTCCCGCCGCCGGCACTCCCGTCCTGATCGTCGTGTCACAACCGACACCAGCACCCACAGCCGCTGCCACTGCCGCTGAACCGGCCAAGCTGCCTAAGACTGGATCGATTGTGCCTTTCATCGGGCTTCTGGGAATCCTGTTCCTGGGCGCATCGTTCGCGATGACGATGGTTCGGAAGTTGCAGTCTGAAGCCTAGGCTGTCTCTAGACGGATCACATTTTGCCCCTTCCATCCATTGCGGATAGAAGGGGCAAATCGTGTTGCCGTACCTTTGGTTGCGCCTGCAATACATCCTCCGTCTCCCTCATGAACCCGAATGAAGAAATATCATCCTGAGAAGGGAAGTAGCCCCTTGAAGCTTAACCGGAGTTTGTTGTCCCTGACAGTACTCGCGGCCGGATTGTGTCAGGCAGGACAAGCGCAAGACTACGATCTAGCAGCGCCGGGCGCGTTACCGCCTCCCTCCGTTGTGGTTAGCGGCGGATCCACGTTATTTCAAAACGTCCGCATTTTTGACGGTAAGAGCACCACGCTCTCAGTTCCCTCCAATGTGCTAATCAAGAACAACGTTATCGAGCGTATATCTGCAAATCCGATTGCAGTTGACGCGAATGTCACTGTGATTGCGGGGAACGGCCATGTACTGATGCCGGGTCTTATCGATGCGCATTGGCATTCGTTCATGGCAGGAACGCCTCAGATGCTCCTGATGACTGCGACTTCTGACTATCTCCTTCTATTGGCTGCGCGACAAGCTGAGATGACCTTGATGCAGGGTTTTACGACAGTCCGCGACCTGGGTGGTCCTGTATTTGGGCTCAAGCGCGCTATCGACGAAGGCGTCATGGTCGGTCCACGCATCTATCCTTCGGGTGCCATGATCTCGCAGACATCAGGGCATGGTGACTTTCGCTTCTCCTTCGAAGTCCCTCGAACGCTGGGCGGCCCCTTGAGCCACTCTGAGGTTGAAGGTATAGCGGCCATTGCAGACAGCCCCGATGAGGTTCGACTGCGTGCACGCGAACAGTTGAGGCAGGGCGCCAGCCAGATCAAGGTGATGGCAGGTGGGGGCGTCAGCTCTGCATATAATCCGATCGAATCAGTCCAATTCACGGAGCCGGAGATTCGCGCTGCCGTAGAGGCCGCCGAAAACTGGGGAACATATGTGACCGTTCACGCCTATACGCCTGCTGCAATCCGTCAAGCGATCGCAGCGGGGGTTAAGTGTATTGATCATGGTCAACTGGTCGACGAGGCTACCGTCAAGTTTATGGCGGATAAAGGCATATGGTGGAGTTTGCAGCCACTCGTGGATGATGAAGATGTAGCGCCGATGGATGCGGTGTCGCGGAAGAAGGCATTGGAAGTTTTTGCGGGAACGGATAACGCATACAGATTGGCGAGGAAGTACAAGGTCAAGGTTGCCTTTGGCGCCGATGTCCTGTTCAGTCCACGTGTTGCCGGCACCCGTCACGGAGCGCAGCTTACTAAGCTGCTTCGCTGGTATCCGCCTGCCGAAATCCTCAAGATGGCCACTGCAGATAATGGTGAGTTGATGGCTCTCTCCGGATTTATTAATCCCTATCCGGGCAAGCTTGGTGTCGTCGAGGAGGGCGCACTTGCAGACCTGCTCGTGGTTGACGGCAATCCGTTAGAAAATATCAAGCTCATCGAAGACCCCGGCAAAAATTTTCTGATCATCATGAAGGATGGCACGATTTACAAAAACACGCTGCCCAAGTAGGAACTGTTGGTAGTGCTGAGTTTATCTGCTGAGACTGTGCGGTGATATGACATATCCATTCTCAGTTAGGAACGCATCCAAATCATGATGACGAAAGAATCTTCTGTCGTCGTGGCCGTGGAGACCGACAAGAGGACCTCCTGGTTGGAGATGACGATTATTGGTCTGGGGCAAGCGCTGATGACGTTCAACGTTAGCGCACTGCCAGTCTCCATGAGTGGCTTCGTTGCGAGCTTTCATGTAACACCGACCGCCGTGGGCACCGTGATCGTCGTACACTCTCTCAGTATTGCGGCTTTCGTCATGCTGGGCGCAAAGCTCGGCCAGATATTTGGATCGAGGAGAGTCTTTAAGACAACGTGCGCTGTGTACGCAGGCGCGATGGTGATGATGACCTTCGCCCACAACATATACGCCGTGTTCGCGGCACAGACCGTCGCTGGGTTGGCAGCCTCTGCTGCTGTACCGACTTTCGTGGTGCTGATCGCGAATAACTATACGGGCAAACAGCAGGTCGAAGCACTTGGCCTGTTGGGCGGCATCCAGGCGCTTGCGGGGATGCTCGGATTTTTTATAGCTGGTGCTCTGGACACGCTTGCGAGTTGGCGCTTCACGTTTGCGCTCCTTATTCCATGGTCGCTTGCGGTTGTGTTTCTTAGCCGTCATTTGACACCAGTGGAAAAGGTTCCCGAAATTAAGATCGATTGGTTGGGCGCGGTGCTGTCGGCGACGGCCGTTATCTTTATTAGCCTGGGATTTAACAACCTCAACTACTGGGGCTTCTTTGTGGCAAAATCTTCCGCAACGTTCCAGTTCGGAGGCCTGTCGCCAGCGCCGGTGATGATTCTACTGGGTGTCCTGTTGGTACAGAGCTTTTTGAGATGGTCTCATCGGCGTGCGGCGTCCGGACAGACGCCACTTCTGGCGCTGCAGGTGATCGAGAGTCCCCCCGAGCGAGTAGCGGTCCTGGCAATGCTGATTATCGTTGTACTCGGTAAAGCGCTGACCTTTCTGATGCCGCTTTACATTGAGATCATTCAAGGCAGAACGAGCTTCCAGACGGCTGTCTACCTGATTCCGTACCAGCTTGCACTCTTTGCTGCCGCGGTGCTGGTCGTGCGGCTGTATGGCACGATGTCTCCGCGGCAGATCGCTCGATACTCGTTCGTCATAGTCGCCTTCGGGTTCCTTGGTCTGAGTATAAAGTTCCGGAATGAGTGGACCGACGTGGTGGTTATTCTATTTCTGGTCATCATTGGCATTGGCCAGGGTGCACTCGTGACGCTTCTCTTCAACGTGCTCGTAACTGCTTCGCCGAAACGATATGCGGGTGACGTCGGCTCGCTGCGCGGCACTACGACCAATCTGGCCGGTGCAGTGGGCACTGCGATTGCGGGAGCGCTTATGGTTGGTATTCTGGCTGTCAACGTCGAGCGCAGTCTGATAAACCACCCGACCCTTCCAGCCGAGTTGATCAAGCAGGTGGACCTAGATAATGTGACCTTCATCAGCAACGACCACCTTATTGAGGCTTTGAACAATATAGGGGTAGCGCCTGAACACATTGTGGAGTCGGTGCGCATCAATGCAGACGCGCGGCTGCGGGCACT
This sequence comes from uncultured Acidobacteriaceae bacterium, assembly GCA_963738855.1. Classification (GTDB taxonomy): domain Bacteria; phylum Acidobacteriota; class Terriglobia; order Terriglobales; family Acidobacteriaceae; genus Edaphobacter. The sequence goes on along the minus strand of CAVTYC010000001.1, from coordinate 252,493 downwards.
GCGCCTATCGCTATTCTTTTTGGCAAGTCTGGCGTTTCTGGTGATCATCCCTGCCAGTGGGCTGCCCAACTATGTTCTCGGCCAGGTGCCGAAGGGACATCCTGAGATTACGGTGGACTCGCGTCCGAGTCGCGGCGAACTGTCGGACAATGTTGTCGATCAAGAGGTAATCATTAGGGAGTGAATGGTGGGCATAGCTTATCGCTTAACTTCGCATACTGCTCATGTGTCAAGCTTCAAGAAGCAGGCTTCAAGGCTCCAGCACCGAAGCATTCTCTTAGGTTTCTACTTCCAACAGTAGGGTCTAACGCAAAGGCAATAAGTTCTGCGAACAAACGATGTCGATCAAGTTCATAGTCACTTGGTATATGTGTCTCTGAAAAATGAGAAGACAGAGACCCGATGCATGTGTTGTCAGCAGTCAAAACCGGAACGGAGAAACATGCCCTGACCGACGCCCGTTTTGCCGCCTCACGGGTTTCCTCTGGAAACAGGGCGCTGTTCCATATGTCTTCCACATGCCAAGGTATTTTGTGTAAGGCTGCCCTGCCACAGCACTGCTGTCCTAGTGGAATATCACCACAGCCGGAGATGTACTCTTCAGGGAGATTGACCATCACGGCTGGCTTTAGTGCCTTATTGTTCTCGTCAAGCAGAAACAGAGCGCCCATGTTACTGCCAACCGCCTCTGCCGCGACCCTAACTAAATCACGAACTGTCTTACTCACGTCATTGGAGGCGCTGACATAGCGTTTTCCATTTGAGAAAAACATTTGATCGTCATTAATTTCCATTTCGCCGACCTTAGGAACACCAGCCTACCACCGTGGGGCCATAGGTCAACCCACTATCCCTGTCCGCTTGGCATACTGCGCGGACTCAAGATGCAGGGTTTTGCCTAGTTGTGGATAGGGAGAGAACGCTTAGGGATTGTGTTTTGGGGCTAAAGCTAGGAAGTACGGTGCTGTTTACCGTGCCGTGCAATTGAACCAATGAATATCTGATTGGACGGTAGAGGCTATTGCTCACACCCTCTACCGGTTGCATGTCATTGATTTACAGCCAGATATTTGGTGGGCAGTGAGGGACTCGAACCCCCGACATCCTGCTTGTAAGGCAGGCGCTCTAACCAACTGAGCTAACCGCCCGCTCCGTTTTGCGGACTACTCAAGTGTATGGGAGTGGTGCGATGGATGCAATGTTTGGTGGACCGAAGGCATTGTCAACTTAAGTATGGAGAGATATCTTCATCCTTTGTGTCCTCTATGGGCTGGATGTGAGACGAACCAGCTGAGTAAGCATTTGAACGACTTCATGAAGGTGAAACGAGGGATTCATGGGCATTCGGTTGCATTTCTGGGGCGCGGCGCAGACGGTTACGGGATCATCCCATCATCTTGAGTGTGCCGGGCAGAATATTCTGCTGGACTGCGGGCTGTTTCAGGGGCGACGGCAGGAGGCTGTCGAGATCAATTCGCATCTGGCGCTGCCGGATGGGCAGATTGCGGGACAGGGTGATGGTGGGCTGAATGCGGTGGTGCTGTCGCATGCTCATATCGACCATAGCGGCAATCTGCCGTCTTTGGTGAAGCGTGGGTATCGGGGGCCGATCTACGCGACTGCTTCGACGATCGATCTGTGTGGGCCGATGCTGAAGGACAGCGCACACATCCAGGAAGGTGATGCGGACTTCATGAATCGGCGACGTGGACGCAGGAGTATGTTGAAGCTGAACCCGGGTGCGGAGCCAGTGCAGCCTCTCTATACGCAGGAGGATGCTGAGCAGGTGAGTAGGCAGATGCAGCGGATGCAGATGCATGAGCCGAAGCTACTGGCTGGTTCGACGAAGGATGCAGGGTTCAGTGTGTCGCTGTCGAATGCGGGACACATGCTTGGGTCGACTTGTGTGCTGGTGGAGGCGGTGGAGAAAGGGCAGACGACTCGGCTGCTGTTTTCCGGTGATGTGGGACGCAAGGACCTGCCGATTATTCGCGATCCAGATATCGCTCCGGCTGCGGATTATCTGATTATGGAGAGCACGTATGGGAATCGGCTGCATCAACCGATTGGGCCAGTGAAGCAGAAGCTCGCGAGGTTGGTAAAGCGGACGATTGGGCGAGGTGGCCACATTATTGTTCCGGCGTTTGCTGTCGAACGGACACAGCAACTGGTGATGTTGCTGCATCAGCTTATTGATGAGAAGCAGATTCCGGACATTCCGATCTTTGTTGATAGTCCGCTGGCGGTTGCGGTGACGGACGTTTTTCGCAAACATACTGAGGACTGGGACAAGGAGGCTTGTGAGTTTTACAGCAAGGGGACGGACCCCTTTGGGTGGCAGCGGTTGCGTTATACCCGGACGGTGCAGGAGAGCAAGGCTCTGAACGATCTGCGCGTGCCGTATCTGGTGATGTCTGCTTCGGGGATGTGTGAGGCTGGGCGGATCCTGCATCATCTGAAGAACGGCATCGAGGACCCGCGCAATCTGGTGCTGATTACTGGCTATCAAGCGGCTAATACGCTGGGGCGCAAGATTGTGGATCGACTGCCGGAGGTGAATATTTTTGGCGAGCCGATGCGTCTGCGAGCCGAGGTGGATTCAATCGGCGAGTTGAGCGGCCATGCTGACCAGAATGAGCTGCTGGCCTGGATGGAGCCCGCGGTGAAGGGTCTGAAGAAGGTGTTTCTGGTACACGGTGAACCGTTGGCCCAGCAGGCTTTGAAGGCGGAGATCGAGCAGCGGTATGGGCTGGAAGTTGTCTGTCCGAAGCGTGGAGATAGATTCGAGGTAAGCTAGGCTTCGAGGCGAATCTTCTGATACACTCAATACTGTTGCTGGCCGGGTCCATTGGATCTTCTGGAGCTCCTGAGAGGGCGTCCAAAGCAGTAGCAGACTAGAAGAGAGCGATGGAGATATCTCCGGGATTGCTTCTTCTTTTGTGACATGTCCGGGGACGTAGCTCAGTTGGTTAGAGCGCTGCCCTGTCACGGCAGAGGTCGCGGGTTCGAGCCCCGTCGTCCCCGCCAGATTCTGAAGGTTTACTGGAGTCTGAACCCCCTGGACATGATCAACCTTTCTTGCTTTCTCCTTTCCTGACAATTCTGCTTTCTGCGATCTCGCTGATAGTGCGTTTTGTGGTACCCCCCTCCCCAAAGTCTTCAATAATAATGGTTTAGGTCTGGACCTAGTGCAGAACCGCGATAGCTACCGACATGGGGCTTCGCCCTATGCTGGTATTGGCTGCGCCGTTAGCGCTGCGACGCTTGTCTCGTTGGTTTACCCCCTTCCCCGTACTTAGGTCTCAAAGTATTCAAAGCGAATGGTTTAGGTCTGGACCTGGTCAGCTTCGTGCTTTGAGCTTTCGAGGGTCAGGATTAAATTGAAGAGCCCCGGCTTGCGCCGAGGCTCTTTTTTCTCCTGTTTCTATTATAGCGGGTGACGGGAAATTCATTGCCACGGGGATGTGGTTTGATTGCAATGAGTTAGGTGGAATTAGGGCTTGACAAGATTTCTGCCGCAGCAGACATTTGTGCGGCACAAAATTGGGAGGCTGGGAATGAATAGGCACGCCTGTGGGCGTGCCCTTTTCATAACGGCAAAACCAGATCCCCTGCGGGGATGACAAGCAAGAGAGGCAACGGCAACGACAACAACAACGCGGCGGGGTGATGCGGTGGGTGGTTCAGACTCCGTACATGGGTAAGTTTTATTTTCCATTTCCGGAAGTTACGAAAGAAATTTTCTGGATAAGGAATTATCTTATTGAACAATAAGGCTTTATTTTTAGGTTAGGCTTGCGTTCTGAATCGATGTTCAGGGAAATTCGGTAAATTTATATGACAGAACGTATTTTTTTGATGACGGCCTCCATATTGTGGTATATTGAATTTGTAAGGACGTGAGTGGTTCCGTTCGACAGGTTTCTCAGCCGCTTTTGTAAAGTACCGGCTGACACAAGTTGCGTCACTGGCCTCCCGGCACGAACAATAAACCGTTCGTGCCGCCTTTTTTTTGCATCTGACGGCCGTGGTCAGGAGTTTTAGCCGAAATTGACCTGTAATTCACTCAATTTGAATATTGATTTTGGAAATGGAACGATCCAGAAGCCTGGACGATCGTTCTATCTGTCTAAAGAGATGGGTGGGAACAAGGTCCTGCCTGACTTTTGACACGGGTGAGCATTATGATACTGAGCATGAAGAGAGTTCTTGGTTGTGCGGTGCTGGGATTGGTGACTTTGGCTGCGTCGGCGCAGTGGACCAATCCATCGGCTGACATTCCGGCGTATAACGCGAGCGCGCCGACAAAACAGCTGCCGGCTGTGTTGAGTGGGGACCAGCTTACCGGAATCTATTTTTCGCACCCCTATCAGATCATTGCCTACAAAATGGCTGCGAAGATTCCGGCTGTTCTGCATCAGCAGCCCTGCTACTGCCGCTGCGACCGGGCGATGGGACACAACAGCCTGCATAGCTGCTTCGAAGGTACTCACGGCGCCGCTTGCTCCACGTGCATGAAAGAGGCGGTTTACGCTTACGAACAGACGAAGAAGGGCCTGACTCCGGCTCAGATTCGTGCAGGCATTGAGCGGGGCGAATGGCAGACGGTCGACCTGGAAAGAGCTGCGCTTTAGTTCAGTTTCCTGAGTCGGCTGTGATCGCTTTGCCCCTGGCCGAAAAATCTGCCGATACCGGATCCTTCGGGAGCGCTTTGAGTCCGGCTACAACGCACTCGGCGTTTAATTCAGCGCCGGTGCGGCTTGTGTGTGTATGCGGATCGGCGAATAGCGGCTCTACTTTGGCCTCTCCCAATGCATCGTAACGTCGGGCAATAATCTCATTCAGGTTAATGAAGGAGATGTGCTGCCGGATCGCGACCTGATGGGCCCAGCCGCCATAGTCCTGGTCATTGCGCGCGACCTTGCCATCTTTCCAGATCTTTCGGGGGATGGGTGAGCAGATGATCGGAGTTGCTCCTTTGGCGAGGGTATCGGCAACATACTTGCGCATGTACCAGCCGTAGGTGTGCACGGTCTCGTGGTGCTTCAGGATTGGGTTTTCGATCTCGCGGGTCTCTTCGCCAATGCCCGGCAATGTTCCGCGAGCACGAGATGTGTCGTCGAGTGGGCCTGAATCGTTGTGTCCAAACTGAAACAGAACAATGTCGCCGGGCTTCATCAGGGCGAGCGTGTCGTCCCAGTGGCCTTCCGTAATGTAGGTGCGGCTGCTGCGGCCACCGATGGCACGATTTACTACATTGATCTTTGCTGGATCGAAGAAGTCGACTAGAGGTTCGCCCCATCCCCATTGGGCGTTGGCTCCGTCGCCATGGCCGTTGCGGACTGTCGAGTCGCCGACGAGGAACAGGGTGGGCAGGGAGGGGTTGGCGGGCTTGGGCAGGCCGAGCTTCTCGTGGAGACTGGGGTCGGTTGGGGATACATAGGGAGCGGGCTGTTGAGCTAGAAGCGGCATTGCTGCAAAGACGAGTGCGAGGGAAATGGCGAAACGCGGCAACGATTTCTGCATGGAAAAATGTTCATGCAGGCGATCGATGCTCGTCAAGAATCAGGTGGAGCGGCGTATTCTCGGAGCATGACTTGGGTCTTCTGGGCATTGCTCTCCGCCGCGTTTGCTGCTGGTACAGCGTTACTCGCCAAAGTGGGAGTTGCCGGTATCGACTCCAATCTGGCGACAGCGATTCGAACCACGGTCATCCTGATTTTTACCTGGGGAATTGCACTTGGTTTGGAGAAGCATAATGGCCTGGCGGAGATTGGCAGGAGAAGCTGGCTGTTTCTTATTCTCTCGGGAATCTGTACCGGGCTTTCGTGGCTTTGTTATTTCAGGGCACTGCAACTTGGCCCGGCGTCCAGTGTGGCTCCTGTCGACAAGCTTAGCGTTGTGCTTGTCATCCTGGGTGCATGGCTGTTTCTGGGAGAACATATCACCCCGATGAAGATCGGTGCTGTGTCATTGATAACTATTGGTGCGGTTATCCTGGCCTTTGCTAAAGCGTAAGGTCCTATGAATTTTTTTATTCAGCAGTTTCCCACTAAGAGCTGATGTGTCGTTTGTTACGGGGAGAAGGGTAACCTAGTTTCATTTGAAGTGGATACGGATTTAGTGCTACGCGAATGTCTGCTGAGTAACGGATTTTTTATTCTGTTGTTCGTGCGCTATCGTTGTGCGCGATGTGTACAAAGCGGGCGAATCATGTCAGAGTATTCGCATGGTGCCCTCCCCTCGCACTATCGCCTTAGTCGTGGCTGCTTTGATTTTGCTGTGGTGTGCTCCCCTTCATGTAACTCATGCGGGCGCACGAAGTCAGACAGCTAGTCCTTCCACGTCGACTTATGGAGCACAATTGATTCCCGGCCCCATGGTTTTTCCAGATGGCTTTATGCCTTCGGTGAAGAGCTATGGCGCGATAGGTGACGGCGTAACAGATGACACGAAAGCGATTCAGACTGCACTGGGTGATGGCCGTCAGGATGCTTCGACGGATTACTATGGCAGACCGAAGGCGCTGTACTTTCCGCCGGGAACTTATCTGATTAGCGATACTCTGCAGTGGAACGGCTGCTGCATGACGTTGCAAGGTGCCGGTTCGTCTACGAGCATCATTCGCCTTGCGCCGAATGCGAATGGCTTTGGCGATTCGACGCAACCGAAGGCGCTCTTCGTAACTCCGCACGGCAATACATCGTTCCATCAAAATATCTGGGATATGGGGATAAGTGTAGGCCCAAATAACGCTGGAGCGATCGGAATGATTTATGGCTCCAACAATAGCGGCTCCGTGCGCAACGTCAACATAGTGAGTGAAGATGGAAAGGGAGCGAGCGGGATCGATCTTACGGGGATGTATGCAGGGCCTCTGCTGATTAAGAATGTCGCGATCAAAGGGTTCGATATTGGGATCGATCTGAAGAATGCAGAGTACAGTGAGACATTTGAAGATATCACCCTGAACCAACAAAATGTGGCCGGTGTTCGTAATGCGCAGCAGATGATCGAAGCGAGAGGTTTGCAGAGCAATAACGCGGTTCCAGCGATATTGAACTCAGGCGGCTTTGTGGTGCTGCTGGATGCGAATCTGAATGGTGGTAGCGGGTCGCGCCCTGCCATTGAGACGAATAGTACGTTCTATGCGAGAAACGTAACATCGAGCGGATATTTTGCGACGCTGCTGGATAAGTCGAACTCTTCGCCTGTCCCTGTGAAAGGTACGATTTCCGAGTATCTCGTAGGACAACCGCGCAGTGTTACAGGAACTGCAACGCCAGCCAGTTTGAAGCTGAGTGTGAGTGAGACGCCGCCTTCGATAAACGACCCACTGCTACAGTGGGCTGCGTTCAAGCCTGCGTGGTATGGCGATACCTCTTCGTTGCAGACGGTACTGAACGGCGGAGCTTCAACGGTTTATTTTCCGTTTGCGGTCTACTTCTCTTATGCCGAGGCCAAGGCTAATGTTCCAGATTCAGTAAATCGGATTGTGGGATTTTCTTCAGTGATTTTTGGCGATCCGGCTGGCACGAACGGAGGAGGCATCAAGCTAGTGGTAAACAGTAATTCGACCATGCCTCTGTTTATTGAACAGTTCGGTTATGGCCTGAAGGTCGAACACCATGGAAGCAGACCGATTGTAGTAAAGGATGCTTTCGTCACCTATACAAGTTCGCCTGGTGCCGGAGATTTGTATATGGATGATGTTGAGGCCGCGGCAATGGTTGTGCAGGGTGGTCAACACCTGTGGGCGCGACAACTGAATGTGGAGGGAAACGGAACAAAGCTTTCGAACCAGGGTGGTAGTGTCTGGGTACTTGGACTGAAGACTGAAGGAGTGGGGATAGTGGTTGATACCGCGCAAGGCGGGCAGTCGGAGATACTAGGATCACTGGTATATCCATCGACCGCTGTTTCGCCAAGCGACATTGCGTTTCGTTCTACTAATGCAAACTCTTCCTATCTTTATTCCGAGTCTGTTTATTGCGCGGGCTGCGGATATTCTGTGCAGGTACAGGAGACATGTTCAGGCAAGTCGGGGCAAGTGACCAGCAACGCTTCTACGTCCTATCGGATGCCGCTATTTGCTGGCACTGCGGGATGCAGCAGCGGGGCGTCCAGCGCTGCAAAATAAACTCTGATCTATTGTTGCCAGAAGGGACCTGTTGTTCGGAGCCATGCGACGGTTTCTTTAACGCCCTGCTGAAGGGTGATATTCGGTTTGCCTAGCCGCTCAAAGGTTTTTTCCATTGGAGTGACATAGTCTTCCGTCATGCTTCTATATCGCGAGCTGAAGATTGGGAATTTTCCGCCAATTTCAACGATGATGTCGCCGATTTTTGCGATCGCTTTGAGCATGGGTCGAGGAGCGATATGGACTGAATGATTGGTGAGCTCCAAGGCAAACGCATTGGTCCACTCAAATAAGTCCATTGGCGGATCTCCGACGTAAAATACTTCTCGGTCGACGAGCTCAGGCGAGCTTTTGAGGATCGCGTCGATCTGCTGAATGATGGTTCCAATGTACCCATAGGAGCGTTGAACTCGCTCTCCGGAGGGATGGAAATAGCAGCCCTGCTTCAGTACGCGCCAAAATTCGTAGGGATAGCGAGGGTGCCACTTTCCCCAGATGTTTGTAGGGCGAATGATGGTCCAAATGCAGTTGAGATCCGATCTGCGTATGGCCTTTTCTGACTCCACCTTACTTTGACCGTAGATGGTGTGCGGGCGAAAATCTAAATCATGAATGGGGAGAGGACCAGGACCAACTACGAAATGGGTTGAGGTGAAGATGACTCGCTCGACGGTCGAAAGTTGCTCAAGTGCAGATATCAAATTTGCAGTGCCTATGTGATTCGCGGAATAGTCCTGGAGCGTTGCGCCATACATGTCAGTTCTTCCACCAAGATGTACTACTTTGGTCGGCTGGAATTCATGCAGGCAACGATGCACTTCTTCGGGATTTAGAAGATCACATTGCGTCCAGTACTTTTTGCCTTTCGCTTCCTGTGGTGGCTTGATGTCCAGATTAAGAAGTTCCACATCATCGTGTGCGGAGAGGAACTCAATGAGATTCGTCCCAATGAAGCCGCTGCCACCCGTAACAGCAACTCTATCCATTTTTACCCCCCCTGTCAGGTGTGGCCTTTACGCAGCAATTCAGGTTTGACCTGCTAATTTGGGAGAAAAAGTAGAACACACTCGCATGGTCTGATAGGCAAACCCGCTTGTCAATGGAGCCAAAGACACGTATTCGGAACGGAAGATGGCCTTGGGTGAACTAAGAAAAATGTCTGGAGAACAAAGAGTGATTGCGTGATGGAATTTAGAACCCATATACTCGCGATTAGAAAGTCCAAGTTCCATCGTTGAGTGCAAATAAAAGAGACCAAGGCGCAAGCCTCATGATTGCATCCGGTTAGAAGGTGACGATGATCATACTTTCCGTTAACAACTCCGCGGATATCTACGGCTCGAGCCGCTGCTTGTTGAGGATGATGGAGTTGTTTGCTAAGGATGGGCATGATGTGCACGTGGTTGTACCGTGCACCGGCCCCTTGGTGGGCTTGCTGGAAGACAAAGGGATTACGGTCCACATTCACAAAAACCTAGCCATCATTGAGAGGACTCAATACGCTTCGTTTGCAGGCAAACTCATGCTGCTGTGCAGGTATCCACTGTCAACTTTGTGGCTAGCGCGATTGATCCTGCGGCTCAAAGTGGACCTGGTTCATACAAACAGTGGAGTTCTTCCTTCGCCTGCACTAGCCGCTAAACTGACGGGACGAAGACACATGTGGCACATTCGGGAGTTTCTTTCCGAGTTTCCATCAATGTGGAAGATATATCAGTACTATATGTGCCTACTTTCAACCAAGGTGGTCACGATCTCTCGAACGGTGCAGAACCAATTTGCCGCCGGGCTTCAAGCTCGCTGCACTATTGTTTATGACGGCCTTGGAGAAGAGGCGCTAGCAATTAATGATGCAGAAGTGGCGAATTTCCGATCTAGTATTGGTGACTCTTACCTTTTAGTTGGCGTAGTTGGAAGAATCAAGTGGGTGCGGAAGGGGCAAGAGGTTTTGATCAAGGCAGGTGCACTGCTGAGAGATAAATTTCCAAACGTCAGGTATGTGATTGTTGGGAGTGTGGCGCCGGGGAATGGAGATCACTTAATGCGGTTGCGTGCACTTATCCATGAGTTGCGTCTGGACGATTGCGTGGTCTTTACAGGGGATATTGAGGACCCGAGGCCGCTCTTCGCGGGATTTGATGTGACCGTTGTGCCATCGGTCCAACCGGAACCGTTTGGCTGCGTCGTAATGGAATCCATGGCCGCGGGAACCCCGGTTGTCGGTAGTCGGTGTGGTGGAATACCTGAACAGATTATTGACCAGAAAACGGGGCTGCTCTTTACACCGGGTGATGAGGTGGATCTGGCCCGCGCTTTGGAGCGCGTGGTGTCCGATGAGAGTCTAAGGCTTGAAATGGGACGCAAGAGCCGCCAGCATTTTATTGAGATGTTCCGAATGGAAGAGACATACCGACGCATTGATCAGGTTTTTCAAGGGAAGACCGATTCAGATCGTACAGTCCCCCTGGAAGACCCTGATAAGAATGGCGTAGCGGAGATCTCGCCTTCTCGAAATTGGTCATAAATTCTCGGAATCCTGTTTCGGATTACAGATCATTAGTTCACGTCTGAGGGGACCGCTCAGGTGAAAAATTGCATCTGATTTATAGAACTCACAACAGGAAAGCGGTAGAGAAGAAGGTGCTAGGAAATTAGCTCCCTTGTGAGTGATACCTTGCGGAGCCTAACATCCGAGGTGCGGGTATACCTTGCCATCTGCTAACCGCCACGCCAGAATTTTAGCGTTGGCGCTTGCTTCTCGTTGTAGCTGAATTTCGGAGATATAGGGGCGATGACTATTCTTGGAGTCGACATTGCTGCAAATCACTATGGATTTGTAGTAGAGCAGAGCCTCAAATGGGCGGAGAAGCATGACTCGCGGATACTCGTGTTCGCGAATGTGCATTTGGTAATGGAGGCGGTCGACGATCCGGCTTATCGCGCCTGCGTAAATTCTGCGGACATTGTTAGCCCAGATGGCGTGCCGCTGGTGTGGGCTCTTAAGTTGTTAGGGCAACCTGAGGCATCCCGTGTGTATGGTCCTGACTGCACACTTGCCATGTTGAAGCGCGCTGAAGAAAAAGAGGTGGCCGTTGGGTTTTACGGTGGATCTGCCGAAGTTTTAGAGGCACTGTTGAAGGTTGTGAGGCGGGACTATCCAGCACTGAAGATTCCGTTTGCGATGTCTCCCCCGTTTCGTCAATTGACCGCGGAAGAAGATGAGGAAGTGGTTAGAGAAATTGTTGACTCCGGGGCTCGTATCCTCTTTGTCGGACTTGGATGTCCGAAACAGGAAAGGTGGATGACTGAACATCGTGAGCGAGTGCCAGGGGTGATGTTCGGAGTGGGCGCTGCCTTTGATTTCATTGCCGGTAGTAAGAAGCAGGCACCACGCTGGATGATGAATTGTGGTTTGGAATGGATATTTCGGTTTATCACGGAGCCTCGGAGATTGGCTCGACGTTATCTCAAAAACAACCCACGTTTCGTGCTTCTCTTCGCGTGGCAACTAATTACCGGACGTGTTTCGATACCGAGGGATCCTCAAAGGGAAATTGTCAACCGATTGAATCTTGATATCCCACACGGGGGCGCATCTGACTAAGCATTGGCGGTCACGATTTCAAAGTTTATTGGGCGGCAGAGAGATATGGGCCCTCGCTGATCAGGCAGTAGTAAGCGCTACAAATTTTCTGACGAATATAGTAATCGCGCGAGCGCTCGGAGTGACGCAATATGGTGTCTTTGCTCTGTCGTGGCTGGCGCTGTTGTTTGTGAATAGCATTCAGAATGCGCTTATCGTCGCACCTATGATGAGTATCGGCCCGAAAACAAGAGATGAAGACAGGCCGCACTATTTTGGGGCGGTTGTAATACAGGAAATATGTTTTGCGTTGTTGGGCATGGCCATTGTTAATTTAGCGGTCTATGCAGTGGCGGTCTATTTTAGCCGTCCAGATTTGAATCAACTGCGCTGGGCTTTATCGACTGCAGTTCTTGCCTATCTGAGCCAAGATTTCTTTCGGCGCTACTTGTTCGCTACGAAGCAACGACGTCGAGCATTTCTTAATGATGCGATGAGCTATGTTCCGCAACTCCTGGTTATCGCTTGGCTTGCCAAGGTGGGTCATTTATCGAGTGCACGCGCATTGTGGGTCATTGCTTTTACATCGATGTTCGGTATCGTTGCCGGTATCTTGTGGCTTGAAAAAGTTTCATATGATGGTAGTACCGTCCGTTCTGTAGTCTCTCAGCATTGGAAATTCTCCCGATGGTTGATTCCTTCCGGGATGATGGAGTGGACATCTAGCTATCTGTTTTTGATGGCAGCTCCGATCTACTTTGGCGCTGTAGCAGCTGGCGCGCTTCGTTCTGCTCAGAATATTGTTGGAGTTGCTCATATCTGGTTTCTCGGACTTGAGAATGTGGTGCCAGCTGAGACAGCTCGAACCCTCCATAACAACGGTCTCCACGCAGCAGAGAGATACATTGCGAAAATCGTAGGTGTATGGGGAATGATTACGGCCCTGTTTATTTTGGTCATCAGTTTAGCTCCGAATTTTTGGCTGCAACTGGCATACGGATCGAAGTATCTGGAATATGGTCATCTTTTAAGGCTCTACGGAATTCTTTACTTGCTAGCGTTCTTTGGTGGACCACTCAGAGCATCGCTTCAGGCTCTTGAATTTACCGCTCCGATATTTTGGTCATACTGCGTTATGACGGTTTTCTCACTTATCTTTGCCGTGCCTTTTGTGAAGTGGTTTGGACTGAGTGGGGTTATTATCGGCTCCATTGTGACGCAGATCATCTTTCAGGTAATTCTCGTCAGCTCGTTGACCGTAAAGCTGAGTGAGTTGAAACAGATTCAAGATTCAAAGGTAGAGATGCCGATGCTGTGATTTACCGATCGTGACCTTAAAAGAGTTTTTATCGAGTGCACGAAAAGGAAAATTTTATGGGCTTGCCGCGGATCACGATTGTCACCCCAAGTTTTAATCAGGGGGAGTACCTCGAGCAGACGATTCAGAGCGTATTGAGTCAGAATTATCCAAATCTTGAATACATGATTATTGATGGAGGTTCGACCGACAGCTCCGTGGAGATCATTCGGCGATACCAAGAGAATCTCGCATATTGGCGCAGTCATAAGGACGACGGGCAGACTTCTGCAATTATGGAAGGATTTCAGCGGGCGAGCGGGGACATCATCGCATGGCTTAACTCAGACGACTGCTATGAGCCAGGTACGTTACACCTAGTTGCTCAGACGTTCCAGGAGAATAAGGAAGCCCTGTTCGTTTATGGAGATTATTATGTTGTCCGCCAGGATGGCGCAAAAATTCTAAAGAAGAAAGTTAGCTGCGATTTCAAAGTGATGGCCTATAGCTACCTTATGATCCCGCAGCCATCTGCATTTTGGGATCGGAGAGCTTACGAAGCTGTCGGTGGCCTGGATCGCGAATTGAAATACGTTATGGACTATGACCTGTTTTTGCGATTTGCCAAGACATATTCGGCAAAACGGTTCGTTCATTTACGGAAGCCCCTGTCAGCGTTTCGGCTTCATCCGGAAAGCAAATCGGTAGGCAGTATGGCTAAATTTGTCCCTGAGAATAAAAAGGTCGTTGCGAGAGTCCTTCCGCCGCAGCCTGAGTGGCAAATGAAGCTGCTGAAATATGTCTTTCTGCTCAAACTTGAAGCGATGTATCTGTTTCAGAGAGGCTATTTACCGCTGCACAAAGATCGCACTAAGGCATAAAGACTGTCGGTGCTTTTGCGCTGTCAGAAATAAATCCCAACAGTGAATAGAGGAGATTCTAGTCGTGAGAGTTTTGCTTTCAGCGTATGCTTGCCTGCCAAATGCAGGCACAGAGCCTGGAAACGGCTGGAACTGGGCGATTCACCTTGCTGAGCGCGGTATGAAAGTACACGTCCTTACTGTTGTGGAGGGGCGGGATAGGATTGAGGAATACAGACGCGATCACCCAAATCCAAATATTCAATTCACCTACGTAAATATACCGATTAGAAGATTTAAGGAATGTAGTGGAATGCACTATGCCCTATGGCAATGGTGCGCAGTTAAGGCTGCCAAAGCACTGCAAAAAGTAGAGCGATTTGATGTTGTTCATCATGTTACCTATGGAAGTATCCATGTACCGTCACAACTTTGGCGAGTGGGTGTTCCAGTAGTCTTTGGGCCAGTTGGGGGAGGGCAGACCGCTCCGTCAAGCATGCTTAGGCATTTCGGCGTGGCCAAGCGATCGGAGAGATTCCGAACCATATTAACGAAGGCGCTTCCATACTCTCCGTTTCATCGCGTGTGGATGGGCAAGATGAGCGCCATCTTAGCTACAAACCGAGATACGCTTGAACTTATTCATTCAATGGGGAGGCCCGATGCCTCGCTACAGTTTGATGCAGCGCTTCCTGAAAGCTTTCTAGCGCCGAGCCCCCGTCATTTTGGGGATTCACCAAAGCCACTTCGCTTGTTGTGGGTGGGCACTATGCATCCGCGTAAAGCTCTACCGCTAACGCTAGATATCCTGACACGTGTGAGCTATCCGTCTACCCTCACGATTATAGGTAATGGAATTGAAGCGGAGGTTCTCCGAAAGATGATCGAGGATCGGGGGCTTACGGAGCGAGTGATCTGGGCTGGTAAGAGGCTTCCCTGGGCCGACGTGAGGGAAGCCTACCTAAAACATGACGCCATGCTGTTCACAAGTTTGCGCGATTCATGCGCATGTCAGTTGCTGGAATCGATGGCTCTTGGATTGCCAGTGATCACCTTGGATTTGCATGGCGCGAGAGATCTGGTTCCCGATGCAGCTGGAATCAAGGTTTCTCTATCTACTCCCAGTAAGGTGATAGAGGATGTTGCGTCGGCCGTGGAGGGTTACGCCAACCTGCCCGGCACAGAGCGTACCAAGATGTCGGTAGCCGGCTGGGAGTTTGCACATAAAATGACCTGGAACATCCGCGCCGAGGAAGCGGAAGAACTGTATGGAAAAGTCATTCGGCAATGAATACAGATTATCCGTGAGAATAACTCAAGCGTTTCGAGCTAGATGCGATCTCCTGCCGGAAACTCCGAAGCGGGGGCAACGTAAATCTCTGCTGTGCTTTTCTTCCGGCCCATTTGCAGGATCCATCGTTGCAGTGGAAGTTCGAAGTGTTTATAGCAGAGCTTAGAGAGAATGAAAGCGATTGCGAAAGCGACAGAGATTGATCCATAGACCGCTATTCGCGACGTGCCAAAGATGCGGAGAAATATTCCTGAGATAAATACTGAGGCAATTATTGGGTGAATCATATAGAGACTGTATGTCAGTTCTCCGCCCTGGCTGAGAACTGGGTGCGAAATAAACCGTGAGTGCCCCTTGTTGTCATTCACCGCAGCGAACATTACTAAGGAAGATGCTGCAATCATCCCAAGATAGTCGTTGAGCGAAAAAAGAGTGCAGGCCGTAAATAAGAGTAATGAAAGGTAGAAAAAACCGATCGCCGCAGATTTTGAGAGCTTGGACGAGATGAGTGGTAGATACAACCTAAGCCAGACACCGAGAGCAAAACCAGGAACCGCTCTTGCAGCGCCGACTTGCCATGCCAGTTGAGTGAGCGGTATGTGAACGACATAGGTCGCAAACAAAATGGCGAAGGAATAAAGAACGAACAGGATAGCGATACCGGTGATGGGCCCCCGATTCATGAGCCATAGAATAAGAGGAAATAAGAGATACGCGGCGAACTCAGCACTGATTGACCAGCTCACAGTGTTAAAAGAGAAACCATGTGCAAATCCCCACGCATGAGTAAGAGTGAGATTGGCGAAGAACTCATGCAAATTATATTTTGAGGAATTTTCCACGCGGAGCATACCGTGCAAAGCAGCAAGAGCGATGGTCAGGTATAGCAATAGCGTCAACATGTGGAGAGGATAGAGCCGGGCGACACGCTTTTTGATGAAGGTGCCATATAAGCGAGCACTTTCAATTCGGTTCTGGTAGGCCACCGTAATGACAAATCCGGAAAGAACAAAAAACAGATCTACTGCCAGATAACCTTTAAAGAGGTCACGTCGAAAGATATAGTACGTATAGTGAAACGCTACGATCATCAAGCTGGCAAAGAAACGCAGCGTTTCAAGACTAGAGAATTGTCTTTGATTGTCCTTCGACATCGTGCGTTCTCCTGTTATTCTTTTCCGCCAACCAGCACCGTGTGCGAGTTATGCCGCAACTGAGGCAACTTCGTGGAAATTATGGGGGTCTAGTCGCGTTACCCTGTCCCATAAGTGTTTATGGTCGACGACGACAACAAACGCTATTGTGAATGCGGCAGCCATCACTCCAAACTGAGTTGTCAGAAGCGGAACCAATACGGCAAAAAGCGAAAGTTGAACCAATGCAAAGAGGAAGAATATGAATGTGGGATCCACGCGAGAAAGACGGATTGCACACCAAAGAGCATGCAAGAAGAGGCATAAAACAAGTGCAGCTGCCAGGATGCCTCCAGCAAGTAGAGCCTGAAGCAACTCATTATGTGTATGGGGTGGAACCCAATGTGAGTACTTCCAATGTTCCTTTATCGCGTTCTTAGCGCCTAGCATAAAGCCGTAACCTAAGAACGGTCGCAGTTTGATTGCTTCAATGGCATCGTTCCACACGTATGTGCGATCGGATAACGTGGCAATGTTGTTCAGTCCGTTGCCTCGACCTAGATAGTCGATGATTCGATTGGCATACAGGACGGCGGTACCTAGCATCAGAACCCCCGCAATACCTCCGAGAAGACGAATCAAACCGCGGCCGAACAAAACAACATATAGAGCGAGTGTGAATAGAAGAACCGCTTCGCCGCTTCTCGAGTAGGTTAGAACGTTTGTCACAAATGCGATGGCAAAGGCGACTACTCTTACTGTCCCAGATAGACGCAACAGAGCGTGAAAGCATGCGATGCCGGCAAGAGTAGCCAGTAGATCGGGGTGAATAAGAATGCCTCCAAGACGGGCATGTGAAGCTGTGAGGTCGGCGGAACTGACCGAATATGCGAGGTGAGGCGCAATGGGCAGAGCCAACCAGACAATCGCGATATATGCCCATGAGATGCGTCCCAATAAGGATGCCATCAGATCTGCGCTGGTTTCGAGGGGCTCTCTGCTATAGAGAGACAGGAGCAGTAAGAATGCCAGCACCCATTCCGCTAGTCGATAAACGCTGATGTACAGGTCGGTTCGCGTATTCGGCTGGGTGTGGAACTGAGGCTCGCAAATAGAGGACAGAAGGAAGATGGCGAGCAAAGATCCCCACATCCAACCTGAAAAATATACTTTTCGCGTTACAACTCTTTTCCGGCTCAGAATAGTAATGGTGATGAACAGGAAAGCGGTGGTGAAGGTCAACAACATTGTTGCGATTGACCAGGGGTTGAATAGTCCGTATTCGTGTGTACGATTTGTCGAATCAAAGTTGATGAAAGTAGGAACGCCGATTCCGTAAACGACAAAGAGCCAGTAGCGCAAGGGAAAGGCTCGTTGAACGTAGCTTACAGTGGATAACCCTAATGGCATAATTTGTCTGAATACGACGAAACCTAAATGTTGTGTCGGGGCCAACGAACATTTGTTGAGCTGGAAATCTAGCGAAATATAAGGGCCGCGCTAACAGTGGAAGTAAGTAGGCTTGAGCTCAAGACGGTTTTTACTTTACTAATCGGAACGTAGACCACATCTTCTGCTTGAAGCACGTTAGGAGGAACTTTGCCCCGGGTGATGTCTTTATACGGAACAGGAATCTCCTGCACCGATCCATCAGGATTTTTACGGAGAAGCCTAATGGACCCGACTGCTGCCTGCATCGAAGTTCCATACGCAAGAGCTATAGCCTGAGATAGATTGAGTGCGCCGCCCTCTTGCATCACGTAACCGCCTGGCCGATTTACACCTCCGATGACATAGACAATGCCGGCACGACGAACCGTGATGATGTCACCTGGATTCACGATAAAATTTTTAACCGAATCGTCGTTTTTACTTTGGTCGTAGTGGATGTGCGTCTGGGTCGGCGACCCGTTTACTTGTCGGCGAATCTCGATCTCATTGCCGGCGTATTGAGTTTCTCCACCCACCAGAGCGAGCACATCGCCGAGATTGCGCGGAGCGAGCAATTCCAGATGACCAGGATTATGAACTTCGCCAAGGACGCTGATATTTTGCCCGGCGTATTGTTCAATGTTTATGTTAACGCGAGGATCGTTGATGATTTTGCCCGTTCGCAGATGGAGGGCGATCTCTGATTGAACCTCCGTAATTGTCTTACCTCCTACGTGAAGTAGTCCAACCATTGGAACGGTGATGTCTCCGTTACTATCGACTCGGAGATCCGTGGTAAGTTCAGGGACGTCATAAACCTGCATCCCGAGAAGAAAACCAGGCGCAAGTTTCAAGGACGCAAAGTCTTCAGGAACAACTGAAAGAGAAGTAGTGCGTTGACGTCCTGGGGCGTTGTCGTTTCCGGAAAGGCCGGGGCTTGTGTCAAAGGTGCTTGTGCCACCGACTCTCTGACTGGGTAAATCCTGAGTGCACGCACTTCGTGGCACGAGCATTAGAATGCAGATGACCGGAAGGGAAAACTGAATCAATTGATGAATCAGGGACCTAGACTTCTGCATGTGTTTCCCTTCCTTTCTCTCTCAGATAGCTATAGTCGTGGAATCCATCTAGAGATGGGTTCTGTACGCCATTTAGTACAAATCCTAGCGCGGGAGCGTGGGTTCGCATAAGAATCTTTGCCACACTTGAGACCATGGACTTGGTCGTTGCCTGTGACCGCAGCACGGTAATAATTCCGTCAACTTTCTTTGCGATAATGGCGGCATCTGTAACACGCAAAATGGGTGGACTATCGATCAAAACGTAGTCAAAGCGATTGGCACACATTTCGAGAACTGCATCGAATGTTGCTGAGCTAAAGAATTCTGATGGGAGATCTGGTCTATTTCCTGCTGGCAGAATATATAGCGTTTTTATAGATGAGTGCTGAATTAGGCCACCGACTTCGATATGGGTTTCGGTGGCCGATATATCACCGAGTCCTGGCGAGTTATCGCAACCAAACAAACGGTGCAGGTCGGGATTTCTAAGGTCTGCATCGAGAAGAGCAACCCGGGAACCTTGCTGGGCGAAAGCGACTGCCAGATTGTAGGCGACCGTGGTTTTGCCATCTCCGCCATGGGGGCTGGTGATCAGAAGTGTCTTTAGTCGAGTCGCCACACCTGAGTGCAAGATTGACGTACGCAAACTCCTGAATGACTCCGAGAATGGAGAATAGGGATTGGCTAGGAGCGCGCACTCCCCGGCCGGTCCGCCTTCGAGACTCTCTACCTTTGATTTAGCAGGTATGTAGGCGAGAATGGAAAGGTTAGAAGCGGCCTCAATATCCAAAGGCGTCCTGATCGATTCATCAAGACTCTCTCGCACAAATGCGGATGAAATTCCCAAGAAGATGCCAAGACCAGCAACCAGTGTGAGGTATTTAGGATAGTCGGGGCTGCTCGGAGAGCCAGCTGGCCTGGCCTCGTTAACAACGTCTATGCGGGTAGCACGCACCCCGGAAGATAGACTAGCTTCCTGTAGCTTCGAGAATAAATTTTGATAGAGGGCACGATTGGAATATGCTTCCTGAGCAAGCACCTGAAGCTGGACTGTATTATCCGCAAGCAAAATGGCCTCGTGCTGCTGCTTTTCAAACTGTCCTTTGATCGAGTTCTCATTGTCCTTTGCATATTGGTATGCGTTCTCAGCTCGCTTTGTAATTCTGCTCATCTCGGTCTGCATCTGAACGTCGACTGCATTGATCTGCTCTTGAAGTTGCATAAGCCGAGGGTTTTTTTCACCATACTTTGTCGCATAGCTGGCATACTCTCTTCGTAAGCTGGCCTCTTGGGCACGAAGAGAGCGTAATAAATCCATTCCATCCGCAGTGAGCGCGCCAGAGGAAGAGCCATTTCCGCTTGCAATGCTCATCGAACCTAGACCAAGGACGACCTCGGGGTTTTGTGTTTTGACAAGGTGGTATACAGCCTCGCTCGATATTCGATTCGCTTCGGCAGAGGTCATCTCCTGGTTCAGCGTGAATAGTCTATCGATCACGGTGTTATGCGAGTTAACGGCGACCGTGCTCGTTCCATCACCAGACGTTGATCCGCTGACCTGCACACCTGCCAAGCCCGTCGTTCGCTCGTAGTCTGCAAGCCGCTGCTCAGAATCGCGAACTTGCTTTTTCAAATCATCCAGCTCTTTTTGCAACCAGTAAGAAGCTTGAGACGTCGACCGGTGCCGACGTTCCAAGTAGTCGTCGATGAAGGTCTTTGCCAAGCTGTTCGCGGTAAGCGCCGCTACGACTGGGTCAGGATTTTCGAAGGTTACGTTGATCAGACGAGTGTCAGGAGGAGAATCAACCTTCAAGTTTTTGCGGAAAAGCTTAACCATTTTCTCCCGGGTACGTGGAGTGTCGTCCAGAGACTTATTTGCCTCTCCTCGCGCAATAGCACTGGAGAAAGGGCGCTTCTTCGCAAGATTAAGGTCGTTTATGACCCGTAAAGCTAGCCCGTCACTCTGGAGAATACTTGTGTCAGTTTGCACCTCAGCTTTCAAATCATCGGCTGTGCTCGCGGAGTTATCCGACCGTGGGCCGGACATCTCATCGTGATCCTCCCGGTTGACTTCAATCGTGGCTGTGGCTGAATACCTCGGCGTCATCAAGAGACACGCGACAGTTCCAAGTAGGATCATAACGACAGCTACTAGTGCTGCGCTTCTCCACCTTCTGCGCAGAACACGTAATAACCCAGAGAGAGACTCGTACTCGGTTGCGTTGAGGGGAGCTAGATGCGCTTGTGTATGCATTCCCGCTAAAACGTTACGTTGGTCTCTTTTTGTGATGGATACTTTGGGTGGCGATCGATCCATATGCCATGTCTCCGTTATGCTTGCAGTTAGATTAGATGCATTTAGCAAAAGTTACATTTGAAATTTAGACGGCACCCGATCCGCGAAATACAGCTGGGATAGTCTGGAAAAGGATTTTGAAGTCCAACCAGACTGACCATTGATCGATGTAACGCATATCCAGCGCCATCCATTCTTCAAAGGCGATAGAGCTACGGCCCATGATCTGCCAAAGGCAGGTGATACCAGGTTTCACACTGAAGCGGCGCCGATGCCAGTCCTTGGAAAAGCCCTCATAGTCACGTAAAGGCAGTGGTCTGGGACCTACTAAGCTCATGTCGCCCATGACTACGTTAAGAAGCTGGGGGATTTCATCGAGGCTCGTCTTGCGCAGGAACTTCCCGAGTGGAGTGATTCGAGGATCATTCTTTACCTTGAAAGTGGGACCGCTTGTTTCGTTGAGGTGCTGCACCTGGTTGATCTGGCTTTCGGCATTAGCGACCATCGTTCGAAACTTGAGGATCTTGAATGGATTTTTACCGAGACCAAGTCGTTTTTGGATAAAGAATACAGGTCCAGGTGAAGTGATCTTTATTAGCAGGGCAATCAACGCTAGCACGGGCAATAACGCGAAGAGAAGAGCGAGCGAAAGAGTGAGATCTACAACTCGCTTGAGGAGAGATGCCCAAGGATCCCAGGAGTCATCGTGAAGCGTAATTGCGGCATTCGCTCCCTGGGTTAGCGTCCTTCGATGGGGCTGGTCAATATCAAAGAACGTCCCTGTTGTGCGGACCAAAATTCCATGTTCCTGGCAGAGAAAAACGATCGAGGCAACCTGCTGATAGAACGTAGCAATCGGCAGGGCGACGACTACTTCGTCCACGGGTAGCGCTCGCAGTAACTCAGGAAACGTATCGAAGTTACCGAGGAGTTTTGCGCCATATAATTCGCGCGTTTCTTCGCACCACCAGTGATCGTCGACAAAGCCTTGCAGGATATAGCCACGTTCCGGTTGCCTGAGCAGCTCAGTCGCGAAATGAGATGCTCTCTGGTTGGTGCCAACAATCAATGTGTGTCTCAGGTTATATCCGTGGAGACGGAGAGTGCGTGTAACAGCTCGCCTTCCTGCGCGAGTAACGATGATGTAGGTGAGAGTGAGAAGAGCAAAGAGGGAGGCGGTCAAAAGCGCTTCTAACATTTTGCGCTCAGAGAACGACCGAATCAGCAGCAACCAGATGAAGGCGGAAACCGCTGCCATGGTGATACCCGAGGATGCGGTTGACACCTCCTGAAAGAGACTTTTTAGGCGTTGGGAGTGATATAAGCCGGTTGCTTTCAAAGAGAGGTGCCAGGCAAAGACCAAGGCACCGGTCGCGAGGAATATTTGAATCGGACGATGGGTCTGCAGGGACTCGAGAAGAGACCAGATCTCACGGCTGCTTACCGCCGCATAGGCGACACCGAGACAGCAAAACAAAATCCCGATGTCACAAACCTTTACCAATTCGATCAAGGTCTTTCTGTTGGAAGGGGTCATAAAGGAATTTCCTCCAAATTGGTGCCTTCTAACAATCAGGTTGGTCAAAGCAGAAAAGGTATTACTCATCATTAGCGATCTGCTGGTTGGAAACCACCCTT
Source organism: uncultured Acidobacteriaceae bacterium (assembly GCA_963738855.1). Lineage (GTDB taxonomy): Bacteria > Acidobacteriota > Terriglobia > Terriglobales > Acidobacteriaceae > Edaphobacter. Next base: position 229,763 of record CAVTYC010000001.1, on the reverse strand, counting down.
TTTTCGCTTTCGGTTATCCCGAACAGATCGCTCGTTTGCTAGTAAAGATACGACTGCATAAAGGGCGCCCGCAATGAAGCAAAGTACCCCAGAAATGCTTCTCATGAGTGATTGGTAATCGAACAGGTAGGAGCATGAGAGTAGTTATTCTCTATGCCGTGCAGAGGCAATCAGTCCGTAACTATTTCAAACTGTTATATATAGGGGAACTAACGAGTTTAAAGCTTTAGAACTATAAAAAAATAGGGGCACGGATTTACCCACTCTTCACGTAAGATCGAAACAATGGCGGCAGCAGTTTGGCGCGTTCGAGCATCCAAGATAAACAACAACTGATTCTCTTGTGCGAGTTTCCTTCTTTTGAGGAATCTGCAGAATGTAGCGATACCTGCCTGTATCTACATCATTGATCGTTAGAATCAACCTCCTTTCCTGGAATCAGATAACCGAAACGTCATCTCTACCTCTAAGGTGGTTTGAATGAACAGTACAGTTGCATCCGTATCCAGTGTTCGACTGTTGATGGCTAATATGCCCTCTATGCTTAGCGATTTGCTTCGAAGTGCTTTTCGAAGCATCGACGATATTGCGATTTATGAGCCGATCAATGATGTTCTGCAATTACCGGTTGCCTTGAACAAACCGGTGGATGTTGTGCTTCTCGGCTCCCTCAGAACAAGCACGACCTATACGGCGCTTTCATTTCTCGAGCCACTGATGGATTACGATCCTGCCCCTAAGACGATCGTCCTTACTCAGCAACCGGATTACGATGAAGCGATTTCTCTGTTTAGGGCTGGAGCGCGAGGTATTCTCTGCACCCAGGATTTGAATTTCGATCTATTGTGCAAAAGTATCCGTTGTGTCCAACGAGGTGAGATCTGGGCTAGTAACGATCTCACAGCACACCTGGTGGCTTCTCTTTCGCGCCCGAGAAGCATGAACGTTGTTGATGTTCAAGGTAAATCGCTCCTGACGGCTCGCGAGCAACAAGTACTCCATCTTCTTGCAGAAGGGTTGAGCAACTACGAGCTGGCAATGGCTTTGAAGTTGAGCGAACACACGATCAAGAACCATCTCTTCCGCATCTTTGACAAGTTAGGAGTATCGAGCAGAATGGAGGCCGTTCTCTATGCCGTAACTCCCCGGCATGCTCCATTGGCAGGGAAGCGTGGCATGAGGACGACTACCGTTCCAGATCCAGTTGAACTAAAGCCCAGGCCGAGTTCTATATCGCGTTCGGCTTGACGCCCGCTTGTCAAAAGCGAAATACAGGTCCTCCTTGCCAGATCCACGTGGCACGGTTGGTATAGCTATCAGGCGACAACCACGATAAGTAGGGGACCTCGCCTATATATGGGGGATCCTTGGGAGCAGTGCGGTAACGGACGATAGTCGCTCCAAAGGAGGAGCGGAGGGCGATTGTGCGATTCAGCTTGTAATCGTTCGCCAGTAAGATAGTTGCGGCTGGATGAAAGATGTTTAACTGTTCGCTGGCAGTGTAGGTTCCATGCGCATTCACATAGGCTGGGATTGGAATATGGTCCACGGTGAAACCGGGCCGTAGGGATAGAGAGAAGGTATTGTGGGGACGTTCTAGGAATAGGCGTACCCCGAATCCCGCATGCAATGTTGATCCATCCGGGGACGCTCCTTTTTCGAGCGAGCCTTGTTGTTTGTCGAACGACACGGAGGCACTGATCCATGGAGTGATGGCGTAGTCGGCCTCAAGCCCGCCGCCTCGTCCCTCGTTGCAAAGGAAGCATCCATGAGATGCGGTACCAAGTGGGGCTGTCCGGTAATGAGCTGCTAAAGAAAATCTTTGAAGCCGTTGATTTTGCGCTCCCTCTTCATCGGCGGGAAGCATGTGGACGCCATGGACGGGGCGTCTCGTGTCTTCCTGAAAGTCGCGGTACCAAGGTTTTTTGAAGCGTATGAAATTCGCCATGGTACGGCTGGGATTCAGAGTGCCACGAAGAATCTTTGGAAAGATACGGGATCGATCGTCTCCCTGAATCTTGTCGCTTACATAACGATCCAGCGTGTCTTCTGCCAGTACCCACAGCGAGCCAACAGTCGGAGTGATGATGAAATCGACCCATCCTGTGTTGTTCGTGTACTTGGTTACGCCGGGCTTGAAGGTTGGGCAGGGACGGTGGCAATCAGCAATCGGATAAGTCCATCCGCCTTCGTTGCCGATTCCAGCCTCGCCGAGCGGGCTGATCTCCGAGTGGGTGCTGAAGACGGTTGACCACAGAAACCCTTTGAAGCGGCTCATCCAGTACGCTCTTGTCGCGCTGAGTTCCTGCTGCCGTCCGGTGGGATCGTTTTGTATTTCGATGTAGGCGCTTACGGAACCCTGCATCGGGTGACCGACATAATTCACGAGAAACTCGTCGCCATCATTCCAGCGACGCATATTGAACTGATTCATCGAAGCAAAGTAATCATGCCAGAACGGTTTTGTCGCAAGGAGATAACGAATTTGATCGTCGCTTGCAATCCGAAAGGTGCTTTCGATTGCGTTGAAAAATAGAGATTGTGCAAACAGCCCGCTCCAATGGTAACGCTCGGGAGTGGGTTCGAGCGAAGGATCATCCCCATAGCTCGTGTGCTTTCGGATCGGGCTGCGTTTATAGGCTCGTTGCACTTCCTCCACGCTAGCCCCATTAAATAGGAGTCTGTTGCCCGCCGAAATTGAGACATCATCTGCGTCATCATCGAAATTTGGTGTCAGCAGCCGCAGTGAGTCGTACGGAACGGGCCGCTGTTCGGTGATTGAATAACCGTTGGCCCCGGGGCCATTCGGTAAATGAGTGCTGTCGATGAACTCATGGGTGTCCGCCGCAGAGGAGCCTAGAGTAGGAAGAATTCCTTCTTGTGGGAGCTGTTCGAGAACAAGTGACTGAGCTGTAGCCCAATGGGCAGTACTGCTGTACAAATACACCGTCCATATCAGTACCAGGCCAGCAAATACTCTTGGTGGTGGTAAACGCATCAGTGACCTGCCTTGCGAAAAAGCCAGCACTTGCGTCGCTCCCGAAGCGACCATCGAGGAAACTAATTTTTCCGTGTTCTGAAGCGGAGCCCGAAGAGAATGCCTGGGAGAATTTGGGAAAACATACTACTACCGTTCTGTCGACAGAACAGACGCGGTCGAGGTTAAGCCCAATAGATGCGGTTTGACTGCTCTATGGTTGCCGAAGTCACAGAGGCTGAAGCAGAAGCCTTCATGCATGGTTGGAGCAACGCGCAGCAAAAAACGGATGGAAGCAGTCGGATCAATGATTTCGGATACTTAGTGATGGAAGAGGTTCCACAACTCAAAGAGAGCCATTAGCGAGAGTAGTACGGATATCGTGACGCTTAGTGGCCAGAGGGGTGGGGGCGGGATTTCGCCACGTTTGAGTTTCTGTACCGTCGACAAGTGGGATATCGCTACTAAACAGGTAGAGATGATTCCCAGAACGACCAACGCAACGCCAACATAGACGGCACTTTGATGGAGTCGAATGGCTTCCGGGGTCTCGGCGCGTTCCCGCAGCGTGCGAAAGAACCCGATCACCCGAGGCCAAAGGTAGCCATCGTAAGAGTAGTTCGAATCCACGCCAGAGTTGTACGGTCCAGCGCCGGACTTGTGCGGAATATCGCCATATCTGTGCGCTCGATGGCCAGTGGAATTCGAGTATCTGGTTGATTCGTTACTCACCGTGGCACAAACTCCTCTCAATCTAAATAGTTTGTTGCACAAAGAGGCTAGATCAAATGAGCAGGACGCGAAACTCAGCCATTGATGAAGGCGAAATCAAAGAACAATGCCCACCCGGCAAATTTGACAGTACCCCATATCGATCATGTACGGTTTGATGTTCATTATGTTGGTGTTGCGCCGCGACTGTGAGTTGCGGACGCAGGGGGCCCTGCTGAGTTCTATCTTGCACTTTGGAGAGGTGTCCTGCCATGGCCAAAAGACAAGCGATGGAAGCCAAGGAGTTTGACCTGCGGAAGGCGGTAACGTCTTGGCCAGAGTGCCGTGCCCAAGGTAAGGCACTGCGCTTAAAGGTCCCGCGGGAGTCCTTCGCTGCATGGGAGCCGCCGGCCGATCGACGCGATCCGATCAAGACATTGATTGCGAGCAACAAGGGGAGGCAATCCCAGTTCATCCCTCTGCGCATGGGCCGCATGGCCGCTTCGCCATTTGCCTTCCTTCGTGGGTCGGCCTGCGTGATGGCCGGCGACCTGGCGGTTGGCCCCAAGACCGGGATCGAAGTGATTATCGATGGCGATGCGCACCTCAACAACTTCGGGCTTTATGGGACGCCGCAGCGAGAGATCATCTTTGACCTTAATGATTTTGATGAGACGATCATAGGCCCCTGGGAGTGGGACCTGAAGCGGTTGGTGGCCAGCGTGAATGTCGCAGGCCGCGAGAACGGACTGAACCGCAAAGAACGCTACGCAGCAGTAAAGGACTGCGTCCTGGGTTACCGGATGAATGCTACGCGTCTCCAGAGCTTTGGAATTCTGGAGACCTGGTATCTCCACGCCTATCCTGGGCGAGCCAATCCGTTGCTTAAAGTCGATCCGAAGTCTCAAGCGGTTGTCGACAAGTGCGTGGCCAAAGCGGTGCGAAGCGACAACCATGCACTGCTGGGCAAGATTACCGAGAAGCAAACCGATGGCACCTGGCGCTTCCGCGAAGATCCTCCCGTCCTGACGACGGTTAGTCGAAAGATAAGGGAACAGGTGATAGACGGTCTCAATCTTGCCTCAACGACTCTCGCCAGGGAACGTCGCTACATGTTGTCGCATTACCACGTGGAAGACGTATGTCATCGCGTGGTCGGCGTCGGGTCGGTTGGTACCCGGGCGTATCTAGTGTTGCTGTTCGGCAACAGTGATGACGATCCACTCTTCCTACAGGTGAAGGAGGCCACCGAGCCAGCGCACGCGCCCTACCTCCCCCAAGTTCTGGAGGAGTTCCGGCACAACGGAAAGCGGGTCGTCACGGGACAGCGGGCGCTCCAGGCGTCCTCAGACGTGATGCTGTGCTATACCCAGATCGATGGCCGTGACTTTTTCGTGCGGCAGATGAAGAATCTTAAGGCGTCTATTCCGGTCGAGTGGCTCACCGGCGAGTCTTTCAACTTCTATGGGAAAGTTTGCGGTGCGATCCTGGCACGTGCCCATGCTCGTTCCGGTTCTGCAGCCCTTATCGCCGGCTATTGCGGCAACTCTGATGTGCTGGACGAAGCACTGGCTGCATGGGCCGAGAGCTATGGCGACCAGACAGTGAAGGACCATGCGGCATTACTGGCAGCCATCAAGGATGGCACGGTCGAAGCTGACCTAAGTGCAGGTGCCACGGATTAGTCGTAGTGAGAGGGCAGCTAGTCAGCTAGTTAGCGGGCCAGCAAGCTAGGTTGGTACCTACCCCCTTTGTTTGCCATAAAGTATTGAAATTAGATTGCTTACCCTTGGACATCGGCTATAAAGTATTCATTCTGCTTGGTTTGTCAGTAAAGTATTCTTTCTAAATAACTTATTGATATTTAAATGGGTAAGCCCCCATTGTTGCCGGGGGCATTTTCTATCTAACGTTAAGTATAACGAATCGACGGCAATTGTTCGGCAGGGCTATCTGATTGACTGGCTTGGGTTTGTGATGGGTCTGGGGCTTGACAGGTTTTCGTGTTCTGAATCAAGCGACGGGATCTCGGAAAGATCTTGTTGGTGCCGCAAAGCTCATGGTTGCAATGATCGAGTACAATTCCCGGACAGTCACTGGGCCCCCTACACATCCCAAAATGTAAGCGAGGTAGACCTCGTGCCAGAGATTACTGTAACGAACTGGTTTGGAAATATTGTGTCTCATCCCCAGGTAGTCGTTGACGCTAACTCGGTCGACGATATCGTCCGTGTCCTCAAAGATCCCGCGCAATATCCCTCTCCCGTACGGGCGGTCGGCTCGAATCATTCCACTTCGCCATGCGGTACGGCGGATGGGGGAACGCTCATCCGGATGAAGATGAACCGGATATTGAACATTGGAGCAGACACGCTGACAGTAGAGGCCGGAGCTATTCACATCGATCTGGCTAAGGCGCTCGAAGCGAAGAATCTGCAGTTCTATGTGAACACCGAGATTGGCAGTCTCAGCTCGGGCAGCGCTGCGTGCGCCGGCACGAAGGACGCGTCCATGCCCGGCGAGTTTGGCCAGGTCGGGTCGTACATCACCGGGGTCAAGATGGTGCTGCCGAACGGAGAACTCCTGGAGGTTACAGAAGACAAGCAACCTGATCTGATGAAGATGGTGCGCTGTTGCTATGGGACCTTCGGGATCGTGTACGAGGTTACGTACAGGATTCGTCCGCTGACGCCTATGGCTGTTCATCATGAGACATTCACTCTTGAAGACTTTGTTGCGCAGCTACCCGCGCTCAAGGCTCGCGGCGATTCGATGTTCTATTACATCTTTCCGTTTGATGACAAGATTACGATTGAGTTCCGCCGATACAACCCAGGAGCGAAGGGCGAACCGAATCATGTGGCGTGGGGACTGCGTAACTACTTCTGGGGATCGGCCGGTCCTAAGTTCGGCCATGATGTGACGGCGCACGTATCGGACCCGCACATTCGTTACGGCATCATCGATTCGTTCAATGCGCTGTGGCGGCTCAAGCTGGAGACTATGGTTCGCGGCGATTACACGGTACCGGGCGACCAGATTATCCACTATCCGCCTGTGTCCGATGACAGCCGCTATACGTTCAGCCTCTTCGCCTTTCCTGTGGAGCAATATCCCGCAATAATTACGGAATTCTTCAAGTTTGTGAAGGATTACTACGCGAAGACAGGGTACAGATCCAATCTACTGTATGTCGGCTATTGGATTCTCAAGGATCAGCAGTCGCTTCTTTCCTACTCTTACGAGGACGACGTGATGACGATTGATCCGGTCTCGACGGCTAACCCAGGGTGGGAGGATTTCCTCGCCGTCTATAACCAGTTCTGCAGCGACCGCAATGGTGTACCGCTTCTGAACCAGACATTCGGGCTTACTCCGCCTATTGTGCAGAAGGCGTATGGCGACCGGTTGACCCAGATGAAGAATGCACGCAAGCAATACGATCCAGATGGCCGTCTGTTGAACGATTACTTTCGCACGCTACTAAGTTGAATCGAAAGAATTCTATAGGCTGACTTGTTGTTCGCTTGTGACAGCTCCTGCGACTGTGGATTACAATCCTCGCCGTCACAGGTGGACTCGAGGGAAGGGAGCAGATTTTATGGCAACGATGACGGCGCTTCAGCCAGGGATGTATGGATTTCCTGTATCGATTCGTGCGAAGTACGGCAACTTTATTGGGGGCGAGTGGGTTGCTCCTATCTCTGGCGCTTACTTTGAGAACGTCACGCCTGTCACCGGTCAGACGATCTGCGAGATTCCGCGTTCGAATGCGGCGGATATAGACCGAGCGCTCGATGCGGCGCATGCGGCGAAGGCCTCGTGGGGAAAGACCTCGACGACTGAGCGTGGGAAGATGCTCGAGAAGATCGCGCAGATCATCGAAGACAACCTCGAGATGCTTGCGACGGTAGAGACGTGGGATAACGGCAAGCCCATCCGCGAGACGCTTGCTGCTGATCTGCCTTTGGCTGCGGATCACTTCCGATATTTTGCCGGTGTGATTCGCGCGCAGGAAGGGTCGATCTGCGAGATGGACTCGGAGACGGTGGCTTATCACTACCATGAGCCGCTGGGTGTTGTGGGCCTCATCATTCCGTGGAACTTTCCGATCTTGATGGCAACGTGGAAGCTTGCGCCTGCGCTGGCTGCGGGCAATACGGTTGTTCTGAAGCCTGCCGAGCAGACGCCGATGTCGATTCTGGTGTTGATGGAGTTGATTAAGGATGTTCTGCCGCCGGGTGTGCTGAACATCGTCAATGGCTTTGGACTTGAGGCAGGGAAGCCGCTGGCTTCGAGCCCGCGGATCAACAAAATTGCTTTTACCGGCGAGACAACGACCGGGCGGCTAGTGATGCAATATGCTTCGCAGAATATTATTCCGGTGACGCTTGAACTGGGCGGCAAATCGCCGAATATCTTCTTCAAGGATGTGGCCAGCGCTGACGATGCGTTCTTCGATAAGGCGCTGGAAGGCTTCACGATGTTCGCATTGAATCAGGGCGAGGTCTGTACTTGCCCGTCACGCGCACTGATTCAGGACACGCTCTACGATCAGTTCATGGAGCGTGCCCTGAAGCGCGTGAAAGCGATCAAGCAGGGTAATCCGCTGGACAAGACGACGATGATCGGCGCGCAGGCATCGAGCGAGCAGATGGAAAAAATTCTTTCCTACTTCGACATCGGCAAGCAGGAGGGCGCAGAGGTCCTGACAGGTGGCAAGCGGGCTACCCAGGCTGGTGATATGGCGGAGGGGTTCTATATTGAGCCCACTGTGTTCAAGGGCCATAACAAGATGCGCATCTTCCAGGAGGAGATCTTTGGACCGGTTGTTTCGGTTACGACTTTCCATGATGAGGATGAGGCGCTCTCGCTGGCGAATGACACGCTTTATGGTCTCGGTGCCGGGGTTTGGACTCGGGATATGAATCGCGCTCACCATTTTGGCCGCGAGATTCAGGCTGGGCGTGTGTGGACGAACTGCTATCACCTGTATCCAGCGCATGCAGCGTTTGGTGGGTACAAGCAGTCGGGGATTGGACGTGAGAATCACAAGATGATTCTCGATCACTATCAGCAGACGAAAAATGTGCTTGTGAGCTATAGCCCCAAGGCTATGGGCTTCTTCTAGGAAGCCCGATGGTGCCGGAACAGGTGATTGCTACGTCTGCGGCGGTGGAGTTGATGGCGAACCTGCGGGCTAAGCATGGAGAGCTGATGTTTCATCAGTCAGGTGGGTGCTGCGACGGTAGTTCTCCTATGTGCTATCCGCGGGGTGAGTTTCTGGTTGGCGATAGCGATGTGCTGCTCGCTACTCTCGACGGCACACCCTTCTATATGAGCCGGAGCCAGTTCGAATACTGGAAGCATACACAGCTGATCCTCGATGTGGTTCCGGGGCGAGGTGGGATGTTCTCGCTCGAAGGGTCTGAGGGTGTGCGGTTTCTTATCCGGTCGCGGGTATTTACGGATGAGGAGATTGCGGCGCTTCGTTCGTCCGGGCGAATCTAGGCTGCGATTTTCAGGTATCCCCCCGTACTTTATGTCATAAAGTATTCAAATAATTAGACTTAAGTCTGGACTTGGTCTGGACCTAGTCTGGTTGCCCGCTCTTATTGTCGGTTCGTTAAGTGCGAGAGCCCAGGGGTGGCCCTGGGCTCTTTTGGTCTCTGCTTCTATTTCTATTATAGCGGGGTGGTGGAAATTAATTGCCACGGTTATCTTATTGTTTGCTAATGGTTTAGCTGGTGGCGGGGCTTGACAGGATTTTTGGGAGAGGGCCTCCTTGGTTCGGGCTTCAGGCGTAGCGGAAGAGGGCTTTGAAGCCGTAGTCCATGTGCTGCTGAATGTGGCAGTGGAAGAGGGTGAGGCCGGGTTGGTTGGCGGTGAAGTCGACGCTGGCCCGGCCGTAGTAGGGGACGACGACGGTGTCCTTGATGATGCCGGAGGTTTTGCGGCCGTTGATCTCGGTGAGTTCCAGCTGGTGGCGGTGGAGATGCATGGGGTGCGCGTCGTCGGTGCGGTTGCGGAAGATGAGGCGGTAGCGGGCGCCTTGCTGGAGGACGAACTCGTTCTCGTGCGGGTAGGGCTTGCCGTTGACCAGCCAGGTGTTGAATTTGCCGGAGCCGCTGGGGATTTTTTCGAAGACCATGTCGATGGTGTGGTCGGGGGTTGGGGTGGGTTTGGAGCCTTCGGGAGCGCTGAAGATGGAATAGTCCCAGCGTAGGGTGGAGGGTTTGATCCACTGGGGTGGGTGGTGCTGATTGGCGTACTCGACGACGATGCCGAGGCCGGCGTTGCGGATGGCGTCTTCGGTCGCGCCGAGGATCCATACGCCGGGGTTAGTCATCTCGACGATGGCGTCGATGCGCTCGCCTGCACCGAGGAAGAGGGATTCTACGAGCTGGGGTGAAGGGACGGGGTTGCCGTCGAGTGCCATGACCTTGAATTTGTGGCCGGGGAGGGCGATGCGGCGGTTCTCGATGGCGCTGGCATTGAGGAGGTGGAGGAGGATGCGCTGGCCTTCCTTGACGCGGATGGGTTCGCCGGCGCCGAGGGACTTGTCGTTGATGGAGTAGGTCATCGAGTTGACCTCGAGGCCGTTTGGCGCGGTGTTGAGGACGGCGGGCTTCTCCAACTGCGGGTCGTTCTGGCCCTCTTCGTCGGTGTCGTCCATGAAGGTGGTGAAGAAGGGCTCCCAGTCGCGGAGGGCGAGGAAGATTTCCTGATCGTATTGGCCTGGGTCGTCTCCGGAGTCGATGTGGAGGAAGCCAAACTGGCCGGTGTAGGCACCTTTGTGAAGGTCGGAGAAGGCCATCGCGTGGGAGTGGTACCAGCGGGAGCCCGCGGGGCGAGGGGTGAACTGGTAGCGGCGTCGTCCTTGTGGCGGGACGAAGGGCGTGGCTTCTTCTTCGACACCGTCAACTTCGGCGGGGATGAGGAGGCCGTGCCAGTGGACCAGCTCGGGGACGTCGGTGGAGTTGATGACGTCGACGGTGATGGGTTTGCCCTCGCGCATGCGAAGGACCGGGCCGGGGGATTGGCCGTTGTAACCGATGGTGCTGAGGACGCGCTCGGGGGCGAGTTCGACGGTTACGGGGGCGATGTGGAGGGTGTAGTCGGCTTTGCCTTGGGGGATTGGGGTGGCTGGTGGATTCGCCTGTGTCATCGGCATCTGGGCGGGGAGGAGTTTGGCCGCTGCTGCCTGAGCTAAGGTGAGGCTGCTGAACCTGAGGAAGTCACGCCGCTGCACGGATAGGGTCTCCTGATGCTTTGGACGCACGCTCTTTCGGTGCGTTGAGGGGATGGTCTCATGTGGCGGCAGAGCTTACAAGGTGATGCTGCCCTTTGGTTTCAAACTGCTGGTTAAGGAAGCTCTGAACACGTCTAAGGACCCGACAATTCTAATAAGGGAAGCATTCCCTCAGGGCTAAAGCCCTATTGAAAAGTGAGCTGATTGCGGCGTGGCTAAAGCCACGCCCTTTCAAAACAGCGACTTTTTCAGCAGCCTCTAAAACCCCATTGCAATTCATCCATTTGCGGCACGACTAAAGTCGCGTCCTTTCAAAACGGAATCGGCGCGGGACTTGTTCAGAGGGTCCTTAAGTCAGGCGCAGATTGCTGTGCGAGAGTGCGACTTTACTCTGAGGCGGCTGGCTTTTGTTCGACCAAGGTGTAGCCGCTGGGCATCTCGAAGAGGCTTGGTTCGGGTTCGCCCTGGGTCAGCTCGGTTGCTTTGAAACGCTGGGTGCCGTACCTTCCGTCGCTGAGGCTGGAGAGGAGGTTTATTCCTAGTTTTTGCGAGTACCAGAACTCGCGGATGATGGAGAGGGGACGATCGTTGCCAACGATGCCGGCATTGAGGGTGGTTGTGTCGCGCATGCCTACGGTAGGGAGTCCGGCGACGGTGTTCTCGCCAAGGTTTTCGTGGGTGTAGGTTCCGGCTCCGTCGCGGAGTTGGCCGGAGGTTTCGGGGGAGGGTTTGTAGGTCATCTCGGAGGTCTCGCGGTAGTAGCCGACCATGCATTTGTGGCTTCGGACGTCGCAGGTCACCCCTGTGTGTTTCACGGGGTCGGCGATCTGGATGAAGGACATCCGCGATGGGACCTTTCCTCCTTTGGGTGCGAGGAGCCAGCGTTCCTGATAGACGCGACCGGCGCTGTCGCGGGCGATTCTGCGGCGGTTGGCTATGGTCCAGGTGCCGCCGTCGGCCAGCGGCCTGGTCCATTCGGTTTCGAGCATGAGGGAGAAGGGAGCTTTGGTGATGGGTGGGATTTCGATGCCCTGGAGTACCTCGTCGGTGCCGCCGTCGCGGGTCACGAGGGTTCGCTGGGTGTTCTGCGGCTGGTCAGTTTGCGCTGAGGCTTGCTGTGCAATGAATGCGGCGCAGATGAATAGGACCGCAGGGAGTATTGAATGTGACCGCATGCTTTCGGCTCCTCCAAAGGAGACTTGTTCGCAGCAGACGCCAGAGTTTTTCCAATGTATCTCGAAACACGGCTTTTGTGGCTAGAAAATGTTTGGTTATTGCGGGGTGAGGGATTCGTGGTGTGTGGTCGGGGCTTCAGTGTGCGGCGGCAATGGGCCAGCTGTCTGGAGTATGGGAATGATGAGTTGCAGGATGGGCTGGACGGCTTCTTCGGCGGAAGCGTGATCGGGGGTGTAGAACCACTGCTTGACTGCACCGTAGATGGCCCAGGCGGCAGTGGTGGCGATCATCTCGGGGGGGAGAGATGGGTTGGGGTGTTTGCTCAGGCCTTCGATGAGAACGCGGCGGATGGCGGCGACCATGGCGGATTCCATGAGGGGCTCGAAGGCGTTGTGGCGGGTGCAGTCGCCGGTGTGGATATGGGTGAGATAGTCGCAGGCGGCGAGGATGATGGCGCTGGCGGCTGAGGGGCAGGTGCCGTCGAAGAGGACATTGCGCTCGTGGAGGAGCTTGTGGAATCCGCCGGCGACCATGGCTTCGTGGAGCGCGAACTTGTCGTTGTAGTGGTCGTAGAAGGTCGCACGATTGACGGTGGCGGCATCCGTGATGTCCTGGACGGAGATCTCGTCGAGGGCCTTTGTTTTCATGAGGTCGCGGAGGGCTCCCTGGAGGAGCTGGCGGGTGCGGCGGATTCTTGGGTCCTTTACTTCACAATCGGAGATCGGCATAAGGTCTTCCTATCAGATTAGAGGCTGGCAAAGAGAAAAAGAATCCTTAAAGCGACGGGTGTCGTCTATTATTACGACATTTGTCGTTTATGCGGCGTTCGTCGCCAAAAGGAGTTTTGATTATGCCTACTTTACTTCATGTGGACTCAAGTCCGTTAGAAAGTTCTATCAGCCGTGAGTTGACGCGCGAGTTCGTCAGAACATGGCAGGCTGCTAACCCGGATGGGAAGGTCATTGGTCGGGATTTGGCGAAGTTTGCCCCTAAACCGCTGGATGCGGCGTGGATTGGAGCGGCCTATACGCCGGAGAGTGGGCGGACGGTGGAGCAGAAAGAGGCGTTGGCGCTCTCGGATGAGTTGATCGCCGAACTGGAGTCAGCCGATGAGTACGTGTTCGGCGTATCGATGCATAACTTTTCGATTCCGTCGGTGCTGAAGCTTTGGATCGACCAGGTGTGTCGGTGCGGCAAGACCTTTGCCTATGGCGAGGGTGGGGTGCAGGGTCTGCTGAAGGGAAAGAAGGCGACTGTGCTGGTGGCCAGCGGCGGCGTGTATCAGTTGGGGACTCCGGCTGGCGCGATGAACTTTGTCGAGCCTTATTTGCGGTCAGTGCTCGGGTTTATTGGAGTGACCGATGTGAAGTTCGTCACTGCGAGTGGCGTGGCACAGATCATGATGGGTGCTGTCGATCGTGAGGCGTTTTTGAAGCCGACGCTGGAGCAGGTTCGAGCTGTGGCGGCGTAACGAGGGCCTTGTATAACTGCGATTCATAGAAGGCGCGTGTCTGCCAACGCCTGGAGCGTAGGTGGGTGCGCCTTTCATTTCGATTGGTTGAGGATGCCCTTCGATGTCGAGGGCAACGCGGTACGCGATATTCCCGGAGCCGACAGCGCTGATTTCAGCGATCACTATTTTTGACTACTCCGAGCATCTTCTCAATCTGATTCGGCACTGTGGTATGAGTGGTTGTTATGGTGATGAAGACGATGGGTTGGTATGGCAGAGGGATAGTGGGAAAGTGGTTGTCGATTCTCATGGCCTGTTCTGTGGTGGTTGCTGCTCAGACTGTGGTGAATTCGGCTGGGAGCGCTGGGTCGCCTGCGCCGAATGGTAGCCGGATCATTGGCGTTCGCGCGCGGCTGGAGAAGAGTCTGGATGCGAAGAAGGCCAGAGAAGGCGATGTGGTGGTGGCCAAGCCGGAGGTGAAGATTCACCTTGCCGATGGTTTGGATCTGGATGCGGGCAGCCTGTTGATTGGGCGTGTGGATAAGGTGCAGCCGTCAATCGGCGGTAGCGATTCGGCGATCGGTATGACCTTCAACAAGGTTCGAATGAAGAGAGGGCGGGAGGTTGCGATCAAGGCGACGATTCTATGGATCGGTGAGCCGCCGAGTTTGCTGAATCCAACGATTGTTTCTGCGCCCGCAGACCGCACGACGCCAGGGGTCGGGGTTACGGCGGGGAGTTCGCAGACACCGCCGACACAGGGGTATCAGGGGTCGGAGGTCGCGGGTATGCCTACTCGAAACAGTAACAAGCCGACGGGTGGGAACGTTCCGCAGTTGCCCGCGGGAATATCCGTGCAGAGAGACGCGGTTCCAGGGGTGAATTTCTTCAGCGATATGGGCAGAGATGATTCAGGATGGGTCCGGTCGCAGGGAAGGAACGTGTCGGTTCCGGGTGGGACCGTGTTTGCGCTTGCGATTGTCGTGCTACCGGATGGCGGGGTCAGGCCGTAAGAGCGCGCTAGATACTAGATTAGAAGGCGCCCCTGAATTCCCAGGTCGACGTGAAAGAGTGCGTCGCGGGTGGCGAGGGCTGCGCAGCCGTCTTCGAGGAAGGCCAGGCCTACGAGGTTGTGGCCGGAGACGGCTAGCGATGCTTCGTGCCGTGGGGTGATGCGGACGATGCCGCGTTGGCCGTGTAGACTGGCGGCTACGTAGAGGTTGTCGTCGACATCGAAGGCGAGGCCTTGGGCGCGGCCTAATCCCTGGTAGAAGACAGTGGTGTTGCCGTCGCGGTCGATGGCATGGATGGCCTGGTTGCTGGAGGTGGTGGGGCCGGTGACGAAGAGGGTTCCGGCATTGTTGAAGGCCAGGTGGTAGGCAGCGATGCTGGGTTCGAGGGTGGCGAAGACGAAGATCTCGCGGCTGGGGTTGATCTTGAAGATGGTGCCGGAGCGGTCGCCGACGAAGAGGCTGCCGTCGTGGTCGAAGGCGATGCCGGTGGCGATGCCCATGCCTTCGGCGTAGGAGGAGATGGCTCCCTCGGGGGAGATGCGGTAGACGGTGCCTTCGGCGCGGGAGCTGGCGTAGAGGTAGCCCTCGGAGTCGAAGGCGAGGCCGGTGGGGTTCATGAGGTCGCGGACGAAGGGCGTGATCTGGAAGTCGCGCTGGATTTTGAAGATCGATACGGGAGTGGCCTGGCCGCGGGAGCCGGAGAGGGTGGCGAAGACGTTGCCGTCGGCGTCAACGGCTGGGTTGGCGACGGGGTGGAGGTTTTCGGCCATGGGGACGGCGACGCGGAGATGCAGCGGGTTGGAGGCGGTTCCGTTGCGGTGGAGGATGAGGTCGCCGGAGATGCTGCCCTCGGGGATGCGTACGGAGGCGCGGGTGGGGCGGGAGAGGGTGACGGGAGCGAAGGTGTCGCCGATGGTGGCGTAAGGGATGCGGCGGGTGTGGGGGTCGAGATGGATGCCGTCGATCTCGACTTCGCCGCCGGGCATGGCTGCGGTGGGGGTGAGGTGGTCGAGATGGGGTCCGTCAGCGGGCGTGGGGTGGAAGAGGCTCATTGGTGGATTTAGGGTATGCGTTGTGCTGGTGGTGTGCAAATGCAAAGGCGTAACGATGATAAAGACGATAAAAGCTGATAAGAGCAGAGCTTGTTTCTTTGCTAAAAGAAGAGGTGGGCTAGCTGGGCGCAGAAGAGGGCGAGGATGCCGGCGGCTACGTCGTCGAGCATGATGCCGGTGCCTTCGGGGAGACGCTCGAGCTGGCGGATGGGTGGGGGCTTGAGGATGTCGAAGGCGCGGAAGAGAAGGAGGGAGAGCGCGGCGTGGCGCCAGTCGGCGGGGATGGCGATGAGGGCGATGAGCTGGCCGGCGGCTTCGTCGATGACGACATGGCCCGGGTCTTTGCGGCCGGATTCGCGGGCTACGATGGTCGCGGCTGGGATGCCGATTAGGGTGACGGCCAGCGCGGCGATTGCTGTACCGATGGCAAGCGCGATGGGTGTGGCATGGAGGGTATGGGCTGCTCCGTACCAGAGGAGGAGGGCGGCTATCGAGCCGTAGGTTCCGGGGCCGGGTTTAAGGAGTCCAGCGCCGAAGAAGGTTCCGAGAGTCCAGGCCCAGAGGGTTTTCTTTTCGGGGAGCTTGGTGAGCGGTTGTTGGTTGGCCATCTTTACTGTTGATTCTACTTGGGAGATTGGAAAGGCGGTCGAGAGGCGCTCGGATGGCCCCCATCTCAGAATCGAGATATGGGGCACCCGGCTTTGTGGAGGGTTAGTCTTCGTCGTTCTGGCGCTGGGTTTTGTTGGAGCGGGCTAGCTCTTCCAGAAGGTCGGGGTCCTGGATGGGGGTGGAGATTTTGTAGTCTCCTGAGGCCCACTTGCCGAGGTCGATGCGGCGGCAGCGGTCAGAGCAGAAGGGGAAGTCTTCGTTCCTTTCGAGGACGAGGGTGCGGCAGGTGGGGCAGCGGAGTGCTTTCTTCGACATAACTTAATCATTTTAATTCTGTTTTGCGGGTGGTCGCTACTGCCGTCGTGGGAAACTGTGGGTCGGCGGCGGAGTCCTTCTCTACAAGACTGCCTGGTGCGGCCTTCAGGGTAGATTCAGGTGGGTGACTTATAGTGTCGAGTTGATGGACTTGAGGAGATGATGATGCGACGGATTCCAATGATGATGATCGTGGCGGCGATGTTGCCGATAGTGCCGATGAGCGGCGTAGCGCAGAGCGGGCCGTACAAGGTCTTGACGACGGCTAAGGTTGGGGGCGACGGCGGATTTGATTATGTTTATGCGGACTCTGCGGCGCGGAAGCTGTACATTCCGCGGCTGGGGACTGCCGGGAAGATCACGGTCTTCAATCTGGACACGCTGAAGCCGGAGGGGGAGATTACGGCGAATGCGCATGGAGCGGCGATTGATGAGCGGTCGGGGCATGGGTTCGGCTCAAGCAAGCCGGTGGTGATGTGGGATGCGAAGACGCTGAAGACGATCAAGACCGTTGACGTGGAGGGCGGGCCGGATGGGATTATGGCGGACGGGTTCAATGGGCGAGTGTATGTGTTCAGCCATTCGGCGCCGAACGCGACGGTGCTCGATGCGAAGGACGGGTCGGTGGTTGGAACGATTGACCTGGGCGGGGCGCCGGAGCAGGCGGTGTCGGACGGCAAGGGGCATGTGTATATCGACCTTGAGGACAAGGACAAGATTGCAGTGGTGGACGGGAAGACGCTGAAGGTGACGGGCAACTACGACCTCGCAGGCAAGGGTGGGACGTGTGCCGGGCTGGCGATGGATGTGAAGAACAACATTTTGTTTGCTACGTGCCGCAAACCGCAGGCGATGGTGATTCTGAATGCGGCGGATGGAAAGATCATCGATACGCTGCCGATTGGCGGAGGAACGGATGGGGCGGTGTTCAATCCGGCGACGATGGAGGCGTTCAGCTCGCAGGGAGATGGCACGCTGACGATCGTGAAAGAGAACAGCCCGACAAGCTTCGCGGTGGAACAGACGCTGACGACGATGCCTCGGGCCAAGACGTTGGCGCTGGATACGAAGACGAACAAGCTTTATCTGATCACAGCAGAGTTTGGACCGGCTCCTGCTACGCAGCCGGGAGAGCGACCGGCGCGGCCTCCGATGATACCGGACTCGTTTTCCATTCTTGTGGTGGGGAAGTAGAGACAGGCCTAGTACGTTCTCATGTTTGCTCTGCCCCGTATCTCAAGATTGAGATATGGGGCCTCGGGCAGGTGGAGCACCAGAGTGATTTCTCACTTGCTATGTTTCGTCAGTCATTCGCTAGAGCGTGAAGGAACGCACGCTGTCGTGATTCGGATGGACTTTACCATCGTCAGTGCTTCTTGTTGTGCAGAAGGGCCACCCAGACCACCGATAATGAGGCGCGCATAGGTACCGTCTTTAGGAAAGAAACAATCGGTGACCCCACCGTCTTGAGTGAGTTTCGCACAGTCGATTACTTGCGGAGATTCGGACAAATGAATGATCGGCGGGAGCGGTCGCTCGTGACGAGCGTTTTGGATGGCGAGGATTTTGTTGTAAGTCTCAGTCATTTCAGCTTCGGTAGCTGGGCACTTCTTTGATTGGCGGACGATCATGCTATCTGCAGCCATAGGAAATGAGGAAAAGGCCCCGGGCCTTTGAATCTCGTCTTCCCCTTTGTCATTCGGGCGGACGAGCCAATGGGGATCGAGCTTCATCTGGATTCTCCCTGTTCTGTAGGTTGAGCCATGGGTGAGCTGCCAAGCGCGCCCAGGAAATGCCTTCAGCAAAGCGAATATTACCGCAGCAAGGCATGCCAATCTGACTAATGTCTTTCGCATTGATCTACTCTACGATGCGGGCGATCACATCGCAGTCGTGGGGTAGATGTGGGAATCCAGTTCGTCTGCTTTACAGACCCATCATGGAGCGGATTGAGCTGCTCGTCCTAATCGCATATTGCCGCACCCCGGTGCCAGGGGCGAGGACGCCACTGAGGCTTAGGAAGCTTCTCAGCGATCGCAATCTAGGTGGTCCGATGAAGGGAGTGGGCACAGAAAACAGGCTCCACACTTTCGAATCTCTGTTACGTTGCTCGGCTCTGAAGGTATAGCTTTTGCCCGGCGTGGATGGGACCACGAAGACTCCGGTGTTGTTGCTCAGTTGCGCGTTATCCGATCCGTCCTCATGCTCGATCATGTTGTAGGCGTCTGCGTTCGAAGCTGTCACCGTGACAGTGATCAGGTCACCCTGATTCAGGGTTTTGGATACTCCCGCCACGGATACATGAGGTGGTGCAGGTCTGGGCTGCGGCGGTGGTGTCGTATAGGTGATGTTGAAGCCTTCCTGCGAGGCGAAACTCTCCCAGGGCTGAAGTTCGCCGCTCGCATCTACCATCTCATCCGCTTTTGTGATCCCATCCCCTTCAAGATTGCGCGGCGCGACTCCGATATAGAGAAACGGATTGTAGTTGGCGCCGGTCAAGGGGATCGTCACTGGCGACGCGTTCGTTGCCACAGTATCGAAGCGCTGGGCTAGATCCAAAAGATTTGCTGCAGAGGACCCGAATAGTGCGTAGATTTCGATAACGCTGGGCCGGATCGATTGCACCGTCCATGTAATCGTGACAAAAACTTTGTTTCCGTCGCTTGGAAGCTTCGGTGTGATTGTGATGTCGCCAAGGTAGGGAAGGCTGCCGTCCGACATTGTCCGTCCTCCTATTGAAGCGTGACGAGAATCGGAATCAGGCCCGCACCGTCGGCGAGGGATTGCAGCGCTTTGCCGATGATGGCACCCGTCCGTTTGGTGCGGTCGCCTGCACTCATTGCGTGACCAGCCCGCGACGAACTCGTTAGCAAATCTCCAGCACGGATGGGAACTTCAGTGGCGTCGGCCATGCAGTAGACCTTCCCCATCAGCGCGACCGGCGGGTCTGTGGATTCACCTGGACGGCGATCGAGAATCATTGCCGGCCGGAAGTTGCCTGCGCCCGAGATAACGCCGACTACGCGAGTGTCGTATTCGCTTTGACAGGGTTGAATGCGGCCGGAATCGGTGAGCACGACGACGGCTCCGGGCTCCAATATCTGACCGGGCACAGGTTCGAAGTGCTCTGCAAAGTCGGCGAAGATTACGTCGTGACCACCCTGCACCGTCATCGTGCCGTTCAGTGCGATATCGCCATTGATAGTGGTGTGGCCGTTGATTGTGGCTGGGCCGGTGACCTGGACGGGGCCCACGAATCGCGCCGCGGAAGGTCCTTCGGAGTAGAGCTCGCCAACAACTTTCACGGCGCCCTCAAAGAATCCGGCGAGGATTCCTCCCTTGCCGTGTACTCCCACGCCGGTGGTGCTCTGGCACTCACCCGAGACGCCTACGTTGGCGCTTCTTCCTGTGACGCCCCAACCTTGACCATCGTTGATTCCGAGTACTCCTGCATTATGCGGATCGTGACTGAGCCCATAGATACCGTTGAACTGCATGCTCTCGCCAGCCACGCCGGCGTTACTGGTGCTTAGACCGGAGACGCCCTGGTACGTGTTACTTGTGCCTCTGACTCCAATACCACCAGAGGTATTGGTTCCGGTAACTCCGGCAACGCTTGCAATTGCTGAATCCCCTTCTACTGGTGGCGCCATGTGATGTATCTCCTATAGGTTTACGTGCATAGCTGCGGCAGCGGCTTGAACAGAGAGATATCCTCATCAAGCATCTGGATGATTTTTCAGATGGAACGATTACCAGTGGTCTGTTGGCCGGGGGTAGGAAGCTGCAGCTTATGTTACGAGAGGCCGCGTCCATCTATTGGGAATAGAGGTGGACGTGCCGATGCTACAAAGGGACACCTGTCATGTCAACCGCGAAGAGGGTTTGCGCTGACGGCCTGTTGCAGCGAACCGCTTGTTTCCTATTCGAGAATGCGGGCTACTACGTCGTAGTCGTGGGACTCGGTGATTTCGGCTCGGTAGAAGGTGCCGGGGACCAGGGTTTCGTGGGGGCCGAAGTCGTTGATGAAGACCTTGCCGTCGATCTCGGGGGCGTGGAGGATGGTGCGGCCCTCCCAGAGGAGTTCGGTCTCTTCGGATTCGCCTTCGACGAGGAGGTCGATCTCGCGGCCTACCCAGGCAGCTTTGGCTTTGGTGCTGATTTTTTGCTGGAGCTTCATCAGCTTGCGACGGCGTGCCTGAATGGTGCGGTTGGGGACCTTGAGTTCGTCGGCCAGTTCGAAGGCTTTTGCACCCTCCTCGTCGGAGTAGGTGAAGACGCCTAGCCAGTCGATGCGAGCGGCCTTGATGAAGGCTTCGAGTTCCTTGTAGTCGGCTTCGGTTTCGCCGGGGAAGCCTACGATGAAGCTGGTGCGGATGACGATGCCGGGGACGATGCGACGGGCCTTCTCGATGAGGTCGAGGAAGATCTGGGCGTTGCCTCCGCGCTTCATTGTTTTGAGGACTGAAGCTGAGGCGTGCTGAAGGGGGACGTCGAGGTACTTGGCGATGTTATCGTGGCGCGCCATGGTCTCGAGCAGGTTCGTCGTGACCTTGTTGGGGTAGGTGTAGAGGAAGCGTAGCCAGCGGAGGCCGGGTAGGACGGCGAGTGCGTCGAGGAGGGTGGCGAGGCCGTCGGTGAAGCCGAGGTCTTCGCCGTAGCAGGTGGTGTCCTGGCCGATGAGGGTGATCTCGCGGACGCCCTGGGCAATGAGGTTTTCGGCTTCGGCGATGATGGACGACATGCGGCGCGAACGGAACTTGCCGCGCAGTTGCGGGATGATGCAGAAGCTGCAGGGGTGGTCGCAGCCTTCGGCGATTTTGATATATGCGCTGGCGCGGGGAGTGGTGAGGATACGCGGGGTGGCGTCGGTGTAGAGGTACTCGGGGAGGGCGGCGGTGGCTCCGTCCCAGGCGGCGCGGGAGAAGCGACCTTGTTGCTGGCGGAGGTCGCCTTCGGGGCGGGATTTTGTGCCGGCGTTGGGGATGTGCGCGATGTGGTCGCCTGAGTGGGCGAGAGGTTCGTCGCCGTGGGTGGTGCCGGTCTCGGCCAGCGACTGGACGATTCTGAGTTGTGGGGCGATCTCGCGGTCGTTCTCGGGGTCGGCTAACGGGCGCGAGTGCTGATTGACGGCGCTGGGTGCGCGCTCGATGAGCTGGGCTACCTCGGCGTCGGTCTGGGCCTTGCCGATGGCGTGGGTGTGGATGGTGGCTTCTGGCGAGCCTTGCGGGAGGATGGTGAAGGGAGAGTTTGCTGCGGGTTGCGGTTTTGGGGTGAGGCCTGCGGCGGTGAGGATGGCTTCGAGCTCACCGGTACCTACTACGGCGTCGACTTCGGGGATGTTCTTCTGGATCTCGTCGCGGTAGCGCTCGACGAGGCAGCCCGCGACGATGAGGCGCTGGGCTTTGCCGCCGTTCTGCTGCTTGTGCTGGACCATCTCTAGGATGGTGTTGACGGACTCCTGCTTGGCGGAGTCGATGAAGCTGCAGGTGTTGACGACGAGGATTTCGGCGTCTTCGGCGTTGGGGGTGAGCTGGCCGCCGGCGTGGTGGAGGAGGCCCATCATGACCTCGGAGTCGACGAGGTTTTTGGGGCAGCCGAGGGAGACGAAGCCGATCTTGGGCCTGGGGTTGGCCGGAACTTCGGGCAGGGCTGTGGTTTCGATTTGGGTGGGGGGAGTCACGAACTCTTATTTTATCAAGGTTGGTGTGGCTTCGATTGCTCCGGCTTGTAGCGTGGAGGGTTTGGCTGTAGAAGATTCTTCATGGTGCTTCAAATTGCTGTAGAGGGTGATCTTGCCGAGATCGTCGATCTGGCGAATCAGGCGTATCGGGGAACGGGCGATTCGGCGGGATGGACGGTTGAGACGGACTTCATCGAAGGGGAGCGCACGAGCGTGCCGCGGCTTCGAGAGGAGCTGGCAGCGCATCCCCAAGCTTTGATACTGACCTGGAGGGATCAGAGCGATGGATCGCTGCTCGGGTCGGTGTGGCTGGAACCGCTTGAGGATGCGGTCTGGTATTTGGGATTGCTGAATGTTCGGCCTGAGCTTCAGGGCAGGCAGCTTGGACGTAGGCTGCTTGCGGCGGCTGAGGCGGCGGCTAAGGAGCGCGGTGCGCGTCGGATACGCATCTCGGTGCTCAATGTGCGCGACACGCTGATTGCCTGGTATGAGCGTCGCGGCTATGTCCTCACTGGGGAGACGAAGCCGTTTCCTTATGGCGATGAACGGTTTGGGAGGCCGCTGCGGGATGATCTTGGCTTCGTGATGTTGGAGAAGGCCGTCTGATCGCGGTTATTCGCCGAGCATAATGCGCTGGATGCGGTGGGCGCGGCCGGTGGCTCCGTCGCAGGAGATGAGGGCTGCGCACATCTTGGGGTTGCCCTTGGCGGGCTCGAACTTGCCGGGCATTCCGGTGAGGAAGCGATTGAGGACGAGCTCGGTTTCGACGCCGATCACGGAATCGTAGGGGCCGGACATGCCTACGTCGGTCTGGTAGGCGGTGCCGCCGGGGAGAACGCGCTCGTCAGCGGTTGGGATGTGGGTGTGGGTGCCGAGCAGGGCGGTGAGGCGGCCGTCGAGATACCAGCCGAGGGCGACTTTTTCGCTGGTGGCTTCGCCGTGGAGATCCATGAGGATGACCTTGGCGCCGGATTCGCGGGCGATCTGGCCGAGGAGCTCGTCGGCTTTGCGAAAGGGGTCGTCGCAGGAGGACATGAAGACGCGGCACTGGAGGTTGATGACGGCGTAAGGCTGACCGGTAGGGAGTTCGCCCTGGTAGAGGCCGAAGCCGGGGGTGCCGACGGCGTAGTTGGCGGGGCGGAGGATGCGGCGGCCGCGCTCGTGGGAGTTGGCGGGGACGGTCATGTACTCGAATATCTCTTTTTTGTCCCAGATGTGGTTGCCGGTGGTGATGACGTGGGCTCCGAGGTCGAAGAGCTCTTCGGCGATGGAGGGGGTGATGCCGAAGCCACCGGCGGCGTTCTCGCCGTTGATGACGAGGAGGTCGACGGCGTTGGTTTCCATGACGTGGGGCAGGTGTTCGCGGACGATGTGGCGGCCGGCGGAGCCAAAGACATCGCCGACGAAGAGGATATTCACTTTGAGATTTTACATGGTTGGTGTGTGGCAGGGCGACCGCGGATTACACGGATTTATGCGGATGGGTGTGTGGGTTTGTGTGGTAGCTTTTTGTGCATGGCACAGAGCGAGCGGTTTCAGTTGAGTGTGCGGGTGCTGGCGGTTCTGGCGAGTGAGCCGGATTCGATGCACACGTCGGCGGCGATTGCGGAGACGCTGGGCGAGAGCGCGGTGATGGTGCGGCGGATGTTTCTGCTGCTGCATAAGGCCGGGCTGATTGTTCAGCGGAAAGGGCCGCATGGCGGTGCGAAGCTGAAGATTCCGGCGAAGCAGATCGGGCTGGGGGATCTGTTTGAGGCTACGGCTGGGGATTGGTTTTCGCTGGAGGATAGGGCTGTCGCGGGGTGGATCAAGAAGGTGCGCGGGGATGCGGTGGCGGCTATGAATGAGCACTCGCTGGCTGGGGTGGTGAAGCGGATGAAGAAGACTAAGTAGCCAGATTTTTTTGGTGGATTTTTTGACCCCGGAGAGTGCTCTGGGGTTTGATTTTTTGGGTGTTCGGTGTGGTGTTTTGGTGGTTTGTTGATGGAAAAATGTGTGGCAAACGTGGTTTGCGGATGGCACGTTTTTGGGTGCTGGGTGGAGGAGAACGAGCAACGGCAAAGACAACAGCAGGTCCCCTGCGGGGATGACAAGCAAGAAAGGCAAAGACGGACTCCCCAACCTTCGCGCGACCAGGCGCGCTCAGGATGGGGCACCCGTGGTGAGATTGGGTCACTTTTTGGGTTCGACTCTGGTCAGTTGGGTGGCTACTGAGACCCAGTGGCCGTCGCGGTTTACCCAGACGTCGAGCCAGTTGTAGGTTCCGCTGCTCTCTTTGCCCTCGTAAGAGCTGATTTCGTCGTCGAAGGCTTGCACGTAGGCTACGTTGCCGAGTACGCGGACGTGAAGGTCGTGGAGCTTGAAGCTGGTGACTACGAGCTTTCCGGACTTTACATCGTTGATGAATCCGGCTTTGGTGCCCATCGATCCGCTTTTATCTTGTATGGTCCAGTCGTCCCCTACGAGGGCCGACAGGGTGGCGATGTCTTTGTGGATCATCGCTTGTCCCAGGTCGGCTTCGAAGCCGGCGATCTTTGTTTCGGTGGGCGCGTCTTTTGCGATTGCGGTGCAAGTCAGAAGAAGGCTTGCGGCGAGTATCGATAGTGATCGTTTCATCGTTATCCCTTCCTTTCGTGACAGCTTTGGGCCCGGGTTCATTCACTTTTGTGCTTTTGCTGGTAGTAGCGGCGTGCTTTTGCTCTGTTACCGCAATCTTTCATGTCGCACCAGCGGCGGCGTCTTCCGCGGCTTTCATCGAGGAAGAGCCATCCGCATAGACCGCCTTCGCAGATGCCGATGTGGGACGATCGCGGAGAACAAAACAGAGACAGCGCTTCGCTGGCGAGGATGGCCAGGAGTTGCTGTGAGGCTTGTTGTGGGTCGGGTCGCCAGCGCAGGCCGTCCTGACCGATTGCGACGGCTGGCTTTGGCGTGTTGGCGTGCTCGTGGAGGGTGAGGAGGTCGCGATTGGGGATGGAGTCGCCGCGGGCGATGGCCAGGCCGGTGCGGTAGATGGCTTCGCGTAGGTTCACGATCTTGTCGACCGGCGTGGGATGGTGCAGGAGTTCAGCGTAGGTTTGGGGCGCGATGAGTCCGCTCTGGGTCGCCCAGCGGAGGAAGGATTCCCAGTCGAGAAGCATCTCGTCGGGCTGGGTGGCGAGGTGTTCGCCGGCTGTGTTGCAAAAATCTAGGGCCAGGTGGCCGCCGATGCGGTTGGCGATGGGCCTTGCGAGGGCGGATTTTATGGGGGTGACGGGCTGGCGAGTGGGCATGGAATTTGCTCCGGGTGCCTCGTGCAGTTCATTTATACCATATAACCGGTTATATGGTTAATTATTTTTAGTAAGAGATCTGGACAAGTTTCAGGTCGGTCATTCTGCCAAGAGAAGTATTCCCTCAGTGGCTAAAGCCACATTGAAATTGAGCCACTTACGGAGCGGCTGAAGCCGCGCCCCTTCAAAACGATTCGGCTTGGGCTTATTTAGAGCCTTAACTATGAATCGTGGCGCTTCGGGCAAAATACAGGGTTTGGGTGGGTGGGGGAGAACAGGCAACGGCAAAGACGACAGCAGGTCCCCTTCGGGGATGACAAGCAAGAAAAGCCAAGGCGTGTCTTGGCTGGGAAGAGTGTGGGTAGAGAAGCGGGTTTCTCCGCTGCGCTGCTCACAAAAGCGTGAGCAGCTTCGGTCGAAATGACAGGGTTTGGGTGAGTGGGGGAGAACAGGCAACGGCAAAGACGACAGCAGGTCCCCTTCGGGGATGACAAGCAAGAAAAGCCAAGGCGTGTCTTGGCTGGGGAAGAGTGTGGGTAGAGAAGCGAGTTTCTCCGCTGCGCTGCTCACAAAAGCGTGAGCAGCTTCGGTCGAAATGACAGGGTTGTGAGTGGGTGGAGGAAAGCGGTTCGGGCGTTGCGCGAATGTCCCACCTTAGGCGCGATAAAACTGCGCCGAAGATGGGGCACCCAGGTTTCGTGGACTCCCCAACCTTCGCGCGGTCAGGCGCGCTCAGGATGGGGCACCCGGCGTAGTGGGTGGGGGCCAGGCGGTTGTGGCTGAAAAGGGTTGAAGAGTTGTGGTGGGTGTAAAGCTTCGGGGTCCTTCGACTTCGACGCGCAAAAGCGCGCGTCTTCGCTCAGGATGACGGGTTTGGGGGAGAGGGCAAAGTTGGAAGGAGCCAACAAAAGCAACTGCAAGAACGACCTCTACTCGGCGGATTCACCGTGGGGTTGGCTTTGTTTGGCGGCGACTTGTTCGTTGCTCTTCTGGATGGGGCGCATGAGGGGGAAGAGGATGACGTCACGGATGGAGCGGGAGTTGGTGAGGAGCATGGTGAGGCGGTCGATGCCTATGCCTTCGCCTGCGGTGGGGGGGAGACCGTAGCCGAGGGCTCGGACGTAGTCTTCGTCCATCTGGTGGGCTTCGTCGTCGCCCTTTTCCTTCTGGTCGAGCTGGTCGAGGAAGCGCTGGCGCTGGTCGTCAGGGTCGTTTAGCTCGCTGAAGGCGTTGCCTACTTCGAAGCCGCCTATGTAGAACTCGAAGCGCTCGACCCAGTCGGGCTCGTCGGGCTTCTTCTTGGAGAGTGGGCTTACGGCTAGCGGGAAGTCGTAGATGATGGTGGGCTGGATGAGGTGGGGTTCGGCCAGAAATTCAAAAAGCGATGCGATCAACCCTCCCACAGATCGTCCGGCAGGATAGTCAGGATGACCGATATTGAAGTCTCCTGCGATGAGTTGAAGATATAAAGCACGAACATCCTCAAGAGTGTTGAATGACTCCATCGTCGGCGGTGTACCGAAGTTACTCGGCCAGAACTTGATGATGGCTTCGCGCATGGAGAGCTTTGTCCACTTGCTTAGGTCGATCTCGTTGCCGTTGAAGTGGGCGATCGTGGTGCCGTTGACCTGGCGGGCTACGTCGATGACGAGCTCTTCGGTGATGCGCATCAGTTCGTTGTAGTCGGCGTAGGCCTGGTAGAACTCGAGCATGGTGAACTCGGGGTTGTGGCGGGTGCTGACGCCTTCGTTGCGGAAGTTGCGGTTGATCTCGTAGACGCGGTCGAGGCCTCCGACGACGAGGCGCTTGAGGTAGAGCTCGGGGGCGATGCGGAGGAAGAGGTCGATGTCGAGCTCGTTGTGGTGGGTGGTGAATGGGCGGGCGGCGGCTCCTCCGGCGACCTGCTGCATCATCGGGGTCTCGACTTCGAGGTAGCCGCGGCTGTCGAAGAAGGCTCGGATGGCGCGGAGGATGGCGGCTCGCTTGACGAAGACCTCGCGGACGTTGCGGGTCTCGGGTTCGGGCTCGGTGGCTGGAACATCCGTGGCCGAAAGGGGGCCGGCGGTTGTGGTTGGGCCAGCACCTTCGGGGTCCTTCGACTCGGCGGCTTTGCCGCCTTCGCTCAGGATGACGGCTTTATTTGTGAGGGCTTCTTTTGTGAGGGCTTCATTTGTGACGGCTTCGTTTGTGAGGGCTTCATTTGTGACGGCTTCGTTTGTGAGGGCTTCATTTGTGACGGCTTCGTTCGCAGTCGTCGCTTCGGCTGCTTCGGTTGGTGGGGGTGGGGGCGTGGCGGGCTTGAGGGTGCCGACGTTCATGAAGAGGTCGACGTAGCGCTGGCGGTAGCGGAGTTCGGTGTCGGCTAGGCCGTGGAACTTGTCGGGCAGGGCGAGGAGGGCCTTGCTGAGGAAGGTGAGACTGGAGACGTGGATGGTCAGCTCGCCGGTGCGGGTGCGGAAGAGGTGGCCGATGACGCCGATGTGGTCGCCGAGGTCGAGGAGCTTGTAGAGGGCGAAGGCGTTTTCGCCGACGTCGTCCTTGCGGACGTAGATCTGCATGCGCTGGCCGCCCTGCTGGAGCTGGGCGAATCCGGCTTTGCCCTGGACGCGGATGGCCATGATGCGTCCGGCGATGCGGACCGTGATGGGATAGGGAGCGGATTCCAGCTGCTCGGCGGTCTGGTCGTCGAAGGCGGCGCGTAGCTCGGGGATGGTGTGGCTGGTGGAGTAGCAGCTGGGGTAGGTGGCCTGGGCCTCGTTGAGGCCGGCTTCCTGTCCGAGGGCGGCGATCTGCTTCAGCTTGTCGCGGCGGAGGGCGTAGAGGTTTTGCTCAAACTCGGACTCGAACACGGGTTTTCCTTTGGATGGCTTAGTTTAGGTTCAAGTATAGCGGGGGAGATTCGATACCGGGCGACCGCGGATCTTCGCGGATGGGCGCGGATGAGACTGCTTAACACCGATTTGCACCGATTTCACCGATTGATTTTTCAAGCACGAGAGGGTTCGATATTGTTGGATTCTGCTCTTATCCGTGTTTGTCTGTGCGATCCGTGGTCGGGTGTTTGGATGATTCGGATGGAGGTGGGGTTGTCGTGATGTAATGGTTGGGTTATGGCGGATGATGGAACGGAGAACGAGAAGGAGCCGGGCGGGAAGGGCGTGCTGGGCGATCTGGTGAAGGCTGAGTCGATGATTCAGCTTGCGATTGCGCTGCCAGCTGGGTGCGTGATCGGGTGGCTGGTGGGGGCTTGGCTGGATCGGAAGTTTCAGCAGAACTGGATTGGGATTGTGGGGATTTTGCTGGGGGCTGCGGGTGGATTTTTGCAGATTTTTTATACGGCTTCGCGGTATTTGAAGAGGGATCGTTGATGCTGGCAATGGAAAATTTCAGCGATGAGGACTTCAAGCGGACGATTCTGCGGGCGCTGCGACTGCTGGTTGGGGTGACGGTGGTGGGAGCGGTGGTGCTGTGGTGGAAGCTGGGGTGGCAGTCGGCAGCGCTGCTGGTGGTGGGGGCGGCTATCTCGGGGTCGGGGCTGTTTGAGTGGCTGCGGCTGATGACCGCGGTGATGGCCAGGATGGACGGCGGGGAGAAGGCAAGGCCGATGGGGATGGTTCTGGTGGGATTCTTCGTGCGGCTGGGGCTTACGATCGTGCTGCTTTATGTTAGCCTTAAGGTACTGAATGGTTCGGTCTATGCGCTGGCTGGAGGCCTTGCGCTGGGAGTGTTTGCGCTCTCAGTGGAGGGGTTGAGGCTGATCAAGGCGTGGACGGTTTAGACCGGCGTTTCGGGCCAGATTCGACTGATTTTTCTATATGCCGACACAATTGCTGTTTACTCAATTTTTGAATGTCCACTTTGCTGCGCCTGTGACGGCGCTGCTGCGGGCTGTACATGTGGCGCCGAAATATCCTGAGGCTCCGATTACGAATGCGTTTTCGATGGAGCTGCTGGTCTTTCTGGTGCTGATTGCGTACTTCGTCGTGGTGCGGCTCTCGCTGAGTGTGGAGAAGCCGAATGGAGTGCAGCACCTGGCCGAGATGACGAATGAGTTCGTTGTGGAGCAGGGCGAGTCGATTATCGGACACGGTTATGAGCGGTTTGTCAGCTACCTGACGGCGCTGTTCCTGTTCATCCTGCTGAGCAACCTGATGGGGCTGGTGCCGGGGCTGGAGTCGCCGACCGCGAATGTCGTTGTGCCGCTGGGGTTTGCGATCGTGACCTTCCTGTACTACCACTACCATGGTTTGCGGGCGAACGGCGGGGCGTATATCAAGCAGTTCCTGGGGCCTGTGTGGTGGCTTTCGTGGCTGCTGCTGCCGATTGAGATCATCTCGCACTTTGCGCGTGTGCTCTCGCTGACGGTTCGTCTTTACGCCAATATGTTTGCGGGCGACCTGGTGACGCTGGCGTTCTTCTCGCTGCTGCCGATAGGCATTCCGCTGATCTTTCTTGGGCTGCACCTTGGCGTGGCAGTCATACAGGCTTATGTGTTCTTTTTGCTGGCGGCGATTTATCTGTCGCTGGCTGTGGCGCACGATCACTAGAGCTTCGCTCTAGCCCAAGGCTGAAGCCCTGGGTTACCTAGAAGCAAAGGCAAGAGCAAGGCCGATTGCTGAAGTAAGGTTTGAGTTTAGGTTTGCCGCTTAGGGGCTCCCTCTTTGCGGTAGCAACAACGTCGTACAGCGTGAGGGTGCCAGCACGGTGAGCATCAACCACCCACTGGCGACGTATCTGACGGGAGTTGGAGTAACACGATGAAGAAGCTGCAATATCTGTTTATGTCGTTGGCCGCGATGCTGCTTGCAACGCCGGCTTTTGCGCAGGGTGGCAACTATTCACCCGCATCGCAGTGGGTTCCGCTGGCTGCCAGCCTTGGCATGGCCATCGCTGCTGGTCTCTGCGGTCTTGGGCAGGGTAAGGCGACTGCTTCGGCGACCGAGGCTTTGGCACGTAACCCGGGCGCTCGTCCTGGAATCTTTATGTTCCTGATTCTCGGCCTCGCGTTCATTGAGTCCCTCGCGCTGTTTACCTTCGTCATCATCTTCCTCAAGGCTCAGGCGTAGTTTAGCCCGGTCCTGGAGTTTGTTTTGATGAAGAGCCTCCGCTCCGGCGGGGGCTCTTCTGTTTGGGAGCGGCTTATTGGCTGATGCGGGAGGTTTGTGTTCCGCCGAGGCGCATGGGGGAGATCTGGTAGGTGTTCAGGCCGGATTGGACGGTGGGGTCGTTGGTGGCGAAGGTCTCGGCTGCGGTGAGGTCGGGCATCTCGAGGATGGCGAAGCCGAAGGAGCCTTCAGGGCCGAGGACTGGGCCGTAGCAGAGGACGGAGCCGCCTTCGAAGTGGGTGCGGACGTAGGCGGCGTGCTGGCCCATGAGGGCGCGCTCGCTGTCGCTCATATCGGTGGCGAAGGTGGGACGCGGCGGGATCAACTTGAAGAAGAAGTGTTGGTTGGCCATGTCGTTCTCCTGCTGCCGAGTCTTCGGTGGTCAGCTCTCAGTTGTCAGTGAGTCTTAGTGGACGTCTACGTCTAGCTGGACCTTGCAGTTTACGGGCTGCTGGGCACACTTCTCGCGAGCTTCTTCGATCAGGGTGCTGCTGCTGGCGAATTGGGCCAGCCAGAGGACGTTGCCGGGGAGGATGCCGAGGATGAGTGTGGCTGCGGCGGCCAGAGTGAGGCCTATCCCGGCTGGGACGCTGATGGGACGGCGCTGGGCGAGACGGTTAGTTTCGCTGGCCGGGCGGGAGTAGATGGCTGCCAGAAAGCGGAGGTAGTAGAAGCAGGCTATGCCGCTGTTGAGGAGGCCGATGACGGCGAGCCAGACGTGGCCGGAGTGGATGGCGGCGGAGAAGACGTAGAACTTGCCGAAGAAGCCTCCGGTGAAGGGGATGCCGATCAGCGAGAGCAGGAAGAAGGAGAGCAGCGCGGCGAGGACGGGGCGCTTGAGGGAGAGGCCGGTGAAGTCGTCGATGGTGCGGACGTTCTCGTCGTATCCGGCGATCTGGGTGATGACGGCGAAGGCTCCGACGTTCATGGCGGCGTAGGCGGCGGTGTAGAAGCAGGCCGCGGCGATGCCGTCGAGGGGGAAGGCGGTGAAGGCGACGAGCAGGTATCCGGCGTGGGCGATGCTGGAGTAGGCGAGCATGCGCTTGACGTCGCGCTGGAGCAGGGCGCCGAGGTTGCCGATGGTCATCGAGAGAGCGGCGAGGATCCAGAGGAGGATCGACCAGCGGTGCTGATAGGCGGGGAAGCCGGTAAAGGTGATGCGGAGCAGAACGGCGAAGGCTGCGGCCTTGGGAGCGGTGGACATGAGGCCGACGACGGGAGCGGGGGCTCCCTGGTAGACGTCGGGCGTCCAGACGTGGAAGGGTGCGGCGGAGACCTTGAAGCCGAGGCCGATGATGATCATGGCGAGGGCGAGGAAGGCCATGGTGGGGGTGGCGGTGGTGGTGAGGCCCTGGGCGATGGCGTAGATGCTGGTGGAACCGGTGGCTCCGAAGGCGAGGGCGATGCCGTAGAGGAAGAAGGCTGTGGCGAAGGAGCCGAGGAGGAAGTACTTGATGGAGGACTCGGTGCCGGTGGCCTGACCCTTGCGGAAGCCGGCCATGATGTAGGTGGAGATGGAGGAGATCTCGAGGCCGATGAAGACCATGAGGAGCTCGACGGAGCAGGTCATGAGCATCATGCCGATGGCTCCGAAGAGGACGAGGGCGAAGTACTCGCCGGCGTTGGACTCGTGGGCCTTCGAAGTAGTCGAGTGAGCTGAGGAGGGTGACGAGGACGACGGCGGAGATGAGCAGGTGGAAGAAGACCGAGAAGGCGTCGACCTGGATGGTGCCGAAGAAGGCGTGGATAGTGCCGAACTGGAGCTGGTAGGCGCTCGCGAGGCCAGCGGCAGTGGTTCCGGCGATGGCGATCCAGCCGAGGGGCTTGCGGGAGTTGGTGGGCTTGAGACAGGGCTCGACCAGCATGATGAGGATGCCGGTGAGGGTAAGGACGATCTCGGGGAGGAGGGCGAGGACGTTATGCATTAGCGCTGTCCTCCCTGGGACTGGATTGCGGACTGTGCAGCTTCGGAGTTCACGGTGATGACCTGATGTACGGTGTCGGCGATCTGCGCGCCTGCGGTGTCGATGGCACGCGTCCAATAGGGAGAGGCGATGCCCATGAGAAGGAAGAGCGCGACCAGGGGCCAGAGGGCGAGGTGCTCGCGGGCGTCGAGATCGAAGGCGGCTACGGAGGCTGTGTTGTGGTTCAGGTCGCCATAGAAGACGCGCTGGATCATCCAGAGCATATAGGCGGCAGTGAGGATGACGCCGCTGGTGGCGAGGACCGTCCAGCCGTAGGTCACTATGAAATGGCACATCGCATGAATCCACTGATGAGAGCCTGCATAGTTATCGACTGCATAACGCGCGACGCTGGACTGCATGGAGCCGGAGAAGACGAGGAACTCGCCGACGAAGCCGTTGAGCATGGGCAGGCCGACGACGGAGAGGGTGGTGAGGACGAACATGGTCACCATCCAGGGGAGCTTCTGGGCGAGGCCGCCGTAGTCGCGCATGTCGTAGGTGTGGTAGCGCTCGTAGAGGAGGCCGAGGAGCATGAAGAGTGCGCCGCCGCCGATGCCTTCGTTGAGGGTCTGGTAGATGCCGCCGTCGATGCCGGCGATGGTGAAGGTGAAGATGCCGAGGACGACGACGCTGACGTGGCCGAGCGTCCCGTAGGCGGCGAGCCGCTTGAGGTCGTTCTGCGTGAGGGCGATGAGTGCGCCGTAGACGATGCCGATGGCCCCGAGGGCGATCATCAGGGGCGCGATGCGGTGCGACTCGGCGGGGAAGATGGCGAAGGAGAAGCGCAGGATGGAGTAAAGGCCGAGCTTTCCGGCGAGCACCATGACCGCGGCGGTGGGGGCTTCGGATACTGCGTCGGCCAGCCAGCCATGGAGCGGGAAGATGGGGACCTTGACCGCGAAGGCTACGAGGAAGGCGATGGAGGCGAGCCAGAGGGCGGCGGAGTTCGACGAGATGCCGTGCGTGGCGGCTAGCTGCGCGAGGACGGGCAGATCGAACGAGCCGGTCTTGACGTAGAGCCAGAGGATGGCGACGAGCAGGATGGCTGAGGGAATGAAGGCGTAGAGGAAGAACTTGATCGCGGCGCGGCGGCGGTTCTCGGTGCGGCCGAAGGTGGCGATGAGAAGTGCCATTGGGACGAGAGAGAGTTCCCAGAAGGCGTAGTAGAGGAAGAGGTCGAGCGAGACGAAGATGCCGAGCATCGCGACCTGCTGGAGGAGGAAGAGGGAGTAGAAGAGACGGCGGCGGGAATCGATGGTGCGCCAGGAGATGAGGACGCCGAGGGGGGCGAGCAGGCCGGTAAGCACGACGAGCCACATGGAGAGGCCGTCGACGCCCATGTGATAGCGGATGGCGGGGGAGGAGATCCAACCGAAGTTCTGCTCGAATTGGAATCCCTTGGCGGCGTAGTCGTAGTGGAAGGGCAGGTGCAGGGTGAGCAGGAAGGTGACGAGCGTGACGGCGAGGGCGGCCCACTGCTGAAGCTTGTCGCGGT
Source organism: uncultured Acidobacteriaceae bacterium (assembly GCA_963738855.1). GTDB lineage: Bacteria > Acidobacteriota > Terriglobia > Terriglobales > Acidobacteriaceae > Edaphobacter. The sequence continues at coordinate 195,683 of CAVTYC010000001.1, read as the reverse complement.
CGGGCAGGAGCGCGAGGAGGATGGCTCCGGCGAGAGGGACGAAGGTGATGATCGTCAGGATGGAGTGATCGAGGTTCATCGGTTCCTTGTGGTGCTACTGCAAAAGCAGATCCCTAGGGGATGACAACTAAAAGAACAAGCAAAAGCGACGCAAACTACAACTGCGAGACATCTAGTGTGTCCAGAGGGTTCGGCCAAAGACCATGACAAAGATGACAGCGGCGGCTCCCAGGGCAAGCCAGCCGGCGTAGGAGCGAATGTTTCCTGACTGAATGCGGCGGGTGAGCTTGCTGAGTCCGCGGGTTGAGGCAGCGGCGGTGCGGGCTGAGCCGTTGACCAGGATCGTGTCGGTTAGGCCGCTCAGGAAGATGCGGGTGAAGATGAGCAGGCCGGTGACGAAGATGGCGTTGTAGATCTCGTCGATGTAGAACTTGTTTTGAACGAGGCGGTAGAGGGCTGGAGATTTCTCTGCGAGCGCGGAGGCTGTGCCGGGCTTCTTGTAGTAGAAGATGTAGGCGATGTAGAAGCCGAGGGCGGAGGTCAGCACCGAGACTACCGCCAGCGTTAGTTCGAGACTGTGGCTTGCAACGTTGGTCACTGTTTCAACGACACCGGCGTTGAAGATCGGCTGCAGGAAGTGCTCCGCTCTGTCGCTGCCTCCGAAGGCAACGGGGATGCCGACCCATCCGCCGATGACTGAGAGGATCGCGAGGATGACCAACGGGCCGAGCATGATCCAGGGGGATTCGTGGGGGGCGTGGCCGTGGGCTGCGTGGCCGTGGTCATGGGTGTCGGCGTGCTGGTTGAACTTCTCCGGACCGAAGAAGGTCTTGAACCAGAGGCGGAACATGTAGAACGAGGTCATGCCGGCGGTGAAGAGGCCGACGAACCAGAGGAGCTTGCCGAGCGGGTTGTCGCTGGTGAAGGTGCGGAAGAGGATGTCGTCCTTGGAGAAGAAGCCGGCCAGGGGCGGAATGCCAGCGATGGCGACGACGCCTGCCGTCATAGTCCAGAAGGTGATGGGGATGTGCTTGCGCAGGCCGCCCATGTGGCGCATGTCCTGCTCGCCGGAGAGGGCGTGGATGACGGAGCCTGCGGCGAGGAAGAGCAGCGCCTTGAAGAAGGCGTGGGTCATCAGGTGGAAGATGCCGGCTTCGTAGGCGCCGACCCCGCAGGCCAGGAACATGTAGCCGAGCTGCGAAACGGTGGAGTAGGCGAGGACGCGCTTGATGTCGTTCTGGACGAGGCCGATGCAGGCGGCGAAGATGGCGGTGGCCGCGCCGATGATGGCGACTACGCTAAGTGCATAGGGGCTGCGGTCGAAGAGGGTGTGGCAGCGGGCGACCATGTAGATGCCGGCCGTGACCATCGTCGCCGCGTGAATGAGGGCGGAGACGGGGGTGGGGCCTTCCATGGCGTCGGGGAGCCAGACGTAGAGCGGGATCTGCGCGGATTTGCCGGTGGCTCCGAGGACGAGCAGGAGCGCGATGGCGGTGAGGATGCCGCCGTGCCAGTCGGGATTGGCGCTGATGGCTCCGAAGACCTGCGAGAAGCTGAGCGAGCCGAAGTGCTGGACGAGGAGGAACATCGCCAGGAGGAAGCCGAAGTCGCCGATGCGGTTGACGATGAAGGCTTTTTTACCGGCGTTGGCGGCGGAGTCCTTGGTGAAGTAGAAGCCGATGAGCAGGTAGGAGGCGAGACCGACGCCCTCCCAGCCGACGAAGAGTAGAAGGAAGCTCTCGGCGAGGACCAGGATGAGCATGAAGAACATGAAGAGGTTGAGGTAGGCGAAGAAGCGCCAGTAGCCCTCTTCGTGCGCCATGTAGCCGACCGAGTAGATGTGGATGAGGAAACCGACGCCGGTGACGACAGCCAGCATGATGAGCGTGAGGTGATCGACGCTGAGGGCGAAGTTGACCTGGAAGCCGGTGATGGTGATCCATGGCTGGCTGACGATGCCGATGGTATCGGGAGAGCCGGGGGTCCACCTGATGAACGCCCAGAGCCACGTGACGAGGGCCGCGGGGATGGCGGTGCAGATTAGCGCGACGGCGGAGACGAGGGCGCGGGGCAGCTTGCGGCCGACGGTTCCGTTGATGAGGAAGCCGGTGAAGGGAAGCAGCGGAATCAGCCAGAGATACGAAGCGGGCATCAGTAGTTCTCGAGTCTCAGAGTTTCATCAGGTTGACCTGATCGACGTTCAGGGTCTGGCGTGTACGGAAGATGGCGATGATGATGGCCAGGCCGACAGCGGCTTCCGCTGCGGCAACGACCATGACGAAGAAGACAAAGATCTGTCCGGAGACCTGGTGCCACATGTGCGCGAAGGCGACGAAGGTCAGGTTGACGGCGTTGAGCATCAGCTCGATGGACATGAAGACGGTGATGATGTTGCGCTTGATGAGGAACGATGCGACGCCGGTGGAGAAGAGGATGGCGGCAAGGATGAGGTAGTAGGAGATGGGAACCATTTAGGCGTGCCTCCTTACAACGACGGCTTTTCGGATGAGCAGCGCAGAAGCGAGCGCAAGCACAATGCCGAAGAAGCGGAGATCGCTGGTACTGGAGTAGATGTGGTGCCGAAGGGCATTGACGTGGTCGAGCAGCAATAGAACGGAAGCTGCGAAGCCGGTAGTGATGCAGGTCCACCGCTGCCAAGAGTGCTCGGTTTTGGGGGCGCGGAGCATTTTCACGAAAAGATACACAAGAAAAGGCAAGAACATGGCGAGGATTACGGCATCTACCAGCCAGAGGTGGGCCATGCTATTGCTCCTTCCGCGCGAGCACGACGGCTCCGAGGATCGCTACGAGGATAAGGATCGAGGTGACCTCGAAGGGTAGGAGCAGCTTGGTGAAAAGGATCGAGCTGAGCTCGGAGATGTTGCTGACAGCGTGGTCCAGATGGCCGCCGAGATTGACGGTGCCGAGGGCCTTCCGCTCGGTAAGGAAGACGAAGCTGAGCAGGCAGAAGATGGCGGCGGCCCCCGGGATTCCGGCGATGTAGGCTGCCCGGCTGCCCTTGGTGCGTTCTTCTTCGCCCGCATTGAGGAGCATGACGACGAAGACGAAGAGCACCATGATGGCGCCGGAGTAGACGATGACCTGGGCGGCGGCGAGGAACTCGGCTCCGAGCGACCAGTAGAGGACGGCCAGCGACATCATGACGACGACCAGCGAGAGGGCGCTGTTGATGGGGTGGCGTTGGAAGAGGAAGTTGAGTGCTCCCGCGACCGCCAGCGCGCCAAAGATGATGAAGAGTGCCAGTTGCATGATGATCCGATGAGTCCTTATTCGATCTCGTTTGAAACTGAGCAGATGTTACGGGCTATCTGCTGATTGTAAAACAGCTTGCTACCCTCTTTTTGCGTGTAAGGCAAGAACGAGGCTGGTGACGACGATGTTGGCCATCGCGAGCGGGAGAAGGAACTTCCAGCCGAAGCTCATGAGTTGGTCGTAACGGAAGCGAGGCAGCGTGCCGCGGACCCAGATATAGAGCAGAAGGAACGCGAAGACCTTGACGACGAACCAGAAGATGGGCAGGATGGCCGCGACGATTGGGCCGCGGATGGCCGGGAAGAGGTGGCCGAAGGGGCTGGACGGACCACCGAAGAAGAGCAGAGTGGCGACGCAGGCGACGGTGATCATGTTGGCGTACTCGGCCATGAAGAACATGGCGAACTTCATGGAGGAGTACTCGGTGTGGTAGCCGGCGATGAGCTCGGACTCGGCCTCGGGGAGGTCGAAGGGGGCGCGGTTGGTCTCGGCGTAGGCGGCCATGAGGTAGATGAAGAAGGCGACGAACTGGAGGCCGCCGAAGACGTTCCATGAGAGCATGCCGTGGGCGGACTGGCTGTCGACGATGGCCGCGCAGGCTGAGGGACTGGGCACGCAGCACGACGCCGACGAGCGAGAGGCCGAGGGCCAGCTCGTAGCTGATCATCTGCGACGTGGCGCGGAGTGAGCCGAGCAGCGCGAACTTGTTGTTCGACGACCAGCCGGAGAGCGCGATGCCGTAGACGCCGATGGAGGTGATGCCGAGGATGACGAGAAGGCCGATGTTGAGGTCGGCGATGTTGAAGATGTCGACGCTGACGCCGTTGACGGTGACGTGCTGGAGCTGTCCGAAGGGGACGACGGCGATGGAAATCAGCGAGCAGGTGAGCGCGATGATAGGCGCGACGATGAAGAGCGGGCGCTCGGCGGCAAGGGGAAGCAGGTCTTCCTTGAGGAAGAGCTTGATGCCGTCGGCGAGCGGCTGCAGCAGGCCGAAGGGGCCGACGCGCGAGGGTCCCCAGCGGTTCTGCATGCGGCCGAGGACCTTGCGCTCGAGCAGCACGGTGTAGGCGACCGCCGTCAGGGTGATGACGAGGACGACGACGATCTTGAGGATGCTGAGCAGCAGAAATGTCTGGAATTGAGATAGATGCATTCGTTAGTTTCTCGGTTCGTTATCGTCACGATGAAATCGGTTATGGAAAGCGAGGGACATCAATAGACCCATCGCTACATCAATCCAGCCATAGGCTTCGGCGAAGTGAAAAATCCTAACAAAACCTAAGAGCACGACCCAAGGCAAAACGCGAAGAATACAAGAGTAGCTACCGCTCCCGTTTCATACCTTGCGAGCACGTCTCCTCCTAAGCCGTTGAGGTTGGGCTGGCTGGTGAGGTGGCTCACAGTTTTTACTTCCTGTGTCAGTTTCATTCGGGTGCGGTTTCGATCTGGATCAGGGGTTCGTTGGCCTGGAATTGCTGCACGTCGTTGAGCATGGCGGAGTAGCGGCCGAGCGTTCCTGAGGTGAAGAGGGTGTCGTTGGCCGGGAGGACGAGATCGCGGCGGTTGGTGTTCTGGGTCAGGGCAGCGGGTGCGGCGGGCTGCAGGTGCTGGTCGTTGCCGCTGAGCAGTTGCAGGCGGAGCAGCTTGTCGTAGCCGGGAACGAGGCGCTGAATCTCGTCGAGGATGGCGTAGGAGTCGAAGGGGCTGAGCTTGGGCTCGAGGTTGTTGGCGGTGAGCCAGACGGCGTGACGATCGGCCTCGCCGGACTGTGCGCCGCGGGACTGACCCATGTCGGCGCGGAGGCCTTTGCCGAAGGGAACGAGGGTGTGGACGTCGGCGCCCATCTTATCGGCGATGCGGACGATCATCTCGAAGTCGGTGCGGACGCCGGCGCGGTCGGCGGCCTTCTTGACCTGCTGGAGGTCGCCGTAGCTGTTGGTGACGGAGCCGGACTTCTCGTAGAGGTTGGCGGCGGGGAGGATGACGTCGGCGAGCTGCTGCGGTCTCGGTGAGGAACATCTCCTGGACGACGACGAAGGTGTTTTTGAGAGTGGCCGGATCGACGCCGTAGCGGGCGATGGGATTGGAGCCGACGACGTAGAGGGCGGAGAGTTCACCTTTGCCTGCGGCGTCGAAGATCTCGAGCATGTCGAGGCCGGGAGTGGCGGGCGCTTTGTACTCGGCGAAGGCACCGGCGGCGGTGACGGGGGTGTAGCCGGGGAGCATGTCCGGGAGTAGGCCCATGTCGGCGGCGCCGCGCGAGTTGGCGTAGTCGGAGAGCAGGGCGAACTTTGCGCCGGGGATTGTGAGGCCGAAGGCGATGAGGTTTTTGAGTTCTGCGCCGCGGAGTTCGGGGCCGATGAGGATGAGGAGGTTCTCTTCGGCTTTGACGGCGTCGCGGAAGGCGCTGAGAGCGTTGGCGTCGGCGGCTGCGCTGGCGGCGGATGCGGCGTCGCCGGCGAGGTAGCTTGCGAGCGCGTTATAGCCGAAGGGTGCGACGTGCAGGAAGGCTTTCGCCTGGCGGCGGAGCTTGATCTCTTCGGTGTTGGCGACGTAGAGACGAGCGCGGTTGAGGCGAACGTCGGTGCGCAGGTTCCATGCGGTGCCGGGAGCCTGATTGGTGGGGTCGCCGCCGACGATCAGGACTGCGGGTGAGGATTGGGTGTCGCGCAGGGAGGCGGTGCGGTTCGTCTGACCGGCGAAGGCCTGGGCGAAGGTGACGTAGTCGGCGGTGCGGTGGTGGTCGATGTTGTTGGTGCCGAGGACCGTGCGTGCGAACTTCTGGAGGAGGTAGGCCTCTTCGTTGGTGAGGCGGTTGCCGCCGATGACGCCGATGGACTTGCCGCCGCGGGTGTCGCGGAGTTCGCGGAGTTTTTTGCCGGCGTGCTCGAAGGCCTCTTCCCAGGAGACGGGCTTGAGTTCGCCGTTGGGCTGGCGGACCAGCGGTGTGGTGATGCGATCTTTGTGGTTGGCGAAGTCGAAGGCGTAGCGGCCCTTGTTGCAGAGGAAGTCGCCGTTGATGCCGGACTTGTCGCGGTTGTCGCCGCGGACGATCTCGGTGCCGTCGGAGGTCGAGCGGACGCCGAGGGTGGTCTTGCAGCCGTCGCCGCAATGCGTGCAGACGGTGGCGACGTGGTTCATCTCCCACGGGCGTGTCTTGTAGCGATAGGTGCCGGAGGTCAGAGCGCCGACGGGGCAGGCGTCGATGCACATGCCGCACTGTTCGCAGTCGACGTGGGCGAGGTGGTCGGGTGACAGGTCGGCGGGGATGTTGGGGGCGATGACCGAAGACGAGCCGCGGTTCTGGATGCCGAGCGCGAAGACGTCCATGCCTTCGCCGCACATGCGGACGCAGCGGTAGCAGAGGATGCAGCGCGGGCGGTCGAAGTAGACGACGGGCGACCACTTCTGCTCTTCGCGGTGGTTCTTGGGTTCGGCGTAGAAGCTGTCGGCGGCGCCGTACTTGAAGGTCATGTCCTGCAGTTCGCACTCGCCGCCGGCGTCGCAGACGGGGCAGTCGAGCGGATGGTTGCCGAGCAGCAGTTGCAGGGTGGCCTTGCGGGCCTGGGCGATCTCGGGGGTCTCGGTCTGGACGACCATGCCTTCGGCGACCGGCGTGGTGCAGGCGGTCTGGAGCTTCGGCATCTTCTCGATGCGGACGACGCACATGCGGCAGGCGGCCTGGAGCGAGAGGCCGGGGTAGTAGCAGAAGGCGGGGATCTCGATGCCGGAGGACTTGCAGGCGTCGATGAGCAGCGTGCCCGCGGGGGCGGTGAGTTTTTTGCCGTCTACGGTGAAGGTTACGTCTGGCATTAATGTGCTCCGACCAGCTGGTCAACGGTGATGATGGGGATTCCGGCGTTTTTGCCTTCGATGTAGTCTTCGAACTCTTTGCGGAACTTCTTGACGAAGCCGAGGGTGGGCATGGCTGCGGCGTCGCCGAGCGGGCAGAAGGTGCGGCCCATCATGTTTTCGGCGAGGTACTGGACGTTGTCGACGTCTTTCTTTGAACCGCCACCAGCGTGGACGCGCGTGAGGGTCTTCTTGATCCAGTCCGTGCCCTCGCGGCAGGGAATGCACCAGCCGCAGGATTCGTGCTGGTAGAAGGAGATGGTGCGGAGGGCGAACTCGACGATGGAGACGGTCTCGTCGAGCACGACGATGCCGCCCGAGCCGAGCATGGTGCCAGCCTTGCCCATCTGGTCGAAGTCGAGGCCGACGTCGATCTCGTCGGCCGTGAGGACGGGGCAGGAGGAGCCGCCGGGGACGACTGCTTTGAGCTTCTTGCCGTCCTTGATGCCGCCGGCGACGTCGTAGATGGCCTTGCGCAGTGAGTAGCCCATGGGCAGCTCGTAGACGCCGGGGCGCTCGACGTGGCCGCTGATGCCGAAGAGGCGCGTGCCGCCGTTGCGTTCGGTGCCGAGTTTGGCGTAGGCCTCGCCGCCCATCAGGAGGATGTGTGGGGCGTTGGCGATGGTCTCGGCGTTGTTGATGACCGTGGGGCCGCCGTAGAGGCCGACGACGGCAGGGAAGGGCGGCTTGATGCGGGGAACGCCGCGCTTGCCTTCGAGCGACTCCATGAGGGCGGACTCTTCGCCGACCTCGTAGGCTCCTGCGCCGGTCTGCGTGACGATGTCGAAGTCGACGCCGGAGCCGAAGATGTTCTTGCCGAGGAAGCCGCGCGCGTAGGCATCGGCGACGGCCTTCTCGACGATCTTGAGGAGGTAGCGGTACTCGCCGCGCAGGTAGATGAAGCCGATCTTCGAGCCGATGGCGAGGCCGGCGATCATGGTGCCTTCGATGACGGCGTGCGGATCGTGCAGGAAGATGACGTGGTCCTTGCAGGTGCCGGGCTCGGACTCGTCGCCGTTGACGAGGACGTACTTGGGCTTCTCGGACTGCTTGGGGACGAACGACCACTTCATGCCGGTGGGGAAGCCTGCTCCGCCGCGTCCGCGCAGACCGCTGGCCTTCATCTCGTTGATGATCCATTCGGGACCGTTCGCGATGGCCTGCTGGACGGCCTTGTAGCCGTCGAGCTCGAGGTACGTGTCGATATCGGCTGCGCCCAGGCCGAAGCGGCGAGAGATTACTTTGACTTCATCGGGATGAGAGACGAGGGTGGGCATTTACTTCACGTCCTTTCCCTGGCCGTTGCGGTAGGTTTCGAGGATCTCGTCGACCTTGATCGGTGGTGAGATTGTCGTGGAAGTCGTAGTTGACCTGCATGGCCGGAGCCCAGCAGCAGGCGCCGATGCACTCGACCTCTTCGAGCGAGAAGATGCCGTCGGGAGTGACTCCCTTATGGCCGATGCCGAGCTTGGCCTTGCAGTGATCGAGGATCTCGTAGCCGCCGCGCAGCATGCAGCGAGATGTTGGTGCAGACCTGCACGTTGTACTTGCCCGCGGGCTTGGTGCGCAGCATGGAGTAGTACGAAAGCACGTTGCGCACGTCGAGCTCGATAATGTCGATGCGCTGTGCGATCTCGGTGATGACGGCGTCGGAGACATAGCCGACCTCATCCTGCGCGTAGAGCAGCATGGGCACGAGCGCCGAGCGCTTGAGCGGGTAGATGGTTACGAGATGGTCGAAGCGGGCGGCCAGCTCCGGCGAAAAAATTGTGTTGGCTATTTCACTCACTATGCATCATCTCCCGCGCCAGTCGTTCGGCGGCAAGGTCCATCTCTTCGGCGATACCGTTCAGTTTAACAGTTCCGTCTTCCTCAAGGCTGAAGCCGGTCTGATTGCCTTCACTATCTTGAAGCGTCTCGTGCGTGAAGCGAAGCCAGCGGCTTGCTACGCGGAGGGTGATCTCGTCTGCGCCGACCTCGACGACTGCATGATGCCGGCTGTTGAGTCCGTGGGCCGCGGCGTAAGAGCGAAGCAGCGAAGCCCAGGAGGTCCAAAGTTCAGCTCTGAGGCGTGGGTCTAGCATCAGAGGTTAGCGATCAATTTCGCCGAGGACAATATCGATCGATCCGATGACGGCGACGACGTCGGCGAGCAGGCGGCCCTTGCACATGGTTTCGAGCGCCTGCAGCGTCGCGTAAGACGGGTTGCGCATGTGAACGCGGTACGGCTTGGCGGTGCCGTCGGAGACGACGTAGTAGCCCATCTCGCCGCGGGGCGATTCGACGGCCTGGTAGACCTCTCCTGCAGGAACGGCGAAGCCTTCGGTAACGATCTTGAAGTGATGGATGAGCGACTCCATCTGGGTCTTCATCTGTTCGCGGTCGGGCAGGACGATCTTGGGTGCGTCGGCGACGATGCGGCCCTCGGGCAGGCCATCGAGCGCCTGCTGGCAGATCTTGACCGACTCGCGCATCTCGTCCATGCGGACGATGTAGCGGGCCCAGACGTCGCCAATATCGGAGACCGGCACCTTGAACTGGAACTTCTCGTAGCCCGAGTAGGGCATGTCGCGGCGAAGGTCCCAATCGACGCCCGAGGCGCGCAGCGGTGGCCCGGTGACTCCGAGCGCGATCGCGTCGTCGGCGGAGAGGTAGCCTACGTCCTTGAGGCGGTTGATCCAGATCGGGTTGCCGGTGAGCAGGTTTTCGTACTGCTGGATGCGGTCCGGCATGATGTTCAGGAAGTCCTGAACCTGCTTGTAGAAGTCCAGCGGCGGTTCGAGCGAGAGGCCGCCGATGCGGAAGTAGCTGGTCATCATGCGCTGGCCGGCTACGTTCTCGAAGATGCGGAGGATGTCTTCGCGCTCGCGGAAGCAATAGAGGAAGACGGTGAGCGCGCCGATGTCCATGGCGTGCGTGCCGAGCCAGACGAGGTGCGACTGGATGCGGGTCAGCTCGTTGAGCAGCACGCGGAGATACTGGGCGCGTTCGGGAATCTCGAGGCCGAGCAACTTCTCGACTGCGAGGCAGTAGGCGAGGTTGTTGGTCATCGGGCAGAGATAGTCGATGCGGTCGGTCAGCGGAACGACCTGCTGGTAGAACTTGGCCTCGCAGGTCTTTTCGATGCCGGTGTGCAGATAGCCGATGTCGGGGGCGAGCGAGACGACCGATTCGCCGTCGATCTCGACCACGAGCCGGAGCACGCCATGGGTCGAAGGGTGCTGCGGACCCATGTTGATGATCATGGTCTGGTCGGCGGCGGGGTCGGTGCCGTGGTGCTTGAGCTTCGCGTCGGCTACGACGTCTTCAATACCGGGGTTGATCTGATCAGGAGCAGCGACGGGTGCCATTAGCGGTAGCCCTCCACGGGGTAGTCCTTGCGCAGCGGGTTGCCGTTCCAGTCTTCGGGCATCATGATGCGGCGAAGGTTGGGGTGGCCGCCGAAGTGAACGCCGAAGAGGTCGAAGACTTCGCGTTCGTAGAAGTTCGCCGAGGGCCAGACGGAGACGATACTGTCGATGGATGGGTCTTCGCTGTCGAGGCGAACGATGAGGCGGATGCGCTGCTTCATCGAGAACGAGAGGATGTGGTAGGTGATCTGGAATCGCGGTTCGGAGGGGTACCAGTCGACGGCGGTGACGGTCTCGAGGAAGTTGTAATCAGCCTGCTGTACGGCCTGACAGGCGGCGATGACGTTTTCGCGGGCGACGGTGATGGTCAGCTCGTCGCGGTCGTATTTGGCATCAGTCGCAAGGGATGAGAGTGCTTTGACGGCGGCGTTGTCGGGGTGGGCCGCGAAGACGGCTTCGGTGCCGGTAACGGCGGTTGTGGGATCGTACATTAGAGGTCTCCCTTGTCGTTAGCCCAGTCGAGGATGCCCTTCTTCCATACGTAGAAGAGGCCGACGGCGACGAAGCCGAGATAGACGAGCATCTCGTAGAAGCCAAACATGGCAGAGCCGGTGATGGCGGGCAGGCGGCGGAAGATCACGGCCCAGGGAAGCATGAAGACCGCTTCCACATCGAACAGGATGAAGAGCATAGCGACCATGTAGAAGCGGACGGAGAAGCGGCCCCGGGCGTCGCCGATGGGGTCCATGCCGCACTCGTAGGTGCTGGCCTTGGTGCGGGAGTTTTTATGCTTGCCGACGAGGAAGGAGACACCCACCATGCCGCATGCAAGTCCAAGGGCGACAAGGATCTGCAGTACCAGTGGAAGGTAATTCCAGATGTAGGGGGGATAAGTTTGCATGGGCATCTTCGACTCTAAGATTGCGGCTGGCAAGTGTCAAGCTGAGGCCGGTGTGTTGTGCGGCTATCGGAACAGAGCCAAGTAGCTGTTGATGAGCGTGTTGCCCCAGAGAGCGGCGAGGAGTCCTCCGGCGGCTAGAAAGCTGCCAAACGGGAGTCTGGTGGTCGCCCCCGCTTTGCGCCTGAGCACGAGCCAGACGCCGTAGAGGCTGGCGAGGAGGACTCCGATGAAGAGCGCAAGGATGGCTGGGGCGAAGCCGAGGAAGGCAGCGATCATCGCGATGAGTTTGACGTCGCCGAGGCCCATGCCTTCGCGGTGGCGGATGGCTTTGTATAGCCAGCGGATGATTAGGAGGAGCAGGGCGGCTCCGCAGATCGCCGCAATGCGGCCGAAGATGAGGGTCTCAGGGCCGGTGAGGAATACATTGCCGGCATCGGTGACGCCTCCGGGGCTGGAGAGGTGGATGCTGTGTTTGGTGAGGAGCACCTGGTCTTCAGTTGGGCCGAGGAAGATGGCTTGCGTGCAGACGAGAAAGAGGCCGATGGCGATGCCGCTCAGGGTGAAGGCATCGGGGAGGGTGAATGTCTGCCAGTCCATGACGATCAGGCCGATCAGGAGGAAGCCGAGGATGGCAATGCCAAGGACTTCAAGACTGTAAAAGAGCGATTGGCTCGCGGTGTAATTGATATCTCCCATACTGATGAAGCCAATGTGCCAAAATGTCCAGATCTGGGCAGCGACCCTTGCAAACCAGATTCCGGTGAGGAGTTCGATCAATGGGTATCGCCAAGGGATTGATCGTTTGCAGTCGCGGCACCTTCCCCGAAGGAGAAGCCAGCTCACGACGGGGATGTTGTCGTACCAGCGGATGGCCGCACCGCATTGGGGGCAACGGGAGCGTGGGCGAACGATTGACTCCCCCTTGGGGACGCGCGAGATACAAACGTTCAGGAAGCTGCCGAAGACTAGGCCGAGGAGGAAGCCGATAATTTGATAAAGGACGAGCAGGGTCACGATTGAAGTATACGGTTTCGGCGTCCACCCCCTATGTGAACTCTGGGAGCGGAAGTCCGGGCCTAAGCTGCTTTTTTCGAATACTTTGAGACTTAAAGTACCGGTGGGGAGAAAACCTCAAAAGTCGACGTGCATGCGAACCGCTTGAACGAACGCCGGACCGCGATCCCGATTGTAACCAGGATGTGTAATGTATTGCAGATCGAGCGCGTAGTAGACGCCGCGCCATGCATGCAGGTTGTAATAGCCCTCGAGGATGTTCTCGCGGCCGTAGTTCAGGTTGCCGTCGCCCAGCAGGAAGCCGAGGCCTCCGTAACGGAGGTAATTCTGGTGGTCCTTCTTGATGGCGTTCGAGACGAAGGCGAGGCCAAGCTTGTCGAAGGGGCGCGACCAACCACGACCGGAGTAGTCGCCGCCGAACGAGAAGGTCTGGTCGACCTCGGTGTAGGCGAAGGACTCGTGCTGACCCTCGTTCCAGCCGAAACGGGTGAAGGCGCGAAGGTTCGAGGTGATCTCCTGCTCGGCGTTCAGGGCGAAGCCGTACTTTACGGCCCCGAACTTTGCCACGGACGTAATCTCTGGTGTTGGCGTTACACCGCTGAAATAGTCCTTCACGGCGTCGCGGTAGAGTCCCATGTTGGCGTGGTTGACGAAGCTTAGTGCACGGACGGTGCCTTTGCGGTCGGGGGAGACAAGCTTTCCGAGCAGGGACTTGCGGAGCTCGAACTCCATGTTCTGGCCGTTGGCCCGGGTGAAGGCCCAGTCGAGATCGATGCCGTTCGCGACGGTGGGCATGGCAGCGAAGCCGTAGCGGGCGGACCAGTTCTTATCGTGGTACTCGAGCACAGCCGCGTAGGTGTAGCCGCGCGTATCAGCCGCATAGTCCCAGGCCCCGTTGTTGTCGACGGTCCAGTTGAGGAACTGGAGGTGACTGTCGGAGCCGACTGAGTTGATGTCGAAGTAGTCGGGAAGGCTCATCTTGCCGACGTGCAGCTCGAAGCGGCGTTCGGGAGCTTGTGTAGCCAGGGAAAAAGGTGTTCGTTCGCTGTCGACCAGCTTGTCGGTCAGACCGACGGTCTGGTGGATCTGGACGCGGGCGATGTAGGGGGCAGAGCCGAGGTTGGGATTACGCACGACGTCGAGGTTGGTGAAGCCAGCCAGACCGAGGGCCTCGCTGAGACCACGGCCGCCGGAAGACTCGATGTCGAGGATGGCGTCGGTGTTGTAGCGCGGATTGGCATTGACCTGGAGGCCTGTGTAGAGGGTGCCAAGCAGGGAGGTCTTGTACTCACCCTTGCTGAGGAAGCTGTTTGTGCCCTCATAGAGCGAATGGAAGGGGCCCTTGGACTGGAAGATGATGTTGACCTGTCCGGTGATGAGGTAGCGGGAGTTCTCCGGGTGGGGGAAAACGGTCGGTGCGGAGTCGTCAGAGAGAGCCGGGGCTTCGGGCAGGTGGGTGGGGTGCCCGGGGCGTGAGTCGAAAGCGCTCTCCACTTGGGCGAGGAGTCCTGTCGGGAAGAAGACAAGAGCGAGGAACAGCCAGAGGATTCGACAACTCCAAAGTGAGATTGAGATCATGAAAAGACGATCTTCAGGCCTGGACGTTAACATCGTGCGAATGGGCGTGCGGAGATCTATCTTTTGAGTCGTCATAAAAGTGATTCGCTGCCGTCCGGCTGGGTTCTTTTAGTAAATACTATACCCCCCTATCGTATAAATCCATACTGATTGAAGGCTAGAAATCAGGTCAACGTGTTGGGATCTTTGTTCCGGAGGTTGCTGGTTAGCGGTTTTTCGCTCCGATAGCCACCAGGCCGATGCCACCGAGCAGGGCAATGGTGCTTACGAGGGGCGGGATAAGCAGCGTGTCCTTGGTTTTGTGGGAGATTTGTACGGGGCCAAGGTCGACGTCCTTCTTCTGGTGGGTGAAGGAGAGGCCTCCGGTGGCGAAGCCGATGATGCCGAAGAGAATGAGAAGAAATCCTAGGATGAATGCGAATTTCATTGACGGGAACCTTTCCTGCTCGGAAGTTTTTGAATTGTGACTCTTCAGACTCAAACTTTATGGTTTGATGCGTATCTTGCTGCAAATAGATGCATTGATGCGTGCTTGGTGATGGGGCTTGCCTGCGTGAGAACTCAGGAGTAAGCTGCCTTTACACGGGAAAGGAGGATGATCCAGCCTATGAAAATTGACAGTAATAGTTGCATCACAACACGTGAGGTGACTGAGGCTTAGAGCGTCCTAGCTCTAGTCCTGGCGGTCTTCAGTTCGCTGAAAGTTCTACGCCGAGGCCAAGTCCGAGTATGGACGCCTCAGGTCAATCTCAACAGTTCACCGACGGACGGCTCGTGCTCCTGATGGAGTGCGGGCCGTTTGTGTTTTGGCTTTAGAATGGCAGCTATGACACCTCTGGTTATCGCGGGCAGGGCCTTTCAATCACGTCTTATCGTCGGAACAGGAAAGTACAAGGATGGGCCTGAGACTCAGGCGGCGATTGAGGCCTCGGGTGCGGAGATGGTGACGGTCGCGGTAAGGCGGGTGAATCTGGACCGGTCTAGCGAGTCGTTGCTGGACTATATCGATCCGCAACGGTACTTCCTTCTGCCGAATACGGCTGGTTGCTATACGGCTGAGGAGGCGATTCGAGCGGCTCGACTGGGGCGCGAGGTGGGGCTTTCGGATTGGGTGAAGATCGAGGTGATCGGGGATCTGAAGACGTTGTATCCGGATGTTCAAGCGACGCTTGAGGCGACGCGGGTGTTGGTGAAGGAAGGGTTCACGGTTTTGCCTTATACCTCAGATGACATTGTGTTTGCCAAGCGGCTGATCGATGCGGGTGCGGCAGCTGTGATGCCTCTGGGGGCTCCAATTGGCAGCGGGCTGGGATTGCAGAATACGGCGAATCTGCGGATATTGCGGGAGATGATTACCGAGGTTCCGCTGATTGTGGACGCGGGAGTTGGGACGGCTTCGGACGCTGCTGTGGCGATGGAGCTTGGCTTCGACGCGGTGCTGATGAATACGGCGATCGCGCAGGCGAAGGATCCTCTGCTGATGGCCGAGGCGATGCAGCATGCTGTGCTGGCGGGGCGGCAGGCGTTTTTGGCGGGGCGGATGCCGCGGAAGCTCTATGCGACGGCTAGCTCGCCGCTTGAAGGGATTTCTCGGTAGACTCAAGCTCGATAGTCGGAACATCGTTTGAAATGCAGTACACTTCGCCCATGCGAGTGTTCGGGATCGATTGCGGGACGGAGTTCACCGGTTACGGTGTGGTTGAGGTGGACCCGGGGGCGCGGATGCCTCGGTTGGTACATGTAGCCGCAGGGACGATCCGGCTCAGCAAAAAAGAGAAGACGCCGCAGAGGCTGGCGCAGGTTTATGCGGAGTTGACCGCGTTGCTTGCGTTGCATCAGCCGGAGGTAGTGGCCATCGAAGAGGTCTTCTTTTCAGCAAATGTGAAGTCAGCGCTAAAGCTCGGACAGGTGCGTGGTGTGGCGATGCTGGCGGCGGCGAGCTGTGGGTTGCCGGTTGCCGAATATGCGCCGCTGTCGATCAAGAGTTCGGTTGTTGGGTATGGGTTGGCGGCTAAGGAGCAGGTGCAGTTTATGGTGGCGCGGTTGCTCGAGCTTGATCAAGCGTTCGATTCAGCTGATGCAGCGGATGCTCTCGCGATCGCCATTTGTCATATTCATACGGCGCAGACACAGCAATTGCAGGGTGTTGGACGATGAGACGCAGAGGATGGGTTTTGTTGGGGGCAGTTTTGGGTGTGTCGTCCGGGATTGGGTCGATGGCTCAGACGGCTACGCTGGCTGCTGATACCGTCGCGACAAAACCTGAGGTCAGCTTCCAGTTTGATAGGAAAGGTGTACCTGTGCCGCACTATGTGATCGTGCTGCGCGAGGATGGTTCGGGAAGGTATCAGGCAGATGAGGCTCAGGTAGCGCCGTCGATGCAGTCTAGCTCGGCTGTGCAGTATGTGGGCGGGAAGCGTGTTGATCGGCCGATCACGTTGAGCCTGGCGACGACGGATAAGATCTTCAAGGCGGCACGGGCGGTCAACTTCTTCAACATCGAGTGTGCTTCGAAGGCGAAGAACATTGCCAATACCGGCGACAAGACGCTGAGTTACGCCGGTGGTGATGGGAAGGGTTCGTGTGGCTATAACTTCTCGGAAAACAAGAATATCTCGATGCTGACGGATATGTTTCTCGCGATTTCCTTCACGATGGATGAGGGAAGAAGACTGGAGTTTCTGCATCGCTACGATCGGTTGGGGTTGGATGCGGAGATGAACTCGCTGGCAAGCGAGGCGCAGGCAGGGCGTGCGCTGGAACTGGGTACGATCGCGCCGACGCTGGATGCGATTGCCGGTGACACGGCTCTGATGCAGCGTGTACGATTGCGCGCGGAGAAGCTGCTGGAGCAATCAAAGGACAATAAATAGAGGATGCTTCGGGTTGTGGGCGAGCGTCTAATGGTTAGCTGTACGTCTGGAGTTGCCGTGAGAGATTGCGCTGATTTGCGCCCTGGTCGGAAGTGGGTTGTTGGGGTGGGACTGCTTTGTTTTTGGCTTGCAGGAGCGGTTACGGCGGCGTGGGGCTATGATGCGCCCTCTCAGCGGGCTGCTCGGCTCAGCTATCTGCACGGCAGTGTTTCTGTGGAGCATATCGACAATACTGGAAGTGAGGCGGCGCAGGTGAATATGCCGCTTGTTCAGGGGTTGCGGCTGACGACTGGTGATGATGGTCAGGCCGAGATTGAGTTCGAGGACGGTAGTCTGGTTCGGATGACTCCGAACAGCTCTTTGAGTTTGGATAATTTGAGCGTGGATGGGGGCGGTACCTTCCAAACACAGCTTGTTTTAGTGCGGGGGCTGGCGTATGCAGAGTTGAGGGCCGCTTCGAAGTATTCGTACAGGCTGTACGCAGGGGGCGACGAGGTCTCTCCGGTGGAGAATGCTACGGTTCGTATTGATCTGGACGAGCCTCCGGCGAAGATCGCTGTGGTAACTGGTCGAGCGCATGTGGAGCGGGTTTCGGCCGAGGAGGGTGAGGGGTATCGGACGGATGTGCGGGCTGGCGAGACTCTTGTGGCGGATGCTTCTGACTTCAACCGCTACTATCTAACGCGCGGGATCTCGTCGGACTCGTGGGATAGCTGGAACGAGGAGCGGGATCAGGCGGCGCTGGATCAGTCTGCGAATCGCACTGCGGCGAGGGATAATTTCGCTGGGGATCAGGGTTATGGGTGGTCGGATCTGGATGCCAATGGGAGCTGGTATGACGTGCCGGGGCAGGGTACGGTGTGGCAGCCTGCGGTGGCGGCGGATTCTGGTTTTGATCCTTATGGTTTTGGAAGCTGGGTTTGGTCTCCGGGGGCCGGGTATGTTTGGGCTTCGGGGTATGGGTGGGGGTGGACTCCCTATCGGTGCGGGAACTGGTCGTATTGGGGCGGGTTTGGCTGGGGCTGGATGCCGGGGGTGAACTGCGGCTTCGGCGGGTGGGGCTTTGGCAACACGGTCTATGTGATCAATATTGTCCGGCCGCCGTTGGGATATCATCCGCTTCCGCTGCCGGTTCGTGGGCCAGGTGGGGTGCATCCGATTGTGCCGGTGCATGTGGGGCATTTCCCGTCGGCGCCTGTGCAGGTAGCGCGGGGGCCACATACCATCGAGGGGCGGACGGTGGAGCCGCTGCGGCCGATTGGCAATGCTTATACCTCCCGGGGCGGCAGTGCTGTTGGCGCGTCGCTGATGCGGGACTTTCCAGTCGATAGGACAAGCCATCAGCCGGTGATCGGGAATGCTGGAGGAACTCACGGTCCGGTTCAGGGAACGTTGCCGGGCCAGTCCGCCCCTGCCTGGCACTCTGGTGCTTACCGGCCGAGCGCGCCTTCGGTTCCCGCTACACCCGGTCAACCAAGGCCTCCTGCGTCTGCTCCTGTGCCGGTGGCGCATCCATCGCAGGGGCACGTTGAGCCATACCGTCCTGCGCCGCGAACTTTCGAGTCTGCACCTCGTTCGATGGAACCGCAGCCGTCACGTCCAGCGGTTCCGCCTCCGGCTCCTCACCAAACGTATACGCCTCCGCCGTACACTCCGGCTCCGCACCAGACGTACGCGCCTCCGCCCTACACTCCGCCTTCGCACCCTACGTATACGCCTCCTCCGTACACGCCTCCATCACACCCTACGTATACGCCTCCTTCGCATCCGACCTATACGGCGCCTCATCCGGCGCCAAATGCGCCCGCGCCCGCTGCCGCTCCCAAGTCTAAGTAGTGGGTGTGTGCGGGGGGGCTGCCGACAGCGCGCGATAGAGCTCTGCGGTGGGTTCGAGTGCGAGGGATTCGGCTCGTGCCTGTGCGGGGATGCTGGCTGGCCATGCGGCGGCGAGTTGCTGGGGAGTGTAGCCGGCTGCTCGGAGGTTGTTCTGCAGGGTCTTTCGCTTTTGCGCGAAGATCTGTTTGAGGAAGGCGTCGAAGCCGGTGGGGTCCACGCCTAGTTCGGTGAAGCGCGGGGCGAAGCGCAGGCGCAGAACGGTGGAGTAGACCTCGGGTGGGGGAGAGAAGGCGGATGGGGGCAGGGTGAAGAGGTGCTCGACCTGGGCGTTCATCTGCGCTGTGGCGGAGAGCAGGCCGTAGTCGCGGACTCCGGGGTCGGCTGAGACTCGGTCGGCTACCTCGCGCTGCATCATCACGACGGCGCGGGTTAGGCTGTCTGAGCTGCCTGCGGCGAAGAGTTGGAGCAGGATGTCCGAGGTGATGTAGTAGGGGAGATTGCCGATGACGTCGGCGGTCTCGGTGGGTGGTATGAGGGCGCGCAGGTCGGTTTTGAGGACGTCAGCCTCGATGATCTGCACGTTCGGGTGGTTGCGAAACCGGAAGGCGAGGGCGGGGGCTAGCTCGCGGTCCAGCTCGAGCGCGATGAGGCGTTGGCAGCGGTTGGCGAGGATCTCGGTAATGGCTCCCTTGCCCGGGCCGATCTCGATGACGGTGCGGTGGCTGAGGTCGCCGAGGGCGTCGACGATGGCGTGGCGGGCGGCGTCATCCACGAGGAAGTTCTGGCCGAGTTTTGGCTTATGTTTCATGGTTGTCCGTGGTAACCCCCTCCCCCGTACCTTGTATGTAAGTCTATTATTTGCAATACTATGCGGAGTGTGTTGTCCGATAAGGTATTCCAAATAAAAGAGTTATTGGTAAAGTATTCATTCTAAATACTTAATGCCGATTTTCAATGATGTGCCGATTTTGAAACGATAGAGACGGGAAAGCCCCGGTTTGTGGGCCGGGGCTTCTCTTCTTCTCTATTACCAGTATAGCGGATTGGGTGGAATTACTATGCCACACGAATCTCCTTGATTGGCGCGGGGATTAGATGTTTGGGGGCTTGACAGAAAAACAGGGGGTAGGGAGTAGGGGGTAGGGAGTAGTTAAGAACAGGCAACGGCAAAAAAAGGGAAATGCGGGTCTCTCGACTTTGCTCAGGGCGACCTTCTCAGCTGCGCAATGGGCGATGAGGTCCATTGCGCCGGTCAAGATGACGATTTTTGGGTGAGGTCGAAGAATGCAGCGGCAAAGGCAACAGCTTCCCCCTTCGACTTCGCTGAGGGTCAGAATGACGGCTTTAAAACAGAAGCAGGTCCCCTTCGGGGATGACAAGCAAGAAAGGCAAGGACAACAACAAAGACAACGGTGACAGCGGATCCCTACGGGATGACAACCAAAAAAACAAAGGCAAAGATACAGGCGAAGGCAGATGCACGTCGACTTCTGGCTAGTGCGCTGCCAGATTTGCTCATCAGTTGTATAGACTAACGTTCGCAAGACAAAAGGATGAGCATGCATATCGTATTTGCAGCATCGGAGTGTGCGCCGTGGGCCAAGACGGGTGGTCTAGCTGATGTGGTGAGTGGTTTGCCGCGAGCTTTGACGAAGATGGGGCACAAAGTCAGTGTCTTTATTCCGTATTACCGGCAGGTGGCGAAGGCTGCGCCGGATGCGCCGGCTGTGCTCGAGAGCGTAACGATTCCGTTTCCGTACTACAACCGGTTTGTGCGGATTCTGGATGGCGGGGTTCATTGGGGCGTCCAGAACTATTTTGTGGATAGCCCGGAGATGTTCGATCGGGAGAGCTTCTATGGGACGCCGTCGGGGGATTATCCGGACAACGCCGAACGCTTTGGGATGTTCAGCCGTGCGGTGATCGAGGCGACGAAGATCATGGGGGTACCCGATGTGTATCACGTGCACGACTGGCAGGCGGCGATGGTCGCTGTGCTGATGCGCTCCACCTACTACTTCGATCCCGTGTTGCGGCATGTTCCAGCGGTGCTGACGATTCATAATGCGGGCTACCAGGGATGGTTTCCGCCGCGCACGATTGAGACGCTGCTGCTGCCGTGGGACATGTTCACCTTTGAGAAGCTGGAGGAGAACGACAAGTTTAACTTCCTGAAGGGTGGCATTGTGTATGCCGACGCGCTTACGACGGTGAGCCGGAAGTACGCCGAAGAGATTCAGACGCCGGAGTACGGTAATGGTCTTGACAGCGTTCTTAGACAGCGCAGCGGCGATCTGTTCGGCATTCTGAATGGGGTTGATTACGAGGAGTGGAATCCGGCGACGGACCCGCATATTGCGGCGCACTACTCGGCTGAGAAGCTTGCCGGGAAGAAGGAGTGCAGGCGTGATTTGCTGCATGCGTTCGGCTTTGAAAATGTGAGTGATGAGACGGCTGTGATTGGCGTGGTCTCGCGGTTTGCCACGCAGAAGGGTTTTGATTTCATCGTCGATATCATGGATCGACTGGTTGAGGAGGATGCCATCCTGGTGATGCTGGGCAACGGCGAGGAGTATTACGAGCGGCTGCTGGTGGAGATGGCGCTGAGGCATCCTCAGAAGATGCGCGTGAAGGTGAAGTTCGACAATGTGGTGGCGCATAAGATCGAGGCGGGATCGGATATGTTCCTGATGCCGTCACGGTATGAGCCCGGTGGATTGAACCAGATTTACAGCTTGAAGTACGGGACGATTCCGATTGTGCGCGCTACGGGTGGGCTGGATGACACGATCGACGAGCAGCCTAATGGCGGCGGCAATGGATTCAAGTTCTGGGGGTACGACTCGGCGGCGCTGCTTGATGCGATTCATCGTGCGCTGGCCGTCTTCAACGAACAAGAAAGAGTGGACTGCGATGATGAAGCGGGGCATGGCGCAGGACTTCTCTTGGGAGAAGCCTGCGCAGGAGTATGTGCGAGTGTATGAGCGGGTGGTTCAGAATCGGAGTTAGACGGTTTCCCTATGGTAAGGGTGTTGGACCCTGTGCTGCTGTGGCTGAAAGGTTTGGAGGCTGTGGTGAGTTCAGACCTTCGGGGTCCTTCGACTCCGTGGCTTCGCCACTCCGTTCAGGATGACGGGTTTTTGGGGAGGGCAAAGTCGGAAGAGCTTAGGCTGTTCGTCTTTGCAGTATGTAGTGCAGGGGGATTCCGAGGAGGATGACGCCGGTGCCGATTAGCGAGTTGCGGGGCTGGTCGGCGAAGGAGAAGACCAGCAGGACGATTGCGGCGAGCGATGAAGAGCGCGGGGAGGACTGGGTATCCCCAGACGCTGTAGGGGCGGGTGGCATTGGGTTCGCGGTGGCGGAAGACGAAGACTGTGCTGGCGGTGAGTGCGTAGAAGAACCACTCGGCGAAGATGGCTAGAGAGAAGAGCGCCTGGAATTGGCCGATGGCGAGCAGCAGCAGGGAACTGAGGACCGCCTGAAGGATCAGCGCAGTGGATGGGGTGTGGAAGCGTGAGTGCACGTGGGCGAGCTGCTTGAAGAAGAGGCCATCGCGGGCGGCGGCGAAGGGAACTCTCGCACCGGATAGGGAGGAGCCGACGAAGGTGGCGCAGATGCTGACGGCCATGCCGATGGAGACGAGGGCCGCTCCCCAGTGGCCGGCGATCAGGCGCATGGCGTCGGCGGCGGGGCGGTCGGCTGCGGCGATGGTGGTGGCGGGCAGGACGTACTGGATCGCTGCATTGGTCAACATGTAGAGGCCGCCTACGATGGCGACTGCCTCCGACGAGGGCGACGGGCATGCTGCGTTGCGGGCGCTGGATCTCGCCGGCCATCTGAGTGACGTCGCTCCAGCCGTCGTAGGCCCAGAGTGCGGCGATGAGGGCGATCATGAAGCCGGCAGAAGCCTCCGCGTGCTCCGGTGAAGTCGGTGGCGAAGTTTTGCCAGGAGCCGTGGGTGCTCGAGCTGAAGCAGAAGCCTGCTATGACGACGATCAATAAGACCTTGAGCCAGGTGAGTGCCAGCTGGACGTTGCCGGACTTACGCGTGCCGAGAATGTTGAGGCCGGTGATGAGCCAGGTCATTGCGATGGCGAAGATCTGACTCCAGAGCATGCTGCCGAATGCCGGGCGGGAGAAGAAGCTGAAGATGGCGAAGGTGCCGAGGACTCGGGCGAGGCCGGCGGCTATGGTGGCGATGGAGGCGGGTTTGGCGACGGTGATCCATGTCCACATGTAGAGGAAACCGGTGAGGTCGCCGTAGGCTTCGCGGAGAAAGGCGTACTCGCCGCCGTAGTAGGGGCGGGCGGCGGCGATCTCAGCGTAGGTCATGGAGCCGAAGAGCGAGAGCAGGCCACCGACGATCCAGACGGCGTAGACCATGCGCGACGAGCCGACGGCGGCCATCATCTCGCGCGGGACGAGGAAGATGCCGCTGCCGATGATGATGCCGACGACGATGGAGGTCGCGTGCGACGCGTTGAGGACGCGGGGGAGCTCTTGCTGGGTTTCTTTCATGGGTTGCAGGGAGGGTAGCATATCGTCGCTGGATTGGAGCCGCACTAAATGTAGTGCTTGAAGCTGAGCCAGTCGTCGAGGATGCTCTTATGGCGGTGGCGGACTAGGTAGATGTCGCGGTGTTCGTAGGGCATGGCGTAGGGATGGTCCATGCGGCCGGCGATCTCGACGGAGTCGTAGCGCTTCCGCATCTCGTCCGGCGTGGCGCCGCTGATGACGATCATGACCTCGCCGGTGTAGCCGTTGGGTCCCCAGAGCCAGTAATTGTTGTGGCCGCTGATGGCTGTCGGGAGTCCGTGGCCGAGGAAGTTGATGGCGCTCGCTTCACCGTAGTTGGAGCCGATGATGCCGACTTTGGCCTGGTCTTCGGGAGAGAGCGAGTTGATAGATGCGGGTGACTTCGTTGACCTCTTCCTGCCAGCCGAAGCGGTCGGCGTAGAACTGCGGGAGGGGGCCATTGGCCTGATTTTCGGTGCTGTCGCCCGGGTTGTAGAGGTGGAGGGCCTTGGTGTAGACGAGCCATGTCGGAGGGCGCAGGACGGGTATGGCGATGGGCAAGGTTGACTGCGCCGATGAGGATGAGGACTCCTTCAAGGGCCGGGAAGGCGAAGACGCGATTCTGACGCGACCCATTGACGTTTCGCGAAGCGCTGCTCCCAGGCGATGCCGCCGGCGGCGAAGAGCACGGGGTAGATGGGGGCTGACGTAGTAGTCCTTGGCGTGCAGCGCCATCATGATGGCGAGGAAGAAGAGATAGGTGAGGCCGAGCCAGCGCCAGGGCTTTGGCCTGTGGGCTGCGCAGCAGCCAGATGAGGCCGGTGCTCCCAGATGAGGAACGTCGAGCGGGCTGCAGGTTCAGGATTTGCTTGGCCGAGGAAGGGGAGCGGGGCCAGCTTGATGTTCTTGTTCTCGACCTGGCCGTTGTGGAGGAACTCGAGCGTGGGCCAGTGGTTGTGAATCTGCCAGAGCAGATTGGGCAGGGCGATCAGGATCATGAGCGCGATGCCCACTGCTGCCCAGCGGTTGAAGAGCAGGCGGCGCTGCGGGGTGAGAGGAGCGCCGAGCAGAAGCGCGATGAGGAAGAAGGTCATCGACGGCTTGTTGAGCAGGCCTAAGCCGGCGAAGAGGCCGAAGACGATCCACAGGCGATTGCCCCAGCCACGTTGGATCAGGATCAGCAGCATGAGCGCAGCCCATCCAGAAGGTCGACTCGAAGGAGTTCATGGAGAGGTAGCTGTCGGTGCCGAGGTACTGGGGGGCGACGAGCACGCAGATCATGGCGAGGACCTGCGCCGGTCGGCGGCCGCCGAGCGACCAGGCGAGCAGGCCGGTGAGGAGGACGCGCAGGGCTCCGGCGAGAGCGGAGAACATGCGGATGCCGACGAGCGAATCGCCGAAGACGAGATCGCCGAGCCGGCCTGGAGGGCGACGATGGGGCCGTGGTCGACGTAGCCCCAGGCGAGGTGGCGTCCGCAGATGAGGTAGTAGAGCTCATCGCGAAAGTAGCCGTAGCCGATGTGCGCCTCCCAAAGATTGGCGACGACGTGCAGGGCGAGCTTGATGGCGGCGAAGATGAGGGCGAGACGGATCGCAGCGGCTAACGATTGGTCAACGGGGCGAACGACGCGTTGTGGCGGTCGCGGTTGCATCGGTCATCGAAGATCTCCAAAAGGTTACGGGCGTTGCATACGAACCTGGCTGGACTTGGGCGTTCCACTGCGAATTTTCGTTCAGAGGGCTACTACAGATCGGGCTTTGCGTCGGCGTACGGGAACTTCTCGAATACATTGATATGGGGGTGAGCGATGGACTGGACACCTGGTGGTCTCAGCGATGATGTCGAAGACCGGCGTGGATCCTCTGGTGGTGGTTTTCGGTGGCGGCGGGCTCGGAATCATTGGGTTCATCTTCCTTGCGATTCTCAGTCTGGTTACGGGACGGAACTACATTGGCAGCCTTATCTCTCGGGCGGTGGTGCGGGGCCGTCCAGGGCCGGCCGGTGGCCTCGCCGGACGAAGAGCGTTCCGCGCAGCTGGTCTCGTTCGTGTCTGGATGACGTGCAGAAGACCTGGACCGTAGCTCCTGCCGGAGCAGACGGGGAAGCCGTATCGCCACGCCCATCTGGTGCTCTTTCGGGACTACACTCAATCCGGCTGTGGCGTTGCTCAGTCGCAGACGGGGCCGTTCTATTGTCCGGTGGATGAGAAGGTATATATCGATCTAGGCTTCTGGGATGAGCTGAGGCGGCTCGGCGGAAGTACGGCGGACTTTGCTCAGGCCTATGTGATCGCGCATGAGCTTGGACATCATGTGCAGAACATTCTTGGGATCGAGCGGCAGGTGCGGTGGTTATCCAGGCAGGAACCTTCGGAGCAGAATCCTTTGTCGGTCAAACTCGAATTGCAGGCGGACTGCTTTGCAGGGATGTGGGCGCACAGTACGGCTCCAACGGCACATGATCGATCAGACGGATGTGGCTGCGGGCTTGAAGGCCGCCGCTGCTGTGGGTGACGATCACATACAGAAAATGTCCCGGGGGGCGGTTAGTCCGGAGACCTTCACGCATGGGACTTCCGCTCAGCGTACGGAGTGGTTCACGCGCGGGCTTGATGAGGGGCAGGTCTCGGCTTGCGATACGTTTGCTGCGGGCACAGGTAAGACTTTTTAGGACACTACTCTCTAGGGCTTGATGCAAGTTTGCGAGTCGCTCGAGCCGGGGAATCAGGGCTTTTCTGAACTGACTGCTTGTTTGTTTCGAAGGCGGACAGGAAGGCGTCCACGGCGAGGGCGTCCAGATGTTCGGGGGACTTGATTCCTACGCGCTGGAGGAATACCTTGACGTAGATTGCCGGTCCCAGAAGAAGGGCGAGGGCGGTTTCTGCGTCGATGCCGGGTTTCAGCTGTCCGAGTTTTTCTCCGCGCCGGATGAGAGAGACCAGGGATTTTCGGATGGGCTCCATCAGGCGGGCGCGCCAGGCATTTCCGAACTCCTGATTTTTGCCGCTGTAGGCGATCAGATGGGGCCAGATTTTTTCCTTGATTTCGTGACGGTCGGAGGAGGGGTCGTACTGAAGCTGGGCGATGAGGTCGTCGCGCAGGCTGCCGGTGTTGAAGACGGGCCGCTCCTGGTCCAGTCCGTAGACGTAGAGGAGCACCTCGAGACAGAGAGAGTCTTTATCGGGCCAATGCTTGTAGATGGTGGCTTTGCTGACGGTCGAGGCTCTGGCGATGGCATCCATGCTCGTGGCTTCGATTCCTTGCGTGGCAAATAGCTCTGCTGCCGACTCCAGAACCTTGCGATGCGCTAGAGCGCTTCTCGGCCTTGCCATGGCTAGATCTTAGACCTCGATTTTGGAGAAGAGATAAGCGCCGGTGCCGAGGAAGAGTGCAGCGATGGCGGCGAGAATGGAGAAGTCAATGAATGGGCCGAAGTGCCAGCTCTGGATGAGTGCGCCGCGCAAGCCGTCTACGCCGTAGGATAGCGGATCGAGCTGTGTGATGACGGCCATCACACGAGGGAGGTTCGCCAGAGGGAAGAGCGCGCCTGAGAGAAAGAAGATGGGCATGACAAGGAAGTTCATGATGAGCTGGAAGCCCTGCATGTCCTTGAGGGACGATCCGATGGCCGTGCCGAGCGCGGAGAAGACGATGGCGATTGTGAGGATGAATGCCATCGCGAGTGGGATAGACGTCCAGGAGTGAGGACGGAAGCCCGCGATCAGGCATATGACGAGGATCAGCATGCCTTGAATCGACGCAACGGTTGCTCCGCCGAGCGTGCGGCCAGCCATAATCTGCAGGCGTGAGACCGGAGCTACGAGGGTCTCTTTGAGGAAGCCGAACTGGCGGTCCCACAGCATGGCGATGCCAGAGAAGACGGAGCTGAAGAGCACGGTCATTCCGATGACGCCGGGGGCCATGAACTGCAGGTAGCTTCCGTGGCCGGCCTGATGGAAGACGGGACCAAAGCCAAAGCCGAGGGCCAGAAGGTACAGGCAGGGCTGTCCGAGAGAGACGACGATCTGGACTCTGGACCGGACGTATCGCTTAAGTTCACGCAGCCACAAGATGTATATCGCGCCCATTTCTCGTCTCCTGTCTTATCGTTTCCACATCTGAGCCATCATTCGCAGGCCGGCCTTGGCATCAGCACCTTCGTCGCGGAGAGAAGAGCCGGTGAGTGCAAGAAATGCACCCTCGAGGGAGTCTGTGCCGGTGTCCTGCTTGAGCTCGGCTGAGGTGCCTTGCGCCACGATGGTGCCGTGATCCATGACGGCGATACGGTGGGCTACGCGGTCGGCCTCGTCCATGTAGTGGGTGGTGAGGAAGACGGTGGTCTTTTCCGTCTCGTTGAGGTGCTTGACGTGTGTCCAGAGCTGGTTGCGGCTCTGGGGATCGAGGCCGAGGGTGGGCTCATCGAGAAAAAGGATGCTTGGCGTGTGGAGGAAGCCGCGGGCGATTTCAAGGCGGCGCTTCATTCCTCCGGAGAAGGTTTTGACGTAGGCGTCCTTACGATCCCAGAGCTCGAAGAGCTTGAGCAGGCGTTCGATGCGCTCGGCCCGGATTTTGCGGGGGACATGGTAGAGAACGCCGTGCAGGTTCATGTTCTCGTAGGCGGTCTGCTCGGCGTCGAGACTTGGGTCTTGAAAGACGATGCCGAACCGCTGTCTTGCTTCGGTGGCGTGCGTGAGGGGATTGAGGCCGTCGAGCTCGATGGTTCCGCTGGTGGGGCGGAGCAAGGTAGTGAGCATCTTGATGGTGGTGGTCTTGCCTGCGCCGTTGGGGCCGAGGAAGGCGAAGATCTCTCCCTGAGCAACATCGAAGGAGATATCTTTGACGGCGCGGACCTCGCCGAAGGTCTTTGTCAGGTTCTGAACACGAATCATGCGCTGCCTCTGTGGAAATCAATACTGAACGGTTTAGTTCACTTTGTCAAACACGATTTTTCGTGGATTGGATGGAGGGGGTGGAGGCTATTTCAGGACGGTGAAGGCGGAGGTTTCGGCTGGGTTGGGTTCGGCGTCGAAGTGCTTGCGGATGCGTTCGGCGGTGGCGGCGTTGACGACGGCGGTGAGGGCGTCGGGGCGGGCCTGTTTGATTCCGCGGATGCTGCCGAAGTGTTCGAGCAGGCGCTGGCGGGTGCGGGGGCCGACGCCGGGGATGGCGTCGAGTTCGGTGTCGCGGTCGCGCATCTCGCGGCGCTTGCGGTGGTAGGTGACGGCGAAGCGGTGGGTCTCGTCGCGGATCTTCTGGACGAGGTGCAGCACGGGCGAGCGGCGGTCGAGGACGACGGGCTCGTCCTCCTGTCCGTAGACGTAGATGATCTCTTCTTTCTTCGCGATGGATGCGAGGCGGCTGGAGTGGTGACGCCGATCTCCTCGAGCGCGGTCGTAGGCGGCGTGGAGCTGGCCGAGGCCGCCGTCGATGAGGATGAGCGAGGGGAAGGGTTTCTTTGTCGTCGAGCGAGGCGTTTGTAGCGGCGGCTGACGACCTCGCGCATGGAGGCGAAGTCGTCGACGCCGGTGACGGTCTTGACCTGGAATTTGCGGTAGTCGGACTTCTTCATCGCGCCGTCTTCCCAGACGACCATGGAGGCGACGGTCTCGGCGCCCTGGATGTGGGAGATGTCGAAGCACTCGATGCGGCGGGGGAGTTCTTCGAGGGTGAGTGCGTCCTGCAGGGCTTCCTGAATGGCCTTCATGCTGGGCTGGAGGACGCGGAAGCGCTGGTCGTAGGACTGCTTGGCGTTCTGGCAGACGAGGTCGACGAGGGAGCGCTTTTCGCCGCGCTGCGGGGCGAGGATCTCGATGCGGCGGTTGGTGCGTTCGGAGAGCAGCTCGGCGAGGATGGTGCGGTCGGGGAAGTCGACGGGGACCAGGACGGAGCGCGGGACGTAGTTCTGGTCGAGGTAGAGCTGCTTGAGCAGGGCAGAGAAGAACGCTGCGGGGGATTGAAGGCTGCCGCCTGAGTTGCGGCGAGTGGGCGGTGTGCTGGACTACATCCTGAATGGCGGGTGCGTCTGTCGTTGATGTCGGGTGGCGGAGGCTCCTTGGGTCGGGTTCGATGCGCGGCGCGGCGTCGTCTCGGGTTCGGTACGTCACGGATCGTTCGAGGCGTTTCGGAGAGGAATTCGGGTAGGTCTTCCCAGAAGAAGTCGCGGCGGTCGACGATCTTGCCGCCGCGCATGTGGAAGAGGTTCACGGCGAGCATGCTCGTTTTCGTAGTGGAAGCCGAAGACGTCGGCGTCCTCGTTGTCGGTGGTGGCGATGCGCTGCTTGTCCTGCATCTGGTGGACGGTGACGATCTGGTCGCGGAGGCGGGCGGCGAGCTCGAACTGCTCGGTCTCGGCGGCCTCTTCCATGCGCGCGGTCAGGCGCGTGCTCGAGTTCGTTGGGCTTGCCTTCGAGGAAGAGCTGCACGTCGCGGATGGTCTGCTTGTAGGTCTCGGGGGTGGTGAGGCCTTCGACGCAGGGGCCGAGGCAGCGCTTGATGTAGTACTGCAGGCAGGCGCGCGGGATGGTAGCGGGAGAG
Organism: uncultured Acidobacteriaceae bacterium; assembly: GCA_963738855.1. Taxonomy (GTDB): domain Bacteria; phylum Acidobacteriota; class Terriglobia; order Terriglobales; family Acidobacteriaceae; genus Edaphobacter. The sequence goes on along the minus strand of CAVTYC010000001.1, from coordinate 165,954 downwards.
ATCGACCTTGCAGCTGGGGATGAGGAAGCTGCGGTGGATGAGGTCGACGAGGCGATGGGCGAGGTTGCCGGGGAAGTAAGGGCCGAAGTAGGCGCTGCCGTCCTTGCGGAGGCGGCGGGTGACGAAGACTTTGGGGTAGCGATCGGTGAGCGTGAGCTTGATGTAGGGGTAGGTCTTGTCGTCGCGCAGCAGGATGTTGAAGCGCGGCTTGCGCTGCTTGATGAGGTTGTTTTCGAGGGCGAGGGCTTCGTGCTCGTTGGCGACGGTGATGTACTCGACATCGACGGCCTCGCGCATGAGCGAGCCGGTCTTGGCGTTGGCCTGCGAGGCTTCGAGGAAGTAGGAGCGGACGCGCGCGCGCAGGTTCTTGGCCTTGCCGACGTAGATGACCTCGCCCTCGGCGTTCTTGTAGAGGTAGCAGCCCGGCGGGGTGGGGAGGGTCCGGATTTTCTGGTGAAGATCCATGCTGGAAAGAACGCCCGCGTTTTAGTGTAGCTGTTGCAGCCTAAGGGGATGGGTTGCTGGTGGGTCTGAGTAGATTTGACTCACCTGAGTGTCAAAAGTTCCGGGATTGGGGTGGTGGATGCTGACAGTGGAGGTGTGTCTGGTGGAGGTATGTCTCTGTAAATAGGAGGCTTATTTTGGATGTTGTTTTGGCAGCTCAATTGCTAAGTCTATCTGTGTTGAAGATTGTTTCAACGGCTGTTCCAAGGAGATGAACTCAATGAGCTCCAATACTCGATTTGACGATTTCGCGATGAAATTCGCCGTGATTGCCAGTGCGTTTGCCCTCGTCTGCACCGTAGGTTGCTCCACGAAGAATTATGTTCGGTCCCAGACCGCTCCCATTGTTCAGCAGACGAATGAGCTGGACGCCAAGACTGCTACGGACCATCGCAACATTATGGATACCGATGAGCGTGCGCAGAAGGGCATAGCGGGAGCCCAGAGCGCGGCGGAGACTGCCGACCAGCATGCTCTTGCAGCAGGACAGGCCGCTAATACGGCGAATGCTTCCGCGCAGGATGCGTATAACCGCGTCGATAGCCTGTCCGGTGTGGTTGCCAATCTGGATAGTTACAAGCCGGTCTCGGATGTTAGTGTGAACTTCGCGTTCGATAAGTATGTGCTGACGGCGGATACTCGCAGGCAGCTCGACGAATTTGCGGCGAAGGTTGTGAATTCACGGAATTTCATTCTTGCAGTGACTGGCGGCACGGATTCGATTGGCGACCGCGAGTATAACTACCAGCTCAGCCAGCGCAGGGCGGATGCTGTTGTCAATTATCTTTCGTCGAAGTACAACATTGCGCCGCGTAAGTTTTATCTGATCGGTATTGGTAAGGATCAGGAGGTGGCCAGCAATAGTACGTCTGCCGGCCGGGCCAAGAATCGCCGGGTCGAGGTCCAGATGATGACGAATATGAAGGATCAGCCGGCTACGTCTGCTTCCTCTACGCCGCCTAACGGACAAATGTAACTGTAACGGTTACTTAATTTTCAACGACTTTTTCTGCACGAACACTCCGCACTAACTCCATTCCCTAGACGGCGCGTCCGGATATGCTGCTGGACGCGCTGCCTCCCCTCTCCCAGGATGGCAGGGCCAGCATAGGTATGCCCTGCCAGCTTTCCTTTTGTTGTTCTTGAAGTAGTGATCTATTAGGTCTTCAGCTTACGGTAGACGAAACCCATCAATGCCGAAGCCAGAAGGACCCAAGCGAACTGGTACCAGTAGAAGAATGGAAATCCCCACAGGGTTGGTGTGGCGCGCGCGTAGAGCTGCGGAAAGCATAGTCCGAGGTAGGGAAGCGCCAGTAAGAGCGTCCATCGGCTTCGTTTGGATTTTGGCTGGGTGGTCATGGTGTTTTGTAGCCTATGCGGATGATGCTACCACGGCAGATGCTATCGTTCGCTCGTTCGGGTAAAGTGGACATATGGCGTTGCCAACGAGTGAAGAGGTCGCCCAGCAGCTTCTTGAGGCCGTAGCGATCATGGCACGTCTGCGTGCGCCGGGCGGGTGCCCGTGGGACCGCGAACAGACCTTCGATTCCATCAAACGATATACGCTCGAGGAGACCTACGAGGTCTTCGATGCGATTGAGCGCCGTGCGTGGCCCGATCTAAAGGACGAGCTTGGGGACCTTCTGCTGCAGGTGCTCTTCTACGCGCAGATGGCCTCAGAGGCTGGATATTTCAACATTGCTGATGTTGCTGCGAATCTGAATGCGAAGCTTATTCGGCGGCATCCGCATGTCTTTGGGGATGTGGAAGCGACGAATGCCGACGCTGTTCTGCGTAACTGGGAGCAGATCAAGCGTGAAGAGAAACAGGCGACTGCGGTTTCGGAGAGCTCGCTGCTGGACGATGTGCCGCGCTCCATGCCAGCGATGCTTGAGGCGAATAAGTTGGGGTCGCGCGCTGCGAAGATTGGCTTCGACTGGCCCAATGCGGATGGACGGGCGGGAGAACTCTTTGCGAAGCTGCAGGAGGAGATCGGCGAACTGCAGGCAGAATTGAGTGCGCCACAGGAACATATTCCTTCGCCCTCTGTCGAAGAGGAGCTGGGCGATTTGTTTTTTACGGCGGTCAATCTTGCGCGCCATCTCAAGGTCGATCCTGAGGCCGCCCTTCGCGCGACGAATGCGAAGTTTCGCCGCCGGTTTCGTGCGATGGAAGAGGCGGCGGGCGGGACGGATGCTCTGGCCGCGCATACCCCTCCGCAGCTTGAAGAAAGATGGAATGAGGCGAAGAACAGCCTCTCCGAATCTCCCAAATCATGACTACGACTCCGCCGGACAATCTAGAGATTCGACACTTGACGACGCTTGAGCAGTTTGAACGCTGCGTCGTGCTGCAGCTTGAGGTTTGGGGTTATAGCGACGGCGATCTTATTCCTCGGCGGGTTTTTCTGGTCGCCCAGCGGATTGGGGGCCAGGTGATCGGGGCGTTTGATGGCGATACGATCGTTGGTTTCGCCATGGCTTTGCCTGGATATCGTAATCAGTATGCGTATCTCCATTCGCACATGTTGGCGGTACTGCCGGAGTACCGTAACTTCGGACTGGGCCGTAGTTTGAAGCTCGCTCAGCGGGACGATGCGATTGCCCGGGGCTTCGACCTGATGGAGTGGACCTACGACCCGCTGGAGATCAAAAACGCCCATCTGAATATTGCCCGACTGGGGGCGATTTCGCGGCGGTATCAGCCGGATTTTTATGGTCCTTCCTCATCCCCATTGCAGGGCGGGCTTCCGACAGATAGGCTATACGCGGAATGGTGGCTGAACTCCCCGCGCGTTGTAAGCCTGCTGCGCGGAGAGGCTCAGCCGATGGAAGTCATCGAACGCGTCACTGTCCCGCATGCCATCTACCAGTGGAAGCAGGACCCTCAGCAGCGAAGTATGGCAGAGGCACTGCAGCGCAATAATCGCGTTGCGCTTCTGTCGGCGTTTGACCGCGGGCTCGCCATTATTGGCTATGAGCGCGATGCCAGCGGAGACGGCAGCTTCCTGCTTGGTCACTGGAACGAAGGAACCGGCAAAGGATAAGCCCAGAGAGCGAAAGAATCGATCACCCGCCCAACCAGGCACACCACCAAATACCGGAAAAACAGGACATACTGACATGCTCAACATCGATGCCATTCACTTGCGCGAGATTAATATGCCTCTGGCCTACCCGTTCGAGACCAGCTTTGGGCTGACTACGGGCCGCCGTATCATGCTGGTCGAACTGGAAGCCGAAGGCCTGACTGCCTGGGGCGAGTGCGTCGCAGGCGAACACCCGTACTTCAGCGACGAGATGATCGATACCGCCTGGATCATCGCCGAGGCGGAGCTCGCTCCGCGGTTGCTTGAGGCGGATATTGAGGGCGGCAGCAGTTGTCCCAACTTGTTCAAGCAGGTTCGCGGCCACCGGATGGCCAAGGCGGCTTTCGAGAATGCGGTCTGGGATCTTGAGGCCCAGGTGGAACGCGTCCCGCTGGCCAAGCTGCTTGGTGGTACGCGCAAGGTCATCCCCTGCGGTGTGTCGATTGGGATTCAGCCTACGCTCGAGCAGCTTATGGACAAGATTGCGATCGAGCTTGCTGCCGGCTATCAACGGATCAAGCTGAAGTGCAAGCAGGGCTGGGACAATCGCATCTTTGAAGCGGTGCGTAAGCAGTGGCCGGATATTTTGCTGAGCTGCGATGCCAACTCTGTCTATCGCATGAAGGACCTCGACCATATTGCTGCGTGGGACGAGTTCGGGCTGCTGATGATCGAACAGCCTCTCTGGTATGACGATTTCTACTTTCACTCGATGCTGCAGAAACGGATTGAGACCGCGATCTGCCTGGATGAGGCGATTCGTAACCGTCGCGATGCGCTTGCAGCTATCGACATGGAATCCTGCCGCATTATCAACATCAAGGTGGGGCGCGTAGGGGGATTCTGCGAGGCTATCGCTGTCCATAACGCTGCAGCGGAACGGGGTATTCCTGTGTGGTGTGGCGGCATGCTGGAGACGGGCATCGGTCGTGCTCACAATATTGCTTTGTCGTCGCTGCCTAACTTCACGCTGCCTGGGGATGTCTCCGCGTCAAGCCGTTATTGGGAAGAGGACATCATCGAGCCGGCGGTGACGGTCAGCTCCAAGGGCGAGATCGTTGTCCCAACTACTCCCGGACGGGGATTCGAGGTGCAGAAGGACCGCATCGAGAGGCTCACCGTTCGCCGTCAGACGCTCTATGCGAAGGCCCGCGTGACCGTTTGAGGCTCAGGGTTATCTGCCGGGTAGAGGCGTGTCCAGGAGCACGTGGATTGCGTCCTGATAGTTCATCGGATTGATGGTCTGGAAGTTGCTTGCCTCGACGTCAGCGTTGACGTTGATTGTCTTCAGCATCAGTGCCCGCACGGTCAGATGCTCGGTGAAGTGGGTGAAGATCTGACGGCCACCGCCTGCATCCGTTTGCTCGAACGTCAACTTGCCGCCGGGGTAGATGTGCGCCAGCATGCCCCAGCCGAAGTTAACTGGCCGGAAGACTGTTCCTTCCATACGCACGAGCTGGCGGCTCTTCGCATCGATCCAGGCGCGTCCTTCGAGCCCGGCCAGCGCTTCTGCGAAGGTCGTTGGCGGACGATACAGAGGGTTCGGCTTGTAGTCGATCACGATCTCAAGTGAGTCCTTGTTTTTGCCGGTCTGCGGCTGACCGGGGGCGTAGGTATGGATCATGGCGTCGGGCATCTGCCGCATTAGCGATTCGGCGACCTTTTTTTCGGAAGTATCGTTTTTTACGTGCTTGATGTATGCGTCGGGTGATTGGAGCATGTCGTTCAGGCGCTGGCGCTCGGCCTTGTCCTGTTCATCGGTCAAAGGTTTTCCATTGCGCATGATCAGTCGGGCGACGGTGCCGTCCCGGCTTTCGATGATGTCGCGCAACTGGTCGCCTTTGCTGTCGACTATATGCATGTGATAGCGGAGATAGGAGTCTTTGTGATGGAGAGCCGCCACTTCGTTTGCAATGACGTCGACGACCCACGCGCGCGGTGGTAGCGAGAGCGGGTCGGCCGGAATAGTACCTTTCGGACCTGTCGCGCCTGCTGGTGTCGTATTATTTTGAGCTCTCGCAGCGGGTGCGTAGCTGAAGTGCGAAATGAGGAGAGCTGTTGCAATCAGCCAGCTCCGCAACGTCACAGACTTCCAAGCGAATCGAGCGAGCGATGCGCAGTCGACAGTACTCTTCCTTGCATCAGCGCACGCTATCGTCAAACTTATGCTCCTCGCCTGTGGACACGTATTCCGTTTATCTTATGTAAGACGTATGTGGCCTGTGGGAAGTTTTCCCGTTTGCCTCATAGGATAGGCTTGGGTATAGTTCGGGCAAGGTGTATGAAGATCAAAAAGTTTCGCCAGGAGAACAGAAGCTCATGAATCCAGCAGAGGGAGCCACCGCCATTGGCAAGTCGGTCACTATCCGGGGAGAACTTACCGGGAAGGAAGACCTTTACATGGACGGGGACATTGAAGGAACTATCACCCTGCCGGAGAGCCGTTTGACGATCGGGCCGAACGCACGCATTCTTGCCGACATCAGCGCTCGCGACATTGTCATCCTGGGAAAGGTCAATGGCAACATACATGCCTCAGGCCGCGTTGAGCTGCGACAGAGTGCTGCCGTCAACGGAGACATCTTTGCCAACAGACTGTCGATTGAGGAAAGCGCCTCAGTCAAGGGGCGGGTGGAACTCCAGGGAGCAGAGGGACAGTCCTTACCACAGGCTCCTGCAGCGGCGGATACGCAGACTTTCGTCCTCGAGCCGAAGGCTTAGCGGGAAGGGACGCGAGACATGCGCAATCTCTTCAGCGGCAGCGATAGTTCAAGCAGTACGCGTGGGGCTAATGCAGGACGAGTCCCCCGCCATTCAAGCGGATGGAAAGACTTACTCAAGCACCTTCGATCGCAGGAGTCGCTGCGCGTTCTCGATATAGGACCCACATCCTCCACTAACATTAACTACATCACTAGCCTTGGCCACAGCATCTACATGGCAAACCTGGTGGAAGAGGCGTCAAAGCCTGAGTGGACCATCCCAGGAGAAGCTGGTGAGGCGCCAAAGTACGACATCGACGGCTTTCTCGCGGCAAATCTCAATTTCTCCGGGCGTCATTTTGATGTGGTCATCCTTTGGGATACGGTGGACTATCTTCCCGAGCCTCTCGTAACCGCTGTTTTCTCGCGACTCCATGAGGTGATGGAGCCGGGAGGCCTGATGCTGGCTTTCTTCCATGCCACAACGGATCCGGGAACTTCCTTCTGCCGCTACCATCTTACCGACACAGAGTTCGTAGACATGCAAAAGGCAGGGAACTATCCTCTATTGCAGATCTATAGCAATCGAAAGATCGAAAATATGCTGAGTGCCTTCAGTAACTACCGATTTTTCCTTGCAAAAGATAGTCTTCGCGAAGTGATTGTCACTCGCTAGGCATTTCTGAGGAATAGGTTCAGTTTAAAAAGCAGAGCGCGAGCACTCAAGTAGGCTCGCGCTCTATTTTTGCTTTTTTGAAAATCAACCCTTTGCGTTCTGTTTCCGGCGTTCAGCCCAACGCTTTTTCATTGCATCGGCTATCCGCTTGCGCCCCTCAGGGCTGAGCTTACGCTTGCGTGGCGCGGCTACTGCGGCAGCATTCTTGCTTCCCTTTGGACGACCAGGACCGGTTCGAGAGACAGGTGCCGCTGCTCCAGCGAGCAGTGCCCGAGCCTGCTGTAACTTCAATATCTGTGCGTCAAGTTCAGCGATAATACGACCAACTTCCACGTGTTACCTCCATTTCGACATCTAATCTCAAATTATTCAGTTAGTTAGACCGGAGAAAATCAATTAGTGAGAATGCCACATAGCAACGATACAGAACCAGCTACAAACTGGCAAACGATATGTAAGTCGATGAGTTAATTATTTTTGCTTGGAAGTAGCTTCCGAGTCATCGTGACTGAGACTAGAACGTGCACGGATTGCATATCCTGGCCCAGTATCGTCCAACTCTTCATAGTGCGAACGTCCCAGGCCGCGACGGTTGTGTATCTCATGCATACACTTCTCGAGACCCTTCAGCGTTCCTTGCTTATCACGCGCAAATTCACTAGCCATGCGGGTCAGAGCATAGGTCACAATGTCGCTGTGGTGTAGATCTTTCATCTCAGGCGTACGTCTCAGGTTCAACCATAGGCGGTGGACTAGCTGTATTTCGTCAGGCAGAATCGCGGGAGCATGGGGTCCGATGTGGAAGCTCAATGCGTCGCCGTCCGGTTTGATGACATAAAAAGTAAATTGACGCTTTGGCTCCGGTAATACCTCCCACGCCTGTCCTACGTGATATGCCTGCTCCTCCGCAGTCAGTTTGCTCGATAGGCCGGATACTACTGCAGCAGCATCCAACGAATTAGCCGTCTGCACGAGCGCGGCGAAGATATCTCCGGCGGGAACTACCAGTAGGGAAATGTGCTTGCCAAAACTTTCAGCGACCGAGACAGCCTTGGTAAATAACATCTGCTCGTGTTCGCTGAATAACTGCTCGGAAGCGTCGACATACTCTGGGCCGCCCACGCCCATCATGCGGGCTGCCAGTACCACGATGTCCTGTTCGTCGGTGTCGGTATGGGTTAGTGCCCACTTCAACGCGAAGGGAGCAGCCGAATCGCGCATCGTGACGACGACTGCGCCGGGGCGAATTTCGAGCGACTCGCGGCCAACCGTGTCCTGGTGCTCCAGTTGAAAGTGCTCCCGCATCTGCCGCGATGTCAGATCGTGCCGACGTTTATTATCTCGCTCGGATAGAGAGAAGATGACAAAGAATGCCGCTGCGAAGATGATTCCACTTACTGTGGCTACCGATTTTGTGAATAAATTAACAACTGCTGTAGTTAGCAGAACGAGAAAGACCGACATAAGCCCCAGCGGAATCTCTGTTTTGCCTATGCGGATATTCAGGGGTACCTTCCATCCACGCTCGCCATGGTACTTCCATCGGAGTACAAGCATGGCCAGTGAGTTGAAGGTGAAACTCCAGATGACACCGAATGCGTATGCTTCACCCAGCATGATCACGTCGCCGCGCGTCACGATAATCGTGAACATCTGCAGACCAGCCACAAGATTTACGATGCGATAGCTTGTCCCGTACTTACGCTGCGGCTTGCGGAACCAGTCAGCCAGGACACCATCCTCCGCTACGCGCATCAACACGCCGGTGGAGCCTACGATGGCCGTGTTGACTGCACCGCCAAGGATCAGGAAGCCGACGATGACGACGAAGACGCGGAAGCCGATACGCAGTGCCAATGGTCCAACGACGTACATCGTGATTCCGGCGATCAGGTTGTCGCGGTAGAGCGGAACGCGAACTGAGTCAGGAATCAGCATCACCGCCAGCAGCGATCCGATGCCGGTAAAAATGAAGCTGTAGATCGCTATGACAATGGCGGCGCGCTTCAGGTTCTTCAGCTTCGGGTGCTCGATCTCGCGATTCACCTGCGCCAACGACTCTTCGCCGCTCATCGCGAGTACTGAGTGGCCAAATGCCATGATGATGCCAAAGAGCCCGAGCGTTCGTGCAAAGCTGGTGTGTCTCAGGAATCCGAGAGCGTCTTTGCTGAAGTGCAGGTTGTCCGGTGTCGGCAGTGGCGGCAGGTGCGCTCCGGTGCGAAAGACCGAAAAGATGCTCCAACTCAGGAGAATCACTACCATTACGGTCGTGATCTTCATTACCTTCAGGGCCTTGTCGCTCGACTCCTCAATACCCTTTGTGTTCTGCCACCAGAAGTAGATGGTGACCAGAGCGGCGATCATTGCGGATGTTCCGTCAACCGGAAACTGCCGGGCCGTGCCATCGGCATGTGTGACAAGCATGTGCATCCAACGGTGCGCTGTGAATAAGCGAAGTAACTCGTTCAGCAGGCCTACGATGTACTGTCCCGCAGATACGCCGGAGATCGGGCCGGTGAGAATGTAATCGAACATCAACGCCGAGACGCTTAGCTTGGCGAAGGTGCCTCCCAGCGCCTCCTTCACGATGCGGTAGACTCCGCCGCGCGTGAACATGCTGCAGCTCTCTACGTATACGGCACGTACGGCAAAGCTGAAGAGCATGACGCCAAGGATGAACCACGGTGCGGACTTGCCCACCGCCTCCTCGGCAATGCCACCTGCATAGAAGGCCGAGGAACCAAGGTCATTGAGAACAATTGCCGCCGCCCGCCAGAAAGAGATAAAAGTAAGCATGACCGAGGAGGCCACGACCAGGCGGACTCGGTTCGATTGCGGCTTATGCGTAGTCTGTTTGGATGCCATTATGGTTTGCGTTCAGCATTGCACTCCATGTCTGACATCGAACCAACCGATGCCTTACTGGAGTTGCTGACCCCTTAGTTGAAGACCATCTGTATGCTGGACGATCTCCAGAGCATCAGACGGCTAATCTTCATCTTCCAGCAACTCCTTTAGATCTTCTACAAAACTAATCACAATCACGATGGCAGAGCCCGCCATTCCAACAAAGAAAAGCGGCACGACTACCTTCGCGACTAGACGAATGACTAAATCCATACAGACTGAATTGTATCTCCGAAATAGGTTTCTATTGCTAAACCAATGCTAGACTTCATCTGCGATGCGACTTATTCCCGCACGGCTCTGGGCCATGGCCGTACTCTCCGGCTTCCTTCAGGTTTTGCCCTTTCCTATTGCCGGCCCCACGCCGCTCTGGCGTACCGCCTTCTGTTGGATTGCGCTCCTTCCTCTTTTTTGGGCGCTTCTTGCAAATAATAAGCCGGGGGAGGCACTTACCTTCCGACAGGGGGCAGCGCTGGGTTATGTCAGCGGCTTTATCTGGTACTTAGGTAATTGCTACTGGATTTATCAGACTATGTACCTATACGGCGGCCTTGATAGGCCTATTGCCGCCGGAATTCTCGTCCTTTTCTGTCTCTACCTTGGGCTATACCATGCGCTTTTCGGCTTCCTGGTAGTTGCTTTCAGGAAGCGCTTCGGCAGGCAGAGTGCACTCCTGCTCAGCCCCTTCGCTTGGGTTGCCGTCGAACTGGCCCGGGCCCATATCACTGGACTTCCCTGGGACTTGCTCGGTATCGCGCAGGTCGATAATCCACTGCTCACCCGGCTCGCGCCCATCACCGGAGCCTACGGGCTCTCCTTTGTCATTGCTGCGGTCAATGCGCTCTGGCTGGTAAGAATCCGTCTCCGTGAACGCAGGTATACCCGCGTCGTGCTTACTGCCGCCGGGGTGGTCATCATCGTCCTGTATGTTCTGGGGTTGCGCCGAATCCGCGCTCCGCAGACGGTCACGACGGATGCTCACGCAACGCTGGTACAGCAAAATCTCGAGGTCGGCGCGGCTAATACGGGCCCACAACCTACGAACCAGCAGCTTCTGGAATCCTTTTCGTACCTTAGTCGATACCCTTCCAGCCACTCTTTATTGGGAATTCCCGAACTCCGCGGTACGCAATCTGTCTTTATCTTCAAACGCCAGCCAGAAGCCGGTGCTACTCCTACGCCGTCACCGACCGATCTGATTGTCTGGCCTGAATCCCCCGCGCCTTTTCAGGAGCATGATCCTGATTTCCGAGCGGCGCTCTCCTCGCTCGCACGTGCAGCCAACGCTCCTGTCATCGCCGGTAACATCGGCATCGACCGCACCAGCGATAATGAGCGCGGATATTACCAGTTCAACTCCGCTTCCTTCGTCTCTGCTCAGGGAGAGTTCGTCGGCCGTTACGACAAGATGCATCTGGTCCCGTTTGGTGAGTACACACCATATAAGCATCTCTTCTTCTTCGCGAAGAGCTTGCTGTATGAGGTTGGCCTCTTCGATCCCGGCCAGCAGCGCACTGTCTTTACCACCAATGGCCACACCTACGGGACCTTCATCTGCTATGAATCCATCTTCGCCGATGAGGTGCGTCAGTTTACGAAGATGGGGGCCGAAGTGCTGGTCAACATCTCCAATGATGGATGGTACGGCGATACCAGCGCTCCCTGGCAACACCTTAATATGGTTCGGATGCGTGCTATCGAAAATCATCGCTGGATTTTGCGTGCCACGAACACGGGAGTTACAGCGTCGATTAGTCCCAGCGGTCGCGTGATCGCCTCAACGCCTCGGCATATTCGTACGAGCGTACGCGTCGGCTTTGCATATGAGCACGATCTCACCTTCTATGCAGCGCACGGCGACCTCTTCGCTTATGCCTGTGCTCTCGTGACCGCTTTGGCGTTGGCCTTCAGCCTTCGCACGAAATTGCCGTAAACTAGAGACCATGATTAGCGATCTTGAATATTCCTACTCCCCGGTCCGCGAAAAAGTTCGCGATCTGCGGGAGTATCTTTGACTCGGCCCGCCTCCGCCGTGAACTAGCCACCATTGAAGAGAAGACCTCCGATCCAGCTATCTGGACTGATCCTGCACGTTCGCAGCCACTGATGCGTGAGCGCAAGCGCATCGAAAATTTGCTGGCCGATGACACCGAACTGGCGCGCCGGTCTGACGACATCGAGGCGTACTTCGAACTGGCCAAAGAAGGCGAAGATACCGAGGCCGATCTTGCCCGCGAGATTCCCTCGCTGGTCGAGTTCGTCGACAAGCTCGAGTCCAAGACCATGCTCTCGGAGGAGTCCGATCCGCTGAACGCGATCGTCGTCGTCCACCCTGGCGCTGGTGGTACTGAGAGCCAGGACTGGGCCGAGATGCTGATGCGCATGTACATCCGCTGGGGCGAGCGGCAGAACTTCAAGGTCGAGATCAACGAAGTGCAGGATGGTGACGAGGCTGGCATCAAGTCTGCGACCTTTACGATCTCAGGCGACTTCGCCTACGGCCTGCTATCGGGTGAAACCGGCGTCCACCGCCTCGTTCGCATCTCGCCATACGACTCCGCCAAGCGCCGCCACACCAGCTTTGCCAGCGTCTTTGTTTCGCCTGAGATCGACGACACCATCGTCATCGACATCAAGTCGGAAGACCTGCGTATCGATACTTATCGGTCGGGCGGTAAGGGAGGGCAGCACGTCAACACCACTGATTCGGCCGTCCGTATTACGCACATCCCGACGGGACTTGTCGCGGGCTGCCAGAACGAGCGCTCGCAGCACAAGAACAAGGAGAAGGCGATGAAGCTTCTTCGCTCACGCCTTTACGAGTACGAGTTGGAGAAGAAGAAGGCCGCCACCAAGAAGCTCGAGGACTCTAAATCAGACATCAACTTTGGCTCGCAGATTCGCAACTACGTCCTCCAGCCTTATCGGATGGCGAAGGACCTTCGAACCCGCGTTGAAGTTGGTGACGTCGATCGTGTTCTCGATGGAGATATTGAGCCCTTCATTCGCGGGTATCTTCGCATGCGTCGCGAGGGAGGAATTCCCGCCGCCGTTGCCGCTGAAGATGACGTGGCATAAAACCGGTTACGTCACCTATCTCATGAGTTTGGAGCGTTGCGCCGCCCTCGAGCATCCAAACTCGTGAGAAGGGGAGATATGAGCGCAACCAAATCCATCGGCGTCAAAGCCGATACGTCCGTTGAACTACGCAAACAGCTTCTTGCTCTCCTTCGCGGAGGCGAGGCCCACGTCACGTTTGATGAAGCAATCAAAGATTTCCCCGTCGAACATCGCGGGACTGTGCCACCCAATCTGCCTTACTCGGCCTGGCAGGTGCTGGAACATCTTCGTATTGCCCAGCGCGACATTCTGAACTTCAGTGCGCCTCCCACTGGCGGATATCACCCGCTCAAGTGGCCCGATGCATACTGGCCGGAGTCTCCGGAGCCCCCCTCCGCGCATGCCTGGGATGCGTCGATCGCAGCCATTCGCAAAGACCTGGAGCACTTCGAGGCGCTCATCACCAAACCGGAGGCCGATCTCTTCAAGCCTTTCCGCTGGGGGAACGGACAGAACCTTCTCCGCGAAACCCTGCTGATCGCCGACCACTCCGCCTATCATCTCGGCGAAGTCGTCGTCCTTCGACGACTTCTCGGGATATGGCATAAGTAGACTTGTCTGAAACAATCAGGAGAAGAACAGAGATGAACGAACCTGAGATCGTCCGCGACATGCTCGGCAACCCGCCTGTTCAGCCACGCACCATTGCCGTCATCGGCCTCTCCGACAATCCGGGCAAGCCGAGCAACTACGTTCCCACCTACATGCAGCAGCACGGCTATCTCATTCTGCCGGTCAATCCTTTGGTTGAATCCGTCCTCGGTGAAAAGTCGTACGCCTCTCTCAGCGATCTGCCGATTAAGCCTGATATCATCAATGTCTTCCGTTTGCCTAAGTTCATTCCTGCCATCGTCGACCAGATGCTCGAGCTTGGCTTCAAGAATCTCTGGGTTCAGCAGGGAATCATCCATCTCGAAGCGGCCGCTCGCGCCGAAGCTGGCGGCATTCACGTCGTTATGGACCGCTGCATCATGGTCGAGCATCGCCGCGCCGGGCTTTCGCAGTTTGAACTCGCTTAAACCGGTTCACTCACGTCCAACACTCAGCCTACAATTAAGATTCATGAACATTCGACGCCACCTCGCCATCTTCGTGCTCTCCCTTTGCGCCTTCTTCACCGTTGGCACGGTCGCAAATGCGCAGATCCAGGTTGTCGGTGATGGTGGCCCCGGTCCGGTCAAGGCCCAGCATCTCACCGCAGAGCTTGTCTCGCTTGCTCCTTCGATTGCACCGGGTGGAACACTCCAGGTTGGTCTCGTCCTTACCCTCGAAGAGCACTGGCACGTCTACTGGATCAACGCGGGCGATTCTGGTGAGCCGCCAAAAATCACGTGGAACCTGCCTAAGGGAATTACCGCGGGCCCTATACAGTTTCCCATCCCCACCCGTCTTCCGCTGGGGCCTTTGATGGACTTCGGCTATGAGGACTCCGTTGCGTTTCCTGTCCTGCTCACTGCGTCGAAGGATATCAAGCCCGGCCCAATCCATCTTGACGCCAAGGTAGACTGGCTCGTCTGCCGCGAGGTCTGCATTCCCGGCAAGGCCCACCTCGGCCTCAACCTCACGGTCGATCCCGCAGCCACTGCACCCGCACAGCCCGTAGGGGCACTCGGCGAGGCGTTGACTCTTCTGCCCAAACCGTTGCCGCCTGAGATGAAGCTCACCGTGACTGGCGGTAAGTCTGAGTTTGTTCTCGAGCTGATCACTGGCGAACGCGTGACCGATGCCGAGTTCTACCCCTTCGATCAGGATCAGATTTCCAACGCCGCCGATCAGTCCATCGAGCCTCTTCCTAACGGCGTCCGTCTCCGTGTCCCGCGTGCTCCCGAGCTTACTAAGCTCCCCGCGAAACTCCATGGCGTCATCAAGCTCTCTGATCAGGTGGCCTATGAGGTCACTGAGCCGATCACACCCGGCGAGATTCCCGCAGCTACGCGCAGCAAGACTCCGGCTGCAGGCCAGAGCGAACTCACTACCCTGACCGCTATTGGCCTCGCGTTCCTGGGGGGAATCATTCTCAACCTGATGCCCTGTGTCTTCCCGGTGCTTTTCCTCAAGGGTCTTGCGCTCGTGCAGTCTTCGAATGAGGAACGCAGCCGCCTTCGCAGCCATGGCCTCGTCTATACGCTCGGCATTCTCGTCTCGTTCTGGATTATTGTGGGCGCCCTGCTCGTTCTGCGCGCCGGAGGGAGCCAGGCTGGGTGGGGCTTCCAGCTTCAGTCTCCGATCTTCATTGTCGTTCTCGCCTCTGGTCTCTTCTTCTTCGCTCTTTCGCTGGCAGGGCAATTCGACATTGGCCTCTCCCTCACGAGCGTAGGCGGCGAACTTGCGCAGAAACAGGGTTACACCGGCAGCTTCTTCACCGGAGTTCTCGCCACCATTGTTGCCACGCCCTGCACCGCACCGCTAATGGGCGCGGCCATCGGCTTTGCCCTTGCAGAGCCTGCATGGATCACCGTCGCCGTCTTCACCGCACTTGCTCTTGGGCTCGCCACACCTTATCTTTTGTTGAGCTTCCAACCCGCATGGACGAGCCTTCTTCCGCGTCCCGGCGCATGGATGGAGATCTTCAAGCAGATCACTGCCGTTATCTTCTTCGCTACCGTCATTTGGTTAGCGTGGGTCTACGGACATCTGTTTACCGCGACCGGTCAAGCCATCGACCACCTTGCCAAGCTGTTGCTTTGCTTTCTGATGATCGCGATCGCCGGATGGGCTTTGGGCCGATGGCCTGCGCGCTGGTCCAGCACGATCGCCGCTGTTCTCATTGCTGTCATCGCACTCGCCATTCCCCTTTACCAGCCCAAGGACACGACCCTCACCTGGCAGCCTTTCTCGCAGCAGACGCTCGATCAGGCGCGCGCAGCTGGTCATCCGGTCTTCATTGATTTCACCGCTGCCTGGTGCCTCAGCTGCCAGGTCAACGAGCGCCTCGTTCTCCGTTCCAATGAGGTGCAGCGCCAGTTTGCCGATCACAACGTCACCCTGCTCAAGGCCGATTGGACCCAGTACGACCCAGCGATCACCCAGAAGCTCGCCTCCGTAGGCCGCAGCGGAGTTCCCACCTACGTGATCTATCCTGCCAGCCCCGCCAGCAACGCGGATGTTCTTCCGGAACTCCTCACCAAAGACATCGTTCTCACTGCACTGCAGAGAGCACTTGAAATAACACAGCCAGCTCTAACCTGCGGGAGATCACCATTAAGGGCGATCCCTGCCTGCTGGAACCTCCATGAAGTAAAGATCACGTTGCTTGCGGGGGGCGTCATCGTCAAGCGCGCTGGCACACACTCCGTGGCGAGGATGGCCATTTGCGCATCTGGCGCGACGCCAACATGCTAGCCCTGCTTTGCGACGGCGGCTCCATCTGTTGCATACCGTCCATTTCAGTTGCAAAATATTCGTAACAGCAGATCGTGGAGGTGACCGCATGCCTCGCCGCAATCTTCTCTCCCTCGTCTTCACCGCTTGTGCACTTTCTGCACTCGCGCTCACGCCCGGAACTCAGGCGCCCGACTTCAAGGGCACTGACTCCAACGGCGTCACCCACACCTTATCTGAGTATCGTGGCAAGTACGTCGTCCTCGAGTGGGCCAACAAGGGCTGCCCCTATGAGCAGAAGCACTATCTCAGCGGCAACATGGAGGCGCTCCAAAAAGAGTGGACCGATAAGGGTGTCATCTGGCTCTCCATTCTCTCCTCTGCGCCTGGCGAGCAGGGCAACGTAACCCCAGCCGAAGAGAACAAGTACCTCAAAACCATGCATGCCGCGCCAACCGCCGCAATCCTCGATCCTACGGGAACAATCGGCCATCTTTATCAGGCCAAGACAACGCCGCACATCTTCGTCATTGATCCCGCGGGCAAGCTCATCTATCAGGGAGCCATCGACGACAGGCCTACTACGGATCTGGCAGATGTCCAGCACGCGCACAACTACCTAAACGAAGCGCTCAACGCTGCCATGGCCGGCAAGCCGGTTCCAATGGCCAGCACTCGCCCCTATGGCTGCTCGGTGAAGTACGCAGGCAACTAACCGGCAACAATCTACCTACGTTTGGCGGACTTGATCCGTGCGATCTCGTCCATCCGCTGCGCCAGCAATTTCTCGCGGCCCTCACCGGTGGGCTGGTAGTAACGCCGCCCGGCCAGCGATGGCGGCAGACACTCCATATCCGCAACGCGCCCTTCGACATCATGTGCGTACTGGTAGTCCCTGCCGTAGTCGAGTTCCTTCATCAGCTTCGTCGGAGCGTTGCGCAGATGCAGCGGCACAGGCTCTGCCGCCGTGGCTTCAATGTCCGCTTTCACCGCGCCATATGCTGTGTAGACCGCGTTCGACTTAGGAGCCAGCGCAAGGTAAACCACCGCCTGTACCAATGCCAATTCGCCTTCGGGATGCCCTAGAAAGTGCATCGCATCCTTCGCCGACAGACAAAGATTCAGCGCTTCGGGAGCAGCCAGCCCAATATCCTCAACGGCCATCCGCACCACGCGTCGCGCGACGTACATCGGGTCTTCGCCCGCCTCGAGCATCCGGCCCAGCCAGTACAACGCGGCATCGGGGTCGCTATTCCGCACGCTCTTGTGCAGTGCCGAGATGATGTCGTAGTGCTGTTCGCCTCTCTTGTCGTACAGCAGCACTCGCCGCTGCAGTGCCTCTGCGGCAATCGTCTTCGTGATGACTTGTTCGCCCCTACCTTGAGCGATCTTTGCCGCCACCTCCAGCGCGTTCAGGGCATTCCGCGCATCGCCGCTCGAGTACGACGCAATCGTCGCCAGAGCATCCTCATCTGCTTCAACTCCCGACGCACCCAGGCCGTGCTCGGCATCTGTCAGAGCCCGCAACAGCAAAGCTACGATCTGTTCCTCGGTCAACGCGACCAGCGTGTAGACTCGGCAGCGTGACAACAGGGCTGCGATGATCTCGAACGAAGGGTTCTCCGTCGTAGCGCCGATCAGCCGGATCGTCCCGCGCTCGACATAAGGCAGAAACGCATCCTGCTGAGCCTTATTGAACCGGTGAATCTCATCGACGAACAGGATCGTACGCGACCCGAATCCAGCCGCCTTCTCCGCATCGACCATCACCTGCTTAATCTCTTTGATCCCGCTGAGCACCGCCGAAAACTCGATGAAGCTGGCCTGCGTCATCCGCGCGATAATCTGCGCCAACGTCGTCTTGCCCGTCCCCGGAGGCCCCCAGAAAATCATCGATGTCGCATCATCGCTCTCAATCGCCAGACGCAGCGGCTTGCCCTGCCCCAGCAGGTGCTCCTGCCCCACGTACTCATCCAGCGTGTGCGGTCGCATCCTCTCGGCCAGCGGAGCCTGACGCGCACGCCCAGCCGCAGCAACAATCGGGCTGGTATCGAACAAACTCACTTTCCCACCCCAGCGGACGCCCGCTGCCGCGAAGCCTCATACAGCAGCAGAGACCCAGCCACCGCTGCGTTCAAACTCTCTACCGGGCCGGGGCAGGGAATCGTCACCCGCTCATCCGCCATCTTGATCCATTCCGAACTCAACCCCGCGCCTTCATTGCCGATCATCAGTGCACACGATCCGATAAAGTCCGTCTCCTGCGCTGCCGTCGCGCCAGAGCCTCCAACCGCCGCAAGCAACCGCACACCCCACGCCTTCAGTCCGGCAACTTCGACCTCCCTCGCCGCAACCACCGGCATGCGAAACACGCTCCCCACACTGGCCCGTAGCGCTTTCTGGTTCCAGGCGCTCACCGTCCCCGGAGTTGTCAGTACGCCTGTAGCCCCAAACGCCTCCGCCGACCGCACGAGCGTCCCGAGATTCCCCGGGTCCTGCAGCCCCGCTGCGATCAGAATCAACGGAGTCGCACCGTCACTCCCCATCACCTCTTCAAGCTTATGAACCGGAGGTACAATCAGCGCTGCTACACCCTGCGGAGACCGCGTCTCCACCGCACTTCCAAAGACGTCCTCAGTCAGCCGCAGCACCTCGACCGTACGCGGCACCATCCCGGGAACGTCGCGGCGCTCGCTCACAAACACAGTCTTCAAGACCATCCCGCTCAGCAAAGCCTCTTCCAGCAGATGGTCGCCCTCGATCGCCACCATGCCACCGCTCAGCCGCATCTGCCCGGCAAACGTCGCCCGCAACTGCTTCACTCGCGCATTCGCCCTGCTCGAAACCAATATCTCGGAGATAGCCATCTTCGCCAATCTTACGCCCAAAGCCGACCACGGATAAACGCGGATTAACACGGATGAAAGACGAAAAGGCTTATTTGCACGTTCTTGTTTTTGTTCTTCGCCTTTATCCCTGCTTTTCCGCGTTTATCCGCGGTCGCCCAATTCTTTGAGCCTACCCAAGCGGTATGCTATGTTGCGAGATGGCCGCACACCCGGCACAGGAGCCCATGAATTGACGGCCGAGATCCTCCGTATCCATCCCGACGAGCCCGAACCTGAACGCATCGATCAGGTCGTCGCTAGCCTTCACGGTGGCAAGGTCGTAGCTCTGCCCACTGACACCTTCTACGGACTCGCCGTCGATCCGGTCAATCTCCACGCTGTCGACCGCATCTACGAGATCAAGTCGCGCGCCCGCCACAAGCCTCTCTCTCTACTCATTGGCGAGATGGCCCAGGCCTACGAGCTCGCCCGCCAACTCGATTCCGCCTTCGACCGCCTCGCCGAAAAATTCTGGCCCGGCCCGCTGACCATCGTCGTCAAAGCCGGCAGCAAGCTTCCTCTTCGCGTCACCGCCAACACCGGCAACGTCGCCCTGCGCGTCCCCGAGGCAGCCATTCCACGCGCCGTCGTCTCGCGGCTTGGCCTGCCCATTACGGCAACCTCGGCCAACCTCTCCGGATTCCCCGAGTGCACCTACGCGAACGGCGTCCGCGACCAGCTTGGCAACAAGATCCCGCTTATCGTCGACGGAGGCCCAACCGCACGATCCACGGCGACCACGATCGTCGATCTCTCCGGCGGCGGTAACTCCTGGATGATCCTGCGCGAAGGCGCCATCCCCACGCACGAGATCGCCCTCACACTCCAGCACTAGTTGTCTGAAATGCCCGATAGCGTACACTCAATCTTCGTTTGAACAAATGATCGCTCCTGCCTCCAACCTGCGCCGACAAAGCCGCTCCACGGCAGGCACCTTGCTACGCTGGCTTCTGGGTCTTTTCCTGCTGGTGACCCTTGGCTGGTTCATCTACGTCTATCAACAGATCGACGACGTGGCTAACCGCGATGAAGCCCAGCAAGCCGACGCCATTGCCGTCTTCGGAGCTGCCGAGTACTCCGGCCGCCCGTCCCCGACCCTGCACTTTCGCCTCGACCACGCCGTCGATCTCTACCGCAAGCAGATCGCCCCGCTCGTCATCACCCTCGGCGGCGGCAGCGACAAGGACTCCGGCAACACCGAGGGCGGCGTCGGCCGCGACTACCTCCTGGCCAACGGAATCCCCTTCGGCAACATCATCGCCGAGACGCGCTCCGTCGACACTGAGCAGCAGGTCCACCGCCTCGCCGCAATCGCCCGCGAAAATAACCTCCACCACATCGTGGTCGTCTCCGACGGCACCCACCTCTTCCGCATCCGTGAGCTCTGCCGCGACGCCGGTCTCGATGTCTACACGTCGCCCCGCGCCACCATCGGCCACATCAGCACCTACGATCGCGTCATGCGCTACTTTCACGAGATCCTCAGTTACACCTTCTGGCGACTCGGCATTAACGTCAGCTGGCTTCATCGCTGGCTCGAGGGCAGGGAAGACATTTAGCCCACCGCGATCATCAATCCCAGCGCCACTGCCGCCGCAAACAAGGTCGAAGCGAAGTTCACCAGATCGTTTCCCAGCCATCCCCGCCGCTCCACAGTAGCTCCCAGCAGGCTGTCGAAGAATAACCCTGCCACACCGGCAATCAAGGCGATCATCGCGTCTCGCAGGCGCAGCCGTATCGCCCACATCCCGGCCAGAGCCACCGCCGCCCCTGAAATCACGCCTGCCACGGACCCCAGCACGCTCACTGCCCCATCCGTCCCCGGTTCGACTCGCTGCATCGTCGTCAGCATCACAGGAGGCCCCCCAAAGGCCTGCCCGATCTCTGACGAGACCGTATCCGCCGTAGCCTCAACAAGCGCCGCCAGAACGACCGTCCCGACCAGAGCCAGAGGCGCATCATAGTCAGGAGTCACTCCCCGGATGCATACGAGCAGCGCAGAGGCCCCCATCCACGACGAAGCCACCCCAGCGACCCCCAGGTTCGCAATCACCTGCGACGCACTCCGTCCCCGGCGACCCTCCGCTAATCCGGCCACAGCCTTGCGCGTCCTTCCCAGTCGAGTCGCGACGAATGTCAGGACAAACAACAGCACCAGCGGTGTCAATCCGCTCCGCAGCGGTGAGTTATCGAACTGCCCCATCCAGAAGACCACCAGCAGGCAAACCATCCCGCCAAAGACCGCGCCTGCCACCGTAGCGGCCCGCAACCCAAACGCAACTGCAGCAAATCCAAGGCTGATCCCCAACGCACCGACCACAAATCCGGGGAACCGCTCCGCCAAAGCATAGGCAAACAAAGCCGTCTGGAAGCACAACGCCGCCAGTAACGTTCCCACGACCCAAACCAGTATTCTGGATTGCCGGTGGTCCCGGGCCGGAAGAATTGCCTTTCTCCAGTCTCCCATTTCCTCACCCATGCCTACCTCATCTCCCATAGTGATTTACAATGAAACCTTGAGCATAGCCAACACCAGCACCACGCGGGAGCAGTTTTGCATTTAGCAAGAATCGAAGCAGAAGGAAACTTTCAGCCCGGGTCGAACCGGCGCGCCACTCGGTCTCGATCCCAGATCGTATCCACGTTCGTCCTTGCAGTTGCTGGGCTGGCATCTCTCACCGGCTGCGGCAACACTTACCGACCCGTCGTCACTGCCATTAATCCTGTTGGTCCCGCGGCTCAGCCGCAGAAGTTTGCCATTGTAGTTTCCACGACGGGTACCAAGACTCCCGGTCTGGCTACCATCGTCGACTTCGCTGGCGATACGGTACTCATCACTGCGAATATCGGTGTGTCCCCATATTATTTCGCCACCAACGCGGCGGGTAACACTGGCTACACTCTCAACGGCGACGGATCGATCACCAGCTTCGATATCTCGACCTCCCTGCTCAGCAGCCAGGTATTGCAAACTACGCTGATCGCCGGAGCCAACCCCGTCAGCATATTCCCCCAGTCGATCAACAGCTACATCCCCGAGCCGGGCCGAAACGCGGTTGCTGTCCTTCTGGGTACACCGCCGGCGCTCAAGCAGGAACTTCCAATTGCCCCTGGATACACTCCCGTCTACGTTGTAGGTACCGCCTCAGCCAGCCGGGCCTACTCCATCAACCAGGCTGCCGGCGGAGGTAACGGTCAGGTAGCTACCATCGAGACCACGAGCAACACCCTCTCCAGCACCATCCCGGTCGGGAACACGCCCGTCTATGGCGTCATGACCGCCGACGGCAAGCGCGCCTTCATCATGAATCAGGGCGACAACACCGTCTCCGTCATCAACGTCCAGACCAATCAGCTCGACGTCGTTCCCAGCGGGAGCACTAACCCCATCTCCATCGGAACCGCGCCACTCTGGGCCGACCTCGTACCAACGCGGAATGAACTCGTCGTCGCCAACGCTGGAAGCGGAACCACTCCGGGATCAGTCAGCATCATCAACATCCCGCTCTGCAACGCCACCGCACTGCCCACCAATCCCAACTGCGACCCGACGAATCCAGCTGATGCTACCGGCTTCGGACAGGTTCTCGCGAACGTTCCCGTAGGTGTCAACCCACGCATGATCGCTGTGCTGTCGGATGCCACCCGCGCCTACGTAGTCAACCAGGCGGACAGCACGGTCTCGGTAATCAACCTGACTACGAACACCGTCTCCAAAACGATCTCCGTGCCCGCTACGATTCACCCGAACTTCATCTCCGTCATAGCCGGTACTCCGACTGGCAAGGTCTACGTCACCTCACCCGAGAGCGAGACCATGACGGTCATTCGCACCGATACCGACACCGTCGATACCACCATCCCGCTGCAGGGCAAAGGCGTCATGGTCCGCACACAGCCCTAAACGCCGCCATTAGCCTAAAGTACCGCCTTGAAGATCAGCTTCAACATTTCCTTCAGCGGTATGACGATCAGTAACAGCGGCGCCATTGGTATCAGGCAGGCAAGTGCAAGCTGGATGGGAGTTCGCGGATTCATGGGGAGGCTATTCATGCCCTTGACAAAGCCGAAGCTGTTGCCGAGGTCGGCAAGAGACTGAATGTCCGCCGTCCCAAGCAGAGGTTCGCCCGCTTCCTGGTCCTTACTGATCCACTTGTGCTGAAACGCTGAAGTGTAGTTTGTGGCCAACGAACTGTATTGATAAAGTCCCTTGATCTTTGCCGCATGCAGTCGCAAGGCGAAGATCAGGAGCGGGGCGATAATGATTCCTACCAGGATGACTACGTAGGCCACTATCGGTGCACCATAGGTCTGCAAAGGTACTTTGTCGTAGATCACGGAATCCGCCAGCACGCCAGCCGTGGCCGCTGAATAGCCAAATAGGATGATCGCGAAAAATTGCTGTGCTCTACCGAGAAACCCCAATCCTCCCGACTCGTCCGGATGCGGCGGAAATAACTGCAAATCCAGTTTGTTCATGGCCGATAGAAACTGAGCCCATAGGAAGAGCCGCCATATCCAGCGCAGCATCAGAAAATTGAAGAATGGCGCGCAGAATCCAACGAGCCACCATCCGGCCCACGTCAAAGAAATGCCTGTCTCCGAATGCGCTGCTGACCACGTCGACACTTGAATGGACATCGTCTTCATAGCAGTCAAAGAGATTGCATAAGCTCCGGCCGCGATAAGGAGCTCCACTACTGCCGAGTCTCGCAGTCGAAGCGCGCGCGCCACCGCTGCGTCAAAGCGCGCGTAGTCTTTCTGCAGCACTAATCCTGACGTTATGAAGAAACTCGCAGCATCGGCCAAACGCGGCCCCAGGGTGGACTCCGCCAGAATAAGAAGAGGCACCCCAATGAGAAATCGCGTATATGTTGCAAAATCATGCAAAAACGGTACTACAACCGCCGTCGTCCTATAGGCCGTACCTTGCGCCGCGGACAGAAGGAACAGCGTCAACCATGTCAGAAGGATCGACAGGCCGGCAACTTTCAGTAGCCGTGGTTCTCTATCGCGCACGAGCTTCAACCGTTTTTGAATGCGATAGAGGGGGCCTCCCTCGGTGAGTAGAAGCGCACGTTGGTTCGAATTGGAGTCCATAGCAGCCATAGGCCACCTCTCTTAGTCGAAGACCTCATCCCCGGTTGGTTCATAGAGCGGAACGCCATTCATCTCATGCCGGTACTTTGAAAGCGTGTCATACATTCTGCGTCGAGCGCGGCTCTGATTTCCTAATGGCCGATGCTCGGCGATGCAGTGCCACGGATTGTAGGAGAGCTTTCTGGCAAAATCCATCTGGGCCGGAGAGTTGAATGTCTGTCGGGGAATGCGCAGCGTCGCCACCGATCGCCGCGGAGAAATTTTCTCGGGCCACAGCACGCCGTTGTTCTCAAGCGGCATAAGAAACGAGTCAGTCTGCAGCTGCAGGCGAATATCAAATTCAACGTCCTCGTTTGCGAGAGTGGCAACCATCGCATTGCGCAGATAGTCGTCAGGAGGCCGCAACGGCAGCCGTGGTATCGGTGTCTTCCGCGCCGATTTCGGCCACACGGAGTACTGCATCGCCTGCCCCTCTCCAAGCAAATAAGGCACGCAACTGAAGTAGGGAGCCTCAAACGGACTGCTCTGCGTCTTGGTCCATAACCCTTGCATGATCAGATCAAGCGCATGGGGATGATGCAAGTTGAGAAAATGGAAGATCGTTGCGTTCTTTAGGCTGTTAAATCTGCAGTTGTGCATTGGCTTGTGTATCGGGAGTTACGAAGGTCGGTGTCGAGACGCCGAACATATCCTGCGTGAACTTCTCCTCCTCCATCAGTTTCGGCCCAGGCACGCCCAGCAGCTTGATACTGATGCTCATAAAGCCGACGTCATCGATATCAGGCGTTATGTAAGGCCCGGGTCCTGAGAACCGTACCCAAGCCCGATACGTACGCGGTTCCGCATAAATGCCATGTCGCAACTCCGGCGCCAGGCCTTCGTGAACGATAAATTCGGCACGCACAATGCCGTGCGTCTTCGTGTTCCCCCCGCGTTCGAACTGTCCTGGCTTCCACAGCCCGCGCATCTGCGCCACAAAGCTGTTGATGATCGAATCAAGATAAGCCTCCTCGTTCGGCATCAGCTTTTCCTCGGCGATCCTCAATCCTTCATTCGGACGCTTCCAGTTCATCAGAAAGGTCACAAACCCAGCAATTGGATCGCGGAGCAACGCATCGAACGCCGGCCGGAAAAGTGGATCGAACCGACGCTCCAGATGCACAAAGGCCATAGAGGCATCAGAGAACAAGTTCCGAAGTGCAGAACCGGTATTAGCCTTCGGTATCGGATGATCCGGGTTTGAGGTCAAGGCTATTCCATCCATTCAGAAAATGAAGATGAAAACGATTCCTCTATGGGTCAAGCAACAGGAAATTGCAGCGCAAAGTGAATCGTTTTCTTCGTGTCCCAGTACACGAGCCCCAGGTACATCCCCGGCCCAATCAGGCGAATCTCATCGCGAATATGTTTGGCCAGAAGCGAGGTCTTCGAGTAATCCAGCACAATGCACTCCTTCCCATCGAACAAGCTGGGGCCCTTGTAGACCTGGGCCACAATCGCATTCACTCCGAAGGCAAGGATGCGGTTCGTCAGCGTTCCATGAGCTGCATCGAATGTCTTGCCCTGCCAATTAAAGATATTGACTATCGAAGCAATCTCGGAAGAAAACGGCGTGTCCGAAGCGACAATCGCAGTCCCCTCCGCCTCGCCGTTAGGGATGTCGCCCGCCGGACTCGCGGAGAAAAGATCGTCGAGCTGTTTCTCGGGCATCGCCAGAAGTTGGTGCGCGGTATACGCCATGGTTCGGTCTCCTCAAACGCCACCGTGTGGGTCGTAGTAGCGTAGCTGATGTTGTGCAAGGGGGCCCGGTGAGAATACCGCCAACTATGACCGCGCCCCGTCTTTTTGTCAATCAGGAACACGTTTCGCGCTGCGTCAACTTGTGCGAACATCCATAAGTCAGTCGGCTGCACGATCGGGCGCAGCTCAATGCAGAAAGGGTAAGCGACGAGCGCATGACCAGCTCAGATCCGCACAATGCAACTGCCGAATACATTGTCATTGGCTCCGGCGCCGGTGGTGGTGTTCTGGCCGCGCGCCTTGCAGAATCTGGCCGGACCGTACTCCTGCTCGAAGCAGGCGGAGATCCCAAGACCGTCGCCCAGCAGCAGCCCCTCCCACCCAGCGGAGGCCTGCCGAATGAATACGACGTCCCCGTATTCCACGGCTTCGCTTCAGAAAACAACGCCATCAAATGGGACTTTTTCGTGCGCCACTACGGCAGCGACGAGCAGCAACGTCAAGACCCCAAATACGTAGAGTCCATCAATGGCCAGCGTGTAGACGGCATCCTCTATCCCCGCGCCGGAACCCTTGGCGGCTGCACAGCGCACAACGCGATGATTCTCGTCTATCCACACAATGCAGACTGGGAGCACATCGCTGAGCTAACCGGCGACGAATCGTGGCGCGCATCCCGCATGCGTGACTACTTCGAGCGCATGGAGAACTGCCAGCATCGTAAATTCCATCGCTTCCTCGCCGCCCTTGGATTCAACCCCACGCGGCACGGGTGGCGCGGATGGCTCCCCACGGAGCGGGCCACACCTCTCTCGGCGCTGCTCGATCAACCCCTTGTAAAGATGATCATCATCTCTGCCTGGGAGGCCTTCAAAAACGCTGGCAGTAGGCGCGACCATCTCCGCTGGCTATGGAAGGGAGCCTTCGACCCAAATGACTGGCGACTCGTCCGCGAGGACGCTGGCGGAGTCCGCTACACGCCTCTCTCAACATCCAATCATGCGCGCGTAAGCGCCCGCGAGCGCGTCCTGGAAGTCGCCGCGAAGCATCCCGAACTCCTCCGAATCGAACTCGACGCCCTCGCAACACGTGTCCTGTTCGATAACGACAACCGAGCCATCGGCGTCGAGTACCTGAAGGGCAAACACCTCTACCGAGCTCATACCGCGCCCAGCCAACAAGCCGGCGAACTTTGCACAGCCTATGCGACCCGCGAGGTCATCTTAGCGGGAGGCGCCTTCAACACTCCGCAACTCCTCATGCTCTCCGGCATCGGCCCGGCAGAGCAGCTCGCCCAGCACAACATTCCTCTCCGAGTCGATCTCCCCGGCGTCGGAACAAACCTGCAGGACCGCTACGAAGTCGGCGTCGTAAACCGAATGAACTTCAACCAGTGGCGGATATTCCGTGGTGCGCGGTTCGCTCAGGGCGACCCACAGTTCGAGCAGTGGAAGAGTGCCCGCTGCGGTCCGTACATCACCAACGGCAGCGTCCTCACTGCGTTCAAGCGCTCCTTCCCCGATCGCGACACTCCGGACATCTTCTGCCTCGGGCTCCTTGGACTCTTCCGTGGCTACTACCCGAACTACTCCGCCCTCTTCGCCGAAAACCTGAATTACATGACCTGGGTTGTCCTTAAGGCCCACACCGAAAACCGCGCCGGCAAGGTGACTTTGCGCTCTGCTGATCCACGCGACATGCCAGACATCAACTTCCACTACTTCGAAGAGGGCAGCGATACCCAAGGCGACGACCTCGCCTCGGTAGTCGAGGGCATACGCTTCGTCCGCAAGATCACTCAGCACTTCAAGGACAACAAACTCATCGCCGAAGAAGAGTTACCCGGCGATCACATCCAGTCCGATGAAGACCTGAAGACCTTCGTCCGCAACCAGGCCTGGGGTCATCACGCCTCTTCCACCTGCGCCATCGGTCCCCGCGAGCACAACGGAGTCCTCACCAGCGACTTCCGTGTCCACGGCACACAGGGCCTTCGCGTCGTCGATGCATCCGTCTTCCCCCGCACTCCGGGCTTCTTTATTACCAGTGCGATTTACATGATCGCCGAGAAGGCTGCTGACGTAATCCTCCAGACTGCCCGCGACGCTGACCAGACAACAAACTCTCGTTGACAAGGCCCGTCTCCGGCGATATCGTCTCATCTCATCACCAACAGGGCCCCGGAAAGTGTTGCACTGACGCGAGTAGCGGAAGTCAGTTTCTGCTGCGAGCCACTGGTTCCACTCTAAAAATCCACTGCGACGAAGGTGCCGATGCCCTACGACGTATCTCAGCTACTCAAGATGACAAACGAGCAGCTTGACGCATGTTTCAAGTCCGGTGCACCCGGCCCTATCCCCAACGGTGAAGCCAAAGGCACCGCCATCGTGGCCCCCGGTACGGTCTTCACCACGGAGAGCGCGATATTCATCAGCATCTTCACCTGGCAGGGCAAGACCTTCGACGCCCAGGCCGGCGTACTGCGCAACCGCATCTCCGTCTTCGGAATCAGTGCCATCGTTGCCAAGGTCTATCAGGGAGCCAGTTGGCTCGACGGCAAAGACTGCGTCGTCCTCGACTACTCCGAAACATCGACGCTCGCACACTGGGTCCGCGATGAGATTCGCCTCATCTCTCCGGGCCTCTACCTTGGCGTCGTCTACTGGAAGAAGGACCGGCTCATTCACTTCGCGCTGGAGTTTTGATCGTCTACGGGAAAACGATGACTCCACAATCCAACATCATGGTGGTCGCACCAATCATAGCCAGCCGCGAAACAGAGCTCCGGCAGCTTCTTGCAAGCATGAACCTGGAGCCCGGCGTAGCCGATCCCTCCAACAAGCTCGTCCCGTTCGACAAGTTCACCACCCTCCACTTTGCCCGCTTCGTCATCCTCGAAGACGACACCCGCGAAGACCTACGGGTCTACGGAGTCACGCCCCCCAGCGCCACCAACTTTCTCGCTTTTCTGTGCGACTTCGACGGCCCAGCCGACGCCCTCCGCCGCGAACTCGTCGCCAACGCCGAGTCTGGCCTGCGTCAAATCTTTTCCTTCTGCGAATCCTTCACTCCTACGACGGACCTCTTGCGCTGGATGGAGGAGAACGAGCGCCGTCCGTCCGCAAACTATGTCAACTGGGTCGGCCGCACAGCCCTTCAAGTTCGCGAAGAGAACGATCTGAACCTGGCGATAAAGTGGTACCTCAACCAACGTGTTTCAACCGGCGCAACCCCAAGGCAGATATGGAACGACCTGCGCGCCTTCGTCAAACAGGAGCAAGCAGCCGGACGCCTCACCCTAACGCCGCCCGAACCCACGCCCTTGTCCTGGCAGATCAAGAACCTGGCGCACTGCATCGGCATCCCATTGGTGCTGTTTCTTCTGTTGCCGATCATCGTGCTCTACCTCCCGTTCTTTCTCATCCAGCTCCGCATGAAGGAGCTGCGCGATCCAGTCATAGCCCCGCGCCCCACCACAGCCCTCATCCATGCCTTGGACGAGCTTGAGGATCGAATCATCACCAATCAGTTCAGCGCCTACGGCAGCCTTAAGCCCGGTCCCTTCCGACGCTGGACAATTATCTTCGTCCTCTTTGCGATCGAGTACACCGCGCGCCACATCTTCACCCGCGGCTTCCTGGGTCGCGTAAAAACCATCCTGTTCGCACGCTGGGTCTTCATCGATAAAACGCGTGTCTACTTCTCCAGCAACTATGATGGAAGCCTCGAAATGTACAACGGCGACTTCATCAACAAGGTCTTCTTTGGACTCAACATCGTCTTCAGCAACGGCCTAGGCTATCCCAAAACCAACTGGCTCATCCTGGATGGCGCACGATACGAGCAGCCCTTCAAGGACTACCTCCGTCGCCACCAGGTACCCACACAGGTCTGGTACAACGCAGCTCCTGGCGTTACCGCCTACGATATGCAACGCAACTCACTCATACGCAGCGGACTCGAACAAAGCAGCATCTCAGATTCCGAACTCGACGACTGGATCAAGCTCTTCTAATGAGTAGTTTTGAAAGGACGTGGCTTTAGATGATGCTGAAAAAAGTCTTTGTTTTGAAAGGGCGCGACTTTAGTCGCGCCTCAAGTTGCACAAATTTCAATGGGGCTTTAGCCCCTGAGGGAATGATGAAGTCGTAAAACTAAACGAGCAGAAGGGAAGCGAGAACAAACGGCATGGCATCTCTCACCAACGTCGACTACCGTGACATGCAGGGCCTGTTACGCTTCGGCTATGCCAAGCTCACCGAAGCCTGCTTCCTCTTGTTACGCATCGACGACCCCGCCACCGCCGCTCGCTGGCTGCAGACCGCTCCCGTCGCCACCGCCGAAGTGCAGGACCCTCCACCCACCTGCGCCCTGCAACTGGCCTTCACCCATCAAGGCCTGCAAAAGCTCGGCGTTTCCGCAGAGATCCTCAGCGGATTCTCCGCAGAGTTCCTTTCCGGCATAACAGGCGAAGACAACCGCTCCCGCCGCCTGGGCGACATCGGCCCCAACTCACCGGAGTCATGGGAATGGGGAGGTCCATCCAGCATCCCCGACATGGTCGCGATGCTCTACGCGCTGCCCGACCACTTCGACAACTGGAAGGGCTCCATCGAAAGCGGCCTCACTCAGTCCGGCTTCACGCTCCTTCAATGCCTGCCCACCTCCGACATGGGCGGCGTCGAGCCCTTCGGCTTCGTCGACGGCGTCAGCTCCCCTACCGTCGATTGGGATCGTAAGCGCGACCCATCCGGCGACAAGCTCACCTACGAAAACATCAGCATGCTTGGCGAATTCGTCCTCGGCTATCCGAACGAATACGGCGAATACACCGGACGGCCCAAGATCGCTGACTCCAACGCCGACCTCCCCGACGCCGAAGACGCACCCGGTTACAAAGACCTCGGCCGCAACGGAACCTACCTCGTCCTCCGTCAGATCGAGCAGGACGTCCGCGGCTACTGGCGCTACATCGACCAACAGGTGAACTCCGATCCCGCCCAACGTCAGGACCTTGCCGAAAAGATGGTCGGTCGCAAGATGTCCGGCGACTCACTCCTTCCCGAGTCAAGCCAAAGCATCCCCGGCGTCGGCCCCGCCCTCGCGGACATCCGGCAGAACCAGTTCACCTTCGACGACGATCCAGACGGCCTCCGGTGCCCCTTTGGCGCCCACATCCGACGCTCCAACCCACGCAATGCAGACTTTCCCCCGGGCACATCCTCCGACCCTCTGGAGAAGTTCATCCGCATACTGGGCTTCGGCCAAAAGTCCATCCGCGAAGACCTCCTCGCCTCCACACGTTTGCACCGTCTTCTGAGAAGAGGTCGCGAGTACGGTCCCAAGCTCTCACCCGCAGAACGCCTGGAACCCGCGCCGCCCAACGAGGCTCCCACCGGACTCCAGTTCGTCTGTCTCAACGCCAACATCGGCCGCCAGTTCGAATTCATCCAGGCCGCGTGGCTCAACAACACCAAATTCGACGGCCTCGACGGCGAGACTGACCCGCTGCTAGGCAACCGCGAGCCTATAGCCGGCTGCCCGGCAAGCGGATTTTCTCTTCCGGTCGCCGGTACCGTACGACAACAACTTCAAGACGTGCCGCGCTTTACCACCGTCCGCGGCGGAGCATATTTTTTCCTGCCCGGCCTGCGTGCGTTACGATATCTTGCACACGCCGCCAGAGTTTGATCGAACACGAGGGACTACGATGCAAAAGTTCTCCTGGTACAGACTCGCTGCACTCAAGCCACTTCGCGCTGTAGCTGCCATCGCCGTACTCATCGCGCTGACCCTTCTGCCTCAGGGCTGCAACACCACCCCCGGCATCCCCGGCAAGGTCCTCGACGAAGCCAAACTCGCCAACCGCCCAGCCAGCTCCTTCCCAGCGGCCGACGAAGACTACTTCCACGACATGGATGGCGGCATCCAGCTCACCGCCGACGAGATCAAGGGCCGCAACACCTGGCTCGTCTGGACCGCCGGTGACGACCGCCTCTGGGACGTCCTCTCCACCACCAGCGTCGGCAACCTCGACTTCCTCAAGACCGTCTCCTCCTACCCCGGCGACGGCACCCATCCCCCCCTCAAAGCCAGCCGCGACAACCGCTGGGAGTATCTCGGCCTCGTCAACGAGCCCTGCTTCATCAAGCCCACCGGCCCCGACCCCAAACGTTTCGGCCTCTGGCTCGACCAGCGCGACCCCAACTGCCCGCCCGATCCCTTCGAAAACGAGGAGAAGTATCCCGGCGTAAAGATCGGCGCCCGCGGCAAGAACATCGACGCAGGCTCCTTTTACGGATACGCCACCGGCATCGTCGGCCTGCGCCTCTTCCCCAATCCTGCCTTCGACGAGGCAGCAGCCAAAAAATGGGACCCCGTCCGCTACTACACGGACAGCAGTTACTACCTCTCGAAGGATCTCGTTCGCCCCTATCGCGTAGGCATGTCCTGCGCCTTCTGCCACGTCGGCCCCAACCCCGTGAAGCCGCCCGACAACCCCGACGCCCCCAAGTGGGAGAACCTCAGCTCCAACGTAGGCGCGCAGTACTTCTGGATCGACCGCATCTTCGACTGGAACCCTTCAGCCGATAGCTACGTCTTCCAGCTCTTCCACACCTCGCGCCCCGGTACCCTCGACACCTCGCTCATCTCCACCGACAACATTAACAACCCGCGCACGATGAACGCCGTCTACTCCCTCAAACCACGCCTCGATCAGGCGCTGGTCTGGGGCAAAGAAAAACTAGCCGACGGCCAGAAAGACAACAAGCAGTTCAACAACTACGTCTCAGCCGGCTACCTCACACAGTTCTTTACCGCGCCCGATATCGTCCAAACCCCACGCGTCCTCAAGGACGGCTCTGACTCCGTAGGCGCACTCGCCGCCCTCAACCGCGTCTACCTCAACATCGGCACCTTCAGCGAAGAGTGGCTCCTCCACTTCAACGCCCTCGTCGGCGGCCAGGAGGTCACCCCCATCCCGGTCGCAGTAGCCCGCGCCAACTCCAGCTACTTCGAGGCCACCGAAGCCCAGACCGTCGACATGGCGCTCTTCTTCCTCAAGAGCACCGAACCGCATCTCCTTAAGGACGCCCCCGGCGGAGCCGCGCACCTCACCACCGACAAAGCTGTCCTCACCCGTGGCAAGATCGCCTTCGCCGAGCGCTGCGCCCGCTGCCACTCCAGCAAATTCCCGCCCCCACCCGCCAACGCCGATCCCGCAGCCTGCGCCGGCCCCGGCTACATGGACTGCTGGAACCGCTACTGGGAATGGACCAAGACCGACGAATTCAAAAAGAAGATGCGCGACATAGTTCTCGCCCCCGATTTCACCCAGGGCAACTATCTCTCCACCGAACTCCGCGTCCCCGTCACGCTCCTCCAGACCAACGCCTGCAGTCCGCTCGCAACCAACGCACTCGGCGGCAACATCTGGGACAACTTCTCATCGCAGTCCTACAAAGATCTACCCTCCGCCGGAACCGCCACGATCTACGACCCCTTCACCGGCGAACCCAAGCCCTACGTCCTGCCCGCTGGAGGCCGCGGCTACACCCGTCCGCCGACGCTCATCAGCGTCTGGGCCAGCGCACCATTCTTCCTCAACAACAGTCTCGGCAAGTTCAATGCCAGCCCCTCCGTCGAATCCCGCCTTGACTCCTTCCAGAACTCGATCGAGCAACTCCTCTGGCCCGAAAAGCGTGAGATGGACTCCGTACTCGGCAACAAAGTCCCCGGCACCATCGACCGCACCACCGACACCAGCTATCTCCGCGTAGCCAACGGCTATCTCCCCGATTTCCTCCAACGGCTCCGCGGCCCGCTCTCCGGCACCTTCGATTGGCTTTTCGACGACAAAGGCATCCAGATCGGCCCCATCCCCAAGGGAACCCCCGTCGGCCTGATCGCCAACCTCAACCTCCTGCCCGAGACCCAGGACCCCATCGAGCGCGCACAGTATAAGCAGAAGGTCCTCGATCTACTCCTGAAGGCCCAGCACGATCTCAAGAGCCTTCCCCCCAACGCCACCGACGCAGACGCCGTCAAAGTCTTCGATAATCTCAAGGGTCCGCTCATGGAACTGAGCAAGTGCCCGGACTACGTCGTCAACCGCGGCCACTACTTCGGCACAAGCTACTTCGCCGAAGAACCCCCGCTCAGCGACGACGATAAACGCGCCCTGATCGAATTCTTGAAGACCTTTTAGCTATACCTCGTAATTCAAAGGCCGTCATTCTGACCCTGAGCTTGTCGAAGGGGAAGAACCCCTGTAAATGATTATCAAGTTTGCTCAGGCTTTATTGGAGGAAGTGCCAAAAGCCGATGTATACCAGCCAGTGCGTTATCCGTAGCTCCTTCCAACTTTGCCCTCCCCCAAAGCGTCATCCTGAGCGAAGACGCGCGCTTCTGCGCGTCGAAGTCGAAGGACCCCGAAGATTTACACTCACCACAGCTCTTCAAACCTTTCAACCACAACAGCTTGGGACCCCCGCCCACTCCACCCAAGCCAGGAGACGATACACCCGGCCCAGCCCTCAGATGTTCGTAGTTTACCGGTACCAGGAAAGGGACACGGTCCAGCCAAGAGATGGGCCTTCGGTCCATTTCCTGTGGCTGCCTGAGCCAACTTGATCATCATTCCCTGTATTTTGCTCGAAATGCGTCGCTCTCCACCATCATGAACACGCGTCTCAAACCTGACGCACAGGCCCTGGATAACGAGCCACCTGTGCGTCAACGGTCAGCAGTGTGATCCCTTCGACAATCGCCTGAGCTATTAGAAGCCGGTCGAAGGGATCTCTGTGGATCGGTGGCAGCGCATCGATGGCAACCGCATGTTCGCTCATCACGGGCAACTCGCTATATCCATTGTCCAGAAGCCCGCGCCGCAACATCCGAGCGTCCACGTCAAAGTCGTCTCTTCCCAGTCCACGTTTGATCGCGACCTCCCACACGCTCGCCGCACTAAAAAACAGCTCATTGTTCTCGTCATCGATGAGTTCGCATGCTGTCTTTGATAGACGAGGAGAGTCTTCAACTGCCCACAGAAGCAAATGCGTGTCCAACAGCAGCTTCATGCCTTACCGCCGAACAGTTCCTCGATCTCTTTCTCATGCATCCTGTCGAAGTCGTCCGGTACCCTGATCCGGCCAGCCATAAACCCCCGCCTCCGCACCTGTTTGCCAGTCGGAGCATCCAGAGCCACCACCTTCACCATCGGCTTACCCGCTTTGGCGATGATGAAGGACTCGCCTTTGGCCGCTTGCTCGACAAGCTTAGAAAGCTGGGTCTTGGCTTCGTGAATATTGACGATATCCATCATGGCCTCCTACATAATTCATAATCAGATAGAATGAACTAAGTCTAGTTAACTTAGTTTAGCATATCGACTAGACACCTAAAGGCCCGGCAGTACATCAGCCGGGCAAAAGCCCCAAGAAGCCTGTCAAGTCCATGACATGACTATCTCAAGCAAAATCAGCAACATCCATTTGGCAATTAATTTCCATCAACCTGCTAAACTGGAATACATAGATGAAAGAGGAGCCCCGGACTCTAGCCGGGGCTCTTTCTTTTGACCAGTGAACTCATACGGAAAAGGAGGATTGCTGAAATAAATCACATAAAATAAATACTTTACGGGGGGTCTAGTCCGCCAAACCCTTGAAGGAAGAGACTTTCCGCTTCACGCGTCGAGCAAGTCCACCGATAACCCATGTAAATGCAATACTTTGCAAGAAAAGTATGGGGGTGGGGTAGTCTTCAATTATCGGTCTGTTCACGCTTGTAGGGCTTCTGCATAAGCGCACGAGCCTCGTTCACGGCGCCCTGCGTATTGTCATTCGTCTGAACAGCGAGCCGATACTCATTGACGGCGCGGTCACGCTGGCCAGTCAAGTCAAAGATACGGCCCAGCTCGATGTGGCTCCAAACCTCAACCCACTTCGGATCCCCGTCTCCCCGCAGCGCATCGCGAAACGAGTTCGCCGCTGACTGATAGTTTCGCTGCATGAAGAACACCTCACCGATGCGGTACGCCGCCAGCGAGCTGTTCTTATTCGCGTCCAGAGCCTTCTGGTACTCGATCAGCCCAGCCGTAAGGTCGCCCTGCGCCACCTGCTGTTGTCCGCGCAGAATCGCAACCCGCACCGCAAGATCCGGCGTGCTCTTCAGCACCCAGTTCTGCGGATCGATGCTGATCCGCCGCGGCCGCCCGAACGTCTCGACAGAGTACTGGCTCTCGGTCCCGGTCAAATCGACGCGGCGGGTCTCGGTCTTGCCGTCCGTCTCGATGCGCAGCTCAACCGGCATGCGGAACAGGTCAAGGTCCTGCGCCACGGAGCCGATGGTCCGGAAGCCCTTGTTATCGCCCAACCGGAAGACCGTGTACTTGTTCGTAAACGCTGGAGCCCCGGTGCCATCGACCCACTGGGCAAAGAACGGCGTAAGCTGCTCTCCCGATTGCGCCTCGGCCACAGCCTCAACATTGGCAGTGCGAACCGGTTTGTCATTGTACTGAGTAAGCAGAGCACGCAGGAACTTATTGAAGACCTCGTCCCCCATCTCCCACCGGAGCATGTGGAAGACCATGGCGCCTTTTTCCAGCGTCATCGACTGGAACTGCGGCGAGAAAGGATCAAGCCTGCCCAGCGTATTCAGCGGCTCGGTGTCATACGCCAGAGCCCCTGCGGAGACATCCATCACAGCAGTCTCGAATGCAGCCTTACCCGCCGAGTCCTCCAGATACATCAGCTCGGCGTAGCGCGACATGCCATTCGTAATCCAGGCATCGTTCAAGGTAGCCGGAGAGATCTCCCCACCGAACCACTGATGGGCAAGCATGTTGGAGAGCAACCGCTGAAATGTCTTGCCGGCCACGCGTGCTCCGCTGAGCCCCACGATCTCTGGAGCCCATGTGGCGGAGACAGCATCGTCCGGTAGTTCGACAAGATTGATCCGGCCAGACTCCGGCTGGCCGAACGTGCCCGACATAAAGAGAAATTCCCGCTCGGCCTGACTGGCAAAGTCATGGGCAACATCTTTGTGCTTTTCGGTCACATAGACGTGCATGTTGCCGGCAACGACCGGGTCAAGATACTTCCCGGCAATAATCGTCCCCGGAAATCCAGGCTTGGCCCAGTTGAACGTGTACTCGGTACGATTGCCGGGCAGGCTCTTCTGCGCGGCAACACCGCTGCCGCTGCCGACCACGCGCAAATCCCCCGGAACTCGGATATGCATCTCCGCCGTAAACCGGTTGGTGTACAACCCCACCATCGGGAACCACCGCCCAGCGTAGAGCAGAATGCTGATCGGATCCTCAACCGAGGCGAGCTTGATACCCTCCACCGGGCTGGTCTCGGAGCCCTTGAGTACCCCCGCGTACTCGAACGTAAACGACGTACTCGTCCCCTTGGGAATTGGCGTTGCCAAATTGAAGCGGACGGTAGAGTTGGTGGTCAGGCGCTCAGCCTCCAGCGGCTTCTTGCTGGCGTCGGTGACTTTGCTGATCTGCAGCCCATTATTGAGCTCAAAGACAGGCGCCGTGAGGTCTTCGAGCGCAGTAAAGCTAACCACAGCAGTCGCCGTGAGCTTATTGGCAGCAGGATCGAGCTCCGCATTGATCACATAGCCGGTGATCTGGAGCTGCGGCTTCGCCGGAGCCGCCCAAACAGTGGCTGTAACGATGCAGCAGGACAGGGTCGCAACCGAAAGGCGAATGTACCGGACAAGAGAGCGCATGCGGGCAAAGATCCTCAAAAGACTATGGTACTGCCGTCAGACTATTAGACGCTGGCAGTTGGAATTCGGCCACTTCGAGGTACCTTCTGGCCCAGCAAGTCTTCGACTGCGTCGCAAACCCGTTGGATGGAACCCAACGCTCCCGGCGGCAGCAACATCCGCCGAACCTCAGCTAGATCCGCCATCATCCGAGCACGCTCCGGCGTATCGGCGAGCAAGGGCCGCAGCGCGTCAGCCACATTGGCAGCCGTAAACTGTTGCTGAATCAGCTCCGGCACCACCCGCCGCCCAGCAACTAGGTTGACCATCGCGATCGGCAGATTGCCATAAGCATCCTCCTGCGCGGGAATCTCAGCGGGATACCGGATAAGCCGTTTAGCCAGCCTGAAGGTAAGCGGCGACACCCGATAGACGACCACGAAGGGGTTGCCAATAACAGCCGCCTGCATAGTCGCAGTCCCGCTGGCAACAACCGACGCGCGGGCATGGTGCAGCGCCTCACGGGCATCGGGAACAAGATGAATTCCAGAGCTTTTCTGCCACCCGGCCTTTTCGGCGAGTTGAAGTAAAAGATTGCCGACGCCGCTTTTATCCAGCGTCGATGCGACCGGGATCAGAAATTCATAGCCAACGCCTAACTCAGCAGCAGCCTGCACCATGGTAGGAAGGTTCGCTTCCACCTCCTTCCATCGGCTCCCCGGTAGCAGGGCAATCCACTGCTTCATGGGGTCAAGACCATGCTCCGCGGCGTACTGGTCCAGCGAGACTGTTGGCGGTGGCAGTACCGCCAGTGGATGGCCGACAAACGACGCATCTACCCCCCG
The DNA here is from genome assembly GCA_963738855.1 of uncultured Acidobacteriaceae bacterium. Lineage (GTDB taxonomy): Bacteria > Acidobacteriota > Terriglobia > Terriglobales > Acidobacteriaceae > Edaphobacter. The sequence continues at coordinate 127,339 of CAVTYC010000001.1, read as the reverse complement.
CGCTCGATAAAAGTGCTCCTCAAACGGAAAGATGACCATCATCCGGCTAACCCGCTCCTGCACCCACCGCAGCCGCTTACGCTTCCAAGCCCAAAGCTGCGGGCTAACAAAATAGACGACAGGAATATCCAGCTTTTTCAATTCACGGGCAAGCCGAAAGTTCACATCCGGGAAATCAATCAGAATAGCGACATTAGGACGCCTCTCCCGGATCGAAGAGACTAGCCGTCGATAGGAGCCATAAACCCGCGGCATATGCCGGATGACCTCGGTGATTCCCATATGCGCCACATCTTCCGCGCGGACAATACGGTCAAGCCCGGCCCCTGCCATCTCTCGGCCGCCAAGACCGAAGAACTCCGCCTGCGGATCGCGCCCACGCAATTCCGCGATGATCTGCGCGCCATAATGGTCCCCACTGGCCTCACCGGACGAGAGAAAGATTCGCGGATTGGATCTGGTCCCGATAGAACCAGTGTAGATTTTTCCTGAGGCAATTGCATGGGAGGGAGTACACCGAAACGGTTCCGGGCGGTACTCGAACCCCTTGAGGGCGGACTTGGCTGGGTCGTCGTCCGCCTTCCTTTCGACGTTCAGGCAACCTGGAAGAATATGGTGCGACTACGCGTCAAAGTCCAGGTGGGCAGAGAAATCTTTCGAACGTCCATATTCGCCGATGCCCATCGCGGCGGACACTTTCTGCTCGTCAACAAGAAGATGCAAAAGGCCGCCAGCGCAAGGGTTGGAGCCATGGTGGCCTTCATCATCGCCCCCGACCTCGAAGAACGTTCCCCTGTGGTGCCACCAGAGCTGGCAAAGCTCCTGAAGACTGAAAAAGCCTTGGCAAAATGGTTCACTAATCTTAGCGAGTCGACACGCTGGGAGATAGCCAAATGGATCGAAGGTGCAAAGAGCATCGAAGCAAGACAGCGAAGGGCAGAGCAGCTGGCAGAACGCCTCATGCTCACAATGGAGAGCGAAAAAGTGCTCCCGCCAATCCTTGAAGTGGCATTCCGCAACGCTCCCGCCGCACGCAAGGGCTGGGATGCAATGACCCCCACGCAGCGGCGCGGCCAGCTATTGGCAGTCTTCCATTACCAAAGTCCCGAGGCTCGCCAGAAGCGTGTAAAGAAGCTGGTCGAGGATGCGCTGCGGATCGCTGAGACTAATCAGCGCTAAGCGGCTGCAGTGACACGGTCGTATCTGTGCCAAGCTCCTGATCCTTGTACTGCAATTGATAGAGCTTCCAATATAGTCCCCGCTGAGCAAGCAACTGCTGGTGCGTGCCCCGCTCGCGAAGCTGCCCCTTATGCATCACCAGAATCGTATCGGCTCGTTGAATCGTCGAAAGCCGATGCGCGATAAGCACCGAAGTCCGGCCCGTAATCATGCGCGAAAGTGCAAGCCGTACACGAAGCTCCGTATCGGTATCGACCGAAGACGTAGCCTCATCGAGAATCAGGATCCCCGGATCATGCGCCAACGCCCTCGCAAAGCTGATGAGCTGTTTCTGCCCCGTCGAAAGCGTAGCTCCGCGCTCACGGACAGGCTCAGCGAACTTCTGCGGCAGCGTCCGTATGAAGTCGCCAACATTTACCTCATCCGCTGCGCGCTCAAGCCGTTCGTCGGTAATCCACGACGAGCCTAGCCGGATGTTGTCGGCAATCGTCCCGGTGAAGAGGAACGGATCCTGCAACACAACACCGAAACGCTGACGAAGCTTCTTCAGGTCCTGCTCACGAACATCAACCCCATCAACAAAAATCGTCCCGCGCTGGATGTCATAGAACCTCATCATCAAGCCGGTAATGGTCGTTTTACCAGCGCCTGTGTGACCAACGATAGCAGCGGTCTCATCGGGCTCGATCGTGAAACTGACGCCCCGTAAAATCCACTCAATATCGGCGTAGCTATTCAACTCATCGTCAGAGGCGTCGGCAATGCGTGCCAACTGGGCATCGTCGAGCTTCTGATAGGTGAACCAGACATTGTGGAACTCCACCCTTCCCGAAACATCGCCGTGAACGGGATGCACAGGCGAAATAATAGCCGGCTCCGAATCCAGCAGCTTGAAGACGCGCTCACTCGCAGCCATAGCGGCCTGGAGGATGTTGTACTTCTCGCTCAAATCCTGAATAGGTCTAAAAAATCTCTGCGCATACTGCATGAAGGCAATCAAAACGCCTAGCGTCACCGCCCCATGCAACACGCTAAATCCGCCCCGCCAGATAACCAGCGCAATCGCCGTAGAGCTGAGAAACTCCACAATCGGGTAGTAGAGCGCGTAAGCGAAGATAGCGTCGCTCCACGCCTTCTTATTCCTGGCATTGACGGCGGAAAAGTCATCAAAGGCCCGCCGCTCGCGGTTGAACAACTGCACCACTGACATCCCCGACACATACTCCTGCGTAAAGGAGTTGATGTGTGCCGTAGCGGCCCGCTGTCGGCGATAGCTGTCCCGCACATGCCTGCGGAAGATGCGCGTGACATAAAGAATTGCCGGTATAACCGAGATCGTGAGCAGCGCCAGCGGCCAACTCATCCGTAGCATCACAATCACGATGAACGCCAGCACAAACACATCCTCGAAGATAGCTAGCACTCCCGAAGTAAACATCTCATTCAGCGCATCGACATCCGAAGTAACCCGCGTCACGAGCTTGCCAACAGGATTGTGATCGAAGAACGCCGGATGCATACGCTGCAGATGCCGGAAAATCTGGCTACGCAGATCGAACATGATCTTCTGGCCCGTCCACTGCATCAGGTACGTCTGCATGAACTCAAGCGCAAAGGTCAGCATCAGAGCGCCTAGATACAGCCCCGCGATCTGCGTGATGCCTGTCATCGGATACGGGCTGAGGTGCCGCGCAAGCCACGACAGCTTCGCCGGAGTCGCGTCCGTCATGTAAGTATCGACGGCGATCTTGACCAGATAAGGTCCAAGAACATCACTGCCCGCCTTGATGAAGATGGCGAGCGCGGAAAGAACTGTCTGAAGCTTATAAGGCCGCAGATAAGTCAGCAGACGTCGCATGAGCCGCCCGTCGTATGCCTTGCCGACCACGTCGTCGTCCTGCGGCGGCTTTTTCGCAGGCTCTTTCTCGGAATCTTTAGGTTTTTCCTGATCGGCCATCTATCTCTATTCTAGATGCTCCCGGCAGTGACGATTCCCCTCCACTGCAACTATTGTTTAGCAGGAATTGAGACCGCCCCCCGGACCACTCCCTGCCCAGGGTTCTGCGCGAAGACGACGACCCGCAGGCTCTCCGGAACCACGTCAGGCGGAGCCTTCAGGTTGAACTTCAGCGGCCCAGAGCCAAGATCCTGCAACTTGCCGATACGCTGCAGCGAGATCACGACGCCTACATGCTCCAGATGGCGCCCATTGTTTTCCCCGCGCCGGACGTCGGTCGACGCAGTCGGCTCAACCACGGCAGCATAGAGATCGGCCTTAGGAAGCGGCGAAGTCGAAGCGGCCGAGACAGAGCAGCCAATCTTCCTGCCATCCACCACCGGCGCCGAGAGCGAAAGCGTGACCTTCGGGTTCTGTGCGGCCTCCGTGATGCTCGTCAGAGCCTTCCGCGGATCGTTACCAACAAACTGCACTGCTCCATCGACTACCATCTGCGGAGTGTAGCCGTCTTCAAACTTCAGCCGAGGCCCGTACTGATTCTGCCGCTCCGTATACTCACTCGAAGAAAACCGGTCATGCCATCCGTCTTTTTCCCAATAATCGACATGTTCTTCCAGGACAATAATGTCGGCGTTCTTCACCGGCTGGTCGCGCTCCAGGCGGCCCAACAATGCGTCCGCAGGCGGACAACTGGAGCACCCCTCTGAGGTAAAAAGCTCAACCAGAACAGCCGTCTTCCCCTGCGCCGGCTGGCCCGCAGTCTGCGCGAACGCTCGGCTGAGGAGAAGGAGCATAAGAAGGGTGGGAGCGGTGAATGGGCGAACGGTCGAATTCATATCAGCTGACCTGTTTCCTTCCTGTAGATGTTCCTCAACTCCTCATTCTGGAACCTTTAGACGTCAGCGCATCGGTCTGGTCACATTTAATCGACTAGATAGTGACGAATGGCGGATAGTGAACAAAAGCAAGCCTTCATGAAACAATATTCCTGAAGCCTCCTTCTTGATGACTACCCCGGTCGGTGTCTACATTTCGGTGCCATTCTGCAAAGCGAAGTGCACATTCTGCAACTTCGCCTCCGATGCCTTTGGGCCGAGTCGGATGCAAGCCTATGTCGAACGCCTCTGCTTAGAGATCCGTGAGTCTCGAGCGTCAGCCGAAAAAATCGGTGCTGTGTTGTCGCGCAAGATAGATTCCATCTACTTCGGCGGAGGAACGCCGAGCCTCCTGGCTCCAGAGCATTTCCGGCAGATATTCAATGCGCTGCACGATGAATTCGAAGTCGTCCACGACGCCGAGATCACGCTCGAATGTGCCCCAGGACAGCTAGCCAGCGAGACACTCGACGAACTCCTCCGACTGGGCATGAACCGCATCAGCTTCGGAGTCCAGTCGTTCATCGACCGTGAATCCTCTGCAGTCGGCCGTCTGCACACCGCTCAACAATGCATCGCGGAGATAGCCCGGGTGCGATCCGTCGGCCTCGAAGAGATCAGCCTCGATCTGATTGCAGGCCTCCCACACCAAACCGAGCAGAGCTGGCGATACTCCATGGAACAAGCCATCGCCAGCGGAGTGCCGCACCTCAGCGTCTACATGCTGGAAGTGGACGAAGAGTCGCGCCTCGGCAGAGAGATGCTCGCGGGAGGAGCTCGTTACCACGCATCCGCCGTTCCCTCCGAAGATGACGCTGCTGCCTGGTACCAGATGGCCTGCGAAGCGTTCGACGCAGCCAGCCTAGCCCAGTATGAGATATCGAACTTCGCGCTTCGCGGCCACGAATCCAGTCACAACCTCAAATACTGGCACCGCCAGCCATACATAGGATTTGGACTCGATGCTCACTCCATGCTGCCCGCCCATCCGAACGCGGTAAGATTCGCCAACACAAGCGATCTGGACATCTATCTTGCGAACAGCGCTATTGCAAGCCCATCCGGTCTGCATCAGCTGCCGAAAAATACGAACGCAAGCGAAGTAGAGATCATTGGCCACACTGAAGCCTTCGAAGAGTCGCTCTTCCTCGGACTGCGACTGAATCAAGGTGTGAGTCTGGATGCATTGCGCGAGCAATTCGGCGAACCAACCCTGCACAATGCAATGGAATCGTTACGCGAAGTACAGGACGCCGGCCTGATCGAGATCGATACCGAACGAATACGCCTGACACCACGCGGGCGAATGGTCTCAAACGAAGTTTTCAGCCGCGTGCTGGTCTCGGCAGCGGCCTAGCCACATAACTTACTTAGCACCAGGAGCGCACCAGCCACATGATCGATCTACGCAGCGACACCGTCACCCAGCCGACCCCAGCGATGCGCAAAGCCATGGCTGTAGCCGAAGTCGGCGACGACGTCTACAGCGAAGACCCCACCGTCAACCAATTGGAGCGCGAAGCCGCTGCAATCTTCGGCAGGGAAGCAGCAATCTTCGTGCCCACCGGCACCATGGGCAATCAGATCGCCATCCGCCTCCACACCGAACACGGCCTTGAGGTCATCTGCGAGTCGCGTTCGCACATACTCGATTGGGAGATGGCCATGACCTCCGCCTTTTCCGGCTGTCAAGCACGCACCGTCACAGGCGAGCGCGGCATCCTCACATGGTCCCAGATCAAGCCTGCCATCGGAGCCAAAATCTACTACCGCGCTCAGACCGGCCTCATCTGCCTCGAAAACACGCACAACATGGCAGGCGGCACCGTAACGCCGCTCGCCGGTCCTCGAAGAAATCTGGGCAGAGGCTCGCGAAGCCGGACTCCCCGTACACCTTGACGGCGCCCGAGTCTTCAACGCTGCTACAGCCCTAGGCATTGGCGTTGCAGAGCTCACCGCACGGCTTCGACACCGTGATGTTCTGCCTCTCCAAGGGACTCGGAGCGCCGGTAGGCTCCATGCTGGTCGGCAGCAGGGAATCGATCGACCGCGCCCGCATCTTCCGCAAGGCGCTCGGCGGAGGCATGCGCCAGGCCGGTGTACTCGCCGCTGCGGGTCTGATTGCCCTAAAGGAGATGCCAGTCCGACTGCAGAGACGATCACGCCAACGCTCGCCTCATAGCCGAGGCCATAGCGATCGAGCCCACCGCAGAGATCGATCTCGACGCTGTCCAGACCAACATCGTCATCTTCACCCTGCGCAACGACGGCGATGCTGCGGCCTTCTGTCACTGCGCTAAAGCAGAAGGGCGTCCTGGCCAGTGCCATCGGTCCACACTCGGTGCGTTTCGTAACCCACTACGACGTCGATCGCGCAGCCTGCGAAAAAGCCGCCTCCATCATCGTTGGTCAATTGCGTTCGCTCTAGTGCGTTTTACGCGCTGCCAGCGCTGATAGTCGGCTTCGACGCAAGGAAGACGCTGACAACAGTGCCATGTGAGCTTTCGCCAACATCGCTGGCAAGATCAATCGTGCCGCCATGCTTATTGATGATCCCGCGGCTGACCCACAAGCCCAGGCCTGTGCCGCGTTCGCCCTTGGTCGTGAAAAAGGGCTGGAAGAGGTGAGGTCGAACATCATCAGGAATACCCGGGCCATTGTCCGCAATGACGACCAAAGCACCTGCCTGCATCCGCTGTCCGTTTGCACCCACGCCCGCGGGCAGCGATGAGATGCTGATCCGCACATCTCCGTTCGGGCTGGCAGCCTCTGCCGCATTAGTGATCAGGTTGGTGAAGACCTGCCGAAGCTCCGCAGGAAAAGCATCGACCGTCACCACCGAGGGCAGATCGGTGTGTACGGTCACGCGAAGTTCGCTGAACCGATGCTCCATCAGCAGCAGGATCTCCTGCATCATCTCTCTCAGGTCGACGTGCACAGGAGCTTTGGACTCGCGATAGAGTCCAAGCATAGCGCGGCTGATCTGCGTAACGCGCGTCAGTTCCTGCTCAGCCATATCCATGAACTGCTTTGACTCATCCTCGGTCGCCCCCGTCCGCATGAGGTAGAGAAGGTTCGAGACCGAGTCGAGCGGATTGTGGATCTCATGTGCGATCGTAGCCGCCAGCCGCCCGGCGACTGCGAGCTTTTCGCTGGCTAGCAACGCTTCTTGAGTGCGACGCTCCATGGTGATGTCGCGGAAGACCAGCACCATTCCCGCCGTACCGCCAGTCTGATCGCGAATCGGCGCGCCGCTATCGGCAATACGAAGCTCGGCGCCGTTCTTGCGCAGCAGCAGCGTCTGGCCGGCCGGATTAACAATGCTGTTGAGTCGCTTTACCTTCGCAACTGGATTCTCCATCGGTTTGCGGTTCGTCTCATGGACGACACGGAAGACCTCCTCAAGCGGAAGTCCAGTTGCCTCCGCCTGCTTCCAGCCAGTCAGCTCCTGCGCTACCGGATTCATCATCTGCACCCTGCCTTCGGAGTCGCAGGTGATGACGCCATCGCCAATCGAGTCCAACGTGGTCCGCAACTTCTGTTCCGACTCGAAGATTTCCTCGGCCCTGCGCTTCAACACATCGAGCGAAGTCTTATACGCGTTCGAAACGGCGTGCAGACGGCTCCGCGTAAACAGCCCGATAAGAACACCCATCCCGAGGGCTAGAAGAAGGAGTACCACCAGCATATGACGGACCTGCTGATGCCATAGGGCTATGCGCTCTGACCGATGCCTTCCTGCACTTTGGATAATAGAGATAATGTCTTGCCTGACATTGTCCATCAGGGACTTGCCCTGTAGATTTAGATCTACATCGCTGGTCTTTCCGCCCGCGCGAACAGTAGCGATAATAGGCAGAGCAAAGGCGTCGCGCCAGGTCTGATGTTGGCTCCGCAGGTCCGCGATCAGCCGCTTCTGTTCCTCATCCCCAGCCATATGAGCCAGCTTCTGGAACTCGTTCTGCAGCCGTGCCTCCGCATCCACGAAGGGCTGTAGAAAACGGGTATCCGAAGTAGTCTCGTAGCCTCGTAGCCCGGACTCTTCATCGATGGTCAGCTTCCCAACCAATGTCGTCTGGGCAATAAACGCATCCGCTTCCTGAATGCGATTTACAGTCATGTTGGCCGCACGGATCTGGTAATACAACGCACCAGCCATCAGCAACAGTGCTACTACAGGCAGCAGAAACACCTGGAGCAGGATGCGATTGAATTGACTTAGATTCACGGCTCCCGGTCTTCGTCCTCTCCCTAAGATGCATTTACTGGATGAAGTAGGCTGCCTAACTTCTCCAAAAGAACAGGGGCACCCTCACCTTTGGTCATGTATAGATCAACCAGCGAAGTCACCTCAGCAGGCAGGCCAATGTAGGCCGACAGCAAAAGAATAGGAACCCTCGGTTTGATCTCTCGCATCCTCGCCGCAACCTCGCCTCCGTGCATCCCAGGCATCGAGTAGTCGAGGATCACCGCTTCAACAGGCTCGTTTGCGAAGAGATCCAGCCCTGCTGCGCCATCTAACGCAGTCAGGACCCGGTAGCCGGCACGCTCGAGCAGTATCTTCCGGACCCGAAGGCCGACCAGTTCGTCATCCACGCAAAGTACGAGGTGGGACTCTTGTGCCATAGACCTCTCAACCGGTAAATAGGCTCAGAAACTACCTTCAGTGTATACAATGGACCCACTCGGCACCGGAAGATTACGATTCATCGTACATTCGCAATCCTGAGCGCGGCTTAGGCTAACCTTGTATTAACGTTGCGTATCCGAGTTGAGGTTTACTGATTTGAGTCAGACGATCTTTGTGTTGGAGGACGATGCCGACATCTCGCGGCTCGTCCAGTACCACCTAGAAAGCGCAGGATTTACAGTGCGCTCCTATCTCACCATCGGCCAGATCTTGCCCGACGCCGAGCGCAATCCTCCCGCCCTCTTCCTCCTGGATATCATGGTTCCGGGCGGCGATGGCCTCGACCTCTGCCGGCGCCTGCGTCAGAACCCCACGTTGAGCATCGTCCCGATCATCTTCCTCACCGCCCGCGCTGCCGAAAATGACCGCGTGCATGGCCTGGAAGTGGGTGCCGACGACTACATTACCAAGCCCTTCGGCACCCGGGAACTGGTGGCCCGGGTCAAGGCAGTCCTGCGTCGTTTTGAGCGGCCCACCGCTCCCTCGCTGCGTCAAGTTCGAAAACATCGAGATCGACGCCGGTGCCATGCAACTTCGCGTCAACGGTGAACTCGTCACCACCACCGCCACCGAGTTCCGCCTGCTCGATTATCTCGCCCGTCACCCCGGCCGGGTCTTCAGCCGCGACCATCTCCTTGACGCCGTCTGGGGCGACGCCCGCTTCGTCACGCCGCGCTCCGTCGATGTCTACGTACGTCGTATTCGCGAGAAGATCGAGGCCGATGCCGAAGTCCCACGTTATCTTAAGACCATGCGCGGGGCCGGCTACCGGTTCGAGATTCCCAAAGACGGTACAGGCCTAGCGAAGGGACAGTCCGTGACCCGTGGTCTCTTCTTTTCGTTCTTCGTCCGGATGACGATTGCTCTGGCGTTCGTCGCCCTGATGCGCGTCTGGTTCACGCCACGCGGCTGGATCCTCGGCGCTATCCTCGTCCTGGCCTGGGCCGCGATCAATGCTCTTCCTGCTTATCCCGCTCCGTTCGTCAGAAGTATCGCGCCTGCTGCAGACCTCGACGGCCGCCATCGCCGCGATCGTCCCGTAGGCGCCCTCACAATCACCAGTACAGCGACTTCGATGGCCTGGCGCAGGCCATCTCCCTCGCCTCAGGACATGTCGAACGCGTCCTCATGGACGCCTCCGAGAGCCGCCGCGAGCTCGAAGCCATGATCGACAGCATGCAGGATGCCGTCGTCGCCGTCGATCAGGCCGGGCGCATCCAGTGGACTAACCAGCGCATGCAGCGGTCTCATCCCCGGAACGTCGCTTCAGCGGCGCCGTCCGTGTCGGCCACGCCCTCGTCCAGACCATCCGTGACCCCGACGTGCTGGCAGTGTGTCCGCATCGCTCTCGAAGACCGCACCGTCAGCGAACGCCGTTCTACCTCACTGCTTGCCCGGACGTATCTTTGAGGTCACTGCCTCACCCATGCCCGGCGGCGGCGCCGTCGCCGTCCTGCACGACATCACCCGCGATCGAGCAGGTCGAGCGCACCCAGCGGGACTTCGTCGCCAACGTCTCCCACGAGCTCCGCACGCCGCTCACCTCCATCACCGGCTACGTCGAAACCCTGCTCGACCACGAAGAGTCCCTCAGCCCGCAAGCCCGCGAGTTCCTCACCACCATCCACAAGAACGCCACTCGCATGAACCGCCTGACCGAAGATCTCCTCGTCATGGCGCGGGTCGAATCCTCCGAGCAGGAGCTACACCCGTCCCCCGTTCGCGCAGACATGCTCGTCCGCGACGCTGTCCAGGCCATGAGCGGCCTCGTCCAGGACGAAGACGCCGTCCTCGAGATCGGCGAACTCACCGACGCCGAGGTCTTCGCCGATACCGACTCCATCGTCCAGGTGCTCAGCAATCTCATCGAGAACGGCATCAAGTACGGTCAGCGCCCGACGAAGCACTCCACGCCGGGTCGTCGTCAGCGCCCGCGATATAGCCGAACCCACCGACGCCGTCGAGTTCAGCGTCCGCGACTTCGGCCTGGGAATCGCCTCCGAGCACCTTGAGCCGCATCTTCGAGCGCTTCTACCGGGTCGACAAAGCCCGCTCCCGGGAGTCCGGCGGCACTGGCCTGGGCCTCGCCATTGCCCGTCATGTGGTTCAAACCCAGGGAGGCTCCATCCGCGCCGAAAGCGAGCTGAATGCCGGCAGTACCTTCATTTTCACCCTTCCCAAGGCACAATCCTCCGTAGTTTGAGCCAGTTTTTGCCGTTTTCACCCCAATGTAACCTTGGCCGTAACAATCACCCGTCACACTCTATATAGGTTTCGCGTTGTGACGCGCCTCAACTTCCGAGGGGGAACGAGTGAAACATCAAACTCATTGCAGCAGGCGTATTGGCACTGGCAACCATTGGTGCCAGCGCACAAAACATCAACGGAGCAGGGGCGACCTTCCCCTATCCCATCTACTCCAAGTGGTTCAGCGAATACAACCAGGCCCACCCCAGAGGTAAAGATCAACTACCAGTCCATCGGCTCCGGCGGCGGCATCCGCCAGGTCTCCGAGGGCACGGTCGACTTCGGTGCCACCGACGGTCCCATGAACGACGAGCAGATCGCAGGGCGCCAAGGTGAAGACGATGCACATTCCCACCGTGCTCGGTGCAGTCGTTCCGGTCTACAACATCCCCGGTGTCAATAAGGATCTCAACTTCTCCGGCGACGTCATCGCCGACATCTACCTTGGCAAGATCACCAAGTGGAACGATGCCCGCATAGCCAAGGACAACCCCGGCGTCAATCTTCCCGGCCAATGCGATCCTTCCCGTCTACCGCTCCGACGGAAGCGGAACCACCTACATCTTCACCGACTACCTCTCGAAGGTCAGCTGCAGATTGGAACAGCAAGGTAGGCAAGAGCACCTCCGTGAAGTGGCCCACCGGCATCGGCCAGAAGGGCAACGAGGGCGTAGCTGGTATGGTTCGCCAGTCGCCTAACTCCTTCGGCTACGTCGAGCTGATCTACGCCGTTCAGAACAAGATGCCCTACGGCTCGGTGAAGAACGCTGCCGGTAAATACGTCAGGGCCTCGACCGACGGTGTAACCGCTGCTGCTGCGGCGTCTGCCAAGGCAATGCCGGCCGACTATCCGCGTCTCGATCACCAACGCCCCCGGCGCAACGTCCTATCCGATCTCCAGCTTCACCTGGCTGTTGATCCCAACCCACTCAGCCGATCCGGCCAAGGGCAAGGCGCTCGCTGGCTTCCTCGGTTGGATGCTCGATCACGGCGAGTCTGAGGCTGCCACGCTGACCTACGCTCCGCTGCCAAAGCCGGTGCAGGACATGGTTCGCAAGACCATCGCCCAGATCAAATAGTCATTTCGCCGCATGGAGATATCGCATCTAAGCTCCGTGCGGCGATTTTCATTATCCGCATAAAATACCTCAGGGCGAATACAATCAGCCCCGGGACCCCGACTTCCAGGAAAACAAGATTGTGTCCTCCACTCGCATGACGACCGAACGAGAACCCGGATCTCCACTCCCTGTGCCGGCGACGCTCGCGGTCAGCCCAACTCCTGCCGCAGGGGCCCTTGAGCCCCATCCCGCTGCAAGCACTGCGCTCTCCCCCATCCGCGAATACCTCAGCAAGCGGGGCAGTGGACGTTGGGCCGACAACAGCTTCTCCGCCGTCATGCTGCTGTGCGCCTGCAGCATCTTCGTCATCGTCCTCTTCATCTCTCACCATCCTTGTCCTTCGCTCGCATCTCAGCTTCACGCAGTTCGGTTGGAGATTCTTCACCCGTCAAGCGTGGGACCCCGTCGCCGGCGACTTCGGCGCCCTCCCATTCATCTACGGAACGCTTGTAACTTCGTTTCTCGCTCTAGCCATCGCGGTTCCCCTGGCTCTTGGAGTAGCAGTCTTTATCGCTGAGCTCTGCCCCCAAGCTCTGCGCGCCCCAATCTCCTTCCTCACCGAACTCCTCGCGGCCATCCCCAGTGTCGTCTACGGCCTCTGGGCCGTCTTTGTGCTTGTCCCGATCATGCGCGAGTTCCTCGGCCCCTTCCTCCTCAAGACCTTTGGCTGGACAGGCCTCTTCACCGGTCCAAACTTCGGCGTAGGTTTCCTCACGGCAGGCATCATCTTGTCGATCATGATTCTGCCGATCATCTCCTCTCTTACTCGCGACATCATGATGGCCGTGCCTAACAGCCAGCGCGAGGCGGTCCTTGCCCTCGGCGCCACCAAGTGGGAGATGATCCGCATCGGCGTCCTGCGCAACTCCCGCATTGGTATCGTCGGAGCCATCATGCTCGGTCTCGGCCGCGCCCTGGGCGAAACCATCGCCGTCACCATGGTCATCGGCAACCACCCCGAAATCAGCAAGAGCCTCTTCTCCCCCGGTTACACTCTGGCCAGCGTTATCGCCAATGAGTTCTCCGAGGCCACAGGCGACCTCTACCTCAGCGCCCTCATCCAGATCGGCCTCGCCCTCTTCCTCGTCACCATCGTCGTCAACGCGATCGCCCGCCTCATGGTCTGGGCGGTCACACGCGGCGCACCGGGAAGGGCGGCCTGAGCATGAGCACCCAGCCATTCAACCAGCCCCGACCGCCAATGAACTTCGAGACCAGAGGCATGCGAATCAACAGCACCCGCCGCACGCTGGTCAACTACTTCATCACAGGTCTGTCGATCCTGGCCACCATCGTGGTTCTTATCCCTCTGCTCGCCATTCTCGCCTACCTCATCTACAAAGGAGCAAGTTCGCTCAACCTGGCTTTCTTCACCCACATCCCTGCTCCGGTTGGGGAGGAGGGTGGCGGTATGGCCAACTCAATCGTCGGTTCGGGAATCATCCTCACTCTCGCCAGCCTCATGGGCATCCCCATCGGCATCGCCGCCGGCGTCTATGTCGCGGAGTTTGGCCAGGGAACGCTCCTCGCGAATGCCATACGCTTCACAGCAGACGTTCTCAACGGTGTTCCTTCCATCGTCATGGGAATCTCCGTCTACTCGCTCATCGTGATGCCCCAAAAGCATTTTTCCGCGTTTGCCGGAGGCGTCGCGCTCGCCATCATGATGGTCCCGACCATCACCCGCACCACGGAAGAGATGCTGGCCACCGTACCGCATGCCATCCGTGAAGCCGCCCTGGGCCTTGGCGTTCCCAAGTGGCGAACCGTCCTCTCCGTCAGCCTGCGCACAGCCTCTCCGGGCATCATCACCGGTTGCATGCTCGCCTTCGCACGCGTTGCCGGAGAGACTGCTCCTCTGCTCTTCACCGCGCTCGGCAACCAGTTCTGGAGCATCCGGCTCAACGAACCCATCGCAGCTCTGCCGCTGCAGATCTTCGTCTATGCCAACTCGCCGTATGATGAGTGGCATCGCCTCGCCTGGGCCGGCGCTCTGGTTCTTATCGTTCTCATCATGGTCTCAGTCACGCTTGTCCGCGTCTTTGCCAATCGCGGTGTACTCAAGGGAGGAAGTTAGTGGGAGTCGGCATTTTAGTTGAAGATCTGAACGCCTGGTACGGTTCGAACCACACCCTGCAGGACATCAACCTGCATATCCCTGCGAACCACGCCACCGCGCTCATCGGCCCCTCCGGCTGTGGCAAATCCACCTTCGTCCGCTGCCTCAATCGCATGCACGAGACGAACCCCATCGCCCGCGCCACCGGCGTCGTCAAGATGGGCGAGGTCGACATCTACCGCGACGCCTCCCCCGTCGAGATCCGCCGCCGCGTCGGTATGGTCTTCCAGCGCCCAAACCCCTTCCCCACGATGTCCATCTACGACAATGTCGTCAGCGGCCTCAAGCTGAACGGCTTCCGCAACCGCCGCATCCTCGACGAGACAGTCGAGCGCTCCCTCAAGCAAGCCGCCCTCTGGGAAGAGGTCAAGGATGACCTTAAGAAAAAGTCCGGCGCCTCGCTCTCCGGCGGCCAGCAGCAGCGGATGTGCATCGCACGTGCCCTCGCCGTTGATCCCGAAGTCCTCCTCATGGACGAGCCAGCCTCTGCCCTCGACCCCGTCTCCACCTCGAAGATCGAAGATCTCATCTTCCAGCTCAAGAGCCAGTACACCATCGTCATCGTGACGCACAACATGCAGCAGGCCGCGCGCGTAGCCGAGAACACCGGCTTCTTCCTCAACGGCAAGATGGTCGAGTTCGACTCCACCCACAAGATCTTCACCAACCCCCGCGATAAGCGCACCGAGGATTACATCACCGGGAGGTTCGGCTGATGCGCATCAAGTTCCAACAGCGCCTCGACGAACTCAAAGAGCATCTCCTCGTCATGGCCGGCATGGCCGAGCAAGCCATCCAGCGCTCCATCGAGGCCTACCGTACCCGCGACCTCAGCATCTGCGAATTCGTCTTCCGCTCCGAGCCCGCTATCAACCGCCTCGAACGCGAGATCGACCAGATGGCCCTCGACCTCCTCGCCATGGAGCAGCCCATGGCCGTCGACCTACGTTTCATCCTCGCCGTCATCCGCATCAACGCCGACCTTGAGCGCGTCGGCGATCAGGCCGTCAACATCGCCGTCCGCGTCCGCGAGATGGGAGCCTTCGCCAACATCGACCTCCCCGTCGACATCCCCAAGCTTGCCTCGCTCTCCTCCGCGATGGTGCGAAAATCCCTGCAGGCCTTTATCGAAGCCAACGCCGAGCTAGCCGAATCCGTCCTCCAGATGGACGACGAAGTCGACAAGATGAACGATGCCGCCTTCTACTCTCTAAGCTCGCTCATCAAAGAAAAGGCCGAACTCACCCCCCAGGCCCTCAACGCCCTCATCATCTCCCGTAATCTCGAGCGCGTAGGCGACCACGCCACCAACATCGCCGAAGACGTCATCTTCTGGGTCCGTGGCGCCGACGTCCGCCACACCCCACCCGTCGCCTAACGACACCACCGCATTGCCCTTTTGGTTGTCATCCCCGAAGGGATCCGCTTCTGCAGTTGCACTTGCCGTTGCAGTTATCTTTGTTGTTGCCTGTTCTTTTGGTTGTCATCCCGTAGGGATCTGCTTCTGTCGTTGCACTTGCAGTTGCTTGTTCTCGCTCGCCCACCCCAAAAATCGTCATCTCGACCGAAGTCCCTGAGCGTAGCCGAATGGGTCACAACACCATCGTGAGCTGCGCAGTGGAGAAGCATGCCCTGAGCAAAGTCGAAGGGACCCGCATTCGCTTTCGCCGTCTCAATCCAACCCCGGCGCCCACCAAATCAACCGCGGCAACATCGGATAATACAGCCCCACCCGAATCTTCCCCTCACCCCGCATCACGCGAGCATAAGCCTCCATCTGTGCGGCATACTTCGCCCGTTCCCCTAGCAAAAACGCCTCAACCCACTCCAACCCATGCGTACCCGTCTTGTAATCCACAATCCAAAGACACTCATCCCCCTCAGCCAACGGCTCCCGCCCCCCACGAAACACTCGATCCAGCCTTACACTACTGCGCCGCTCCTCCCACGAAGTCAATGCAAACTCACTAGCCCCATCCGTGCGAGCACCCAGCACCCACAACCCATGCGGATCGCGCATCATATTCTCCAGCGCACCCTTCACCCGCGAAGCAAGCCCCCCTGCAGTCCTCACAGACAAGCCATTCCCGCGAAGCACCGCGGCAATTCGCGCCCCCCACCCCGAAACCTCGCGCAACAAGACATCCGCCTGCTCTCCCGCCGCAAGCCGTTTCGTCAGCAACTCGACAAATGCATGCACCGCATTCCCAAACACCCGCGCCTCAAACGAGCCCTCCGGCCGTTCAAACCGTACCGGAGCACTCGAAGCCTCAGCCTCTCCATAAGACAATCGCCGAGCCCCCACAAACCTCCCCGTCGCCGAAAACCCCAAAGGCAGCCGCTGGAGCCGAGAACCTGTCCTCTCTTCAGCACCGGCAGCCAAATCCCCCACAAACTCATCAACCACCGGCATCGACACAACCCCCACCCGAGGTGCAGCAAGAGGCACCGCAAAACGCCTCTCCGCGGCAGGCCACGCAGCCGCCAGCAGACTCCCCGCAGCCCGGCTCACCGATCCATCGACCTTAGCCTCAGGCGAAGCAAACAAATGCAACTCTTCCCGGGCCCGCGTACAAGCCACGTAGAACAGCCGCTTCCTCTCTGCAGCCTCCCGAGCATCATGAATCCCCTTCAACCACCCATTCAGCTCCTTCGATTCCTCGCCCTTCCCCGCAATCGGAGCCAGCACGATATGCGCCCCATCCTCATCCCAATCGCCGATCTCGCTCCAGGTCAGCAACCGCCCCTTATTCGAAGCAGCCTTCTTCTCCAGCCCCGGAACCATCACCACATCCCACTCCAACCCCTTCGCTCCATGGATCGTCATCAGATCCACCGCCCCCGCACACACCGCGGCCTCGGCAAACAGGCTGTTCAATCGCCGCTTCAGTAGCGTCAAATCAATCCCGCCACCTTGTTCCTCCATCTCATCCAGCAGTTGCAGATACCGCCGAGCATTCCCCATCTCCTCCGCACTCAGATAAGCATCGCCCCCCAGCGAACGCCAAGTCCGCTCCACCCATTGCGCCGTCGTCAACCGAGACCGCTGCTGTTCCGCCGCACGCAGCACTGGCCAAATCCGCTGCAGCCTCGCGCAGCTCTCCTCGCGCAGCAGATGCCCGCGTTCGCTCATCAAATCCTCAACGCACCACTCTGCCCACGCGGAATCATCCGCCCCAGCCAACACATGCAGTTCCGCCAACTCCAGCCCGCACCACGGAGCCCGCAGCATCGCCAGCCAGGCCGTCCGGTCAGCCGGATGCAGCAGCGCCCGCGTCAACGCAAATAGATCCAGCACCTCCTGCCGTTCATCCAGATGCTCAATATCCACCGCTCGAAAGGGAATCGTGCCCTCTCCCGCATCCCGCTTCAACTCCGAAACAACATCAATCAAGTGATTTCGGCTACGAACCAGTACCGCAATCTTCCACGCCTCACTCCTGCCCTCAGGCAAAGGCCGCGCCCGCCACTCCGCCGCAATCGCGCGCACCATCCTCGCCGTCTGTTTCGCAACGCGCCGCTTCCCCTGCACACCTTCGCCAGCACCAAGCACTCCCGTATGCCAGACAAACCCACCCACCCCACCCGCAACACGCGAAGCCCCATTCACCGCAACCGCAGGCGCATACGGAACCTCTTCCGGATTCGCCGCATCCACAACTCGCGGAAACAGCAGCGAGAAGTCTTCATTGAACTCCTCCACCAGCTCCCGCTGCGACCGAAAGTTCGCCGTCAGCTGCAAACACCCCACCGGCAACTCTCCCAGCCGCCCCGTCTGCATCGTGCGCACAAACCTCTCCACCCGAGCCTGCCGAAACAGATAGATCGACTGCTTCGGATCGCCCACCAGAAAAACCGTCTGGCTCCGTCCATCCCACCCCTGCGTTAGTAACTCAATTAACTCATACTGCCCAGTCGAAGTATCCTGCATCTCGTCCACCAGCAGATGCCGCAGCTCAAATCCCGAAGCCAGCTTCAACGCCTCGCCGCCACCCTCATGCTCCAGCGCACTCTTCGCCAGCAGAGCCAGCTCCGCAAAATCACACTCCCCACTCTCAGCAAATACCAGCTGCAACTCAACGAGTGCCCGGCTCAACACACGAAACAGCGCCTTCGCCACCACCCACTGCTCCTGCGGATACCTCGCCGGCGGCAACCGATTCACACGCTCGATCGCCCGCAGCAAATCCTCGCGCCCCGCAACCTGCTCCAGCAGCCCCCGCAACCTCGCCTTCTCAGCAGAGGACATCTCGAAGCCCATCGTGTTCTTCGCAAACCCTCGTCGCCACTGGCCGCTCGAAGGAGTCACCATCAGATGAATCAGCGCCCGCCAATGCTCCAGCGCCGCCGCATACGTCGCAGGAATCCCCATCCCTCCAGCACAAACCGCTATCGGCGACCGATCCCGCCCATACGGCACATTTCCTGCCAGCGACCACGCCAGCGAAGCAAGTTCCCGCAGAAAATCCTCCGGCACCACCGCCGCAAACTCCGTCAAACCCGCGCAGACAGCCCGTTCCAGCGTGCTCTCCAACCGAGACAGCACCGTCCCATCCAGATACGCATCATCCAAATCCTCACGGCCCAGAGGAATTAGCCCACCCCACTGATCTCGCAGTTGCAGCATCTCCGCCACCAACCGCTCGCAATCACCCAAACTCCCATCACGATGCAGCAGCACCGTCCATAGCGCATCGTTCAACGCAACATCATCCCCACCCAGCAGCATCAATGTCCGCCGAGCCGCCTCATGGTAAAGCGGCGAAGCATCGTTCACCGGAACCAGCCCACTCGCTCCCTGCGACAATACCGGCATCGACCGCGCAATCTCTGCACACACCGAATCAATCGTCCGTACCCGCAACCGCCGCGGATCATCCAGCAGCCCCCACCCCAGAGCACGATCCCGTTGCAACACCGCCAGCGCCAGAGCCCTCGTCTCCCGCTCCACCTCGCTATCCCGCTTCAGCTGCTCCCCACGCGCCGCGCTCTCCAGATGCCCCATCACCCGCTCGCGAATCTCCGCCGTAGCCTTCACCGTAAACGTGATGGCCAGCACCTGCTCCGGCCGCTCCACGCTCTCCTCAGCCAGCAGCTTCAGATACCGCTGAATCAGCAGCCCCGTCTTGCCCGACCCCGCCGGAGCCTCCACAATCCACGACTGCCGCACATCCAGCGCCTGCTCCCGAGCCTCCCAATCCGGCGGCCGCCCATCGCTCTTCGCAGCAGGCCTTGCCGAAGGCACAACAAAAAGATCAGCCAAGCCCCACCTCCGCCGATCCCTCGTCTTCCAACTCCTCCTCCAGCGTCGACACATCGAGCCGGCACAGCAACCGCTGCGCACAATGCCGACACGTAGCCGGATACTTCTTCGGCGCCACTCTCGCCTCGCCCGCATGAAACTCCTCCGCCAACCGCGTCAGCACGCGCCGCCACTCATCCACCTGAGCCTCCAGCGGAAGCCGCAGCTTAGCAGCCTTCGTCAGAATCCCATCCCGCCCCGCATATCCCTTCAACTCCATGTTCTTCCCGGCCCGTACCAGCCCAAACGCAACCCCTTGCATCTCCGGCCCCTCCGACAGCACCGCATACAGTGGCAGCTGCGGAGCATCCGGCCGGTCCGTCAACCAGTCATTCGGCGTAGCATGGCCCGTCTTGTAATCGATGATCACCTCAGCCCCATCCACCACATCCACCCTATCTACGCGAACATTCAGCCGCAGCGGCCCAATCCGGGCATCGTCAATCTTCCTTTCACTCAGCTTCACCTCAAACGGAGGCCGCGCCATCTCCAACTCCAGCCACTGCTGCAAAAGCCGCCGCAACCGTTCCCGCTGCATATCGAGATAAGCCGCATCCCACACCGTCTCGCTCACGGCATCCACGCGGCTCAAGGCATCTTCAATACACTCGCGAAGCAAGCCGTCCCGCTCATCCGAAGGCATCGCCTTCAAAGCCTGCTGCGTCCTCACCTCATTCCAGAAGAGCTCCAGAGCCCTATGCACCACATTCCCGCTCTCCCGCGCATCCATCCCAAGGTCGGCACTCTCAAGCTCCGTGGCCCACAACCGCCGCTCCGCAAACGCACGAAACCCACAAGCCGCCTGCGCCTGCAAAATCTGTGCTCCACCATGAATCACCTGATCCGGCAGAGGCAGCACACCCAACCCATCCTCAATCTCCTCGAGCCCCACCCGCGCCCGCGCCACCGCCTCAGACACAAGCCCCACCGCATCACGAGCCTCAAGCCCCAGCCCACCCAATGCAGGAGAAGGCCGCTGCCGCCCCTCCGCGGTCTCCTTCGCATAGCTAAAGACCACCGCCCCCGCGCTCCCCGCAATCCTCTCCGTCATCCTCCGAGCGTCCTCAGCATCCCGAGCCACATCCGTCCCCGGCACACCAAGCTCCCGCTGCAACTGCCACGGCAGCAGGGAACTGCCCCTCACCGCCATCGGCCAGCTCAAATCCCCCGCACCCAAAAACCAAAGCGCATCGAACGTGCTCCCCGCAGCCTCCAGCGGCCCCATCACCTGCACCGGAGCCTCCCGCGACTCCGGCGCAAACATAGTATGCCGCGCAATCCACTCCAGTTCCTCCAGCGCCATCCCAAACCCCACCTTCACCCCATCGAAGTCCGCCGTCGCCAACTCATCCAGCACACTCTCCCACTTCCTCCGAGTCTGAAACGCAAGGCTGTCCTCGTCACCCGCACCCCATCCCGCCGCATCCAGCAACTCCCCCATCCGCACCGTCCACTCCACATGCGACCGCTCCGCATCCCCCGAAAGCCGATTCAAGACGACAGACCGCATAGCCCGCAGCGTCCCCATCAAGCCCGACAAACTCCCCCGCCGCTTAGCCTTCGCCACCTGCACAATCAGCCACTCCAGCGGGCCCTCCGGCCGCAGCACCCTCGCCTTCCGTAGCTCAAACGCATCGAACGCCGCACGAGCCCCCCGCTCCTCCTCCACCATCCCAAAGTAAGGAGAGAGCAGCAGCCCACTCACCCGCTCCAGCGGCAGAGCTCCCACAGCCCACCGCAACAGATCCAGCGCCACCGCCACCATCGGCACTCCCGCCAGCGCCCTCCCCACCGAAAACTCATATGGCGCCGCATCATCCCGAGCAGCAATATCCTCCAGCTCCGGAGCCAGCACCTCACGAAACACCCTATCGATCTCCGCCCGCCGCTCCTCCAGCCCCGGAACAACCACCGCAACCCGAGCCCCCGGCCGCTCCTCCAGCACCCCCCGCACCCACCGCGCTGCTACGGACAACTCCTCCCGCTCATCCGCCGCTGCAACCAGCATCCGCGACGCAGACCCAACCCCCACCCGAAACTCCCCGACCGCCATCCCCACCCCCCGCAAAGCCTCCACCAACCCCATCTGCGCCGGAGTCAGCCGATCGAACCCCACCAGCACAACCTCGCCCGCCAACCCTCCAGCCTTACCCTCCTCCACCACCCGACGAAGCGCACCCTCCACCTGCGCTTGCGCAATAAACCCCTCCGACCCACACAACCGCTCAAACATCCGAGCCCACCGCCGAAACGCCCGCGAGTCCTCGCTCACCGCCGCACCCTGCAACCGCCGCTCCCCGTCATAAGCGCACAGCAGCCGCCAAGCCTCCATCGTCATCTCCGCCAGCGACTCCACCGACCGCAGCGTAGCCAGCTCCTCCTCAGACTCCAGCAGCAGCTTCCACACCGCATGCTCCTGCGTCCGGTTCAGCACAATCTCCGAGACCTGCCCCTCGACCACCAGCCCCCGCCAAAGCCCCGCCGCCCACGTATCCCACGCCATCACCGCCGCAGGCCGCCAGCTAGCCAGCCCTAGTGCCCGATTCCGCCGATCCACCGCCTGCCGCAACCCCCGAGCCGCCCGCTGATTCCCCGTAACCACGGTAGCGCCCCGCTCCAGCGCCTCAGCAATCTCGACCGGCAGACCCATATCCATCTCTCGGTTATACGCCCGCCGCCACTCTGGAAAAACCGCCCCTTATCCCACACAAAACACAGCGCTCACCCCCAACCCGTTATCATCAATAAAGGAGCCCCACCTGTGTCCCGCAAGCCTCTCTTAGTCCTCACCCTCATAGTCCTGCTCATCGGCTGCAAAAGCGAGGAAGTCCCCCGAACCTCCATGACCGCTGCCGTCCACGCCCCTCAAAAGACCTTCCCAATCCGCGGCAAGGTCGTCGCGGTTGACGGCGCACAAATCACCCTTGACCACGAGGCCGTCCCCGGCTTCATGGACGCCATGGTCATGCCCTACAGGCTAAAAGACCCCAGCGTAGCCAGCGAACTCCACCCCGGTGACCGCATCACCGCCACCATCCTCGCCACCACCGACGGCACCGAATTCCACGATGTCCAGCTCGACAACATCGTCGTCATCGCCCAGGCTCGCCCTGACTACAAACCCGCTGTCCAGTACCACGTCCCCCAGGCCGGAGACACCGTCCCCGACTTCCGCCTCCTCAACCAAAGCGACCGCACTCTCCACCTCTCGCAGTTCAAGGGCAAAGTCCTCGTCGCCACCTTCGTCTACACCCGCTGCCCGCTAGCCGACTACTGCCCCCGCATGTCCCGCAACTTCGCCGAGATCGACAAAGCCCTCGCCGCCGATCCCGACCTCTACGCCAAAACCCATCTCCTCAGCATCTCCTTCGACCCCACCTACGACACCCCCAAGGTCCTCCGCAGTTACGGCGGAGCCTACACCGGCCGCTACACCACGGAGAACTTCAACCACTGGGACTTCGCCGCCCCCTCAGAAAAAGACCTCCCCGCCGTCACCCAGTTCTTCAACGTAGGCATCACCCCCGGCGACGCCAAAACCCTCACCCACTCCCTCTCCACCATCATCATCGGCAAAGACGGCAAAGTAGCCGTCTGGTACCCCACCAACGACTGGCAACCCGCCGACCTCGTAGCGGAGATCAAAAAACTAGCAGCCAGCTAAATCCGATTCGTCGCTATAAATTTACCTAGGCGGAACCGGCATTCCGAAGAGTTCGCATGTGTTTCGCGAACTCGGAATAGGCAGGGAGTCCAAGAGAGCCACCCGGGGCCATCGCCGCCAGACTGCCGCATACATTGCCGGCCCGCAGGCAGTCATCCCACTGAGAGCCTCGCAGAAACTCATGAAGGAATCCGCCATTGAATGCGTCGCCCGCGCCTGTAGCGTCCACAATCGTGCCCCGTAACGCAGGCTGCCTGTAAACATTGCCATCGGACATGAGCATGGCACCCTTCGAACCCAGCTTCACTACAGGAACGCGAACCCATTCGTGCAATTTCTCAAGCGCTCTCCGCGCAGTGGTGGTCTGAGTAATGGCACAGGCTTCATGTTGATTCGGGAAGATAAACTCGCAATGCCTGATGATGGAGATCAGCTGATTGATGGAGATATCCGGATTCCATCCAAAGTCGGCGGATATCGTAATCCCATCCTCGCGCAAGGACCTCAGTACGGGAATCCACTTCGACGGCCGGTGTAACGCGCATGCGAGATGCACATGGCGGGCGCGTCTCAACTTACGCTGCACCTGAACCTTATCCAGCAGGTCTTCCAGATTCCGGTTGATCGGCTCATGTGTCACCATCATGCGATCGGCTTTATACGCTATACACGCGGTCAAAGCCGTAGCAGCATCCTTTCGCACCTCGCATGCCGTAACATCCAGTCCCTGATTCAGCATGGCCGCCCAGGTTGGCAGCACAGAGGCATCGGCGCCTATCCGAGTCACGATACCTGTGGCTGTGCCCAGCTTGCTCGCGGCCAGCGCCGTTGTCGCCAGTCCACCACCCGGCGCTATCAGGAAATGATCGGTCTTCAGTTCTTCGCCCAGACGTGGCCGGTCAGGAAGTCGATAGAAGATGAGGTCAGAAAAGAACTCACCAAAGACGACGAGGTCAAAGGGCTTCGCTGCGATTCGCTTTGAAAGCATTGCAACCTAATTTGAGAGTTCGCGTTGTCAACAGGTAGATAGCACGAAGGAAAGCGTGCATTCTCCCAGAAAGTGCTCAGGAATTTGGGCTAACGATAATGGGAAGCAGCACGAGTGTCAAGACTATCTAGTGGTTCTTCGTCACAATCGTTCAGCGGTTACTCGAGCTTCTAACAACCATTCGAGGCGAGAGCAAAATATTACGATCGGGAGCCCCTTCCTTTCCAGAGAGAGTGCGTAGCACCAGCTTCGCCGTTCTCCGGCCAACCTCTTCACCTGAAAGATTGATGCTCGATAAGGGGACGCGCATCTCCCGTATCGACGGCAAGTCGCCGCAACCGACCACTGCGACATCCTCAGGCACTCTCAGTCTCTTTTCGAGTGCTGCATCAATTACACCCAGTGCTAGCAGATCGCTATAGCACATGACGCCATCCGGCTTGATTCTGCCCTCCAGCAGTCGGAACATCGAATCATAGCCTCGCTGATATTCGTTGCGAGCCATCTCGCTGGCATCCAACACAAGATCCGGCCTGAAGGGTATATCGAATTCCGTCAATGCGGCGCGATACCCATACCAGCGAAGATCCGCGGTAGCTGTTCGTGGTCCCCGCAAATAGGCAAGCTTGCGACACCCCATTTCGGCAAGATGCGCCGCTGCCACGTAGCCGATATCCTGATCACGCAATCCCACAAAATGAGCGGCAAACGAGGGCAGCTTACGGTCGATCAAAACTAATGGCGCGCGCTGTTGACCAAGAGCCACGAAAAACTCAGCCGACTCCTGTACCGATGCAACGATAAGGGCATCTACCTGTCTTGATAACTGCAGTTCAATCTCGTGCCGCTCGATCTCGGGATCTTCCTCCGATGACGAGATCAACAGGCCATACCCCGCCGTTCGCATCGTCTGCACAAGGCCTCGCGCAATATCGGCAAAGAAGGGGTTCGAAAGGGAAGGAATCACCAGACCGATGCTGAACGTATTACCAGTCCGAAGGCTGCGCGCCGGGATGTTGGGGCGATAATTGAGCTCCTTCACTCGCTGTAGCACGCGCGCTTTGGTCGCGGGACTTACATCAGTTTGCCCACGCAGAACCTTCGATATCGTCATCTTCGAAAGATTCAGATCGTGTGCGATGTCTTTCAGGCGCACGGTCATGCCGGCAGCTCCCTGGGTGACGTGAACCTAGTCGTGGATCATCTTACACGTGGATTTTTAAAATGCTATGCGGAGCGGCATGCTGCCGATCACCGACGACGTGTCCTACTTCCACATGCGTTCCCGATGGTCGGCTGTCCCATATGCAGTCATTTGCTTTATCGTATTGCCATATCAATGCCGATAAATGGCCGGCGCTAGTGCTACTGTAAAGCGGACAGTGGAGGCGGAACGTGACCGCTACTAAACTTTCTAAAAGCGCATCGCATACAGCCCAGATGATCCTGTCTGCACTTTTACTCCTCGCAATCTCCATCATTGAAAGTCCTCCCGTGCGAGCCCAGACCGCCACCGCGGCCGCACAAACAAGCCTGCCGCCAAATAATGGCCCATGGTGGAAACACGCCGTTATCTATGAGATCTATCCACGCAGCTTTCAAGACTCCAGCGGCGACGGCATCGGCGATATCAATGGCATAACCTCGCGCCTCGACTACCTCCAGCAGTTAGGCGTTGACGCCATCTGGATCACTCCCATGTACCCGTCGCCTCAGGTGGACTTCGGCTACGATATCTCTGATTACACCGCCATCGACCCCCAATACGGCACCATGGCCGACTTCGAACGCATGGTTGCCGAGGCGAAGCGCCGCAACATTCGCGTCATTATGGATTTTGTCCCGAACCACACCTCCGACCAGAATGCCTGGTTCAAGGAGTCGCGTTCCTCGCGTGACGATCCTAAGCGCGACTGGTACATCTGGCGCGATCCCAAGGGCTTCACCGCCGACGGCAAGCCGATCCCCCCGAACAATTGGCAAAGCTGGTTTGGCCACTCCGCATGGCAATATGACCCCACCACCTCGCAGTACTACTATCACCACTTCTACACCCAGCAACCGGACCTCAACTGGCGCAATCCCGAGGTGCAGAAGGCCATGATGAATGTGCTGCGCTTCTGGATGGACAAGGGAGTCTCGGGCTTCCGCATCGACGCCGTCTCACGCCTCTTTGAAGATCCCAATCTCCACGACGACCCGATCCTGCCCGGCACCAACGCTTATGGCGATCCCAACATCCAGCACAAGTACACCGACAACCTCCCCGAAGTCCACGATATGCTGCGCCTCATGCGTCAGGTAGTCGATGAGTACCCCGGCAACCCAGTGCTTGTCAGCGAGGCCGACGAGCCAAACATTGCTGAGTTAACCAAAATGTACGGCCGCAACAATGACGAAGTGCAGCTACCGATGGATTTCCAGGTGGCCGACGTCAACGAACTTTCCGTCCCCAAGTTTCGAGAACTCATCGAGCAGGTGCAAAACAATCCCGCTAACGGCCAACCGCACTTCTTCTTCGGCAATCACGACCAGGCACGGGTCTGGGACCGCTACAGTGAAGGAATCACTGACCCCGCGATGAAAGCGCGCATCGCCCGCATGATGGCTGCGCTGCTGCTCACCTCGCGCGCCACTCCCCAGCTTTACTACGGCGATGAGCTCGGTATGGTAACTACTCCACCCGCTCGCAAGGAAGATGTCAAGGATCCCATCGGTATCATCGGCTGGCCTAAAGAAAAGGGCCGCGATGGCGAACGCACTCCCATGCAGTGGAGCGCAGGCAAAAGTGCAGGGTTCACCACATCATCCACGCCATGGCTCCCCGTCCCGCCTAATCACACCGCGATCAACGTCAGCACGGAATCCTCTGATCCCAACTCCATGCTCAACTGGTACAAGCGCCTCATAGCCCTCCGTCGTTCTAACCCGGCGCTCTTCGAGGGCAGCATGAAGCTGATCGACAACTCAAACGAAAACGTCCTCTCCTACCTGCGCCAAGGACCACCCGGCAAGCCTTCCGTTCTGGTGGCACTCAACTTCTCCGCCAAGCCCCAGACCCTCAAATATGACTTCGCAGCATTGGGCATCGCCAAAGGTGCCACCTCCACTCTTCTGACAAATGACCCCAATCTCAACCAATCGACGGGGACAAAACCAGTCACACTAGCGCCATTTGCAACTTGGATAGCGGAAGTTCAGTAAGCAATGCACTAACTCAACGCATACACATCCACACGGTCATCATAAGTAGGGACGAACACCTTACCACCACTTACCACCGGAACATTGAATTTATTGTGATCAAACGCAATTGCCCATCTCTCGCTATCCCAAAGCGCCGCTAGCTGTTTACTGCCGTCTGGCAAAGTAATAAAGTTCTCCGGGTCATAACAAAGCAGTCTGCCGGCAGTTACAGTCTGGTTTGCATCGCCATAAGGAATACTCGCCCATAACAAAGCCGTGCCCGGCGTAGCTCCATTCGCCGAAAGAGTCATAAAACCTCCCGGCATCCCACCTCCGGGATTCGTCGAGTTCACGGACGCGACCTCTGCCGAAGCTGCTAGAAATGTCATGGCCCCGTTGCTCGCCATCTGCCACGCCCGCAGTTGCGAGTTCTCGCCCCAGCAAAAAAGCATCATCCCATTCTTCGGACTCATATACCTCACCGAAGTCGAGTGCATATGTCGCGTCTTATTATCAAAAATAAAATCCAAATCACTAGGATTCTGCGGAGCCGCATTCACGTTGAAGCCGGGAAAGTACGTATACCAGATAGGAGGCTGCTTCAACTTAGCGTAATTATTGGCAGCGACAGCAAAATCCGCCGGCTTCGTCTTGCCCATGTTATTCGTATTCACGACATATGCGATTCCATCCTTGCCGCTCCCCAGCACCACGCCGAACTCCGGAATCAGCGACAACCCAGCCGAACCCAGGTCCTCATCTCCAAACCCCGCCGTAACCGCGGAAGGCTTGGTAATGGTGAACCGCCCCGCCACCACAGCCCCCGACGTATTCCGCTCCGAGGCCATATTCACGGGCATATGTCCACCCGAAGTAGGATCATGCACTCCCGACATCTTATTCGCAGTGATCGCAGAAGGACTCGAAAGCGTAGGATTCTCCCCCAACCTCCCGGCATCCGTATAGGGGCACCACCAATCCACGACGCTCAAACTCGCCTTCTTGGTACCCGACGTTGGCGTGTACTGCACCTTGAAGATCGTCTCGGCAAAATCGGTAATTCCGTCAAAGCTCCCATTCCCAGTCATCCCATACAGAAAGCCGTTGCTGTCCGCACAAAGCCCTTGCCCCGCCATCCATACTCCGGCACCGTGGCCGCCAGACATCGCCAGCGCCGCCGGTATCGTATTGCTCGCCGGATCAAAAGCAATAATCCATCCAGCCGCCCCATCCGTCGTCTCCAGCACCGTCCCCGAAGCAAAAAAGATCATCTTCTTGCCATTTATCTTCGTCATCACCAGCGACGACCGCTGCTTCCGCATCGTGCTGTTATAAGCCTGCGGCGGTCTTCCATTCGGCGGCTGATACGTCACATTCGCAAGCGAAACCGGCGGCGTAGCATGACTGCCGTCCTTCAGATTCAATGTGTGCACAAAGTGCATCGCCTTCGCCGGATCACCATTCGCCGAAACCCACGCTACGCCATACCATCGCTGCGTATCTGAATCGATTACGCCCGTACTCAGCAACCCCCAGTGATCATTGATCGTGTGCATGTCGATGTTCGCCCCGCCATTCACCGGCACGCCCAGCGTCTGCGTCCACAACTGTTCCAATGTGTTCGCGTCAAAGGCCCACACGCTGTTATTCATCGAAGCCAGCAACAAGACATCCCGAACCACCCCATTGGCCATCGTCACCCGTGGCAGAATCAGCGGCTGAGCCTCAATCCCCCTGGCATCTCCCTGCAAATTGATAGAAGCGAACCTTTTTATTCCCCTGGCCTTCACATTGGCCTGAGTAAGAACCGTCTCCTTCAAATTGGCGCCTGAGCGGTTATTATCAAATGCCCGTGTCGTCACAGCAGCCATCACACCCGAGGGAGGCGCCTGCCCCAACGAAACTCTGCTGGCGAGAACCGCCAACCAGCTCATACCTGTCGTCTTAAGAAAAGTTCGACGCTTCACGAAAGTGTCCTCCGAAGGGGCCCACAATCCATACAGTCATGCGAAAGCGCAAGAGCCTCGGGCCGCTATGATGCCCGAGCATGCAGTGTACCAAGCGTTGGTTTGCCAAACCTTATTGCCCGTCACCCACCAGTAATTACCTCGATCGAGAATCATCGCCATCAATAAACGATCGACGTATACAATTGGGCGAACTTCCAAATTGACGGCCTTCTGCCTGCAAATTCTTGATTTTGCAGCTCAATCGTTAATTGGAGTCACTCATGATCGTCAAGGAGATAAAGCGTGTCTACCCAAAAGTCCAACATCGAGCGCCTGACAGAAGCAAACATCCTGAACGCGGATCACTTCTCAGACCACGACAGGAAGGCGATCGAGAACATCAGCCCGGAAGAGATCGACGTCCTCATCAAACTTCGCAAAAAATTAGGTGAAGCGCCGGCCGGCAAAGAACACATGCGTCCCAATTTTCCTGTGTAGTACTGAATCACTGCTGCATCAAAACCCTTGGTTCTGGTTAAACCGTGTTGGTTCATCGCAAATACGGTTTAGCTCACTCGATCGGTAAGCGCGGAGAGTCTTTTCTATTATGTTGAGCACCAGTCACAGCGACGTCTTATGGAGCAAGATTCGGCTGGCGGAGGACAGGCTCGTCTCTGCCAGCAACCGCTTCTGGATGCATCCAGACCTTCCCACGTTACTCCCTCATTTTCTCGTCCAACTGCACCGCGTGATGCAGAGCGGAATCTCGCTCATGCGCACCGCCCGGGACCGCGCCCTGACACTCCCTGACGACGCCGTCGCCAGTCTGGCCGCGGCCTATCTGGACCTGCACATCGATGAAGAGAAGGACCACGACCAGTGGCTCCTCGACGACATTGCGACGCTAGGCATCCCAGCCGATGAAGTTTTCAACACAATCCCTCTTCCGTCGGTTGTCTCGCTTGTCGGCGCACAATATTTCTGGATGCTTCACATTCATCCCGTTACGGTCTTTGGCTACCTCATCGTCCTAGAGGGCTACCCACCGCTCGTTGATCAACTGGAAGAGATCAGAATCCGAACCGGCCTCCCGGCAACCGCATTCCGCTGCTTGAAGTCCCACGCCGAGGACGATCCTGACCACATCGCCGCTCTCAATCGAACCCTCGATAGCATGCCGCTCACGCAGGAGCAGACCAGGTTCCTCGCCCTCAGTGCCTTCCACACCATCGACGCAGTCGCCTCCATCCTGGAAGAGCTGACCGAAGCGCATACCGTATCCGAAAACCAGCAGGTTCTGGCGATGCCCTATGCATGAAGGCCAGACCATCTCGCACTACAAGATCCTCGAGCACCTCGGTAGTGGCGCCATGGGCGTCGTCTCCAAGGCGGAAGACCTCGTGCTGCATCGCATGGTCGCGCTGAAGTCTCTCTCTCCCGCGATGCTCACCGACCCCACGCAGAAGCACAGCCTCCTGCAGGAGGCCCGCGCTGCTTCCGTCCTCGACCATCCGAACATCTGTCGCATCCACCAGATCGAAGAGCTCCCCGACGGTCAGATCATCCTCGTCATGGGCTATTACGACGGAGAGACCCTCGCCGACAGAATCGAACGCGGCCCTCTCGACCTCACTTCGGCCTCTTTCATCACCTCGCAACTGCTCTCCGGACTTCAACACGCTCACGAGAACGGCATTATCCACCGCGATATCAAACCGTCCAACCTGATCATCAACCGTAGCAATGAGGTCAAGATTGTCGACTTCGGCCTGGCCAAGCGCCCCAACATCAGCCAGGCCCTCACCGAAACCGGAGTCGTCGTAGGCACCATCAGCTATATGGCTCCCGAACAGGTCCTGTGCAAAGAGATCGATCACCGTGCAGACCTTTGGGCTTGCGGCGTCGTCTTCTACGAGATGCTCACCGGCACTTTGCCCTTCAATGGCGATACACCCTACTCCGTCTTCGATTCGATCCTGCGCTCAGACGCCCGCTCTGTCCTCGAATACCGGCCCGACCTGCCCAAGGCAATCCATACGACCCTGGAGCGCTCGCTGGCGAAAAAAGCGTCGGAACGATATCAGGACGCAATCGAATTCCTCGTAGCCTTGCGCCCTTACGCCCAGTCTCATCTCGATTCACGCTACTCCGTCTCCCTCGGCCGCATGTTCATCAACTACAACGCGCCCGAGTCAAACGACGCCTCCGTCCTCGTGCTTCCTTTTACGAGCATGGACGCAAACGGCGACGCCGACTACTTCTGCGACGGTCTTACCGACGAGATCATCACCGATCTCTCCAGCGTCCGCTCCCTGCGAACCATCTGCCGCACCTCAGCCATGCGTCTTAAGGGCACTAAAGACGCTCCGCAAAAAATAGCCCGCGATCTCAACGTGCGTTATGTCCTCGAGGGCGCCGTTCGCGTCAACAGCAATGCGCAAAAGGGTTCCAGCAGCATCCGCGTCACTGTGCAGCTCATCGATCCCCAAAGCCAGTCGCTGCTAT
This sequence comes from uncultured Acidobacteriaceae bacterium, assembly GCA_963738855.1. Lineage (GTDB taxonomy): Bacteria > Acidobacteriota > Terriglobia > Terriglobales > Acidobacteriaceae > Edaphobacter. The sequence continues at coordinate 95,557 of CAVTYC010000001.1, read as the reverse complement.
GGGCCGAAAAATACAGCGGAACCATGGACGACGTCTTTGCCATCCAGGAAAACATCTCTCGCCAGATCGTCTCTGCGCTAAAAATCAAACTAACGCCCGCCGAAGACGAGCACATGCTCGAGCGCCCCCTGCCCGACATCAACGCCTACCGCTACTACCTCATGGCGAAGCACGAGATACTCAACTACTCAAGCGACGCTCTCGCCCGTGCTCTCGAATATCTCAGGATGGGCGAAACCCTCGTTGGCAAAAACGTCCTCCTTCTCTCGGCCAAAGGACAGGTCTACTGGCAGTACGTCAACGCCGGAATCTCTTCCGATCCGCAGTACCTCATCAAGGCAAAAGACTGCGCCGACGAAGCCCTCCGCCTCGATCCTAACTCCGCCCATGCGTTCCGCCTGCTTGGCCTCATCAGCGTCCAGGAAGGTGAGACCCGCAAAGCCGTTCAGCTCCTCAAACGAGCCATCGTTGCCGACCCCAACGACTCCGACACGCTGGCCTGGTACTCCGCAGTCTGCGGCCTCAGCGGCAAGGCAGAGTCAGCCATGCCCATCGCCCGGCGCATCCTTGAGATCGACCCTCTCACACCCGTCTATCGCTTCGTCCCCGGCCTCCTGTCGCTCATGGCAGGCCAATTCACAGATGCTCTGCCATCCTTCGACGACGCCATCAAGATGGACCCCACCAACGCCATGCTGCTCTGGTGCCGCGGCCAGGTGCTGGCGCTATGCGGCAAAACTCAAGAGGCCATCGCACAGCTTCAGGAACTGGCAAATCTCCACCCGGGCCACTTCTTCACCCAGCTAGGTGATCTCATGCAGGCGGCCCTCATCGGGGACAATGAAGCTGCGACCCGCGCCGCCACTGAAGAGTTGTTGAAAATTGCCGGCTGTGACCCTCACTACTCCTGGAGCGTAGCCGAATGCTACTCCCTTCTCGGCGACGCCGAAGCCGCTCTTACATGGATCGAGAAAGCCATGGAGCGAGGCTTCATCAACTTCCCCATGATCAACAACTGGGATCCACTATTAGACAACGTCCGGAAAAATCCCGGGTTCAGTAGTCTCGCCGAGCGCCTACATACTCTATGGGCGAACTTCGAGGTCTAGATGACTACTCGCTGCGCCGCAGCAAGCAAAGGCAGAGCGCACCTCCGGGGCTGGGAGCATACGCATCTCAAGGGCGCCAAACCAACAGCGGCGAATACCAGCCCAACCGAACTCCTCGAAGTCACACTCGTCCTTCGCCCCCGCAAAACGATTTTGCCAACGCGAAACCCCAGGCACCTCACCCACAAAAAATTCGAATCGCAGCACCGTGCAAGCACCCCGGACGTCGCACGCATCAGCAAATTCGCCGCTGCCCACAATCTCACCATCGCTCATGACGCCTCACACCGCCGCGTCATCGTCCTCAGTGGCTCAGTCCAAGCCCTCGCACAGGCGTTCGACGTCGACTTTGCCCATTACCATCATCCGAAAGCCTCCTACTTCGCGCCATCCCGCCGGCCCTCTGTACCTGCCGAACTGGAAGACATCGTCGAAGCAATCTTCGGACTCAGCGATCAACCTATAGCACGCCGTCAAAGCATCTGGAAGACAGCGAAACCCCGTGGCGCCTCGCGCTCTATCCTCGAGCTCGCAAAAGCCTACGCCTTCCCCGAAGGCACAGACGGCACAGGCCAAACGATCGGTCTTATCGAACTGGGCGGAGGCTTCAATCCATCCGACGTCGAAGAATACTGCGCCCGTCTAGGCATCCCGACCCCGCGCATTACCGTAGTCGGCGTCAAGGGCGGAGCCAACCAGCCCGCTCCCCCCCGCGACGTTCGCCTCCTCCTCGACTTCGTCAACGGGAAGGGAACTCTCTCACCCCAACAGCAAAGCTCCGCCGCCATCGAAGCCGCACAGTGCACCGTCGAAGCCACCATGGACATCGAGATCGTCGCCGCCCTTGCCCCCGGCGCGAACATCGTCGTCTACTTCGCCACGCCCGACGAGCAGGGCATCTACAACGCCATCACCCGTGCCATCCACGACGAGCAGAACCGTCCCAGTGTCCTCTCCATCAGCTTCGGCGAACCCGAGATCGCCCTCTCCGACGCCTACATCCGCGCAATCGATAAAGCCCTGCTCGCCGCCTCCCACCTCGGCATCACAGTCCTCGCGTCCTCCGGAGACGCAGGCGCACTCAATAATTCCCCCGACAAACTCCCCGCCGTCAACTTCCCCGCCAGCAGCCCCTACTGCCTCGCCTGCGGAGGCACCACCGCTAAACCCTCCGGCCCCAGGGACAAAGAAGAGATCGTCTGGAACTCCCGGCACCACGGCATCAAGGGCATAACCGGCGGCGGCATCAGCCGTAAGTTCCCAGTCCCACCATGGCAAAGACAAGCACGTGTCCCCCTTGGTCCCACCGGCAAGCGCGGCCGCGGAGTCCCTGACATCGCCGGCCCTGCCGATCCCCGCTACGGTTGCGAGATCCTAGTCGCGGGAACCACCTGCACATCCGCCGGAACCAGCGCCGTCGCCCCACTTTGGGCCGCTCTCATCGCCCGCTGCAACCAGGCCCTCGCGACGCGCTGTGGCCATCTCAACCCGCTGCTCTACCGCCTCGCACAACGCGGCTCACCCGCATTCGAGCCCGTCACCAAGGGCCACAACGACTTCTACCAGGCCACCGAAGGCTGGAACCCCTGCGCCGGCCACGGCACCCTCCACGGCGAACACCTCCTTCGGCACCTCAAGCCTCATCTCTCCAAAAAACGCTAGCCTCCGTCCAACACATAGTCCTCTCGGATTCCGGCAAAGAAACTATTTCCCAATTGCATTCGTCACCATGTATAAATCTCTCGGCCCAGGATTTCCGGCCGGCTGCCGCTAAACTCCTCCGCACCAGAACATGTCGCACGTTTCAGGAGCACCCAACCAATGCCACGCCTCGCTTAACCCTTCTCGCCCTCGCCTCCGCTCTCCCCTTAGCCCAGGCCCAGGTCCACACTCAGGACCTCCCCACCTCATGGGTCGACAAGGACACCGGCCACCGTGTCATCCGCTTCACCAACGAGCCCGGCTCCTCCGGCTTCTACTTCAACGTCAACGCCTACTCTCCCGACGGCAAGCTCATGGTCTACAACGCTCCCGACGGCATCCACACACTCGACCTGGCCACCCGCAAGACCCGCCTCCTCGTACCCAATCCGCCGCGCCCCGCCGACGCTGCCCCCGGCACTCCAGCCTACTTTCGCAACTCAGTCCACACGGTTGTCGTCGGCCACAAGACCAACAGCGTCTTCTTCACCAAGACCGACCCCGAAACCCATCTCAGCACCGTATACAAGGCTGACCTCTACTCCGGCGAAGTCACCAAGCTCGCGACCCTGCCCGCACGCGCCAGCATCGCCACTGTCAACGCCGACGAGACCCTGGCCGCCGGAACCCACAACGAGCACGAAGATGACTCCGCCAAAGACTTCGGTCGCAACGCACCAGTAACCCCCGCCGACCACGCCGCCGCAACCAACAGCACCCGTCCGCCCACGCAGCCCGGTTTCCTCGTCCAGGCCGAAAACAAGGGGCAGATGATGGAGCGCCGTCTCGCCGCCCGCATTCCACTCGTCCTCTTCACCATCAACCTCCAGACCGGCAAGGTCACCGAGCTCCTCCACTCCACCGACTGGGTCAATCACCTCCTCTTCTCCCCCGCCGACCCCACCCTCCTCATGTACTGCCACGAGGGCCCATGGCAAAAGGTCGACCGCATCTGGATGATCCACACTGACGGCACCCACAACACCCTCATTCACAAGCGCACCATGCTCATGGAGATCGCCGGACACGAGTTCTGGGGCCTCGACGGCAAAACCATCTGGTATGACTGGCAGCCACCCAAAGGTGAAGACTTCTACCTCGCCGGCTACGACCTCGCCAACGGCAAGCGCACCGCCTTCCACATGCAGCGCAACGAGTGGTCGATTCACTTCAACCTCACCAAGGACCTCGACCTCTTCACCGGCGACGGCGGAGACCCCGGCCAGGTCGCCAAAGCCCCGGACGGCGAGTGGATCGAACTCTTCCACCCAAAGATGATCACCGGCGACGGCGCCATCAACGATCCCACATTCTGGCAGCCCGGCGTCTTCCACTCTGAGCACCTCGTCAACATGGCCCACCACAACTACCGCCTCGAGCCCAACGTCCGTTTCTCTCCCGACAAGAAGATCGTCTTCTTTACGAGCAACATGTTCGGCCCCAGCTACCTCTTCGGCGTCGAGGTCGACAAGGCTGACAACCCCAACCCCTCTGAAGTCCTCTCCACCCCCGAACTAGCCGCCAAATTCAACCCCACCAAGCCAACCCCCACGACTACTCCGAAATAATCCAAAGCGGCAGGCAGCACCATCAGCCTGCCGCAACTACACTCGTTACTCCTTACTCGTTACTCGATCACAATCCTCAAGACGACAATGCCCACTCTCCACCCGAAAGCCCTCCTAGCCGCACTACTCTGCCTCACCCCGTTCCTCCATGCCGCCGCTACCCCTCGCACCGTCGAACCCTTCGACACCCAATGGCGTTTCCTCCAATCCGACGCGCCTCAAGCCGAGCAACCCGCCTTCGACGACTCAGCCTGGCTCCCCATCACCCTCCCTCACGACTGGAGCATCGCAGGCCCCGTCGATCAGAAAAATCCCAGCGGCCCCGCTGGAGGATTCTTCCCAACAGGCATCGGCTGGTATCGCAAGACCTTCACCATCCCACATCTCGACCCCACCCGTCGCACCTTCATCGCCTTCGACGGCGTCATGGCAAACTCCGACGTCTACCTCAACGGACATCTCCTCGGCCATCGCCCTTACGGCTACGTCAGCTTCAACTACGACCTCACCCCATACCTTCACCCCGGTGCCAACATCATCGCCGTCCGCGTCGACAACTCCCAGCAACCCGCCTCCCGCTGGTATCCCGGAGCCGGCATCAACCGCCACGTCCGCCTCATCACTACCAACGCCATCCACATCGCCCCTTGGGGCATCTTCGTCACTACTCCGAAAGTCTCCGCCGAGAACGCAACCATACACGTCCGGGCCACAATCACGAACGACGCCTCCACACCCTTGCCCGTCGATTTCATCCTGTCTGTCGCGCTGATCTCTCCTGCCGGTCATCGCCTCCAAACTGCTACCTCTCCTATAGCCCACGTGGACGCCCACTATCATCCACCGGTTCTCGCCCCCGGAGCCTCCACCAATCTCGATGCTGAGTTCAATCTACCCAACCCTGAGCGCTGGGATCTCGACCATCCCGCGCTTTATAGCGCCAGCGTAGCTATCCTCCAAAACAACAAACCCATCGACGACGAAACCGTCCCCTTCGGCATCCGCGAGTTCCACTTCGACCCCGACCAGGGCTTCTTCCTCAACGGCCGCCACCACAAAATCTACGGAGTAGCCCTCCACACCGATGCCGGAGCACTCGGCACCGCCGTCCCTCTCGCCGCATGGCAACGCCGCCTCACCGAACTCCGTAAACTCGGCGTCAACGCCATCCGCACCGCCCACAATCCACCCGCGCCAGAATTTCTCGATCTAGCCGACCGCATGGGCTTCCTCGTCATGGACGAGATGTTCGATGCCTGGACCGTCGCCAAGAACCCCTACGACTACCACCTCTACTTCAAGGAATGGTCACTCCGCGACATAGCCGACATCGTCCGCCGCGACCGCAACCACCCCAGCATCATCCTCTGGTCCGCCGGCAATGAGATCCACGACACCCCGCACCCCGACATCGCCATTCCCATCCTCAAGTCCCTCGTCGAAACCTTCCACCAGAACGACCCCACCCGCCCCGTCACCCAGGCTCTCTTCCGCCCCAACGTCAGCCACGACTACGACAACGGCCTCGCCGACCTCCTCGACGTCGTAGGCCAGAACTATCGCGAACAAGAGATCCTCGCCGCCCACGCCCAAAAGCCCACCCGCAAGATCATCGGCACCGAAAACACCCACGACCGCAACCAATGGGTCGCCATGCGCGACCACCCCGAGTACTCAGGCCAGTTCCTCTGGTCCGGCATCGACTACCTCGGCGAAGCCGGCAGATGGCCCGGCATAGGCAGCGGTAGCGGCCTCCTGCTGAGCACCGCGCTCCCCCGCGCCCGCGCCTACGAACGCCAATCCTGGTGGACCGACCCAGCCACTGCCCCCATGGTCAGTATGGCCCGCCGCGTACAGCCCGCCCGTCGAGGTCCCATCGACCCCGGCTATCCATCACCCACCTCCAGCAACCAGCAGGCCCCCGCCAACCCATCCACCGCTGCACTCGACCCGACCACCCGCTTCACCCAACCGCTCTTGCTCGACTGGAGCCCGCAGGATCAATCTCCCCACACCGAAAACGTCGAGGTCTACACCAACGCCGAGGAGGTCGAACTCTTCCTGAACGGCAAATCCCTCGGCACCCAAAAGCTCCACACCGACGCCAGCCCCATCACCTTCCAGATCCCCTTCGCTCCCGGCACCCTCAAAGCGGTCGGCCGTATCGGCGGCAAAGTCGTAGCGCAGAACGAACTCCGCACCGCTGGCAAACCCGCCCGCCTCCTCCTGACCACCGAAGCCCCAAACCTCACCCCCGACTGGAATGACATAGCCTATGCAACCGCGACCCTCGTCGACGCCAATGGCACCGTCATCCCCGACAGCACCACCCTCATCCACTTCTCCACCAGCGGCCCAGGCAAAATCATCGCCGTCGACAACGGCAACATGACCGACCACGACCCCTTCCAGGCCACCGACCGCAAGCTCTACGACGGACACGCCATCGCCATCTTCCGGGCCACAGCCCCTGCCGGCTCCATCACCGTCACGGCAACCGGACAAGACATCCCACCGGCCACTCTCACGCTCAAAACCTCTCCATCAGCTCCAACTGCCTCAATCCGAAGCTTTTAGCGGCTTCACACCCAAGATACAGAGACGCGAAACCGGAAAAGATTTCCACAAGCCGCCCAATTACCTTTCCCCAAAGGCTGCTAACTAATCCATTAGTTGTCCGTCTGAACCACAGAGCGTTGTTTGTCGTCCCATTTGAAGACCTTATGCCGCCGAAGAAGTCCCTCACATTGACGGAAGCTGAATTACGACTCATGAAGATTCTCTGGCAGCGCGGAGAATCCCTGGTCGGAGATCTGGTCGCCGCCATGCCTCCGGACGCCGCTCTCGCCTACAACTCAGTCCTCACGACCATCCGAATCCTGGAACAAAAGGGCTACGTCCGCCACCGTCAGGAAGGCCGGGCTTATCTCTACAGCCCATGCGTCGCCGAGCACGAGGCCAGCCAGTTTGAAATCCGCCACACCATGCAGCGTTTCTTCGGCAACTCCCGCGAGCGGCTCCTGCTCTCTCTCCTCGGCGACAACGACGTAACCCCCGAAGAGCTCCATCGTCTCAAAGAAGCTATCGCCCGTGCATCGGACGACCGCACAGGAGAGCTCTGACGCCCATGGTGCCAACCGCAATGCTATCGATAGAACATCTGTCGCAGGTCGCTGCGAGTTCGCTCCTCTCCGCAATCTGGCAGGGAACTCTCTTGGCTGTAGGCGTCACCTTATTTCTCCATCTCGTCCCGAAGACGACAGCCACTATCCGCTTTACCATCTGGACCACTCTTTTTGCCGTCTTGGCTTTTCTCCCTTTCCTGAACGCCTACTCCGGCGCACCTACCCGAGCGATCGGCGCCCACAACGCCACGGTTCAGTTAGACATCCGCTGGAGCTTTGCCATTGCAGCCCTATGGGCGCTGTTCTCTCTGGTTAGTGCAGTAAATCTTGCAATCACCGCCTTTCGACTCCGCCAGCTCTGGAAAAACGCAACCCCGGTTGAAACCAGCGCGGACTGGAGCGCGTTACCCTCCAACTCACGCGCCGCACAACTCTGCACATCCACTGAGATCGATCGTCCCAGCGTCATCGGCTTTTTCTCGCCTCGGATCCTCATCCCCGAGTGGCTCTTCGACACGCTCACCCCATCCGAGCTCAAGCAGATTGTCCTCCACGAGATGGGCCATCTCAACCGGGCAGACGACTGGCTCAACCTCATCCAGAAGCTGGCTCTCGTCCTCTTCCCCCTGAACCCGGCCCTCATCTGGATCGAGAAGCGCCTCTGCTTCGAGCGCGAGATCGCCTGCGACGACGCTGTTCTCCGGCTCACCAAAGCTCCCAAGGCCTACGCGACCTGCCTTACCAGCCTCGCCGAACGCACCCTCGACCATCGCGCGATGTCGCTCTCCCTCGGAGCATGGGAGAAGCAATCCGAGCTCTCTCGCCGCGTCCACAACATCCTGCGTCACGCCGAAGGAATGAGCCGCCCACAGGCAGCGCTTGTCCTTGGCGCGGTCGTTCTGGCCCTCTTCGGCAGCACGTCCGGACTCGTCCGCTCCCCGCAGCTCATCTCATTCTCAGGGCCACAGCCCACCCTCCACGCCGAAGCGCAATCGATGCCCACGGCGCCAGAGTTCCACCCCGTCGCCTTCCATCCGTCATCCATCGCCGGCCCACGCCCCATCCTGTTGAAGGCGTCGATGCCCTCCACCCAGCCTGGAACCCATATCAACCAGACCAGGCAGAAGCCACGCCGCCACAGTGCATCTGCGCCGCAGCGCGTGAAGAAGACCGCCAACGGCTCGCATCAGGCCCTGATCCTGACCAACTGGCCACAGTCCGACCGTCCCCGCATCGTCCTGACCGTGACGGATCCGCACCCATTTTTCGCCCCCTACGCCGCTATGCATACCGATAGCGGTTGGCTCGTCGTCCAACTTTAACCATTGCAAATCACCTTACGGAGAAACAGCATGCCCTCATCAACTAATAAACTAGTAGCTAGCGCGAAGCGTGTAGCCGCCCCTGCCGGAGCAGCCACCACCATCGCTCTCGCAGCCGCCTTCCTCTTCCACTACAACGGTGTCCACGCCGCCGCCGGCGCCGCTGCCCCGCTCGACGACAGCAGCGTCTCCTCTCTCACCTCCCTTGATAGCGCTGTCGAAGCCGTAGCCGCCCGCGTCACCCCCGCCGTCGTTAACGTCGCCGTAACCTCGCGCGGATCTGAAGAGCAGGTCGCTCAGCAACAGCAACAGGATCAGGACGGCGAAGGTCTGCCTCCCGGCCTCTCGCAGTTCTTCGGCCAGGGCCGTGGCGGTCGTCAAGCCCCCCAGCAGCAGCAGCTCCAGCACGGTATCGGCAGCGGCATCATCATCTCCCCTGATGGCTACATCGTCACCAACAACCACGTCGTCGACGGTGCCGTTCAGATCAAGGTCACCCTCAACGACCGTCGCGTTCTGACCGCCAAGCTCGTCGGCGCAGACAAGCTCACCGACCTCGCCGTCATCAAGGTCGATGCCAAGGGCCTTCCCAGCATTCCATGGGGCGACTCTGCAAGCCTCAAGCCCGGCCAGACCGTGCTCGCCTTCGGCAGCCCCTTCGGCTACTTCCAGTTCTCCGTCACCCGCGGCATCGTCAGCGCGACCAACCGCCCCAACCCCTACTCCGATGACCCACGTAAGCCCGGCGGCTATCATCCAGACCGACGCTGCCATCAACCCCGGCAACTCCGGCGGTGCGCTGGTCAACGCTCACGGCGAGCTCGTAGGCATCAACACCTTCATCATCTCCAACAGCGGCTCCTTCGCCGGCGCCGGCTTCGCAATCCCCTCGCAGATCGTCCGCGCCACTGCTGAGTCCATCATCAAGACCGGCAGCGCACAGCACGGCTACCTCGGCATCAGCATGAACGATGTGACTCCCGACAACGCCAGCTTCTTCCACCTGCCCGATACCAACGGCGCGATCGTTGCTCAGGTCTCCCCTGACTCGCCCGCCAGCCAGGCAGGCCTCAAGAGCGGCGACGTCATCGTCACTCTCGACGGACAGAAGGTCACCAACGGCAGCGCTCTGCAGGTTGCGGTCAGCGGAATCGCTCCCGGCAACAACATCGCCCTCGGCATCATCCGCGATGGCAGCTCGAAGACCGTCAACCTCAAGGTCGGTTCCTTCCACAAGGATGGCGAGGTCGCCAGCAACGACGACTCAGCCCCCAAGAGTGGCAAGCTCGGCCTCGCCGTAGCTGACCTCGATAAGGACGCACGCGAGCAGCTCAACATCCCCTCGCAGGTTCACGGCGTCGCCATCCAGAGCGTTCGCCCCGCGAGCCCCGCGGAGGATGCTGGCCTCGCCGCTGGCGACGTCATCCTCGAAGTCAATCGCAAGCCGGTCACCTCGGCCGAGAACTTCGTGAGCGATGTCCACGCAAATCCAGCCGACAAGGACCTGCTCCTTCTCGTTTGGTCGAAGGGCAACGCAAGCTACCGCGTTATCCACCCCGACCAGGGCTAAACGAAAGCTACGTCCTAAGTCCGGCGTCACTCCCAGGCACGACGCCCAACCAATCAGGACGAAGCAAAATGGCTGCAAGGGCAAACCTGCCCTGCAGCCATTTTCGCTTTAACAATGCACGCCCCCTGCCGTTGCCTGTCTTTGATCGGAGTCATCGGTGTAAGTCGGTGTTAAGGAGACTCTGAACAAGTCCCGATCCGAATCTGCTTTGAAAGGGCGCGGCTTCAGCCGCGCCGCGAATGGCTCCGAAAAGTTGGGGCTTTAGCCCCTGAGGGAATGCTTCTCTTCCCAGAATTATCGGGCCATGAGACTTGTTCAGAGCTTCCTTAAGTCTTATCTAGGTTGTGGCGGCTCCAGCTCACACTTGCTTCAAAAATGCATTAGTGGATACTGAGGGAAGCATTTTCAAGAGCGGAGGTAACGGATGCGTTCGTATACCTACACTGTGCGTGGCACTGTTTGGCTCCTCCTTTATCTGCTCTTCATCCTCGCGCCCTTGTTTGCGCTTCTGACAAGTTCATTGCCACCCGCGCGCGATTTCTGGACAGAGTTCTCCATCGCAATCGGATATGCGGGCTTAGCCATGATGGGCCTGCAGTTCGGCCTCACTGCGCGCTTCCGTTACGTCACTGAGCCGTGGGGCGAAGACGTCATCTATCATTTCCACCGCCAGCTCTCCCTCATCGCAGTCGCCCTGGTGATTGCTCATCCGCTCATCCTCTTCGCCGTGCGACCGGAGCTGATCGCGCTGCTCAACTCCTTTCGAGCGCCGTGGCGCGCCCGCTTCGCCGCCATATCGACTTACTCTCTCATCGCAATCGTCGTCACGGCGATCTGGCGTGTGAAGCTGCGCATCAAGTACGAGACATGGCACATCACCCACATCATCCTCGCCGTCGTCGCCGTTACAGCAGGACTGTTGCACATGATCGGATGGGGCAGGTACCTTGTCTCCCCTTCAAAGCGAGCGCTCTGGATCGCCCTGCCAATCTTCTGGCTCGCGCTGCTGCTTTACATACGCATCGTCAAACCGCTCTTCCTGCTCCGCCGGCCATATCGTGTCTCGGAAGTACGCAAAGAGCGCGGCGACACCACAACGTTAGTGATGCATCCCGACGGCCACCCCGGTTTCCGCTTCAGCCCCGGCCAGTTTGGCTGGCTGACGCTGTGGGGAAGCCCCTTCAAGATCACCGGGCATCCCTTCTCGTTCTCCTCCAGCACTGAAGTCACCGACGGCCGCGTCGAAATGTCGATCAGAAACCTCGGCGACTTCACCAGCAAGATCCACAAAGTACCCGTAGGCCAACGCATCTACCTCGACGGTCCCTACGGCGCCTTCACCATCGGCAATCCCGCGGACATGCACGTATTGATCGCCGGGGGTGTCGGCATCACACCCATGATGAGCATGCTCCGCACACTCGCAGACCGCAACGATACGCGCCCCGCAATCCTCCTCTACGGCAGCAAAGACTGGGAGTCGATCACCTTCCGCGAGGAGTTGGAGGAGCTCAAGGCACGGCTCAATCTGACAGTCGTCCACGTCCTAAGAGATCCACCTGCCAACTGGACCGGAGAGCAAGGCTTCATCACCGCTGAAGTCTTCAAGCGTCATCTACCCCTGCCATACGCAGACCACGAGTACTTCATCTGCGGCCCCACCAAATTGATGGACATCATCGAAGAAGCTCTCAGCGACATGAACGTCCCAATATCGAAGTACCACTCCGAGCGCTACAGCTTTGTCTAGGGAGTCCCAATGCGTCGCATATTCGCTGAAAAATTAGTCCTCGCCACCGGAGCAATCGTGATCCTGATGTCACTCCTATTCGCATTTTTACGCGTACATGGCTAAGTAAACAGACTAGCCCTACCCCCGGCTAGGAGCCTTCCCCAGCAACTCCCTCGCAATCACCATCCGCTGAATCTCGCTCGTCCCCTCACCAATCGGACACAGTCTTACATCCCGGTAAAACTTCTCCGCCGGATAGTCCTTAATAAACCCATACCCCCCATGAATCTGCACCCCCTCATCGCAGATCCTGCAAGCCGCCTCGCTCGCATACAACTTCGCCATGGCCGACTCCATCGTCACCTTCTGCCCGGCGTCCTTCATCTTTGCCGCGCGCATCGTCAGCAGCCACGCCGCATCCAGCTCGGTAGCCATGTCCGCAAACTTGAACTGAATCCCCTGAAACTCACTGATCGTCTTCCCAAACTGCCGTCGCTCCAGCGCATACTTCTTCGCCGAATCCAACGCCCCCCGCCCAATCCCCAGACTCAGCGCCGCAATCGAAATCCTTCCCCCATCCAGCACCCGCATCGCATCCTTGAACCCGTCGCCTAGCTTGCCGATATGGTTCTCCTCCGGCACCTCGCACTCCTCAAAGATCAGCTCCGCCGTATCGCTCGCCCTCAGCCCCAGCTTGTTCTCCTTCTTCCCCGGCCGAAACCCCTTCGTCTCTTTCTCCACCACAAACGCCGAAATCCCCCCGCGCGTCCCCTTTTCCTTGTCCGTCACCGCCAACACCACGGCGCAGTTCGCATACGTTCCATTCGTGATGAACGTCTTCGACCCATTCAGCACCCACTTATCCCCGCGCTTCACCGCCGTAGTCCTCGCACCACCCGCATCCGATCCCGACCCCGGCTCCGTCAGACCCCACGCACCCAGCCACTCTCCACTTGCCAGCTTCGGAATCCACCGCTTCCGCTGCTCATCATTCCCCGCCAGCATAATGTGGTTCGTGCAAAGCGAATTATGCGCGGCCACGATAATCCCTACACTCCCATCTACCCGCGACAGTTCCTCAATCGCCAGCACATACTCCACATAACCCATCCCCGCGCCACCCAACTCCTCAGGAAAGATCACTCCCAGCAACCCCATCTCACCCAGCTTCTTCACCACTGCATGAGGAAACTCACTCTTCTCATCCCACTCCATCACATGCGGAGCAATCTCCCGCTCAGCAAACGCCCGCACTTCCTTCCGTAGCTGCTCCTGCTCGTCCGTCAACCCAAACATAGCGCCCCTCCAGCTTCATAACTAGAACTAATGAACCTATCACATCCGTGAATACCATGGCCACCCGCGACCACTCAACCGGGTGCCCCATCCTGAGCGCGCCTGATCGCGCGAAGGTTGGGGTTATAAGAGCTTCAACCCACGAAATCGGACGCGGCTTGAACACAGGAAAAGAAATTCCCACGGAACCTTTCCCCCGTCACCGGAGTCTACCAACCCAGCACAAAGCTCTGCCGGACGAAAGGCCCCACTTGAGACCCTCAGCTTCCTCAGCCTTGCTCACGCCTGCCCTGATTGCCCTCTCCCTTACCCCAGCACTTCCCGCACAGACCACAAGACCCACGCCGCAAAAACCCACCCCAAAACTCGCCGCAACCGAAAAATCCACCCAACTCCCCGTCACCCGCGTAGCCCTCTACAAAAACGGCGTAGGCTTCTTCGAGCACGCCGGCCACGTCACCGGCAACCAGTCCGTCACCATCGACTTCACCACCGCGCAACTCAACGACGTCCTCCAATCTCTCACCGCCATCGACCTCAATGGCGGACGCATCTCAGGTGCAGGCTACAACTCCACTACGCCCCTCGATCAGCAGCTCAAATCCCTCCCACTCGCACTCGGCGAAGACCCCACCGCCGCCGACCTCTACGCCGCCATCCGCGGAGCACACGTCGAGGTCATCGGTTCCGGCCCCACCTTCTCCGGCCGCATCCTCAACATGGAGATCCGCTCCACCCCAGCTCCCACCGAAAACACCCCCGCACCCGAGCGCCGCTTCCTCACCGTCATCTCCGACACCGGTGCCGTCCGTTCCCTCGAACTCACCTCCGCCACCCAGGTCCGCCTCCTCGACACCGACCTCCACACCGACCTCTCCCGCTACCTCCAACTCATCGCCAACAACCGCAGCCAGGGCCTCCGCCACCTCACCCTCCAAGACAATGCTCCAGCCAACGGAACCGGCACACGCGACCTCCGCGTCTCCTACATCTCCGAGGTCCCCATCTGGAAGTCCACCTACCGCATCCTCCTCACCGACGCCCCCAACGCTGCCACTTCTCAATCCGCAACTCTGCAGGGTTGGGCCGTAGTCGACAACACCGTAGGCGCCGACTGGAACAACGTCCAGCTCTCCCTCATCGCCGGCTCCCCGCAAAGCTTCATCCAGCCCATATCCCAACCCATCTACTCCCGCCGCCCCAACATCCCCATCGCCCAGGACGCCCAACTCACCCCCCAAACCCACGAGTCCGGCGACACCAACGAGCCGCCAAAGATCGCAGGAGTCGCCGGCATGTCCGGCATGGGTTCCGGTGCCGGTGTCCCGGGAGGAGTTATGGGAGCTATCGGAGGTGCACCGCCACCAGCATATTCTTCTCAGTTCGTTCTCAAAGCACCCATGGGTGGTCCCGCTCCCGGTGACAAGTTCAAGGGCGGCGGTCTTGATTCTGTCTACGAATCCGTCGCCGTCGATTCACTCGTCCCCCAAACCACCACTGCCGCCTTCGACGACTACTTCGAATACAAACTCACCGACCCCGTCACCATCCGCAAAAACGAGTCCGCCCTCGTCCCCATCCTCCAGACCAAACTCCCCGTCGAGCGCGTCACCCTCTGGTCGCCCCAGCAGCCGCGCCCTCTCCGCGCCCTCTGGATCACCAACGCCAGCAACCTCACCCTCGACCGGGGCAGCTTCTCCATCGTCGAAAACGGCAGCTTCGGCGGCGAAGGCCTCCTCGACCCCATCCACCCCAACGAACGCCGTCTCCTCTCCTATGCCGCCGACCAGGCCATCCGCGTCACCACAGACCACAGCAACGACACCCACCGCGTGACCAGCATCACCGTCAGCAAAGGAATCCTCAAAGAACAAACCAGTGAAGTCGCTGAGATCGAGTACATCGTCCACAACGCTGCCCCCGAACCCCGAACCGTCATCGTGGAACAACCCTCCCGTCGCGGCTGGAAGCTCGACTCCGAAGTACAACCCGCCGAGACCACTCCCACCGCCAACCGTTTCCGCGTCGCCACCCAACCCGGCGAATCCGTCCGTCTCCACATCGGCGAGCGCCACATCTACGACCAGCTCTTTCACCTCGCCAGCACCTCTGACGATCAGCTCACCCTCATCCTCCGCAACGCCGGCGCCAGCTCCACGCTCACCCAGCAGCTCGAGCCCGTCTTCGCCGCCAAGCGCACCGTAGCCGACCTCGATCGCCAGATCAAATCCAAACAATCCGCCATCGACCAGATCACCGAAGACCAGAAGCGCCTCCGCGAAAACCTCTCCGTCCTCAAAGGCACCGCCGAAGAGCGAGCCATTGCCAAACGCTACACCGACGAACTCAACCAGCAGGAAGACAAGCTAGCCATTCTCCGCAAAGACCTGGACACCCTCCACCAGCAACACGACGCTGCCCAGCAAGACCTAAGCAACAAAATCGAATCCCTCAACATCAACGAAAAACTCTCATCCTGACCTTTCAAATGCCGCTGTCGTTGTCCTTGCTGTTGTGATTGCCCTTCTTGCTTGTCATCCCCGCAGGGGGTCTGCTTCCGCCGTAGCTTATGCTTCGAGGTGTGACGAACAACCCAACGTCGCTTTTGCTTCGAGGTGTGACGAACAGCCCGACGTCGCTTTTGCCTTTGCATCTAGGTAAGCCAAGCCTTCAGGCTTGGCCTCTCTCGGCTCCAAAAAAGACAAGGGGCTTTAGCCCTTGGGGTATGCCCTCCTGCCCAACAGCCGAAACCAGCTCCAAAAACCTGTCAAGCCCCACACGCACTCATCTCGCATAGAATCAACAATATAGACTTGGCATTGAATTCTGCTCGATCAGCTATACTGAATACAGTGATGAAAAAAGCCCCGGTGCATCCGGGGCTTTTTCATTTAGCGATATAAAACATTTATTTTGAATACTTTACAGGTAATCTACGTGGAATCAATACTTTACGTGTACCAAGTTTGGTAATTCCAAGGCTAAGTATAAATTTATGAAGACTTTACGCCAAAAAGTACCGGGGGGAGGGGTAGGGAACTACCCTTCGAGAGCTTGCCTCAGATCCTCTACGATATCGTCCACATCCTCAATCCCGACCGAGATTCGCATCAGCCCATCCGTAATCCCCAGCTTCGCCCGACCCTCCGCCCCCACAGCTGCATGGGTCATCGTCGCCGGATGGCAGATCAACGTCTCCACACCACCCAGCGACTCCGCCAAGAACCCCAGCTTGAGCCGCTGCGCAAAAGCATTCGCCCGCTCGAATGATCCCAGCTCAATCGAGATCATCGACCCAAACCCCGTCTGCTGTCGCTTCGCCAACTCATACTGCGGATGCTCCTTGAGCCCCGGATAAAAAACCTTCTCCACCGCCGGATGCCCCTTCAGAAAATCTGCTACAACCCGGCCATTGGCATCATGCTGCTTCATCCGCACCGCCAGCGTCTTCACCCCACGCAGCAACAGATAACTCTCAAACGGAGAAAGAATCCCACCCGTACACTTCTGCACAAACCGAAACCGCTCCGCCTGCTCCGGTTTCGTACAAACCAGCACGCCGCCAAGCCCATCCGAGTGCCCATTCAAAAACTTAGTCGTCGAGTGCATCACAATGTCCGCACCCAAAGCGATAGGCTGCTGCAAATACGGCGATAAGAAGGTGTTATCGACGCTCAACTCGATACCCTTTGCATGGCAGATATCCGCCACCGCGCGAATGTCCGTAATCGCCATCATGGGATTCGTCGGCGTCTCGATATGCACCAGCTTCGTCTCCGGACGAATCGCCGCCGCCACATTCTCTGCCACGCTCGAATCCACGTACGTAAAAGTCAGCCCATAGTTAGCCATCACCTTGTCGAACAGCCGCCCGGTCCCGCCATAAACATTGTCCGAGCAAACCACATGATCGCCCGACTTCATCATCGTGCACATCGCCGTAATCGCGGCCATTCCCGAGGCAAACACATGTGCACTCGTCCCACCCTCCAGCGAGCAAAGGCTCCCCTCCAAAGCATCCCGAGTAGGATTCGTCAGCCGGGCATATTCATGCCCCTTATTCTTCCCAATCGCCTCCTGCTGATACGTCGACGTCAGGTAGATCGGCACATTTACCGCGCCCGTCAGCTCATCCGGAGCCTGCCCATCATGAATCGCCCGCGTCGCAAACCCCATCTTCCGCACATCACTCATCGATCGCTCCACTCCCTAACCCAGAATCCCCTTAGACAAATACCGCTCCGCCGAATCCGGAATCATCGTCACCACTCTCTTCCCCGCACCCAGCTCCCGAGCCATATCAACCGCCGCACAAACCGCCGCCCCAGCGCTCGACCCGCCAAACACCCCCGCCTCCGACGCCAACCGCTTCACCATGGCAAACGCCGGATCATCCATCACCATCATCACGCGGTCGCACACGCTCCGG
The DNA here is from genome assembly GCA_963738855.1 of uncultured Acidobacteriaceae bacterium. Lineage (GTDB taxonomy): Bacteria > Acidobacteriota > Terriglobia > Terriglobales > Acidobacteriaceae > Edaphobacter. Next base: position 77,705 of record CAVTYC010000001.1, on the reverse strand, counting down.
TCAAACGTAGCCGGCACAAACGACACCCCAATCCCTTCCACCCGATGCGGTCCCGGCTCCCCACCCTGCAACACCGACCCCTGCGTCTCAACCGCCACATTCAACACCCCCGGCCGCACCCGCCGCAAGAACCTTCCCACCCCCGTAAACGTCCCCGCCGACCCCACCCCCGCCACCCAGGCATCCACCCGCCCCCCCATCTGCTCCCATATCTCGACCGCAGTCGTCTCTTCATGAAAATCCGGGTTCGCCGGATTCTCAAACTGCAACGCCGCAAAAGCCCCGGGAGTCTCCCGTTCGCACTGCAACGCCCGCCGAATCGCCCCAGCCATCCCCTCGCCCTCAGGCGTACGAATCACCGTCGCGCCCAACCCACGCATCAGCATGCACTTCTCTTCCGCGAACTGCTCTGGAACGTACAGCACCACCCTGTACCCGCGATTCACCCCGATCAGTGCCAGCCCGACGCCCGTATTGCCCGCCGTAGCCTCCACAATCGTCCCACCTGGCTTCAGGACACTGCGCCGTTCGGCATCCAGCACGATCCCAAGCGCCGCGCGATCCTTTACGCTCCCACCCGGATTCAGATACTCCAGCTTGGCCCAGACCTCCGCGCCGCCCACCGGCTCCAGCCCGACCAGCCGAACCATCGGTGTCTTCCCCACCAAATCAAGAACACTCTCTGCAACACGCATCATCAGGGCTGCGTCCCCGAAACGTTCACGCCATGCCCACTGAGCTCCGCCGACCCACCCTTCGCATCGCCCGCATCCTCATGAACCTTCGGATAGTACCCGCTCCGCGTCCTTACCGAAAGCTTCCCAAAGTCCTTCGCCTTTGCATCGACATGCACCTGCCTATACCCACCCAGCGTCGGAGACTTCGTCGAGTGATACGCAATCGTGTACTGCGTCCGAATATCCTGCGCGACCTCCGCCGCAATCGCATCGACTTCCTTCAACGACCGCGGAAAATAAGCAGCCCCGCCCGTCTGCTCACTCAGCGTCTCCAGCACTCTCTTCGCATGGCGAGACTCGCGCTTGTCCGTGTCTTCGCCAAACAACAGCCCCACCGAATAGATCACCGGCCCATCCAGATCCTGAATCCTTCGGATCGCCTGCTCCAGCGACGCGCTCGAAGCATTGTCCTCGCCGTCCGTGATCACCAGTAGAACCTGCTTCGGATGCTTCGCGTTCTTCGTCAGATAATCGGCCGAGGCAACCAGCGCATCGTAGATAGCAGTTCCCCCACTCGATTTGATGTAGCCCAAACCTTCCTGCAGCTTCCTGATGTCGCTCGTAAAGTCCTGGTCTATGAACGCCTCCCACGAGAAATCCACCACAAACGCCTCGTCCTCGTGGTTCGACAGCTTCACGAAATCCAGCGCAGCCTTCTCCACCGCTGCCCGCTTGTCATACATTGACCCCGAACTATCGATCAATATCCCCAGCGACACCGGCAGGTCCTCATGCCGGAATGAAGCGATCGTCTGTGGGACCCCATCCTCGTACACATGGAAAGCGTCTTTGCCGAGTGTCTGAATCGACTTCCCGCTCCCATCAAACACCGAGGCATTTAGCCGCACCTCGTACGCATCCGTACGCAAGGTGTACTTCCCCCCCGCGCCCTTAGAAATCGGCCCCAGCCCAATTCCCTGCGGAGCCCCCGTAGCAGGCTTAGCAGGCGGATCGACATCCGGTGAAGCCACCGGATCACGATCCACCGTAAGGGACGGCTGAGTGGCAGACGGCGTAGGTACTTGTTGTGCCACAGGTTGCTGCGTCCCTCCGCTCATTGCGCAGGGAGCCAATAATAACAATCCCGCCACCACCAGCGGCCAAAATCCCTTACTGCGAAGGTGCATAGTACCCCTGGCGATTGTGAACCGTCAGCGGGGGAAGCCCCGGTGGCGGTACCAGCCGTATCTTCAATTTACGCCAGTTCCCATCCCGCTTCACTTCTGACGGCCGATACCCAATAAGGTACTCATTCCTCAGCTCGGCGCTGATCCGTGAAGCGATATCCCCCAGATCCCCTATATCCATTACCCGGAACAATCTTCCCCCCGTCATCTCGCAGATATCCGTCAGGAGGAGCGGGCCCAACTGCTCTTCCTGAGTCGGCGCATACTGGTCGAAGATCCCGATCGAATAGATCTGTACATCGCTCTCTCGCACTATCCGCCGCAACTCGCCTTCCGTATACCGGCTCCGGTTGTCGCCGCCATCTGAGACGATCAGCAGCGCCTTCCGGTCATATTTCCCCTGCCGCAGCTTATTTACCGCCAGGTACACTGCGTCGATCAGTGCCGTCCGGTTCTCCGGTTTCAGCATTACCATCCGTGCCTCGACATCATCCACGTCGGATGTATAGTCCACAATCACCGCAGGCTTGTCGTTGAAACCCACCACAAAAAATTCATCCAGCGGGTTCGATGTCCTCAAAAACTCACTCAGTGCCTTTCGAGCCCGCGCAAACTTCGACGTCATGCTCCCGCTCAGGTCAAACACAATTCCAATCGTTACCGGAGCATCATCCGTCGAAAAGCTCTTAATCACCTGCCCAACATTGTTGTCGAAGACCTCAAAGTTCTCCTTCTCGAGGCCCGTAACCAGCCGGTTCATCGGATCCGTCACCGTCGCCGGCACCAACACCAGGTTCACATCCACACGGATCCTGGCGTCCCGTCGCGAGGTTGCCAGCGCGGCAGCATTGTTTGCACCCTCGATCACCGGTTTTGAATCCTCGGGCGACTTCGGTGGAGGAGGCGGAGGCTGCGTATGCACCTCACCCAGAGGATTCTCCTGGGCCCATCCGACGCCAACATCCACTCCCGCCCACAGCCCCGCGCAGACAATCGCACCTACAATCGCCCGCGACGCCCGCGTTCCCATCAACCACCGCTGTTGTCTACTTCTTCCATTCCGCATAAAGGGGCCCTGCACCTTCTTTGCGACCTGACCGGCCTCTTCCGCAAGCATCGCACACCTACCTGAAAACTCTGCATACTATCAGGTTCCGCAGACCAACATCTATCAACGTCCACGAATGATAGACCTCTTCACGTACCCATTTGTCATCCGAATGTCACCGCTTGGCCCTGGAATCCATTGGATGCAAACTGCTCCGCCCGGTGTGCCTACCCTTCTACCTATCTCGTTCCCTCCCATCCCCCGTACAATCTCTCCACAGCTTGTCTGGAGAGATCAAAAAAGCATGGCTCGCATCTACCCCTTCCGCGCCCTCCGTTATGACCCCGCCCGTGTCAACATGGAAGACGTCGTCACCCAGCCTTACGACAAAATCACCCCCGCCATGCAGGAGCGCTACTACGAGGCCAGCCCCTACAACCTCATCCGCGTCATCCTCGGCAAGCATTTCCCCGCCGATACCGAGCAAGAGAACGTTTACACTCGCGCCGCCGACACCCTTCGAGCCTGGCGCAAGGACCACATCCTCGCCGAGGAGTCCGAGCCCGCCCTCTACGGCTACTCCCAGACCTACACCGTCCCCCACACCGACGAGGTCCGCGAGCGCCGCGGCTTCATCGCACTTGGCCACCTCTACGACTACGCCGACAAGGTCGTCTACCGCCACGAGCAGACCTTCCCCAAGCACAAATCCGATCGCATGAGCCTCTTCAAGGCCACCCGCACCTACTGCGAGCAGATTTACATGCTCTACTCCGATCCCGCATTCACCGCCGAAAAGCTCATCTTCGGCGCCAAAGGCCCTAACGGCTTTGACGACAACCCGGCCGACCTCTCCATCACCGACGAGTACGGCGTCGTCCACCGAGTTTGGAAGCTCATCGACCCCAACCTCATCAACCTCATCGTTACCGCCCTGGCTGACAAAAAGCTCATCATTGCCGACGGCCACCACCGCTACGAGACCTCTGTAGCCTACGCCAAGGAGCGCTCCGCCCAGCTCAAACTCCCGCTCAACCAGCCCCATGACCCTGACCACAAGCTTCCCGCAGGCCATCTCCCCACCCCGGCCTTCCCCGAAGCAGCCATGATGATGACCTTCGTCAACATGGACGCCACCGGCATCACCATCCTCCCCACCCATCGTGTCGTCCACGGTCTCGAAGGCTTCAGTTCACCCGATTTCATCACCCGTGCCAGCGCCTACTTCGAGATCAACGAACTCGACACTCCCGACATCGCTGCCCTCAACGACACCAAAGGCACAGCCTTCCTCGCCGTCACAGGCGACGGCAACTACGTCCTCACCCCCAAACCCGACGTCATCGCCGAAGCCCTCAAGGACCTCCCCACCCGCCAGCGCCAGCTCGACGTCGTCCAACTTCATCGCATCATCCTCGATAAACTCCTAGGTCTCGACCAAGACACCATCACCCGTCTCGGCAACGTCCGTTACATCCGCGAGGCTTCCGAATCAATCGGCCTGGTTACCAGCAACGAAGCCGACATAGCTTTCCTCATCAAGCCAATTACCCTCGACCAGCTCAGAGACGTCTCCCTCTCTGGCGATGTTATGCCGCAAAAATCCACCGACTTTTACCCTAAACTCCTCAGCGGTCTGGCCATCTATGCCCTGGATTAGGGGGTAGATTTTGCTAGAGGAGGGATTGGAGGTCGCGTTCGAACTGTTCTAGGACTTGTTGCTTGCTGAGATGCTGTACGGCATAATTGCGGGCGTTGGCTCCTAGTTGGGTGCGGAGGGTTGGGTTGTCGATGAGGATGCGGACGGCGGCATAGAGGGCTTGTGGAGCTTCGGCGGGAACTACGAGGCCGCAGGATTGGTCGGGAGTTTTACCGCCGACTACATCGGCTACCTGGGTTCCGGCGTCGGCGGTAGCGATGATGGGGCGGCCGCTTGAGAGCATACCGGTGAGCTTGGAGGGCATTACGAGGTCGGCGGCTCCGGCACGCTGGGGGAGGAGATGGATGTCGGCGGCATTGAGCAGGTCGTTGAGGCAGTTGAGCGGTTGGAGGGGCAGAAGGGTCACATTGGGGCGGTGGGCTACGAGGGATTCGAGCTGAAGGCGGAAGGCTCCGTCGCCACAGAAGAGGAAGTGGACGCGAGGGTCGGGCTCGAAGGATTGGGCGAGGGGGGCGAGGAACTCGAGGCCTTGCTTGGCTCCCATATTGCCGGAGTAGAGGAGAATGATTTTGCCGTCGAGGTTGAATTCGCGGCGATAGGGGTTGGGGGTGGCGCAGGGGTGGCGGCGTATCGCTTCGGTGTCAACCCAGTTGGGGAAGAGGATGGCGTTGGGCTGAGGGACGCCTTTGGTGAGGGCTCGTTCGACCATCTTGCGGGAGATGCTGGAGACGCGAGTGAAGGATTGGGTGAAGATGCGCTCCAGGGTGAGGGCGAGGGTGTGGATGAGGCCTTCGGCGGGGAGGAGGTTGAGGTCGAAGGCGGCGTCGACTTCGAAGTCCTGTACGTGGAGCCAAGATGCGGCGCCGGTGGCTTGCGCTGCGAGGAGTGCGATGGGGGCGCAGAAGAAGGTGGGCTCGACGGTGAAGACGATTTGGGGTTGCCAGAAGAACTGGCGGAGGACGACGGGGAGGCTGCCGAGCATGAAGGACGCGAGGTGCAGGACTCGCTTGATGCCGGTGGGGCGGGCGGGGACGTAGAGGGGGGTTCGGTAGACGATGGGTTCAGCGGGATTTTTCCCGGCGGCGTTTTCGGTGCAGTAGAGGGTGTTGCTGTAGTCTTCGCGGATGCTCCAGGCGGGGTAGTACGGCGGGGCGGTGATGACGCGGACTTCGTGGCCTCGGGCGGCGAGCCAGGAGGACATTTCGCCAGTGTATTTACCGATGCCGGTTAGCTCGGGGGAGTAGTTGAGGCCGTAGATCAGGATGCGCACTTATGGCAGTGTAACGGCAACAATCATTCCAGCCTCGAGTATTGAATGGGTGGATACCGATGAGTATCGAGGGAGGAGAGCTTGCGCTTCTCTGGTGTTTGACCTCATTCTGAGACGGATGAGCGATGGCGCGAAGACAGGACTGTTGCATCGGGCGAGACGGCAGCCTTTGGCGGCTATTGGCGTAGGGCTGCTGGTGGTGTTTATGGTTTGTGCTTTGTTTGCGCCTTGGTTGGCTCCGCAGGATCCGGCGCGATTGGATTTGACAGGGCGTTTGATGGTGCCGAGTGCGGCGCATTGGTTTGGGACCGATGAGTTGGGGCGAGATATTTTTTCGCGGACGCTGTATGGGGCGCGGATTTCGCTGGTGGTGGCGGTGAGTGTGGTGGGGCTGTCGCTGGCGCTGGGACTGGTAGCTGGTGGTTTGGCGGGGTTTTATGGCGGGTGGACCGATACGGTGTTGAATGTTTATGTGTCGAATGCGTTTCTGGCGTTACCAGGGATTTTGCTGGCGATTGCGTTTGTCGCGTTCATGGGGCCGGGGCTGGTGAATGTGATTTTGGCGCTGGCGATCTCGGGGTGGGTGGGGTATGCACGGCTGGTGCGGGGGCAGGTGATGGCTGTCAAGGAGCGGGAGTTTGTGGAGGCGGCTCGGGCGCTGGGCGCGAGTGATCTGCGGATTATGGGGAGGCATGTGCTGCCGAATATCCTGCAACCGCTGATTGTCCAGGCGGCGATTGGGATGGCAGGCGCGGTGCTGGCTGAGGCTACGCTGAGCTTTCTGGGTTTGGGGGTTCCTCCGCCGGCGGCTAGCTGGGGGTCGATGCTGAATGATGCGCGGTCGCATCTGTTTGACTCGCCGCATCTGGTGTTTTTCCCTGCTATGGCGGTGATGCTTTGTGTGCTTTCGTTCAATTTTATTGGGGATGCTTTGAGGGATTATTTGGATCCCCGGACGAGGTTGGGGGTGGGATTGTGACTTTCTCCCCTCCCCGTCTAAAGTACTCAAAGTCTTCAAAATAAATATCTTAAGTCTGGACTTCACTTCTGGACCCCCACTTTATTTTGGGTGACGTGTCTGGGTGGTTCGCGTATGCTTGGCGCTGGTGTTTTGGAGGTGAGTGTGCGGAAATCAGTGGTTACTAACACGGCGGCGGCGAAGCATATTGAGGGTGGCGAGTGGCTCGACCTGGAGAAGATTGTGGGTGTGGAGATTACGTCCGAGGATTCGGCTTTTCCGATTGAGGGTGCTCTGGCGGAGGGTGGGACGACGGGGTGGCGGGCGGCTGCTATGGGGCCGCAAATAGTTAGGATTCTGTTTGATGCTCCTCAGGCGCTTCGGCGGATTCAGGTTCATTTTGTGGATAAAGTGTCGGAGCGGGCGCAGGAGTTTGCAGTGTTTGCGGGGTCGCCGGGAGAGCTGCGTGAGGTGGTAAGGCAGCAGTGGAATTTTTCGCCGCATGGGAATACGGAGGAGGTTGAGGACTATACGGTTGATTTGCAGGGTGTGACAGTGCTGGAGGTGCGTATCGATCCGGATCGGAGCCATGATCCGAAGCAGAGCCAGCACCATGCTTCGCTGCAGCGCCTGAGGCTGGCTTAGCGGCTATGTTGATTGGGGTGATCTCGGATACGCATGGGCTGCTGCGGCCGGAGGCTCTGGTGGCTCTGGCCGAGTGTGAACATATTCTGCATGCGGGGGATGTAGGGAAGATCGAGATACTGGATGCGCTGCGGGAGATCGCTCCTGTGACGGCGATTCGGGGGAATGTGGATGTGTCGGGGGCTTGCGGGGAGCTTCCGGCTGCGGAGATGGTTGAGCTGGGTGGGGCTGTGTTTTATATGGTGCACTCGGTGCATGATCTGGATATCCATCCGGGGGCGGCGGGGGTGGATGTGGTGGTGAGTGGTCACTCTCATAAGGTTTTGGTGGAGAGGAAGGGTGGAGTGACGTATTTGAATCCGGGAAGTGCGGGGCCCCGGAGATTTGCACTGCCGGTCACGGTAGCGTTGGTGACTGCTGAGGCGGGCGAGGTGGCAGTTCGTATTGTGGAGATCGTCTAGCGGGCTAATTTGGGTCTGCTAGGACAAGAGACCGGCGGGCGATCATCCGACGGTCTGAGTCGACTCCGGCATCGGAGAAGCTGCGGTTTTTGATCGCCAGAGCACACCGATCTCGATCGGATAGCATCGAACAAAAGACAGAACTGAATCACATGAGTGCGGTGTTTCTGAAGTGACATCAGGTATTGATTGTCGAATTTTCTTGACATGCTCATTGCCTGCTGATAATTCCATGAATCACAACTTACGTTATCGGTAACGTGATCGATCAAGACGTATCAATGCGAGCCCAAAATATCGGTTCCGTTCTATCCGTTTCAGTGGAAGGCCTTAATAAGGAGTTATTCCGATGAAGCCAGATAAGTTTGAGAATGAGATTTCGTCGCAGGAGAAACAGTGGGTTGTACCAAGTTTCTTTAGGGAAGCTCTCAACCAGTCTCACCCGCAAATTCTGATGAGAGAAGCATTCCCTCAGGGGCTAAAGCCCCAGCTTTCGAGGCGCTTTGCGGCGCGGCTGAAGCCGCGCCCTTTCAAAACGACGACTCTTTCCGCAATCCGTGAAGCCGCGCCCTTTCAATCGGCAACCAGTGAAGCCGTGTCCCTTCAATCCGCAACCCGTGAAGCCGTGTCCCTTCAAAACGGATTCGGATCGGGACTTGTTCAGAGCCTCCTTGGCCTGTTTCTCCTCTTGATTGCTTTCGGTACCTCAACGGCTTCAGCGCAGATCGATACAGGAACGATTGCTGGCGTCATACGCGACGCGCAGGGTGCCGTTGTGCCAGGAGCAGCGGTGACCATACGAAATATAGCCACGGGCATTGTCACAACGACAAAGACAAATAACGACGGAAACTACGAGGTCCTGGGTTTGATTCCGGGAACTTATTCCGTTGAGGCCACAGCGACGGGATTCGGCGTGACGAAGGACCCTTCGGTGGAAGTCCATGTCAAGACGCGTGCCCAGGTGGATCTTTCCTTAACCGTTGGCGCGAATCAGGAACGGATCGAGGTGAACGAAATCGGCGTCACCTTGCAGACGCAATCGGCTGATGTGGGGATTGTCGTGGGAACGCAACAGATCAACGACCTTCCTCTCAATGCCAGACGGTATGCGGATCTCGCACTACTGTCTCCGGGCATCTTCAAGAATCCCTCAGTTGCTAACCCCGCGCCTGATCGGTTCAGTTCGAACGGTAACACCGAGACGCAGAATTACTTTGCGCTGGATGGCGTGGATAACAACTCCGGCTCTACGAATCTGCAGGAGGGGTCTGTGCAGAACGTGCAGCCTCCACCGGATGCCATTCAGGAGTTTCGTTTGCAGACCCGGACGTATTCGACAGAGTTTGGTACCTCTGCCGGTGCTGTCGTCAATGCTTCGATCAAGAGCGGAACGAACCAGTTTCATGGCAACGCTTTTTGGTTTGGGCGGAACAGTGTGTTTGATTCGAACACCTATTTCAATCGGCAAAAAAACCTCCCCAAGGGAACCTTTAGCCAGAATCAATTTGGTGGCACGATCGGCGGTCCTATCTACCGCGACCATACCTTCTTCTTTGGCGATTACCAGGGACTTCGAAGCCACAAGGATGTGACAGAGTCAACGGTGGTGCCTTCCGCGGCCATGAAGACCGGGAATTTCAGCGAACTGAGTAGTACGGCTTATCCGCTGAATAGCACGGCTACGGGGCAGGCGGGCTGCATCACGCCAGCTACGAGAATTATTTCTCCGAGTTGCCTCGATCCAGTGGGTGTGAAACTCGCATCCCTCTTCCCAGACCCAAACGATCCGCGGGTGCCAGTGTGGACGGGAACTTCCAATTACAACTACATCTTCCTTTCGCCGACACAAAACGACTCCACCGATCTTCGAATCGATCACAAGCTTCGCGCGAACGATACGATCTTTGGGCGGTACAGTTTTTTGCAGCAGCATAGACAGGATCCGTTATGGACCTCAAACCCCATTGCGGGCAACGGAGGTTTCGCAACGGATTACTCTATCCGCAACCAGGGCCTTGCCCTTGGATGGACGCACGTGTTTTCTTCGAGTGCCGTCAATCAGGCTCGTTATGGATTTTCCCGTGACAACGCGCATAGCAACCCCATCGGGCTTACGCTTGGCACTTCAAACGCTACCGATTACGGCTTGACTGGAATTCCACCTTCTCCTTATACCGCCGGAATTCCACCTATCTACATCTCCGGATTGGTTACGCTTGGCGTGGATCGCTTTCGACCGCAGTTCCAGGCATCGCAGACGTTTCAATTCATCGATATCTTTACCAAGCTGCTTGGTGCACATAGCTTGATGTTTGGCTATCAGTATCACCGCAATACAGACACGTTCCTTGATTTGCAGGCGCCTCAGGGCTTTATGCAATCCACCGGAATTTACACAAATAAATCTGGATTCGGGTTTGCTGACTTTTTGCTGGGTGATATTGCTTCGACGATCTACAACACGCCTCTCGATGTCCATCAATTTATGCCGGGTCACTCGTTCTTCGGTCAGGATACGTGGCGTGTTGCCAGGAATCTGACCGTGAATTATGGGTTGAGATATGAACTTTATGCACCGATGCTGAACCGCACGAACTCCGTGTCTAATTTCTCTCCTGCGAACGGAGGCTCGCTTATAGCCGCGTCCGCCAGTGCGGGGGGATGGAGCGATCGTGCTCTTATCAATGCAGACAAGAACAACGTTGCTCCGCGTTTTGGTTTTAGTTATCAGACTTCGGAGAAGGTTGTCTTTCGCGGCGGATACGGTATCTTCTATCAGTTCGGTAACCGTATCGGATCGGAGTCGCAACTCGCGCTGAATCAGCCTTTTTTGAAGGCAGTGCAGACTTCACAGACTAACGGAAGTGTGACGCCCGTGTTCCAGCTAAGGAACGGATTTCCTGGAGCCTTGTATTCGGGTTCTGTCGTTCCATTGACTCTGCAAAAAAATAACTGGCAGGACCCAAACCAGCGCACCAGTTACATACAGCAAGCGAGCTTTGGCCCGCAGGTGCTGTTGACACAGAATACGGTGATGGAGCTGACGTGGGTAGGGAACTGGGGACGCAAGATGAACCGGTTGAGCAATGCGAACCAGGGACAGGTTATTGGTTTTGCCAATCCAGCCCAGGCGATCGTGCAGTTTCCCTATGCCAACCTGAATACAACTACCACGGCGATTGGTGGTACCGGGACGCACTCATTTTTGGAGTTCGCGTCGAATGAAGGCACCACAAGCTATAACTCACTGCAGGCCAGCTTGCGGCGGCCGCTGGTGAAGGGGCTTGGATATCAGATCAGCTATACCTGGGCGCATGCCATTACGGACTTTGTGGATAATCTGACGGGAGGCTCGACGCCACAGAATGCTTTTGACTATTCGCATGAACGGAGCAACTCTCCTTTCGATCAGAGGCACCGTTTTGTCGCAAGTGGTTTGTGGAGGCTGCCGTTCGGCAAAGATGGCTCGATTATGAATAACGACTCCAAGACCGCGCGGTTTCTAGGGAACTGGCAGCTCAACGGAATTCTGACGCTACAAACTGGTCTGCCATTTGGTGTTACCGCGCCGGATAACAGCCAGACGGGCGGAAATCACGCGGCATATGCAAACTGCGTTAGCAATCCCTTCGCCAATACGACAACCGACCGTATCGCCATTTCTACGCCAAGTGCTCCTGGCGTCTTCATTAATTCAAGTGGATTTACGGTTCCTGGCCCGGGTACCTTCGGTACGTGCAGACCGCGGCTGTTCCATGGTCCTGGCAGCAGGAATTTGGATATGAGCCTCTTCAAGCAGTTTCCGCTGGGAGAGGTGCGAAAGATCGAGCTGCGTTTTGAGTTCTTCAATCTGTTCAACCATGCGAACTTCGCCAACCCGGCGAGCAGCATGAGCAATACAGCGACCTTCGGCAAAGTGAGTTCCACCGTGAACGATCCACGTCAGATTCAATTTGCTGCTAAGTTCTATTTCTAATTTTTGATCAACCGCCTGATGCCGGGTAAGAGCAGGGCATTCGGCAGGAGCGGATGCAATATGCGGTTCAATTTGAAGAGTTCTATCCGAGTGGCATTTGCCCTTGCACTTCTGCCTGCGCTTCTTGGCAACGGGTTTGACGCTTCGAGCAAGCCGGTTGAGGACGCACGACCGATCCCATTCGATCGTGGCGCTGCAGCGACTTGGCAGGCTCTGAAGAAATTGAATACTCGAGCGAGTCTGTTGATGATTGTGGCTCATCCAGATGATGAGGATGGAGCAACGCTTGCTTATGAGAGTCGAGGACTTGGCGTTCGCACTGATCTTATGACGTTGGATCGTGGTGAGGGTGGTGCAAATGTCATGTCTTCCGATCTATGGGATGCCCTGGGGCTGGTTCGAACAGAGGAGTTGCTGCAAGCAGGTCGTTACTATGGGCTTGATGGACAGTATTTTTCGTCCGTCGCAGACTATGGTTTTTCGAAGTCATTGAAAGAAGCGCTTGATCAATGGGGTCATGATCGCGTTTTGGCTGAGGCGGTACGAGTTGTTCGTACGGTGCGTCCGTTGGTTGTTAATTCGGTCTTTGTGGGTGGGCCGACGGATGGTCATGGACAACATGCGACTGCCGGTCTGATGGCGCAGGAGGTCTTCAAGGCAGCGGGTGATCCAAAGATGTTTCCTGAGCAGATTCAGGCAGGATTGATGCCTTGGACACCAGTGAAGGTATATGCGCGGGCTCCGTTCTTTCGGACGTCTGAGAAGGGTTCCTATGACTATGCGACCCATCACTGGGGACCTGTGGGCGTTCAGAATCACACTACTGGTCAGTGGGAGCCAGGCCAGGTGTCGACTACCGTTGCCGTTCCTGTGGGCACTTACGACAGCATTGCAGGGGTAACCTATCCGCAGATTTCACGTGAAGGGCTGGGGTTTCAGAGATCGCAGAATGGCGGCTCGGATGTTCCTCTACCGACCGACCAGGTGGCGCGTTATCACCGATTTGGTTCGCATATTCCGGCGAAGGACAAAGAAGAGAGTTTTTTCGATGGCATTGATGTGTCTCTTGTCGGGATTGCCGATCTTGCAGGTCCTACGCCACCAGCGTTTCTAAAGAGCGGGCTGGAGCAGATCAGTGGTTTCGTTGAAAGCGCAATCTCAGGATTTTCAGCTCAAAATCCATCTGCGATTTCGGCGACGCTTGCGAAAGGACTGAAGGCGACCAATGCGCTGGTGGACGAGGTAGAGAAGAGTGCGTTGCCTGCCGAACAGAAATACAACGTATTGCACGAACTGAGGGTGAAGCAAAGGCAGTTTAATGCTGCTCTGGTTGCTTCACTGGGCATCTCGGTTGAAGCCGATGTTGTTCCGGCTGCAAGAGGCGGCGATATTCCTGCCGAGTTTCGCGGGGCGCAACAGAGTTTTCAAATGGCGACGCCGGGGCAAAGCTTTCATGTTGGCGTACATCTCTTCAACGGCGGTAAGCTGCCGGTCGAGATCGATTCGGTTGTTCTGAACGCGGCCTCCGGTAAGGATTGGAGCGCGGCTCCTGATGCTGCAGCGCCAAAACAGATTGAACCTGGCAAGTCGGCTGACGTTCGATTTGCGGTCAAGGTTCCAGCGGATGAGCCTTATACTCGGCCGTACTTTACTCGCCCGGACATGGAACAGCCTTACTACGATATCGCTGACAAGACGATGATCGATAAGCCGCAGGGGCCGTATCCGCTCGCAGCTACTGTGCGGTATCAGTTTGAGGGGCTGACGCTGGAGACAGCCAACGTTGTGCAGGTGATTAATAAAGTGAATGGTCCTGGGACGCTCCGATCTCCCATGCCGGTGGGACCTGCAATCTCGCTGGCGCTGAGTCCGAGTGCTGGAATCGTTCCGCTCAGTGAGAAGTCATTTCCGGTGAGCGTGCGGCTGCACAACAATATTGGAGGAGCGGCCAAGGCAGATGTTCATCTTAATCTTCCAGATGGATGGACCTCGGAGCCAACGTCGGTCCCAGTGTCATTTACTCACTTAGGTGAAGAACAAGCTGTGTCTTTTACGATCTACCCCAAGTCGATTACGCAGAAGCCGTATGAGATTACCGCTGTCGCAGAGCACGACGGCAAGCAATACAAAGAAGGGTATGTCTCGGTTGGCTACACTGGACTACGTCCTTATTTCCTCTACAGCCCTGCGACATACAAGACGACGGGTGCCGATGTAAAGATGGCACCGTCCCAAAAAATCGCTTATATCGAAGGTAGTGGGGACGATGTGCCTGCCGCTCTCGAAGCTCTCGGCGTGCACGCATCGTTTCTTTCTGCGCAGGACCTGGCGAGTGGCGACCTGAGCAAATATGACACGATCGTGGTTGGTGTTCGGGCTTATGCGGTGCGGCCTGATTTAGTCGCGAATAATGCGCGTCTGCTGAAATATGTCCAAGAAGGCGGCGTAGTGGTAGTGCAATACAACACACCGGAGTTTGATCATAATTACGGACCATATCCGTACGTCATGTCGAATGACCCGGAAGAAGTTACGGACGAAAGATCCGTTGTCACGATTCTTGATCCGAAACATCCTTTGTTTACCTGGCCTAACACCATCACTGCAAAAGATTTTGATGGGTGGATTGAAGAACGCGGCTCCAAGTTCCTGGTCTCGTGGGATAAACAATACGAGCCATTGATCGAGACTCATGACGCAGAGCAAGATCCGCAGAAGGGCGGACTTCTCTACGCGCGTTATGGAAAGGGAGCCTATATTTACAACGCGTACGCCTTTTATCGCCAACTTCCGCTTGGTGTACCCGGTGCCTATCGCATCTTCGCAAACATGCTAAGCCTGCCGAAAAATCCTCAATTCCGTGATGGTCAATAAGCCGCCAGTGCGTTTGATTGGTGAGCATGTGCAGTTCATCGAATCGCTCAACAGAATCGCTTGTGAATATTGTGGGCTCCATGGAAACTCAGACGGCTCCCGCCGGACAACAACTCGATCATGGGATGGGGCTTGCGGGAGCAATGTCGGCCAATATCCTGAATATGGTTGGTGTTGGCCCGTTTCTGACCATTCCGCTTGCACTGGCGGCGATGGGCGGCCCACAGGCGATGCTTGGCTGGATAGCAGGAGCCTTGCTATGCCTGTGCGACGGAATGGTATGGGCAGAGTTGGGTTCGGCGTTACCTCGCTCGGGCGGTCCTTACCATTATCTGCTTCAGGCATTTGGGCCTACGAGTTGGGGGCGTCCGATCAGCTTTCTGTTGCTTTGGCAGATGTTGCTTATAGGGCCAGTATCGATTGCATCCGGCGCTGTTGGTTTTGGAGAATACGCTAGCTTCCTCGCCCCACATCTTCAGCATTGGCAATTAGTCGCTATCGCTATGGTGGTATGCCTGCTAAATACGTTGTTGCTTTATCGCAATATTCGTTCGATCAGCAGGATTTCTATCGTTGTAACTATGGTTGTGCTTGGTACGTGTTTCTGGATTGTGATCAGCGGTGTCATGCATTTCCATGCCGCAACCGCCTTCAGTTTTCCGCCTCAGGCGTTTCATCTGTCGCGTCCGTTCTGGCTTGGATTAGGGGCAGCAACCTTGATCGCTACTTATGACTACGGCGGCTATAACAATGTTTGCCTCATCGGAGAAGAAGTAAATAACCCAAAGAAGACAATTCCCCGGGCCGTAATTTACTCCATCATTTTGATCGCGATTCTGTATCTTGCGATGAATCTTTCCATCCTCGGGACCGTTCCCTGGCAGCAGGGACAATACTCGAAGGCCATCGTTGCCGACTACATGCAGATCCTGTACGGGCGTTGGAGTGGAGTAGTTGTCTCAGTATTGATCCTGATAGCAAGTTGGGGCTCGGTCTTTGCGATTCTTCTCGGCTTCTCGCGAATTCCGTACACGGCCGCGGCCGATGGCCGCTTTTTCAAACCATTTGCGCGGTTACACCCAACAGGAAAGTTTCCCTCGACATCACTTTTGGTCATGGGTGGGCTGTCGGCGGTGGCGTGCCTCTTTTCGCTTGCAGACCTTATCTCTGTTCTCATCGTTGTACAGACGATGACGCAGTTCATAGCACAGTGTGTCGCAGTGATTCTTTTGCGTAAGAAGGCAATTGCTGCACCGGACAGTTTTCGAATGCCTCTTTACCCATTGCCAGCCATCGTGGCGCTGCTGGGATGGCTGTACATCGTTCTTAGTAGTAAGGGTTCACACATTTTGATCGGCGTTGCCATGGCAGTAACGGGAATTGCCGTGTATCTACTGCAAGCCAGACGCAAACAGGAGTGGCCGTTCCGCGCATATGACTCAATATGACGTCGCCGTCGTAGGTGAAATTTACATCGACCATATCTTTACCGGTTTCACAGCGTGGCCACAACCGGGAGAAGAGGCTTTCGCTCGTCAGTACCATCAGGAGATTGGCGGTGGAGCTGCGAATACAGCATGCGCGCTGGGCAGGCTCGGCCGGAGGGTAGACCTGGTTGGTGTTATTGGTGGGGCGGATGCAGCCTGGTTTGAGCAGCGTCTTCTTGAGTTTGGTGTTGCAAGCGATGGAGTGTTCAAGGCGGAGGGCAATACAGGAGTGACCGTCAGTGTTTCGATGGTGGACGACCGATCCTTCTTTACCTATATCGGTGTGAACGAACAATTGATGGATATTCTTCGGTCCGATAGGGTGCTTGCATCGTTGATGCGCGCGCGTCATGTCCACTTTGCGCTTCCGCTTGATCGGCACCTTGCGAAAGATTTGTTGCCAGCATTGCGGAATGCAGGTTGTACAACTTCTCTTGATGTTGGGTTTCAACAAGAGTGGCTAAGCGATGCGGGCAATCTCGAGACTTGCCGTGCCATGGACTATTTTCTTCCTAACGAGAGAGAGGCATTTTTACTGTGCGGCGGCGGTGAAGCAGCCTATCTGGCCTTTGCACAGAGGAAGAAACTTCCGTCAGCTGTTATTAAGTTGGGGTCGTATGGTGCGGCGATGCAAGTGAGTGGTCAGAAGTATGAAGTGGCATCTCCTGTGGTGGATGTAGTTGACACGACTGGGGCTGGAGATGCTTTCAATGCCGGTTTTATCGATGCGCTGTTAGATGAAGCGCCACCTGAAGATTGTCTGCGTCGTGGCTGTATTTGTGGAGGACTTTCGACTCGCGTAGCGGGAGCTCTGCGTGCGCTGCCGCGACGTAAGGAGGTCATGGATGTCTATGAACAAGCCTATACGTCGTAAGATTGCACTTATTGGTGGAGGAGGAGTTCGCACACCTCTGGTAGTCTTCGGCGTGAATGAAGCTGCCGATTTGGGCGCGGAAGAGCTTGTTCTGTTTGACCCTGACCGGGATCGTGTACGAATCATGGCTGAGTTGGGACGAGCTATCGTGGCCAGTGAAGATGGCAATCTCCGTGTGCGTGAAGCCGCAACGATTGAAGATGCCGTCGATGGTGCCTCCTTTGTGATGAACAGCATTCGCGTCGGTGGAATAAGTGCGCGTGCTCACGACGAAAAGGTTGCGATCGAACACGGCTATCCGGGGCAGGAGACAACTGGGCCGGGCGGAGTCGCCATGGCACTACGGACGGTGTCCGTTGCGGTGGAACAGGCGAAGATGGTCGAGCGGCGAAGTCCGCAAGCATGGCTCATCAACTTTACGAACCCGGCTGGGTTAATCACACAAGCGATCCGGGATCATGCTGGCGTGAGGGTCGTAGGCATCTGCGATACCCCTAGCGATATGCAGCACCGTATTCAAATCGCACTGGGCGTTAGTTTCGACGAAGTGCGTTGCGACTATGTTGGACTCAACCATCTTGGATGGATTCGCCGTATTCATCTTCGAGGCGAGGATGTTACAGAACGCCTGCTCGCCGATGATAATTTCCTAAGTGCGATCTACTCTGTTCCGCTTTTTGAACATGATCTGATTCGCGCCTTGAAGCTCCTTCCGTCGGAGTATCTCTTTTTCTATTATTCCCGCCGCAGGGCGCTTGAGAATCAGCGGAGACAAGGGAGTACACGGGGTCTCGAAGTGGACAAGCTTAACCAGAGACTCATCTCTGACTTAGCGCAACTGCTTCAACATGGCGATTCAAGGGGAGCTATTGCAACTTATGTAGGTTATCTGAATACGCGCTCCGGATCTTATATGAAGCTTGAAGGTGATAGCGGTTCGATATTGTCTTACGAGGAAGGCAGCACTGAAGACCCCTTTCGGGTTGCAAGTGGCTATCATCGAATCGCTATCGACGTAATGAATGCGCTATGTGGCGAGCGGCCAAAGCGCATCGTTGTCAATACTCAAAATATGGGAAGCATTGCGGACCTTGCAATGGACGATGTCGTTGAAGTTCCTTGCCAAATCGCTGGAGACACAATTACGCCAGAGTCATGCGGGAGATTGCCGGAAGCGGTCCGTGGGTTGGTGCAGTCGGTCAAAGCATATGAGCGTGCGGCGATTGAAGCGGCTCGTTCAGGCTCGTTGCTTGCGGCTCGTAAGGCTATGCTTCTTTATCCGCCTATTGGAGAATGGGAACCCTCAAAGGAGCTTCTGGAGCAGTTGATCGTACATTGCTAGGATTCCATGCAATCTTGCGCAAGCGAATGAATTGAATATCTACCAACTATATCCAAGCTCTACTTGCGACTTTAAAGTCAGACCGGATTATACGAGTGGACAGTGGTCGCATTTTGGCGGCCTAACCTCTTTCCTTTGGATAAACTCGAACCCAGAAAGACCTAGACCGGTGGTAGAAATGTCACTGTGATGTCTCTATGTTGTTATTTGATCGTATCCGGCTATTGCGTGTGGGATAGCTCGAATCGGTAATGCCATAAACGTTATATAAAGAGACAACGATGAGAGCCTGGTAACGGTCTCTGGGGATGGCGAGCAATGAGCATGATTCTAGTGATAGAAGACGATCCAAGAATACAGAAAGCGCTTCACAGACAATTCACCACAGAAGGCTACGACGTCCACGTGGCGAATGACGGAATACAAGGTTTGGAAGCCTGCAAGAACATGAAACCCGCAGGGGTTGTTCTCGATCTGATGTTGCCTGGTATGTCTGGTCGCGAGGTCTGCCGGGAGATCAAGAACTGGTCTCCAAACATCCCTGTGGTTGTATTAAGTGCGGTCTCTGAAGTTGCGGACAAAGTGCTTTTGCTCGAGCTCGGCGCTGACGATTATGTAACCAAACCCTTTAGCCCGCGCGAGCTGATGGCGCGTGTGCAAGCGGCGATCCGCCGAACCCAGAAGCCTGTAGAAAATCTTCGCGTGAGTTTCGGAAACATTACAGCGGATTTTTCTGGAATGGAAGTCTTCAAAAACGGCACCCCCGTCGTCCTTACGGCACACGAGATCAAGTTGCTGAAGTATTTTGTTGACCACCCAGAACGTGTCGTAACTCGCGAGGAACTTTTGAATAATGTCTGGGGGTACACTTCCTATCCAACCACCCGCACGGTCGATAATCAGGTGATGAAGTTGCGGCAAAAACTAGAGGCCGATCCAGCGAAACCTATTTATTTCCGCACGATGCATGGTATTGGCTATAAATTCGTAAGCGGAAATTGATGTTTTCGCGGCTGGGCGGAGGATTCAGCTATGGATAGGTTGCGCATGCGAACGACGCTGCTCATTCCTCTCCTGCTTTTGTCCTTCGGATGCACGGTAATCAGTCTATTAATTATCCGCACGATCGTACAACAACAGGTTCGAGCCAATCTCGATTCGGATCTCAGGCATTCCGTAAAGACCTATCAAAACCTTCAACGTCGTCGCCGCGAGCTACTCGCGCGCGAGTCTGCCTTACTGGCGGACCTTCCCAGTCTGAAGGCCCTGATGACCGCGCCTGATAACCGAACGATTGAAGACGCGGGCGTAGAGTTCTGGAAGGTTAGTGGTAGCGACTTCTTTGCTCTGTTGAATCCCGATGGAAAATTAATCGCCGTGTATAGTCGCGGTGCCCCTCTCGACCGATACACAGTCGAAAAAGGTCTTGGTGATAGCCTGCGTCACCCGGAAGGGCTGGTTTTATTGGCATTAGAAAATCACCTCTACGAAATATCTACCCAGGCGCTCTACTTTGGCGATCGTGCTCATGGGACTCAGTTGGGCTTTGTCGCCGTCGGTTATGCGATTGATGAACAGGTCGCACATGAGGTGAGCGAAGCTTCTGCGGCAGAGGTAGCTTTTGTCGTAGACGGACGAATCGTCGCCAGTACTCTGAATTCCGAGCTTCAGCAGCAACTTGTGTCGCAGGCCGGTGATCTTCTGCAAGCTCCGGCTGAAAGCAAAAACATTCGTTTGGGTGGAAAAGACTATCTGGCAGCATCCGTCAACCTGGTTGCTCCCGGAATCGCAGACGCTACCTCTGTCCCTCGCCTTGTTGTTCTCAAGTCGTTCGATCAGGCCACTGAACTTGTAAGCAGAGTCAATCGCTGGGTGCTGACTCTAGCGCTCTTTGCCCTGCTTGTTGGAGCGGTGATGTTGGTCGCGATCTCGCGTACGATCACGCAACCTTTGAAGACTCTGCTTGGCGGCACGCGTGCGCTGGCGCAGGGCAATTTTGAATATCAGCTTAGCGAGAGTGGAACGGCTGAGATACGAGAACTGAGCCGCGCCTTCGAACGTATGCGCATTGAATTGCGCCGCACGCAGAAAGACCTCCTTGACTCTGAAAGACTAGCGACGATCGGAAGAATGGCAAGTTCCATCTCTCATGATCTGCGTCATCATCTTTCCGCGATGTACGCGAACGCCGAATTTCTGAGTGACGGAACAATCCCACAGGCAGAGCGCGACGAGCTGATGCGTGATGTTCAGTCCGCAGTGCAGGGGATGACCGATCTTCTCGACTCTCTCCTTCTCTTTACTCAGACCGGACGCGCGCTCTATCCCGAAAACGCATCGTTGGCGTCGCTGATTCAGCGTTCGGTTAATATGGTTCGCTCCCATCCTGCTGCACGCGATGTCAAGATCACTCTCAACGGCCTGTCGTCGCTTACGGCCTGGGTCGATTCAAAGAAGCTCGGACGAGCTGTTTATAATCTGCTGCTGAACGCTTGCCAGGCGGCAAGGCGTGGCACGGATCCTGCAGCTGTAAGACTAAGTCTTCAAGATGAAGAGCGCTCTATTCTTATTCGAATCTCCGACAACGGTCCCGGTGTGCCCGAGTCCATACGCAGCACGCTCTTCCTCCCCTTCGTGAGCGAGGCAAGGGAGAGCGGGATCGGTCTCGGGCTTACGCTCGCAGAGCAGATCGCTCAGGAACATGGTGGGAATATCACTCTTGAAGAGAATGTTGAAGGACATACTGTCTTCACTATTATCTTGCCCAAGGCGGCTCTTCAGTCACTTGGGGAAACGGCAGAAAAGAAGACTGTGCAACCACATGTTCCAGTACGTCGATGAGGCTGAACGATGAGACACCCCATGCCTAAACTATCCGTTTGTCTGCTGCTCGGCGTAACCTCGGTTTTCTTGCGGGCGCAGACAGCTTCCCAATCCGCTATCTCTGCCGATGTTCGTACGGTGCAACTGGAGAAGAAGCTAGAAACCATTTCGTCTGCGCTTGTCGGCGCGCGCCAGCAACTGGATCAGTCCTTGCAACAGATTCAGCAACTGCAACAGGAACTCGCTGAGATCAAGCAGCAGTTGCCTGCGGGCCAAACGTTGCCCTCTGACACCAGCAGCAGTGTCGCCGATCCGTTGTCCGACCTGAAGACATCTGTCAGCGATATAAAAGAACGACAGGAGACCTTGGAGGCACAGGTCAAACTTCACGATCAGAGCAAAGTTGAGAGTGATTCGAAGTATCCCATTCGCCTCACCGGTTTGATTCTGTTCAATGCCTTCGCCAACCGCGGCAATGTAGACAATATCGACCTGCCTGCCATCGCGATTAGCCAGCCTGCTGGAGCAAGCAGCGGCAGCCTCGGCGCAGGCCTTCGCCAGACCATACTTGGTCTTGAGGCAAGCGGGCCACGCATCGCAGGCGCGCGTACTTCGGCCAATGTGAGCATGGACTTCTTCGCTGGCATGGCTTACGCCAACTTTGGTACCAGTGCGGGTATTGCACGCATGCGAACGGCAAGCATCAATCTTGATTGGCCTCGAGACTCAGTGCAGGCAGGTTTGGCAAGCCCGCTTATCTCGCCGTTGTCGCCTTCCTCCTACGCGACCGTTGCAGAGCCGGGTATGGCGTGGGCCGGGAACTTGTGGACGTGGGCTCCGCAACTGCGATATGCGCATCAATTTGTTCTTCAGGAAGATAAGCACGTTCAACTCGAGTTCGGACTATGGGATCCACCCTCGTCCGGCTACAACACCAGCGACGTCCTCCGTTCCCCCAGCCCCGGTGAGGCGTCTAACCAACCTGCGTACGAGACTCGCGTCTCGTACGGAACGTCCAATATGGACCGCGGTCTCCAAGTAGGTTTAAGTGGGTACTATAGCCGCCAGCACTATCCCTATAACAACAATGACTCCTGGGCTGTTACGACAGATTGGCGACTGCCAATCAATTCCCGTTTTGAAGTAAGCGGAGAGGGATACCGTGGCCGGTCCCTGGGGGGGCTCGGCGGCGGTGTTTACAAAGATGTTCTATACGGCAACAATCCCATCACGGGTGCGTCATATTTCGTAGGGTTAAATGCTATCGGCGGCTGGACTCAGGTCAAATCGCGCTTCAGCCAATCCTTCGAAGCCAACGCAGCCATCGGCCAGGATAACGGCTATGCCAGCGATTTCCACTCCATCATCCTTCCCACAACTGCAACGGCTCTGCAACTCCGGGCGCGTAACCGCATGCTCGTCGCGAATCTTATCTATCGACCCAAAACTTATCTGATCTTGTCGCCCGAGTACCGCAGAATATGGACATGGCCAATCTACGGGCAGGGCAACACTGCCGATGTATTGACTCTTTCTATGGGCTACCAGTTTTAGGGGGACTATCGTGCATTACGCATTCCAAGGGTTGATCTTGATTGGCGCAATCTCTTTGGCTGGAACAGGTCCGTCGGTTCAAGCCCAGGGAGTCGACGTCTCTGCGAAGATCATCCTGCGTCCGTCTGATAGAACAGGCGAGAGCAAACACAAGACACCGGCTCGTGCAGCAAACATCGTTGTGTGGCTCTCTCCAGTACAACCAGTTGCTGCGAGGCCGACGCCTGCTCACCAAACCAATTTCCGTCTGGTTCAAAAAAATAAGCAGTTCTCTCCCCATCTTCTGGTTGTGCCTACCGGAGCCAGCGTTGAGTTTCCGAATGAGGATCCCTTCTTTCATAATGTCTTTTCGCTGTTCAATGGCAAACGGTTCGACCTAGGTCTCTACGAATCGGGCACCAGTCGTTCGGTGCATTTCGACCGCGAAGGAGTTTCCTACATTTTCTGCAATATTCATCCGGAGATGGGAGCTATCGTGCTTTCGCTCAGTACCCCGTACTACGGCATATCTACCGCCAGTGGCTCAGTTATCATCCGCGACGTTCCGCCCGGCAGTTATCGTCTCAACGCCTGGAGCGAAGACGGACAGCCTGCAAACTCTGCCGAAATCAAGCGGACCGTGCAGGTATCGACCGAACCGCTCAATCTGGGTGAGATTATTTTCAATCGGACACCGAGCACGATCGAAAATCACAAGAACAAATTTGGTGAAGACTATCCGGCCGTTACGTCGCCTAAGTATTGAGTGACCTGAAACAGATATCATCAAATAGGCTATGGATACTCATCATCAACCCACGGCGGGTACGGCGGCGGTATCCCTGGCGATCGATCCGGTCTGCGGCATGAAGGTCTCTCCCGAGACCGCGAAGTGGTCGATCGAACATGGCGGCAATATTTGGTACTTCTGTGGCCAGTCTTGCCTGAAAAAGTTTGAAGCCAACCCTGAGAAGTACGACGGCACTCTGCAGCACGCGCAGCAACCTGTCCTCATCGTCCCATCGGCTCCGGGAAGTAAATATACCTGCCCGATGCATCCGGAGATTATCCGCGACAAGCCGGGCAGTTGTCCCATCTGCGGCATGGCGCTCGAACCCCTTACAGCGGCGGACGACGATACGGCCAGCCCAGAACTGATCAGCATAACTCGACGTCTCTGGATCGGTACGGTTCTGACACTTCCGATTCTGGCGATCATGATCTCCGATATGATGCCCTCCCAGCCTTTGCACAATCTCATTGGCGGCACAGGCCTTGCATGGCTTGAGTTCGCCCTTGCAACTCCCGTGGTTCTATGGGCTGGGTGGCCGTTCTTTGAGAGAGGCTGGTCCTCGATCGTCCATCGCAGCCTTAACATGTTCACGCTTATTGCGATCGGTACCGGTTCCGCGTATCTGTACAGTGTTGTTGCAGTCTTTGCTCCCAGGATCTTTCCTGCGTCGTTTCGTGACGCGTCGGGAAATATCGGCCTCTATTTTGAGGCAGCGGCTGTGATTACTCTTCTCGTTTTGCTAGGGCAGGTGTTGGAGTTGCAGGCTCGAAGCCGTACCGGGAGCGCCATTAAAGCATTGCTCTCGCTTGCGCCTAAGACGGCTCGTCGCATTGCTCCCGATGGAACAGAGATGGATGTGGCTCTTGCAGAGATTTATGTCGGCGATCGCATTCGCATCCGTCCCGGAGAGAAAATCCCAACCGATGGTTCGGTGATCGAAGGCCGCAGTTCAGTCGACGAATCCATGGTGACAGGTGAATCCGTTCCTGTCGAAAAATCCGATGGCTTTCCGGTCATTGGAGGAACAATCAACGGAACCGGGACACTGGTTATGAAGGCTGAACGAGTTGGTTCGGACACGCTGCTCGCGCAGATTGTCAAGATGGTCGGCGAAGCTCAGCGCACCCGCGCTCCCATTCAACGGGTTGCCGATCAGGTTGCATCCTGGTTCGTGCCTGCGGTTCTTCTCGCATCGGTCATTACTTTCATCGTGTGGGTGATCTTCGGGCCTGCGCCACACTACGCGCACGCTCTGATCAATGCCGTCGCTGTGCTTATCATCGCTTGCCCCTGTGCGCTGGGACTGGCTACGCCGATGTCGATTATGGTCGGCACAGGTCGTGGAGCGCACGAAGGAATTCTTATCCGGAACGCCGAAGCTCTGCAGGCCTTTGAGAAGGTGGACGCGCTCGTCCTTGACAAGACCGGCACCATAACCGAAGGCAAACCTCGTCTCACGGCGGTCATCGCTGCTCAAGGCTTCGATCAGACAGACATCCTCCAATCCGCTGCCAGTCTCGAAAATTCGAGCGAGCATCCACTAGCCTCAGCCATGATCGCAGCAACGAAAGAGAAGGGAATTGAACTTACCCCCGTCAGCGATTTCCAGTCGATCACTGGCAAAGGCATCCTCGGCCACATAGGAGGCAAGCGGGTCGGAGTCGGCAACGCAGCTCTCATGCAACAGGTCGGAGCAATATGTGGTGAATTGCACGATCGGGCTGAATCCCTTCGAAAGGATGGCCAGACGGTTGTATTCGTAGCATTCGACGGCAACTGCGCGGGTCTGATCGCAGTAGCGGACCCTATCAAAGCCTCCTCATTTGAGGCCATTCAGCAGCTGAAGACCGATGGCATTCATGTGGTTATGGTGACAGGCGACAATCACACCACTGCAGCTGCGGTCGCTGGCAAACTTGGCATCGACTTTGAATCTGATGTATCGCCCAGCCAAAAAGCTGAAGTCATCAAGAGGCTCCAGGCTCGGGGCAAAATTGTCGCAATGGCCGGCGACGGCGTCAACGACGCGCCCGCGCTGGCACAGGCGAACGTCGGCATAGCGATGGGTACAGGCACCGACGTAGCGATAGCGGCTGGTGGAATCACCCTTGTCAAAGGCGACCTTCGCGGAATCGTGCGTGCCCGCAAGTTGAGCCAGCGGACAATGAAAAATATCCGGCAAAATCTCTTCTTTGCGTTTGTCTACAATGCAGCCGGAGTGCCCATTGCGGCAGGAGTCCTATACCCGGTCCTCGGTCTGCTTCTAAGTCCGATGCTTGCGGCGGCGGCCATGAGCTTCAGTTCGGTCTCAGTCATCGCGAACTCGTTGAGACTCCGAACCGCCCGGCTATAGAGTCTTTGACAACGGGTTCCCGTTCCACTAAAAGGTTTAAGGTCTGGCTTATCCTCTTCTTTTAAGTACCAGGCGTTGATCCGCTGGCTATCTCACTAAAGGCGTAAGCCAGCTTGTGTTCAAACAGACAATAGATGTGAAAGGCCCGATCAAGATGCAGCCATTGTGGAACTATACCCGGAGTGATCGTAAGAGAGTCAATCGTTCCACAACATCGAAAGCAATCTTTTGGATACTGGCGATAACATCGCTTGCTTCGGCAACAATGAAGGCTCAGGAGAAGCTGCTCCTTACCCGTGACAATGCGACTGTGGTCCTTGAGCCATATGCTCCCAATATCATGCGCGTTACACTCAGCCTGCGAAAGGACGATGCAGTCTCAGGCCCGGGCTACGGTATCGTGGCGCCTGCCGCCTCCACTGACTGGAGTCAGACACATGACCAGACGGGTGATGTCTTCAAGTCTTCACGTATGGTGGTCACTGTACGTCCCGGTGGTCATTGGACGCCCAGCGGAACGGCGGCTGACATCGCAAAGTTCTTCAATGGATCCACTCCTGGAGTGGGGATCTCATTCAAAACCCCTGAAGGCAAAACGCTTCTCAATATGCAGGGATGGCAGATGTCCGTCCCCAACTATAAGGATGGCAATGCCGGTGTCCTCAACGACCGTCGCCCCACGGATCCTCCGTTCTATGAGGTTGGCGCCACGTTTCATTCTCCCGCCGATGAACACTACTACGGTCTCGGTCAAAATCAGGAAGGTTTTCTGGATCGCCGCGGACACGCCGTGGAGTGCGCCCATGATTACAACGCTCCCGCAGGACAGAGCGTCTGCGTTCCTTTCGTCGTAACGAATTATGGCTACGGTCTGCTGTGGGACAATCCGTCAAAGACGAATGTAGCGTTCGGCTTCAACGATCAGACGCGATGGACCTCTCAGGTGGGCCAGCGCGTCTCTTTCTTCGTGATTGCAGGCAACACCTACGACGAGATTTACTCTGGCTATCGTCTTCTCACCGGTGATACACCCATGCTGCCTAAGTCGGCCTACGGCTACATTCAATGCAAGCAACGATACACCTCGCAGCAGGAGGTGCTCGACGTTGCGAAGGGCTATCGCGACCGGCATCTCCCCGCAGACGTTATCGTCGTCGACTGGTTTTACTACACCAAGATGGGTCAGATGGACATGGACCCCGTGAAGTGGCCTGACCCCACCGCAATGAACCAGCAGCTACACGCGATGAACTTCCACAGCATGATCAGTGTCTGGCCGCGCTTCGTTCCCGAGTCGCGCTACTACGACATGATCCAGAAGAACGGCTGGTTTATACATCGTGCCGACGGTACGCCGACCAACGGCCTGCCCTATGATCGCGCAGGATCGGACATCGACACCACCAACCCGGATGCGGCTGCCTGGTACTGGAACACAATACGAGACAGCTACGTCACCAAAGGCTTCGACTCATTCTGGGCCGATGAGACCGAACCGGACCTGCCGCCCAACGGAAGCTTCTTCCATATCGGCCCGGGGACGCAATACTTCAACGTCTACCCGTTATTTCACACCGCGGCCTTCTACAACGGCTTTCGCCGCGACCTCAAGACACGCGCCCTCATCCTCGCTCGTGATAGTTATATCGGAGCGCAACACAACGGCGCGATTTTTTGGTCGTCGGATATCTCGCCAAACTGGGACACGCTCAAACGGCAGGTTCCAACCGGCATCAACTTCACCGCCTCAGGAATGCCCTACTGGAGCACCGACATCGGCGGCTGGCAGTATCTGCCCTCCTCGCACACGCCCGATCATCCCCCGCTGCTCGACCCCTCCGACGCCCGCGATAACGTAGGCCACTACGACGACTATCCCGAACTCTACGTGCGCTGGTTCCAGTACGGCGCGTTCCAGCCAAACTTCCGCAGCCACGGTAGCCGCAATCACAACGAAGTCTGGTCCTACGGCAAACAGGCCGAGCCGATCCTAGAAAAGTATCTGCGGCTCCGCTATCAGCTCATGCCTTACATTTATTCGCTGGGCCACAGCGCCAACCAGACGGGCGCACCCTTCATGCGTGGACTCTTCATGGACTTCCCGAACGATCCCCATGTGGTGAATCTCGGCGATGAGTACATGTTCGGCCCCGCGCTTCTCGTCGCCCCGGTCACCGAGCAGGGAGCAACCACTCGCTCCGTCTATCTCCCCGCCGGATCCGACTGGTACAACTACTGGACCAACGAACGATTGAAAGGTGGTCAAACCATCGTAGCCGCTGCGCCAATCGATACCATTCCGCTGTTCGTCCGCGCGGGGTCTATTCTTCCTCTCGGCGAACCGGTAGAAAGTACAAACGAACAACAAAATATCGCCCGGCTCCGCATCTATCCCGGAGCCGACGCGGATTTCCTGCTCTATCAGGATGACGGCAAGACCTACGACTACGAAAATGGGAAGTCAGAGCTGACGCATCTGCATTGGGCCGATGCGTCAGGCAAGTTCACCTCAACCGGAGCCAAGGCCTGGACAAAGCCCGACTCCGAGATCATCGAGGTGGTTGGCAAGTAGGCGATGGGCTAGCCTTTATAGCCCATCCCCGCAAGCACGCCACGCATGAACGCGAAGCTCTTGATCACTCCCGGCATAGGATTGTCGGGGAAGATCTCGTACTCCAGGTCCACATTGCCAGCGTAGTGTATGTCGATCAGTGCCTGAAAGATCGCAGGTACAGGCATTACTCCATCGCCTACCGCAACCTGGCTCTCCTTCTTGGTCCCATCGGCCAGGTCCTTCATGTGGACGTCGAGGACTCGCGGCCCAGCCTTGCGAATCGCTGCAACGGGGTCAGTGCCTGCACGCATGGTGTGACCAACGTCGATGCAGCAGCCAATTCGCGGATCCAGCTTGTTGACGGCAGCCAGCACGTCCAGAGGGGAAGGGAAGTTCTTGTCCTCCGGTCCATGATTGTGGATAGCGACCCGGATGTCGTACTCCTTCACAAACTTCTCCAGCCGTGGAAGTACCTGATGCGTCGGTGCTCCGACGATCATCGGGATACCGGCAGCCTTGCAATACTCAAACTTCTGCCGAATATCTTCATCCTCATCTTTCGCGAACGTGATCGTCCCAGCCGCAGTCAGCTTTAAGCCTGCATCTCTGAATTTCGCCGCACGCGCAGCAACCTGATCCGCAGGAGTCATTGGCAGATGCACATCTTTCAGATTGAGATAGGGAGTATTTAACTCCTTCATGAACCCAATCAGATGGTCAGCGTCAAAGTTTCTGAACGTATAGCTGGCAATACCTAGCCGAATCGGCGAAGGTTTAGACGAATGGTTATCACTGGCCAGCGCAATCGTCGCTGGCGAAAGAAATGCGGAGGTGGTCAGCATCGTACCCCCACGCAATAGGTTACGGCGTGTCATGGAAAGGTTCATGTTGCGCATACTACTGACGTCCGTATGTGGTCGTCCAGTTTGATCAGTTGAACGAAGGTAACCGCTGGCGTCGCCTAAATTTGATGACTAATAAATTTGTTGACTAATTCGAATCGTGTCTGTAATGTTCGTTCGCTCTTCAAACAATAAGTTTTGCCGCACCATGTTTTTATGGTGACTCCCGAGGTGTCCGTGTACGCACGCAAGGTCTTCAGCTATGTTGTTATTCTTCTTCTTCTGAGTTCTTCGCCTCTTTTGTTTGGCCAGGCTGTGAGCGCAACTCTTCTGGGTACGGTGTCGGATCCTAGCGGCGCCACGATCGCAAAAGCGAAGGTAACAGCCACCGAGACTGCGACTAGCGTCGTGTATCAAACCGTTAGCAATGACAGCGGCAACTACACCTTCCCTGATCTGAAGCCCGGCACCTACACGGTTGTTGTCGAGGCCGCGGGTTTCAAGAAGGACACTCATCAAAACATTGACGTGCTCAGCAACTCATCCACTCGCGTCGACATCGATATGGTGACCGGCAGCGTATCCGAGACCGTTCTCGTCACGACTGCACCCCCTATGCTCCAGACCGATCGTGCCGATATCAGCACCAAGATTGAGTCGCGCGAAGTTGCCGATTTACCCCTTGGCACGAACCGTAACTTCCAGTCTTTGCTCAACCTGGTTCCCGGAACCGCTCCTGCAACCTTTCAACACTCTCAGTTTTTTAATGCGCAGAGTTCCTTGCAGACCGAGGTGAATGGCTTGCCTCGGCAGGGTAACCTCTATCAGATCGAAGGTATCGACGATGACGAGCGCACCGGCCTTCTGCAAATTATTATTCCGCCGGCAGAAGCCATCCAGGCTGTCGATATCTCCACGAACAACTTCGAAGCTGAACTGGGGCGTGCCACCGGCGCTGTCACCAACGTCACTCTCAAGTCAGGTGCGAACGCTTACCACGGCTCGGCGTTTGAATTCATCCAGAACAGCGCGGTGAACGCGCGCTCCTACTTCGGTGGCCCGCTTGGTCATCTCTCCTACAACTACTTCGGTGGCAGCATCGGCGGTCCGATTATCAAGGACAAGCTCTTCTTCTTCGGAGACTATCTTCGAACCTCGGATCATGAGGCCGTCTCCAATACACTTACTATTCCGCCGCCCGTCTTCTACACCAACAACAATGGCTATATCGACCTCAGTGCACCTCTGAAGGCCGATGGTACTGGACAGATTTATGACCCTGCGAGCGGTGACGGATCTGCAGGAAGTCCTCGCACTAAGTTTGTAAACAACCAAATTCCCTACAGCAGAGTCAATCAGGTCTCGTTGAACATACTGCAGGCATTGGGAAAGGTAGCTCAACCAAATCAGAACCAGTCGAACATCGCTTCGCCCACAAACAACTACGTCACTAATCTTCCCTTCACCAAGGGCACGGATAGTTTTGACATCAAGCTCGACTACACCCTGAACGAGAGAAATCACCTAAGTGGACGTTACAGCTATCAACGTGTCCTGACCTTCCAGGCACCCGCGTTCGGTCCCTTTCTTGGGGGTCCGGCTGGAGGCGGTGGTTTCGAAGCCAAAGGAACCCAAAACTCCTACAGCACCGGCGTGAACTATGATCACGTCTTTTCGCCAACTCTGTTTACTGAAGTCCGATTTGGGGTCGCCCACCTGCATAACTCCGCGCAGCCAAGCGATTATGGCTCCAATGATGCAACGACTCTTGGCATCCCCGGCGTCAATATCGACGGCCAGCCCTTCACCAGTGGGCAAGTAGGAATCACACTCAACGGTGGGTTTTCCAATCCGATTATTGGGTACTCTCCATCTGTTCCCTGGATACGCGCCGAATCGAACATCGACATCGTAAACAACTGGACCAAGGTCATTCATAATCACACAATAAAGGCTGGTGTCGACCTCCGTCGCGTGCGTGACGATCTTCTGCAGGACCAGACCTTCAGCCCTCGCGGCCTGTATACCTTCTCCGAGAATCAGACCTCAAATGTTGGTGCGAAGACGAACGTAGCTAACGATATGGCAAGCTTCCTGCTTGATGTTCCGAGCCAGGTTGGCCGCGACTTGAATACATTCTTCCCGGCGTATCGTCAGTGGTGGTTCTTCGCCTTCGCCAGTGACAAGTGGCAAGTAACGCCCAAACTGACCGTTGACCTCGGCGTCCGTTGGGAGTTCTATCCACCTGCCACGCCTAAAATCCCCAGCGGCTTCTCGAACTACGATCCGATCGGCAACAATCTTGTGTTGGCTGGCGTCGGTGGCAATCCCTCAAACATGGGGCTTACTACCAATTACAAATATTTCGCTCCACGGACCGGTGTCTCCTATCGCGCGACGGACAACACCGTTATTCGTGCCGGCTTAGGTGTCAGCTTCACGCCTTTTCCGGACAACAACTACGCCTATAACTACCCCGTTCGCGCCAACAATGCCTACAACCCAACTGGCTCTAACTCTTCCTTTACGCCGGCTGTGCTTGGCGATGGTGTGACGACTGCTACCTTCCAGGCTGGCTTTCCCGCGCCCGTTCCAATTCCCATTCCTTCCAACGGCATCATCCCGGCGATTACATCGGCTCTTATCAGCCAGAACTACTTCTACATTCCGCAGAACTATAAAAACCCGTATGTCATATCGTGGAATGTTGCCGTTCAACAAGCTTTGCCTGGTAGCTTCTCGATGCAGCTAGCCTATGTTGGCAACCACGGCGTCGATATTTCAGGCAACCAGAACATCAACCTGCCCAGCACTTACGGTGGCGGATCAGCGTCTGAGCCAGAGTACAACTGCAACGGCTGCCCATCGAATCTTCATCGAACGGCAACCACGAGTGCCATCTTTTTGGGTTACTCGTCGAACTACCACTCGCTTCAGGCTCAGCTAAATCGCCGGTTTACTCACGGTCTTGCACTTACCAGCGCATTCACCTGGGGTAAGGGGCTTAATTACATCTCTGGCGACGATGGTGGTCTGATCTACTTCATCAATCAGCGTAGAAACTATGGCCCGACAGACTTCGATAGAAGACTAAACTTCGAGCAGAGCTTTACCTATGTCCTTCCGTTTGGGACCGGCCATGATCACCTCAATACCGGAGCCGCTGCGTTCCTCCTTGGCGGCTGGAAGCTATCCGGTATCGTTTCCGCTCTCTCGGGCCTTCCATTCTCTGTCTATGCCAATGGAGGCACCCTCAACACTCCCGGGACTGCGCAGACAGCAAACCTGACCGGAGCCTACAAAGTGACTCATGGCATCGGCGCCGGCACTCATTGGTTTGATACGACGACGTTCTCGCAACCCGCAGGATGCCCTGCAGCCCCAACGCAATGCACACCCCAGAACGTCGGACTCGGCAACACCGGCCGAAACCAGTTCCGCGGCCCGGGCTACATCCAAAACAACCTGTCGATCTTCAAGAGCTTCAACGTCTTCCGCGAAGCGGCACTTGAGACCCGCTTTGAAGCGTTCCAGCTGACCAACACGCCGCAGTTCAACAATCCCAACACTGGCAGCGGAAGCATCATCACCGCAAGCAACTTCGGTCAGGTCACGAGCACCCTAGGCAGCGGACAGGGCAGCGTCAACGGAGTCGGCGGCGGCCGCTCGCTACAGGCATCGGTAAAGTTCACGTTCTAATGACCGGTATCACAATTAAGGGGCGACCATTCCTGATCCAACGAATGGTCGCCATCGCCCATCCAAGAGGAGCATGATGGAAGTATTTTCCCGCCGTAGATTTATCGCATCAGCAGGTATCGCTGCCACAGCATATGCAAGTCGCCCACTCCTCGGCCAGTTAGCCGCTAAGTCTCCCTTCAAAGTCGCCGTTATCTCCGACGAGATATCCCAGGACTTTGATCACGCTTGTTCTGTTGCCGCTCATGAATTCGGCCTCCAGTGGATCGAGCTTCGTGCGATGTGGAACAAGAGCCTTCAGAACCTCAGCGACTCCGAGATCGCCGACGCGCAAAAGATCCTCGCCAAATACAACCTGCGCGTCACCGACATCGCAAGTCCACTCTTCAAGGTAGACTGGCCCGACGCTCCTCCTACCTCGCACACTCGCCCTGGCCACGCAATGAACTCCGCCGAAACCTTTAAGCAGCAGGACGACGTACTCGAGCGAAGCATTAGCCTCGCGAAGCAATTCAAAACCGACAAAGTCCGCTGCTTCGACTTCTGGCGCCTCGAAGACGTAACACCCTACCGCAGAGCGATCGACGCGAAACTGCAAGAGGCCGCAACCGTTTGTGGGAAGCAGGGCATCCTTCTTGTCCTCGAAAATGAGTTCGAGTGCAACACCGCCACCGGACGCGAAGCCTCAAGAACTCTCGCCGCCGTTCCATCGCCTCACCTGGCGCTCAACTGGGATCCCGGCAACGCGGTCATGCGCGGCGAACTCGATGCTTTCCCTGTAGCCTGGCAGATGCTCCCCAAAGATCGCATCCGTCACTGCCACGTCAAGAACGCTGTCAAAGGCGCCGACGGCAAAATTGCATGGTCACCCGTAGGCACTGGGTTTATCGACTGGACAGCGCAGTTCCGTGACCTCGCAAAGGCCGGGTACCGTGATGCGGTCAGCCTCGAGACTCACTGGCATGGCGCTCCCACACCGGAGGAATCCACTCGTCAAAGCTGGACGGGGATGAAGCAGGCTCTCCAGAACTCAGCCACGCTTACATAACATCAACGTCAGCCTAGTTTCCCGCCATGATGATCGGCATCGTAGGTGTCTGCGATCCGCCTTCATCTTCCACCGTCACGCCGAACGCTTTCGCCTCGATTCCCTTCGGCAGCGGAGGCATAATCACGCTTGCATTCCCACGCTCATCCGGATGGAAGGTTCCAGCCGGAATCGGGTCGCGGCCGTCAGCGGGAATCAGCCAAAGCTCATAGGTCTTGTATGCCTGCAACGGCTCCATGTTGCTGGCCAGAAAAACGAGCGTTCCTCTCTCCGCCACATACGTTATCCGGCCCTGAGGTACCGGCGGAGCAGGAGTCGCGGGTGCCATCGTAAGAGTCACATGCTTCGCCGTGGGGTCGGTCATTGCCTCCATCAAATGCTTTGCCGCCGCTGCATCGGAGCTGAGGCGATCCATCTGCCCAGCCATGGCAGTCATTTTGTCGTGCAATACATCGCGCTCGTGGTACAGATTTCCTGCCACTACGGCAACTCCTGCGGCCACAGCCCAACCCACCCACGGAAACACCTTGGCAGCCAAACTACGCTTTGGCTCCTCTTCTTCTTCCGCTAAATAGGCTCCGCTGCTCAACCCCGTCCGGTACGGTCTCTCTCCGCGCCCAATAATCTCCAGCGGCGGAGACGGCGCTACACGCTCCACAGGAACCGTCTTCTTCTCCCGCGCGACCTGCTTCATTAGCCGTTCCCGAGCCTGGGCCGGCGGCGAGTGCATATCCACCGTATGGGCATACACCGCCAGATCGCCCTGAACCTCGGCCAGCGTCCGGCCACACACTGCGCATTGAGCAAGGTGAGCCACGATCAAGGCATGCTCATCCTTCGGCAGCAACTGCATGGCAAACAGCGCCAGATCTTCCTGTTCGATATGTCTGGTCGCACTCATGCCTGGAACGCCCTTCTCAACGTAGTCAGCGCGCTGCGTATTCTCGTCTTCACTGTTCCCAGAGGATCGCCCGTCATCTCCGCGATCTCTGAGTGCGTCAGCCCATCAAAAAACGCCATCTCCAGAGTCTTCCGCTGCTCCACCGGCAGTTTGACGATAATGCTGCGAGCCCGCTCCATCATGCTGTTCCGCTCTGCCTCGTTGGCCAGATTGAATGGGGCAGCCAGGGCCATATCGTCCACCTGCTCCATCGGCTTCTTCCGCCTCAGTGCGTCAATCGAGCGGTTCCGCGCGACCACCGCCAACCAGCCGCCCAGGCTGCCCCGCGTCGCAACAAACCCATCCGGACTTCGCCACACCTGCATAAACACTTCCTGAAGTACATCCTCCGCCGAAGCCGGGTCCCGAAGCACACGCAGGGCCACCGAATACACCACCTTCGAGTACCGGTCGAACAGCGTAACCATCGCCTGTTCATCCCCCCGCGTTACCAGCGTCAGCAGTGCCGCATCATCCTGTGCGGACAGCGGCGGAGTATTCACAAGTCCCATGTCTCTATACATAAAACGTATCCAAACTCGACGCCGGATTGCTTCAACTCCAACTATTTACGGCACGATATCATCACCTAGTCACTCTAACTGAAATCCCCCCCAGTCCGTTACCCTTTCACCATGTACCTTAGTTGTTGAGCAGTTCTCACCGCTCGAAACCCGCAGCTCCCCGCTCATGAAAACCCGCCTCGACAAACTTCTCGTAGACCAGGGCCACGCGGCCTCCCGCGAACGCGCCCAGGCCCTCATCCTCGCTGGCCGCGTCCTCGTCAACGAGCAGCGCGTCGACAAGCCCGGCTCCCCTGTTCCAGCCGATGCCGTCATCCGCCTTCTCGGGGCTGATCTCAAATATGTGAGCCGAGGCGGCCTCAAGCTCGAGCACGCGCTGTCCCACTGGCACCTCTACCTCAACGGACTGGCCTGCGTCGACATCGGCGCCTCCACTGGCGGCTTCACCGACTGCATGCTCCAATCCGGAGCCGCTACCGTCCTCGCCGTCGACACAGGCTACGGCCAGATCGCCCACAAGCTGCGCGACGACCCCCGCGTCACCCTCCGCGAACGAACCAACGCTCGCCTGCTCACACCAGGCGAGCTCCTCTTCCCCAACACCCCGACTCCATCCTTCCTGGCGATGGACGTCTCCTTTATCTCCGCCACCCTCGTGCTACCCGCCGTCATCGCCGCGCTCAGCTCACCTGAGCGGCCATGGCAGGGTACTGCCATCGTGCTCATCAAGCCCCAGTTTGAGGTAGGCCGCCAAAACATCGGCAAGGGAGGAATCGTTCGCGACCCTGAAGCCCGGAAGGAAGCCATTCACAAGCTCCACGACTGCGCCGCCGTACTAGGAGCAATCAACCTCGAAGTCATCGACTCCCCCATTACAGGCATGGAAGGCAATCACGAGTACCTTCTCCACGCCCGATTCTGCTGATCGCTCTCAGCACTGATCCGATGACCCGAAACCTAGCCTCTGGCTTTGGAGCCCCGTGCGGTAATTGGTGCACCTTTGTATGTATAGGGGATTGCGAAGACTCGATTTGCGCCCGGTTCCCCCTCGAAACTGCTGTCTCCCCCCTCCCCCCATAAAAAGTATGCAAAGTATTCAAAAAAAATGAAATGAGTCTGGACTTAGACGCGAGGTGTGGTTGGTATTCAAAGCCAGGTTTAGTGCCAAACTTTATTTCCCAAGCTTTTCAGGAGGCCAGAATTGTCAAGAGCGGGCGTTGGTGATTTGTACTTCCGAGCACGGTACGGTTTCCGGTTTGAAGCTATCGTTCGTCGGTGAAGATGGCTTCGATGGTGGTGTTGAAGAGGCGGGCAAGTTTGAATGCGAGCGGAAGGCTGGGATCGAACTTGCCGGTTTCGATGGCGTTGACGGACTGTCGGGAGACTTCGAGGCGTTCGGCGAGATCGGCCTGACTCCAATTGCGCTCGGCGCGCAGCACGCGGAGATGGTTCTTCATTGATACCTCCTCCGGATGAATGGTTGGGAGATTCCCATGAAGATCCAGAAGAAGAGGAAGACATAAAAAATCGAGATGTGAGGGGCATTGGCGAAGTCTTCGAGTGAGCCCCAGATGGTGCTGACGGAGAGGGCTCCCCCGAGACCCCAGAGCATGGACTGAACGATGATGGAGCGCTCAAATTCATCGGACTCTTCGGCGATATAGAAGCCAACGACGGCAAGCGAACCAACGAGTGGCAATGCGGGCAAAATTGCGAGGAGGTAGACGACGAGGCCAGTGGGATGGAGATGGTGGAATGTCCATCGCGAGATGAAGAGAAGGAGTAGGTAGAGAGCCATCGTGGGAGCGAGGCGGTATATGTAGCGGCGTCCTGCTTTCGTTACAGTTAAACATTGCATGACAGGATTCCTTTCCATAAAGACAACTAGGCTTTACATTTACCATTTAGATTGTCAAGTATGCTTGTCATGATTTCGGTGTGAGTTTTCGGCTACTTCTAAGTGAAATTGGTAGGCTTACGGAGAGGAATCCTTGCGTGAATGTGAACTTTGCGGAGCGGGCGCATAACCATAACTGGAAGCTTGATCCGATTGTGCGGTCGTTGCTGGATACGGACTTCTACAAATTGCTGATGCTGCAGTTCATCTGGAAGAACTTCCCGCGGGTGCATGTCAGCTCGGAGACAACTAACCGGACGGCGTCGGTGCGGCTGGTGGAGCATGTTCCGGTTTCGGCTTTGATTGAGCAAATGGAACATGTGCGGGGACTGCGGTTTCGTAAGAGTGAGTTGATCTGGCTGGCGGGCAATACGTTCTATGGGACGCGGAGTATCTTCGAGCCAGGATTTTTGGATTGGCTGGAGCACGATTTTCGTCTCTCCGAGTATGAGGTGACGGAGAAGGATGGGCAGCTGGTGCTGCGGTTCGAGGGGCTGTGGACTGAGGTGACGATGTGGGAGGTCTATGGGCTGGCGCTGGTGAGTGAGATGAAGACGCGGGCGGCGCTGGGGCGACTGAGTGAGCTGGAGCTCGACGTTCTTTATGCGCGGGCGAAGACGAAGCTTTGGGACAAGATCGAGATGCTACGCAGGGTGCCGGGTGTGAGCATCTCGGAGTTTGGGACGCGTCGGCGGCATAGTTTTTTGTGGCAGGAGTATGTTGTCGAGGCGATGCGAGCGGCACTGGGTACGAGTCTGTCCGGTACGTCGAATACTTTTCTTGCCTATAAGCATGACCTGGAGGCGATGGGGACCAATGCTCATGAGTTGCCTATGGCTCTGGCTGCGCTGGCTGATGACGACGAGGAATTGCATGCATCGCAGTATCGCGTGCTGGAGCTTTGGCAGAAGAGCTATGGCGGCGAGCTGTTGATCATGCTGCCGGATACCTTTGGGACGACGCAGTTTCTGGCAGGGGCTCCGGATTGGGTGGCGGATTGGACGGGGCAGCGGTGTGACTCGAAAGACCCGATTGTTGCGGGGGACGAGTATATTGCGTGGCTCGAGGGGCGTGGGAGAGATCCGCGCAGGAAGCGGCTGATTGCTTCGGATGGCCTGGATGTTGATGACATTCTGCAGTTGCACGAGTACTTCGCTGGGCGGATACGGTTCAGTGCTGGATGGGGGACACTGCTGACGAATGATTTTCGTGGGTGTCATCCGCGGGGTGAGGGCGATCTCGATCCGATCAGCCTGGTGTGCAAGCTGATGACGGTGGAGGGACGGCCAGCGGTGAAGCTTTCTGACAATGTGCGCAAAGCGACTGGGCCGGTCGAAGAGATTGAGCGGTATCGGCGAGTGTTTGGTAGCGTCGCGGTGGAAGGGGCTGCGGTGCTGGTTTGATGCGTCCGGAGTAATGGAGAGTCTGCGATCACCCGGATATACTGCGGTTATGTTGAAAATTGGTAGTGTGATTCGTTTTGTTGTGGCTGCTGCTATGGTGCCTGTAATGATGGTGCAACCCTCGCTAGCCTGGGGTGGTGATGGGCACAGAATGATTAATCGGTTGGCCGCTGCGAATCTGCCGAAGGATGTGCCAGCTTTTCTGCGGAATGGAAATGCGCTTGACACGATGGAGTATCTGGGGCCGGAGCCGGATCGGTGGCGGAACAGGGCTGAGGATGAACTCAATGTAGCGCAGGCTCCCGAGCACTTTATCGATCTTGAGTGGGCTGACCTGATTGGACCGTTGCCGAAGAAGCGGTATGACTACATTCGCGCGCTTGAGAAGGCACAGGCTGCGCATCCTGATTTGCAGCTGACTCCTGAGAAGGTTGGTCTGCAGCCTTATGTGACCGAAGAGGTGTTCGAGCGGTTGAAGGTGGGGATGCGGGAGTATCGCAGGTTGCTGGCTGCGGGAGAAGATACAAAGCCTGCTGAGACGGCGATTCTTTTTTACGCTGGCTGGTTAGGGCACTATGTGGCGGATGGATCGCAGCCACTGCATGTCACGATGCAGTACAACGGATGGACGGGGCCGAATCCGCATGCATATACGACGGAGCACAAGATTCACTCGGAGTTTGAGTCGAGTTTTGTGAGTGCGAATATCAAGCCAGCGGACATTGCCCCGCAGGTGGCGGCTGCTGAGCCGAAGGTGATGGCAGATGAGTGGAATGACTATATGGCCTATCTGCGGCATACGGGCACGCTGGTTGAGAAGACGTACCAGATAGAGAAGGCTGGTGGTTTTACCGGTGCAGGAACTCCGGAGGGCAAGGCGTTTACCGA
Organism: uncultured Acidobacteriaceae bacterium; assembly: GCA_963738855.1. Classification (GTDB taxonomy): domain Bacteria; phylum Acidobacteriota; class Terriglobia; order Terriglobales; family Acidobacteriaceae; genus Edaphobacter. Next base: position 37,946 of record CAVTYC010000001.1, on the reverse strand, counting down.
AGAGCGGTTGGCTGCTGGAGCGATTCAACTGCGCGACATGATCTATACGGCGTGGGTACGGAGCGGCGATCCGGTGCAGGAGTTTCACGGGGGAGACTAGCTTTTGGGCAAGCTCTCTCAGCAAGGATACGGCGGGGCTTCGGTCTCGCCGTCCTCTTTTTGGAAAGAGTTCAGGTGCCAGAGATGATGGGGTATTGGTGGTGCTCGACGCGGTCAAGCAGCTTGCGAAGTAATGGTGTGAGGGAGAAAGCGATAAGCGGGATTGTAATAACAGCGATGCAGGCCCAGACGATGAAGGCGTGCCACTCCCAGTGCCAGAGTTGACGGGTGAGAGCGATGGGGTTGGTGCGTGCTGATGCGAGGAGGGACTTGGGGGAGAGGGGGATGGGGTCGGTGTGGAAGAGGATGCTGCCGAGGTGGATCAAGGGGATCACTAGCAGGAGTTCGAGTGGATAGACGATGTGGTTGCCTATCTGCGAGGCGGCTACGTTGAGGCGGAAGATAAAGGCTACGGCCAGGCAGAGGAGAGTTGTGCTGCCGAGGATCGGATTGACGCCGATGAGGAGGCCGACGGCAAGGCTCCAGGCGAGCTTTTCGGGGGTTGCTCCCATGCGAAGGAGGGCAAAGATCGGCAGGGCGACGCGCCGGTAGATCCAGTTGTGATGGACGGGTGCGGAAGCTGATTCGATACCTGCGAGAATGGGTTCGTTGGGATTCACTGTTGACAGGATAGACTGACTGCCGGAGATGGTTTGTTGGAGCCTGGTTTGATGGAAGGGTGAGGGGCTATCTGGTGAGCTTTCTGAGGGCGGTTGCGCGAAGCGTTCAGTTGGCGGGATACTTCGCTCGATACGGGACTGAACTGCTGGTGAAGCGGCCGACTACGCGTGCGGGGAGAGCGGATTGGCTGCATCGATTCTGTGCTGCTGCGTTGACAGGACTGAGGATTGAGGTTGCCGTTGAGGGTAGCTTTCCTGAGCGTGGAGCGGTGATCTCGAACCATCTGAGCTATGTCGATATTGTGGTGTTCGCGGCGATGCATCCTTGTGTCTTCGTATCGAAGGCGGAGGTTCAATCGGTGCCTGTGCTTGGGTGGATGACTACGATGGCGGGAACGGTTTATGTCGCTCGTGGACGAGGCGGATCCGCGCTGAAGGCGCGTAAAGGGATGCAGGCAGCGGTGGATGCGGGATTGCCGGTGGTGTTCTTTCCGGAGGGTACGACGAGTAACGGGGACGGTTTGCTGAAGTTTCACAGCGGGTTGCTGGCGCAGGCTATGGGGAGCGGCTCGATTACGGCGGCGCATATTCAATATTCGCTGACGGAAGAGAATGGAGCGGATGTAACGGCGGGCAACGATATTTGTTGGTGGGGCGATGCGAAGATGCTGCCGCATATCTTTAAGCTTCTTGGGCTGCGTGGTGTGCGGGCAGAGGTGAGGTTCGCGGAGCGGCCGATTACTTTTTCAGATGGGTTGCATCGAAAGCAGGCGGCGGCGGAGGCTCGGGTAGCGGTGGCGGAGTTGGGGGAGATTCCTGAGTTTCATCATGAGATGACCTAGTCAGGCCGTGCTGCGGGTGAGGCCTAGTTGGTGGAGGCGCTTCAGGATTTGCTCGACGGACCAGTCGAGGGCGTCTGTGCCTTCTACGGTGATGGTGGCGTGGGCGGCGGAGGGTAGGACGTAGAGGTTGGCCATGGGTTTGGCGGTGGCTTCGAACTGGGCTCGGACGCTCTCTTCGGTCCGGCCGCGTTCGCGCATGTCGCGGTAGATGCGGCGATTGAGGCAGACTTTGTTTGGGGCGTTGACGTAGATGCTGAAGTCGTAGAGGTGGCGCAGGGCTTCGTAGTGGAGGGCGAGGATGCCTTCGACGATGAGGACCTTTGTGGGGTGGATGGTTTCGGTGCGGTCGGGGATACGGGTGTGGGTGGCGAAGTCGTAGATGGGTCGCTCGATGCTGTGATTGCTGGCGAGGGTTTTGACGTGCTCTACGAGGAGGGTGTGCTCGAGGGAGTCGGGGTGGTCGAAGTTCTGGAGGGCTCGCTCGGCGGGGGGCAGGTGGCTAAGGCAGGTGTAGTAGAAGTCGAGGGGGAGCAGGGTGGCGTTGAACTGTTGCGTGAGTTCGCGGGCCAAGGTGGTTTTGCCGGAGCCGGAACAGCCTGCTATGCCCAAGATGAGCGGGCGTTGCGGGAGTTGGAGCTGTTGGGCGGGCTGGTCTGGCATGATTCGGTTCTTCTTTCGGTGGTTCGTTAGTATATCTTCGCGCTTCGCGCGACCCACTCATGTCGCGATAAAACCGCGCCATGAATGGGGCACCCGGCTTTTTCTTAGTGATCTTTTAGCGGTATGGCTTTGTGTGTAACCCCAACCTTCGCGCGATCAGGCGCGCTCAGGATGGGGCACCCGGGTTTGTTATCTGGGGGATGAGGGCGGTTAGGAGGCTGGTGAACTGGCCTTCTATGCGGCGGCCGATCTCCATGACCTCTTCGTGGTTGATGGGTTCGTCGAGGACTCCGGCGGCCATGTTTGTGACTACGGAGAGGCCGAGGATCTCGATGCCCATGTGACGGGCTACGATGACCTCGTGGACGGTGGACATGCCTACGAGGTCGGCGCCGAGGGTGCGGAAGGCGCGGATCTCGGCTGGGGTCTCGTAGCTCGGGCCGAGGACGGCGAGGTAGACGCCTTCGTTGAGGGTCCATGACTGTTTGGTGGCTTCGGCGATGGCTAGTTTGCGCATGCCGGGGGAGTAGGCAGCGGACATGTCGAAGAAGCGGGGGCCGAAGCGCGAGTCGTTGGGGCCGAGGGCGGCGTTGGTGCCGGTGAGGTTGATGTGATCGGAGAGGGCTACGATGGCTCCCTGGCCGTAGCGGGTGTTGATGCCTCCGGCGGCGTTGGTGACGATGAGTTGCTGGACGCCGAGGAGGCTGAGGACTCGGGTGGGAAAGGTGACCTGGGCCATGGTGTAGCCCTCGTAGGCGTGGACGCGACCCTGCATGACGGCGATGGGGATTCCGGCGATGGTCCCGATAACTAATTTGCCCGAGTGGCCTGCGACGGTGGACTGGGGGAAGTGGGGGATGTCGGCGTAGGGGATGGTGATGGGGCCTTCGACCTGTGATGCGAAGTTGCCGAGGCCGGAGCCGAGGATGATCGCGAGCTTGGGCCGGATGGGGGTCTGGCTACCGATATATTCGGCTGCGGATTGTGCTTGCATGTACAGGTCGGTCATGGCGTTTTCTGGTCTCGGCTTAGGTTCGAGGTGGGTATACCCCCCTGACTTATTGGTCTAAAGTCTTGGAAGTAAAAGGCTTGTCTTTGGACTTTGAGCGTAAAGTCTTATTTTAGGGGTTACTTGGTCGCAAAGTATTACAAATAAAGGTTTTATGTTTCTCCCGGGGGGTATGAGGTTCAGGTGGATTTGGCCCTAATTAATAGTTTAGCGAGTGGAGGGTAATTATCATGCCATGGTTTGAAGATTTCTTTTAGGGTTCGCAATCGCTGAATTGGGTGGGTTTTATAGACTTTTCGGGCTATGGATTTGGCTCGTGGGGGCTTGACAGGTTTTAGGGGCGGATTAGTGGAAGGCATAGCCCAGGGGCTGAATAGGGTGCTGAAAAAGTCTGATTTGGCCGGGGAAAGATTGCCTCAGTGGCTAAAGCCACATTGTAAATAGGACATTTACGGCGCGACTGAAGTCGCGCCCTTTCAAAGAGAAAACTTGTTCAGCATCCTCTGAAGCGCCCTTTTCTTGGGGTGGGAGAGAGGGCCAAGCCTGAAGGCTTGGCTTACCTAGGTGCTCTTTGCTCCGTTTCTTTGATTGTGTGGACTGCATGCTGGGGCTTGTGGCTGGGACGGGAGAGCGGTTCGCGCTTTCGCGCGAATGGCCCACATCTGGCGATGAGACTGCCAGATATGGGGCACCCGAATCGTTGGCGGTTTGGTCAGATGTGGGCCACCAAGTCCTAGGACAAGAACTGGTGTTATGTTCGCTATTGATCATGAATCTGCGATTGCTCTATCTAGCCACGACTTCGGTACTCAGATTCACACTGCTTGCAAGCGGCCAGAACCAAACACTCGGCTCAGCTGATCACTTCCGGAGTGAGCGCATCGCACACGAACTCGACTACAAGCACACGATCGCGACTGCAAAGGAGCTATTGCCAAAGGAACGAGCTAAGCTGCTTGCGTTCGTTCTCGACCGCTTCCAACACCCAGTCAATGCCCACGATGAGGACATGTTTGGGCGCATTTCCGATAACGAGATACGCAAGCTGGCAGGTGACACTCGCATTGAGTTCGTTGACCTGGATGGTGATGGGACGGACGAGATCATCGCTCAAGGCAACGGGCTGGGGGCGTGTGGCGGGACCGGAAATTGCATCGTGTTGGTACTCAAAAGTACGCCTGTAGGGTGGGAGACGCTACTTGATAGTCGAGCGGGCAAGTTCGGTGGTGGTTTTGAGAAGATTCGCGTTATGGACACAGTTACGGATGGATTCCGGGACGTTGTTCTGGGATCGCACGTTTCTGCAGGTGATCGAACTTTAGAGGTGTTTCGTTACGCTGGTGGGCGATACACGCGTTCGGAATGTTATTACGCGACTATGACACCCAATGGTTTTGATGAAGGGCGTGAGTTTTACGATATTTCTCGTGGCTGCCCGGGCGAGAAGTAATGTTGTGGCGCTGCTAACGAAATACAGGGATTCTTCGCCTTCGGCTCAGAATGACGAGCAACGACAAAGACAAAGGCACAGCAACGACAAAGGCAAAGGCAACAGCAGATCCCCTTCTGGATGACAAGCTAGAAAAGCAACTACGGATGTGTGGGTCGGGGAGCGGTATGGGTGGAGAAGCGGGTTTCTCCGCTACGCTGCTCACGGTGAGACTGTGAGCAGCTTCGGTCGAAATGACAAGCTTTGGGTTGAGGGGTGAAAGAGAACAGGCAACAGCGACTACAGCAGCAGATCCCCTTCGGGGATGACAACTAGAAAAGCAACGACAACGGCGGCTGAGCTTCTTTTTAGCGGGTGGTCTATTTGGGGAGTTCGGTTTCTCCTGTAATGGTGAATTTGCCGGTCAGTGTTGTGGCGGTATCGCCGGGTTGGGAGCCTCCGAGGGCGACGGTGTACTCGCCGGGGAGGATTGTGCGGTTGCCGTTGGCGTCAACCTGGGCGAGGGAGCGCGGGTCGAGGGTGAGGCTGACGTGGGTTGATTTACCGGCGTCGAGGTGGACTCGCTTGAAGCCGGCGAGGATATGGATAGGAGTTTGGGGAGTCCTGGGTTGGGTGAGGTAGAGCTCGACGACTTCGTCGCCGGCGAGGGAGCCGGTGTTTTTGACTTCGCCCTCGACCGTTACTGGGTCGCCTGCCTTTACGGTGGAGGGCGTTTTGATTCCGCTATAGGCGAAGGTGGTGTAGCTGAGGCCGTAGCCGAAGGGGAAGAGGGGCTTGCCGGAGAAGTAGCGGTAGGTGCGGTCCTTCATGGAGTACTCCTCGAAGGGTGGGAGCTGGTCGAGGGAGGCGTAGAAGGTGAGGGGGAGACGGCCGGCGGGGTTATTGTCTCCGGCGAGGGTTTGAGCGATGGCGGTGCCGCCCTCTTCGCCGGGGTACCAGGCTTCGAGGATCGCCTGTGCGTTTTGCTGGGCCCAGTTGACGGCGAGGGCGCTGCCGTTTTGCAGGACGACAATGAGGGGTTTGCCGGTGGCGGCTACGGCTTTGAGGAGCTCTTCCTGTACGGCGGGAAGGTTGATGGCGGTGCGGTCTCCGCCGCTGAAGCCTTCGAGTTTGACGGGCATCTCTTCGCCTTCGAGGGATGGGGAGAGGCCCATGAGGGCGATGGTGACGTCGGAGTTCTTGGCTGCCTGGACGGCCTCGTCGCGGAGGGCGGCGGCGGGGGCTTGCCAGGTGAGGTCGATTCCGGCGCTGCCGCTGCCGTGGAGGTACTCGAGGCGGATGGGGTGTGGCTTGGTGTCGGTAAGGGTGACGGGGGCGTCGATGACGGAGCCGCGCTCGCCGGTTTTGCGGGCGGTGCTTTCGAGGACCAGCTTGTCATCGAGATAGAGCTTGAAGCCTTCGGCGTTTTCGCAGGCGTAGCAGTAGTTGATGCGGACGCCTAGCTTGTAGTCGCCGGGGGCGGGCGGGGTGAAGGTGCCGGTCCAGCGGATGGAGAAGTCGTTGCGCGCGAGGCCGGGGACGGGGATGACTTTATCCCAGTTGAAGTTGATGCGGCGGTCGGTGCGAGTGAGGACGGGGGTGCCGCTGAGGTCTTTGGAGTTGAAGTATTCGCCGGTGAGGCCGTTGCCGGTTCCCTTGGCGGGGCTGAGAGCGGTGTGGGCGATGGGCATCGCGAGGCCTTCGACGAGACTTGAGCCCTGGGCGTAGGCGACTTTGGCCGAGGAGAAGCGTTTTTCGATTCCTTCGAGCGGGTAGACGGGGTTTGGTGGCGGTCCGTTGTAGTTGCCTTGGAGGGATTGGACGAGTTCTGCTGTGGGGCCGATGACGGCGATGCGGCGGGTGCTGGATTTCAAGGGCAGGGCGTGGTTCTCGTTTTTGAGGAGGACCATGGACTCGCGTGCGGCCTTGAGGGAGAGGGCGCGGTGCTCGGGGGAGTTGTCTTCGCTGAACGGGATGCGGCCGTAGGCGTAGCTGTCTGGCGGATCGAACATGCCGAGGCGGAAGCGGGCGCGGAAGAGACGGTGTAGGGCGGTGTTGATCTCGGCTTCGGTGACGAGGTTTTGCTGGACGGCCTGGACGAGAGCGGGAAAGGCCTGTCCCTGGCCGAAGCCGCACTCGAGGTCGGTGCCGGCTTTGAGTGACGCTGCGGCGGCGTGGGCCATGTCGGGCGAGTAGTGGTGGCCGGTGTTGACGTCGGCTACGGCGGCGCAATCGCTGACGACATAGCCGTCGAAGTGCCAGGCGTCGCGAAGGTGATCGCGGAGGAGCATGGTGTTGGCGCAGGCGGGCGCGCCGTCGATTGCGTTGTAGGCGCACATGACGGACTGAGCGTGGGCTTCGGTTACGGTGGCACGGAAGGCTGGGAGGTAGGTGTCTTCAAGATCGTGCGGGGAGACATCGACGTTGAAGCGATGACGGAGGAGTTCGGGGCCGCTGTGGACGGCGTAGTGCTTGGGTGTGGAGACGAGCTTTAGGTATTTGGGGTCGTCGCCCTGCATGCCGGAGACGAAGGCTACGCCCATGCGGCCAGTGAGGAAGGGGTCTTCGCCGTAGGTTTCCTGGCCGCGGCCCCAGCGGGGGTCTCGGAAGATGTTGATGTTGGGGGCCCAGAAGGTGAGGCCGAAGAACATCTCGTGGTCGTTGTCGCGCATGGCCTGGTTGTACTTGGCTCGGGCTTCGGTCGAGATGGTCTGGCCCATGGTGTGAACGAGATCGGTGTCCCATGTGGCGGCCATGCCGATGACCTGGGGGAAGTTGGTGGCGTTACCGGCGAAGGCGACGCCGTGGAGGCTCTCGTTCCACCAGTCGTAGCGCGGGATACGGAGGCGGGAGATGGTGGGGGCGCGGTCACGCATCTGGGAGACTTTTTCTTCGAGGGTCATGCGGCCGATGAGGTCGTCGACGCGCTGATCGATGGGGACCGCGGGGTTCATGTAGGGGAGGGTGGCGGGGTCGGGTTGCTGCTGGGCGTGGAGCGGCAGGAGGGTCAGGGCAGCGAATAGGGCGGACGAGACGCGGAGCTTGGTGTGTGGCATGTGGTTTGTCTCCTGCTAGATGCGTTTAAGAAAGCGATTTCTTAAGCGTGGCCATTATATGGGCGAATTCGTGATGGGGGGACGCAACATGTTGAAGGTGGGCTTCGTCTATAGCAACACCGTAGGCCGGGCGGGATCGCAAAGTCTGATATTCTCGCGCCTACTAGCACCCATTACCGGGGGTCCGCCGATGAAGGTCCTGCAGGCGATGATGATTGCTGTGGTCGCAGCGGTGTTCTGCTCGGCGGTGGCTGCGTATCAGCGGACAGCGGATTGGGGGTATCAGCCGGGGCAAAGTAATGTAAAGGCTGAGTTTGCGTGGTCGCGGCTGAGCTACACGTCGAACGTGGAGAGCAGGGGGTTCGGCGGATATGGTGGATACTACGGGCGTGGATGGGCTACGTGGTCACGGGATTATCCGAAGGCTGACCGGCAGTTTTTGATTGCGCTGAATCGGCTGACGCGGATCCAGGGGCGTCCTACGGAGCAGGTGGTGAATCTGGATTCGGACGATATCTTCAACTATCCGTGGGTGTATGCGGTGCAGGTGCAGACGTGGTCGTTTACGGATGAAGAGGCGAAGCGGCTAAGGGAGTATCTGCTGAGGGGCGGCTTCCTGATGGTGGACGACTTCCATGGGACGGCGGACTGGGAGAACTTCATGAACGGCATGCGGCAGGTCTTTCCGGATCGGCCGGTCGAGGATCTGGAGAATAAGGACGAGATCTTTCATGTGCTGTATGACATGGACGATCGGTTTCAGGTGCCGGGTGAGCAGTACATCCGCACCGGCAGGACGTATGAGAAGGATGGCTATGTGGCGAAGTGGCGCGCGATTCGCGATGATCACGGGCGGATCGTGGTGGCTATCTGCCACAACATGCACCTGGGCGATGCGTGGGAGTGGGCGGATGATCCGGAGTACCCGGAGCAGTTTGCTTCCATGGCGTTTCGCGTGGGGTTGAACTATATCGTGTATGGCATGACGCACTAAGGCAGAGAGTAGGGAAGAGGGAACAGGGAGTAGAGTGCGGCTGGTTTGGTAGTCGGGGTGACGGGCTTTGCATGTTTGAATTTTTTTTCAAGTATCCAATACCGGTGTTTACCAGAGGCAGGTTGGTACTGCTTGGCGCGTGGCCGGGATGGGTGCTGCTGTTGCTGATTGTTGCGTCGGTTGCGGTGTTGGGGTGGTTGATTTGGCGAAGGCTGCCGGAGGCCGCTCCGAAGATGCAGACCTGGCGAGCCGGTGTGGTTTGGGTGTTGCAGTCGCTGCTGGTTGCGCTGGTGCTGGTGCTGTTGTGGCAGCCGGCGATTACGGTTGCGGAGCTGAAGTCGCAGCAGAACATGATTGCCGTGCTTGTGGATGATTCGCGAAGCATGGCGATTGCGGATAGTGGAGCGGATGGGAAGACGACGCGGGAGGCTGCGGCGGTTCGCTCGTTGAATGACGGGATTTTAGCGGGATTGCAGCGGCGGTTTCAGACTCGGGTGTATCGGCTGGATGCGGGGATCGCCCGGATAGAGAAGGTGGATGGGATGCAGCCTACGGCTTCGGCTACACATATTAATGATGGGCTGAAGCAGTTGGTGGCGGAGACGGCGGACCTGCCTGTGGGGGCGGTCGTGCTGTTGAGTGATGGGTCGGAGAACAGCGGCGGGATTGATCTGGAGACGATCAGTGCGCTGCGGAATCGGCTGTTGCCGGTGCATACGGTGGGGTTCGGTCGTGAGCAGGCTGTGCATGATGTTGAGATGGATGATGTGAGCCTGGCTTCGCGAGCGCTGGCGGATTCGCGGATGAAGGCTACGGTGAGCTTTCGTCAGAGGGGGTATTCGGGGCAGAAGACGACGCTGGTGGTGAAGGATGGGGACAAGACGCTGGCATCGAAGGATGTGGTGCTGGGTGCGGATGGTGTGATTCAGACGGAGACGGTTTTCCTCAACTCGGGTACGGCGGGCGTGAAGCGGGTACAGTTTTCGCTGGAGCCGCTGGGGGGCGAGGAGAATGCTGCGAACAATGCGACGGCTCGGGTGGTGAGTGTGAGTGGGGATAGACGGCGGATCTTGTATGTCGAAGGGGAGCCGCGGTGGGAGTACAAGTTCATCCGGCGTGCGGCGGAAGATGACCATAGTGTGCAGATCGTGTCGATGCTGCGGACTACGGAGAACAAGATTTATCGGCAGGGGATTAGTGATCCGAGCGAGTTGGCGGATGGATTTCCGGTGAAGGCTGAGGATCTGTTTGGGTATGACGGAATCATCATTGGGTCGGTGGAGGCTGGGTACTTTACGCCGAGGCAGCAGGAGTTGCTGCGGGAGTTTGTGGATCGGAGAGGCGGTGGGCTGCTGTTTCTTGGCGGGCGGTTTGCGCTTGCGGATGGTGGGTGGGGTGCGTCGAGTGTGTCGGAACTGTTGCCGACTTTTCTGCCGAATGGGAAGAACACGTTTCATCGCGATCCGGCTACGGCGCAGTTGACGTCGGCTGGTGCGGACAGTGCGGTGACGCGGCTGCTGGATGATCCGGCGAAGAATGTGGAGCGGTGGAAGAAGCTTCCATACATGATGGATTACCAGGACGCGGGGACTCCTAAGCCGGGTGCGACTGTGTTGGCGGAGATGAATGTGGGGCGGGCGAGGTTGCCGTTGCTGGTGACGCAGAACTATGGGCGCGGGCGGACGGCGGTGATGGCGACGTCGGGGACGTGGCGATGGCAGATGAGCCAGGCACTAGGTGATCCGACGCACGATATGTTCTGGCAACAGTTGCTGCGATGGGTTGCGGCGGATTCGCCGGGGCGTGTTGCGGCATCGATGCCGGTGCAGCGGCTGATGGATGATGGGCACGTGCGGCTGACGGCGACGGTGCGGGATAAGGAGTATATGGCTGCTCCGGATGCGCGTGTGGCGGCGCATGTGATTGGGCCGGAGGGTGCGTCGGCATTGGTGGATATGCAGCCAGTGCCGGATAACGCGGGGGCTTTTCAAGCGGAGTGGACGGCGGAGAAGCCGGGATCGTATGTCGTGGAGGTGACGGCTGCACGTGGCGCGGATGAACTGGGAAGAGATGTGCTGACCTTCGAGCGAACGGATGGTGTGGCGGAGAACTTTCGTACGGAGCAGAATCGCGAGCTGTTGGAGAAGCTGTCGTCGCAGACTGGCGGGAGGTATTGGAAGGCTGATGAGTTGGGGCGGCTGCCGCGCGAGATTTCGTATTCGGAGGCTGGGATTTCGGTACGGGATACGAAAGAGCTTTGGAATATGCCGATTGTGTTTTTGCTGCTGCTGGGGTTGATGTCGGGACAGTGGATGCTGCGGCGTAAGTGGGGTGTGATATGAGGCTCGTCGTGTGGGCGTTGGTGTTGGCCGCGTTGCCGATGCGAGCGAGTGTCTACTACGTGACGGTGGCGGGGCTTGGGGGCGAGCCGGATTATGAGCAGAGATTTACGGCTGCGGCGAAGGATTTGGATAAGGTGTTCAAGGCTTCGAGTGGGGCGCATGTTTATACGCTGACGGGTGGTCAGGCTACGCGGGCAAAGTTGGCGGAGACGATGGTGGTGGTTGCTCGTGATGCGAAGCCGGAGGATGACTTTGTGTTGACGCTGATAGGGCATGGATCGTTTGATGGTGTGGAGTACAAGTTCAATCTGGTGGGGCCGGATGTGTCGGCGGCAGAGCTGGCGGAGATGTGCGATAAGGTGCCGGCTCGTCGTCAGCTGGTGGTGAATACGACGAGTGCGAGTGGGGGTTCGGTTGCTGCACTGGAGCGGCCGGGGCGTGGCGTGATTGCAGCGACGAAGACGGGTACGGAGAAGAATGCGACAGTGTTCGCGCGGTACTGGGTGGAGGCGCTGCAGGATCCTACTGCTGATGTGGACAAGAGCGAGGCGATCAGTGCGATGGAGGCGTTTCAATATGCTGAGCGCAAGACGGTGGGTTTTTATGAGTCGCAGAAGAGATTAGCTACGGAGCATGCGGTGTTCGAGGACACGGGGCATGGCGAGGCGGCTCGTGCGGGTGCAGCGCAGGGCAAGCAGGGCGCGTTGTTGTCGAGTATGACGGTGGTGCGGATTGGCGCGAGTCAGGCGGCGATGAATGATCCTGCAAAGAGGGACTTGCTGGCGAAGAAGGAGGAGTTGGAGCAGAAGATCGATGCGCTGAAGTATCAGAAGGCGGCGATGGAGCCGGGAGAGTACAAGAAGCAGTTGACGGAGGCGCTGTTGCAACTGGCGGCGGTGCAGGGAGAGTTGGAGAAGTGAGTTTGTTCGGCAGATGCGGGGCGGTGCTGATGCTGGCTTCGGTTGGCGCGTGCTGGGCTGCGTCCACGCCGGAGAGTTGTAGCGTGCTGCGCAAGCATGGACGACGGGCGGAGGCTAGTGCTTGCTATGAGACGTTGAGTCGGAGCGGGGATGCTTATCTGAGGGCTGAGGGGCTCTGGGGGCTGGAGCAGTATGAGCAGGCGAATGAGGCGTTTCGTGCGGCGGTTGCGCAGCCGGGGAGCACGGCGATCTATCGCGTGCGTTGGGGGTTGTTGCTGCATGAGCGCTTCAATAACAAGGAGGCTGTGGACCTGTTCAATGAGGCGCTGCAGCAGGATCCGACCAATACGCAGGCTTATCTGGGGTTGGCGCTGGTGAGTGCGGATGGGTTCGATAGCAAGGCCGATGAGTATGCTGCGAAGGCGTTGACGCTGGATCCGAAGATGGTGGAGGCGCACGAGCTGATGGCAAACCTTGCGCTCGAGAATTTAAAGACGCAGGAAGCGGTGGCTGAGGCTGATAAGGCGATTGCGCTTTCGAATGAAGCACTGGAGGCGATGGCGGTCCGGGCCGCGATTGAGGTGCTGGCGGATCGTGCGCCTGATGTTTGGTTCGCGAAGATCGTTGCAGTGAATCCTGCTTATGGTGAGGGGTATGCGTTGGTGGGGTATCACCTGGTGCTGAATCGCCGGTATGAGGATGGGGTTGCGTATTATCGCAAGGCGGTTGAGGCCGATCCGAAGCTTTGGTCGGCACGGTCGCAGTTGGGGATCAACCTGATGCGGCTGGGGCAGGAGGAAGAGCCGCTGAAGCAACTGGAGATGAGTTACAACAATGGCCAGCGTGATGCTGCGACGGTGAATAGTCTGCGGCTGTTGGATAGTTACAAGAATTTTGTGATCTTTCGGGATGACACGACGATTCTGAAACTGCGCAAGAATGAGGCGGAGTTGCTGCGACCTTACTTTGAGGCGGAGTTACATAAAGCGATCGCGACGTATGAGAAGAAGTACAAGATGAAGCTGCCGGGGCCGGTGCAGTTGGAGGTGTATCCCGACCATGAGGACTTTGCGGTGCGGACGATGGGGATGCCGGGGCTGGGTGCGCTGGGTGTGACGTTCGGCGAGGTGGTTGCGATGGATAGTCCTTCGGGAAGAAAGCCGGGGGAATTCAATTGGGGCGCTACGCTTTGGCATGAGATGAGCCATGTGTACATTTTGTCGGCTACGAATCATCGTGTGCCGCGTTGGTTTACTGAAGGGCTTGCGGTGCATGAGGAGGGTGAGGTTTCGCCGGAGTGGAGCGATCGACTGACGCCGGAGGTGCTGCTGGCGATTCGCGACAAGAAGCTGCTGTCGGTGGCGAAGATGGACCAAGGGTTCGTTTTTCCGGAGTATCCGTCGCAGGTGGTGGTTTCGTATTTTCAAGCGGGGAGCATATGCGATTACATCAAGCAGCGGTGGGGTGATGACAAGCTGCTTGAGATGGCGCATTCGTTCGCGTCGAAGACTACGCCGGAGGTGATCCAGAAGGATATTGGGATGACGCCGGAGGAGTTCGATAAGGCGTACATGGCGTGGCTGGAGAAGCGGGTTGGGCAGACGGCGGCGAACTTCGATGCGTGGCGCAAGGGCTTGAAGGAGCTTGCTGGTATGGCGGAGGCGAAGCAGAACGATGCTGTGGTGAAAGCGGCTCCGGAGGTGTTGCGGTTGTATCCGGAGTATGTGGATGATGCGAACGCGTATGAGTTTCTTGCGGCTGCGCAGTTGGAGAAAGGAGATAAGCAGGGTGCGATGACGACGCTGACTGCTTACGAGAAGATGGGTGGGGAGAGTCCGGAAGTGCTGACGAAGCTGGCGTCGCTTGAAGAAGAGCTAGGCCATGCAAAGGAGGCGGCGGCTACGCTGGATCGGATTAACTATATCTATCCGGAGAGTGAGGCACTGCATCGTCACCTTGGTGAGCTCTGGTTGGCGCAGGCTAATTATGCGGGCGCGGTGCGGGAGTATTCGGCGGTGCTGGCGCTGAAGCCGCTGGATAAGGCGTCGGCGGAGTTTAATTTGGCACAGGCGTACTTTGCAGCGGGCGAGAAGGACAAGGCGGAAGAGAGCGTGCTGCTGGCGCTGGAGACAGCTCCGGGATTTCGTCCGGCGCAGAAGCTGTTGTTGCAGATCAAGTCAGAAGAGAGCAAAGGAACGGAAACGAACAAGTCTGACAAGCCTAATTAGAGAGGGATGCTAATCGATGGAGATTACTGCGGAACTGACACCAGATGTAGCCCTATTGCAGCAGCGCATTGAACGCTTCCAGACGGTGCGCGACGGCATCCTTGCCCAGGTAAGACAGGTGATCGTGGGACAGGATGAGGTACTGGATCAGATACTCATCGCATTGTTTGTCGGTGGACATTGCTTGATTACTGGCATGCCGGGGACGGCAAAGACTCTGATGGTGCGGACGATTGCGGAGACGCTGGGGCTCAGCTTCAAGCGGATTCAGTTCACTCCTGACTTGATGCCGTCTGACATCACAGGCACCGACATTATTGAAGAGGATGTGACGACGGGGCACAGGAAGTGGACGTTTGTCGAAGGGCCTATCTTCGGCAATGTGGTGCTGGCGGATGAGATTAATCGGACTCCGCCGAAGACGCAGGCGGCGATGCTGGAGGCGATGCAGGAGCGGTCGTGCACGGTGCGGGGGCACGTTTATAAGCTGCCCTCGCCGTTCTTTGTGCTGGCGACGCAGAATCCGATTGAGTTGGAGGGAACGTATCCGTTGCCGGAGGCGCAGCTGGATCGGTTTTTGTTCAATACGCTGCTGGATTATCTGAGCGCGAATGATGAGCTAAAGGTTGTCGATCTGACGACGGCGACAAAAGTCGTGCAGGTGAATGCGGTGACTAGTGCGGAGGAGTTGCTTGAGTTTCAGCAGTTAGTGCGGATGGTGCCTATTGCTGAGTCGCTGGCGCGGTATGTGGTGAATCTTGTGCGGGCCACGCGGCATAAGAACGAAAACGCTCCGGATTTTGTGAAGAAGTATGTGAACTATGGCGGGAGTATTCGTGCGGCGCAGTTTATCGTACTGGCGGCGAAGGCGCGGGCGTTGTCGAGACGACGGTATCACGTGACGTATGAGGATATTCAGGCGCTGGTGCTTCCTGTGTTGCGGCATCGCATTCTGCTGAACTTTCATGCTGAGTCGGAGCGGATTGATTCGGATGAGATTTTGCGGCGGCTGCTGGCGCATATGCCGCCTCCGAAGGAGGTGTGAGGGTGCAACGGTTTCTCGATCCCGCGGTGCTGGCCGGAATCTCCGGGCTGGATCTGATTGCGAAGACGGTTGTGGACGGCTTCGTTGCCGGGTTGCATCGTTCGCCTGACTTTGGGTTTAGCCAGGAGTTTGCGGAGTATCGCGCGTATTCGCCCGGAGATGATTTGCGGCATGTGGATTGGAATCTGTTTGCGCGGACGGAACGTTGTTATTTGAAGCGGTATCGAGGGGAGACGAATAGTCAGTTGACGATTCTGCTGGATGCGAGCAACTCGATGAACTATGGGTCGCATGTGGTGTCGAAGATGGACTATGCGCGGTATACGGCTGCTTCGCTGTTCTATCTGGCGATTCATAATCAGCGCGATCCGGCGGGGTTGATTGTGTTTGATGACGAGGTAAGGAACTACATTCGGCCATCGACGCGGCAGGGGCAGTTGCATCGGTTACTGGCTGGGCTGGAACAGGCGGAGCCTCGCGCGCGGACGGATTTTATGAAGCCGCTGGCACACTTTCAGGAGTTTTTGCGTAGGCGTGGCGTGGTGTTGGTGATCTCGGATTTCTATGAGTCGCCGGAGGTGATTGTAAAGACGATTGAGCCGCTGCGTTTTCATGGGAGCGATGTGGTGCTGTTTCACGTGCTGGACCCGATGGAGATACGGCCGGAGCTGCGGGGGCCTTCGATCTTGGTGGATATGGAGACGGAGCAGCGGTTGGAGGTGATTCCGGAGTATGTGAAGGGGGAGTATCGCAGGAAGATGGATGGTCACCTCGAGCAGATGCGTGATCGGACACGCGCTGCGGGGCTGGACTATCACCTGCTGGTGACGGACAGGCCGTTGGATGAGGCGTTGAGCGAGTATCTGTTTCTTCGCCCGGGAGGGAGATGATGGGGTTTCTTGCTCCATGGTTTCTGGCGGGGTTGGTTGCGGTGGGACTGCCCGTGTATATCCACCTGTTGCGGCGGCATGTGACGACGCCAAGACTGGTGAGCTCATTGATGTTCTTTGAGCGAGGGATACAGAGCTCGACGCGGCATCGAAAACTGCGTTACTTGTTGCTGTTCAGTTTGCGAGCGTTGTTGGTGTTGTTGTTGGCGTTAGTGTTTGCGAATCCGTTTTTGCGGCGGTCGTCAGCGGCGGCCAGCGATAGGTTGCTGGTTGTTGTGATTGATAATTCGTTCAGCATGCGCGCGGGCACGCGGCTGGAGGATGCGAAGCGTGGAGCGCTGGAGGTGCTGGCTACGAGGAAGCCGTCGCAGCGTGCGCAGGTGATGGCACTGGGTGGTGAGTTGCAGGTGTTGACTCAGCCGATCAAAGACGCTGGTGCGTTGAGGGCCGCGGTGGAGAGCATCCAGCTGGGTGACTCGCATGGGAACTTCGGCGAGTTGGGGCGGGGGATGCGGGCGATGGTGGAGACGGTACATACTCCGGTGGATCTGCATCTGTTCAGCGATATGCAGGCCTCGAATATGCCGGTCAACTTTGCCGATATGGTGATGCCGGGAAATGTCTCGCTGGTGCTGCATCCGGTGGCGAAGGCGGTGGTGCCGAACTGGACGGTCGAGAGCGTGGAGGCTCCGGGGCAGTTGGTCGATCCGAAGAGAGCGCGGGTGCTGGCGGTGATTGCAGGCCACCAGACGCCGGCCGCGACGCGCACGGTGTCGCTGATGATCAATGGCACTGTGGCGTTGATGAAGAAGGTGGAGGTGCCGGCGGATGGGAGAGCGACAGTGACGTTCGAGTCGCTCGATGTGCCATATGGTGCAAGCCGGTGCGAGGTGAGGATTGATGCGGCGGATGGATTTCCCGCGGACGATGCGAGCAGTTTTGCGGTGAAGAGAGCTGATCCGGAGCGGGTTCTGTTTGTGCATCAGGCGGGGGATTCGCGGTCGCAGCTTTATTTTGGATCGGCGTTGGCTGCGGCTGCGCAGGCCACTTTCGTGCTGCAACCTATTAACGTGGAGCAGGCGGCGGATGTTGATCCTACGAAGTATGCGTTTGTGGTGCTGTCGGATGTTGTGTCGATTCCGTCGCTCCTTGAGAACAGTCTGTTGCAGTATGTGCGAAATGGCGGAAGTGTCCTGATTGCGGCGGGGACGGCGGCGGCGCATCGTCAGCGGATTCCTGTGTTTGGGGAGAGTGCAACGGATGCGCGGTTTTATTCTCGGGCGGGGGGATTCTCGATCGTGGGGCAGGTGGATGCTTCGCATCCTGCGATGAAGGATTCGGCGGGATGGGCGGATACGAAGTTTTACTATGCGACGGTGGTGGAGGGGGGACATTCGCGTGTGGTGGCTCGGCTGGCAGACGGAACTCCGCTGGTGCTGGATAAGCAGATGGGGCAGGGGCATGTGCTAGTGTTTGCGTCGGGTTTGGACAATGTGACGAACGATCTGCCGCTGCATCCTGCGTTTGTGCCGTTTGTTGACCAATCGGCGCGATATCTATCGGGCGTGGAGCGGTTGAGTGGGGCGAGGGTAGTGGACTCGTTTGTGCAGCTTCGGAGTGTGACGAATGAGGCGGGGAGTCAGGGGGCTTCGGTAGAGATAGTTGGGCCAGATGGGCGGCGGCCGTTGTCGTTGCGGGAGGAAGCCTCGGCGCAGTCGCTTCGGCTGACACGCGCTGGTTTCTATCAAATACGGTTTGCGAATGGACGGGATGCGTTGATCGCGGTGAATCCGGATCGGCGTGAGTCAGGTATGGAACTGATTCCAGAGGATGTGCTGAAGCTTTGGAGTGGAAGTGCGGGCTCGGATGCGGCTGTGACTCAGGGGGCTGGAGCTGCGGAAGAGAAAAAGAGCGCGTACAGCCTGTGGTGGTGGGTTATGCTTTTGATACTGATGGCGGCGGTGGCTGAGTCGGTGGTGGCCAGCCGCTACCTGGGCACGCAGCGGGAGGAAGCATGAGCCGGCGGGAGCAGCTCAACCTCTACATCGGGCAGGTGCAGCAGCGATTGCGGCTGGATGCTGGAGTGCGAGGCGCTGCTGTGGTTGCGCTGGTTGCGCTGGTTGCGACCGTTCTGCTGGTGTTGATCCTGAATGCGTATGCGTTTCCGGAACATGGGCTGACGCCTGCTCGATTGGTGCTGCTTGGGTTGGTTGCGGCTGCTGCGGGGTTTGGATTGGCGCTGCCGTGGCTGCGGTTGAATCGGCGGCGTTCGATCCATCGTGCAGAGGCGGCGTTTCCAGAGCTTGATCAGCGGTTGGTTACGTTTGCGGACCGGGAGCAGTCGGGGGATCCTTTTATTGAATTGTTGGCTGCGGATACGCTTTCTGTTGCGGGTGATGCGCATCCAGCGCAGTTGGTGCCTCAGGGACGGCTATTGATGCTGCTAAGCGCAGGGGTGGTTTGCGCTGGAGTGTTGCTGTGGATGATTGCGGCTGGGCCGGGTTATTTGGGGTATGGGGCTTCGTTGCTGTGGACTGGGCCGAAGAAAAATGTTGCTCCGTTGTATGAGATTCGTGTGACGCCGGGCGATGCTGCGGTGAGGCGTAATAGCGATCAGTTGGTGACGGCTCAGGTGGTGGGGTTGGAGACGAACAAGGTCAATCTGTATGCGCGGTATCAGAGTTCGTCGAAGTGGGAGCCGGTGGCGATGCAGCATGAAGAAGGGGGGCATGGATTTCAGTTTCTGTTTGCGGGGCTGCCGGAGAACGTGGAGTATTACGTCGAGGCGGGGCCGGTTCGTTCGAAGCACTTTAACTTTCGCGTGGTCGATCTGCCGGCGGTGAAGCGGATTGAGGTGACGTATCACTATCCGAAGTGGACCGGGCTGCAGCAGGTCTCGGAGGAGCATAGTGGCGACCTGCGTGCTCTTGAGGGTACGGATGCGGAGCTGACGGTGGTGATGGATGCTCCTCTCAAGGATGGCGTGCTGGTGCTGGATAGTGGCCAACCGCTTCATCTGATGGGAGGCGAGGGCAATCGGTATCGGGGCACGATCCATATGGAGAAGGATGGTGCGTACCATGTGGCAGGGATTGATCAGGGCCAGCAGGTCAGGTTGTCGGAGGACTACTTCATCTCAACGAGTAAGGCGAATCCGCCGGAGATTGCTATCGATCGGCCGGGACAGGATTATCGAGCGAGCCCGATTGAAGAGGTGACGGTTGGGGTGAGGGCTGGTGGGGAGTTTGGGTTGCATCAGATGACTTTGCATTACTCCGTGAATGGTGGACCGGAGCAAACGGTGAATCTGCTGAAGGAGTCGGGCGCGAAGAGCTCCAAAGGTACTGCGACTTTGAGCCTCGAGGATTTCAAGCTGGTGCCGGGTGATGTGGTGAGTCTGTATGCCACGGCGAAGGACGCTCATGCGGAGTCGCGCACGGATATCAGCTTTATTCAGGCCGATCCTTTTGAGCGAGAGTTCTCGCAGTCGCAGCAGATGGGCGGAGGCGGAGGGGGCGGCGGTGGACAGGGGCAAGGCAATCAGACGGATATTTCGCGGAGGGAGAAGGAGCTGATTGCAGCAACGTGGAAGCAGCAGAACGATAAAGCGGCGACGCCCCAGCAGGCGGCGGATATGGGCAAGGTGCTCTCCGAGGCGCAGCAGAATCTGAGGGAACAGGTGCTGGCGCTCTCGGGGAGGATGCAGAGCAGAGACCTGGCCGAGGCGAATGAGGAGTTCACCAGCTTTGAGAAAGATATGCAGGCAGCGGCGGCGGCGATGATTCCTTCTGCCGAAAAGTTGAAGCAGCTTGCGTGGCGTGATGCGATGCCAAATGAACAGAAGGCGCTGCAGGCGCTGCTGCGGGCGGAGGCGACGTTCCGGCAGATTCAGGTTGCGTTTGGACAGCGGGGTGGAGGCGGCGGCGGTGGTGGTGGAGGCGCGGGGCGTGATCTGGCCAGCCTGTTCGATCTGGAATTGGACACGGAGAAGAACCAGTACGAGACGGCACAGACGGGCTCGCCTGCTGAGGAACGGGCGAAGAAGGTGGATGAGGCGCTCGAGAAGCTGGATGCGCTGGCGCGTCGACAGGAGGAGTTGGCTCAGCAACAGCAGAACAAGGCACAGACGTTCCAGCAGCGTTGGCAGCAGGAGATGCTGCGTCGCGAGGCTGAGCAGTTGCAGCGAGAGATGGAGCAAATGCAAGGGCAGCAGGGTGGACAACAGAGCGCTAGTGGGGCTTCGGGGCAAGGGGGGCAGGGGAAGGCAGGACAGTCGCAGCAGGCGCAGGGGGGATCGCAAGGTGGCGGGGAGTCAAAAGATGGAGGTGCCGATCCGCGAGTGCAGCAGGCGTTGAATCGTCTGCGAGCTGCCGACGAGGCGATGCGTCGTGCGGGTGAGCAGGCACAGAATGGTCAGCCGCAGGGAGGGCAGCAGGGTTCTGAACAGGCGCGGCGGGCTGCGGAGCATCTTCGCGAGGCTACGAATCTGTTAGGCGGAGCGCAGAAGGATCAAGCTGCTGGCAAGTTGGATTCACTGTCGCGTGAGGCGGGACGGCTTGCGAAGGAGCAAGCTGCGCAGGCGGATCGGATTCACTCGCTTGCAAGTAAGCAGGATGCGGTTAAGCAGGGTGAGGATGGCGAGCCCACTCCGGAGGACATGGCCAGGCGCGCACAGGAGCGTAATAAGCTGGCGGGGGATCGGCAGCAGCTCTCGGATGATCTGTCGCATCTGGAGAAAGGACTGCGAGATACAGCGCGTGAGCTGGCGCCGAATCAGCCGGGTACGTCGTCTAAGCTGCGCGATGCGCTGAGTGAGATGGATCAGTCTGATTTGAGTAATCGCGTGCAGCGGACTGCGGATTGGCTGCGGCGGGGAATTAATCCGAACACGAACGGAACCGAGGGGGAGATTGCATCGGGACTTAGGAAGTTGAGCGACGAGGTTCGGCAGGCACAACAGGGCATGGGTGCGGAGCGTGATGGGCAGAGTAAGGCAGGGCACGGTACGCAGACGGCTGCGCTTGATCATGTGGAACGGTTGCGCAGCGAGATACAGAGTTTGTCGTCGGGGCGCGGACAGGGAGGTCAGCGATCGGGGCAGCAGCAAGGGCAGGGTGGTCAGCAGCAGGGGCAGCGTTCGCAGGCAGGTCAACAAGGACAGGCAGGAGAGCGCGGCGGGGCGCAAAGTGGACAGCAGAACGGGGGGCAACAGAACGGAAACCAGCCCGGTGACGCACGAGGGAGTGGACTACGCGGCGGTGGGCAACCGGGGATTCGGGATGGTGATCCTCAGAACGGGGACAGTGGGGATATAGGGAACTACGAACCTCGCGGCGGTGGGGGAGTTGTTACTTACAACGTGAATACGGGGAACAATCAGTTCGATCAAACGCAGCGGCGTGTGAATGGCCAGAATAATGGGCCGATTCCGGCGGATTCGGAGAGGGCGATCAACCAGGGATTGCAGGAACTGAACCATCTGCGTCAGTTGGCGAAGGACGATCCTGCGGCCCTGCGCCAGATTCAGGACCTGGTGAAGGAGATGCAGCGGCTGGATCCGAGTCGCTTCCCCGGCAATCCAGCGATGGTGGAACAGTTGCATGCGCAGGTGCTGACCGACGTCGACAAGCTTGAGCTTGAACTGCGCCGCAAAGCTGACGATCCGCAATCAGGGCAGGTGCGGACGAGCAAGTCGCCTACTGTGCCGCAGGGGTATCAGGATGCGGTGGCTGAGTATTATCGTCGGCTTGGGAAGACGCAGTAACTGCTTTACTCGGCACTCATCAAAAATCAAGACAATTTATTCCGCAATGGGGAAGGTGGCCGATTAATCCACGACGAAGAAATTTCCTGTCGTCCAGGTAAGTCGCGGAGAGTGATCGATGAATACAAAGAGTGTTGTTGCGGCGATTGGAGTGGCTCTGGTTGCTAGTTCTTTTACGATGGCTGCAGATAAGCAGATGATCAAGAGCCGGGATGGCAGCTGCCAGGTCTCTGTGCCTGCCAATTGGGTTCCGGGCGAACTCGGTGGTACGGCCGACGCTCCGGATCATAAGGTTTCGATGGCGGTCAGTTCGCCCAAGATGATTGACTCTTATGCCGAGGCGAAACAGTCGGCGCAGACCGTCTACAAAAATAGCAAGGTGACGGTGAATTCGCCTACGGAATTCGTGATGGAGGGCCAATCCATTACCGGGAAGCCGGACGTCTATCGGATCGTACCGATCAGCAGCTCAAAGTTCTGCATTGTTGAAGTGATGTATCAGAACGGTACTGTTGAACAGGCGCGAGAGATTGCCTCATCGCTGCATGCTGCTAAGTAGATTTGCTGAGTCTCTCTTGCGGGAGAGACTCAACGTTACCAATCCGTGAGGGTGCCGTCGAGCTTGCGGGCTACAGGAAGATAGGCGCGTTGATAGGGATATTTGGCGGCGAGCGTCTCATCGATCTCGACTCCGAGACCGGGCGCTTCGCCTGGATGCATGTAACCGGCTTCGAAGCGATAGTGGTGTGGGAAGACTTCGTCGGTTAGTGGGCTGTGGTGCATGTGCTCCTGGATGCCGAAGTTGTGGATCGCGAGGCCGAGATGGAGTGCGGCTGCCATCGTGATCGGCGAAAGATCGGTGGCGCCGTGGTAGCCGGTGCGGACTTGGTAGAGGGCGGCGAAGTCAGCGGTCTTTTTGGCGTGCGTGATGCCGCCGCCGTGCACGATCGTCATGCGGATGTAGTCGATCCATTGATGACGAATGAGATCGTGGGCGTCCCACACGGAATTGAAGACTTCTCCTGTGGCGATTGGGGTGGTGGTGTGACGACGGATGAGTTCGAAGCCCTCTTGGAGTTCCGCGGGGCATGGGTCTTCCATCCAGAAGAGGTTGTAGGGTTCGAGCGACTTGCCGAGTCGTGCGGCTTCGATGGGCATGAGCCGGTGATGGACGTCGTGGAGAAGGTGGACGTCGGGACCGAGTTCAACGCGGAGCTTTTCGAAGAGCGATGGGACGAAGTTGAGATACTTTTCGGTTGACCAGAGGCTTTCGGATGGAAGGCCGCGTTCGGCTGGTTCGTAAGGCTTGCCGGCTTTCGGGACGCCGTAGCTTGATGCGACGCCGGGGACGCCGGCTTGCGCGCGAACGGCGAGGTAGCCTTCTTCCATGTGTTTGCGGACCGAGTCGAGTGCCTCGGGGATGTCGCGACCATTGGCGTGGGTGTAGACGAGGACGCCATCGCGGGACCGGCCGCCGAGTAGGTTGTAGACAGGTGTGTTGAGCGCCTTGCCTTTGATATCCCACAGCGCCACGTCTACGGCGGCGATGGCCGTCATGGTTATGGGACCGCGACGCCAGTACGCTCCGCGATAGAGATACTGCCAGATGTCCTCTGTCTGGAAGGGGTCGCGTCCGATCAGGCAGGGCAGGACATGTTCTTCCAGGTAAGCGGCTACGGCGAGCTCGCGTCCATTCAGCGTTGCGTCTCCGAGGCCGTAGATGCCCTCATCGGTCTCGATGCGCAGGGTGACGAAGTTGCGGTCGGGCGAACAGATGATGAGGCGTGCGGCGGTGATCTTCATAGCTTTGGAGTTCCCTTGGAGCCTGGAATGATTTCGATGTAGTCGACGGGGGCCGCTTCGTCTCCGTCTGGCGTGCCGCGAAGGGTCAGCGTATCTCCTGGCGCGATGGAGACGGAGTGCGCGGTAAAGCGTGTGCTTGTGTGTCCGTCGAGATGGCTGTCGTTGACTGCGGGTGGAAGCGTATCGTTGGCGACCCAGTCTGCGATTGGCTTGTCGTTGAGGCGGAGGTCATAGTGCGATGCTCCTCCGCGAAGATCGAAGTACTGCACGGCTATGTCGTAGTGTCCGGCGGGCAGATCGAGCTTCGCGGTCAGTTTGCATGGCTCGGGGCCTTTGCAGATGACTGCTTTGCCGCCAGAGGCAGTCTCCCAAGGGTGCACATCGGCTACGGTGTAGCCGGTCGAGGTCATTGCTTCCGCTTCGATGCGGTTAGGGTGATGTCCCACGCGGCCGTGTGCGTCGGGGATGCCGGAGAGGTGGAAGAACCATTCGCTTACGGCGTCGCGCCATACCATCGCGTGTCCGGCCTGGTATTGAAAGAGCCTCAGCGTCTCTGCAAAACGCTGGTCGTCGACGCGGCCGCGTAGGCTCTCCCAGCGTGGAGCGTAGGTTGCGGCGGTTGCGGCACCTTCATAGTGCGCGTCGTAGAAGTGCTGGATCACGGTTTTTCCTGAGTGCAGCTCGTGCGTATAGGGCACGTGATGCATGAAAAGAAGAAACGCGTCGGGGCACGACGCGAGCTACTCGTACATGCGCGCGACTGGCGGGGGGTACTGAGCCGTAAAGCCCGTGCCGGTGGCGACCGTGCGATCCATGCCGGTGCCATCGTGATCGGCGCGATGCCATTGGCCCCAGCCATTGCGTTCAGCGGACTCGATGCCGGGGCCGTAGTGGACGCTGATGATGTCGGTGAGAGTGCCGATGCCAAGGGGGCCGGTGTATTGCTCGTATACCTTCCAGGAATCGAGCTGCAGATGGTCCACCATGTCGACGACCTGTGGGTCGTTTCCGAAGGTCTGGCGCGTCCACTCGTCGATGATCTGCTCGGAGGCGAGGTCGGGATTCCATGCGAGACGTCCGAAGCCGTAGAGGTTCGCCATGGCCATGGGGTGTGCAGCCAGTTGATGTCGAGGCCGACGTTGACGACGGAGACGAAACCTCCGAGAGGTTGATGGAAGCCTTGCCGGTAACGATCTCCTTCACGGGCGTACTGCGGTCTTTGCGCGCGAAGGTCAGTGTCGAGAGCGGTCTTCCACATCGGTATAAGAAAGACCATGTGACGCTGCTGACCGGTGTACTCCTGCGTGGTCTGGACTTCGATGGCCTGTGATGTGTGTTGCAGGGCGGCGAAGAGAGGAGATACGGGCTCGCGTATCTGGAAGTCGATCGGGCCGTGTTTGACCTGAATGATGACGTTGGGTTCAAAGGTGCCGTCGAGGGAGGCGAAGTTGTCGTATCCTGCCCGGGCGCGGTCTGCCTTCAAGTCCTGCCAGTCGAGGTGGTGGTTGTAGACGAATCCGCGATAAGAGAACGACGCCGTGGTGCGGTAGCAGCGCGCGCGCGAGGACGTTGGCAGCCTGCGACGGCGTCCGTCCGTATTGCGATGGGCCAGCGCGTCCTTCCGAGTCAGCTTTGACTACGAAGCCCGCGAAGTCTGGGATGAGGGTATAGATCTCATCGACTTTTTGCTGCCACCAAGCAATTACCGTCGGATCGAGAGGATCGAAGGTGGGTAAGTGGCCAACGATCTGCGGGCTCGAGAGATCGACCGATAGGGAAAGGCGTACTCCCCAAGGACGAAATGCATCGGCGATGCGTGCGAACTCGTGCAGCATCTCTGGAGTGAGTGTGCGGAGATCGGAGTTGACGTTGTTGACCGTGCAGCCGTTGATCCCGACGGATGCGAGAAGGCGAGCGTACTCTACGGCGCGGCTCAGATCGCTGCGGACGTGGCCTGCATCGAAGAAGATGGAGCGGCCAGCGTACCCACGCTCAATACTGCCGTCGAGATTGTCCCACTGGTTGACCCAGCGAACAGGTGCTGACGGGCTCTCCGCCGACTCGAGTTGCGGATTGAGCGTGACGATCTTTTCCAGTAAGCGAAAGACTGCGAACAGCTCTGCGGGTGGCGCTCCGCCTTCGATAATCCACAGTGTTTGTTTGCCGGTTCGTTCGCGCGCGATGCGGAAACCCTCTGACGGCAATGCACGATGAGAAGCGCCGGGGAGGAACTTCTCGAGTTCGGCAGGGGTGCCTAGAACAAAGGCGTCCTCCGTTCCTGGAGTGGCAGCACGTTGTGTCTGAATCCCGAGTTCACCGGATAGCCCTCGCGCGAGTTCTGCGGCGGCGTTTTGTGCGACGGGGCTTTGTCCTAACTGAATGATGCGGCGAGGAAGATCATGATATCGCTGTAGGGCTGCGGGATCAGTAACGCGGTCGTAGCGAAGCCATGCCTCCGCGCCTGTTTCTGCATGGGCTATGGGAACGGCCCATGCCAGAAACAGGAGGAGCGTATGTGGTCGCATTAGCGCGGTAGCTCCTGCGTCCCTTCAATGGTGAATTCCACGGTCACGTCGGTGGCTTCCGTTGGCTGACCGCCACCCAGAGCGAGCTTGTAGCTGCCTGGAGTGACGGCGCGAACACCCTTCGCATCGACCTGCGAAAGCGTCCGAGGATCGAGTGTGAATTGGATGTGCTGTTTCTGCCCTGGAGCCAGGTGGACGCGGGTGAAACCGTTAAGAGCGAGCTTGGGCGAGACCTCGGTCTGCGGCGGCGTTAGATAAAGCTGTGCAACTTCGTCACCTGCGCGGGAGCCCACGTTCTGGACATCGGCTTCGACAGTGAGGGTATCGCCAGCGTGAAGATGGCTGCTCGAAAGCTTCACGCCAGAGTACCGGAAGGTCGTGTAGCTGAGTCCGTATCCAAACCCGTAGAGCGGGGTGCCTTTGAAATAGCGATAGGTGCGGTTGGCCATGGAGTAGTCGCTGAATGATGGCAACTGTTCGACCGACTCATAGAACGTGATCGGGAGACGTCCGCCGGGGTTGTTCTTTCCGCTGAGTGTCTCGGCGATCGCCTGGGCGCCAGCCTCTCCGGGGTACCATGCTTCGAGGATTGCGCCGACGTGCGCTTGTGCCCATTGCGTGGCAAGGGCGCTGCCGTTCATCAGGATGACGACGATGGGTTTGCCGGTTGCTGCCAAAGCCTCCAGCATCTGCTGCTGCGCTCCGGGCAGCTTGATGTCGGTGCGGTCTCCACCGGAGAAGCCTTCCACCTTGATTGGCATCTCTTCGCCTTCGAGTTCAGGCGAGAGGCCCACGAAGGCGAGAACAACGTCGGCTTTCTGCGCGATAGCGACGGCTTCGTTGCGAAGAGGCTCGGGTTCAGGTACCCACTCCATCGAGATGCCTGCACCGAAGAGCTTGGCTGTGTGTGTGTACTCGACGCGAATCTCGCGCGGGTTGTTGTCGGGGAAGTTGACCTTGAACCGCGGAGTGCCGCTCTCGCGGGATTCGGCGTTGGCTGGCGAGGCAAATCCTGCGATCGGCTTGCCATCGACGTATACGGAGAACCGCTCGTGATCTCCGCAGGGATAGCAGTGCGCGAGCCGCATGGCAAAGCTGTATGTGCCGGGCGCGGGCGGAGTAATGGTGCCGGTCCAACGAACCGCAAAAGCGTTTGGCGCGACACCGGGGACCGGGCTGGCTGAGTTCCAATCAAAGTCGATCTGCTTATCAACACGGCTGAATACAGGCTTCGCGTCGAAGTTCGTACCGTCGAAGTACTCTCCGGTCAGGCCCTCAACCTTTGGTTGGTTGGCGGGGTGGAGGAGTGTGCGCGGCACAGGAACTGCCACGCCTTCTGCGTACGGAGCGCCCTGAGCGTAGAGTACCTTGGCTTGCGGGAACTCAGCGATGATGCCATCCACGGGCAGTACAGGGTTGCGGGGAACAGCGTTGTAGTTACCCTCAAGCGCCGAGAGCGAGGCTGCGTTCGGTCCGACAACGGCGATCGTGCGGAGGCTGTGCTTGAGGGGTAGTGCGCCGCCTTCATTCTTGAGAAGCACCATGGATTTGCGTGCGGTCTCGAGGGCAAGCGCATGGTGCTCTGAAGAACCTACTACTGAAAAGGGAATGCTGTTGTAAGGCACTTGTGCTGGGGGATCAAACAGACCGAGTTGGAATCGGGCGCGAAAGAGACGCTTGAGGGAGACGTCGATCTCGGCTTCGGTGACGAGTCCTCTCTTCACAGCTTCGCCGAGCGCGAGATACGTTGAGCCGCAGTTGGTGTCTGTACCTCTCTTGATGCCCTCGGCGGCGGCAGTTGCCTTGTCGGCCGAGGTGTGGTGAGCTTTCGCTTCGAAGAAGTCATCGATGGCTCCGCAATCGGAGGTGACGAATCCTTTGAAGCCCCAATACCCTCTCAGTATCTGATCGAGCAGCTCGTGGCTGGCGCAGGCAGGGAAGCCGTCGAGGGCGTTATAAGCGCACATGATGGAGCCGGCCTTGGCATCGACAATGGTCGCGCGGAAAGCGGGCAGGTAGGTTTCCCAAAGGTCATGGGCAGTGGGAGTGGCGTTGAAGCGGTGACGGTCGGACTCCGGGCCGCTGTGCACAGCGAAGTGTTTCGGCGTTGCAATGACCTTGAAGAAGTCAGGATTGGTGCCTTGCAGGCCTTTAACAAATGAGATACCGAGGCGGCTGGTGAGGAAAGGATCTTCGCCATAGGTCTCCTGTCCTCGTCCCCAACGTGGGTCGCGGAAGATATTGATGTTGGGTGACCAGATGGTCAGGCCATAGTAGATCGAATGGATATCGTGGCGAACCGCCTCGTTATATTTGGCGCGAGCCTCGGTCGAAATCGTCTGGCCGATCTGGCCAATCAGGGGCGTATCCCATGTAGCGGCCATGCCGATGGCCTGGGGAAACATGGTGGCATACCCTGACCGCGCCACGCCGTGCAGACCCTCATTCCACCAGTCATATGCCGGGACCCCAAGGCGAGGGATAGCGGGCGAAGTGTTGACCATTTGCGTGATCTTCTCTTCGAGAGTCATACGTGACACAAGGTCATCGACCCGCTTATCCGTCGGTTGAGTGGGATCCAGAAACAGCTTGCTGTCTTGCGCGTGTACCAGCGAAGGTGCGAGCAACAGAACAGATGCGAGGCACAAAGCGATGGAACCAGAGAGGCGAAATTTGACCACGTGGGAGGTCCTTTCAGTAAAAGGGGTCGATGCCGGGGTGAAAATGCTATGCGACGCGAAATTATTTTATTCAGTTAGCAGTGTCAAGCTTGTTCGGACGATCAAGGGGATATGTCAAGGAAAATGATCGTTAGTTCTAATGTCGAAGAAATTCTGGTGTTACATAAGATGTTCCAGGAGTTCAGCACTCTATCAAACCGTTTCGTGGCGCAGAATTACTGGTTCACGCCACTCGCCATGTAACCCCCGTCGATGGTTAGAATTTCGCCATTCGTGAAGGAGCTTTGGCAGGAGGAAAGATAAACCGCAGCTCCAACGACTTCCTCCACCTCGCCGAAACGATGCATCGGTGTACGCATCAGAAGCTCGTGACCGCGTGGGGAGTCAAGCAGGGCTCGATTCAGTTCGGTGGGGAAGATTCCGGGTGCGATGGCATTGACACAGACTCCCTGGGCTCCCCACTCGACCGCAAGGGATCGAGTCAGCGCCCCTACCGCTGCCTTGCTCGCGCAGTAGGCCGCAACCCCGTTAAACGCGACGAAGGTAGAGAGCGAAGCAACGTTGATGATGCGGCCGTATCTTTGTGTAAGCATTGTTTTTCCAAAGATCTGGCAGGCGCGGAGGGTCCCATTGAGATTGACATTCATGATGCCGTTCCAGATATCTTCCGGGCAATCGAGAGTCTCGACGCGCTTTGTAATGCCAGCGGCGTTGACCAGAATGTGAACAGCTCCGAAAGTCTCGAGGACACTATCGTGGAGCTCTTGCAAAGATTGCCGATCGGTGACGTCCGACACCAACCTCAGAGTTCGTCTTCCTTTAGCTTCGATCTCCAAGGCAACTTCTTCCACTGGGGCCTGAGATCGTGATGATGCGATGACGTCCGCGCCAGCTTCAGCCAGACCGAGAGCGATGGCTTTGCCAAGGCCTGATGTTCCACCGACTACAACCGCGACCTTGGCCGTGAGATCAAACATAATTACCCGAAGCTCTCTGCTGAACGGATTCGCTAAAAGTCTTTATGTTTTGTACTACAAATAATTCTGCGCTGTCACCTTTAGATTTTGCAGATAGCGTGCCTGGACCTTCGCAGGGTGCACAACGTCTCTTTAGGGAAAGGTGATGATTTACTTACTCTTTGATTGAAGGCACGTTTGTGAAAGACCCCCCGACCGGGCCCGACAATGATTTATCGCGGAAATTAGTGCAAAGGTCCAGAAGTATCCGATATTCACTAAGATTTCGCCGGCAACGCCTATGGGAGGGGTATCACCACATTTCGCGACGGTATTCGCCGAACTCGAGAGGGACGATGGCAATGCACTGTAGACTGTAGCTGCCCTGGCGGTTGTGGGTTTGCGTGCCTTTCTTCTGTGCGCCGCAGATCAAATTCTTTTACAGCCAAACAAATTTAGCGAAACCGTCGACGATGGCTTTGAGATGTAGGGCTGAGTTAGCGTGGGCTATTGAAGGCATTGATCGAAACAATAAATTGGCAAATCGGCGTGGAGGGGCTTCGGAGGATACTTATGAGGGGGCCCCGGATCACTTCGTGAAACATTAAAATGTTTGTTGTAATAAATTTTAAATTCAGATATACGTAGTCACGAGTTTGCTTTTCTTTAAAGGTCCGAGGGCCGTTCTATGACTTCGAGATAGTTCGCTCGGTACTTTATCAGCCTTGGCCACTCCGCATCCAATTTCGATTCATGGCTGGATTTCCTGGGGCAACGGTATTAAAACCTCCATGGAGCTTCAACACCTTACAGATTGGCAATGAGAGTCCGGAGAATGGGTCAATATTATGAATAATTTCAACGGCTTCAGCATTGAGTTTCTGTAATTCGGCCAAAGCGGAAGGAATGATGAAGACTCAGATAGACCGAGCACAAAGAAGGCAGGGTATCAGGCGAATCGATCTGGCATACGTCGAGCTCGCATCGAGTGAGGTCGCACGCGATATCAATCGGGACGTGATTCTGGAGCTCATTCGCACGAAACAACCGATTGCACGCGCGGATCTATCACGCAGCTCTGGACTGCAGCCAAGCACAGTCTCTTCGATCGTCGAACAGCTTTTAGAGGAGAAGTGGATTGTCGAAGGCGCTGCGGCACGGCGGCCACGCGGTCGCAGGCCCACATTGCTCTCATTGAATGGTGACATGGCAATTATTGTTGCCGATATACGCCCCGACCAGGCGATTATTGCCGTTGTCGACCTCAATGGCAGATTTCTCTCTCGTGAGGCATTACCGCTCCTGACCGACCCGGAGCGAGGCGTAAGCAATTTGATCGATTCCATGGAGAGGATGCGGACGCGGCATCCGGAGAAATCGTTCGAAGGAATTGGCCTCAGCCTTCCTGGGCGAGTCGATCCTGTCTCTCAAAGGCTGATCCTAGCGCCGAATTTGAAATGGTCGGACTACGACATTAAAAAGGCGATCGAGCAACGTATTCCTCTACAGGTAGAGATGGATAACGCGGCCAATGCATGTCTGCTATCTGAGCTTTGGTTCGGCAGGATGGATGGCATTCGCAATGCTGTGCTCATTACGATCTCCGAGGGCGTCGGGGCGGCAATTCTGGCGAGCGGACAGCTAGTGACCGGTAAGGCCGGCCTGGCAGGTGAATTTGGGCATGTACCCCTTAATCCAAACGGCCCACAGTGCGGTTGCGGTCGCAACGGATGCTGGGAGATGTATGCGTCATCGCGTGCAGCCCTTCGATTTTATGCGGAGCTTAGTCCGAAGTCGCCTGTGTCGACTATTCGAGAGTTATTGAATCGAGCAGAGGATGGAGATCGCAAGGCAATCGAAGCATTGAATAAGCAGGCAATGTTTCTGGGGCAGGGCCTGAGGCTGATTGCAACAGCACTTTCCCCGGAACTGATCTTGCTGACCGGAGATCTAACCATTTCATGGGCGAGATTCGGTCCAATCGTGGAAGCAGAACTGAATGGCAAGATGCTAGCCGGCGTATCTCCACGGCTGATGATAACGACGGATGCCGAACTGGCGAGGCTTCGAGGCGCTGCGGCTCTGGTGCTACAGCGCCACTCCGGATATCACCGCTCGACTGATTCGACTGCGGATGGACAGCATGTTCGCAAGTCCAGGAATCGCGCAAAAAGAGAGAGCGCGGCATCTACTCGCTGATATCTCCTGACAATTGTTTAATGGCGAAGAAAGGCAGGCAGCCCTGGACGACGCTGCTTGCCTTTTCTATCCATAATTGTGCACATCACTAGAATGTGAAGCGACCGGCTAGATTGATGCTTCGTCCTCCGGTGTTCGCCGCAAGCGCTGTAACCTTGCCGAAGTTGGCTCCTGAGATATTTGAATTCGGATTCGCGAATGCCGGAGTGTTGGTCATATTGAACGCCTCGGCACGGAACTGGAATCTCAGGTTTTCCCAGATGCCAAACTCACGAACGACGCTTACGTCCAGGTTGAAGTAACCGGGCCCTCGGAGCATATTCCGCGACGAGGTTCCGAAACGGGGTGTGCCTGTCACAGCGGCGAAGGCTGTCGTATCGAAGTATGGTGGAAGACTTGCCACATTATTCGTGCCACTCCGGTAGGTCTTCCCAATCGCAACGATCGATTTCACCTGATCAGCGACCTGCGTGTTGCCGGGCGCATTCAATACAGTCCCTGCATCGGTCACCGAAAACGGCACACCGCTGAGTTTGCTAAGAGCAGTGTTCAGCGACCAGCCGCCCAATGCTTTTCCAGCAAAGCCGTCTAAAGCCCACTTACCGTTTTTGCCGAAGGGCGAGTCTCCTACTACCCACCACTGCAGGTTATTCGTTCGATCGAAGCCCGCTGTTCCCTTGTTGCGGTCCCAGTACGTGGGATAGTTAAACATGAGGCCGCTATAAGTGGAGTTGTCGTTGTAGTTGATGGCGTGCGACCAGGTATAGATGAGTCCTGTGTTTACACCTTGGCCGACACGTCGTGTTAGCTGGGCCTGCAGCCCGTTATAGCTCGCGCTGCGGAAGGGCGTGTTTGACGTGATGTCAACCTGAGATCCGGTAGTGGTTGAAAGTAAGCGTCCGGCGTTGCCGCCTCCCGGAGGCGCTGCGTTGATGTTCAGCGACGTAATGGCGCGCACAGCATGCGTACCTACATAGGCCAGGTTCATGTTGAAGCCGGCCACCAACTCCTGCTGCAGTGCCAAGTTCCAGGATTGGATATAGCCCCGGCGGTAGAGTTTGGGTACGGTCTCTGTCGATGCGCTGGTTGGAAGCGTCAGGAATCCGGTGCTGTAGTCCGGCTGCGTGACTGGGGGAATGCCTACCGTCTGCGTACCTGCCGCGGTGCCGTTAGTCGTACCGCAGCCGGTAAGGCTGTTCGCACCGTCAGCTGCCTGCAGACAGTTGGCAGGCGTGTAGGAGTTGGGGCCGCCCAGATTGATATTGGTTACCGCGCCATAGGTTTCGCGGAAGCGGCGGAAGTTGTCGGGATCGACCGTCATGCCGAAGCCCGCGCGAACTACGGTTTGCTCCCTTACGCGATAGGCAATGCCGACACGAGGAACGATCATACCCCATCCAATATCGACGCCTGTGTTTTGAGGATTGCCGCCACGTCCGCCGATCACAACGTTATTGGTCGGGCCCAGCGCAGGATCGAAACGGAACACACCCTCGTGATCGCGCGTAGCGAAAGGATAGTATTCGTACCGTAAGCCGGCGGTTAAAGTCAGCTTCGGGGTGGCCTGCCATTGGTCCTGTGCGTAGAAGGCGAAGGTCGACCAGCGAACAGCATTGGGATTCAGAGACTGCGTGGCTTTTCCGTAGGTTTGCGGCAGGCCAAGCAGGAAGTCGGCGAGTTGGTTGAAGATCGTCGGGGTTGTACCGCCGATGGTGGTGAGGCCGCCAGTGAACTGGAAGCCTCCTCGGGGAGTCGCCACGTTGGAGCCCTGCGGCTGGAAGTGATTGATCGCTGAGTGTGTATACTCGCCGCCGAAGGCCATGTTGTGCCGGCCTTTGGTCCACGTGACGGAGGCGTTCCCTACATACTGGTTGTCCCGGAACAGATAGGGACTGGCAGTGTTCTGGTTACCGATCGACGAAAAAGCAGTGGAACCGCTCGAGGAAGCGCCGCCGCCGAAACCGCTGGCAGAAGCAGCCGAAAAGACGAAGCCAGGTTGACCGCTCTGAAGAGGATTCGGGCCGTTCGTGCCGGGAATGCCGAGGGTCTCCAAGCCGAAGTTTGGACCCAGATCCGGGCCCTGACCACCGATGCGCTGCCGCGCATAACCGGCGTTTATAGCGAGCAGCAGATTCTGCGTGAAGACGTGCGTAAAGCCGAGGCCGACGTTTTGGATTCTCCCCAGGTTGGCTCCGGGATTGCCGCCATCGAATGGCGATCCGTTCGCAGCTCCTAGCGCGGGAGGATCATTAATGTCGTATGGAGCGATACTGTAGCGGCCGAAGATGGAGTTCTTGTCGTTCGGGTTCCAGTTGATCTTTGTGTCGTACTTCGTCATCGTGTAGGCCGCTGTCGCGGAGCCGATATAGTTATTGGCAATTGATGAGAAACAGTTATTGATGCAGTTATTGGCAGCGGGCAACAGGGCAAGCATCTTCGTCGCCACAGAGCTGATGCGGCTTGCCGGAATCTGCATAAGACCGGTCCCATTTGTGGTGGCAAAGGTCTTGCGGCCAACGCCGTTCTGGCCCAGAACCGTGCCTCCTGACACAGCGAGCGCCGTCGTGTTGCCGCTGGCGGGGTCGTAAATCTGCGCCTGCGACCCACCAACCAGGAACCCATTGAAATTGCCACCGATAAGCTGTGGAGTCGGAATGGTCTGAGAGCCGCTGGTTGCATTGCGACGGGTGATCCGGTCGATATCGAAGAAGAAGAAAAGCTTATCCTTCAGGATTGGTCCGCCGATTGCGCCGCCCCACTCGTTGTAGATGTTCTTTGGGCGCACCGGCAGAGCGCTGACGGCCTGGTAGAAGCTGCGGGCGTTGTACTGGTTGATGCTGTTGTAGAGGAAAGCTGAACCGTGGAGTTTATTGGTACCTGACTTGATCGTCACGTTGATGGACGCGCCGCCTGCCGTTCCCTGATCCGCGGTGAAACTGTTCGTTACAACATTCACGCTTTGAATCGCATCCTGCGGTGGCACATACGCGATCAGATAAGGCAGCCATGGATAGGACACGGTCGCGCCGTCTACGCGGGTTGAGTTTGCGGCCCACGAGACGCCGTTGGCGTTGCTAGCCTGCGCGCGCATAGGATTGCCGCCCGACGAATTCTGCTCAGCCGGCGGGGTGAAGCCAGGGACAAGCTTATACAACGACTGAAAATTGCGGCCATAGCTGCTGGTGGTCGGCAACTCGGCAAGCTGCACCCGCCCGATCTCCGTATTGACGTCGGCCCTGTCGGTCTGTAGGGGTACCGTCTGGGCGTTCACTTCAACGACCTGTTGGTTGGAGCCAACGCGCAGTTGTGCGTCGCTTCGAGTGATCTGGTTTGGGGCTACCTGAATCCCAGTCGCCCTAAACGTCGTAAAGTTGGACGCTGTGATGGTAATCGTGTAAGTGCCAGGCTGCAGACTCTGGATAAGGTAGATACCTTCGGCGTTCGTGATGACTGTACGTGAGACGCCGGTGGCCTCATTCGCTGCGGCGATGGTTGCGCTATTAATGACCGCGCCGCTGCTGTCGGTCACATTTCCTGTGATGGTTCCATACAGTACCTGCGCCTGTATGCCCGGGGTTGCCAGAATGATGAGGAGTAGAAGGCCGAATGCACAGCGTTGGAAACGAGTGGTGTGGGGTTTCATGGTTCCTCCGGAAAAGATGAATCCACCGGAGAGCCAGGCTAGCCGGAGGCTCTCCTTGCTGTCGACTTGTTATTTTCTACGCGTCGCAAAATTTATCTGTACTGGATAAGAACTGTCAAGGAGATTTTGTTGGAGGCAAAATCTATTGAGGGCCTATCGATGCGGTTGATGCTGGCTAATTTTGTTCAGTTGCCCAAGTGCCCGCGTGTATTTTCGTTAGAACGTTACAGTAAAAGCGTTACCGTCTACAGCGGGAATACTTATCGAAAAATGGATTCCTCTTACTCCCAAACTTATCTTGGACAAAGGAAAGCTCAAGGATGTCAATCAAATAGGGTGCACGTTATCCACGCGATGGAACATGCCAAAGCAACTCGACCAAGAAGCCGTTCTTCTCGGCTCAAAAAACTGTTAAGTCGCAACCGTCGCAAGTCGCAGATAAATCAGGAACATATTGATGCGGAGATCTCGTAGTGTGAGGGGCTTAGCAAGGTTTCGGGCCACGCTGATGCGGGTGGGTTGGTGTCGTGGTGTGGCTCTACGGTTAAAAGAACTCTGCGGCTGAAGGAACTTTGATACCCTTCGCGGTGTGATGAAGATAGATTGCCGTTCTGTTTGTAAACCGTCCCTCTGGTCTCTTCCCAAGTTATCGACTCCTGTTTCGGGAGATCGTCTTGCCAAAAGGTTCATGGGGAGCCGTGTCGCCGTAACGGCGACTGGGTTGGCACTGGTGATGCTTGCAGGCGTGACGACCAGTGCAGCACAGTCGCCGGCTGCCGATCTGGTTCTGCACAGGACGGTAACCTACGCAGACCGTCAGACTTATATTGAGGTTCCCTTCGACGTGGGGGAGGGGGTGACCCGGATCACGGTGGACTGTTCTTATACGGAGCGGGATAAGCACACGGTGATCGATCTGGGGATGTTTGATGGGGAAGGCTTTCGCGGGTGGAGTGGGGGAAATAAGAGCTCGTTCACGATCTCGGAGTCGGATGCGACGCCTTCTTATCTGCCGGGGCCAGTTCGTCCGGGACGATGGAAGTTGATCCTGGGGATTCCGAATATCGAGAAGGACGTTCGCTCAGAGTTTACGGCTACGGTTCATTTTGAGCGCAAGGGTGATGCTGCCGCTGTGTCGACGTTCAGTCAGGTGCCTCTGCGTACCGGGAGTGCGTGGTACCGG
Source organism: uncultured Acidobacteriaceae bacterium (assembly GCA_963738855.1). Classification (GTDB taxonomy): domain Bacteria; phylum Acidobacteriota; class Terriglobia; order Terriglobales; family Acidobacteriaceae; genus Edaphobacter. The sequence continues at coordinate 1,058 of CAVTYC010000001.1, read as the reverse complement.
GGCGATCTGCACATGCATGATGCGCATAGTGACGGCTCGTGTATGAGCCGTTTGGGGCATAAGGTTCCGTGCCCGCTCTATAAGACGGTTGAGGCTGCGGCGGCGCGGGGGTTCGACTTTATTGCGATCAGTGATCACAATACGACCTCGCACTTTAATGTCATGCGTGAACTGCAGCCTTACTTCGATAATCTGCTGCTCATGCCGGGGCGTGAGATTACGACGTTTGAGGGGCATGCGAACGTCTTTGGCACAACGGCGTTTATTGATTTTCGGTTGACGAGTCCGTATGTGCCGGACATGAATACGCTGCTGCGAAGTGTGAGAGAGGCGCATGGCGTGTTTTCGATCAATCATCCGGGGCTTCCGTCGGGAGCGGCTTGCATGGGGTGTGGTTGGTCCGCGCCAGATACTGACTTCAGCAAGGTTGATGCGATTGAAGCGCTGAATGGAGATTCGTCCGATGGACCTTATTCGGGTATTGCTTACTGGCAGGAGAGGTTGAACAAGGGGTTTCGAATAACGGGGATCGCCGGGAGCGACAATCACAATGCGGCTATCCCTCCTGGGGAGAGGTCTGCTGTGGGGCATCCGACGACGGTAGTCTATGCTCCGGAGTTGTCGGAGCGGGCGATTTTAGAGGGGATTCATGCCGGACATGTTTTTATCGATGGGGAGGGAACGAGGGATCGGCTGATTGAATTTACGGCGCGGGCGGGTTCGCATACTGCTTCGATGGGAGACGCTTTGCAGTCCGGTGCCGGTGAGCGGGTGCAGTTTTCGGTGAGAACGGTGGGGCTTGCGGGGGCACATGTCGAGGTGATTCAGGATGGGCGGCTAAGCGCGCTGTTGGATAATGCGCCAATTAACCTGGCGGATGAGACGAGAGAGTTTACTTATCAGGGTGATGGAACCCGGCACTGGATACGCGTCAATATGCGGTCTGAGGCGGGAACTCTGCTGATCGTCGGGAATCCTATCTATCTGAACTATTGAGGCTGTTGTGCCTCGTATGTGGAAAATGAGGGTGTGCATAAGAATACGTCCGTATGGGTGAA